>JBBQDM010000005.1:0-226899 GCA_038319675.1 Vicinamibacterales bacterium
ACGTCCAGCGCCTCGCGCCTCGACCGCGCCACGACGATGGCGCCGTGGCGCTGCAGCGAGACGCGCGCCGGGCCGTCCGCCGGCGTCAGCCGGCCCACGGCCTCGGCGACGTCCCGGGCGAGGGATGCGCGGCTCGTCACAAAGACGGCCCCCGCGGCATGGGAGTGCTCGGCCTGCGCCAGCAGGTCGCGCGCGATCCAGTCCGGGCGCCCCCGGTCGGACCACACCACGATCTCGCTCGGACCCGCGTGCACGTCAATCGGGCACTCGCGCGACACCAGCGACTTCGCCGCGGCCACCCAGGCATTGCCCGGTCCGACAATCTTGTCCACGCGTGGAATTGTCGCCGTGCCGTACGCCAGCGCGCCGATTGCCTGCGCGCCGCCGACCTGAATCACGCGGGTGGCGCCTGCTTCAATGGCGGCACACAACACCGTCGCATCCGGCCTCGGACAGACGACGATGATCTCGGGGACGCCGGCGGCGACGGCCGGCACGACGGTCATGATGAGGGTGGACGGCAGGGGATATCGGCCGCCGGGTACGTAACACCCGACGCGTGCGAGCGGCGCGACGCGCTGCTCGACACGCACGCCGGGCTCGACATTGACGACGAACGGGTGCGGACGCTGTGCGTCCGCCACCGTTCGCACGCGCGTGACGGCCGCGCGAATCGCGGCCCGCACGTCGCGCGGGGTGGCGCGCCAGCCCGCGCGCAGTTCCGCGCGTGTCAGTTCACGCGGCACCATGTTGTCGAGCTTCCGGCTCCACGACCGCACGGCCACGTCGCCACGGCGTCGCACATCCGCGAGGATGGCAGTCGCCGTTGCTTCCACATCAGGATTTCGTGCCAGGTCAGTGGTAACCAGGCGCGCCAGAGCACGGGTATTCGACGCTGCAATGATCCGCATCACAGCACGATCTTGTTGAGTGGATACTCGACGATCCCCTGCGCCTGCGCGGCTTTGAGTTTGGGAATCAGTTCGCGCACCGTGCGTTCTTCGATGATGGTGTTCACCGCCACCCAGTTGTCATCACTGAGTGCAGAAATCGTCGGCCGCTGCAACGCCGGCAACAAGGCGAGCACCGTGGCGAGGGCGTCACGGGACACGTTCAGCATCAACCCGACACGGCCCTGCGCCTCAATCGCCGCCCGCAGGAGCAACGCGATGTTGTCGATCTTTGTGCGCGTCCACTCGTCAGCAAGCGCCGTGGAGTTGGCGATGAACTGTGTGTTGGACTCCATCAGCGTGTCGATCACACGGAGGCGGTTGGCCCGGAGTGACGACCCGGTTTCAGTGACGTCCACAATGGCGTCGGCCAGCATCGGTGGCTTGACCTCGGTCGCGCCCCACGAAAACTCGACGTTGACGTTCACGCCCTTGTCGCGGAAGTAGGATTCCGTGACGCGCACCAGTTCGGTGGCGATGGTCTTGCCCTCCAAATCCTCAGGCGTCTTGAACGGGGAGTCTTCCGGCACAGCCAGCACCCAGCGCACCTTGCCAAACGACTGCTTGGCATAGATCAGGTCGGCGACCGACACCACCGGCGACTCTCCATTGGTGGAGGGCCGTTGGGCATTGTGCTCGGCGATCCAGTCCTGGCCGGTCAGCCCGGCATCAAGCACGCCGTCGGCGACATACCGCGCCATCTCCTGCGCGCGGATGAGCATGCACTCAATTTCCGGATCATCGATGGCCGGAAAGTACGACCGGGAGTTCACATACACGTTGAATCCGGCGCGGGCGAACAACTGCACCGTCGCGTCCTGCAGCGAGCCCTTTGGGATGCCGAGGCGCAGCTTGCGAGTAGGTGTCGTGCTCATCGTGCACCTCCCGCCACCGGACCGTCCGAGACCACGTCAGCGGCCATCGGCACGAAGCAACTCCGTCGATTCAAGTGGCACACGTTACCGTCACCCTCGCGTCGCACTTTCACCAGCACGGTGTCATCGTCGCAATCGGTGAAGAGGGCGGTGACCGCCAGGCGATTGCCGGAGGTCTCGCCCTTTTTCCAGAGCGTGTTGCGTGATCGGGAGAAAAACGTCGCGTAGCCGGTCTCACGTGTGAGCGCCAGCGCCGCGTCGTTCATGAAGCCCACCATCAGCACTTCGCCACTGGCGTCGTCCTGAATCACGGCCGGGATGAGTCCGTTGAGTTTTGAGAAGTCCACTGCCTGTCCTTTACACATCGAGTGTGTTGAAATCGCGCGGACCGGCTGGGCTCTGAAACAAAAAACCCCGCCAGGTCCGGCGGGGTTGTTGAGATTCGAGAGACTCGAAAACGCGCTAGGCGCAACTCCACCGGCCGGTCAGATGACCATGGTGATGATGGAGATGGTGCGACGTCGCGAGAAACATGACCTGACAAGCCTACCGAGGTACCGCCCACGCTGTCAAACACAGGCAATCCGAGCTCCTCCCAGTGGTGCGATTCCCGGTGCGGTAGTTACGGCTCGCGATTAGGAATGGACGCCTTCGCGTCCGCACTCCGTCGATCGGGGATGCCGTAGATCGCACCGGTGTTGGGATGCACCCAGATCGACTGCGCCGACCCCTGCGTGCCGCCCATGCGTACATCGTGGCCCATCGCCTTCAGCGCCGCCAGCACATCGTCAGATACACCGTTCGCTTCGATCGACAGCCGATCGGGCAGCCACTGGTGGTGCATGCGCGGCGCGGCGACGGCTTCACTCCCCTGCAGGCCGTACGCGGTGACGCCAAGCACCACATCAAGCGATGTGTTGATAATGGTGCGCCCACCGGGTGAGCCGGTGACAAGCACGAGCCGCCCGGAGCGCGCGACGATCACCGGTGTCATCGAACTGAGCATGCGTTTGCCAGGTGCGATCAGGTTGGCCGGCGTGCCGATGTCGCCCGTGAGGTTGGTCGTGCCGGGCTTTTTATTGAAGTCGCCCATCTCGTTGTTGAGCAGAAACCCGGTGCCGGGAATCACCAGGTGTGAGCCGTAGCCGCCTTCAAGCGTGTAGGTGAGCGACACAGCCATGCCGCGCCCGTCAGCGACCGAGAAGTGCGTCGTTTCGTCCGACTCTTCAGCGGGGAGCGTGACGATGTCCTTGCCGAGCTCGGTGGAACTCGACGCCTTCGTGCGGTCGATGGTGGCGATAAGCGAGCGTGCATGCGCCTTCGACGTGAGACGCGCAACAGGGATTTCGGAAAAATCGGGGTCACCGAGGAAACGCGCGCGGTCGAGGAAGGCGCGGCGACGTGCTTCGGTCGTCAAGTGCACGGCCTCGGCGGACAACCGAGGCAGCTTCTGGATCTCGAGCGCTTCCAGCATGTTGAGCATGGTGATGAGCGCCGTGCCACCGGAACTGGGCGGCGGCATGGAGATGATGTCGTAGCCGAGGAACGTCCCACGCACGGGCTGTCGTTCCTGCGCCTGGTACGCGGCGAGGTCAGCCCTGGTGATCAGTCCGCCGTTGGCGGCCATCGCCTGTTCGATCGTGTCTGCAATCCAGCCGGTGTAGAACGCGTCGGGACCGTCAGTGGCAATGGCTGTGAGCGTCTTGGCGAGATCGCCAAGCACGATCGTGTCGCCCGCCTGCCACTCGCCGCCACCCGGTTTTCCATAGGCGGCCACGGAACCGGGGAACGGTTTCATCGGTCCGGCCACTTCGCGATTCAGGCCGTTAGCCAACGACTGCGAGACGCGGAAGCCGTTGCGCGCCAGATCCGCCGCGGGCATCACCAGATCGCGCCACGCGAGTTTGCCAAAGCGTGAGTGCGCCAAGGCCAACCCGCGCACGGTGCCGGGCACCCCCGGCGCCAGGTAGCCCGCCGCCGTCAGACTGCGATTGATATTCCCCTGCGCGTCCAGATACATCGTCGCGGTCGCCTTACCCGGAGCCTTCTCGCGAAAGTCGAACGTGGTCGCCGAGCCGTCGGGCTGCCGGACGATCATGAAGCCGCCGCCACCGATGTTGCCGGCTGTGGGGTACGTCACCGCCATCGCGAAGGCTGTCGCCACAGCCGCGTCTACCGCCGTGCCGCCGCGCGCCAGAATCGCTGCGCCCACGTCCGACGCAATGTCGGAGGCCGTCACCACCACCCCATCCTTGGAAAACACCCCCAGGTCGGGTTGCGTCTGGGTCGACACCGGTGCGGCCGGCAGCGTCAGCAGCGCCACTACCACCGCGCTTGTCAGAAGGCGAAGTTTCATGTGCACAGCCTACCGCAGTTAAAGATGGGGAGATGAGGAGATGAGGCTAATATTCGCAGCATGGTTGCACACGCTCAGCGTTCGTTCCGGCTCGCAGCACTGCTGATTCTTATCGTTCAGACTGGGGCGATTCTCTCGGCGCAGGCGGTGGCGGTGCCGCCAGACACATCGCTTGCTGCTCGGCGGGCTGCAGTGGATAACGTATTTGCGGCGTGGAACACCAATACGCCCGGGTGCGCGGTCGGGGTCGCGGAAAAGGGTGTGCCCGTATTGCAGCGGGCGTACGGCATGGCGGAGTTGGAGCATGCGGTACCCAACAAACCCGAAACGATTTTTGAAGCTGGTTCCGTCTCCAAGCAGTTCACGGCCGCGGCGGTGATCCTGCTCGCGATTGATGGCAAATTGTCGCTCGATGACGAGGTGCGGAAACACATTCCCGAGCTCCCGGCCTACGATGCTCCGCTGACAATTCGGCACATGTTGTCGCACACCAGCGGCCTGCGCGACTGGGGCAATCTGGCCGGCGTGGCGGGCATGCCGCGTGGTTCACGCATTTATACACACGCGCATGTGGTGGACATGTTGAGCCGCCAGCAGGGGTTGAACTTCACACCTGGCACTCGTTGGTCCTACAGCAACTCGGGTTACAACCTCGCCGCAGTCGTCGTGGCGCGTGTCAGCGGCATGTCGTTCGCCGAGTTCAGCCGCACACGTATCTTTGAACCGCTCGGGTTGACCCGCACGTCATGGCGTGACGACTTTGCCCGTCTGGTCCCCGGACGCGCGATCGGCTACAGCCCCCAGGGCACCGCCCGCTTCCGTCAGAACATGCCGTTTGAAAACGTGCACGGCAACGGCGGACTCCTCACGACGGTGGGCGACTTGTTGAAATGGCAGCAGGCGCTGATCGACGGTCCGTTCGCCACCAATGGCCTCGCAGCACAGCAGCAGACGATGGCAAGACTGCCGGATGGACGCGAGCTGCACTACGGTCTGGGCGTATTCACGGGTGTCTATGGCGGTGTGCCCGAGGTGAATCACTCGGGTGCCACCGCTGGGTATCGCGCATTCCTCACGTATTACCCGTCGGCCGATCTGACCGTGGCGGTCTTGTGTAACGCCGGCAACGCCAATCCCACACAATTCAGCCGGGCAGTCAGCGACATCTACCTTGGTGACCGCGTCAATCCCGATGCACCACGAGCCACAACGCTTCAAGAAGCGCACGGGCCACTCGTAGGCGTGACCCGGGACCCTGCCTACAAGCCCTCCGCCGCCGATCTCAATGCGTTTGTCGGCACCTACGTGAGTGATGAAGTGGAAACGGAGCTGATCGCCTCAATCGAAAACGGCGCCCTCGTCCTTCGGCGTCGACCGGACGCCTTGATCACGTTGCGTGCACATTCGCGTGATCGCTTCGAAGCTGGTGCCGGCCTGGGAGATGTAACGTTCCACCGCGAAAACGGTCGCGTGGTGGCGCTCAGCGTGACGCAGGACCGCGTCTGGGATCTTCGCTTCTCGAAGCGTTAGGACTGCGGACCGCGGACTGCGGACTGGGGACTGCGGACTGGGGACTGACTCCACACAAACAGCAGCGCCGCCACCAGAGGTACTCCAAAGATGCGGCCGATGGGGCTCGCGAAGATCACCGCACCGTTGATGACCATCGTGAAAGCCGTCAGGCGCCAGAGCCATTCGATCCAGCGCGGACGGGTGACAAACGCGACCGGCGCACGCCACCACCAGAGCGTGTCGGCGAGCCACCACCCCAGAAACACGTAGTTCACGTACAGGCTGCCAGGCCACGCGACGCCGTACACCTCGGCTGCGCGCTCGGCGGTGACCGCCACGGCGCGCGCATGGTCCCAGTCGTACGCCACGCCGAGCGCGAGTAGTGTGTGCGTGGTGGCCAGAGCCACACCGATGGCAGACGCCACGATCGCCCACCGGGTGGTTACACGCGTCTGCAGGTTCCGTCGGCGCCCGAGTTCGCCAAGGAGCAAGGCGACCAGCGCGAGCCAGATTGAGGTGTACAGCGCGATGGTCATGCGACGTCACCACCTGCGGTCGTCGCCGCCTCGGGCAGACGCACGATCAGGGCCGCCGCAGCAACGATGGCGATGACTCCGGCGAGGAGGAAGAAGATGCTGCGATAGCTGCCGGTCCAGGTGACGCACCATGCCAGGAGCAGGGGGCCCAACGCGGAGGCCAACACGGTCAGCGCCTGTGCGCTGCCCTGAATCACGCCAAGGTCCCTGCGACCAAACACGCGAGGCCATACGCTGAAAAACAACACCATGATCAGGCCGCCGCCCAGGCCCATCGCCACGGCCCAGGCCATGACCTGCCAGAGCGCGGTCACAAACGGCAATGCACACACACCCGCCGCGAGTACGCCGAGGGCGATGCACAGCAGCCTTGGCAACGGCACGCGTCCCGCGAGCCATCCACCAAGGCCGTTGCCCGCCAAGGCCGTGATCGCAGTGACGACAAGCGTCTGGTA
The DNA here is from genome assembly GCA_038319675.1 of Vicinamibacterales bacterium. Lineage (GTDB taxonomy): Bacteria > Acidobacteriota > Vicinamibacteria > Vicinamibacterales > SCN-69-37 > SYFT01. The sequence continues at coordinate 6,685 of JBBQDM010000005.1, forward strand.
GTAGACGCTGGCGTCAAAACCTCGCTCTGCCAGGATGGATTCGTTGAACAGGCCAATCCCCGAGGCCACCAGTCCGTAGAGCGCGGTGCCCACGGCGAATAGCCAGAATGCAGGTGTCCTGAGCGCGTCGCGCCACGTGTGCCCACTGAGTGGATGAGTGTGGTGTGCAGGTGCGCCATCGGGATCCAAGCCGACGGATTCCGGACTTCGTCGCACGACCAGCCATCCCAGCGGCGCCAGCGCCACGAGCAGCGCCACGCCGATCAAAAGCCATGCGGACCGCCAGCCGTACGTTTGTACGAGCCAGCCGACCGTGGGAAACGCCAGCATGAACCCAACACTCATCACCACGCTGAAGACGGCCATCGCGCGATCGATCCGGCGCACGAACCAGTGACCGACGATCGCGAGGGCGATCACCGAGAGGGCGCTTTGCCCAAGCGCACGCGTCAACGTGAGCCACGCAGCCAAATCCAGCGTGCCTGTTGTGCGGCTCATCAGCACGACCACCGCCCCAAGTGCCACGGCCACGAGTGTGAGGACGACCCGTGACCCAAAGCGGTCGATGGCGCGCCCGATGCCAATCGCGCCGCCGGCACCAAAAATCGTCGCCCAGAAGTTGAGCTGCGCGTAGGTGACGCGACCGATGCCGAGGTCAGCCAGGAGGGGCTCCGTGATGAGTCCGAGTCCCTGCGTGCGCCCGGGCAAGGTGCCCACCATCGCTGCAGCCGCCACGAGCAATACGGGCCATCCGTAATACACACGGGTGCTCCACGGCCAGCTGATACTCGTGATGGGAGCGGAAACCACGGAAAAAGCATACGGGAATTCCGACTAGAATCTCGGCAGGAGGCGCAGGCGAGATGGCACATGTACGTCGAGCAGTTGTGATGGTGGTGGCGGTACTGACGATGGGCGTCGCTCTGGTGGGATCGGGTGGCGCGCAGCAGACGCGCACGCCGTTGCGCGCGGCAGACGTCACGGCAATCGCCGAACTCTTGCAGCTCGAGGACACACGCCGGTTTGACGAGCCGACGCTGACGCGCCTGCTCGCCTCCACACATCCGGAGGTGCAGCGTCGCGCAGTGGTCACCATTGGACGAATACCACACGAGCGTGGACTCGCGTTGCTTGAGCCACTCGCCACCGGCGCCGATGCGCAGATGCACGCCACCGTCGCATTCGCCATGGGGCAGGTGAAGGACCCTGCCGGCGTGTCGTGGCTTGCACGAACGATGGACCAGTGGCGCGTGAACGCCGATGCCGCATTCGAGGCGGCCCGTGCGCTCGGCAAAGTCCGCACGCCGGAGGCGCGTGGTCACCTTGAACGCTTCCTGCAGGAAGTGCCGGACAGTCCCGTAGCTCGTGTCGTGGTGGGCGAAGTCCTCCTGTCGTTGGGCCGTTATACCGAGGTTGGCACACTCGACCCGATTCTTCGCTGGATCACGGTGGATGACGTGGAAGTGCGGTGGCGTGCGACCTGGGCACTCTTTCGCCCCAGGAATCCTGATGCGGCATCACATCTATTAACACTCTCAAGCGACCCTTCCGCTGAAGTCAGGTTCTGGGCCGTGCGCGGGCTCACACCAGCCTTGATGACCGATCAGCTCATCGGTTCCGCACGCTTGCGCGATGCCCTCAAGGACTCTGACCGTCGCGTGCGGACGGAGGCGCTCCGTGTCCTGACTGCCTACGACGATGACGCGTCGGTGGAGGCGGTGCTCGCCGCGCTTGAGGACCCTGATACATGGATGTCGGTGTCTGCGGCGGAAACACTCGGCCGCCATGCGGGTCGGATCGATCAGGTACGGCCCCGCCTTGAGGCGGCGACGGCGGCATCGAAGCCGGCGGCTTTGCGCACAGTGGCTCGTCAGCAACTGGCGCGCCTGACCGCGCCACCACCACAACCTGGAGCCGGTAGAGGCGGGCGAGCTGGTGGTGCAAGGGGTGGTCCTGCGGCTCGACCTGCGCTCGAGGACCGCGGGCTCGACTATTACCGCGACGTGGTTGAACGCTGGATCGTGCCTGCGTGGAACGGTGCACCCGCACCACGCGCCGTGTGGATGACGCCGAACGGCGAGATCGAACTGGAGTTGTTCGCCGCTGATGCGCCGCTTGGGATGGAGGAGCTTGTGCGCCTCACCGAATCAGGTGCCATCGTCGGCACCGTGTTCACGCGCGTCGTCCCAAATTTCGTGGCGCAGCAGGCGACTATTCAGGGGGCGAATCGGTTGCGTGATGAAGTGAATCGCCACGGGCTGACCCGTGCCAACCTCGCGTGGGCCTCGTCGGGTCTCGACACCGGACGACCCGGGTATACCCTCGGCAACACTCCCCAACCCCACAACGAAGGCGACTTCACCTCACTAGGTCGCGTGGTCCGCGGCATGGAGGTGGTGGACCGACTGGCGCTGGGCGACACGGTGGTGGCTGCGCGCATGGTGAAGCAGTAATCAGGCGATGAGGCAATATGGCGATGCCGCTTGACCCCCGCGAACTGATTGCGTTCCTGATCGCGATTTCTTTCGCTGCCGGGCTGAACGTGTCAGGCACGGTTGCGTTGCTGGGCCTGCTCGCCCGCGCGGGGGTGCTCACGCTTCCCGGTGACCTGGGCATGGTGATGAGCTGGTGGGTGATCGGTGGAGCCGGCCTGCTCTTTGTGATCGAGGTTGTCGCCGACAAGGTGCCGCTGCTCGATCTCATCTGGAACGTACTGCAGACGTTTGTACGTGTGCCGGCCGCCGCGGTGATTGCCTACGCCGCCACCCCGTCGCTTGATCCAGGGTGGCAATTGGCCGCCACAGTGCTCGGGGCCGGGCTCGCGCTCCTCGCGCACACGCTCAAGACGACGATGCGCACCGCGGTGTCTGCGTCGCCGGAGCCTGCCTCCAATATCGGGCTCAGTGTCACCGAAGACCTGTTGGCCCTCGGGCTGACGTGGTTCGCCGCGAGTTACCCGTGGCTCGCCGCCGCCCTGGTGGGCGTGTTGATCGTGATGGCGGTGATCATCATCCGGTTGTTGTGGCGTGGCGCCCGCCGGCTGTTCAAGGTCGCCAAACCAACTGCGCCTCAGTAGTCACAATGCTTTCGGAGCCGACGGGCTTTAGCCCGTCGGAAACAGACGGACTAAAGTCCGTCTGCTCCGTACTGTTAACCGTCGAGCACCTCACGCACGGCGCACAGCAGTGCGTCGGCGGTGAACGGCTTTGGCAATACCTGTCGCGCTCCCGCTTCAAGTGCGCGGGCGACGCGCGCCTCGTCGGCCAGCCCGGTGGCGGCAATCACCCGCAAATCCGGTGTGATGGCGCGCAAGGCGATGATGGTCTGTGCTCCGCCAAGGCCGGGCATCATCATGTCGGTGATGACCAGGGAGACGTCCGGCATGTGTGACGCATAGGCGGCTACGCCGGACGTGCCATCCGACGCGATGATCACCCGGTACCCGAACGCCTCAAGGGTCTGTCGTGTCACTGTGCGGACGGAGGGTTCATCGTCAATCACGAGTACCAGCTCGTTGTGTCCCCTGGGAACCGGTGCGTCTTCGCACGCGACCTGCGGCACGTGTGCGAGCCCGTCCTGCACTGGCAGGTACACACTGAAGGTGGTGCCGTGGCCGGGTTCGCTCTTCACCCGGATGAACCCGCCGTGGCCGCGCACGATCGCGAGCGACGTGGACAGTCCCAGTCCGGTGCCTTCGCCGACGGCTTTGGTGGTGAAAAATGGCTCGAAGACGCGATCCACGACGGCTGCAGGAATGCCGGTGCCCGTGTCAGCCACGGTGAGCACGACATACCGGCCGATGTCAGCCTCACGATCCATGCTTGCGAACTGAGCATCCACGATGGCCAACGCCGCGGTGATGGTAAGTGTGCCGCCATCGAGCATGGCATCCCGCGCGTTGAGGCACAGATTGAGCAGCACCTGGTGCAGCTGGGTGGGATCGCCCACGATGGGTGGCAGGTCCGTGGCGATGTGCACACGCACGTCGATGGCCTTGAAGAATGTGTCATTCACGATCCGTTCGACCTCGCGGATGACCTGGTCCACAGCCACACTCACGCGTCGGCCTTCGATGCCCCGGGCGAACGTGAGTACCTGTCGCACCATGTCGGCGCCCCGCTGGGCACTGCGGTTGATCGTGTCGAGCATCTCCTGCTTCATCGGATCGGTTTCGTCCTCCCGCAGCACGGCGATCGCCATCAGGATCGGCGCGAGGGCGTTGTTCAGGTCGTGGGCGATGCCGCCGGCCAATGTGCCCAAACTTTCCATGCGCTGCGTACGGAGCGCATGACGTTCCTGAAGCCTCCGCGCAGTGATGTCGCGAAAGACGGCAAGGTGGACATTGGGTTCGATCTGGGCCACGGCCGTGTAGTCGACCTCGACCGCGCGATCCTCGCGATGGAGGATCCGCATGGCGCCACTGCTGCGACCCGTCGCCAGGAAGCGCCGCCAATCATCGGCCAGCGCCGCGTGGTCATCAGGAGGCACCAGGTCGGCCAGAAGTGTGCCGACCAACTCACCGCGCGAGGCGCCCAGCAGGGCGCACGCGGCCGGGTTCACATCGATCAGTCGTGTCGCATCATCGACCAGGAAAATCGCGTCGTTGGAGTGGTCAAACAGCGCCTGCAGACGTGTGCGGCTGGCCAGCAGCGCGTCGAAGATCTGCCGGCGTCGCGTGATGGTCACCACGAGGAAACCCGCGAACGCCGCGATCCCGAGAGTCGCCGCTGCGGCGCTGCGGAAATACAGGGTGCGGCGCGATCGGGAGTCCGCCAGGATGTCATCAGTCGCGACCCCAACAGCGGCGACCAGGGGGTAGTGGCGAGTCGTGCGATACGCGTACAGCCGCTCGAGGCCGTCCAGGCGTCCGGGGCCGACATACGTGCCCGTGGCGTTGACGGCCCGCGCGCTGAAGACCCCGCTGTCGCCAATATCTTCTCCGGTGCTGTGCTGCTCGCCTACCCGCCGCGCTCGGGTGATGCCGTCGAGGCCGACCAGAGAGAACACGTCGCGCGGACTGACGGTGGCGGCACTTGAGAACTCCGTGAACCGCTCGGGGGCCACCTGCACGGAGACAATGCCGGCAAACGCCCCATCGCCGGTGTTGAGGCGCCGCGTGAGGGGCACCATCATCGTCTGCGTCCGTCTGGACCGCACCGGTTTGCCGATGAACAACCCGACATCAGGGTTGTCGCGATGGATCGTGAAGTGTTCTCGATCAGCGATATTGATGGAGCCCGTGGGCATCTGATTGGACGCGGCCGCCACCACGGTGCCTGCGTGATCAATCACACTGACCGCATCAAACGAGTCCGGCTCGATCTCGAGGTCGCGCAGCAGTGCCGGCAGGTCGAGCTGCGCGCCGTCGAGGTGCCACTGGTGCATCACATACTGCGCCAGTGTGTGGGCGTTGTCGATCGTGCGGATCGAGTACTCCTCGAAGGCGATGACCTGGTTGGCCTGTCGCAACGCCGCCTCGTCGAGGGCGTGCTGTCGCTCATGCCGGGTCTGTCCGATCACGACCACCCACATGACCGCGATGAGGGTCGTCGACGCAACGCCAATGAGGGTCGCCAACCGCAACATCCGCCCAGTGTGCCACGGTACTGTTACCATTCACCCGTTTCCCACCCGTGGGTTCCGAGGAGGTTTCCGAGATGATGCGACTTCGTCGCCGTGCCATGTTTGCACTGCCCCTGGCCTTTGTGGCCGCTGTTCTTATTCCGTTGTCGGCCCAGAACGCCGACAAGCGCCCGATCGGGCTGGGCGACATACTGTCGTTCCGAGCCATGACGACGACGCTGTTGTCTCCGAATGGTCAATGGTTTGCCTACCGCGTCGCGCCGTTGGTGGGCGACAGCGAGGTGACGGTGCGTCATACCGCCACCGGCCAGGAGCACACGTTCAAGACCGGTGAGGGGTCGGGCGCCATCGCGTTCTCCGACGACTCGCAGTGGTTGTCCATCATGACGTCGCTGACCCGTGCCGAGGCCGAAGTGGCCCGTCGCGCCCGTCGCCCCATTCAGACCAGCGCCCTGATCGTGAATCTGGCGACCGGGGATCAGGTGAGCATTCCCAAAGTGCGCCGCGCCTCGTTTGCCGGCGAAATGGGCGGATGGGTGGCCCTCCACCGGTACGGTCCTGACGCGCCGGCGGGCGGCGCGGCGGCGGCGCCGGCTGGTGGACGTGCGGGTGGCGCCGCGGCCGGTGGTGCGCCCGCGCGCGACACGCGGCCTCGCGGCACGGACCTGATCCTGCGCGAACTGGCCACCGGCACCGAGATCAACGTCGGCAACGTGTTCGAGTTCAACTTCAACAAGTCGGGCAAATTCCTGGCGCTGCTGATCGATGCCGCCGATCAGGCCGGCAACGGTCTTCAGATTCGCGATATGTCCACCGGCACGATCACCTCGCTCGACACCGACAAGGCGTTTTACGAGCGCATGGCGTGGACCACCGAAGGCGACGCGTTGACGATGCTGAAGGGCACCGAGGATCGCGGTTTTCGTGAACGGCTGTATGCAGTGGTGGGTTTCACAGGCTTCGGCAGCGGCACACCGAAGAAGGTGGTGTACGACCCGAAAGCGGACAAGAGTTTCCCCGCCACGATGTCGGTGAGCGGCAATCGCACGCCGTCGTGGAACGACGACCGCTCGGCGATGATTTTTGGCATGGCGGACCTCACGCCTGTGCCGCGCCCTGCCGGTCGGGGCGGCGCGGCTGAGGGGGCTGAGGGCGCGCCGGCAGCCCCGGCGGCGCCAGCGGCGGCGGCGGACGCGACGGAGCGTCCCAACCTGGTGATCTGGCACTACAAGGATCCGCGTCTGCAGTCGCAGCAGCGCGTACAGGAGAACGCCGACCGCAGTCTGAATTATCCGGCGCTCTATCGCCCGGCCGACAACACAATGGTGCGCCTGGCCGATGAGGAAGTGCCGAGTGTGGTCGTGACCGGTCGTGGCAAGTGGGCGATTGGCACGAGCAACACCGCGTATGAACTGACGGGCAGCCTGACCGGACAGAACTTCCGTGACGTGTACGCCATCGATACCACCACCGGCAAACGCGTGACGATCAAGAAGAACCTGCGCTGGGGCAATACGGCCTCGCCCGACAGCACAAAGTACCTGTATTACGAAAACAAACACTTCCATGTGTTTGATGCGGAAACGGGGACGGCGCGGAACATCACCGAGAAGGTGCCGGTCTCGTTTGTGAACGAAGAGAACGATCACAACATCGTGGATCCCCCGTCGAACGCCATCGGGTGGACGTCCGACAACGCGTACGTGCTGCTGTCGGATCGGTGGGACATCTGGAAGGTGCCCGTCGCGGCCGGCGAACCGGCGGTGAATCTCACAGTGAACGGCCGCAAGGATCAGATTCGGTATCAGGGCCGCGTGGCCGGCATTTACCGCGAGGAACGCGGCATCGACCTGAGCCAGCCGCAATACTTTTCGGTGATGGGCGAGTGGACCAAACGTGCCGGGTACGGTGTGCTTGAGCCGGGGAAACTCGGGCTGGACATGTTGCTGTGGGAAGACGCGATGATCGGGTCGCTTCAGAAGGCCGAGCACAGCGACACCTGGATGTATCGCCGGGAAACGCCGACCGAGGCACCGCAGATCTTCGTGACGGATGCGACCTTGAAGAACGGTCGAAAGATCGTGGACATGTCACCTGAAGCAGAGTCACTCGCGTGGTCGGCAGGTGCGCAGCTGATCGACTTCAAGAACGCGAAGGGCGAACGCCTGCAGGCGTCGTTGTACCTGCCCGCCAACTACGAAAAAGGCAAGCAGTATCCGACGATTGTCTACATCTACGAGCGGTTGACGCAGGGCCACAACCAGTACGGCCGCCCAACGGCCAACGGGTTCAACCGACAGGCCTACACCAGCAACGGGTACGCCGTGCTGCAACCGGACATTAAGTACTACGTCAACGATCCCGGCATGTCGGCGGCGTGGACGTTGCCCAACGCTGTGAAGGCCGCGGTGGCCACTGGTGTGGTCGACGCCTCGAAGGTCGGCCTGCACGGCCATTCGTGGGGTGGGTATCAGACGGCGTTCACGATCACGCAGTCGGACATGTTCGCCGCCGCGATCGCCGGCGCGCCGCTCACCAACATGATCAGCATGTATTCGGTGCTCTACAAGAACTCGGGCGGTTACAACGGCGCCATCTTCGAGAGCAGCCAGGGACGGTTCACCGGGGGACCGTGGGAACTGTGGGATGCCTACACGCGCAACTCACCGGTGGCGCATGCCGCCAAGGTCAAGACGCCGCTCATCATCCTGCACAACGATGAGGACGGGGCCGTCGACTTCACCCAGGGCATTGAGTACTACAACACGCTGCGCCGGTTGCAGAAGCCGGTGGTCTTGCTCGAGTACCCGGGTGAGAACCACGGTCTGGCGCGGCCCGCCAACCAGCACGACTACACCGTGCGCATGAAGGAGTTCTTTGACCACTACCTCAAGGGCGTCGAGGCGCCGGACTGGTGGAAGGATGGCATCCCGCGTCTGGAGATGGAGAAACACATCGACGAGCGACTGAAGGCGCTCGAGGCGGCGAAAAAGGTCGCGGCCTCCGGCGGCGGCGGGCAGTAGGTCAACGCGCACAAAGGGCGCGGCGGGTGATCCCGCCGCGCCCGTGCGTGCTCGACGTCGGTGAGTGGACGGCGTCCTAGAAGAAGATGATGGTGCCGCCTCCACCTCCGCCGCCGAAGCGTGAGTTCACCACCGAGTTAAAAATGGACCCGAAGCTGTAGCTGACCCCGAAGCTGACGTAATAGCTGTGACCGGTCGCGAGCTGCCGGCGTCGCAGCAGCACCTCCTCGGGTGTCGCCCGGCCCTTCCGCAGGCCGATCTGATCGCGGATGCGATCGTAGCCGCCGAACACGTTGAAGGAAAAACCCTTGAAGAGGCGCACGTCGGTGCTGGCATACGTCGAGACGCGGTAGCGCGAGAGCACATTGAGGTGTTGCGAGAGGTTGACACCGCTCGACAGCGATCCCCACGGCTGACGCAGGCTCACGCTGGTGCTCAGCGAGTGATTGGGCACCACTTCTGAGAGCTTGTCAAAAATGGTGATGTCCTTGTAGTCGTAGCGGCTGGCGCCGAGCGTATAGAGCACGGTCCAGCTGCGGCGTGCGGACTCGGTATAGGGAAAAAAATTGAATTCCAATCCAGGCGCGACGGTCATCACCGAGTCGTTGTTCGAAAAACTCGAGGAGGAGACCGACGCACGGCCGCCCAGCGACCAGCGCGGGGTCAGGCTCTTGACGACCAGCGAGTTCACGCTCCAGCTGTGGGAGTCACTCTTGATCTCCCGCCCGTCGCCAAGGGCGAACACGTTCCGATTGGAGTTGCCGTTCGACGAGAAGCTGATCTTCCAGTTGGCCGTCGTACGATTCGCCGACAGGCTCAGCCGGTAGGAACTGGAACTGGTGGACTGCTCGCCGTTTTTGCTGCCGTTGGCGTTGGTGCGAAACACCCAGTAGTTCCACGGGTCCTTGACCGGTGCGGTCGCGACCGCAGCGGTGGGTGCGGTCCACTGCACATCGAGTTGGCGGCCAGCGGATGAGTCAAACGCATAACTGGCGATGCCCAGTTTGAACACGCGCGTGAATTCCTTGCGCCGGTCGTCGCTCGTCGCCGTCTGCGCCGTGGTGAATGTGAGCGTGCGGTTCACCGCGGCGAATCGGTTGATGCCGATGAATTGCAGCGTCCAGGCGCGACCACCGCCGCCGGTGCCTTCGGTGGTGACCAGCAGGTGGACGTCGGCCACTGTCCGGTCACGGACGTAGTCAACGAACTGAACGTTCTGTCTGAGGTACTCGGTGTCACATTCGTGGCAGTCCACAAAGACGCGGAGCAACGATTGTGAGGGGGCAGGAGCAGGCGCGGGGGTGACCTGCGCATGTGCGATTACGGGCACGCTGGCGGAGAGACCCGCCAGCAGCAGACACACCACGACCCATCGGGCGATTATCCGTCTCATGATGCGGGGTTAGACGGTGAACCTGCGGGAAAGTTGGGATCACCCGTCAGGTCGAGGGGAGTTACTCGGCGACGACCTTCTTCTTTCGACGAGTGGTCTTGGCCTTTTCCGGCGCCGGCTCACTGGTGGGAGCCAGCGACACCATCGCCGACACGAACCGCTTCGGACCGTGGTTGTCGAAGTCGATCACGACGTGTGTGCCGTCGGAATCGGTGACCGTGCCAGGGCCGTAATTGGGCTGCGAAACGCGCGCACCTTTATTGACCTTCACCGCAAGTCCTTCCGAGAGTGGCGCCTCTGGGCGCCAGATGATCAAAAAAAGGCCCGGTCACGCACAGGGCGCGACCGGGCCGGTCAGATATTACCAGCGCGGTTCGCGACGATTGCCGCCGCCACCACCGCCGCCGTAGCCGCCGCCACCACCGCGGCCGCCGCGGTCACCGCCGCCGAACTGCGGCTTCGGACGCGCTTCGTTCACGGCCAGGTTGCGACCACCCATCGGCTTTTCGTTGAACATCTCAACCGCCTTCTGGGCCTCGTCATCCGTGGCCATTTCAACAAAGGCGAATCCTCGCGCGCGACCCGTGGCGTTGTCACGGACGACGTTGACCGTGTCAACGGCGCCAGCGCCGCTGAAGAACTCACGAAGCTCGTCTTCCGTGGCGGTATAAGGGAGATTGCCGACGTACAGTTTGCGACCCATGTAACAGACTCCTGAACAAAAAAACCGAAAAGTCAGGCGGAACGGAACCCCCGTTCCTCTTGCTCAGCAATCACGTTGGGGACCAGGAAACAACAACCAGGGACACTCGACGCGGGGCGAAAGCTCGGAGGCCGGACTTCAGCGGTGACCGTCAGGATATCACGGGTATCATCGTAGGGTTGTGATCTCGTTTTCGAACATCTCCAAGCAGTACGGTCGGCAAATCCTCTTTGTTGACGCCAACTTCCAGCTGAACCCCGGTGACAAGGTCGGTCTGGTCGGCCCCAACGGGGCAGGCAAAACCACGCTGTTTCGCATGATTGTTGGACAGGAATCGCCCGACGAGGGGGAGGTCTCGGTGCCGAAGAAGCTGACCGTCGGCTACTTCCGGCAGGACGTCGAGGAGATGTCCGGCCGCTCGGTACTTGACGAAGCCATCGCCGGATCAGGCCGCCTCGGCGACCTCCACCACGAACTGGAGGCCCTTCAGCAGGCCATGGGGGACCCCGACAGGGCCGACGACATGGACCGGATCCTGACCAGGTTTGGCGAGGTTCAGGAGGAATACGACCATCTCGGTGGGTATGGACTGGAAAGCCAGGCGCGCGAAGTCCTGCATGGACTCGGATTTGACGACCGCCGCATCGACGGCGATGTCGGCGACCTGTCAGGCGGCTGGAAAATGCGCGTCGCGATGGCCCGCGTGTTGCTCGGGCGACCCGACGTCCTGCTCATGGACGAACCGACCAACCACCTCGATATCGAATCGATCATCTGGCTCGAGAGTTTTCTCAAGTCCCTGCCCTCAGCGCTCTTCATGACGTCCCACGACCGCGAGTTCATGAACCGCATCGTCACCCGGATCGCCGAGATTGATGACGGCGAAATCACGGTGTACGCCGGCAACTACGAGTACTACGAACGGGAACGGGCGATTCGCGAGACGAACCGCGAGGCCGCGTACGCGCGGCAGCAGGCGATGCTCGCCAAGGAACAACGGTTTATTGATCGGTTTGCCGCACATGCCGCGAAGGCGGCGCAGGTGCAAAGCCGTGTGAAGGCACTCGACAAGATCGAGAAGATTGAGTTGCCGAAGAAGCGCAAGTTGGTGAACTTCGACTTCCGGCAGCCGCCGCGTTCCGGCGACAAGGCGGTGATCATCGAGGATTTGCACAAGGCGTACGGCGACCACGTCATTTATGACGGGTTCGACATGACCATCCAGCGCGGCGAACGCTGGGCGGTGATGGGGGCCAACGGGGCGGGCAAGACCACCCTGCTGCGAATGATCGCCGGCGCGATGGAGCCGGACGCAGGCTCCGTGCGTATCGGCGCGAGTGTGCAGATGGGCTACTTCGCACAGCAGGCGCTGCAGGTGCTCGACCCGGACAAGACCGTCTGGGAGCAGTTGCAGACGGACTTCCCGAACGACTCGGTCGGATCGATTCGCAGTCTGGCCGGGGCCTTCCAGTTCTCTGGCGATGAGGTCGAGAAGAAGATCCGCTTCCTCTCCGGTGGCGAGCGCTCACGCCTCGTCCTGGCCCGGATGTTGATGTATCCGCCGAATCTGCTCGTGCTGGACGAACCGACCAACCACCTGGACCTGGCCACCAAGGACATGCTCATCACTGCGCTCAAGGACTTTGAAGGCACGATGATCTTCGTTTCGCACGACCGCTCGTTCCTGCGTGGCCTCGGCACACGCGTGCTCGAGCTGGGCGGCGGCGAGCCGCTGCTGTTCCCCGGCACCTACGTCGAATACGTCGAACGCACCGGCCACGAAGCGCCAGGGCTCCACTAAAAAGGCACTTCACAGGGAGACACTGAGACACACGGAGGGTAAGACTTTAAAGAAAAATCCTCCGTGCCTTCCTGTAAAAAACTACTCGAGGATCGCCGCGGCGGCGCCGACAAACGCCATGCCCCTGTTGTGGTCGACACCCATCATCTTGCCGCGGCCCATGCGCACAAGCGGCAGCACCGCGCGGTAGCCGTCTCCGTCGCGCACCATCATGATGCGCAGCTCGGCTTGCGTCGGCCCCGCCGGTGTCTCGATGACCGGCGTGAACGCCACGCGTTCCTGCAGCACGTACAGATGGCGCTGGTTGGTCGGAAGGGCCGCGATGTCCGCGTCGGTCGGCGAAAACATGATGCCGCCGCCAGCAAATGAGAACAGCGGCTTGATCAGCCAACCGTCGCGATCGGCCGGCATCTCCGTCACGTCCGACAGAAACATCGTCTTCGGGACCCACGGATGGCGCAGCCAGGGAATCGAAAACTTGCTGATGCGGAAGAACCAGTCGGGGCCGCCGATCCACTCCACGTCGAGCTCGTCGCGGTAGTCGAACGGCATCGGTGCCCTTGAGCGCTCCAACTCATCCGGAATCACGCGGTTGTAGATCCGGTGAATCGGCGTGAGCACGCCATCACGCTTGTAGAACAGCCGCCGACCATCCTTGATGATCTCGGTCGTATCGACCGCGCGGATTCCCCACGTCTGTTCGGTGACCAGGAAGTCGGGCCGCGTCTTCTGCCTGTGCGGCTCGATCTCCATCAGCACGACGTTGACGGGATCGTGTGGGCCCACGAGGACGTCTCGCATCAGCGCCACATACGCGTCGGGGTCGAGATTACCCAGGAAAAGACGTCGGGAGGCTTTTTCGGACACCAGATCACCAAAACTGGGCGAAAAACCATGGTCAGAGACTCCTGAGGACCCGAAAAAGCCTCCCGACAGGTTTTTGGAGGCGGTTTCGGCCAGTGCCATCTGGAAGCCGTACAGCGAGGGGAAGGCCTGCAGTTCGACCAGGCGGCCCTCGACGCGGCCGTCGGGTTGGCGCACCAGGCCAAAGTCCACCTGCACGCAGGTCGGCAGGTCTTCACCGTGCGCCAGGCTGAAGCGCTCGGGCACCATGGCATCCGCCGCGGTCCGGTACGCAGGATTTCCGAGCAGCTGCGACACCATCGTCTGTGACGCGTCCACCAACTCGTCGAGGAGTGCCTGCGGGAAAAAACACGGCGTCTCCGAGAGTCGGAACTCAATCGGGCAGCCAACCCGCCGGGTGACGGCGTCGACGAACGCCCGATAACCGGCCTCCGAGTACTGTGCATTCCAACGCGTACGGAGGGCAGGAATCATGGGTGTGGGTTCAGATCAGGAACGTGCCACGTTCCATGATCTTGTCGTCGTCCACCCAGATGTCGAATTCGGTGCCGACCACATCGATGTGGGTGGAGGAGTACCAGTCGGCGCCGGTGTGCGCCCCGTACGGATTTCCGAAGGCGATGTGGATGCCGGGAAACTTCTCGTCCTGCAGGATGTGGCCGATGACGTATTTCAGCTCCACGTTGGTGCCGATGGCAAACTCGCCCACGCGATCGCTGTTCTCGTCGGTGTGTGTGTACGCCCAGAAGTCGTCGCGCAGGGCCTGATTGGGTGAGGTGGCCTCGACCAATCGGTTCTTCTCGATGCGCACCGTCAGCGGAGAATTCTTCAGGTTGCCATAACGGTCACACAGCCAGTCGCCGACGACACCGTCAATCACGAAGGTGCCGTTCACTTCGCCTGGTGATGTGAACACTTCACCGCCCGGCAGGTTGCCCCACTTGTCGCGGCTGATGAGGCCGCTGGTCTTCACCCAGCGGTAGTCGGGATTGAGGTCGGCCGTGAAGTCGCTGCCGGCGGGCGTGGTCGCGCGAATCCGTCGGGCGTGACGAACCTTGTTGATCACGCGGGTGCTGATCGCGTCCACAGTCTGATAGTCCGCGCGCATGCCCTCCAGCATGATCTGGTGCGTGATGTTCACCATGTGGGCATGGCGCATGCGGCGACGATTGACGATGTCGGTCATCTCCATGCGGGAGCCCAGCTCGTGCTGCTGCACGTGCGCGGCGAAAATGCTGACGTCGCTCAGTTCCATGTCGGCGGCAATCGTCGCGGGCAGGCCGGTGAGAGGCCGCGGCGCTTCGTCTTCGAGCACGAACAGCCGGTGACGTGCGCCCACGCGGTCAATTTCGGCAACCAGGGCATCGGCGATCGGCCGAGTCTCCGTGTCGGTGATCACGGTCACCCGCTCGTGCGGTTGCACGTTGAGGCAGGTGCGAATGGCGTTTGCTGCGCCGGGTTGGAGGTCGTCGGACATGCGGCCCTGATCATATGGCACCCCGGAGTAGACTGAGGGGGCCCGCCGACTATGTGGTTCACGTTTATCCTTGGTGTCGCCATCCTCGCCATGTCCTCGAGTCAAGCCCCACGTTCACGCAGCTTTGCCGATGTGGTCGCCATGCCGAGTCGACCGGCCGATCACCACATTCCGTACGGAGACGCACCGGAGCAATTCGGCGAACTGCGATTGCCGTCAGGGGCGGGGCCCCACCCGGTGGTGGTGCTGATTCACGGCGGCTGTTGGCGCGCTGAATACGACATCACGCATGTCGCGCCACTCGCGACGGCACTCAGCGACGCCGGGTTTGCCGTGTGGGCGATTGAATACCGGCGGGTCGGCAGTTCCGGCGGCGGATGGCCCGGCACGTTCCTCGACGTGGGTGCAGCACTCGATCACCTGCGCACCGTGGCGACGCGCCATCCCCTCGATCTTGCACACATCGTGGTGGCCGGACACTCGGCCGGGGGACATCTCGCGCTGTGGAGTGCGGCGCGGGGGCGGCTCCCGACCGAGTCTCCCGTCGCTGTGCCCGATCCCCTGCTGCCACGCGGTGTCGTCTCGATCGCGGGAATCACCGACCTGCAGGCGTACGCTTCATCGTCGGGGTGTGGATCCGCCGTCGTGCCGCTGCTGGGGGGCGCCGTGGACGCCGTCCCCGAGCGGTACGCGCAGGCGTCCCCGGTGCTGTTGGTGCCGCCCGTGCCGGTCCACCTCATCGTCGGCGCCGCAGACACGATCGTGCCGCGCACACAGGCGGACGCGTTCCTGCGTGCAGCGGGAACACGGACGACGGTGCGGACCGTGGAGGGGGCCGGCCATTTTGACCTGATTGCGCCGGATCGCGATGCATGGAGCGCGCTGCACGACGCGGTGCGCACGGCACTCCGCTGAGCGGGGGATCAGCGCCCGTGTTCTGCCTCTGCCCGCGCCATCCAGGCCTGCAGCGTACGGGCGGCGGTCAGCGCGCGCGTCAACACTGACTCGGCCTCGTCCTCCAGTGCTCCGGCCAGATAGGCAATGTCGGTCAGGTGGACGTCGGTGGCCGCCCCCTTCAGGTGATGACCAAACAGTCGCAGGCGCTCGAGCTGTGTGCCGGGCGCGGCGGCCAGAATCATTGAGAGTTGATGGCGCGCCACCGCCAGCAGTTGCGACGCCGGCAGGCCCGTCCACGTTGCCGGAGGCGCGACCTGTGCCACCTCGGCCACCGGCACGCGACCGAGGACGTCCACCAGCGCGGCACGACTGACGGGCTTCGGCAGACACGCATCCGCCCCCGTCTCCGTCGCCTCGCCCGTGTCGTCGCCCATCCCCGTCAGCGCCACGATGAAGGTGCGGCGGAGGCCGTCGCCAGCCTCGTGCTCCCGAAGTGCCCGACAGGTGGCCGCCCCATCCATGTGAGGCATCTGCCAATCCAACAGCACGACATCCCGTGCGGCCGCCTGCACCTGGTTGATGGCCTCCGTGCCCCCCGCCGCCTCGGTGATCACATGCGGGGTGCCGGCCAGGTAGCCCGCCACCATCGCACGCTGCTGGGCTGAGTCATCGACGATCAGGATCCGCAGTGGCCGTTCCATGGCGCGGTCACGGGCCAGCGGCAGCGTGAGGCCGAATGCGCACCGCACGTCCTGCCATTCGACGACACACGTCCAGAGGTTGTGGTCGGTGTCCTGGGGATCCAGATGGACGGTGACCGTCCCGCCGGTGGCAGCACCGACCACAAAGTCGAGGGCGTTGTGCAGGATCCGCCGCAGCCCGGCCTCGTCGGCCTCGACCCACCGGGGCATGGTGGCCACGTGGGAGGCCGTGACATGCACGCCCCGGTCCTCCGCCTCCGCCTGCACCTCGGCGATCACCTCGGTCAGCAGTTCCGGAAGGTCCAGGGTGTCTGACATTGTCCGGGCATCGTAACCCGGATGGCCGGGGCAGATCGGGTCGCCAAAGTGCGCGGTTCCAGCGTCAAACTTGACAACCTCTGGGGGCATTGACAGCATCACAGGGGATAATTGGTGGTGCGTGACGTGGTGATGAGAGTACGTGTCCTTACAACCTTGCTGGCCGTGATGGCCGCGGCAGGCTGCGGAGAACTCGGTCCGACGACCCCTCAGGGTCCCGGGGGGGCGCAGATTGTGGTCGAAACGTTCAGTGGCACATTGCCCCTGCGCGGGTCGGTGTTTTATTCCTTTTCTGTCGAAACGGCGGGCCAGACGTCACTGACGCTGGTCGACGCCCGTGAAAACGGTGTGATTACCGAGGCCTTGATTACGATCGGGCTGGGCCAGCCCCGTGGGACCCAGTGCCTGGCCACCAATGTGTTGTCCGTGAAGTCCGGCGGCACGCCGCAGGTCAGCGGGCCCACCAACAAGGGGGTCTATTGCGCTGTCGTGTTCGACCCCGGCAACCTCACCACGGAAGCCACGTTCCGGCTCAATATCGCGCGGCCCAAATGATGCGTTCTTTTTTGCTCCCTGTTGCGCGCGCCACCGTGTTGGCGCTCACGGTGCTGGTCGCCGGATGTAATGCCACCACGGCTCCCGACCTCGAAGAGAGCCGGATCACGCCGCCGTTTTTCACAACACAGACGTTTGCCGGCGTCTTGCCGCCCAGTGGCTCGCTGTTCTACTCGATCGTCGTGACCCAGCAGGGGCCGGTGAGCCTGATGCTGGCCGCAGTGCAGACCCCCGGCGGGGCCGCCTTGACGACGCCTGTCGGCATCGGCGTTGGCGTGCCCAAGGGCACCGGATGCCCCCGCTCAACATCACTGACCACGTCTCCCGGCCTGGCGTCTCAATTGACGCTAACGCTCAATCCCGGTACCTACTGTGTCGCGGTGTACGACGTCGGCACACTTTCCAGCAGCGTGAACTTCGCGATGCGGATTACTTATCCCTGAGTCCTGTGAATTCCATGAGAGCTGTCCTTCACCTCAAGTCGTTTGCTCTGGCCGCACTCCTGCTGTCGTCGGTCGTCGTCGCCGGCTGCGGAGACGATGAACCGCCGCCCACCACCCCGGCACCGCCGACCACCCAGTCAGTGAACTGGTCAACGAGTCTGGCCGCCGGTGGGGCCTCGTCTCGCTCGTTCCGCACCACGCGGAGCGGCACCGTCAGCGTGACGCTGCAGTCGCTGGGAGGCTCTACGACGATGCGCGCAGGGTTGGGTGTGGGGATCCCACTGGGGGATGGGTCTGGGTGTGTGTTGAGCCGGTCCGTGGAAACCACGGCGGGCGCCACCGCGCAGATCGAGCTCGACATTGATGCCGGCAACTACTGCATGCAGGTGTACGATCTGGGTGCACTGACGCAGCCCACGTCGTTCACCGTCCTGTTGGTGTATCCGATTCAGCCCGACTAATCACGTGTTTCCGGAGCCGACGGGTCCCCTAGTGCGCGCGCGCGGCCGAGGGGGCCTGGGGCTGCGGCGGAGTGTAGGCGAGCTGGCCGCGCTGATACCGCGACTGCATCTGCCCGGCGGCGCGTTCCGCGTCGGCCCGACTCTCAAACGTGGAGCTGGCCACACAGGTATCACCCTGGAAAACGTCGACAGCAAACCCCTCGTCCGTCTCGGCAATGCCGCAATACGACCGCTCACGTCCGTGACCGGTTGACCAGATCTCGACCCAGGGTTCTTCCCACCGTGTTGCCATGTTGTCCTCCAGGATGTGACCTTAGCCGTGTGGTGGGTGTTTGACCATCCGGCAAACAGGGGATAGGCCGTCACGCCAAGACGGGATAGGCTATCGGTCTTCATGCGATTTCGTACCTGGCCAGTGGCGGCCCTTGGCCTGACGGGTCTACTAGGGCTGATCGTCTTTTCGTTGGCGACGGCGTACGAGCGGTCGGTGGATACCTCTGGCGCGCTGGAGCAGGTCAATTCCAGGCACCGACAAATTTTTTCGGAATTGCGTCAGGTCAGATCGGATATCTACCTCTCGGCGATCTATGTGCGCGACTATCTGCTCGACACCGAACGGGCCCGCGATCCTGAGTATTTGGCGCAGTTGGCCACGTTCCGCGCGTCGAGCATGGAGTCTCTGGCCAATCTGGCGCTACTGCTGCCGCGCCAGGGCGACGGGCCGGAGGCCACGGCGGAGTTGCGGACGACCTTGGAGTCGTATTGGGCCACGTTTGAGCCGTTGTTCTTCTGGACGCCGGCCGAAAAGCTTGCGCGCGGCTCTGATTTTGTCCGCCAGGAAGTCCTGCTCCGTCGTGAAGAGGTGATGGCGATGGCGCGTGAAATCGAGGCGCTCAACGATGGGAGTTATAACGAGCAACGCGGAGAAATTGTCGCCAGACGCACGGAATTTCAACAGGGCCTGTGGCGTTTGTTGTGGCAGACGGTGGTGCTCGGTCTGATTGTGTCGGTGGTGGCGGTCAATCGGCTGCGGGTGCTCGAACGTCGGGCGGATGAGCAACGCGTTTTTGCCGAGGAGGCCGAGCGGCGCATGCGGACCCTGTCCCAGCAACTGGTGGCGACCCAGGAAGTGGAACGCCGCAACCTGTCGCGGGAACTGCACGACCACGTGGGCCAGATGTTGACAGGCCTGCGCATGGCGCTGGGGCGCATCGAGCGGTCTGGTCAGGACGGGACGGGGCGAGGCGCGGCGATTGGCGATGCGCGGCACGTGGTCGACAACCTGACACACATCGTGCGTGACCTGGCGTCCGGCCTGCGGCCCAGCATGCTCGACGATCTGGGACTGCAGCCGGCGCTCGAGTGGCTCGTGCGTGACATCTCCCGCAAGTGCGGTTTGCAGGTGGGCGCGTCGGTCACCGGGACCATTGATGACCTGCCGGACGCACACCGCACGTGTGTGTATCGCGTGGTGCAGGAAGCGCTGACCAACGTGGTGCGCCACGCCAGTGCGACCCGGGCGGACGTCGTGGTGGCCCGACATCAGACGCTGCTGACGGTGACGATTACTGATGATGGCCGCGGCTTCGTCGTGACCCAGCGGGTTGACGGGCTGGGGCTGCGGGGGATTGAAGAGCGAGTGAAGGAGTTGGCCGGATCCGTACGTGTGACGAGCACACCGGGGACGGGCACCACAATTACCGTGCACCTGCCGGTGCCACAGGAGGAGACAGAATATGCGCGTCTTGCTGGCTGACGATCACGCCATTGTGCGACGAGGGTTGCGGAGTTTGCTCGAGACCGAACCCGACGTATCGGTGGTGGCGGAAGCGGCCGACGGCCATGAAGCCGTGCGCATGGGCGCGGCCCATACCCCCGATGTGGCGATTCTCGACATCGGCATGCCGATGCTCAACGGCATTGAAGTGGCTGCGCGCCTGCGTGCGCAGGAGGTGCCGCCGCGGGTGATCATCCTCAGCATGCATACCGACGAGTCGTACATCCTGCGGGCGCTGGCGGCCGGCGCACAGGCCTATCTGTTGAAAGACTCGACCGACGAGGAACTGTTGCCGGCGCTGCGCGCGGTGACTGCCGGCAAACCGTTTGTCAGCGCCGCGGTGTCGGCCGTGCTGGTGGAGGACTACGTGCGGCACCTGCAGTCGCGCGGGTTGACCGACACGTTTCATCTGCTCACCGCCCGCGAGCGGGAAGTGCTGCAGCTGCTGGCCGAGGGCCGCTCGAACAAGGAAGTGGCCGCCGTGCTCGAGGTGGGCGTCTCCACGATCGAAACCCACCGCGCCAACCTCATGCAGAAGCTGAATCTGCACAACACCGCTGAAATCGTGCTGTACGCCGTCCGAAAAGGCATCATCCGGTAACCCGACCCGGTGGCCACCCTTCCTGGACGCCCGAAGTCCGGGTAAGATGAAAGGCCGTCCACTCGTGCGGAGAGATGTCCGAGTGGTTGAAGGAGCACGCTTGGAAAGCGTGTGTAGGGGAAACTCTACCGAGGGTTCGAATCCCTCTCTCTCCGCCAGCCTTCGCTAAACGCTCGCTTGGCGAAGGAGGGTACACTATCCTTTCGCACGTCGGACCGCGGTTCGGACCCTGAGCAAGTGCAGTCGACAAACCGCGTCAGGGCCGGAAGGCAGCAGCGCTCAGTCGATCCTGTGCTGTGCCACAGGTCATCCGGACCGCGGTCGGGCGTGTGTTACCCGGTACTCGCAGCCATGTCGCCCCACGGACACCCATGACTCACGTCGCTCTTGCTCGCAAATGGCGTCCCCAACGGTTTGAAGACGTGATCGGTCAGCGCGGCGTGGTCGACACCCTGCGCAACGCCATCACGTCCGGCCGTCTGGCGCAGTCGTTCATCTTTGCCGGTCCGCGCGGCGTCGGCAAAACCACCACGGCCCGTATTCTGGCCCGTGCGCTTAACTGCGTGGACGGTCCCACCGGGGATCCCTGCGGCACCTGCGACGCGTGTCGGGAAATCGCCGAAGGGCGCGACGTGGACGTCATGGAAATCGACGGCGCCACCTACACCGGCGTGGATGCGGTGCGCGAAGTGATCGTGGAGCCGCTCTCGATTGCGCCGATGCGCGATCGCTACAAGGTCTTCATCATCGACGAAGTGCATCGTCTCTCGAAGAACGCCTTTGATGCGCTGCTGAAGTCCATCGAAGAGCCGCCACCCTACGTGAAGTTCATGATGGCGACCACCGAGCTGGACGCCGTGCCGGCCACGATTCAGTCGCGCTCGCAGGTGTTTGAACTCAAGGCACTGCCGTTTACCTCGATCCGACAACAACTGGCTGATGTGGCCGGACGCGAAAACGTGGTGATGGAGGACGCAGCACTCGCGTTGCTCGCGCGCGCGGCCGAAGGCAGTATGCGCGACGGCCTCAGTGCCCTCGACCAGGTGCTCGCGTTCAGCAGCGAACAGGTGACCGCTGAGGACGTCAGCAAAGTACTGGGCCTGATCGGACGCGACGTGCAGTTCGATATCGCGGAAACGGTGGCTCGCGAAGACGCGATCGAAGCCCTCGCTCACGCCGGTCGGGTGGTCGACAACGGCTTCGACCTGCGCGCCGTCTGTCGTGAACTGGCGCGCCTGATGCGCGACCTGATGGTGGTACGCATCGACGACACCAGACTCACCGACCCCGACATCGCCTCCGAACACGAAGGCGAGCGCATGCGTGCCCTCGCCGCGCATTACTCGCGCGAAGACCTGCTGCGATCGTTTGATCTGCTGTCCACCACCGAACGTGACTTGCGCAGCTCGTCGCAGCCGCGCCATACGTTCGAAATGGCGTTGCTCAAGTGGATCCACCTGCGCAAGTTGACGCCCATCGAAGACATGCTCGCCGGCGGAGGCGGAGTCGCAGCCGCCCGCCCTGTCGCGACCGCACCCCGCACTCCTGCACCCCGCACGGCACCCGCAGCTCCACGCACGGCACCCGCAGCGCCTGCGGCGTCGCGCACTCCCGCACCGCGCACAAGCGCACCCGAGCACAAGAGCACTGGAGCACGTGACCACAAGAGCACCGGAGCACCCGCGGCCTCTTTGAAACAATCTCTGCTCGCGTCAATCCGCGAGTCGAACAAGGTGTTCTACGGGATGGTGATTGCCCAGGTGCAGACCGTGGACATCGACGGGGATCGCATCGTGTTTACGTTTGCGCCCGCTCACAAGAACCTGAAGAGCCAGCTCGAAGGCAAGCGCGGATGGATCGAACAACTCGCGCAACATCAGACCGGCCGCAAGATGACCGTCGAGGTGCGTGAAGGTGTGGCCGCGCCGACCGCGACTGAAGGCTCGGGCCCGGCGACCCCGGCGGCGACCACACAGGGATCAGGCACTCAGGCCGAGCTGCGCGACCGCGCGAAAGCCGAGCCGTCCGTGCAGAATGTACTGGACGTCTTTGGCGGCGAGATCGAGGACGTGGAGGAGATCACGTGAACATCCAGCACATGATGAAACAGGCGCAGGAGATGCAGGAGCGCCTGCAGAAACAGATGGCCGAGATGAAGATCGAGGCCACCGCCGGCGGCGGCATGGTCACCGTCGTCGTCAGCGGCCACAAACAGTTGTTGTCCTTGACGCTCGATCCCGATGTGGTGTCGAAAGAGGACGTCGAGATGTTGCAGGACATGATCGTGGCGGCGATGAACGATGCGCACCGCAAGGTGGATGAGGCACTGGCCGGTCAGATGCAGGGTTTGATGGGCGGCATGCGCCTGCCAGGACTCGGCTGATGGCCTTTGTTGACCCGTTGGCAGGGCTCGTCGCGGCCCTGCAGCGCCTGCCGGGTATCGGCGCCAAAAGTGCGCAGCGCCTGGCGTTCCATTTGCTCAAGACGCCGCGCGAAGACGTCGATGCGCTGTGTGCGGCGATGTTGTCGGTGAAGGATCGCGTCACCTACTGCTCCAACTGCAGCAACATCACCGACATCGATCCGTGCGGCTATTGCACCGACGCCGGACGCGACGGGCGCATCATCTGTGTGGTGGAGCAGCCCGAAAACGTGTGGGCCGTCGAACGCACGCGCGGATTCCGCGGTCGATATCACGTGCTGATGGGAGCCATTGCGCCGCTGCAGGGCATCGGCCCCGACGACCTCAAAATCAAGGGCCTGCTCGCGCGTGTGGGCGCCGGACCGGTGCGCGAACTGGAAGAAGTGATCATCGCCACCAACCCGACCGTGGAAGGCGAAGCCACGGCCCTGTACCTGGCCAGATTGCTCAAACCGCTGGGCGTGAAGGTCAGCCGGATTGCGATGGGTGTGCCGGTGGGATCAGACCTGGATTACACCGACGAGTTCACGATGTCGAAGGCCATGGAAGGCCGCCGCGACATGTGAGCGAAAACCTTTCGGGTAGGTTTTTCGCTCAACATGGCATTGACCGTCTCAATGACCATGGCCGGCGTCATCGGCTTCTGCATGAACGTGGAGGGCTGCGGAGGCGCCAGTGCCGGGTCGGGCAGGTAGCCGGACATCAGAATCACGGGCAACGTGGGACGAGTTTCACGCAACTGCGCCGTGAGTTCCCGCCCGTTCACGTCAGGCAGCACAAAATCCACAATCAGCAGGTCGACAGGCTCGGTGACCGTGAGCGCGGTCGTCGCATCGCCGCACTGAATCACCGTGTGGCCCTTGCGCTCAAGAATGCGTGCCACCAACTGGCGGATCGGTGGCTCGTCGTCGACGACAAGGATGGTGGCCATGGGCCAAGAATAACACCAGGTGCTCAACGGCGGTGCAGGGCTCTACGTCCGGAGATAGCCAGCCCGACGCCCACCCAGGCCAGCACCCGGGCCTTGCGCACCAGGGCCATCGTCAATCCGATGCCGGTGCCCAGGCCGATGACGTCCGCCAGGCCGGAGGCGCTGACTTCATCCACGCCGACTTTGAGCGGCACCACACGAAAGACAACGTTGATCACGCGGTTGACCGTGTCGAACAGGAAGGCGTTGAGCCACTGGGATGAGCCCGTGAGCAGGTAGAGAATCAGCCACGATTCGATGATGCTGAGGATGTGGAAGATGACCTCACACGCCGTGACCACACCGAGCCGCCAGGGCGAGACGCGGAGGCCCCGGTAGGCAATCGTTTCCAACACGCGCACCTTGCGGAGCAGCGCGCCCATCCAGTGGTCGTCGCGCCACGAGAGGCGGGAGGTGACGCCCGGGCGTTTCCAGGCGAGCCAGGCTGCAGCCAGCAGCACCAGGGCCATCAACCCCAGGGCCGCCCACGCCGCCTGTTGCCAGCTCTCAGGCAGGACGAAGGTGGCCAGCAGGGTGAGGGTCCCCGCCAGAATCACGAGGGCCACCGACACGCTGTAGAAAAAATTCTCTGCTGTGAGCGCGCCCAGGGCCTCTTCAGCCGGCACGTGACGCGTGAGATACAGGGCTTTGGCGGGTTCTGAGACGAGCAGGGAGAGCAACGACAGGTTGCCGAGGGCATCCCCCGAAATGGTGGCGGCGATGGCGCTGCGCAGCGGCACGGGTGTGGAGCCTGGCGGCGGCACGATCAGGGTGATCCAGGCTACTGATCGCGCGGTGTAGCGCAGGAACGACAGGGTCAGGACGGCTGCAAACCCCGCGGGGCCGATGGCGCGGAATCCGCCCACAATCTCGTCCACCCCGACCGACCGGATGAGCCAGATGACCAGGGCCCCACCCACGAGCAACATCCCTGTCGTAATGAGAGTCGAAGACCTGGCCACGTCACACACTATAATCGGCGGATGGTCCCGGCCTCGTATGCCCTGCCCGTAGCGGCGATTCTTGCCGTCAGTGGGGCCGTGGCCTGTTTTGGGGGCTACCGGCTGTTCCGCATCGTGCTGGGCATCTATGGCTTCATCCTGGGCGCCCTGATCACCTCGTCGGTGATGGGCACCGAGAATGTGTGGGCGCTGGTGCTCGCGGCCGCCATCGGGGGCCTGTTGGGCGCCGGCTTGATGGTGGCGGCGTACTTCATCGGGGTCGGACTGATCGGCGCCGCGCTGGCCACCCTCGGGTTGCACATGGCGTGGCAGCTGGTCGGTGGCGCGCCGCCGACCCTCGCCATTGTCATCGTGGCCGTGCTCGGCGCGCTGGGGGCATTGTCGGTATCGCGGTACGTCGTGATCATCGGGACGGCCCTGGCCGGGTCGTGGACGTTGATCGTTGGCGTGCTCGCACTCGCGGGGGAGCGCTTCGGGATGTTGTCGGTGACCCCGGACAACATCTGGGTGGTCTACGCGTCCGGGCCGTGGCCCGGCAGTTGGGCCGTCACAGGTTCGTGGATTGCGCTGGCTATCATCGGTGCCGTGGTGCAGACGATGACGACTGGCAAGACTGGGAAACGCAAGAAATAACGCAGTACGGAGCCGACGGACTTCAGTCCGTCGGGCAACACAGAGGAGAAGGCACACATGGCAGAGTTTTCACGACAGGTCACCATCAACTGGGCAGGTCCGATCATGGAAGGGTCGGGCAAGGTCAAAGCCGGCTCGGGCGCGTTCGAATTGCCCGTCACATTTCCGCGGCGCATCGGCGAGCCGGAAGGCGTGACCAGCCCCGAGGAGTTGATGGCGGCCGCGCACGCCTCGTGTTTTGCGATGGCGCTCAACGGATTCGTGGGCCGCAAGGGCGGAGCGATCGGCAAGACCACGATCACCTGCGTGGTCACGGCTGACAAGGGCGAATCCGGCATCACCATCACGAAGTCGGCCCTCTCGCTGACGGCGGAAGGACTGACCGGCATCGACGAAGCGGGCTTCAAGGAAGCGGCGCAGACGGCGAAGGGCACGTGCCCCGTGTCGAAGGCCTACGCAGGCTCGATGGAAATCTCCCTCGACGTCACGGTCGTCTAGCAGTCCGCAGTCTGCGTCCGCGGTCCGCAGTTCACGCCCCAGGGTCCCGGTGTTTGGGGCTCTGGGGCACTCTCCGGCGTTTCTGTGCTTGCGCCGCTTTCAAGCCCCGTTCTAGAATTGGGGTTCTGTTTGTTCCTCGGTAGCTCAACGGTAGAGCATCCGGCTGTTAACCGGAGGGTTGCTGGTTCGAATCCAGCCCGAGGAGCCAATTTCCGCGAAGCGGAAACTGGCTCCGGCGCACCATTTCACCGCGCCGTGACCCTCACCACATCCAACCGCAGCATCTGGCCGCCGAGCGGTGTGTCCGTGACGCCCTCGATGATCTGCATCCGATCGGGAAGGCCCGGCTCGGCGTTGTCCATCTGGCGATCGTTGCCGTCGACGACGCGCACGGTGACGATGGCGCCGGCGGCCATGGGGATGGTGGCTTCGAAGTCCTCACGGTAGATTGTGTGGCCGACGCGCGGATAGTGATTCAGCCAGTACGTCTGCTTCGGGTCCGACACCTCGATGTGCCACGCCGACCAGTCGCGCGCACGGATGGTGCCGCCGACCTGGTAGTACGGGTGCGCGGGATCCGGCGTCTCGCCGTCCCTGATTGTCGTCGGCTCGAAGAGGCCGCGCACGCGCAGCCGCACGTCGTAGACCACACCGGCCTTGCCGCCGAGCGTGACGATCCGTTCGAGGAGCTGTGTGTGCAGGCAGGTGTCGGGCTGCGGCGCGTACTCGCCCGTGCAGGCGTCGTGCAGGAACAACTGGTGGAGCCCCTTCGCGACGACGTCAGGGTCGCCTGGGGCGTTTTGCACGGCGGCAAGCGAAAGTGTCCCGCCGAGGATGGCTGCAGTAACAAGACAGTGTCGAAGCATGCCAGAGACTGGGCGATCCGGTCGGCCGAAGTCAAGGCGGTCGTCGAGTGAGCGTATGCTGGGACCATGCCCACCCCGCCGCGCCGGCCGCTCTCGATGCTGCGGTCCTACACCTTTGCCGACACGCTGACGGTCGGCAACGCGGCCTGCGGCACCATCTGCCTTTTTCTGTGCATCGACTACATGGCCTTCGGCGATGTGCGCCGCGTGTGGATTGCGATCGGCCTGTTGCCCGTTGCGTTCATCTTCGACGCGCTTGATGGTTATGTCGCGCGGCTGCACCGGACGCGCGAGTCGGTGCTTGGTGCGGACCTGGATTCACTCGCGGACGTTATCTCGTTCGGCGTCGCACCCGCTGTGCTCGGCTACACGCTCGGTCTTCGTGGTGGGTGGGACATGGTCTGCCTTGTCTACTTCGTCGTCTGCGGCGTCAGCAGGCTGGCGCGCTTCAACGTGACGGCTTCGATGCTGACCGACTCCGGCACGGGGAAGGTGAAGTACTTCGAAGGCACACCGATTCCCACGAGCATTTTCATTGTCGGCCTGCTGGCCGTGGCGCTACTTGGCGGACACGTGCAGGACGACATCTGGTTTGGTAGCTGGCAGATCGGTCCGGCGACGCTGCATCCCCTCGTGTTGATTTACGTCGCGAGTGGCAGCGCGATGATCAGCACGATCAGGATTCCGAAACTGTAGGGCGCGGGGCTGCTTCGGCGCCAGGCGGCTCACGGAACGGATCCATCGGAATAGCCGCATAGTCCACGTCGAGAATCTCCAGGTGCTCCGTCTTGTTCGGCGCGTGCAGTACGACGCGATCGCCCGCACTTGCCTTCATGAGCGCGCGCGCAAGCGGCGACTTCCAGCTGATGTAGCGCCGGTGCACATCCACCTCGTCCACTCCGACAATGCTGGCGACGAGGGTCTGGCCGGCGGCATCCCGATAGGTGACCGTGGCCCCGAAGAACACTCGTGATGCGGCTGCCTCAGACCGCGGCGCAGCCGGGTCCACCACGTCCGCCGCGTCGATGCGTTTGGTGAGAAACCGGATCCGCGAATCGATCTGGCGCAGGCGTCGTTTGGCGTACATGTAGTCGGCGTTCTCGCTGCGGTCGCCGTTGGACGCTGCCCACGTCACGACCTTGGTCACGGCCGGACGCTCGCGGTTGAGCAGGAACCGGTGTTCATCCTTCAGGCGTTGCAGCCCGGTCGGCGTGATGTAGTTCTTGACCTTCGGCCCCGGCGCTTCTCGCGCGGGTTCCCGCAATGGCCGCTTGGCTCGCATATGTGCAAGCGTAGCGCGAAGTGCACCCCGGTGACCCCTGCCCGAACTGACGACCAGACCCATTCCGGGCCCTCGTCGTCTATAGCTCCGGGCCTGCGAACCGACCCAGGGAGGGCGTATGCGACGAATTGTCGGAGCCGTGCTGTGTGGTGTGGTGGCGCTGATCGTGACTGGGCAGTCGTGGGCTGACCAGCAGCGCCGTGTACTGGTGGCCGTGTTGGACAAGGACAACACACCGATTACCGACCTGGTGACCGGTGACTTCCTTGTGTATGAAGACGGTGTCTCGCGGACAGTGACTGACGCCGTGCCGTCGAAGGATCCCCTGGCCGTCGTGATCCTGGTGGATACCGGCAAGTCGCAGTATGGTACGACCGAACCCACGCGGGATGTTCGTGCCGGAGTTCGGGCGTTCGTCAGGACCATCGCGGCCGCTGGGATCCCTACACAGATGGCATTGATGGATTACGCGGGGGCTGGCACCGTGCTCCAGGGCTTTACGGAGAAGCTTGAGGACGTCGAACGTATCGCCGGGCGACTCGTCCCGAGTCAGCGCTCCAATTCGGTGCTGCTAGAGACGTTGCCCGATGCCGCGCGTGACGTGGGACGACGCTCCGCGCCCCGGCGCGCAATTGTGATTCTCGACCGCGGCAGCCTTGAGACCAGCCGCGTGCAGCAGGATCGCGTGGTGGGCGAGATCCAGAAGTCGGGCGCGTCGATCTGGGCCGTGTCGGTCTCCTCCCCCGCCGGCCCCTCGCCCGCGAAAGAAGTGGCACTGGAGTCACTAACCAAGGCCACCGGCGGCATGCACCTCACTACCGTGTCCCACGCCGCGCTCGAGGGCCTGATGACGACGGTCGCCCAGGCGCTGGTCTCCCAATACGTCGTCACCTTCACCGGTGGGTCGGACGCGCCACAATCAGTTGTGGCGGCCGCCACACGCGGCTCCAAGTTCCTGCGGGCACCTTGGAGAAGCCAATAGACCTAGTACCAAGGCAACGCCTGTAGCTGCTGCCGCGTCTAAGCTCCCAGGTTCAATATCCTGGAGGTTTCCGCATGTCGCGTGTGTTTCTTGCTTTTGCCCTTGTTGCTCTCTTCTTGATCGGTCCAACAGCAGCCGCCACGTCCAACGTGACCGAATTCAGCCACGCGCAGGCCACCGCCGAGGATCAGGACTGGTGCAAAAACGTCGGCGAGTGGAATGACCGCGACGAGGCGGTGTGCGAAGTGCGCACACTGACAGAGGCCGCGCAGTCCCGACTTGAAGGCAGCGTTGGCAACGGCAGCTTCTCAGTGACAGGCACAAATCGTCGTGATGTGTCAGTGCAGGTCCGCATCGTCGCGCGCGCGTCCACGAGGGAAGCCGCGCAGGATGTGGCGCGACAGGTGACCGTGTCGATCGACGGAGGCCAACTGAGCGCCAAGGGGCCGAGCAACGACGGAATGTTCCGCCGCTCGAACTGGCACGTCAGCTACCGCATCGAAGTGCCCTCGTCGTACAACCTGGATCTTCAGGCGTCCAACGGCGCCATCACGATCACTGATGTGCGCGGCGACATCAACGCGCAGACCGCCAATGGCGCGATTCGATTGACCGGCCTGGGCGGCAACGTGCGTGCACGCACCAGCA
This sequence comes from Vicinamibacterales bacterium, assembly GCA_038319675.1. Classification (GTDB taxonomy): domain Bacteria; phylum Acidobacteriota; class Vicinamibacteria; order Vicinamibacterales; family SCN-69-37; genus SYFT01. Next base: position 36,545 of record JBBQDM010000005.1, read on the forward strand.
ACGGGTCCGCACACGCCACGGTGTCAGGCTCGCGCTGGGAGGGCGACGGACTCTCGATCGTCACCTCCAACGGCTCCGCACGCCTTGACCTGCCTGAGTCCATCAACGCGAACCTCAAGGTCGGCACCAGGAACGGCAGCCTCAACGTGGACTTCCCGATCACCGTGCAGGGCAACCTCAGCGGTCGCGCGCGCGACATCGAGACGACGCTGGGCTCGGGTGGCCCCACACTGGAAGTCCGCACCTCCAACGGCAGCGTGCGCGTCGGTCGGACGCGATAGTCACGGCCGGGACCATGAACCGTCATCAGTCGCTCGCAGTGTTGCTCGATGCGACTGCCGCCCCCCGATACCGAGCCGACAGTTCCCGGTAGGCACGTGACCGGAACGCAAACAGCGTCACGATGAGTCCGACGACGCCGGTCAGGGTGAAGACGAGCGCGATGCCGCGGGCGGGGCCCGTGCCGAACCAGCCGCCGATGGTCTGTGCCCCGAGCCCGGTGGTCATGAACGGAATCACGAGGAACTGCGTGAGCGGGCCCATGAGAAATGCGGTCAGGGGCGACGCGGCCTGCTCCACGCTCTGCGCGAAGCCGAAGACGCGGCCTTGACGTTCAAGCGGCACCACCCTCTGCATCGTTGTGTGCTCAGCGGCTTCGGCGTACGGTCCAATCAGCATCCAGATGAAGAGGCCGACACCAAGCAGCAGGATCGAAGGCTGAATCGTGAACACCATACAGATGATCCAGGCAATCAGGTTCACGAGCAGCAGCGTCTTCAGTGGATTGCGTCCAAGACCGGTGCGCGAAATCGCGATGCCGCTGATGATGAACGCGGTACTCACCACGGCCCAGAGCAGGCCCCACGACTGCACCGACATCATCGACAGGCCATACGCGTCCATCAGGGCCATGAACACGCCGCCCAGGAAGTTATTGAAGGTGGAGAAGAGGATCAGCGCGAAGAGGCCCGTGATGCCCCTGACCAGGGTCAGCGTGCCTTTGATGTCGATCGACTTCTTCACGGAGGGCTCTGTGCTCGACGCAACGAGGTCGCCCTCGATCGTCAGCAGGAACATGTGCAGAAAGGCGGCGATCGTCAGGGCGAGGCCAAAGATCAGCGCGTACTGCATCCCGCCCCACGCCACCAGGAATCCGCTGATCGCCGATGTGGTCAGGAACCCCACACCCGTCGTCATGCCCACAAGCCCGTTGGCTTTGTCGCGGCGGTCCTCCGGAATCAGAATCGTGACAAGTGTCGGCAGCGCAATCGTTCGGAGGTTGCCCGCCAGCACACCACACATCACCAGGACGATGAAGACCCAGAGGTGCGGCTGCGTGAGGTCGCGGAAAGTCTCGATGGGCACCCACTCGTGCATCACAAGGGACACGGCGTAGAACCCGAACGACACCGCGCTCGACAGCAACATCACCGTACGTTTGTGGTGGTGATCGACGATGCTGCCGAACCAGAGTCCGGAGGCGGCGATCGAGACCAGATACACGCCGCCGATGGTGCCGGTCGCAAACACGGACTGCGTCTCCAGATACACCCAGAACGTCAGCGCGAACCACAACGTGAAGTTCGTGATGGACGACACGAGCGTATTGGCGAGAATCTGATGAAACGTCGTCATGTGGGAGAGGGGGAAGCCATTTTACATGGGCAACCACCCTCGCGAAAGGGCACGGGGGGCTCTGGTGCTCTAGTGCTCTCGCGCGCTCGGGCTTCGATGCGCCCAGCGCAGACGTCCGGATTCGATGGGGATCGCCACCTTGGCCAGCACGGTGAAGATGAAACACCCGAGCGCCAGCAGCCCGAGGCTCACCGTCCACTCCACCCAGGTCGGGAAGTACTCCACCACGTTGCCCCAGGGCTCGGGGATGAAGCCGGGGATGATGGTGCCCATGCCCTTCTCAATCTCGATCGCGACAAACAGCGCGCCGCAGGCGGTGAGCAGGGATGGCAGATGCTGGCGGACCCGGTGGATGCTGAGTGCCACGGTGGCCGTCACGTTGAGACCAATTGACGTCCAGATCCACGGCACGAGTGCGGTCTTGCCGTCGAGACCGAAGAAGAGGTACCGGGCGCTTTCGCCGTGGTGTGTGCTGCGATAAAACTCGACGAACAACTCCGAGATCAGCATCACCAGCGTGACCTGAGCCGCGACCGTGACGACAAGCGCCAGTTTGTTGATGGTCTCCTTCGACACGTCCATCTCGGTGAACCGTCGAATGATCGCGAGCACGATGATGATCAGCGCCGGTCCCGCCGTGAACGCCGTGGCCAGGAAGCGCGGGCCGAGCAGGGCGGTGTTCCAGAACGGGCGTGCCGGCAGGCCGGCAAACAGGAACGCCGTCACCAGATGCAGCGACACGGCCCAGAGGATCGACAGAATCACAAACGGCACATACACCCGCGGATTGGGAGTGCGCCCCTGATAGTGGTGGAACAGGATGTAGAACGGGATGGCGAGATTCAGTACGAGATATCCGTTCAGCACCAGGATGTCCCAGGTCAGCAGTGAGGCCGGCCAGTTGAGCAGGCCGATGCCCGGGAGCAGATGCCACAGTCGGGCCGGACCGCCGACATCGACCACGACAAAACCGATGGCCATGACGACCGCCGCCACCGCCAGTGCTTCACCGATAAGCACCGCCTTCGCAAAGTCCACATCCTTCAGGATGTAGGTGGGCAACACAAGAATGACGGCCGCAGCGGCCACGCCCACCAGGAAGGCAAAGTTCGAGATGTAGAGCCCCCAACTGACCGAGTCGTGCATGCCGGTGGCCGAGAGCCCTTCATCAAGCTGGACAGAATACGCCCACGCGCCCACACACATCAACAGCGTGAGGGTCGCCATCCACAGGTGGTACACACGACCGCCACTGGTGGCTTCGTGAAGTCCGTCCTTGAAGAAGTCAAAAAGCGCGCGCCTGTTCACGTAGGTGTTCTCCGCCTCAATCCATGAAGTACCAGAACTTGGGGTCTGTCCCCAGGTCTTCCTTCAACCGGAAGACCTTTTTGTTGGCCAGCACCCAGCGAATGGGGCTGTCAGGATCGAGCAGGTTCCCGAAGATGCGCGCACCGGTCGGGCACGCATCCACACACGCGGGATTTTTGCCCTGACGCGATCGCTGAATGCAGAACGTGCACTTTTCCACCACGCCCTTCTGACGCAACCGGTTACCCAGATAGTGCTGGTTGGGATTCACATCCTCCTGCGGCACGACGGGTTCGGACCAGTTGAAGCGGCGCGCGTCGTACGGACACGCCGCGATGCAATAGCGACAGCCGATGCACCAGTTGTAGTCGACGACGACGATGCCGTCTTTTTCCATCCAGGTGGCTTTGGTCGGGCAGACGTCGACGCAGGGCGGGTTCTGGCACTGGAAACACTGTGTGCCGACGTAGAAGTGTCCAGCCGCCGGCACTTCATGCATGAAGTCATCGTCGGCTTCCGAGAACGCCATGCCGCCGTTTTTGAGTTCGTGAATGCGGATGTACGCCATGCCGGACGGCCGGTCCTGGTTGTTTTCCTTGATACACGCACTCACACAGTCCATGTAGCCCCGGCACTTGGAGATGTTGAACGCGTAGCCGTACAGGACGTCCTGCTGAGGACCGGTGCCATCGATGTTGATGCGTCGGCCGGTGCGCAACTCATACAGCCGCTCGAGTCGATCGATGGCTGTCTCTTTTTCGTCGTCAGACATGACGGCGTAGTTCTTCTGGAAGTACTCCTCCCAGCCCAGCTGCGCCTCTTCACGGGACTCGGCTGAGGCTGTCGGGCTGCACGCGGTCTGTGCGAGACCGGCGCCCGCGATCAGTCCGGCCGTCATTCGGTTGAGGGCCGTGCGCCGATCCATCGGCTGATCGAGCACGCCCTCGACGTCGGTCGCCCGTGACGGCGGGGGCGACTCCGGCACGGCCGCGGGTGCCGGCGGCAGTCCGAAGATACGTCGCAGTGGATTCATCGTGTTGTTCCTCGGGGTGTGGGCCATCGCGGCGCGAATGCGGGCCGGTGCGGATCATGACATTCCGTACAGCTGTAACTGACTCTGGGTGGGGCCCATCCGCCCACCTGTTTGCCGTGAGCACCGCCGGCCCAATCGGCCGCCTGTGTCGAGTGGCACTGTGCGCACACCTGGTACGCGTGGTCGAGCGACACGGACGCGCCACCCAGCAGGTGCAGTTTTCCCTGGTCGACGGAGTCGTGACAGGTGGCACAGGTCATCACGGCTTCTGCCGCATGCGCGAGGCTGATGTTCCAGTGCGCCAGGGGTTCATTCACAGGTCGCTTGCGGACGAGTTCTGCCAGTGGCGCGGTGTGGCAGCCGGCGCACGGGCTCTTCTTGAGCTGGCTTGTGCGCTCGAGCACGACGAAGTCCGGCACGCCCGGTGGTAACGCTGACGCCGCCACCGGCACTGTGCGCCGATTGGGCAGGAAAGGCGTTGACGTCAGTCCGCGATCATCCCAGGGGGCCTGTGCGCCTTCAATGATGCCGGCCACGCCAGCATCGTGGCCACCGTGACCTCCGTCGCCACCACACGCCGCCATTGCCATCACCCAGACGAGAGCCGCGGCGTACCAGGCTCTCGTCATGGGCGTCCGCCTCCAGCGGGGATGGTGCTGGCCCCGCTGCGCACAAACGGTGCGACAGGTCGTGAGCCCAGGACGTGGCACTGACGGCAGTTGCCGCGTTCCGGATGGGTCACCCGAATTTCCCGCACGGCCCCTGGTCCGGCATGACACGCCAGGCAGTTCTCACGGAGCTGAATATCGTGGGGAATCACCGGTGGGCTGCCAGGCATGACCGTCTGCCCGATTGTCGGCGCAGCCGGTCGCACAAACGTCGACGCACGGAAGGGCCGCACCCCGGTGTCTGCGACATGACACTGCACGCAGTTGGTCAACTCCGGGTGGGGTGTCACAGGCGCAAACGCCTTGAACTTGTCCACCCATCCACCATCCGCATGGCAGGTCAGGCATGTCTGTCCACCGAACGATGTGGGATCGGCCAGGGGATGCGGAATGATCGGTGGGCCGCCCGGGTACGCCCGTCGCTGCTGGAACCCGGCCATGCTGCGGGTGGAGGGCGTGGTCATCGACCGTTCGTAGTCAAGGGCCCTGTCGGCCCGCGCAAACACCCCGGCTTCGGAGGCCAGTGGTGGCTCCACTCGGGGCCCACTCGGCGGCACCAGCGCCGGCTCCATCGCCGAGCGCCAACTGCGGCCGACCACGAAGACGAGCGCGAGCATCAGCGCCGCGGCAATGCCGATGCGGATGTACTTGTTGCGATCGTCGTGTGCCATCTCAGGCGCGCTCCACCTTCACCGCGCACTTCTTGTAGTCGGGCTGCTTGGAGATGGGGCAGAAGGCATCCAGGGTCAGCTCATTGATGAGCAGACTTTCGTCGAAGAACGGCACGAAGACCTGACCCACGGTGGGTCGCGCACGTCCGTCGATGAGCGCCGGCAACACAAGTGAACCGCGACGGGTCGTCAGGCGCACCCGCTCATCAGTGCGGATGTTCAGACGCTGGGCATCCGCCGGATGCAGTTCGACGTACGCGTGGGGCACGGCGGCATGCAGGATCGGCACACGACGTGTCATCGACCCGGTGTGCCAGTGCTCGACCACCCGCCCGGTGTTGAGCCAGAACGGGAACTCGGCATCCGGCACTTCTGGGGCTGGTTCGTAGGGACGGAACCAAATCCACGCCCGTCGGTCCGGCTTGCCGTAGAAATCGAAACTGTCGCCCTGCGCTGCCGGGTCCGTGGCCGCGTGATACCGCCACTTTGTTTCCTTCCCGTCGACAAACGGCCATATCACCCCGGGCCTCCGCTGCAACTCCTCATACGAGGCCATCTGGTGATCGGGCTTGGCGTGGAAGCGCCCATACTCCTTCCAGATTTCCTCGATGTGGTTGTCGAACGTCCACGGGAAGAGGTCTCCGTGCCCGAGCCTGCGCGCCACTTCGATCAGTTGCCAGGTGTCGCTCATCGCCTCGCCGGGAGGCTCCACCAACTGGTGGAAGTGCTGCGTGCGCCGCTCGGAGTTGCCGTACATGCCCTCGCGTTCGATCCACATGGCCGACGGCAGCACGACGTCCGCGATATCGGTGGTGGGGGTCGGATAGACATCCGACACCACGATGAAGCGACCCTCCTTGCGGGTGGCATCCCGATACCGCTTCAACTTCGGCATCGTCACCATCGGGTTGGTGACCTGGATCCACATGAAGCGAATCTCGCCCCGGTCCAGAGCGCGGAACATTTCCACGGTGTGGTAGGTCGGCTTCGCGGGAATCTTCTCGACCGGCACCTTCCAGATCTCGGCGGCCAGTGCGCGGGCCTTTTCGTTGGTGACATCACCATAGGGCAGGCGGTTGGTCAGCGTGCCGACCTCGCGGACGGTGCCGCAGGCACTCGGCTGACCCGTCAGCGAGAAGGGACTGTTGCCAGGTGTCGAGATCTTCCCAACCAGCAGGTGGATGTTGTAGACGAGGTTGTTGATCCAGGTGCCGCGTGTGTGCTGGTTCATGCCCATGCACCACAGGCTCATCACCTTGCGCTTGGGATCACCGTAGAGCGACGCCAGATACCGGATGTCGCGGGCCGGGACCCCTGAGAGCGCCTCGACCTTGTCTGGGGTGTAGTCCTCGAGCGCCTCTTTGAACTGGTCGAACGTAATCGATCGCGCCTCATCCGTGAACGCGAAGTGGTCCTCGGTGCCGTATCCGATGCCCGTCTTGCCGGCGTGGAACGATACGTGTTTGTCGACAAACGACTTGTTGACCCAGCCGTTGCGAATGATTTCATACGCGATGGCATTGGCGATGGCGAGGTCGGTCTGCGGGGCGAACAAGAGCGACCGGTCGGCGGCCTGACTGGTGCGCGTGGTGCGGGTCGCGAGATCGATGATCAATACGCCGGACTGTCGCTGACGTCGATCGAGGAGGCGCGAGAACAGCACCGGGTGCATCTCCGCCATGTTGTTGCCCCACAGGATGAACGTGTTGGCGTGGTCGATGTCCTCGTAACACCCCATCGGCTCATCCTGGCCGAACGACGTCATGAACCCGGTGACCGCGCTCGACATGCAGAGGCGGGCGTTGGCTTCCACGTTGTTGGTGCCGATGCCCGCACGGAACCACTTCGATGCGACGTAGCCGTCGGGAATTGTCCACTGCCCGGAGCCATAAACGGCGACCGCGTCCTTGCCGTGTTCGGCGATCGTTGACTTCATCCGTGCGGCCACCAGGTCGAGTGCTTCCTGCATCGGCACCGGCGTAAGGACGCCGTTTTTGCGGACGAGCGCTTTCGTCAGGCGGTCGGCACCGTACAACGCCAGCACCGAGTGGTAGCCCTTCACACAGGCCAGGCCACGATTGACCGGGGAGTCGGGGTCACCCTTGACGGCTGAGGCCTTGCCATTCTTGAGTCCGACCAGCAGGCCGCACCCTACGCCGCAGAAGCGGCATGGCGTCTTGCGCCACGTGAGGTCGGCTGCCTGCACGTTCGGCGGTGCGGCGAACACGATGCCGGGCATGAGACCCTCGGCCACCGAGATCGCAGCCAGCGCGGCCAACTGCTTCAGGAGTGTGCGTCGATCGATGTCAGACATGCGGCTACTCCGTATACCCGGACACAAACGCCACGGCGGCGATGTCCTGCATGGCGTTGAGTTGTTCGTCGAAGTCCCGCTGTGCGTCCAGGCTGTCGTGGGCCACCACCAGCACAAGGACATCTCGATTGTCAGCGGGGTAGACGTCGTGTCCGAGCGCAGACAACGCCTCGGCCACCTCCCGCGTCCGGCCGGTCACGGGATGGATCAAATAGCTGCGAATGGCGACGGCTGCGAATGTCATTAGATACACCTCGACACCGATGTGCTCTGCAGGCTTTGTGCCACTGACAAACGTGCGCGATTGTAGCAGACTCACACGATCGACCTGGTCGAGTCGGGAATTTTTCACGCACGCGCTTGGGATTATTTCCAATCTTCACGTGCGTACAGTGCGTACGTGCTCCTGTGCACTGTTCTCGGTTACCCTTACCCCGGAGGTTGTGCTGATGAGTGATGTGACGTTTTATCGCTGGGACGACATGGAGAAGGAGACGCTGTCGCCGTTGCTCGACCGGCGCCTGATCACCGGTGATCGCATGATGCTGGCCCACGTGTATTTGAAGAAGGGCTGCGTGGTACCTCGGCATCAGCACGAAAACGAACAGCTGACCTACGTGCTCGAGGGCGCGCTCCATTTCTGGATCGGTGAGGACGAATCGAAGGAAGTGACCATTCGGGCCGGCGAAGTGCTGCACATCCCGTCGGGGGTGTGGCACAAAGCCGAGGCGCTCGAAGACACGCTTGATGTGGACGTCTTCAGTCCGCCGCGTGCCGATTGGCTCGCCAAGACCGACGATTACCTCCGGAAGTAGTTGCCATGCACCTGGGACTGAAGGACCGCGTCGCATTGGTGTCGGCCGGCAGCAAGGGGCTGGGTCGGGCGATCGCGTTGGAGTTGGCAGCCGAGGGCGCGCGTGTGGCGATTTGTGCACGCGGCCAGGAGGCGCTCGACGCCACGGTGGCCGAGATCACAACCGCAGGCGGGCAGGCCGTGGGCATTGTCGCCGACGTCTCGAAACCCGAGGAGCGCACACGTCTGGTCCAGTCGGTGCGCTCGTCGCTGGGGCCAATCGAGATCCTGGTCACCAATTCAGGGGGACCCAGAAGCGGCACCTTCGACACGCTCTCGGCCGACGACTGGGAGCAGGCGGGTCAGCTGCTCCTGACCAGCGCGGTCGGCCTCGTCCGGGAGGTGCTGCCCGACATGCGCGCGCGGCGCTGGGGCCGCATCCTCACCGTCACGTCCATCGCGGTCAAACAGCCGGTTGACGGCTTGATGCTCTCCAACAGCCTGCGAGCCGCGGTTACGGCCTTCGCGCGGACGCTGGCCAATGAGGTCGGCCCGGACGGCATCACGGTCAATAGCCTGATGCCCGGCTATACCCGCACCGATCGGGTGGTGGACCTGGCCACCCAGATGGCCGCCGCCGGCGGCACCACCCCGGAGGCCATCACCGGCCGCTGGGAGGCGCAGATCCCGATGGGGCGCCTGGGCGAACCCCGCGAATTTGCCGCCCTGGCCGCCTTTTTGGCCTCAGAGCGGGCCAGCTACATCACCGGCCAGTCCATTGCGGTCGATGGAGGTTGGATCAAGGCGATGTTGTGATGGGGGATGGAGGATGGGGGATGGAGGATTGAGGTTCGGACTGCGGACTGCGGACCGCGGACCGCGTGCGTGTGTTATCGTTCGGCACTGAGGCTTTGTTGCTGTTTTGTCACCGATAGAACTCGCCCTCCCCATCACCCCCCGTGCCCGCCTGGACGTTGTGGACGTCAGGGCCCGCACGGCGGAACTCCACGGTGATGCCATTGAGGGCTTCCGCCACTGTTTTTACGCCTCGGAACACTCAACTGCGGGGTTTCTTCCGCAGAGCCTGGCCGCGCGCCTGATCGATCGCTTCGGGTCGGTGGCCCCGTACCTGGACGTGTTCCGGACGATGTTTCCGGAGGGTGCCGGGTATCGGCACGACCAGCTGGAACTGCGCGACGAACTGGCCCCGGAACAGAAGGCCATCGAGCCGACCAACGCCGATTCCCACCTGGCCTTCATGGGCGGCGGCATCCGCGCCTGTGTCACGGGTGATGCGTTGCGGCCCGCCCCGATTTATTTCGTCGACTTCGACGGTGTCTACAAAAACGTCCCGAGGCGTCGCACCGCGCGTGTGATGGGTTACAACAACGAGGTCGAAGTGGCCCGTGTGACCCTGAACGTACCCGTGTCCACCCACTCGATCGACGCGGTGAACCTGCGCGAGGCGAAGCTCGGACTGTTCAGCGAAGTCACCGACCTGGTGCGGATGCATGGCGTCACCAAGGGCCGGGTGCGTGTGGAACTGGCGACCAACGAACAGTTCGCGAGCCTGACGGTCAACGAATACGAAACGCTGCTGATGAAGCACGACCTGGCTGAGGTGCTGCAGAACCCGCTGCGTTTTGCCCGCGAAAAGATGCGCCATGCGTGGGACGACCCGCGCGCGGTGCCCGCCAAGGCCATCGGATACGCCCAGTACGACCTGGTGCGTGCCATGAACCAGTTGCTCGACTCGCTCGGCCTCCACAGTTCGCGGATCGAACGCCTGGTGGCGCGCAGCCTTGAGGCCCCAGCTTCCCGGTTCCTGCGCATGCGCCGGTCCATTGATCTCATGGTCTCGGACGCAAAGACTGAAGGCCAAGGCGAACTGGTGCAGGGGCTGTATCAGTCGCCGATCCTGGTGCAGTGGCGCCCCGCCCGCGGCGAAGTGCGCCGCTTGGACGTCGTCCTCACCCGCTTCGAATAAATGGACCGCGGACTGCGGACCGCGGACTGCGTGTAAGATCGGTCACCATGCGTGGACCGAATCGCCTGCTGCTGACCTGCCTCCTCTGCCTGTTGCCCGCCCTGTCATTTGCGCAGGAATTGTGGCCGGGTACCCGCTACGACCCGAAGATTCCCACGCTGCAGTCGGTCGTGGGATGGGACCACGGCGAGGAAATTTCGTCGCCGGACGCCATCACGACTTACCTGAAGGCGCTGCATGCGGCGGCGCCCGATCGCACACAACTGATTGAATACGCGCGGTCGTGGCAGAACCGGCCGCTGCACGTGCTGGTGATTGGCAGCCCGGCGCGTATCTCACAGCTCGACACGATCAAACGGGGCATGCAGCGTCTGGCCGATCCCCGCGGCGTGCCACAGGCTGAGCTTGATCAACTGGTGCGCGACATGCCGGTGATCACGTGGTTGTTCCACTCGGTGCACGGCAACGAAATTTCCGGCGCAGATGCGGCGCTGGCCGAGGCGTATCACCTGCTGGCGGCTCAGGGCAGCGCGGAGGTGGACACGGTGTTGCGCGAGTCGCTGGTGCTCATCGATCCGACACAGAACCCGGATGGGCGTGCGCGTTTCTGGCACGCGAATCAACAGGGTCGCGCGGCGGGCGTCCCGGATGCCGACCCCGCCTCTGCGGAGCACGACGAACCCTGGCCGGGCGGCCGCTCCAATCACTACCTGTTCGACATGAACCGCGACTGGTTCGCGATGTCGCAGCCGGAAACGCGCGGGCGCATCAAGATCATGCTCGACTTCTTTCCGCAGGTGGCCGTGGACCTGCACGAGCAGAGCGGCGACAGTGAGTATTACTTCGCACCACCGGCCGATCCCGTCAACCCGCTCATCACGCAGGACCAGCGCAAGTGGCTGGAGGCGATGGGACGGGCCAACGGCGAAGAGTTTGACGGCCGCGGTTTCGGGTACTTCGTCCGCGAAGTGTTCGACGCGTTTTACCCGGGCTACGGCGACTCGTGGCCCGTGTTCCATGGCGCCATCGGCATGACGTACGAGATGTCGTCGGCCCGCGGCCTGCGGTTCCAGCGCCAGGACGGCAAGGTGCTGACCTATCGCGACGGTGTCATTCGCCACTTCACGTCCGCGGTGACCACCGCGATCACGGCTGCCCGCAACCGCGAGGCGATGCTGCGCGACTTCCTTACGTACCGCCAGTCCGCCATCCGTCTGGCTGATACGGGCCCCAAGGCGTACCTCATTGATGCCGGCACCGACCCGTCCCGGGCAATGCACCTGGCTCGGCGTCTTGCCGCGCAGGGCATCGAGGTGCAGCGTGCGGACGAAGCCATCACGGTGGGAAAGCGGACGCTGCCCGTCGGCTCGCTGATCGTGCCGCTGGCGCAGCCGGCCGGTCGCCTGGTGCGCAACCTGCTCGACGCGTCGATTGTGATGGACGAGGAGTTCCTCAAGGAACAGGACCGTCGACGCCAGCGCGGTCTCGGCGATCAGATTTACGACGTCACGGCGTGGAATCTGGCCATGTTGTACGACCTCGACATCGTGCCGGTTGAGGCGGCGGTGACCACCCGCGCGACGATGGTTCCGCGGGAGGCTCCGGCGCCGGCCGCCGGTGCGCCGCTCGCAGCTGCCAAGGTCGGCTACATCATGCCGTGGGGCATGGGGGCGGCCGAAGCGGCCGTCGAGTTGCTGCAGGCCGGCGTGAAGATGCACAACGTGCCGCGCACGTTCACAATTGCGGGCCGCGCGTTTCCCGCCGGTTCGGCGTTCATGCGCGTGCAGGGCAACGTGACCGATCTGGCCGCGCGCCTGGGTGCAGCCGCAGCGACATACGGCATTGAGATCACCCCGATTGACTCGGCGTTCGTCGACAGCGGCGTGTCGCTCGGCAGCAACGCGGTGGCGACACTCAAGGCCCCGCGCGTGTTGCTCGCCTGGGACTCGCCGGCGTCGAGTCTGTCGGCCGGCTGGGCCCGATATGCCCTCGAACAGCGTTGGAAGCAGCCCGTCACGACCGTCCGCACGGCGTCGCTGGGGCGCATCGACATGTCGCTGTACGACGTGCTCGTGTTGCCGTCAGGCAGCTACAGCTTTTCCGAGGACCAGATGCGCCGCCTGCGCGACTGGCTCCAGCGTGGCGGCACGATGATCACGATGGGGCAGTCCTCGGTGTGGGCCACCAGTGAACGCGCCGGCCTCATCCCCACGCATCTGCTGCAGCGCGACGGCTCACCGGCCGGGGAAGCCGCCGACAGCAAACCCACCAAGATCGATATCGAGAAGTTCGACTACAACGAGGCCATCAAGGTCGAGCGCGGGACGCCTGACGGCACGGCCGGCGCGATTCTTCGTGTGACCCTCGACAAGGAACACTGGCTGACCGCAGGGCTCGACAGCGAGATTCAGGCGGTGATGGAAGGCTCGCGCATGTTCATGCCGCTGAAGCTGAATGAGGGCACCAACGTGGGCTATTACGCCAACAAGGACCGCGTGATGGCCGCCGGGTTCATGTGGCCCGAAGCCCAGGCGCTCATCCAGCAGAAGGCCTTCCTGATGCACGTCTCAGTCGGCCGTGGTCACGTGATCGCCTTCGCCGAGGATCCGAACTACCGCGCGTTCACCGAAGCCACGGGCCTGTTGTTCATCAACGCGGTGCTCCTGGGATCAGGCTTCTGATTCGACCATCGTCGTCGCTTCGAGCAGCAGTTCCTGCGCATTCACCCCGGGGTCCTCGCCCTCCGGTGGCACCACATAGGTGCCATCGGGGGTGAGCACACGGCTGCGGCTGCTGTCGCGCAGGTAGGCGGCGAGCACCACATGCCTCAGGTGATCGGCCATTGCCGGATCCACGACCGGACAGAGCACCTCGACACGACGATCCAGATTGCGCTCCATGATGTCGGCACTGCCGATGTAGATCTGCGGAGTGCCGCCATTGGCAAACCAGAAGATGCGGGAATGCTCGAGGAAGCGGCCCACGATCGAACGCACCGTAATATGGTCGCTGACACCGGGCACGCCGGGGCGGAGCACACAGACGCCCCGCACAATCAGATCAATCCGCACACCGGCTTGTGACGCCCGATACAGCAGGCGGACGATGCCGGCATCGGTGATGGCGTTGACCTTGATGACGATACCGGTGGGCTTGCCCTCGGCTGCGGCGGCAATCTCCCGCTCAATAAGCTGCGTGAGTCCGCTGCGCAGACTGACGGGTGCCACGAGCAGTTCGCGATACTGGCTCTGGTTTGAATACCCCGTCAGATAGTTGAACAGGTCCGACGCATCCTCGACCAGGGCATCCCTGGACGTGAAGAGCCCCATGTCGGTGTAGAGACGCGCGGTCGCCGCGTTGTAATTGCCGGTGCCCAAGTGAGCGTACCGGCGGATGCCGGCCGTTTCCTTCCTGATGACCAGGCAGAGTTTGCAATGGGTCTTGAGGTTGAGCAGACCGTACACCACGTGAATCCCGGCCGCTTCAAGACGTTGCGCCCACTGGATGTTGTTGCGTTCGTCAAACCGCGCCTTGAGTTCCACAAGCACGGCCACCTGTTTGCCGGCATCTGCCGCGGTGAGCAGTAGATCGATCAACGGCGAGTTGGCGCCGATGCGATACAGCGTCATCTTGATGCCGATGACCAGCGGGTCATCGATCGCCGCCTTAAGAAAGGCCTCGACGGCACCGAACGACTGGAAGGGATGGTGCACCAGCCGATCGTGCTGGCGCAGCTCGTCAAAGATCGTCTCGGCATCTGCGGTGGTCCAGATGGGCGTCGGCTGGAACGGCGGGTACTTCAGTTCGGGCCGATGCAGCGCTGATAACTGCATCCAGTCGCTGAAACCCAGCCGGTCCTTCGTACGCAGCACATTCTCTTCTTCAACTTCGAAGTTCTCGATCAGAATGTCGAGCACGCGGCGAGGCACACCTGACTCGACCACCAACACGGCCAGCGCTCCGTGGCGGCGCTGGCGCAGGCCCTGGTCGATCGATTCGAGCAGGTCGTCGGCTTCGTCCTCCTGGATCACCAGGTCCGCATCACGGATCACGCGGAAGAGGTGCGCCCCCTTCACTGTGGTGCCGGGAAACAGACGGCCGAGGTTCGCGCGCACCACGTCCTCCAGAAAGACGAAGGCACTGGTGCCTTTGGACGTCAGCCGTTCGGGCAGCGGAATGAAGCGAGGCAACACATCCGGCAACTTGACGCGCGCGAACTTGGTGCCGCCGCCGTGTTTCACGACCACGGCCAGATTCAGGCTGAGGTTTGAGATGTACGGAAACGGGTGGCCGGGGTCGAACGCGAGCGGCGTCAGCACCGGCCAGATCTCTCGGGTGAAGTAACTCTCCAGGTATTGCGTGATGGCGGGTGAATATTCCGCCGGCTCCAGAAACTGGATGTGATGATCGGCCAGTTGCGGGCGCAGCTCCTGCGTCCAGCACTTCGCCTGTTGCGCGAGCATGTCGGCGGCCTGTTTGCGCACCGCAGCCAGCTGTTGCTCGGTCGTCATGCCGTCGGTGGACACATCTTCCGTGTTCGTGCGCTGTTTCCGGAGCAGCGACGCCACGCGGATCATGAAGAACTCGTCGAGGTTGGAGCCGACGATCGCAAGAAACTTGGTGCGCTCAAGCAGCGGATGTGTCGGGTCCTGCGCCTGGGCCAGCACCCGGCGGTTGAAGGCCAGCCAACTCAGCTCGCGATTCAAGTACAGCGCAGGATCGTTCAGTGCCGGGGCCGGCACCGCCACTGGGGGGGGCGCCTCAGTTGGGGAACTCATACGAACCCCCATTCTACCCGCCGGATGTAACAGGAGCTCGGAGGCGATTTCCCGATGTGATCGACCTGGAAATCGCCTCCGAGCTCTTCTACTGTCTCCGATAGTCGATATCCGCTGGCGGCATCGCGCCACCGGGACCCTTGAGGTAGTGGGTCATCCACCGCATCAGGCGCAGGCTGTAGTCAAGGCGCGAGGCGGCTCGCGCGTTGCCGTGACCTTCACCGGGATACCACACCAGGCGCACGGTTTTGCCCTGCAGCTTCATCAGGCGATACATCTCCAACGACTGCGTCGGGTGCACGCGCGGATCGGCGGTGCCGTGCAGGATCAGCGTCGGTGTGCGCGACTTCGGGATGTGTGTGATGGGGCTGCGCTCGAGCATGAACGGCCAGTCGTCCCACGGGCGCTTGAGCGCATGCACGTGAAACTCCTCGTTCGGGATGTCGGTCGTGCCCACGCGCGACACGTTGTTGCTCAGGCCCACGAACATGACTGCGGCCGCGAAGTGTTCCGTTAGATACGTGGCGCCCCACGCGCTGGCAAATCCGCCGTAAGACCCGCCGGTGATACCCACCTTCGCGCGATCGACCAGGCCGATCGTCACCAGATGATTCACCGCGTCCACGAGATCATCAAACTCCTTGCCCGCCGGATCGCCCTGACCGAGCTTGGAGAACGCGACGCCCTTGCCGGTGCTGCCGCGATAGTTCGGATAAAAGACCGCGAAGCCCTGAGCGGCACCCATCTGCCCGGCATTCGAGTAGGACGTCACCCATCCATGGGCGTCACGTGCCTCCGGACCGCCATGGACGTTCAGGATGAGCGGATATCGCTGGCCGGCGACCTCATCGAGCGGCCGCACAAGGATGCCTTCCATCGCCACACCGTCGCGGGCCTTGAACGACACCACCTCCTGTTTCGCCAGCCTCATCGTCGCCAGCCACGGATTGTTGTCGGTCAGTCGCTTTGGCGCGCTTGTGCCCGACGCCAGCAAGTACACCTCGGCCGGATGGGCGGGCGTGTGGGCCAGGAGCGCGACCGTGCCGTTGGCTGCGCGATCCATGGCCACAACGACCGGTCCGCCAGTGGGCAGCAGCGTCCGTGCCGCCGTCCCGTCTCTGCGGATCTCTCCAATCGCCGTTGTCACTCCGTCGTCGGCCATGTAGACGAGCGTGTTGGCATCGCTCCACGCAAAGGCGCGTACGTGTGCGTTGTAGGTCGGCAGCAGGTCGCGGAGGGCGCCTCCAGCAGCGGGCGCCACCATGAGGCGTCCCTCGGAGGGGTCGTTGATGTCGGCGCCTGACACCATCGCGAGCGTGGTGCCGTCAGGGCTCCATGCGACCTGCCCGATCTTGCCGGGGTTGTCGAACTTGGCGACCACCTCACCGAGGGCAGGGTCGATGACGTGCACCCGCTTGCCCATCAGGTCGTCGTCAACCAGGGCCGTCTGGGCGTAGAGCACCGCGAGCCTCGTGCCTGCGGCGTTCCAGGTCATCGTCGTGGCGTGGCCCGGCGCGTTGACGACTCTGGGAGTGCCGGCGGCACGGCCATCAAACGTCGCGACCCACACGCGCTGCATGAGCAGGTTTTCTTCGAAGATTTCCTGTGTGAAGCCGCGACGGAGGAGATCGGCGCGCTCAGGCGGCGCCGCGTCTCTGGCCACGAAGGCAATCTGCTTGCCGTCCGGGCTGAATTCGTAAGACACAAGGTCGGTGGCATGCGCCAGCACCTTGCGGGCTTCGCCGCCATCCTTCGGCACGATGTACAGCGAGCGCGTGGTGTCGCCCGTCCGACGCGCAAGGAACGCCAAGCCGCGTCCATCAGGCGTCCACCGGACGGCGGCCACGTTCACGGCTCCGGTGACGTACGGTCGCGACTGACCGTTGGTGTTGACCACGTGCAGTTCCGTCCACGACCCACCATCGTCATCCTGGAAAGGAATGCGGGGAACGGCGAGCACGTAGGCGATCTCCGACGCGTCGGGCGAGATCGCCACCTGTGCGACAGTGCGAATCTTCGCGACGTGATGGGGGGTGAACGTTTCCTGCGCCAGCGCAGAGGCGGCGCTGGTGACGACAAATACGACTGCAAGTAGGGGAGAAGCAAATCGGGGGACACGAATCATGACCACGCTCCTGAGGCAAGTATGCCACTACCCGCTCCACGTGAGTCAGTACGGAGCGGACCGGCTTCAGCCCGTCCGACAACCGACGGACTGAAGTCCGTCGGCTCCGTACCGTCGATTACCGCTATCGTGAGGCGGAAACCGTCAGCGACCCCAGCGGAAAGTCCTTGCCGTTTATCCGCAGTGACAGGCTGTGGCGTCCCGGGTAGTGTCGCCGGGTTGTGAGATCGGCGAGTTTGACCGCGAACCGCAGGGCGGCGGCCTCCCCGCGCCCAAGCGTGACGCGCTTCAGCTTGAACACCTTGGGGCTCGTCCGGCTGTCGGCCTTGACGTAGTGGACGACGTAGTCGATGAGGAGGTCCTGGGGTGCGCGAGCGGTGCTGACCACGGAGAAGGTGCACTCGACGCGGCCGCCAATCGTCACGCGCTTTGGCGCGATGCGGACACCGGCGAGCGTGACCTTCGGTTTCGCACCGGCGCCAAGCAACTCGAGCGCCCCTGGGTGGCCCGCCTTCACAAGGGAGCGGAGCGCGTGCGCCACGATCCACCGCCGTTCCGGCGACGCACCCTTCAACCAGCGGCGGCACACGTCGACAACAAGATCCGGATGGTCCTTTGCGACGTCGTTCAGGCTGTTGGCGACCGAGCGACGGACGTACAGGTCGGGGTCGTCCTTGAGTCGCTCGAGAAGCGCGAGCACTGGTGTCGGATCCTTCTGGAAGTGCCGCAGACGGGGTGCCCACGGCAGGCGAGGCCGGGACCCTTCCGACACGAGTCGGCGCACATGCGCGTTCGGGTCGGTGCTCCACTCGACGAGGCGCGTGTAGGTCGGGTCAGGATGGGTGTTGAGAAACGCCCGGATGCTGAATTCGGCTGTGAAACGTTGCGTGAGTTCGTACTGCAGGCGCATCGACGCTTCGAAGTGGCCCAGGCCGTCCGAGGCGACCACCATCGTGTGCGGCAGGTACTTGAACGGGGCCATGCCGAACGAGTCGGTGCCGGCAAGCGGCAATCCCAGGGATCGTTCGAGGATGTTCGCCACCTCATAAAAATCCGTGGGCAGGTGCCGGCGCATCGCGGCAGCAATGTGCGCTGCGCGTCCGGTCAGCGACAGCGGCGCCAGCCCGTCCAGGCACTCTTTCGTGAACGCCCGTGCGTTAAACGCAGGATATGCCCGCTTCAGATCGCGTGCGATGTCGCGGACGACCGAGGCGTCGTAGAAGTCTCTGAGCTCGTCAGACATGGGAAAGAGCAAATACTACAGGGAGGCACGGAGACACGGAGCAATTAAGGTTTTCAAGAATCAAAACCTCCGTGTCTCCGTGCCTCCCTGTGAGTTACTCGTGCTCTTTATCGCCTGACCCGATTTGCGGAATCGATGACCCCGGTGACGACTTCAGCAGTCCCGTGCCGAGGTACACGCGCAATTTGTCGCGGGTATCGGCAATGTCGAGATTCCTCATCGTCAACTGCCCGATGCGATCCTGCGGCGTGAATTCGCCGGCGCCACTCTCCATCGTCAAGCGCTCGGGCTTGTAGGTGAGGTTCGGGCTGTCGGTGTTGACCAACGAGTAATCATTGCCGCGGCGAAGTTCGATCGTGACCTCGCCGGTGATTGCACGTGCGACCCAGCGCTGGGCTGTTTCGCGGAGCATCAGCGACTGCGAGTCGAACCAGCGACCCTGATAGAGCAGTCGGCCGAGCTTGCGGCCGTTGTCGCGGTACTGCTCGATCGTGTCTTCGTTGTGGATGCCGGTGACGAGACGCTCGTAGGCGATGAAGAGTAACGCCATGCCTGGTGCCTCATAGATGCCGCGGCTCTTGGCTTCAATGATGCGGTTCTCGATTTGATCCGACATGCCGAGTCCGTGACGACCGCCGATCGCGTTCGCCTCCATCATCATCGCGACAGGGTCGGCAAACGACACGCCGTTGAGCGCAACAGGATGCCCTTCTTCGAACCGCACGGTGACCTGCTCGGTCTTGACCTCGACGGACTCCTTCCAGAACGCCACGCCCATGATGGGGTCGACGATGGAGATGCCCGTCGAGAGCAGTTCGAGATCTTTGGCTTCGTGCGTCGCACCGAGCATGTTCGAGTCGGTGGAGTAGGCCTTCTCAACCGACATCTTGTAGCCGAAGCCGTGCCGCTGCATGTACTCCGACATTTCCTTACGGCCGCCGAGTTCGTCGATGAACTGCTGGTCGAGCCACGGCTTGTAGATGCGGAGCGCCGGGTTGGTCAGCAGGCCGTAGCGGTAGAACCGCTCAATATCGTTGCCCTTGTAGGTGCTGCCGTCGCCCCAGATGTTGACGTGGTCATCCTTCATGGCCGAGACGAGTAACGTGCCGGTGACCGCGCGCCCCAGGGGGGTGGTGTTGAAGTACGGCACCCCGGCCGTGGTGATGTGGAACGCTCCGCACTGGAGCGCCGCGATGCCTTCGTTCACCAGTTGGCGGCGGCAGTCGACCAGACGCGCCTTCTCAGCCCCGTATTCGAGTGCCTTCTTCGGAATCGCCTCGTAGTCCTTTTCGTCGGGCTGGCCGAGGTTCGCCGTGTACGCGTAGGGGATGGCCCCTTTGGCCCGCATCCAGTGCAGCGCCGCGCTGGTGTCGAGCCCGCCGGAAAACGCAATGCCGACGTGTTCGCCGACGGGAAGGGATTCAAGAATGGTGTGCGTAGCCATGGCGTCAGCCTCCGATCATAGCGGGAAACAAAGACTCATTTACTCGCAATTTTCAACCGTACGGCGATCGGTTAGGCTCCGCGTGCAGTCTTCTGGAGGTCGTGTCCCCATGTCCGACGAGCGTCCTGACTCCCCAGTGCCGTTTGAACATCCCCGCGGCACATTTGCCATCGTCTTCATCTTCGGCGCGCTGTTTGCCCTTGGATGGCTTGCCATGTACGTGCTGAGATTCCTCGCGATCGGCGCCCCGCAGCACTGAGCTCGCAGGCCTCCGAGCTCATTTTTCGTCGGAGAACACAGACATGTCAGTCGACAAGTACGAACGTATCTGGATGTGGGGTGCCGGTGGCCTCGTGGTCATGTTTCTCGCCGTGATTGGGATTACGGCCGTCACACAGGCGATACATCCGCCGAGTCACATTGAGACGGTGAACCCCGCCACGATTCACGAACATCCGGAGTTCGGCGATCCGCAGATGCGGGTGGAACCGGATGGGCGCATCGTGGTGCCGGTGACTGCGCAGATGTTCGCGTTCTGGCCCAACCCCATCGAAGTGCCGGTGAACACACCGATTACCTTTCGCATTACCAGCGCCGACGTCGTTCATGGATTTCAGGTCGTGGGCACCAATGCCAATGCGATGGCCGTGCCGGGCTACGTGAGCCAGTTCACCTACGTGTTCAAGAAGGCCGGCACCTACGACATCGCCTGCAACGAATATTGCGGCCTGATGCATCACGCCATGGTAGGCACGGTTACCGTGACGGACAACACCGGAGGCCAGCGATGAGCGGCCAGGGCGCGGTCATCGGCGGCACACCCCAGGCAAAGCTGGCGGCGACACACATCGCGGTGGCGATCGCCGCGTTCGGCGTGGCGTCCTGCATGGGAGTGCTGCAGGGGCTCTCCATCGCCGACATCGACTTCCCGATGCGTGGCGAGTCGCTCTATTACATCTCCGTCACCGCTCATGGCGTGTTGATGGCGCTCGTCTTTACGACGTTTTTCATCATGGGGCTCGGCTACGCAATCACGCAGGCGCAACTCGGTCGACTCGTCGGCCTGAAGACCGCGTGGCTCGGATTCTGGATCGCGCTGGTCGGCACCGTCGGCGCGGCGTACACGATCCTTACTGGCCAGAGCACTGTGCTCTACACCTTCTACCCGCCCATGCAGGCGCACCCGATGTTTTACATCGGTGCGACGATGCTGGTGATTGGGTCGTGGTTGTGGGGCGGGGTCGTTATCGCCAGCTACCTCTCGTGGAAGCGGGACCATCCCACTCAGCCGGTGCCGATGGCCACACATGGCTTCATCGCGACGATCATCGTCTGGTACCTCGCCACGACGGGTGTGGCCATGGAGATGTTGTTCCAGCTCATTCCATGGTCGCTCGGATGGGTCGAGACGATTGATCCGATCGTCGCGCGCACGTTGTTCTGGTGGTTCGGTCATCCCCTGGTCTACTTCTGGCTGATGCCGGCGTACGTCCTGTGGTACACGGTGTTGCCGAAGATCGCCGGAGGGCGATTGTTCAGCGACAAACTTGCGCGCATGGTGTTCATCCTGTTCGTGATTCTGTCGACACCGGTGGGCTTCCATCATCAGTTGTCGGATCCCGGCATCAGCGCGAACTGGAAGTTTGCGCACACTATCACCACGTTTGCGATTCTGTTCCCCAGCTTCGTGACCGCGTTCACCGTGATCGCCTCGCTGGAAGTGGCTGGGCGCCTCAAGGGCGCGAAGGGCTTGTTCGACTGGATTGGCACCTTGCCATGGAAAGACCCGTTTTTCCTTGCGATGGCATTGGCGATCCTCTCCTTCGCATTCGGCGGCTTTGGTGGCGCGATTAATGCCGCCTACGGCATGAACTCCATGGTCCACAACACCGCGTGGATCATGGGCCACTTTCACGTGACGCTCGGCACCACCTCGGCGCTGACGTTCATGGGCGCGACCTATTGGCTGATGCCGCGCCTGCTCGGGCGCCAATTGGCGATGCCCGCGCTCGCTCGCATCCAGCCGTGGCTGTGGTTCATCGGCATGGGCATCTTCAGCACGAGCTTCCACATTGCCGGCCTCCGTGGCCTGCCGCGCCGGGTCTATTCGGGCGCACTGGCAGGTGAGCAGGGCGGTGCGTGGGAGAGCCTGACGCAGGCTGGTGCCATCGGCGGCGTCGTGCTGTTTGTGAGCGCCATGTGTTTTGTCGCCGTTGTGCTGGGTACATGGCTCGGCGGTAAACGTATCGAGGCCCCGGCGTTCGAGTTCGCGACCGCCCTTGAACCGGTGACCCAGAAAGGCCTCTGGGATCGCTTCGGCCTGTGGACCATCGTGGCCATCGTGCTCGTGATCCTCGCGTACGCCTACCCATTGATCACGCTGCTGATGACCCCGCGGTTCGGTTCACCGCCGTTCCAGCCGTTTTAGGAGCCCGGACAGGAATTACTCGTCGGTTTATCGGTGGCGGGATAGAGGAAGATGGTCGGACAATTACTGTCCATGACGACCACCGACCATCCCCTGTTCGACGCCCTGCCGTTGCCCCCGCGGCCCGAGATGGAGCGCGCCTACCTGAAGGGCGACGCCTCGTACGACGGCGTCTTCTACCTGGCCGTCAAGACGACTGGCATCTTCTGTCGGCCATCCTGCACTGCCCGCAAGCCGAAACCGGAGAACGTTGAATTTTTCGGCACCATCAAGGACGCGATGTTCGCCGGGTATCGCGCGTGTCTGCGATGTCGTCCACTCGAAGGCGAAGGCGATCACCCCGAGTGGGTGCGTCAGGTGGTCGCCCGCATCGAGGCCGCACCCAACGATCGCGTTCGGGATGCCGACCTCACGGCGATGGGCCTTGAACCCGCGCGCGTGCGCCGCTACTTTGCGTCTCGTTACGGCCTCACGTTCCAGGCCTACTGTCGGGCTCGACGCCTGGCGGCCGCACTTGATGTCATCAAACATGGCGGACAGGTGGATGACGCAGTCTTCGACTCTGGCTACGACAGCCACAGCGGATTTCGGGAGGCGTTCAGCCGTGTGTTCGGGATGGCGCCCGGGCAGGCGATTAGCGCCGATGCCGTCAGGCTCGGCTGGCTCGACACCCCCGTCGGTCCGATGATCGCGGGCGCGATCGATGCGGGGATCACCTTGCTGGAGTTTACGGATCGCAGGATGCTGGAAGCCCAGCTCGAGACTGTGCGGCGCCGGTTCAAGCAGCCGCTTGTGCCTGCTGATCACCGCCACCTCGACACGCTGAAGGCAGAACTGCACGGCTACTTCGCCGGCACCGTACGCACGTTCACGGTGCCCGTCGTGGCGCCGGGCACCGCGTTCGAAGAACGTGTCTGGGCAGAGTTATTGAAGATCCCCTACGGCGAGACCCGTTCCTACGAGGATGTCGCCATCGCACTCGGCAATCGCGCCGCAGTCCGCGCCGTGGGACGCGCCAACGGCCTCAACCGCATCGCCATCGTCATTCCCTGCCACCGCGTGGTGAACAAAAGCGGCGAACTCGGCGGCTACGGCGGCGGCCTCTGGCGCAAACGCCGCCTGCTGCACCTAGAAAAGCACTCCTGAAAAAGACGTCGGGTGTCTTTTTCGGGGAAGCGACTACCCGCAAAAACGATACCAGATGCCCCTTTCTACCCCGAAAAAGACACCCGACGTCTTTTTCAGGCGGTGGTGACGACGACGGCCGCGCAGGGCATGTTGCCGAAGCGGGTGTAGCTGTGCGGACGGCTTGAGTCGAAGTACATGGAGTCGCCTTCGTTGAGCAGGTGATCCTCGCCCTCGTGGTTCACGGTGAGCTTCCCGCGCACGACGTACAACACCTCAGCGCCAGGGTGCACGTGTGGCTCAAAGGGCTCCTTCTCCGCCGGTTCGAACTCGACAAAGTAGCCGTTCAGTTTGCGTTCGGTGGCGGGATAGTCGAGGCATTCAAAGGCGTAGGCACTGCGCTCACCCTCCCCGCGCTCCGGCAGCCGCACACGGTCTGCCTTCCGCACAACCGCAACCACCGGCTTCTCCCGCGCCTCATTAAAGAAGTGCTCCAGGCCGACGCCAAACACCAGGGAGATCCGCAGCAGTGTGGGCAGCGTGGGAAACAGGCGTCCACGCTCGACCTTGGAGAGCAGGGCCGGTGAGAGTCCGGTGTGTTTGCCCAGTTGGACAAGACCCATCTTCTTCTTGAGCCGGAGTGCACGCAGTTTCGGGCCTATTTCGTAGCGTTCAAGTCCTTCAGTCAGGGTTGGAGAGAGCACGGATTCACCTCGTTTTCTTGTAGAGCACGATTGTGCCCATTGTTTGCTTAAAGCTCAATCAAATTGCACCAGAGGTAAGTAATTGCGCTTCAATCAAACGTATTTAACTTACGATGAAACGGTTGCGACTGACAAGTCGTGGCCAAACAGCGGCAACCAAGAAACTTTTCAGGAGACGACAAATATCATGAAGACACAGATCATTCGATTCGGAGTGGCCGCCCTCGCGGTCGTGGCATTGGTGGCGGGCGCGAGCGTGAAGGCGCAGGCCCCGAAGGACATCGTCGACACAGCGGTGGCGGCGGGTTCGTTCAAGACGCTGGCGGCGGCACTGCAGGCAGCCGGCCTCATCGAGACCCTCAAGGGCAAGGGCCCGTTCACGGTGTTCGCGCCGACCGACGCGGCGTTCGCGAAGCTTCCGGCCGGTACGGTCGAGAACCTGCTGAAGCCGGAAAACAAGGCGCAGCTGGCGGCCATCCTGACCTACCACGTGGTGCCCGGCAACGTGATGGCGGCGCAGGTCGTGACCATGAACGGCGCTGACGTGAAGACGGTCAACGGCCAGACGGTCAAGATTGGCGTGATGGGCGGCAAGGTCACGGTCAACGGCGCGAACGTCGTGACGACTGACATCAAGGCGACCAATGGCGTGATTCACGTCATCGACACGGTCATCCTCCCGAAGTAACACACCAGTCCGCAGACCGCGGTCCGCGGTCCGGAAGGGAGCCGGCTCCAGGGTCTTACACGTCCCCTGGGGCCGGCCACACCCTCGTACCTGAGCACTCGTGCACGAGCGCACGTGAGCACCGTAGAATGACCCCGTGTTCTCCCGCCCCCTGATCATCCTCCTCGCCCTCGCTGCCGCGGTCTATCGCATCACCACAGGTGCACTCGTTGAGGCTTCCGGCCTCATCCTCATGGCCCTCGGCCTGACCTTCCTGCAGATGGCCCCGAAGCGCCCCGCCCTGAAAAACGCCGCGATTGCCTGCTTCCTCGCGACCGCTGTGGTGATCGGCTTCGTCATCTACCGTAACGCCCAATAGACAAAATATAAATCTACGTATTGACATGCGTGGATGAACCTGTGTAATCTCTCTTCTGCCGGCGACAGACGCAGGCGTTTATCACGAGTGGCGGAGGGAACAGGCCCGACGATGCCACAGCAACCAGGCGGGGAGATCCCGTTACGGTGCTAATTCCTGCCCGGGGACCCCGGGAGAGATGAGGCGCACTGTGTCGGGTACGACTGTCGACGTTTCTCTGCAAGTAATTCGAGTCGGGCTGCTGGGTTTTGGCGGCGTGGGTCAGGCTGTTGCCAGCGTGGCGACCAATGCCAGTGGCCGGTTGGCCGACGCCGGCGTACTGATCACATGTGTGGGCGCGCTGGTGCGTGACGCCTACAAGCCCCGCGTCGCTCCGCAGATTCCCCTCTGGACCGACCCTGACGAGTTCCCGTTTGCCGACTGCGACGTCATCGTGGAGGTGCTCGGTGGTGTGGAGCCGGCGCGCACGCTTGTGGAACGTGCGCTTCGCCAGGGCATTCCCGTCGTCACCGCCAACAAGTCACTGATCGCCGCGCACGGACTGGCGTTGCAGGTCGTCGCCGACGCGCACAATACGTCGCTGCTCTTTGAAGCCGCCGTCATGGCCGGCGTGCCGTGTGTGAACACGTTGGCCAGGCGACCGCTGGCCTCAGGGGCGGGCGCGTTCGCGGGCATTCTGAACGGCACGTCACACTGCATCCTCACGCGCCTGGCGGCCGGTGTGCCGGTCGACACCGCAGTGGCAGAGGCGGTCGAACTGGGCTACGCGGAGCCGTCGAGTGATGCCGACGTCAGCGGGCGAGACGCAGCCGAGAAACTCACCATCCTGCTGCACCTGGCCGGCCACACGGATGTGGTGACGTCCGGGCTGCCGACGCGGTCTATCGAGGATCTCGAGCCGTGGCACGCGGACCTCGCGCGTCGCCTGTCGGGCGTGATCAAACCAGTCGCCCTGGCATTCACACCCGCGGCGGGTTCCTCAACCGGCGCGTGGGTCGGACCAGCCTTTGTGCCGGCCGCGCATCCGTTTGCGGCCCTTGATGGCGTGGCCAACGTGTTGTGTGTGGGCAGCGGTGGGGAGGCGGTGACGTTCTCCGGTCCGGGCGCCGGGCGGGAGGTGACCGCCGCGACGATCCTTGACGACCTGGTGGAGATTTCCTCAACCACGCCGCGACGCACACGACGACCTGCGGGATCGCCGGCGCAGGTCGCCCTAAGCCATCCGCCTGCCGGAGCCTGGTTCATCGCGCTGGATCATGTCGCGTCAAGCATCGGCGACCTTGCTGAGTTTCTGGCCGCACACCACCTGCCTGCAGTGTGTGTCGTCGCCCAGGGGGATCGGTGTGCGGTGATCACGGCATCGGCGTCTGTCGCGACGGTCGAGCAAGCGGTCGACGCACTGACCTCCACGGGTGTGCGGGTCACGTGGTTGCCGGTGTTGCCGGTGGCGGTGTCCCGTGGCTGATCTCGCGATTCTCAAGATCGGCGGGTCGGTGCTCACGGACCTTGCGGCCTATCAAACGACCGCTCGCTTTCTTCGCGACGAAGTCGTGCGCACCCACTCGCGCATCGTTGTCGTCGTGTCTGCCGAAGATGGGCAGACCGATCGGTTGCGCGCAGAGGCCGATGTCCTTTCTGATAACCCGGACTCGGACGCGCTCGACTTGTTGTGGTCCACGGGTGAACTGCGGTCCGTCGCGCTGCTGACGCTTGCGCTGCGTGCTGAGGGCGTGTCGGCAACCGGACTGAATGTGCACGAAACAGGACTTCGTGTATCCACACCACCCGGCCAACGTCCCGACCCGTCACACCTGACCCTGAACCCGTTGCCGCTGCGCGTCGCATTGCAGCGATGCGCGGTGGTTGTGGTGCCAGGTTTTCTCGCGGTCAGCCGCCAGCAGGTGGTGACGCTCGGTCGAGGGGGATCCGACTGGTCGGCCGTCGCGCTGGCCGCCGCCCTCGGTGCCGCACGCTGCGAACTCATCAAGGATGTGCCCGGATATTTCACCGCTGATCCGGGCGAATCCCCCGACGCCGCATTGATTGATCACTTGACGTATGCCACCGCCCTGTCGATGGCGGACGCCGGCTGTCCACTCGTGCAGCGACAAGCGATCGACCACGCTCAGCAAGCTCAACTTCCACTCATCATTCGCAACTTTGTCAGCAGAGGAACACGGGTCGCGTAAGGAGCCATCTCCTCATCTCCCCATTTCTCCATTTTCTCTTTTGTTAGGAGCCACGATGCACTTCGCCACAAAGACCATCCACGCAGGCCAGCCCTCCGAACCACACACCGGGGCGGTAGTAGCGCCAATTTTTCAGAC
Organism: Vicinamibacterales bacterium; assembly: GCA_038319675.1. Taxonomy (GTDB): domain Bacteria; phylum Acidobacteriota; class Vicinamibacteria; order Vicinamibacterales; family SCN-69-37; genus SYFT01. Next base: position 64,174 of record JBBQDM010000005.1, read on the forward strand.
GACGACGTATCAGCAGGAGGGGCCTGGTGAACACAAAGGCTTCGACTACACACGCACGTCGAATCCAACGCGCAAGCGACTCGAAGCGGTGCTCGCGGAACTTGAAGGCGGCACACGCTGTGCGGTGTTCGGGTCGGGCCTGGCTGCGGAGAATGCGATTCTGCAGGCCTATCTCAAACCGGGCGACACCATTGTGGTGCCGGTGGACGTCTATGGCGGCACGTTCCGGTTGCTCGACAAGGTGTTCGGTCCGCTGGGTGCGATCGTCGAACGTGTGGACTTCAGCGACCTTGATGCGCTGACGCGCGCGTGCGAGGTCGGGCCGACAATTGTGTGGCTCGAGTCGCCGACCAACCCACGCCTGCTCGTGTACGACATTGAGGCCGTAGCGCAGATCGCGCATGCCGCTGGTGCGATCGTTGTTGTCGACAACACATTTGCCACGCCGTACTTCCAGCAGCCGTTGGCGTTGGGGGCCGATCTGGTGATTCAGAGTGTGACGAAATATCTGGCGGGTCACCTCGACGTGATTCAAGGCGCCGTCATTGCGAAAGACGACGCGGTGTTTGAGCCGGTGGGATTCCTGCAGAATGCGCTTGGTGGCGTACCCAGTCCCTTCGATTGTTGGCTCACGCTGCGCGGCGTCAAGACGCTGGAACTGCGGATGGAGCGGCATGCGCAGAATGCGGCGGCGATTGCCGAGGCGCTGCTCGCGCATCCGCGGGTGAAGCGCGTGTATTACCCCGGGTTGCCGTCGCATCCCGGGCATGAGGTGGCGAAGCGCCAGATGACCGGGTTCGGCGGCATGGTGTCGTTTGAGCTCGATGGCACCGTTGAGGAGGCGTCGGCATTTGTCTCGTCGCTGACGTACTTCGCGCTTGGCGAAAGTCTGGGCGGCGTCCGGTCGCTTGTGTGTCTGCCGTGCAAGATGACGCACGCGTCCATTCCGGCCGCCACCCGCGCGGAGCTTGGCTTGTCGGACACGCTGATTCGCCTGTCGCCGGGGGTCGAGCATCCCAAGGACCTCGTGGGGGACATTGTCGGGGCGCTCAACCGCGTGCCGGCGGCGCTCGTGGAAGCCTGAGGCACAGAACCACCTGTCGGTTCCTGGTGTCTAACGCTCCATGCGGAGAGCCTGGCTCGCGATGGTGCTGGTGTCAGTGGCATGTGCGTCCGCCCCGATTCGGAAGGCGGATCAGGTCACCGTACTGACAGCCGATGCCCGGGTGCTGGAGGGGTGTTATTCGTGCCTGGTGGAGGCGCGCGACATCTACCGGCGTCTGGCGGTGGCCCGGGCGAGGCCGTTGCTGATCACGCGGCTGTTTGAGACCCATGTGCTGGTCGGGCTCCGCGAGCGCGAACTGGCCATGGATCCGACCGAGTCGTACGTCGCCGCCGAGGCGCTCATTCCTGAGTTGCCGGTGACCTACGATGCCGCCCGGTATCTGGAGGTGGCACGCGCGATCCCACCCGACTACATCGGTGCGACGCGGGCCGAACAGAGCGTGTTGTATCGCCGCAATCCGCCACCGGCGCTCTTCAACGAATTCAAGACGAGTCTTGAGACGGGCGAGGGCAGTGCGCCGTTTCGCGCGTATCTGTCTGCCAGCCTCGAGTGTCTGCGTGAGTTTGCCAATCGTCGTACCGAGGGTCGGGCCGAGATTCCTGATGATGCGCCACCCCTGATGCGCTATCGGATGGGCACGTGTCCCACTGTGCGGCAGCTGGAACTCGACACCGTGGCCGAGGCGGTCCCTGCGTTTGTGGAGGCCCGGTACTTTCGCGCGCGCGTACCGGTGCTCCTCCGGACGTCGCAATACACGCGGGAGCTCCGCGAGGCACTGAACGAGACGTTTGAACGCTTCCCCCGATCGCCCTCGGTCACCTACGGCCTTGGCGCGCTCAACCAGACCATCGGCGACTGCAAGGCCGCCATTCGGCACTACGAAGACACGATCGTGCTGTCACCGCTGCACGAGGAGGCGGCGATGCAGCGCGTGATCTGTCTGGGGCACATCGGCGAGTTTGTGCCGGCGATCGAAGGCGCCACACGCATCATCGAACGTCGGTACCACAACAGTGGCGACGCGTATTACTGGCGGGCGTGGAGCCAGTACAAACGACGGGACCTGCCGGCGGCGCGGGCGGATATCGACGCGGCCCGGAAGGAAGGCGTCAGCCTGAAGGTGCTGACGCTGGGCGGCATGATCAAGTACGACCAGAAGGAGCTGGACCTGGCCGAAGCGGACCTGCGCACGGCCATCGGCATGGACGTGCTCAACGAGACCTGTATCGCCCGGTGGTACTACGGTCTTGTGGGGTTTGCGCGGGAGGACTGGCCCGAAACTGCGGACCGGTTCGCCGCGGCCGGCACCTGTTATCGCAACGCGGCCAATCGTTCCCGTCGGGACCTCGCCGCCATGCGCACAGCCGATGTGGACGAGACGTTTCGCGCCACCCAGATTACCGGCTTCGAGGCCGTCATCAAGGAAGACACCGACCAGGAAGAAGCCTCCTATCTCAATGCGGCCAACTGCCATGCGCGGGCGGGGGCTATTGCCAAGGCGAAGGAATTCCTCGACCGTATTCCTGCCGGCTCGGTCCATGCCCTGGTCGCCGCAGAACTCCGTAAGCAGATTGGCGGCGGCGCATGACAAAATACGGGGATGTTGACTCCAGGCCTGTACGCCAAGTTTGAAACCACCCTCGGCAACTTCACCGTTGAGCTGTTCGAAGACAAAGTCCCCAACACCGTCAAGATCTTCGCCGGCCTCGCGGATGGCTCGAAGGAATGGACCCACCCCGGCACGAAGGAGAAACACACAAAGCCGTATTACGACGGCATTGTGTTTCACCGCGTGATCGACGGGTTCATGATTCAGGGTGGTGACCCGCTCGGCAAAGGCTTCGGCGGTCCCGGCTTCCAGTTCGAAGACGAGTTTCACCCCGACCTGCGTCACGACAAGGCGGGCATCCTCTCGATGGCCAACGCCGGTCCCAACACCAACGGCAGCCAGTTTTTCGTCACCCTCGGCCCGACGCCGCACCTCGACAAGCGCCACTCGGTGTTTGGTCAGGTCGTTGAAGGCCTCGACGTGATCAAGATCATCGGCCGCACCCCGGTGGACGGGCAGGACAAGCCCAAGACGCCCGTGGTGATGCAGAAGGTCACGATCGAACGGGTGGCCTGACGAGCTCGGAGGCGATTTCCCTCTCGATCACGGGAAATCGCCTCCGAGCTCATTTCATCTACGAAGAATTTCGTTGACATCTACGAATTTGTTCGTATTATGTCTGCATGTCACAGATTCGGGTGCGACCCACCGACGCGGAACTGGCGATCCTCCAGGTGCTCTGGGAGCAGGGACCCACAACGGTCCGCCAGGTGCACGAGGCCCTGGAGGCCCGTGAAACCGGCTACACCACCACCCTTAAACTCATGCAGATCATGGCGGAGAAAGGGCTCGTCACGCGCGACGAGTCTGCCCGCACCCACGTGTACACTGCGGTCGCCAACCAGGCGGAAACCCAGCAGCGTCTGATCGCAGACCTGATGGACCGGGCCTTTGGCGGGTCTGCCGCAGCGCTGGTGATGCAGGCACTCTCGTCGCAGCCGGCATCGGCGGAGGAGCTCGCGGAGATCGAACAACTCATCGCCGACTTCCAGGTCGGCACGGGGGAACGCCATGACTGACGCGCTGGCTTGGGCTTTGGTGCACTTCCTGTGGCAGGGTGCGGCGCTCGCGGGTGTCGCCTGGGTGCTCATGCGCCTCACCTCGTCCGCCTCCGCGCGCTACGTCATCGGAGTGACCACGATGGCGGCGATGGTGATCGCGCTTGGTGTGACGTTTGTGTCGTTGATCCCATCGGACGTCCCCGCGACCGTCGCGTTGTCGACATCGTCCGACGCGGTGGTTGAGTCTGCGGAGCCGGTCGTCAGTGAGCCGCCACCTGCCACGTTCGCCACACCTGCACCTGTCGACGTGCCGTTTGTGCTGCCTACCACCTGGGTACTGAGTGTGTGGGCCGTCGGCGTCTGCTTCCTTTCCGTTCGTGTGTTCGGCGGCTGGTGTCTCACGCGGCGCATCGCGCGCCACGCCGGGGCTCCCGTGGGGCCCGAGGTGCAACACCTGGCGAAGCGCATCAGCGCCCGTCTCGGTATTCGGCGCGTCGTACAGGTCGTCGAGTCGTCCCGCGTCGCGGTGCCGATGATGATCGGATGGCTGCGTCCGATTGTGTTGATGCCGCCAGCCGCGTTGGCCGGTCTATCCCCAGTGCAGCTCGAGGCGATTTTGGCGCACGAGTTCGCGCACATTCGGCGGCATGACTATCTGGTCAACCTGTTGCAGACCGTGGTCGAGACCACGTTGTTCTTTCACCCGGCCGTCTGGTGGCTGTCGCGAGAGATTCGCCGCGAGCGTGAGTTGTGCTGCGACGATCTGGCGGTCAGCGTCTGTGACCGCGTAACGTATGCGACGGCACTTTCCACCCTGGCGCATATCCGCCAACCATCACTCGCACTCGCCGCTACCGACGGTGCACTCCGCGATCGCGTTCGCCGCATCATCACCCCATCGTCGACCGAATCCGCCAAAGGAGGCTGGATGGCCATGCTCCCCATCGCGCTTGTTGTGTTGCTTGCCGCACCCGCGGCGTTGTCGTCCGAACCACCGACCATCACAGCGCCGTCTGTCACGATCGACGCAGCACAGATCGCTGATGTGGACGACCTTGTCGTGACTGCAGATCCAGTGACGCACACGCCGACTGTTGAGCCACCTGCGCCCGTCTCACGTCCCGCATTGCCTATGGTCCGCGACGTCTTCATGCCGCCAGTGCAGGCCGCAGCATGGCAGACAGCACCACCACCGGCGGCACCGAACCCTGCGCCGTATCGTGTGCGCGCGGGCGACGCCGTTCGGCTTGACTGGCTCAACTTTGCTGACGCTGATGCTGATATGAACAGGACGTACCCCGTCAGGGCGGACGGTACGATCGCTCTCAAATACGTAGGCGCGCTGCGTGTGGTCGGCATGTCCCTCCTCGAGGTGCAGGCCGCAGTGCTTTCAGCTTTTATACCGAAGATCTACAACGAAGGCACGTTGTCGGTGGTGGCAGCGATCAGTCCCGCTAACGAACCCCGCGTGACCGTTCAGGGATTTGTGAACCGGCCCGGAGAGCACCCGCTTTACTCAACTCTGTCGCGCGCGATTGGGTCAGCCGGGGGTTTTGCTCCACCGGCCGGCGAAGAAATTGAGATCCGTCGCTCCGATGGCCGAGGTGGTGTCGAGACCATCAGAGTCACCCGGACACAATTGCTCGGTGGCGACGATCCACCCCTGCTTCCTGATGACACCATCATCGTGAGGCAGGCCCAGGTCTTCTTCGTGAATGGTGAAGTGAACTCCCCAGGTCAGAAGGTGTGGTCGCCCGGGATGACCGTGCAGAAAGCGATCGCTATTTCCGGCGGCATGAATGCGGCTGGGGAATTGGGTCACATCATGCGCCCGGTGAAGGACGCGGCAGGTAAAGTTCTGCGGTACACCCGTCTCAACTTGTCGCTCGAGATGCTGGTGTTAGGTGACGATGAGCTTGTGGTGCAGCGGCGGACCCGCAACGTAGGGCCCGGAGACACGGTCACCATCACGCTGCACGAGACGCCGGCGCTCTCGGGTGATTGGGTGCTGCAGGCGGATGGGTCGCTGCGCCGGCAGGGGCAGGCGACTTCGGCGGCTGCAACACAGGTGGCCCCCCAGCAGGCACCAGCCAAGGAGTTGGTGTTCTTCGTGAATGGCGAGGTCAACGAACCTGGGCAAAAGGTGTGGGCCGAAGGGATGACGGTGGAGAAGGCGCTTGTCCTTGCCGTGGGCATGACCTCGCGTGGCAAGCTGGGGCACATCATGCGACCGGTTCGGGACGACAAGGGAGCCGTGCTGAAGTACGAAAAGATCTTGAACCTCAAGCCGGAAACCGAGATTTTGCCCGGCGACGAGTTGGTCATCACGCGTCGATGGTGGGGGAACTGAACTCGGAGCAGACGGACTTTCGTCCGTCTGTGACCGACGGGCTGAAGCCGCGTCGGCTCCGTACCGTCTGACATTCAGGCTAAAATCTTCGCATGCGCGTGAATGCGACGGTCGTGGGTGCGTACCTCCTGGTGGCGGCGTGCGCGGTCGGCGCGGTACGCGCGCAGGTATCGGTGTTGCCGGGGCAGGCGCGTGATGGACAGGTCACGCCGACGACGCAGGCGACCGGCACCGGTGTGGTGGCGGGTCAGGTCACGCTGGCGGGCAGCGGTCAGCCGGTTGGCGACGTTCGCGTCACGCTGTCAGGTGCCGAGCTGCGGGGCTCGCGTTCGGCGCTGACCAATGACGAAGGTCACTACGCGTTCACGGACCTGCCTGCAGGAACGTTCACCGTGCGCGGCACACTCACAGGGTACGTGGCCGGCACCTTCGGTCAGAAGGCGCCCGGCAAGCCGGGCACCGCGATCGTGCTGCGAGACGGACAACAACACAAAGACGCGTCGTTCGAGATCGCCAGGGGCGGCGTCATCACCGGCATTGTGCTCGATGAAAAGAACCGACCGTCGATTGGTACACCGGTGCGTGTGATGCGCTGGATGTTGCAGAGTGGCGAGCGAATGCTGGTGAACACCGGCAACAGCACGACTGACGATCGGGGCATGTATCGTGTCTATAACCTGATGCCCGGTGACTACCTGGTGTCGGCGGTGCCGCGAAACGTGCCTGGTGTCGTCGTGACATCGGCCGACATGGCCCAGACGGAAGCCCGCTGGGTGGAACTGTCAGCCAGGGGATTGGCCTCTGGAACTGGACCCCCGATCGGGCCGAACACCAGTCAAGACGTGTCCACGGGGTACGCGCCGGTGTTTTATCCAGGCACCACCGCGCTCGACGCTGCGCGGGCGATTCGCGTGGGGATCTCCGAAGAACATGCCGGCATCGATTTTTCACTCACGCGCGTCGCGTTGACAACACTGACGGGGCATGTCGTCGTGCCCCCCGGTGTGAACCCCACGACGGTGCAGGTACGATTGATTCACGCAGATGGCAGCGCGCTGGGGCAGGGCCCGGCCTCCGCCCGCCCGTCGCAAAATGGCACGTTCACACTTCGCTCGGTCGTGCCGGGGCGGTACCTGGTGTACGCCTCAGCCTCTGTGGCCGCCCCTCGCCCCGCCGTCGTGCAGGTGGCTCAACCACCCGCGCAGCAGCGACGACTGTGGGCCACAGCCGACCTGTATGTGGACGGCAGTTATGCACCGGTGGTGAGCCTTACCCTACAGGACGGCTTTGCGGTGTCCGGCCAATTGGTGTTCAACGGCTCCGCGCCCCTGCCCGCAAACAATTCGCGCGTTCGCGTGATGATCAATCCGCTGGGGCAGCCGGGGCAGTCGATGGGTCTTGGCAATTGGGCGACTGCGGCGGAGGAGAGCGGCCGATTCACCGTGCAGGGCGTGGTGCCTGGACGATACCGGGTGACGGCCACCGGTGCCCCTGGCTGGCAGGTCACGAGTGTGTTGGTCAACGGTCTCGACGTGCTCGACTTTCCCTTCGTCGTTGATCCCGGGGAGACGGTGCCGAGTGTCACGATCCACTTCGGCGACCGCACCACGGACCTGCGCGGCACACTGACCGACGCCAACGGAGCTGCCACTGCAGACTATTCCGTCGTGATATTCCCCGAGGACCAGCAATACTGGATTCCGTATGCGCGACGCATGCGCTCGGTACGGCCAAACACGGAAGGCGCGTTCGTGATTGCCGGTCTGCCGCCAGGCGACTATCGCCTTGCGGCCGTCACCGATCTGGATGCCAACGAGTGGCTCGACCCCGAGTTTCTCCGCCAACTGCTGCCCGCGTCCATCAGCGTCCGGCTGCTCGAGGGCCAACCCGCCAGACAAGACATTCGGGTGCGGTAAGTGTGTACGGAGCAGACGGACTTTAGTCCGTCTGTAACCGACGGGCTAAAGCCCATCGGCTCCGTACTGTCTACGATTTCCTCAGGGCTGCGTTGGCAGCGTCGGGTGGCGATCCTTCCACTCGGTGGCCTGTTCGTACGCGAGCGCGATACGGCAGATCGCAGCCTCGTCGTACAGGCGCCCGGTGACCATGAGTGTTTGCGGCAGGTTGTTGACGAACCCGCACTTGACCGCGATTGCCGGATGCCCGGTGAGATTCGTCGCGGCCAGCCCAGCACTGTTCGACGAGATGAACGCGTCGTACTGACTCATGAACGTGTCCCACTCGCGCATCAGCAGCGTGCGAATGCGTTGCGCGCGGATGTATTCCACCGCCGGCACAAACCGATTGGCGCGGAACGTCGCCGGCCACGAGCTGTTGGTCATGATGTCGGTACCGCGCGACCGCAACAGGTCGTCGAAGGCCGCCGCTGATTCCACCGACAACACAAAGCTGAGGGCGTTGGCGGGATAGTTGGGCAGTTCCACCGGCTCGAGCTTGGCGCCAAGCGCCTGCATCTGCGTCAACGCCACCTGCATGTTCTGCAGGCGTTCCGCGGCCGCCTGTTGCTGCGCAGGATTGCCGCTGCCTCGTCCACCGCCGCGACCTGCAGCAGCAGCCGATGCTTCGAAATCGCTACGCACGTAACCGATGCGATACCCCGAGAGCGGTGCCGCCGGATTCCAGGTGAACGCCGCATCCGCCACACTTTCGTCGCGACCGTCGGGGCCGTAGATCGCGTTGAACACGAGCACACAATCCTCAACGGTGCGACACATCGGTCCCACCTTATCCATCGTCCACGACAGTTCCATCGCGCCGTAGCGGCTGACGCGGCCGTACGTAGGACGCAGGCCCACCACGCCGTTGACCGTGGAGGGGGAGATGATCGAGCCGCGTGTTTCGGTGCCGATGGAGAAGCCGACACAGCCGGCAGCCGTCGCCGAGCCGGGGCCGGCGGAGGATCCACTTGAGCCCGCCTCGGGGTTCCACGGATTACGCGTGCGTCCACCAAACCACTGGTCGCCCTGTGCAAGCGCACCCATGGTGAGTTTCGCGACGAGCACCGCACCAGCGTCGCGCAGGCGCTCGACAATGGTGGCGTCGTAGTCGGGTGTCTGATCGATGTAGGGCTCGGCCCCCCACGTCGTGGCGATGCCCTTGGTCGCAAACAGATCCTTCGCGCCCCAGGGAATGCCATGCAGCGGCCCCTTGTAGCGCCCCGCCGCAATCTCCTTGTCGGCCGCGGCCGCCTGCTGCAATGCGAGGTCCTTGGTAATCGTGACCGCGAAGTTCAGCAGTGGCTGATACCGCTCGAGGCGCGCGAGGTACATCTGCGTGAGCTCGGTGGATGTCACCAGGCGTCGTTCGATAAGCCCCGCCAGTCGGGTGACCGGCCAGAACGCCACGTCTTCAAGGTTGGCCGGGCGCTTCAGCGTCGCGGCGGCCGGGCGGGAATACCGCACGGCACGACCCGGTGTGGCGGGCCCTGCCGGCTTGTTGCCGGGCAGGTACGGCCGGAACATGAGCGCCACATCGGTGTCGTGCGGGATGTCGATTTGCCGCAGTTGCTGATACGTCGACAGGTTGGCGTTGAGGCTGCGCGCGATCGCATCGGCCTCCGACGAGTGGAAGTCGAGGCCGGTGATCTTCTCGGCGCAATCCACCGTCTCGCGCGTGATCGGCCCCACGGGGCCCTGCTGCTGCGCGAATGCGGTGGTGGCGACGGCACCAGCCACGGCGGCGGGAACGGCCTTGAGGAAGGTGCGACGACTCTTGCGCTCGGTCATGGTGCTGTCCTGTCTCCTGCTCTACGTGTGGGTCACTTGCGTTCGCGGAAGCCGGCCGGGATGGCGACATCGCCATCCGACGCCGCGGTCTCGATCGACTGCGTCTCACTCACGGAGGTCATCAGCAGTGATCGTTTGTCCGGTGCGCGGCCTACGCCCATCCGTCGCGCCAATGCGCCACCGAGGCCCCGGCCGGTGGGCGCCGGCGCAGCCTGCTTCATGGCCTCCTCGCTCCGGACGGTTTCGATTGTCATGGTGGTCGAGAGCGGCGTGCCGTCGAGCGCCCGCAGCTGCGTCTCCATGCGCGACCATAGTTCCTGCAGGCTCGGGTACATGGCGAGCATCGCCGTCAACTGCTGTGCACCGGCCATGAGGTCATCACCGTACACGGCCTTGAAAAACTTCAGGTCGAACGCGGCGATTTCATCGAGCGCCGCCACGCGCGGGGTGACCCACACATCGTTGGTCATCACCATGCCGCCGCCCTCATCCAGGGTTCGGCCCTTTTCATGCGCGGTGATCGTGACCATGACCTGTTTCGCCGGGTGGCCGGCGATGGACTTGGTGGCGCCTGTTTCCTTCACATCGAGCGTGATGTCGACTTCCTTGCCCGCCTGCGCAAGGTCCTCGCGTTCGTCTGCGGGCATGTCCTTGGCCTGCTGTTCGGCGTCTGCCTTGGCCTTCTGCCACTGCTCCCGCAGTTCGGCGAAGGTGACGACGCGGTATTGCTTGCGCCGGACATCGAGCTCGTAGACGCGCTCCTCGCTCAGGTCTACAATGCGACCCGTCCGGTCGTTGATGTCGACCTTGCGGGGACCCTTGACGACGACGGTGGAGGTGAAGCCATCGGCGGCGGCTCCGCCACCGGCGAGGCTCATCACCCGGCCCATCATCCCTTCGAACTTGAGCTGGGTGCGTTGACGTGTTTTGACGTCCGCGTGCATCGTGGCAACCATGACGCCGACGATGAGCAGAATTGAGGCAACTCGGGCAATACGCATGATGATCCTCCCGGGGGCACGTTATTCTATTCCGATACAAGGAGCGCGCACATGAAGCAAACGGTAATCGTGGCTATGGCACTCGCGCTCGTGGCCTGTCAGGGAGCACAGACAATGGAACAAACGGGACCCAAGACTGTAATTACCGCCGGGGCGGCACCGATCGGACCGTACAGTCCGGCGATAGTGGGCGGCGGACTGGTCTATGTGTCCGGCTTGTTGGGCACTGGTGATGACGGTCGGTTGGTGGGACCGGATGTCGCGTCGCAGACCAGACGGATCCTCGACAGGATGGGGGAGATCCTGACGGCTGCCGGATCGTCGATGGACCAGGTCGTCAGTGTGTCGGTGTTCCTGAAGAATTCCGGCGACTTTGCGGCGATGAACGAGACCTATCGCGAATATTTCAATACGAACGCGCCCACTCGCACCACGGTGGCGTCGGATCTGCTCATCGGTTCGCTGGTGGAGATCTCCGCGATTGCGGTGCCTAACGGCACCCCGCGCGACACGATGCACCCGGAGGGGTGGGTGAAATCGCCGCGCCCGTACTCCACGATCGTCAAAGCCGGCGACCTGGTGTTTCTGTCAGGGCTGATCTCCAGACGCGGGGCTGACGACACGTTTGTGCCGGGCACAGTGGCAGAGCAGACCAAGACGATCCTTGACAACGCCAAGACCCTGCTCGCGACTGCGGGACTGACGATGGCGGACGTGGTGTCGTCGCGGGTGTTCATCACCGACGCGACGACGTTCACCGAGATGAACGACGTGTATCGCACCTACTTCCCCAAGGCTCCGCCGGCGAGAGCCACCGCGGTGACGCCGCTGATGGGGCCCGACTATCTGGTGGAGATCACGCTGACGGCCACGACCGGTGCACGTGAGGTGGCGGGGCCCGTGGTGGCGCCAAGCCTGCCGTTGTCGGCGGCCATTCAATCGGGGGATCGGATCTTCCTCTCCGGCGTCATGGGCAACACCGAGGCGACCGCCGGTGATATCAAGGCACAGACCCGGGAGACACTCACCCGCATTCAGCGCACGCTGGAGGGGCAGGGGTTGACGTTCCTGAATGTGGTGGACACGACGGTGTATCTCACCGACCTCTCGAACTTTGCCGCGATGAACGAGGTGTATCGCGAGTTCTTTCCGTCCGCGCCTCCGGCGCGTGCGACCATCGGCACAGGGCTGGTCAGTCGCAATGCGCTCGTGGAGTTGGTCATGACGGCCGTCCGGTGATGGCTGACGCGTCGATCCGCGTCGGCGTCTCGTCGTGCCTGCTCGGGCAGCGCGTACGGTACGACGGCGGCCATAAACGCAGCGACTTTGTGGCTGACATCCTTGGTGCCAGGGTGACGTTTGTACCCGTGTGTCCCGAGGTGGAGATGGGTCTCGGTACGCCGCGCCGGACGCTGCGCCTGATCCGGCGGGCGGGTGATCTCCGGATGGTCATGGCTGACGGCCCTGACTACACCGACCAGATGCGCAGCTTTGCCACACAGCGTGTCGAGCAACTGAAACACGACGATCTGTCCGGGTACGTCCTGAAGAAGGATTCGCCCAGCTGCGGGCTGACGCGGGTGAAGGTGTACGAAGAAAACGGGATTCCGGCCAAGACCGGTCGCGGCCTCTATGCGGAGGCGTTGCTGGAGCGGTGGCCACATCTGCCCGTTGAAGAAGAAGGCCGGCTGCAGGACGAAGGCCTGCGCGAGAATTTTCTCGAGCGCGTGTCTGCGTATCATCGGCTGCAACAGTTGTTTGCCGGGCGATGGACCGTGGGGCAGGTGGTGGCGTTTCATACGGCGCACAAACTGGCGGTGCTGGCGCACACCACCGACGGGTATCGCCGGCTGGGGCGACTGGTCGCGGGTGGCAAGGCGATGGACCGTGCTGCGCTGCGTGAGGCCTACACCGCGGAGTTGATGCAGTCGCTGACATTGCTGGCGACGCCGAAAAAGCACGCGAACGTGTTGATGCACATGCTGGGCTACTTCAAGGACACCATCGACGCCGGTGACCGCCATGAACTGCTGACCGCGATCAACGACTTCCGTGAAGGACGGATTCAGCGCATTGTGCCCCTGACGTTGATTCGGCATCACGTCCGTCGGTGTGGCGTGTCGTACCTGGCCGGTCAGACGTACGTGACGGGTACTGGGTGGTGACGACGTCCAAGCAGGAGGGCGAACTTCGCCCGATGTTGCGGCTGGCCGTGCCGGTCGTCTTGGCCGAAATGGGCTGGTTTGCCATGAGCATCGTCGACACCGTGATGGTGGGGCCGTTGGGACCCGCGGCCATCGGCGCGGTCGGCACGGGCAGCATCATGTTCATGACGCTCATGGTGTTTGGGTTCGGCACGTTGCTGGCGCTCGACACGTTTGTGTCGCAGAGTTTCGGCGCCGGGCGTATCGATGACTGCCACCGATGGTTGTTTGCCGGGCTGCAGTTGGCGGCCATTCTGGCTGTCGTGCTGATGGTGGTCGCGCAGGTGGGCGTCTGGAGCCTGCCGGCATTCGGCTTCCATCCAGAGTTGTTGCCGCAGTTGCAGGCGTACTCCGAATGGCTGGTGTGGTCGGCGCCACCCCTGTTGGCGTATGTGGTGTTTCGGCGGTATCTGCAGGCCATGAACGTGGTGCGGCCCATCATGATCGCGTTGGTCGCCGCCAACCTCATGAATGCCTTCGTCAACTGGGTCTTCATCTATGGCAATCTCGGCGCACCCGCGATGGGTGTCGTGGGGGCCGCATGGGCGACCGTGGCGTCTCGTGTGGCGCTGGCCGGCAGTCTGTTTGCCGTGATTGTGTATCAGGAGCGCGATCGTTCCTCGGGCCTGCACGACGTGCCGTTTGTGTGGGATGGCCTGCGCGTGTGGCGGTTGTTTCGATTGGGATGGCCGGCGGCGCTGCAGATTACCGCGGAGGTTGGGGTGTTTGCCGCGGTGTCGGCGCTGGCGGGACGGATCTCGCCGATGGCGGCGGCGGCCAATCAGGTGGTGCTCAACATCGCCGGGTTCATTTTCATGATTCCCTTTGGACTGTCGTCTGCGGCGGCCGTGCGTGTGGGGCAGGCGGTGGGGCGACAGGATGCAGACGGCATGCGTCGCGCGGGTTGGATGGCGTTGCGCCTCGCGTCGGTCGTTATGGTGGCGTCCGCCACGCTCTTCTACACGGTGCCGGAGTGGTTGATCCGGATTTACAGTTCCGACCAGAGTGTGATCGAGCTTGGCGTGGTGCTGCTGTTCATCTGCGCCGTCTTCCAACTGTTCGACGGCTTGCAGACGGTCACCACCGGTGCGTTGCGCGGCCTGGGTGACACACGCACACCGATGGCGGCGAACCTGATCGGTCATTGGACGATCGGACTGCCGGTGGGCTACGCCCTGTGTTTTTCGTACGGATGGGGGGTGGCCGGCCTGTGGACAGGGTTGTCGATTGGATTAATTCTGATCGGCGCCGTGTTGTTGTGGGTCTGGTCCTGGCGCAGTCGGCATCACATAATGGGGGTCATATGACGGAAGACATTCGATATCCGATAGGCAAGTGGGTGCGTGACGCACAACCAGACGCGGCCACTCGGGCGGCGTACATGGCGGCGATGTCCGAGCTGCCTGCCGCATTGGCGGCGGTGCTCGAAGGTTTGACAGAGGCACAACTCGACACGCCCTACCGTGAGGGCGGTTGGAGTCCGCGTCAGATTGCGCATCATTTGGCCGACAGTCACATGAACGCGTTTTCGCGCGTCAAGCTGGGCGTGACCGAAGACGCGCCCGTGATTAAGCCTTACAGCGAACGCGACTGGGCGTTGACCGCCGACAACCGTGCGCCGGCTGCACCCTCGCTGGCGATTCTCGAAGGCGTCCAGCGGCGCATGGTGCTGCTGTTCGAGTCGTTGGAGCCGGCGCAGTTCGAGCGCACGGTGCAACATCCGGAACACAAGCGGGCGCTCAGTCTTGCCGACCTCCTGGGACTGTACTCCTGGCACGGACGACATCACGTGGCGCAGATCAGCGCGCAACGTGCACGCAACGGCTGGTAGATCCAGGAGCCTGCTTCAACGGGGGATCCCGTCTCCGGTGGTGCCTCGGATCGCGCCTATTTCGCGGGCACCCCGGCCGTAATCCACGACTCCGCCGGCATCCCCTTGAGATGATGATCGAACCAGTGCCGGATGCGGCGGTGGTAGTCGATCTGATTCTTCTTCACACGCAGGCCGTGGTCTTCGCCGTTGTAGACGAGCATCACGACATTCTTCTTCGCCCGGCGCGCGATGTTGTAGAACTCCACCGACTGGTGCCAATACACAGTGCCGTCACTGTCTCCGGTCATCAACAGCATCGGCGTCGTCATCGTGCCGATCCCGAAGACGGCGGAGTTGCGGATGTAGCGCTCCAGGTCTTCATACAGCGGCACGACCATGCGCTGCTGGCCGGTTTCGATGTGATCCGTTTCGGCGATGCCGGACGAGAAGTGATGGCTGCCGTAGTTGCTGATCAAATTCGAAATGCCAGCGCCTGACACCGCCGCGGCGAAGATCGTCGAGTGCGTCGAGAGATACATCGCATCAAAGCCGCCCCAGGAGTGACCCATCACGCCGATTTTTGCTGGATCGACCGCCCCCATGTCCACGACCGTCTTGACGGCCGCGGTGACGGAGTCCACCACCGAGACGCCGGGTTCGCCTGGCTGAAACGCGATGTCGGGCTGGAAGAAGAAGTACCCATTCTGCGTAAGCGCTGTGCCGTTGTAGTAGTCGCGCTCGGAAGGATTTTGGAAGCGGTGCAGTCCGTCCGAGAGCCGCTCGTACAGGTACACGACCATCGGATACTTCCGAGCCGGATCGTAGTTGGCGGGGTAGTGCAGAATGCCCTGCAGTGTCATGCGCGGCTGGCCACGCGGTTGCACGGTGTATTCCACAAGCTCTGCGCGTGTCCACGCATACGTCGAGAGAAACGGGTTGGTCTCGGTCGCCTGCACGGCGGGGCGCAAGTCGGGACCGGCCGTAAACAGGTCCGGTGAATCGTCCGCGCCCTGCACGGTGTACACGAATACGTCCGCCTTCTCGGCCTTCGCCAACCCGGTCACGCTCTTGTCGAGCCACACCACCCGTGCGTCCTGACCTTCGACCGTGCGCGCGTATCCGGACCGTTTGGTCTTCGGGTCGAAGATCGAGAAATACGCGGGCCACAGGGTGACCGGCTCCGGGGGACCACCGAACGCCGGGCTGTCGACCCGCAAGTATCGGTACCGGATCGGCTCACGCATCGTGCTGATCGCCAGCACGTCGCTCGCGGTCCCGCCGTCGGGCGTGACCGTCCAGAAGCCGAACTGGTCGTAGAGCACCACTGCTTCATCGTTGGCGAGCCAGCCCGCCGAGCCGTACATCGGCTTCTCAGGTGCGGTGCTGTCGGACTCGGTGTTGACGAACGACGTCTTGATCGTACGGGTGATGTTGGTCGTGGCACGCGTGGCAAGGTTGATGGTCCACCAGTGCCCGCCCTCGTTGAACAACACGTAGCGTCCGCCTGGGCTGACCGACGCCGATCCAGTCATTCGTGTTTTGAGCGGCGTGCGCTGGCCGGTCTTCATGTCCGCCAGCCACAGATCAGCGGCGAAGCGACCGATCGATCGATCCATCAGGTACGGAGTGAACGCATTCACGAGCGCCAGTGTCGTGCCGTGGATCGGTGAGACGGACTCGTCAAACGACGCGCCAATCACGGTCAGGCTGTTCGGCATCAGATGCCACACCGCAGGGAGGTTGCGCCGCCGATCACCGGCCAGTCGCACTTTCTGTGCGGGCATGACGATGGCGTCGTTCCAGTGCCACACATCGACGTCGGGTTTCTCAGTAGCCGCAGCGCCACCAGCGCCTCTGCCGCCTGCTCGACCACCCGCGGGTGTCTCAGGCTTCGCCGCCCAGTCTGCAACGCCGACGATCACCATCGGGTCGTCCGTGGCCGCACCCTGGTGCCACGACGGGCGGCGGAAGGTGACGATGCGTTGATTGTTCATGTACTGGAGGCCGTTGGCCGTCGGATCAAACGTGCGGACGGTTTCGGTTGCCTGCTCCACAGACAGCCAGGCCATCGCGACCTGGGTCGGACCATCGTGGGTGTCGTTCACCTCCGAGCGCAGGGCGAGCAGGTCGGCCGAGTGCGCGCGCCAGACAATCGCCGAGTAGTCGGCAGCCGAGGCATGCAGCACACGCAGACGAGAGGTGGCCGGGTTGAACAGATGGATGCCGTTGCCCGCCTGACCATCGGCGCTGATGATCATCGCCAGCAGGCGGCCCGTGTCCGACGCCTGCCACGAATACTCCGTGACGTTGCCGAATGAGGTGTCGGTGCCGGTGGCCAGGTTGCGCACGAGCAGTGTCGTGCCGATCGCGGCCGCCGGTGTGGCCGCTCCAGCCGGACCTGCCGCGCCGCCGGCACGTCCACCCGCGGGCGCAGCAGCCGCACCCGCCGCAGGCGGAGGAGAATAACGCTTCATCGCGATCGACGTGCCCGTGCGATCGAACGCAAACGACTCGATTCCGTCGATGATGGTCTCGGTGTTCGTCGCAAGGTGATACAGGCCAAGCTTGCGCTGGATTGGCGTACGCGCCACACGCATGCGTTCGGTGTCCTCCTCGGAGTACCCGATACCGTAGGCGAGCCAGTCGGAGTTGGAGGTGAAGACCGCCTGCGAGCCGAACGCGATGGTCTTGACCGGCGCGACCGTGCCGACTCGTGCGAGGCGCAACTCGTTGTTACCGCCCACGCGGCTGATGGTGTAGGCCAGCCATTGCCCATCCGGCGACAACCCACCTCGGGCCGCAGCGGCGCCAAGAGACTCGAACTGGTCATAGTCGGCGGGTGTCAGCGTCGGTTTCGCCTGCGCGAACGGGTCCGCCGCAAACACCAGTACACAGACAGACAGGGCTATCGCTGAAATCAGGGCTCGTCGCATGGACGAGATTCTACTGCGACGGATAGGTCTTGACGACGTAGTCGTCGACGAGGGCCTGGAACGCCGTGGCAAGTTCGTCGTAGGTGCCACGCAGGGACGTGGCGTGGTGGCCGTCGATGAACACCGGGCAGTTCGGCGATTCGCCGGTGCCCGGAAGCGAAATGCCGATGTTGGACGCTTTGGACTCACCGGGGCCGTTGACCACACAGCCCATCACGGCGACTGTCATGGTCTCGACGCCGGGATGGCGCGTCTTCCAGACCGGCATCATCTCTCGCACGTAGCTCTGAATGCGCTCGGCCAGCTCCTGGAACGTGGTGGATGTTGTGCGTCCACACCCTGGACAGGCGGTGATTGCCGGAGAGAACGAGCGGAGACCCAGCGCCTGCAGAATCTCGCAGGCGGCGTAGACCTCTTCGCGCCTGTCGCCTCCGGGACGCGGCGTGAGTGACACACGAATGGTGTCGCCGATACCCTCGTTGAGCAGCACGCCGAGCGCAGCTGCCGACCACGTGAGGCCCTTGATGCCCATGCCGGCTTCGGTCAGTCCGAGGTGCAGTGGCTGGTGGGTCTTCTTAGAGAGGTCGCGATACACCGTGATCAGATCGCGCGGCCGCGACACTTTGCACGAAATGATGATCTGGTCGGTGCGCAGACCGGCGTCGAGCGCCAGTTCCGTCGATTGCAGCGCCGACAGCACCATACAGTCGTTGAGCACTTCTTCCGACGACTTGCCGAGGTTCTTGTCGGTGTTCTCCTGCATCATCGCCATGACGAGTTCCTGATTAAGGGACCCGCCGTTGACGCCGATGCGTACCGGCTTCTGGTGCTCCACGGCCACCTGGCAGATGGTCGAGAACTGTTCGTCACGGCGCCGGCCGGTGCCGACATTGCCGGGATTGATACGGTACTTGTCGAGCGCGGCGGCGGTCTCGGGATACCGGGTCAGCAACTGGTGGCCGTTGTAGTGAAAGTCGCCCACAAGCGGCGCCGTGCATCCCTGGTCTTGCATGCGCTGTTTGATCTCGGGCACCGCTGCGGCGGCGTCCGGCGTGTTCACGGTGATGCGCACCATTTCGGAGCCCGCCTCCGCCAGCTCCACACACTGCCGCGCCGTGCCTTCCGCATCCACTGTGTCGGTCATCGTCATGCTTTGCACAATGACCGGGGCACCCCCGCCCACTTGCAGGTGACCAACTTTGACGCCGAATGTCTTGTGAAGCCGAACAGGAACCGCCATGCCCCATGATCATACCGGAGCATTCCTGCGCCTACCCTGAGGCCAAACAACCGGGCCCGCGGTCATACCTAGCAGGGATGGGGAGATGGGGAGATGGGGAAGTGCCGATAATGGAGTCTATGGAGCACGGGATGAAGATTGTGAAGACGGTGGCGTTGGCGGTTGCACTTCTGGTGGGTGGAGCGGGGATGGCGTGGGCGCAGGCGGCGGTTACGGAAGGTGACGTGAACAGGCTTGAGACGGCTGCGGCGGAAGTGGCCCGGCTGGCGGTCACCCTCAAGGCCTCTGACGCCACGCGGGCCGCGGATGTTGAGAAACAGCTGGTGACGCTGCGGGAAGAGATCGTGTACCTGCGGGTGAAGTTGCGTCGCGAGACCGTGAGCCGCGCGGAATATGCCGACGTGCGCGATCGGCTCGAAACCCTGCGAGTGCGCGCTGCGGGCCACAAGGTGACCGCCGACCCGGTGATGACCGACGATCCCATGGTGCCCGGCACACGGATCTGGACCATCGCCGTGGGTACGGAGCTCGATGTGCGGTTGCAGACCGCGCTCAGTTCCGCCACGGCACGCGTGGAACAGCGGTTTGAGGCGACCACCCTGGTGGATCTGGTCATGGACGACACGGTGGTGTTGCCGGCGGGCACCCTGGTGCGCGGGTTTGTGGGCTCGGTGACTCCGGCGACACGCACCACCAGACGAGGCAGTCTCACCCTGGCGTTTGATGAACTCATGCTCAAGTCCGGCCCCGTGCGGATGCGGGCGACGGTCATGCAGACACTCGACGGCAAGATGGGTGACGAGGCGAGCCGCATTGGCACGGGCGCTGTGTTGGGCGGCATTCTCGGCGGCCTGCTGGGCGGCGGCAAGGGTGCGCTTGTCGGTGTGCTTGTCGGCGGCGGTGGCACGATTGCGGCGACTGATGGCACCGACGTCCAACTGCCGCCGGGCACGATCCTGCGCGTGCGGATCGATTCGCCGGTTGAGATTCGATAAACTCCTGCGCGTATGACGCACACCGATCGCGTTGCCCACACCATCGCCGCGTTTGAATCGGCGATGGACCGCCTGCTTGCCCGGCTCGAATCGGTCTCCGAGGCCGAGGCCGCACGGTCGCCAGCCGACGGTGGCTGGTCGGTGGCCGGTATCACCTGGCATGTGGCGGTGGCCACAGAGGGCCTGGCGTCGCTCGTGGACGGCACGCGTCCCCTGGCGCGGGCGCCAGAGCCCGACTTCGTCGAAACGCCCTTCTCCGACATTACCGCCCGTGTGCCGGATCAGCTCGAGGCCCCCGAGGCTTTCCATCCGCCCGCCGATCTGACGATGGCGGACGCACGTGAGCGCCTCAAGGCGTCGCGCACGCGCTTCGTGGACGCGTATCGGGCGCTGCCCGAGGACCGCGGCCTGTGGACCGTCAAATCCATCCTCGGGTTGATCAGTGTGTATCAGGTGGGCGACTGGGCCGTAGCGCACGTAATCCGCCACAACGCGCAGGCCAAACGTACGCTCGGCCGATAGCGCCCACGATCGCGCTACAATTCGCGCATGAGCATCCGCATTGTTGTTGCGGCGGTCGTCGCCGCTGCCGTCTCCTCGTCCATCGTCCTCGCCCAGGCCCAGCCGGATCAGGCGCTTGTCTCCCGGGCACGCGCCATTCACGACCGGACGATCACGATGGATACCCACGTGGACATTTCGACCGCACGTTTCACGCCCGCGTGCAACTACACGATGCGGCTGACGACGCAGGTGAACTTTCCGAAGATGCGTGAAGGCGGGCTCAACGCGCCGTGGTTGATTGTGTATACAGGGCAGCGAGCGCTCACGCCGGAGGGATTCAACGACGCGTACCAGCAAGCTGTCGAAAAGTTCGACGCCATTCATCGACTCACCAAGGAAATCGCCCCCGACCAGATGGAGCTGGCGTTGACGCCCGCCGATGTCGTGCGTATCCGGAAGGCAGGCAAGTTCGCGGCGATGATCGGCATTGAAAACGGCTATCCGGTGGGCACCGACATTTCGCGCGTGAAGGAGTTCTTCGATCGCGGCGGGCGTTACATGTCGCTGGCGCACAACGGCAACTCGCAGCTCGCCGATTCGAACTCGACCGAAGCTGCCAACGGTGGAATCCACGGCGGGCTCAGTGAGTTGGGAAAGCAGGTGATTGCCGAGATGAACAAGTGGGGGATGATGGTGGACGTCTCCCACCCCTCCAAACAGGCGAACATGCAGACGATCGCGTTGTCACAGGCGCCAGTCATCGCTTCGCATTCGTCGGCGCGTGCGCTCGCCAATCACACACGCAACATGGACGACGAGCTGCTGCTGGCGCTCAAGAAGAATGGCGGCGTGATGCAGACCGTAGCGTTTGCCACTTACGTGAAGGTGGATGAACATGGTCCGGCGCGACAGGCGGCGGTGCAGGCGCTTGGGCAGGAGTTCGGCCTGGCGGCCGCAGGCGGAGGCCGCGGCGGTGGTGGTGCGCGCGGTGGTGGTCGTGGTGCGGCAGCGACGGGGCAGCCTGTGTGTCCCGTCGAAACGGACGCGCCGGCGGGCACAGCGCCGACAGCGGCCGGTCGTGGAGGCGCGAATCAGGCGGCGCTTGAGGCGCTGCCCGACGATCGTCGCGCTGAGTACACCCGTCGTCTGACGGAGATCAACACGAAGTATCCGGCCATGGAACGTGCGACCGTCGCCGACTTCGTGGACCACATCGACTATGCCGTGAAGCTCATCGGTGTTGATCACGTCGGCATCTCGTCCGACTTTGATGGCGGGGGCGGGGTGACCGGGTGGGGCAGCGCGTCCGAGACGTTCAACGTCACACTCGAACTGGTGCGCCGCGGCTACACCGAGGAGCAAATTGCCAAGTTGTGGAGCGGCAACCTCCTGCGCGTGTGGGCCGACGTTGAAAAGGTCGCGCAGCGGATCCAGCAGGGGTCGTAGCGGACGAGGACCGGCTCTACTCCAGTCCCAACTTCTTTCGCTTGAGAAAAAGGCCTTTGCGCGAGATGCCGAGCAGTTGGGCGGCATCCGAGACACGACCCTGTGTTTGGACCAGTGCGTGCTCAATGAAGGCGCGCTCAAGCTCCTCTGTCGCGACATCCAGCGGTTGATCGAGTCGCACCGCCACGCCGTTGGTGGCGCTCGGCTGTGTCTGCGGGCGGGCGGCGAACCAGGGCGCGGCCACTTCCGGAGACAGGTCGGTCGCGCGCAGGGTGGTCCCGTCCTCGGCGAGCGCCACCACGCGCCGCAGTTCATTGGAGAGCTGCCGGAGGTTGCCGGGCCAGTCGTGCAACAGCAGCGCGGCCACCACATCGTCGCCCACGGTGATGTGGGCCCGTTGGGATTCCGCGACGGCCTTGCGGACGAAGTGCGCGGTGAGCGCTGGAATTTCGTCCTTGCGTTCCCTGAGCGGGGGCAGGTCGAGTGCTGCGACGCGCAACCGGTACAGCAAGTCGGAACGAAACCGGCCTTCGGCCGCGAGTGTATCGAGGCTCGCATTGGTGGCCGCGACCACGCGGACGTGGACGTGGACGGGCTTGAGATCGCCCACAGGATGGATCTCGCCCGACTCGAGGAAGCGCAACAGTTTGGGTTGGACGGCCGGGTCGAGGTCGCCGATCTCGTCAAGAAAGAGCGTGCCCTGATCGGCGCTGCGAATGACACCTGGTGACGAATCGAGGGCACCCGTGAAGGCACCACGGCGGTGTCCGAACATCTGACTCTCGACCAGATCGCGGGGAATGGCCGACGCGTTGAACGGGATGAATGGGCCCCGACGCACACGGCTGTGTTCGTGAATCAGCCGTGCGAACACCTCTTTGCCCGTGCCGGTTTCGCCCGTGATCAGAATGGGGAGTGCGGTGGAGGCGAGCCGCTGGGCGATGCGAAGAATCTCCTGCATCCGCGGCGACCAGAACACCGCGTCGTCGGAGTTGGTGAGTTCGGCTCGGGGCCACAGATGGCTGTCCGCATCTTCGTCGAGGTCAACGGCGGTGCCGATGATGTCGGTGAGATTCTTGACCAGGGAGATCTCTTCGAGGGAGGCGAGTTCGCGGATGTCGATCGAAATGGTGGTGTCGGCGTCGGAGAGGTCGATGCGGCAGCCGTGGCTGCCGCGGAATTCCCAGGCGGCTGTGGGGGCGGTGTGATCGCCGGCGCTGGCCTCGCGTGTGACCCTGAGTCGCGTGCGCAGCGGTGACGCTTCAAGCACCGAGATGACGCGCTGGGCGAGCAGATCCAGGGAGTGGCCGGTGTTGAGGAGTGACGCCACGTCGGCGAGGAGCAGGGCAACATCTTCGGTGTCGGTCTGCCGGCGTCGTTCGAGGAGTGGCGCCGTGGTGCGGGGGCGGTGCGCGGGGAGTGACTCGCGCTCGCGGGTGACGATCCAGCCCTGGAAGCGGTGACCGATGGCGTCGCAGGCCCGCAGCGCGCGGTCGAAGTGACGATGGGCCTGGTGTGTCTCTCCACGCAGGGCCAGGCAGGTGCCGGTAGCGGTTTCGATCGAGATCATCGGGTCCACGGCTCCGCGCGGGCAACTCCGCATGGCCGCGAGCAGGCTCTGGTCCGCCTCTTCGTGTCGACCGAGGCGGGCTTCCGCCCGTGCCCGTGCGGCGAGCAGTGACGAGCGCCAGGTCTTCAGGTGCCGTCGCTCCAGTTCCGGGTCCGCCTCGTTCACGATGTCGATGATGGCTTGCCATTCATCACGCAGGCTGTGGAACAGACACCGCGTCAGTTGATGGGTGAGGTCGTACCACGAGCGCGCCGGCACCCTGTGGGTGGCGATCACGGCCTGACAGTCCCTGATACGGGCTTCGGCTTCGGAGAGGTTGCCTTCGAATAGTGCGATGTTCGCCAACGAGTCTGTGAGACCAAGTTTGACGAAGGAAAAGTCAGCGGACATCGTTAGCGCTTGGCTGACAAATGACCTACTCATCTCAGCCTGGCCGCCACACAAAGAAAGTAGCCCAACATTTCCCAACGAGGCAGCGATGTGACGCTGAAGACCTAGCTGCTTTGCAGTGTCGAGACTCTTCGCTGCCGCGCGATTGGCGTTCCTGAGGCATCCCTCATACATCTCCAAGGAAGCACCAACCAGCAGACTAGAACACAGCAACGGCAGAGATTGTCCGTGCGATGCCAATTGCTGCGAAATCGCAAGGTGGCTCTTTGCACTGCCCGTTGATCCGCGGAAGCACTCGATTCTGGCGACCGAGAGGTGAAGGGCTGACAGGGCCCTGGCGTCTCCAACGGTCGTTGCGATCTGACGAAGATTTGCGATATTGCCAAGAGCCTTGGCTGGAGCCAAGAAGGGTGCCTCCATGCCAAAGAGCACGAACGCCGCGTCGAGTCGGCTCTCCGGGTCCAGTTGTTGTGCCTCTGAAGAGAAGTCCCGGAGGATTGACAAAGCCTCCATGACGTCGCCCTCATCAAATCTCAATGAAGCGGAGCGAATCGCACCACTCGGGTCTCCCGGCTCACGCGGCGTGTTAGCTCGCTCGTACAAGATGAACCCCCTCCGTCTCTGAACGCATTCGCGGTTCTCACCCATTGCTTGCGAGAACCAACTACTTGCCTCGGCACCCCCTTGAGCGTCCGGGATTTAACTCAGGGAAGGTAGCAGAAGAAGCGCGCGGCTGGCGGGCCAAGTTCACGAAAGTGGTACCACAAAATGTCAGTGTATTTTTCGCTCTCGGTTAGCTTCTGCCTGAGAGGGTTTTGGGGCGAGTCCTCCGGGAGAAAGCACGCCTGTGGCCAGCAGCAATTGGGCCGCTGACTCGAGCATTCTCCGGTGGTCCTTCTGAAAATCTTCGCTGCCGTATAGCGTGAGGACACCCAAGGACGTGTTGCCCTCAAATATCGGCACAACCAGTGCCACCCTGAGAGGGACTGGCAAGGTCCGCGCGACAGGGCCGAGATCGAGTGAGGCATCCGAATTGAATACCACCTGCCGATGAGCGAAGGCCCAGCCAGAGATACGTTCACCAACAGGAATCAGAGTTGATTCGACCGTGCTCGCTCCCGAACCAGCGCAATAGAGTGCCCGCAGATCGGAGCTTCCCGGCTGCTGGCCATACAGGACAACCGCTGCTGCTGGAATAACTCGGCGCACGTGACGGAAGAACACTTCGGCGGCCAGCTCAACGCCCTGTGCTTTCGGCAGCTCCCGCCGCAGTTCCGCGAACTCACGCTCTTCGGCAGTTGCCGCGCTAATCACGTCCAGCGCGGGTCTCGCGGCAAATGGCTTGCCGCTGGGGTCGTCCGCATGGTGTCGTCCCTCTGCCTGGTCCATCTCTTCCAACCGGTCGAGAATCTTGATGAAGCCATCGACGACCCACGGGTCGTACATGACACCTCGACGGTCCAGCAGTATCTGCTCTGCTTGTTGCCGAGTCATCCTGGGACGGTAGGGGCGGTCCGACGTGAGCGCGTCATAACAGTCAACGACCGACAGGATGCGCGCTCCGCGCGGGATCTCCTGTCCCTTAAGCCCGTCAGGGTATCCGCGACCGTCCCAGTTCTCATGATGATGTCGAACGATAGGCGCAACCGGATATGGGAAGTCGATGTTCTTGAGGATGTTCGCTCCGACGGCCGCGTGGTCCTTCATCTTCTCAAACTCTCCAGGGGTGAGCGGCCCCGGCTTGTTCAGGATGTACTCAGGGATCGCAAGTTTTCCCGTGTCGTGAAGGAGGGCCGCAGCTTGGAGTGCCTTGAGTTCCTTGTCGTCGGTTACGCCAAGGGAACGCGCAACTTCCATGCAGTAGTGCTGCACCCGGCGAATGTGGCCGTGCGTGACTTGGTCCTTGGCATCAATCGCCATTGCGAACGCCTCGATCGTTGCGAAATGCACCTTTTCGATCGCGTCCAGCCGCCCCTGCATCTCATCGACTTTTCTCGCGGAGTTTCTGTAGCTCAGGTAGAACATGATCATGAGCGGCATCAAGACTGTCACGTTGAGCCACATCATTTGTGGCTCGCTACGCGAGGCCAGTAGCGCTGCGATCGAGGCACCCGCGAAATAGGTGAAGATGCCTTCCCTGAGACCCTGCCATGTTGTCACGAAGGTCGCGAGCGCTCCAGCCGGGTTCGAAGCGGTTAGTGCGATCGCTCCCGCGACGAGGAGCGAGTTGATTAGGAAGTAAAGAACAGTGAACACCCCAAGCCCAACGATAAAGAGAGTGGGGGTCGTTTCAAGCTGGAGCGGGGCAGGGCCAGCGATAGCAAACAGGACTGCTGACGAGATCCAGATTGAGAGGGCGGGCGCGGCAAGATTAAAGGGCGCTCGAATCCAGTCGAATCGCTTTTTTACGTACCAAACTCTTCCCGACAGTACCGTCGCATCGAGAAGGACGAGGAGTGTCCCGACGGCTTGGCCATAGACCAAGGTTCCCCACATCGTGAAGGTTTCTGAAATCGAATACCGACCGCCAACTTTTTGGAATTGAACTGAGAGAAAGCCACTAAAAAGAGTCAGGATGGTCAGCCAGTACCATTCGCCCTCTGGAGGGGACTCAATGAACTGCCAAAGTGTATGAGTGGAGGCGGCTAATCCCCCGAGGATGACAAGCCCAATATAGGACTTGGCGATCCACGACAGCTTGGCGCCAAACATCGAGGCCATCAATGTTCCCTAGGCGGAGGCCCCGCCTGCTGCCCAGCATGACGCCGGGCGCAGACCAAGCACGTTTAACTCCAGACGATTATCGGTCGAAGCAGCATGAACAAACTCCGTACGTAGCTGTTAGGAAGCACTGGTGGTCTAGTTGTCCCAGATGAGGGTGTTATCCCAAATGAGAGTGTTGTCCCAGATTAGGGTCTGGCCCCAGTAATGGGTGTTGTCCCAAATGAGGGTGTTGTCCCAGATCAACGTGTTGTCCCAAATGAGCGTCTCGCCCCAAATTTGAGCGTTATCCCAGATGAGAGTGTTGTCCCAGATCAGCGTGTTGTCCCAAATCAGGGTGTTGTCCCAGATCAGCGTGTCTCCCCACGCGGTCGCGCTACCAGGGATGCGAGAGTTGTCCCAGATCAGGGTATTGTCCCAGATGAGGGTCTGCCCCCAGGTTGAGGCCTGGCCGAAGGTGATGCCACTGGCGTAGGTGGCTTCGCCGCCGATGGTGTTGGTCAGTGCGAGCTTGGAGACCGCGCCGCGGCGTTTGGCGAAGCGCACCGCGAGCGCCACGTTCAGGCTGCCCGCACCCTGCTTAATCAGGCCGACGCCCGGCAGGTGCTGTGCAGTCAACTGCAGTGCCGTCTTCACTTCATACGGTGTCAGATCAGGGCGCGCCTGCAACAGCAGGGCCACCGACCCACTCACCACCGCCGTCGACATGCTCGTCCCCGACAGCCACATGTAATTGCCGCCATTGGCACCGGTCACGCGCCGCTCGGGCAACGTGAGCCACAACTTCGCGTCGGCTCCAACGGTCGACACAATCATGTTGCCGGGGGCCACCAGGTCCGGCTTCATCAGCGGATTGGCCGCCAGGACGTCCGCCGGCGTCATCGGCGCGGGCGTGCCGGGATCCACCACCGGCCCTGCCGAACTGTAGCTCGCCACCGTGTCGTCACTGCGGAAGACCGTGCCCTGCGTGTTGAGCGTGCCCACCGTCAACGCACCAGGCGTGAAACCCGGCGAGACAATGGCGCCAACAATCGGCGTCCCATCAGCCGTTTTGCCAAAGTTGCCGGCCGAGGCCACGACGACCAGCCCGCGCTCGACCGCACGTTCTACCGCCTGGGCCAACGGATCCTCGTCATACGGCTTGGACGCCGGGTGGCCAAGCGAGAGGTTCAACACCCGCACGCCATAAAATTCGCGATGCCGCGAAAAATGGTCGATGGCTTCGATCACATCAGCCACGTACCCCGCTCCATCAGGTCCCAGGACCTTCGCGCTGATCAATTCCGCGCCTGGCGCCATGCCGATATACGCCGCACCCTCTGTCTCGCGAAGACCCGGCCGAGACGCCCGACTGCCTGCACCGCTGCCGGCAATGATCCCTGCCACATGGGTGCCATGCCCGTAGTCGTCGTCGCCACCCAGACGCACGCCGTTGGCGCCGGTAAAGTCGAGTCGCGCACTCACACGGTTGCGCAGGTCCGGGTGGTTCCCAATGCCGGAGTCGAGCACCGCAATGCCCACTCCACGCCCGGTCGTTCCCCCAAAGGACGAGCCGTTGACGCCCTTCCACACCTGATCCGCACCGATCGACTGCGCCGTCACCGCCGCCATCGAGTAGACGCGGCGGTTCTCTTCAAGACTGCCCACCTGCGGGTCGCCAGCGAGGTTCGAAATTTGGTCGGCCGTTCCCTCAAACACGCCACCAGCCATCATCCGCTTCACCAGACGCAGTCCGTACTGCCGGCCGAGACGGTCTACCACCGACTGCGGTGCCGTCAAGACGACCTGAAACACGTCGGCAGATTGGCTGGCGATTTTTGCCGCAAATTCCGGCGACATCTTCGCGCGGTGTTTGTCGCCGGCCTCAACAACCGGGGACGGACCAAATACCCCGAATGCCAGCACCGTCCCAAGCAGGACGGCCACCACGCGGGGCAGATGACGGAGCGTGAACGAAGCGGGTGCGGTCATAAAAATCAACACGGTCAAGAACACACGGCGACAACCCAGACGCCGGTCCACACGCAATACGCAGGTACCGTACCACCCACGCCAAGCCCGACTGTGGCCCAGATTCTTCGCCTCTGGCCCAACATCAGCCCTGCGGCCCAGTCGCACCCAGCCGGTTCTTGTACATGAATGTGCTTCACATTACATTCCTGTTTTTTGATTCCCGGCTCGAATGTCCAAACTGTCTGTCGCTCGCAAGTTGCTGAACTGCACCATAATACGCCCCTACGCTGCTGTCCGCCAGTGCTGTTTTTGCGCCTGTTCCGAGGAGCCTTATGCCCGAACCCCGCCCCAATCGCTCCCTTCTGGTCGTGGCCGTGCTGGCCCTTGTCCTGTGGGTGGGCTGGTCATATTGGCCCGCTGGTACTCCACAACCGGCCGGGGACGAAGTGGCCGGTGCTCCCGCCAGAGGCGGCCAACTGCGGGCGACGTATGCCACGGAACCCACCAATTTCCTCCGGATTGCCGCCCCCCAGCCCACGGCCGCCAATCTGATGTTCAGCGCGCTGACCCAGGCCACCCTGCTCAGAACCGATGCCTCCGGCGCTCTGGAACCGCGGTTGGCCGAGCGCTGGTCCGCGTCGCCTGACGGCCTGACCTGGACGATCGACCTTCGGCGCGACGCGCGGTTTTCAGACGGCACGCCGGTGTCATCGGCGGATGTCCTGTTCTCCATGCGCGCCGTGCTCGGCACCGCCGCCGCGGCTGATATGCGCGTGGGCGGCCAACCGCTCGCCATGCGCGCGGTCGACGACCATCAGGTGCTGCTCACGTTTCCCGCACCACACGGGCCGGGCCTCGCCATCCTCGAGCACCTGTCGATCCTGCCGCGCCACATCCTCGAGCCCGCACTTGACGCTGGTCAACTGACCACCATTTGGGCTCCCTCCGCACCCACCCTCTCCGTGGTCGGCGCCGGCCCCTTCGTGCTGCAGGAATACATTCCCGCACAGCGCCTGCGCTTCGTGCGCAATCCACACTTCTTCGGACGCGACGACGACGGTGCGGCGCTGCCCTATCTCGACGAGATCGACATGGCGATCGTGCCCGAGGCCAACACCGAACTGTTGCGACTGCAGTCGGGGGACGCCGATGTCATCACCAACTTTGTGGCCGCCGAAGACCTGGCGACCCTTCGCCAGAGTGAGGCCGAAGGTCGTGTGCAGCTGACCGACGCCGGCCCCGCCGTGGACGTCACCACCCTCTGGTTCAATCTGCGACCCGGTGCGGCCGCTGGTGCCGCGCGTCCGTGGTTGCTCGCGCCGGAGTTCCGCCGCGCGATTTCCCACGCGGTCAACCGCCAGGCGATCGTGGACACGGTCTATCTCGGCGAAGCCATCCCGGCGTATGGCCCGGTGACGCCCGGCCACGGAGACTGGTACGTGCCGGACCTGCCGGCCGCCGGCTTTGACGTGGCCCGCGCCCGCACCCTGCTCACCTCCATGGGCCTCTACGATCGCAACGGCGACGGCATGCTTGACGACGAGTCCAATCAGCCGGTGCGGTTCTCCATCATCACGCGCGCCGGGCAGGCCGGTTTCGAAAAGACGATGGCGGTGGTGCAGGAACACTTGCGCCAGGTCGGCGTGGCCGTAGACGTCATTGCCCTGCAGCAGCCCGAGATCATCTCCCGCTACACCTCGGGTGACTTCGACGCAATTTATTTCGGGGGCCGCGCGACCACACGCGACCCGATCGGCAGCATGGGCTTCTGGATGAGCTCCGGTGCCTTCCACTGGTGGCATCCTGGTCAGGTCACGCCGGCCACTGAATGGGAGGCCCGCATCGACGCCCTCATGCAACAGCAGGCGGTGACGATGGATGTGGCCGAGCGTCGGCGGTTGTTTGCGGAGGCGCAATACATTCTGGCCGAGCAGATGCCCGCGCTCTGGTTCGTGGCGCCGCGCCAGGTGGTCGCCGTGAGCGGGCGTGTCCGTGGTGCGGTCCCCCAGATCTTCTTCCCGCCGGTGTTGTGGAACGCCGAGCGTCTCTCTCTCGTTGCCGGAGGGCAGTGAACCGAACGCCGCTGGCTTTTTTCGCACGCCGTGTGGCAGCGGCGCTCGTGCTGATTCTGGTGGTGACCACGAGTGCCTATGTCATCGCCCGCCTCGCGCCCGGCGATGAAACGACCACCGACTTCATGGCCGGCGTGGCTGCTGACGCCATCGCGGCGCGCCGCGCACAACTGGGCCTCGACGATCCCCTGCTTGTGCAGACAGGTCGCTGGCTCGGCGGCCTGTTGCGCCTCGACCTGGGCACGTCGTCGTACTTCGGTCGGCCGGTGATCACGCTTGTGACCGAGCGTGGTCTCAACACCGCGCACCTCGCCGCCACGGCCCTGCTGCTCGCGACATTACTTGGCCTCCCACTCGGCGTGGTGACCGGTGCCTACCCCGACCGGCTCGTGTCGCGTGTGGTCGTCGCCGTGTCCCTCGCACTGGTCGCTTGTCCGCCCCTGGTGGCGGCTCTGGGGTTGATGTTGTTTGCCGTCTCCACCGGGATGTTGTCGATCGCTCCTGGTGCGATCGTGTTGCCGGCGCTGGCGCTGGGACTGCCTGTCGCCGCGATGCTCGAGCGACTGCAGTCACAGGCGACACAAGAAGCGATGTTGGCCCCGGACCTGGTGGCGGCCGCCGCCCGCGGGATTCCGCCGGCGCGACTGGTGTGGCGGCACGCTGCACGTCAGTCGCTGCGCCCGGTGCTCGGCGTCTACGGCATCGTGATGGGCAGCCTGTTCAGCGGATCACTGGCCGTCGAGTTGGTGACGTCGTGGCCGGGTCTCGGCCGGTTGTTGTATGACGCGGTGCTGGCCAGCGACGTGACGCTCGTCGCCGGGTGCGTGCTCGCTGGCGCGGTGTGTCTGGCGGCTGGCAATCTCATCGCGGATGTCGCGCGTGCGATTGTGGATCCACGCGCGGCGGAGGCGGCCTAGATGCGTCGCGCATCGTGGGTGGTGCTCGGCGTGCTGGTGTGTGGGGCGCTGGCCGCGTCGTGGCTGACGGCCCACGAGCCGTGGGAACAGTTTGCCGATCGCGCGTTCGCACCGCCGATGGGTGTGCATCTGCGTGACGGCGAAGGGTGGCACGCACCGTTTGTGTACCGCCAGGTACTGGTCAATCGTGTGAATCGAGAATTCATCGACGACACCTCGCGTCGTGTGCCCTTGCGCTGGTTTCAGGACGGTCGACTGATCTCGATCGATCCGGCCGACGGCCCGCTCTTGTGGTGGGGGGCCGACGGTCTTGGACGTGATGTGTGGTCGCGCGTGTGGCACGGCGCGCGCCTCTCACTGGGTGTGGCCCTGACCGGCGCGCTTGGGGCGTTGCTGGTCGGCGCGTTGCTTGGCGCACTGGCCGGCTCTGCCAGGGGCTGGACCGATCTCACCATCTCGGGTGTGGCCGACTTTGTGCTTGTGCTGCCGGCCGTGTATCTCGTGCTGGTGCTGCGCGCGGCGATGCCGCTGGTGCTCGACACCTCGGTGGTCTTCGCAGTACTCACGCTGCTGTTTGCGTTCGCCGGCTGGCCACACGTCGCACGGGGCGTGCGTGCGATCGTTGCAACAGAGCGGCAGCGCGACTATGCCGAGGCGGCCCGCGCCATTGGCGCGGGTCGCGTCCGACTGCTGCGGCACCTGGTACCCGCGTCCTTCGGGTTCCTGCGCACGGAACTGGTGCTGCTGGTGCCCGCACTGCTGGTAGCCGAATCCACCATTTCATTTCTCGGATTGGGCTTTCCCGAACCCGTACCAAGTTGGGGGCTCATGCTCAAGGAGGCGTCCAGTGTGTCGGCCATGCAGATGGCCCCGTGGACGATGGCGCCGGCAGTACTTTTATTTCTTGGTGTCTTCGCGTTGCAGCAGGTCGCCGGCGCGCGAGGCGTTGACACGACCGCGCCACGTCGATAGCCTCCCGACGTGGTATCTCTTCACGGCATCTTTCCTCCAGTCCCCACCCCGTTTGATTCAGCCACCGGCGATGTGGACCTCGGGGCCCTGCGCACACAACTGACACGGCTCACGGCGTCCGGTTTGGCCGGCGCACTCGTCCTGGGCTCCAACGCCGAGGCCGGCTTGCTCGAGGAGGCGGAAGCCGACGCCATCGTCGACACGGCACGCGCCGTGGTGCCGCGCGACCAGGTGTTGATCGTCGGTACAGGCCGCGAGTCGACCCGAGCCACGATCGCGGCCTGCCGGAGGGCTGGAGATCTCGGCGCCGACGTGGTGCTGGTGCGCGCCCCGTCATTTTTCAAATCGCAGATGACGCACGAGGCGTTGCTGGCCCACTATCGTGCGGTCGCCGACGCGTCGCCGGTGCCGGTGATGCTGTACAACGTGCCGGGCATGGCCGGCTTCAGTCTCACGGTCGCCACGGTGCAGGCGCTGGCCGCACATCCCAACGTGGTGGGCATCAAGGAGACCAGCAATGACTTGGAGCGCCACGCGCAGTTTGCGATGGTGCGACCCGAGACGTTCGCGGTGTTGTCAGGCTGGGCCCCGGTGGCGTATCCCGCATGGATGATGGGCGCGCGAGGCGCGATCATTGCTGTGGCCAACGTGTTTCCGGCGTCCTGCGCCCAGTTGTGGGCGCACGCGCAGGCCGGACGGCACGACGAAGCGCGAGCACTGCAGCAGCAGTTGCTGCCGATCGCGCGGCTCGTGTCGAGTGTGCATGGCGTGGCAGGATTAAAGTGCGCGCTCGACGCGCTCGGGTTTCCGGGTGGACCCGTGCGCTCGCCGCTGCTGCCGGTGTCCCCGGCTGTGGCCGATGACATTCGTGCGGCGTGTGCCGCGTTCTGACAGGTTTAAGGAGAGACTGGTTTCATGGCGACGTTACCCACCAAAGAGCGATGGCTGCTCGGCCCCGGACCCTCTCCGGTGTCGTCCCGAGTACGCGAGGCGCTTGCCGCCCCTCCTCGCTCACATCTCGATCCGGAGTTGCTCGATCTGCTTGACGATGTGCGACGGATGACGGGGGAGGTGTTTCGCGCGCCCGCCAGTCACCTGAATCTGGCCGTGTCGGGGACCGGGACCACCGCGATGGACGCGGCGGCTCTGAATCTGGTCGAGCCCGGGATGTCGGTGCTGGCCATCGTCACGGGCTATTTTGGTGAGCGCCTCGCGCAGGTGTTCGCACGCAACCGGGCGCACGTCGAACGGCTCAACGTGGAGTGGGGGCGCTCGGTTGACCCTGCGGCCGTCGAGCGCGCCCTCGCGGAAGGCCGGTTTGATGTGGTGGCCATGGTGCATGGCGAAACCTCCACCGGGGTGTGCAATCCGGTGGCCGAGATCGCACCGCTGGTGCGGCGTCGAGAGGCGTTGTTTGTGGTGGATGCCGTCACATCACTTGGCGCGATTCCCGTGGACGTGTCGGCCTGGAATGCGGACGTGGTCTATTCGTGCGGCCAGAAGGGCCTCGGTGCGCCGCCTGGGCTGTCGCCGATCACCGTGTCGCCGCGGGCCCGCGTGATGCCGCCGCCCTGTCACAGCTTTGCGAATGATTTCGCGCAGTTGGAGTCGTATTGGGTAAGGCACGCCTACCATCACACGATTTCATCGCCGTTGGTCTACGCGCTGCACACCGCCCTCACAGAGGTGCTGGAGGAGGGCCTGGAGGCGCGGTGGATGCGTCATCAACAGGCACACGACCGGCTCGTGGAGCGGCTCGCCACCATCGGATTGGAGTTGTTTCCGGAGCCCCAGCACCGGCTGATCAACCTGAATGCCGTGCGGGTGCCCCCGGGGATTGACGAGCAGGCGGTGCGCGCTCGATTGCTGACAAAACACCGGATCGAAATCGGGGCCGGGTTGGGACCGCTGGCCGGTCGCATCTGGCGCATCGGCCTGATGGGATCAGGCGCGACCGTCGACAATGCCGACCGTGTGGTGGCGGCGCTGGCGGAAGCCCTCGGTCGCAGGGCCCCCCGATAGTGTCTCAAGTAGCACCATGGCCCACCAGCTCGACGGAGTAACGTGGGAGGCGTTATGACACACAAACTTCCCGCCCTGTTGCTTGTCGTGGCGACCGCCGTGGCGTGCGTCACTAATCCCGCCACCGGTCAACGCCAGTTCAATCTGCTGTCGGAGCAGGACGAGGTCGCGCTTGGCAAACAGGCTGACGCTCAGGTCCGCCAGGAGATGGGGCTGTACCCGGACCAGGGGTGGCAGGACTACGTCAACCGCGTCGGACAGGCCTTGGCCAAGACGTCGCATCGCCCCCAGCTGCCATGGACGTTTGCCGTCGTCGACGCCCAGGCCATCAACGCGTTTGCCCTGCCGGGCGGGTACATCTACCTCACGCGCGGGATTCTGCCGTTCCTGCATGATGAAGCGGAGATGGCCAATGTGCTCGGTCACGAAATCGCGCACGTGACTGCGCTTCATGGTGCGACGGCTTATTCGCGTCAGCAGGCGGCGGGCCTGGGCATTGGCATCGGTCGCATTCTGGCGCCGCCCGACCAGCAGGGCTGGTTCACAGCCGCTGAAGCCTCGCTGGGATTGCTGTTTCTCAAGAATGGCCGTGACGCCGAGCTCGAAGCGGATCGCCTGGGTGTCGGGTATGCCGCCACCAGCGGCTGGAACCCCTCCGGGATGGCCGGCATGCTGAGCACGCTTGGTCGCCTGTCGGAAGCCTCGGGCTCGAGCCGCGGCGTGCCGAACTTCCTGTCGACACATCCACTCCCCGCCGACCGTGTGGAACAGGTCTCGACCGTGGCCGACGCTGCGCGCACATCGTCCGCGACGCGCGTGAATGAGGCGGAATTCAACCGGCGTCTTGATGGTCTGGTCTTTGGAGACAGTCGCGAACAGGGCATGGTGCGTGGTCGCGACTTCCTGCACCCGATTCTGCGCATCGCGTTGCGCTTTCCGCAGGGCTGGCAGGTGAACAATGGTGCCCAGCAGGTGGCCGCGATGCCGGAGGCCGAGAATCAGCAGCGTGTGTTGCTGCTCGAGGTGGTAGAGTCCGGCGGACGCAGCCCTGCGCAGGCAGGCCGGGCGCGCATGCAGGAGGCACAGCTGATTGAACGTGCGGGTGAAAACGTGACCATCAACGGCTTGCAGGCGTTTGTAGGCGTGTTCAGCGGCGGCACCGGCAACGAGGCGATCGTGGCCCGCGTGGCGTTTATCAGTCACGGGGGACGGTTGTATCAGGTGGCCGGCGTGGCGTCACAGAACGCGTTCTCACAAGCCGACCCGGCCTTCCGCGAGACCATCGGATCGTTTCGAGGCTTGTCAGCCGCCGAGGCGGATCGCGTGCAGCCGGCGCGCATCGACTTTTACACCGCACGATCGGGGGACACGTGGGAGTCCCTCGCGAAGCGTTCCGATGGCACCGTCAGTGCCTCTGCGCTCGCCATCATGAATGGGGCCCAGCCGTCGTCACGACCGGCGGTGGGCGCGCGCGTGCGCGTGGTTATCGGGGGGTGATGCGCCGCGCGCTGCGGTGGTGCGTGGCGGCCATGGCCGTCGGCTTTGCCGTTGTTGCGTATACCTGGATCACGCTGCCGGATGTGCGCCAGTTGCGTGAGGATGCGCCGACGACCACGGCGTTTCGCGAGTTGCGGGTGCGACAGGCGGAGGCGGAAGGGCGTGCGCTGCGCATGCAGCATCAGTGGGTGAGTTATAACCGCATCTCGCCTCACCTCAAGCGCGCCGTCACGGTGACGGAGGATGCCGCCTTCTGGGATCACAGTGGGTTGGACTTTGATGAGATCCGTGCGTCGATCGAAGTGAACTGGGCGCGTGGCGAGTTTGCGCGCGGCGCCTCGACCATCACGCAGCAACTGGCCAAGAACCTCTACCTGTCGCCGTCCCGCAATCCCTATCGCAAAGTGCGCGAACTGTTCATCACGCGCCGGCTCGAAGCCGAACTGTCCAAACGCCGCATCTTCGAGCTGTATCTGAACCTGATTGAGTGGGGCGACGGCATCTGGGGCGTCGAGGCAGCAGCGCGTGCCCATTTCGGTGTGTCCGCGGCAGGGTTGAGTCCCGCGCAGTCGGCGATGCTGGCCGGCGCCATCATCAATCCGCGCGTCTATAGTCCGTCGCGACCGAATGCACGGCTTCGGCAGCGACAGGCGCTGATCCTGCGCCGCATGGGTGCGGTCTCACCACCGGATACGCCGGCTGATGACACGGCCGCGCCAGCCGCGCCGCCGAAAATTCCGTTTATCCCGGTGATTATTCGCTGAAGAGGCGACGCGCGCCGACAAAACGCTGCTTCCAGTACGACGAGCGCAGACGTTCGACGCGCACCACGCCGGACGTGGCGGGCGCGTGCACAAATTCGTCGGCGCTCAGCGCAAGTCCGACGTGTGAAGCACCGGGCGCAATCGTCGAGAAAAACACAAGGTCACCAGCCTGCACGTCTCGTTCGCCGATGCGCTGGCCGATTCGGAATTGTTCGGCCGCGGTACGCGGCAGCGCGATCTCGTGTCTGCCCAGCACATACTGGACAAATCCGCTGCAGTCGAAGCCGGTTGCAGGCGTGGTGCCTCCGTACTGGTAGGGCACCCCCTGAAAGGTGAGGGCCGTGGTCATCACGTCCACACGCGACACCGGGTGCGCGGGGAGAGGTGCTGGTGCCGGCCGCAGACTGGCGGGAGACGGCACGAGGGGAAACGGCTGCGGCGTCGCCACTCGCGGGGTCGCATGTGTCGCACAGGCGGCCGTCAGTGTCGCCAACACGGCTGTGCATACCAGTCGGGTTGTTGTGCGAAGAACACCAGTCACAAAGTGCTGTATCGGTCGGAGGAAAGGTTTCGGGTAGGTTGAAACCCTAACTCTTTGTGTACACGGACGTTACAGCCAGGCCTGCCTTGACAGTGTGCAGACACTGCCCGACAATGAGCAAGGTTATACGACACGATGGAACAGACTCTGCTGCTGAACGCGACGTACGAGCCGCTGAAAGTGGTGCACTGGCAGAAGGCGATCATGCTCTGGTGCCAGGGCAAGGTCGAGATTGTGTCTGTGTACGACCGCGAGATTCGTGCGGTGACCTTCAGCATGAAGCTGCCGTCGGTGATTCGCCTCCTTCGTCGCATCCGCGTCCGTCGTCGGCTCGACTACGTGCCGTTTTCGCGCGCCAATATCTACGCCCGTGACGACAATCGCTGCCAGTACTGCGGTGACGTGTTTCCCTCGGGTGAACTGACCTTTGATCACGTGGTGCCTGTGGCACAGGGCGGCAGGAAGGACTGGGAGAACATCGTGTCCTGCTGCATCACCTGTAACCGCCGCAAGGGCGGACGTACGCCCGCGCAGGCGCGCATGCATCTGATTCGTCATCCGCAGCGGCCCACCAAGGCCCCGGCGCTCCGCATCACGTTTGGCCTGCGTAACGCCCCCGAGAGCTGGCGCGACTATCTCTATTGGAACGTCGAACTCGACGATGCCTGATGGGGGCCTGATGGTGTCGGTGCTGTCGGCCAGTTATCCCCGAGGCGTCACACCCGGCGCCCGTCTTGAATTGACCGGGTCGCGATTGCCTGTGCCCGCAGACGGTCCACCGCGCGTGTGGGTTGGCGCCCTCGAGGCCCGTGTGGTGGCCGCCTCCTCGTGGGCCGTCTCGATCATCGTGCCGGTCGAATGTGCCGGTGGACCTACACCGGTGCGGGTGGATGGCGTTGAGGGTGACACGCTGGTGATCGACGTCGCCCGCGTGCTGGCCACAGACGTGCATCACGTGGACAGTCCCGTGTGTGCGCCCGATGGCACCGTCTACGCCACCCAGAGTGGCACCCGCGAGAACAAATCCGAAACCCCGTTGTATCGCATCGGTCCTGACGGCACCCGCGTCTCGCTGACTCCGGCGATCTCCAATCCCACCTCGTTGGCGCTCGGGCCTGACGATGCGGTGTATGTGTCGAGCCGGTTTGAGGGTGTCGTGTATCGCCTGAACGAGCGCGGGGACGCGGAGCGCTACGTCTCCGACCTCGGTGTGCCGACGGGCCTGGCGTTTGGGCGCGACGGGGCGTTGTACGTGGGCGACCGGTCGGGATCGATTCTGCGCGTGTCGCCCGGTGCGGGTCGTGAGGTCGAGACGTTCGCCACGTTGCCACCGAGCGTCGCGGCGTTCCATCTGGCCATGGGGCCTGACGACTGCCTGTATGTCACGGTGCCCACGCTGGCGTCCCGCGATGTGGTCTACCGGATTTCGCCCGACCGTCAGGTGGACGCCTGGTATACCGGCTTCGGTCGTCCACAGGGACTGAACTTCGATGCTACCGGCACGCTGTTTGTGGTGGATGCGCTTGCCGGATCCGCCGGGCTGTATCGCGTGGAGATCGGTGCGTCCCCACCCGAGCCCGAGCTTGTCGTCGCCGCGCCGCAGCTCGTGGGCGTCGCCAGTCACCCCGACGGTGGTCTGGTGCTCGCGTCCAGCGACACCTTGTGGCGGCTCTGACTACACGCCCTTGTCGATCTTCACAATCGAAAATCCTGTGAACCCGTAGATCGCCGAGATCACGGGGCTGAGCAGGTTAAAAAACGCGTACGGGGCGTAAGCCAATGTGGCGACGCCGAGCGTCTGGGCCATGAACGCGCCACACGTGTTCCAGGGCACAAGTGCCGAGGTCATGGTGCCGGAGTCTTCGAGCGCGCGGGAGAGGTTCTGCGGGGCCAGGCCGCGCCGGGCGAACTCGGCGCGGAACATTCGTCCCGGCAACACGATCGCGA
Organism: Vicinamibacterales bacterium; assembly: GCA_038319675.1. Lineage (GTDB taxonomy): Bacteria > Acidobacteriota > Vicinamibacteria > Vicinamibacterales > SCN-69-37 > SYFT01. Next base: position 103,448 of record JBBQDM010000005.1, read on the forward strand.
TGTACTGGTCGGAGGCGAGGACGTTCATGCCGATCGACGTGCTGAGCGTGGCGAGGATCAGGCTGCCGGTGCCGCGCACTGCCCCGAGGATTGATTCGGCGATCCGTCCAAGCATGCCTGTCTTTTCCATCACCGCGCCAAACGTCATCGCCGCCAGAATCAGCCACACGGTGTTGAGCATGCTGCCCATGCCGCCGCGCGAGAGCAGGTCGTCAAGCGAGGCGTTACCTGACGCAAGCGTGAACCCCGAGGCCAGTGCGTGCCAGCAACCCTTGATGAGTGCGGCCCAGTACGGCAAGTCAGCCCCATCCGCGAGTGTGACGACGGCCGCCGGCTGAAAGACTGCGGCGAACAGGCACCCGGTGAGCGCGCCGATCACCAGCGCCGGTGTCGCCGGCACTTTTCGGATGACGAGGAAGATGACAAAGGCCGCCGGCAACAGCAGGTGCGGGCCGATCACAAAACTCGATGCGAGCGAGGCAAGGATGGCGTTGACGGCCTCAGTGTCCTGGGGCGCAGTCGCGCGCAGGCCGATGATCGTGAACAGAATCAACGCGATCGTGATGGCCGGAATTGTGGTCCACAACATGTGCCGGATGTGCGTGAACAGGTCGGTGCCAGCCATCGCGGGCGCAAGGTTTGTGGTGTCGGAGAGCGGCGACAGCTTGTCCCCGAAATACGCGCCTGAGATAATCGCGCCGGCCGCAAGGCCCAGATTCAGGTCCTGTGCCGTCGCAATACCAATCAACGCCACGCCGACCGTGCCGGCCGTGGTCCACGAACTGCCTGTCGAGATCGACACAAGGCAGCACAACACACACGCACTTGGAAAGAAGATCGCGGGCGTCAGCAACTGCAGCCCGTAATAAATCATCGTCGGCACCACGCCCGCGAGGATCCATGTGCCGATGAGCGCACCGACGACGAGCAGGATCAGCACTGCGCCGAGCGCAAGCGAAATGCCGTGGACGATGCCGGCTTCGAGATCCTTCCAGGTGTGTCCCAGACGAATGCCGAGTGTGGCGGCGACGACCGCGGCCAGCATGAGCGCAATTTGATTGGGGCCTCCGGAGTTGCCGTCGCCGAACAGGGCGACGGAGCCGGCCAACAGGGCGACCAGCGCCACAATCGGGATCAGGGAGAGCGCAAGGGACGGTTTCGTCACGGTCTGGTTCATGAAGGCTCCGGGCGCCGCGATGATAGCATCCCTGCCGGTGCCCCTCTCTGGTGTTCGCGTATTGGATCTCACACGCCTGCTGCCAGGCGCATTCGCCACATTGATGCTCGCGGAACTGGGGGCGGAAGTGATCAAGGTCGAGGATCCCCGCGGTGGGGATCCGATGCGGCACCTGCCGCCGACCGTGAATGGCCGTGGCGTCTTCGACCTGCTCCTGGGCCGCGGAAAAAAGAGCGTGGCGCTCGACTTGAAACACGCCGGCGACACGGCACGCCTGCAGCAACTTGTCGCGACCGCTGACGTGGTGATCGAAAGCTTCAGGCCCGCGACCGCCGAACGTCTTGGCGTCACGGCAGCCCAGTTGCGAGAGGTCAATCCGCGGCTCATCCACTGCTCGATCACGGGCTACGGCCAGACCGGACCGTACGCCGAACGGCCCGGGCACGACCTCAATTACGTGGCGGTCTCGGGCATGCTCGCCACCGAACGGCCGACGCCGGCCGCACTGCCGAAGATGTTCATCGCCGATGTCGGTGGCGGCGCCATGAGTGCCGTGGTGGCGGTGTTGGCTGCGTTGTTTGGCCGCGAGCGGTCGGGGCAGGGCGCCTCGCTCGACATCTCGATGCACGAGTCTGCGCTTTACTGGGTGATGTTGCCCGGTGCGGCTGATCTCATTGAGGGCGGGCCGGGCGCCGAGGGGGCGCTGCCGACCTTTGGCGAGCATGCCTGCTACAACGTGTACGAGACCAGCGACGGTGGTCAAATCGCGCTCGGGGCACTCGAATCCAAGTTCTGGATCACATTCTGCGAGGCAGTGGGGCGGCCCGATCTGATTCCGCGGCACTTGAGCGATGACGAGGATCAGACGCCTTTGCTCGCAGAGGTACGGGCCTTGTTTCGCACACGTACCCGCGACGAATGGCTCGCGTTTTTTGAAGGAAAAGACGTGTGCCTGTCGCCCGTCAACAGCCCGGCGGAGGCGTTCAGGGATCCCCAGATTGTGGCGCGCGGAGCCGTGGTGAATGCGCCGGGGCTGCGAGCTGTGCGTGCGCCGTTTGGTTATCCGGCTGTGTCGCTGTGCCCGGCCCCGGCAGTGGGGGCAGATACCGAGGCGGTGCTGGGCGGGCTGGCGGGACTACAATAGCGGATTGAGATGTCGCACGACTGGATAGCTGTCAGGGGCGCGCGCGTCCACAACCTGAAAAACGTCGATGTCGACCTGCCGCGTGATCAGTTGGTCGTGATCACCGGTTTGTCTGGCTCGGGCAAATCGTCGCTGGCCTTCGACACCATCTACGCCGAGGGACAACGTCGCTACGTCGAGTCGCTGTCGGCCTACGCGCGCCAGTTTCTCGAGCAGATGGAGAAACCGGACGTTGATCTGATCGACGGGTTGTCGCCGGCCATCTCCATCGAACAAAAAACCACCGCGGCCAATCCCCGCTCCACGGTGGGCACAGTCACCGAAATCTACGACTACCTGCGCCTGCTGTTCGCGAACATTGGCACGCCGCACTGTCCGAACTGCGACCTGGAGATCACGTCGCAGACGCTTGAGCGCATCGTGGATGTCGTGCTGTCCTATTCGCCCGACGAACGCATCAACGTGCTTGCGCCGGTGGTGCGCGGTCGCAAGGGAGAGTTTAAGAAGGATCTCGCCGCCCTGCGTACGCGCGGATTCACGCGTGCCCGCATCGATGGTGAGTTTGTGTCGCTTGAGGAAGAGATCACGCTGGACCGCCGGAAGAACCACACGATCGACGTGCTGGTCGATCGCGTGATTCTCAAGGACGGCGTGGATCGTCGCTTGACCGACTCCATCGAGTTGGCGTTGTCGCTGGCTGACGACATCGTGGTGATCAACACGCTGCAGAGCGGCGATCGGTTGTTCTCGCGACGCATGGCGTGTCCGTCGTGTGACCTGAGCATCCCCGAGATGACGCCCCGGGCGTTTTCGTTCAACTCGCCGCACGGCGCGTGTCCGGAGTGCCAGGGCCTCGGTGCGGTGTACGACTTCGACCCGGCGCGTGTGGTCCCGGATGATCAGCGTTCGCTCACCGAGGGTGCGGTGTTGCCCTGGGCCTCCGGCGATGTCAAATCACGACGCGAGATGCTCGCCGGCCTCACCGGTGCCTTCGGCATAGACCCGGATGTGCCGTTCGCCAAACTCACAAAGAAACAACGTGATGTGATTCTGATGGGCGCTCCCGGGCGCAAGACCAAGGGCGGCGATCCGTTCGGCGCGGATTTCGAAGGGGTGATCCCGAATCTGCGTCGCCGGTTCGATGCAGGCTCGTGGACCGACCAGGAGTCCCTTGAGGGGTATCGCGCCCTGCGGCCGTGCCTGGCGTGTCACGGCGCACGACTGCGGCCCGAGAGTCGGGCCGTGCGTGTGAAGGGTCGCTCGCTCGTGGACTACGTCAATCTGCCATTGTCCGACGTGTTGCCGCTGTTCGAGACGATGGAGTTGAACGAGCGGGAGTTTCTGATCGCCGGCCGCGTGCTCAAGGAGATTCGGGAGCGCCTTAGATTTCTGGCAGACGTGGGTGTCGGGTACCTCACGTTGTCGCGCGGCGCGGCGTCGCTGTCGGGTGGCGAAGGACAGCGCATCAGACTCGCGACGCAGATCGGCTCGCAGTTGACCGGCGTGTTGTATGTGCTGGACGAACCGTCCATCGGTCTTCATCAGCGCGACAACAGACGTCTGCTCGCCACGCTCTGCCGGTTGCGCAATCTTGGCAACACCGTGCTGGTCGTGGAGCACGACGAAGACACGATTCGTCAGGCCGACTACCTTGTGGACCTCGGCCCTGGCGCAGGCGAACACGGCGGTGTCGTCATGTTCCAGGGGCGACCGCAGCAGTTGCTGGCCGCGCCAGGCGACTCGTTGACCGGGCAATACCTGACCGGCGCGAAGCGGATCGAGACCCCGGCCAAGCGGCGCAAAGGCTCCGGCGAGAAGGTGGTTGTTCGCGGGGCGAGCGCAAACAATCTGCGCAACATCGATGTGGCGTTTCCACTCGGCACCCTGACCGCCATCACCGGTGTGAGCGGCTCCGGCAAGTCCACGCTGGTGAACCAGATTCTCTACCGGTCGCTGGCCAAGACCATCTACCGGGCCGTGGACGAGCCTGGTGCCCACACGGCCATCGACGGTCTTCCACACATCGATAAGGTGATTCAGATCGATCAGTCGCCGATCGGGCGCACGCCGCGCTCGAATCCTGCGACCTACACCGGGCTGTTCACGTTCGTGCGCGAGTTGTACGCGATGTTGCCCGACGCGCGGGCACGCGGCTACAAAGCCGGCCGGTTTTCGTTCAACGTCAAGGGTGGCCGGTGCGAGACGTGTCGCGGTGACGGCGTGATCGCCATCGAAATGCACTTCCTCCCGAACGTGTACGTGACGTGTGAGGAGTGCAAGGGGCGTCGCTACAACCGCGAAACACTCGAGATTCGGTACCGTGGCCGCTCCATCGCCGAGATGCTTGATCTCACCGTCGATCAGGCCCTGGAACTGGTCGAGAACTTCCCGACAATCGCCACCCGCCTGCGCACGTTGCAGGCCGTGGGCCTCGGCTACCTCACGCTGGGGCAGTCGGCGACGACGTTGTCAGGTGGGGAAGCGCAGCGTGTGAAGTTGTCACGCGAGCTCGCGCGCCGCGGTACCGGGCGCACGATGTATATCCTCGATGAACCCACCACGGGCCTGCACTTCGAAGACGTGCGCAAGTTGCTCGATGTGCTCAATCGACTTGTCGACCAGGGCAACACCATCGTCGTCATCGAACACAATCTGGACGTGGTCCGCTGCGCCGACTGGGTGATTGACCTTGGGCCCGAAGGTGGCGCGGGTGGCGGGCAGGTCGTTGCTGCCGGCACTCCGGAACAGGTCGCCAAGGTGCCGGAGTCGGCTACAGGCCTGTTCCTCGCCGGGTTGCTGACGCCAGGCACCAGAAAGGCAGTTTCATGACGCCTGTGTCAATATCCCCACAGGCGTTCCTCAGTGATGTGTGGTGATATGGACACACCAGGGACAGCTTGCGGCAATGAGTCAGACGGTATATCCTCTTTAAGCCTAATAGATACAATGATTTAGGTCACATGTCGGCAGGTCAACCGATGTTGGCAGCTGGATTGCTTAGTAGGCAAGTGGCCGAACACGACAATATGCCCGCTCAACGCACCTTACGTCACGCCACTCCCTGCACCGGCATCGGACTCCATTCCGGGCAGAAGGTCTCCATCGTGCTCAAGCCGGCCCCCGCCAACACGGGCATCCGGTTCAAACGAACTGACCTCAATGTGGAAGTGCCGGCGACCACCGCGTGCCTGGGTGGCCCGCAGCAGTTGCAGACGGGGTTGCGGCTGGGCGAGGCGTCAATCGAAACCGTTGAACATCTGCTCTCGGCCCTGAGCAGCCTCGGCGTGGACAACGCCGTCATCGAACTCAATCAGCCGGAAGTGCCGATCATGGACGGCAGCGCGTCGCCGTGGGTGTATCTGATTCAGAGCACCGGCACGAAGGAACTGGGCGCGTCCCGCCAGACCATCGAAATTCTGTCGCCCATCGAAGTGCAGGACGGCGACAAGCGCATTGCCGTATTCCCGGCTGATCGCTTCAAGCTCACCTATACCATCAGCTTCGACCATCCGCTGCTGCGCCATCAGGAGAAGACGCTCGACATCACCGAGCAGGTCTATGTGGACGAAATTGCGCCCGCGCGCACGTTCGGCTTCCTGAAGGATGTGGAATTGATGCGGCAGCGCGGTCTCGCGCTCGGCGGCTCGCTCGACAACGCGATTGTGATCGGCGAAACCGGCGTCCTCAACCAGCTCCGGTTCGACGATGAGTTTGTGCGCCACAAGATGCTGGACGTGATCGGTGACCTCGCCCTGATCGGGCACCCGATTTGCGGCCATGTCGTGGTGCAGCGGGGCGGCCACGCCCTGCACACGAAGTTCGCGACTGAACTCCTCCGTCAGCGCGACGCGTGGCGCCTGGTGGACGCGAGCGAGCCGACGGCTGCACCCGTCGCCGCCCGCGTCCCCGCACGTGCCTCCGCACGGTAAGCCAATCAGACGATCGTCTCGCCTCGTTTCAGCATCTCCACCAGAGCCGCGATCTTCCTGGTACGTCCGGGCAGCGTCTTTACGTTGTTTATCCGGAATGCCAGGGCAAAGAGGTTCATCTTGTTCAGCGTCAGGAACGTCTTCTTCGCTTTTGGGCTGGCCATGATCGCCGCCTTCAGGTCGCTGGGCACCGTGTGGCGGCCGGCCGCTCGCATTGGGGCGTACGCGGCGGCCCAGCGACCGTCGGCTTTGGCCGCATCGACGTGACGCTGGCCATGCGGGGTCATGCGCCCACCCGCCACCAGGCGCGCGACATGTCCCTGATTGACCTGGCTCCAGACGCTCTTCTTGCCGCGTGGGGTAAACCGCTGCAGGAAGGACTGCTCGTCGAACGACTTGCGGATGCCGTCAATCCAGCCCCAGCACAGCGCCACGTCCAACGCTTCTGCGTAGGTCACCGTCGCCAGGCCTGAATCCTTCTTGTGAATCTTGAGCCAGAGTTCAGTCTCGCGGTCGTGTTTGGTCGCGAGCCACTTCTCGAACGCGGCCTCCGAACGGAAGCTGCGTATCTTCTTCGGATCAGGAACAATCGGCGCCATGACAGGCGTCGCCCAGGCGGGTCGACTAGCCCTCGGTCTCGGTCGCGTCTCCGGCTTTTTTCACGAGCTGTGAGAGCCGGTCGTTTTCATACCGGTTGAAGCTCATGAACAGGCTTTCCTTGAGATACGCCCTGAGTTCGTCCTCGGTGAGTTGGCCGATCAGGTGCTGAATCTCCTGGTCGATTTCCTCGAAGCTGTAGTCGAGGTCGGCGCGGCGCGACAGGTCGCGCGACACGGTCTCGAGGATGGCGAGTACGTCGCCATCAGTCTCCACGGGGGTGCCGGCGGTCGTGGTGATCTTGCGCATGATCAGCCTCCGAAACTGGCCAGCGCCGATGCCTGATCGGCGTGGACCTCAAGGAAGTTGTGCGCCCCGGTCATGGTGAGCATGGTCTCGACCCGCTTCTGCACGCCCGACAGTTTCAGCTGTCCGCCGGCCGTGTTCGACTGTCTATAGAGGTCCATGAGGCACCCGATCGTGGCGCTGTCCACATAACCGACGGTCGACAGGTCCACCAGGATCTGTTTATGGCCGTCTGCGATCAGGCCCGCCACCGCCGTCGCGAAGTCCGCGAGGATGGGGTAGGTGAGTTTGGATTCCGTGATGTGGACCACGACAACCGAGCCGTGGGTTGAGGTCGTGACATTCATTGTGTACCTCCGCGCGAAGCCATGGAGCCCGGCGGCCTGTGAAGTTGGAGACGACGGATTTGGCGGGCGAGTTCGAGTCGTCCACGGTTGATACGCGACTTGACGGTGCCTTCGGGCAATCCCAGTTGATCGGCAATCTCCTGGTACGAGAACTCCTGCAGGTCGCGCAGCGTGACCGCCTGGCGCAGGGTGGCCGGCAGTTCCGCCAGCGCCTGACGAATGAGCGACTTCAGGTCGACCTGTTCGAGCTCTCCCAGGGGCGTCCGCTCGCGGGAAGCGGGCTGCAGGTCTGACGCATCGACGTCCCTGGCCATCGTCGCCCGTTCCTTGCGTACTGACCGGTAGTGGTCGATGCAGAGATTGCGGCTGATGCTGATGAGCCAGGTCTGGAAGTTGGCGCGGCGGTCAAAGGTGTGCAGCGCCTTGAAAATTTTGATGAAGATGTCCTGCGTCAAATCCTCGGCCTCGTCATGACGGCCGACGAACTTGTACGCCACGTTGAAGACCTTGCGGCGGTGCGTACGCACAATCTCTTCCCACGCCAACTGGTCACCGGCCAGGCACCGTGCAATCAAGGCATCGGAGGCCTCGTTCGGAGAGGGAATGTGATCTACAGACATGTACACAGGCGATGAGAAACCGCGTCCGGAATCATACTAAAATGCTGGGTCCCGTGCCTGGTTTCATACGACAACATGGCGAACTCTGGTGTGACGAGGTGGCGCTGACTGCGGTGGCAGAGGCCGTCGGCACACCCACACACGTCTACAGCCGTCACGTGCTGCGCACGCGGTATGCGGCACTCGACGCGGCGTTTGCCGCCTATCCCCACGACCTGCACTACGCGATCAAGGCCAACGCCACCCTGGCCGTGGTGCGCGAGATGCGTGAGGCCGGTGCCCACGCGGATGCCAACTCCGGGGGCGAGATCGAAGTGGCGCTGCGCGCCGGGTTCACGCCAGACCAGATTGTGTTCACCGGTGTGGGCAAGACGCACGACGAACTGGTACGTGCCGTCACCCTGGGCCTGAAAGCCATCAACGCGGAGTCCCCGGGCGAAGTGGAACGCATCCAGGCGATTGCGGCGGCACACGCCACTGTGGCGCGCGTCGCCGTGCGGGTGAACCCCGACGTGATCGCGGGCAGTCATCCCCACATCTCGACCGGACATCGCTCCAACAAGTTCGGCATGTCCGTGGCGCAGGCCTACGCCATGGTCACGGCGATGGCCGGGCGGCCGCACCTGCGCGTGGTCGGGCTGCATGTGCACATCGGGTCACAAATCACCGACCCGGCCCCTCTCACACAAGCCGCGGCCACCATTGCGACGATGGCGACCACGCTGGCGGAGCAGGGGATTACCCTTGAACATCTCGATATCGGCGGGGGACTGGGGATTGCCTACGAACCCGGGCAGCGTGTCATCAGCGCTGAAGAGTATGCGGCGGCGGTGTTGCCGGTCATCCGTCCCACCGGCCTGCGCCTGGTGCTCGAGCCCGGGCGCTGGATCACCGGTCCCGCCGGCGTGTTGCTGGCGCGTGTGGTGGACTTGAAGGCGCAGGCCGATGGCCGTCAGTTCGTGATCGTGGATGCGGGGATGACGGATTTGATCCGGCCGGCGTTGTACAACGCGTGGCACGAAATCGAAGTGGTGACGCCCCGCGATGGCGAGGCCGTGAATTGTGATGTGGTGGGTCCGGTGTGTGAAACCAGCGATACGCTGGGCACACAACGCAACCTGCCCCCGGTGGAAGTCGGGGATGTGATTGTGGTGCGTGACACGGGCGCGTACGGGTCGGTGATGGCGTCCAACTACAACCGGAGGCCCACCGCTGCCGAAGTGATGGTGGATGGACAGGCGTGGCGCGTGGTGCGTCGGCGACAGACGGTCGACGACCTGCTGCAGTGGGAGGCGTGATGATTGTGGCGTTTGAAGGACTCGACCAGAGCGGCAAGGAAACACAGGCGCGCCATCTGCGCGCGCGGATCGAGCAGCAGGGCCGCAAGGTGCACTCGTTGTCGTTTCCTGACTACGACACGCCGATCGGTCGTGAAATTGCGAAAGGCCTGGCGGGCGAACGCGACTTCGGCGCAGATGTCATGCAACTGCTCTATGTTGCCAACCGCTGCGAGTTCCGCCCGAAGATCGACTTGTGGCTGACCCAGGGTGGTGTGGTGGTGTGTGATCGCTACCGTGCCTCGAGCGTGGCCTACGGTGAGGCGCAGGGGCTCGATCCCGCCTGGCTCGACGAGATTCAGATGTACCTTCCCAAGCCGACAGTCACCGTGTTGCTCGACATTGCACCGGAGACGGCGGTCAAGCGCAAGGCCACCGGCCGCGATCGCTACGAACGTGATCTGTCCTTGCTGGCCCGCGTCCGCGACTCCTACCGCCGACAGGCGGAGCAGCCGGGCTGGGTGGTTATTGATGGCGAGTTGGGGAAAGACGACGTGCAGGCCGCGGTCGAGGCGGCGGTCTTGCCGCGGCTGTAGCGCGTCATGGATCTCGTCACGATCGGGTGGTTTATCGCGGGCGGTGCGCTCCTTGTGCTGGGGGCGGAGCTGCTGGTGCGTGGCGCATCACGGCTGGCGACGACCGTCGGCATCTCTCCACTGGTCATCGGTCTTACCGTTGTGGCGTTCGGGACGAGCGCGCCCGAACTGGCCGTGACTGCGGGGGCGGCGTACGCCGGTCAGCCCGACGTGGCCATCGGCAACGTGGTGGGCAGCAGCATCTTCAACGTCCTCTTCATCCTTGGGATCGCCGCGCTCATCGTGCCGTTGGTCGTGGCGCAGCAACTCGTGCGGCTCGACGTGCCGGTGATGATCGGCTCGTCGCTGGTGTTGTGGGCACTGGCGTACGACGGACTGATCGGGCGGCTCGACGGATTACTCCTGGTTGGCCTGATGATCGCCTACGTCGTCTTTCTCATTCGATTGAGTCGTCGTGAGACTGCTGATATCAGATCCGAGTACGAGGAGGCGTTTGGCCAGGTGTCGGCCACGCCTGGCAGAGTGCTCAACGGTGGGTTGGTGGTCGTTGGGCTGGCGCTGCTCGTCCTCGGAGCGCGGTGGCTGGTGGACGCGGCGGTCGGGATCGCGTCGGGCCTGGGGATCAGCGAGCTGGTGATCGGCTTGACGGTCGTGGCGGCGGGGACGTCCCTGCCCGAAGTGGCGACGTCCGTGCTGGCGGCCGTGCGTGGCGAACGCGATATCGCCGTGGGGAACGTGGTCGGCAGCAACATCCTCAATATCCTGTGCGTGCTCGGCGTCAGCAGCCTGATTTCACCGGCGGGCATCGCCGTGTCCACCGGCGCGCTCACGTTCGACATCCCGGTGATGACCGCGGTGGCGATTGCCGTGCTGCCCGTGGCGTTCACCGGCTACACCATCGCCCGGTGGGAGGGGTTCGTGTTCGTGGGCTACTACGTCGCCTACACCACGTATCTGGTGCTGGATGCGACGTCGCACGACGCCCTGCCTGCCTTTGGAGCGGCGATGAGCTGGTTCGCGCTGCCATTGACGGTGCTGACGTTGGCGATCATCGCCCTGCGGGCATTCCGCGCCAGGGATCACAGCAATCTCACGTAACGCTCATGGGGCCGTGACAACTCGGCGCCGTCCCGCGCGTAGGCTGTCAGCATGGATATGTTCCCGGGAGTCTGGCGTGACCTCGTACTGGCGGGCCGGTCGCTGGCACGTGCCCGTGCCTTCACCTTCGTGTGTGTGGTGTCGCTCGGGGTCGGCATGGCTCCGGTGATCGCCGTCCCCTACGGATCGCGCATCTTCACCGCACCGCCCGTCGGCCTGCAGACCGACACCCTGATCGAGCTGGTCACCACGCCGGCAGGTCCACGACAGGCGACCACCCAGTGGTCGTATCCAGACTATGTGGACCTCAGTGATGCCACTACCGGAGTCTCGTTGATCGGCTGGGCGACGGCCACCACCGACGAGGGGATGGCGCTGTTTGTCTCGCCCAGCTACTTCGCGACACTTGGCGTGCCGCTCGCACAAGGCGCGGGATTTCCGGGCACCGCCGACCCGGCCGTGATCCTGAGCCACGCGTACTGGCAACGACACCATGACGGTGACCCCGTTGAATTGGGAACGTCCCTGACGATTGACCACGTCCCGCACACGGTCGTCGCGATCGCACCCGAGCACTTCGGCGGGCATCTGGGCTTTCACGACGTTGACCTCTTCCTGCCACTCGACAGGCACCCGCTCGCCCTGGCCGACGCCACCGTGCGCTTCGATCGGTCAAAGGAATGGGTCAACATTCATGGCCGCTTGCAGCCTGGTGTTGCCCTCACACAGGCCAACGCCGCAGTCGGCGCGCTCACCGCGCAACTCGCACAAGACCACCCTGACACCAACGAGCACAAATCCGGCGTCGTCGAGCCCTATCACGCGATCGGCACCCTGCAGGCCTCACAGCTCACTATCGTCAAGGCCGTCGCGCAGGCGCTGACGGCGCTCCCCCTGCTTGTGGTGTGTCTGAACATCGCGGGCATGGTGCAGGTGCGCAGTGCCATGCGCGAGCGTGAGCTGTCCATCCGTCAGGCGATTGGTGCCACCCGTGGTCGACTGATGCAGCAACTGCTTGCCGAATCGGTGATCCTCGCAGCGCTGGGGGCCACCCTGGCCTCGTGTGTGCTGTTCAATCTGGCGCCGCTCGCCGCGTGGTGGTTCAACGAGCCGCTTCCGCCCCGGATCGCGTCCGTGCTGCAGGTGGATGCCTCAATGATTGCCGTGAGCGTCGGGCTGTGTCTGGGCGCCGCCCTCCTGTTCGGCTGGCTCCCCGCCTCGCGGTTCAGTCGTCCGGCCATCATCACCGTGCTGAAAGACGATGCGGGTGGCGGGAGGGCACGGGTGGGGCGTGTGCACCGTGTTGCCACAGCGCTGCAGGTCGCCATTGCCACGCCTTTGCTTGTGCTGAGCGGCATGACACTGGATCGTGTGCGGGCCACGGCCACCAACGACCTGGGTTTTGCGGTGGACGCCTTGTACGCCGCCCCGCTCAACCTCGACTCGGTCGGCGCCGAGAACGCGTGGATTCGGATGCAGGGCGTTCGCGAAACGCTGGCGGGCACTGGCGGGGTGGCCGCAGTCACGATCGCCGATGGATTGCCGCTGGACTTCCGGTACCGCATCACCAGGGTTGCCACGCAGGAAGCCGAGGGGACCGCGCCAAAAGTCGTCGCGGCGCACGTCACACGGGTGGGCGACGACTATCTGGACACGATGGGGATTCCTCTGGTGCGAGGACGTGCGTTTGACGCCGACGATCGTGCGGGCGCGGAGGCGGTGGTCATAGTGTCGAAGCCACTGGCGGAACAACTCTTCCCGAACGCCGATCCGATTGGCCGGCGCGTGACGTTTGCCGCAGGCGATGACGCCGAGCGCACGCTCACCATCGTTGGGGTGTCCGCCGACTTTCCGACGTCGCAGATGAGCACCAATCGCGCCCAGTTGTTGCTGCCGCTCGCGCAATACCCGGACGTGCTGCGGGATTCGGTGCGTGTCAACGATGACCTTGGGGGTGGGGCACGCTTGATGCTTCTGGCGCGCAGCCGGCCCGGGGAGCCGGCGGTGAAGATGACGGCCGCACTCGCACAGGCGCTCACGGACGTCGATCCCGAGTTCGAGTCTGCCAGTGTTGTGACCGGCACGGGCCTGCGGGACAAAAGCGTGCGCGATTTTCTCGGGCAGTCCACGGCCGCCGGCATCGTCGGCGGTGTGCTCCTGCTTCTGGCGGCACTCGGCATCTATGGTGTGGTCGGTCTGATGGTGGCCACCCGCATTCGGGAAATTGCCGTGCGTGTGGCACTTGGTGCGTCGCGCCGCCGAGTGATCGGCATGGTGCTGTTTGATGTCGTCAAACTTGTCACTCCCGGAATTGGGGTGGGCCTGTTGATCGCCGTGGCCTTCGTCCGGCTCAATGGCGAAGACTTCGGCATCGCACTGAGTGGTCTTGAGCCGCTGGCCTACGTCGTCGGCGCAGCCATTGCCGTGTTGATCGCGTTGGGGGCCAGCCTGGCACCCGCGCGTCGTGCGGCATCGGTTCAGCCGATGGTGGCGATGCGCTCGGAGTAGCGTCGCGCTGCCGATGGGCCTCCCGTGGTGATGGCTCTGGCAGCGGTGAGCACGTACACACGCTCCACCCCGCCCGCCTTCAGCACCCGGGCACACGCGTCAGCTGTCGCGCCCGTCGTCATCACATCGTCGACCAACACGACGGAGGTCGGCACTCTCGTCCAGGGGCGTCGGCGCATCATGTAGAGTCCCTGCACGTTGTGTCGGCGTTCTTCGGCATGCAGCCCGGCCTGCGGGCGTCCGACGCGTGGTCGACGGAGCCACTCGCGCACCGGGGTGCCGAGACCCCGTGCAAGGGCGTCGGCTTGATTAAAGCCTCGGCGAAACGAACGCCACGGATGCAGCGGGACCGGAACGGCAACGATCGAGGAGTCTGACGCGAGCCAGTCGTGGGCCACGTGCCGCATGAGGTCGGCGAGCGGTTGCGCGAGGACGGCCTGCTGTTGGTATTTGAGCGCATGCACGATGGCGCGCAACGGTCCGGTGTGGATGCCCGCGGCGCGTGCCACATCAAAGGACGGAGGATGCGCCAGACAGGCGCTGCACATCTCGTCTTGTGCGGCGCGCCAAGTGCGAAGCGGATCGCCACATCGCCCACACCAGGGTGGCGTCAGGCGAGGGATGGCCGACCAGCACGCCTCACACACCGGCCCACGGCGCTGATCCGATAGCGGCAATCGACACGCCACACACGTGGGATCAAAAAGCGCGGTGAGGGCACGGTCGCCCCAATGATGGAACCACACGGCCTGTGCTGTTCACGGGACGTGCCAGGCCGGAGTCAACAGTGGTGCAGTCCCGTACGCAGAATCTGCGATCGAGTTGGCGGATCAGGGCGCAGAAACTTCAATCGATTCCGCGCCGCCCCAGAGGCGTTCGAGCGCGTAGAAGGTACGCTGCGCCGGCAGGAAGACGTGCACGATGAACGTGAAGTAGTCGAGCAGGATCCACTCGCCGCGGTTGTAGCCTTCCACCAGCGCGGGTGGTTGTCCATCCGCTTTCAGGCCGGCGACGATGCCGTCGGCGATCGCCTGCACCTGGCGCGTGTTGGCGCCCGTGCAGACGATGAAGAAGTCCGTGAACGCGGAGGCGTTGCGCAGATCCAGCACGGTGAGGTCGATGGCCTGCTTGTCCTGCGCGCTCTGGATGGCGAGTTTGAGATCGGCAGGGAGGCGCGGCATCGCCGGCTTTTTCGGGGCGGCGGCTTTTTTGGCCGGGGCCTTTGCGGCGGCAACCTTCTTGGCGGGTGCCTTCTTCGCTGGGGCTTTCTTCGCTGGGGCTTTTTTAGCCGGAGCTTTTTTGGCGGGTGCCTTTTTGGCCGGGGCCTTCTTGGCCGGTGCCTTTCGTGCGGGGGCCTTTTTCGCTGGCGCTTTGCTCATGCAACTCCTCAAAAACGGCGGGGCGGATGCCCCGCGCTACGTACGGCCGTACAACCCGTGCGCGGTAATGTACGCCTCGACCGCGCCCGGTACAAGTCCTTCAATCGATCGACCGTCGGCCACGGCCGCACGCACCTGTGTCGATGATACCGGGGACGTTGGAGCGTCCACCAGCACGATACACGGCTGTGACGCTGCCGCCCAGTCCCCGGGAGCACACATCCGCGACGCGAGTGTGGGCAAGGTCCCTGGCAGCGCGGTGGCGGGGTGGCCAGGTCTGGAGACCACCGCGAAACTCACACGCTGCAGCAGTGATTCCGCACGATGCCAGCCCAGGATGCCCGCAAACGCATCAGCCCCGGTGATCACCACCAGCGAGTGCAACTCGACGCCGTCGGCTTCCAGGCGGTCCATCGTGGTCGCGGTGTAGGACGGCCCTTCCGCGTGTATCTCAATGGTCGAGACGTCGAGCCAGGGGACGTCTGCAACAAGCCTCGTCATGGCCACCCGGTGCTCGGTCGACGCGCAGGGCTGCGCGCGATGCGGCGGCACGTGTGATGGCACCAGTGTGACGCCGTTGAGCCCAAGTGTGTCGAACGCGGCGCGTGCCACGTCGAGGTGGCCGTGATGAATCGGATCAAACGTGCCACCCAACCACCCCTGCCGTCCGCGCCGCGCGGGTGTCGTCATGCAGGTTCGTCGGTGCGGCTCTTGACGATGGTCCACATCGCCTCGAGTAATGCGGGCAAACCGTCACCGGTCACCGCCGAGATGGCGTACAGCGGGATCTTCTTCTTCTTGAGATGTTTCTTCAGCGCTTCAAGGCGCGCCGGGTCGTCGAGCGCATCGATCTTGTTGGCCGCTGCGATTTGGGGCTTCGACGCCAACGCCTCCGCCACATCGTCACCCGTTCCGACAAACTGCTTCAGTTCGTTACGGATGACTTCAAAGTCTTCGACCGGGTCACGTCCGGAGAACGACGAGACGTCGATCACATGCACGAGCACCTTGGTGCGTTCGAGGTGCGCGAGAAACTTCATGCCGAGGCCGTGGCCTTCGTGGGCACCCTCGATCAGTCCAGGCACGTCGGCGACAACAAAGCTGCGGTCGTCACTGAGGCTGACCACGCCGAGGTTCGGCGAGAGGGTGGTGAAGGGGTAGTCGGCAATCTTCGGCTTGGCGGCCGAGATGCGGGAGATCAGTGTGGACTTGCCGGCGTTCGGATATCCGACGAGGCCGACGTCCGCGAGCAGCTTGAGTCGCAGGCGCAACGTGCGCTCTTCGCCCAGTTCGCCCGGCTCGGTCTTGCGCGGGGCGCGATTGGTGGGGGTCGCAAACGCCGCGTTGCCGCGGCCGCCGCGTCCACCCTTCGCCACGAGTACGCGGTCGCCCACGGTCGCGAGGTCGGCAAGCAGGATGGGGCCGTCTTCGCCACCGTCCTCGTACACAACAGTGCCCGGCGGCACCTCGAGCGTGAGGTCGTCACCGTTGGCACCCGTGCAGTTGGAGCCCATGCCGTGGACGCCGCGCTGCGCGTTAAATTCCGGGTGGAACCGATAATTGACGAGGGTGTTCTGGTGGAGGGTGGCGACCAGGTAGACCGAGCCGCCTTTGCCGCCGTCACCGCCGGAGGGACCTCCGCGCGGGACGAACTTTTCGCGGCGGAACGCCATGCAGCCGTTGCCGCCGTCGCCTGCCTTGACCTGAATGTCGACTTCGTCGACGAACAACGGCTTACGCCTTGTCGGCGGCGACGTCGACGGTGACCGGCTCGATGCTGATGAACCGTCCGCGCTGGCCCTTGTCGCTGAACTTCACGCGACCGGTGACCTTTGCAAACAAGGTGTCGTCCTTGCCGAGACCAACCCAGAGGCCAGGCTGGAACTTGCGTCCGCGCTGGCGCACGAGGATGGTGCCGCCGGTGACGAGGTTGCCGTCGTGGCTCTTCACTCCGAGGCGCTGCGACTGGGAGTCGCGGCCGTTACGTGAACTGCCTTGTCCTTTTTTAGTAGCCATGTCTTCTCAGCTTCTTTCTACGAAATCAGGCGTTGATCGCCGTGACCTTGACGCGGGTCAACTGCGAGCGGAAGCCAATGGTCTTGCGCTCCTGCTTGCGGCGCTTCATCTTGAACACCCGGATCTTCTTGCCCTGGGTCTGCTCTTCGATGACGCCCGTCACGGTGGCGCCCGTGATGTAGGGGGCTCCGGTCGTCACGTCGCCGCCGTCTGTGCCGACAAGCAGCACGCGGTCGAACGTGAATTCCGCGCCCGGCTCGAGGTCCAGGTGATCAACAACAACGACCGCGCCTGGCGTGACTTTTTCCTGCCGGCCGCCGGCTTCGACAATGGCGAACATTTCAGACTCTCCCCGAAAACGAAGGTACACCTGCAGGGGCCCGGTCAGGGTACCCGCAGGAACCACTGAGCTTAGCAAGAAATGAGGCTATTGGGCAATGGGGCAGTGCGGCAATGGAATTCCCTCAATTTGGGAATTACCCAATGGAATCAACCAATTACGGGGAATTCCGTTGCCTTATTTGAGCAGGGTTCTTGTTCCCCGAATCTTCTGCGTGCTCAATGTGCTCAGGAACCCCGGCAGCAGCCGGTCCATCAACTCGAAGTAGGACGAGAGCGGCGGCGTGTTGTTCATGGGCGAATAGAGCGTTTCTTCGCGGAACGACTCGCTGTGGAGCTGCACGCCCGTGCGGCCGTCAATAAAGATGAACTTCGGGACGAGTGCATAACCGCGTCGTTCTTCAAAGCGGCGGACGCTCTCCGTGGTGCGGCGGCCGTACTGGTCCAGTGTCTCCACCGACCGTGCGACCGGGCCACTCCGCTGCACATCCGTGAAGAGCACGGAGCCGGTGATGATGAGCGGCGCCTGGTACTCTTCGCCGATCCGCTTCCAGTAGTCCACGTCAGCGAAGATTTCTTCGTAGGGCTGCAGGTCTCGTTCGGTCATGATCTGCGGCTCAGCGGACGTGCCCGCAGCGGCAGCAGGAGGTGTGGTGGGTGTGTCAGTGCCGGCCGCGGCGCGGCGACGATCCACCTCTTCCACAAGGTTGAGTACGTCGGAGTCCACGACCCTCAGGTCGGAGCGGTTGCGCAACTGGCTGCGAAGCAGGCGCACCGTCTCACTGTTGGCGTCCACGTCCTTGGAGCCGCCCGAGAGGAACCCCAGCACCAGCACGCGCTGGAATGACGACACATCGAGCTTCGCCTGGATGGGCGTCTCGATACCGATGTCATAAAACTTCAGGCAGCTGGACGCGCCAAGCGTCAACGCCAGACTAGCGATCGCGGCGGCGGTTCTGACGGTCATAAATCTCCCTGAACAGATCGTAGTTCTGCAGAATGTAGTTGTTCTTGGGGTCGAGCTCACGCGCCTTTTCGTAGGCCTTCAGGGCATCGGGAAACTTGCCCGCCTGCTCGTAGGCGATCGCGAGGTTGTTCCAGGCGGATGGGTAGGTGGGGTCAAGCTCCACCGCCTTCTCCCAGTGAAATTCCGCCTCCTTCCAGAGGCCCTTCTGGGCCAGCTCGATGCCGAACTGGACCTGCGCCTTCGAGTCCGACCGGCGGTCGGCTGAGAGCGGCGCGGTGAAAGACAGAACGAGCACCACCAATACGGCGACGCGCGCCCACTCCTGCTGCCAGAGAGACGAGGTGTGCTTCTTCATAAGCCTGATGAATCCCACTATACACCTCAGTCGCGTGAAGAAAGTGCAACCTTTTGTGGAGGCACGATGGCGATATTTTCAATATCCCCTACGGCACACTACGGCCCGTGCAGGCATCCCGGATGCATACAGAAACGGCCATGACGACCTTCGATCCGATTCAGGAACGCCTGGTGCTGGCCTGCCTGCGTCCGGGACCCGACACCGTGGCGTGCCGGGAACTCAAATCGCGCGAGTCAAAAGGCCTCGATATACGTCCGGAGGCGATGGCTGTCGCACTCAAAATCGATCCATCGGAGCGCGCCGACCGCATCACGCGGGCGCGCGCCGAGGCGGCACGGTTGCGCGAACAGGCCATCGTGCTCGGCTTCGACTTGGTGACGTCCGTGGAGACCGACGCCGGGCGGTACCCACCGCGCCTTGCTGAGATTGCCGATCCACCCCTCGCCCTGTGGCGCCGCGGTCCGGTGGCGCTCGACGGGCCTGCGGTAGCGATCGTCGGGTCGCGCACGGCGACACCGGCCGGACTGGCCGTGGCCCGGGATCTGAGCCGCGACCTGGCGGTCCGTGGCTACACGATCGTGTCGGGCCTGGCGGCCGGCGTGGATGGCGCAGCACACGCGGCGGCGCTTGATGCCGGTGGGGCCACCATCGCTGTGCTTGGCTGTGGTGTTGATGTGGTTTATCCCCCTCGACATCGCCACCTGGCCCGCGACGTCGCGGAGCGCGGATGTCTCGTGAGTGAGTTCCCACCGGGTGCGGAGCCCATCGGCTGGCACTTCCCGCTGCGCAATCGGATCATCAGTGGCCTGGCTCTCGCGGTGGTCGTCGTTGAAGCATCCAGAAAGAGCGGGTCGCTGATCACCGCGCGACTCGCGATGGAGCAGGGTCGCGACGTACTCGCCGTGCCCGGCAGCGTCGCCTCGGGGCGTTATTGCGGGTGTCACGCGCTGATTCGTGACGGCGCGCGGTTGGTGGAGTCGGTCGACGATGTGATTGAGGAGTTGGAGGGTGTGAAACCGCGTGGCGCGTCGGCAGAATCGGCGGCGCCGCACGGCGTGCTCAGTGCGCTCGAAGGCGTCATGGCGCGCGCGGAGCCCTACACGCTTGACGACCTCGCGGTGCGCACCGGGCGGTCGGGACCCGAGTTATTGGTGGACCTCGGTCATCTGGAGATGGAAGGACGAATCAGTCGCACGGCGGGCGGACGTTTTGTGCGGGTCTGGTAACGTTGACGGGCAATGGTTCACATCATCGGCGGCGGTCTCGCCGGAAGCGAAGCGGCGTGGCAGGCGGCGGCCATGGGTGCCGACGTCACGATCTACGAAATGCGCCCGGTGCGCGCCACGGCGGTGCATCAGACCGACCGGCTCGCCGAGCTGGTCTGCAGCAATTCCTTCCGCGGCGACAAACTCGACAACGCCGTCGGACTGCTCAAGGCGGAGATGCGACAGCTTGGCTCACTCATCATGCGGGTGGCCGATGAGGTGCGTGTGCCGGCCGGCGCCGCGCTCGCTGTGGACCGCCAGCAGTTTGCCGAGCGGGTGACCGCCGCGATCGACGCGCATCCGCGCATCCGCGTGATGCGCGAGGAACTGGTCACCATCCCGGCCTCATCACCTTCGTCACCCGTGATCGTCGCCACAGGCCCGCTGACCTCCGACGCGCTCTCGGCGGACATCGCCACGTTCATCGGCCGCGACCATTTGGCGTTCTTCGACGCGATCAGCCCGATCGTGCTCGCCGAGTCGATCGACATGTCGAAGGTCTTCCGCGCCTCGCGCTGGAACCGGTCTCTGCGGGGAAAGAGCTCGGAAATGACGTCGGGTGCCTTTTCCGGCCCGACACCACCGGAAAAGGCACCCGACGTCATTTCGGAAGGCGACTACCTGAACTGCCCCTTCACGAAAGACGAATACGTCGCTTTCCATCAGGCGATCGTCTCGGCTGAAAAGACCGAAGGGCACGACTTCGACAACACGAAGTTCTTCGAAGGGTGTCTACCGATTGAAGTGATGGCGCATCGCGGAGTGGATACGCTGCGCTTTGGTCCCATGAAGCCGGCTGGACTCGACGACCCGCGTACGGGCCGCTGGCCGTATGCGGTGGTGCAGTTGCGCCAAGACACACTGGCCGGTGATCACTTCAGTCTTGTCGGTTTCCAGACGCAGATGAAATGGGGTGAACAAGCGCGAGTGCTCAAGATGATTCCGGGCCTCGAGCAGGCGGAGTTCGTGCGGTTCGGCATGATTCACCGCAACACGTACATCAACGGCCCGACGGTGCTGCAGGACACGTGGCAGACGCGCACGCGCGCCGATCTATTCTTCGCGGGTCAGGTGTCGGGTGTCGAAGGGTACGTCGAGTCGGCGGCCTCCGGTCTGATTGCGGGCCGCAATGCGGCGCGCCTCTCGATGGGACGTGAACCACTCGCGGCACCACGCACAACCGCTATTGGCGCGCTGGCCTACTACGTCTCACACGCAGACCCGGCCCACTACAACCCGACCAACATCACCTTCGGAATCATGCCGCCGCTCGACAGTCCGCCACGCAGCAAGACGGAGCGGCAGTTGGCGACCAGTGCCCGGGCATTGGCCGACCTGGCCGCCTGGGCTACTTCACAGGGAGGCGCGGAGGCCACGGGGAATCTCTGAGTGTTCTGAGTGTCACGCTGAAAGAAAAGCCAATCTCTCCTCTCCGTGGCCTCCGTGTCTCCCTGTGAAAGGCTAAACCGTCAAACATTGGAGATGATGACGTGGTATGATGCCGTCATCATGCGAACGATTATTGAGCTTCCGGTGGAACAGGTGACCGATCTCGACGCGTTGTGTCGGCGTGACGGCATCTCACGGGCCGAGGCCGTTCGCCGGGCGGTGAGTGCCATGCTCGCCGAGCGGTCGACCCGGGAGGCCGCCGGGGCGTTCGGGTTGTGGCGCGGCCGGGCCGCCGAGGTGCTGGCCACCCATGATCGGCTGCGTGATGAGTGGGACGCGCGGTGACGCGTCCGCGCGCGGAGGCCGTCTTTGATACCAATATCCTGATCGACTATCTGATCGGTCGCGACGAGGCGCAGGTGGAGTTTGACCGCTACACCCGCCGCGCCATCAGCATCGTCACCTGGATGGAACTGCAGGTGGGCGCGCGCACCGACGCGGAAGCGGACGTCATCGATTTATTCCTACGCGAGTTCCGTGTGATCGAAGTGACCCGACAGCTTGCGCGGCAGGCCATCGACATCCGGCGCCGTACCCGTGTGCGACTGCCTGACGCGATCATCTGGGCCACGGCACAGCAGGAGTCGGCCCCACTCATCACGCGCAACACGAAGGACTTTCCTCCTGATGCCCAGGGCATCCGGGTGCCGTACTCATGTTGAAGGACTCGATACGTACGTTCGTGCAGTTTCTGACGCTCAACCGCAACGCGTCGCCACACACCGTGCGTGCGTACGACACGGACTTGACGCAGTTTCTTGAGCACGCCGCGGGCACACTGGGTCTCAAGCCCAGCCAGGTGCCGGTGCGTGGGCTGGATGTCGAGACGGTGCGCAGTTTCATGGACGAGCTGCATGCGCGCGGCAACGGTCGCGCCTCGGCGGCACGCCGCCTGGCGGCGGTGCGCACCTTTGCGCGCTACCTGGTCCGCGAGGGCCTGTTGTCCGAGGACCCCACGCAACTTGTCGGGTCGCCGCGCAAGGAACAGGCGCTGCCGGCGCATCTGGATCTGACGCAGATGGATCAGGTGCTTGCCGTGCCGGACACGTCAATACCCGCGGGGCGTCGCGATCGGTCGATTCTCGAGTTGTTCTACGCGTCGGGTCTGCGGTTGAGTGAACTTGTCAGCCTCGATATTGACGACGTCAATTTGTCGAGCCGCATCGTGCGTGTGCGCGGCAAGGGAGGGAAGGAACGCCTCGTGCCGTTC
Organism: Vicinamibacterales bacterium; assembly: GCA_038319675.1. Classification (GTDB taxonomy): domain Bacteria; phylum Acidobacteriota; class Vicinamibacteria; order Vicinamibacterales; family SCN-69-37; genus SYFT01. Next base: position 126,030 of record JBBQDM010000005.1, read on the forward strand.
AACGTGTCCACGGCCAACGCCGTGCGGCTGATGCTGGCGGATGCGCGTCAGCGACCGCCCGCGCCCACACCGCTGCGCACGTCGAGTGCGACCCGCTCACGCAGCGTGCACGCGCGGTCCCGTCATCCATTGTTTGTGAGCCTGCGCGGTGGACGCCTCACCACACGCAGCGTCGATCGCATTGTGCGCCACGCTGCACGTCAGGCCGGGGTGCCTGGCACGATCAGTCCGCACGCTCTGCGTCACACCTTCGCGACGCACTTGTTGCAGGCGGGCGCCGACCTGCGCGCGATTCAGGAACTGCTCGGCCACTCGACGCTCAGCACCACGCAGCGGTATACCCACCTCGATCTCGGTCGCTTGCTCGAGGTCTACCGCAACGCGCACCCTCGCGCCAAGTAGGGGCTACTGCGCGACGACGTCCGACAGTGTGCGTCGGCCGCGCGGCAGTTCGATATTCAGAATCTTGATCTTGTAGTTCATGACGCGCGGGCTGATTCCCAGCAGGTCCGCCGCATCCTTTTGAATCCAGTTCGACATTTTCAGCGCTTCGACGACCGCCTGCCGTTCGATTTCCTCAAGCGGGATGCCGGTCGGCGGGATCTTCACCACGCTGGTGGGCTCCCCTCCGTGCGTGGCGGTCGCTTCGCCAATCTGCAGATCGCCGAGTGTGATGGTGTTGCCGTCGGTCAGCAGCACCGCGCGCTCGATGACGTTTTCCAGTTCACGGATATTGCCCGGCCAGTGATGCCGCATCATTGCCTTGAGGGCGTTGGCGTCAATCTGGTCCACCCGCTTCTTGAGTTCGTTCGAGAACCGTTTGATGAAGAAGGTCGACAATGCCGGGATGTCGTCCTTGCGATCGCGCAGGGGCGGCATCTCGACCGATACGACGTTGAGTCGGTAGAACAGATCCTCGCGAAAGCGTCCCTCCTGCACCATCGTGGCCAGGTTGCGGTTGGAGGCCGTGATGATCCGCACATCCACGCGCAACGTCCGGGTGCCGCCGAGGCGCTCGAATTCGTGCTCCTGCAGGACACGCAGGATCTTGGCCTGGGTGCTCGGGCTCATGTCGCCCACTTCATCCAGGAACAGGGTGCCACCGTCCGCCTGTTCAAAGCGGCCGATGCGCTGTTTGTCCGCGCTGGTGAACGCGCCCTTTTCATGGCCGAACAGTTCGGATTCCAGCAGGTTCTCCTGCAGCGCCGCGCAGTTCACCTTCACAAACGCCTTGCTCGCCCGCAGCGAGTTGTGGTGAATCGCCCCGGCAATCAGCTCCTTGCCGGTGCCGGTCTCGCCCTTGATCATCACTGTCGAGTTGCTGCGCGCCACTTTCGAGACGATGGCCAGCACCGACCGCAGGGCGCCGCTGGCGCCGACAATGCGGTCGAAGTCATAGTGTTCGTGCTGTGCGTCCCGGAGGTATTCCACCTGGTGTTTGAGATGGCGCAGCTCAATCGCCCTGTCGATCTTCAGCTCCATCTCTTCGATTTCGAAGGGCTTCTGCACGAAGTCCACCGCGCCGATCTTCATCGCTTCGACGGCGGTATGGATCGAACCAAAGGCCGTCATCAGAATCACCGCGGCGTGCGGCTGCACCTTTGTGGCTGTCCGCAGCACGTCCATGCCGTCGGCGCCGCCCATGCGGAGATCGGTCAGCACCACATCAAACTGACTGTCCTGCAGCCGCTCGATCGCAATGGTGCCGTTGGCCGCCTCCTCCACATCGTGGCCGGCGTTACTGAGGGCCTTGACCAGGCCTCTGCGCAATGAATCGTGGTCGTCAACGACGAGAATACGTCCCATGTGTCTGCTCCGTGAGGTAGCTGGGCGCCGGGGTGATCGGCAGGGTCACGCGAAACGTGGTGCCGCGCCCGGGCGCTGAAGTGGTGTCGATGATGCCGTCGTGCGCATCTACCACCTTGCGCACGATTGAGAGGCCGAGACCGGTGCCTTGCGGCTTGGTCGTGAAGAAGGGGCTGAAGACGCGCTCCAGGTCGTCGTCCGCAATGCCGGGGCCGTTGTCTTTGACTTCGATCCGGACCTGCGCGGGCAACGGCTGGCCGGCACTCGCCGGTTCCGCATCCTCTGGGACAAGCATCGCACGAATATCCACACGCGGTTCACACGCCGTGTCTTCCATGGCTTCGAGCGCATTGGTGATCAGGTTGGTGAACAGCTGCCTCAGCTGGTTCGGGTCGGCCATCAGCAGTGGCACGTCGGCGTCCACCTGGACATGCACCGACGCTGCGCCGTCGTCCAACCCGGAGATCGCGTCCCGGATCACCTCGTGCAGCGCCACGTGTTCCACCTGCAATCGAATCGGTCGCACGAACTCGAGTACTTCGACGACGATGGCGTTGGCCATGCGCGATTCCTTGATGATGTCGCCGAGCGTTTCCATGGCCTCGGGTCGGTCGGAGAGTTGTCGCCGAAGGACGCCGGCCATGACCTCGATACTCGCCAGCGGGTTCTTGACCTCATGCGCAATTGCCGCTGCCATTTCGCCCAATGTGGCCAGTCGATCGCGGAGGCGTTCGCGTTCTTCGAGCTGTTCCACGCGGGTGAGGTCCTTGAAAAACAGCGTGAGCCCCACCAGTTGCCCGTCGTCATCATGGATGTGCGAGATGGTGTACCCAATGGCCCGGCCGGTCTTGCGCAGACGCAGCTCAGCGCGGTTGGGCAGGTCGGACGAGTCAAATGCGGACTGCAGGACGCGCACGATTTCCGGACAGTCGTGCAGCACCTCGGCATACGGTCGCCCCAGGTCGGTCTCCTGCGCCTGCAGGCCAAGCACCCGGTAGGCGATGTCGTTCATGGCGGCGAGATGGCCGCCCCTGGCGATCGCCAGGACGCCATTGCGCAGGTTCAGCACCATGTGCCGGAAGAATCGGTCACTCAGATTGATCGCCGACGCGGCCGCACCACCCTTCGTCCGAGGGCGCACCGCCTTGCGGGCGCGAGGTGTGGGCTTGGTTGGCGGCGGACCGGACATCGGGACTCCCTGCAATGACACATCTGTCCATAGGCAAGGCCCGTACCTATTGAGAGGGCGCGAGACAGTCACAAAACTGTCAGTGGCTTTGCCCGGCGGTCAAGTTGTCGTCGGAGAATGATTACAGAAAGCGTCTCAACTTACAAAGATGTAAGTGTTTCCCAACTGTTCATGAGGTCCCCGACTTCCCACATCAAGGCCTGATGGCGGGCAATGGCGACGTCGGCGGCGACACGGTCTTCGTAGAAACCCGGCTCGGCCATGCGGGCCTCGAGGGTCTTGATCTCGGTTTCGTGGGCGGCGATGCGGGATTCGAGGTCGGCAATCCGCGCCTGGCGCTCCTGTTCGGCGCGTTTCTGTTTGCGCGCCTCGGCGTCCGCCCGTTTTTTGTCGTCGTAGGACTGCGCCGTAGTCTTGGCGGATGCGTGCTCTGGTGCTCTGGTGCGCTTGTGTTCGGGTGCTTTCGTGCTCTGGTGCGCTTGTGCTTTGGTGCTCTTGTGCTCGGGTGCGCTGGCGCTGGCGCGGGTGGGAGTGGGGGCGGCTGCCGGTTTCTGCCGCTGCTCCTTGCTCCACAGGTATTCAGCGTAGGTCCCCGGGTAGACGGTCGCGATGCCGTGGCCGACCTCGATGATCTTGGTCGCGAGTCGATCGACGAAGTAGCGATCGTGTGAGACGAAGATCAGCGTCCCGCCGAAATCGGCGAGGGCGTCGAGCAACACGTCCTTGGAATCGAGATCGAGGTGGTTGGTCGGTTCATCCAGAAGCAGGGTGTTGGCAGGGCGCAACAGCATGCGCGCCACGGCGAGGCGGGTGCGTTCACCGCCGGAAAGTACGCCGGCCTTCTTGTAAATGTCGTCACCGGCAAACAGGAATCCGCCGAGGATGTTGCGAATCATCGGCACCATGCCGATCGGGGAGTCGCTCTCGAGTGTCTGATACACCGTGCGGGTCGGTTCGAGCCGGTTGGCCTCGTCCTGCGCAAAGTACTGCATCACGACCTGATGGCCTTCACGTCGTGAGCCCGCATCCGGTGCCTCTTCGCCCGACAACATCCGCATCAGCGTGGATTTGCCTGCGCCATTGGGCGCCACAAGTGCGATGCGGTCGCCCCGTTCGATGTGCAGGGACAGGTCATCGAACACCACGAGATCGCCATACGCCTTGCGCACGTGTGACAGTTCCATCACCATGCGGCCGGACTTGGGGCACGTGGGAAAGTGGAAGTGCACTCGTTTGCGTTCGGGCGGCACCTCGATGATCTCGACCTTGTCGAGCATCTTGATGCGGCTCTGCACCTGCGCGGCCTTGGTGGCCTGGTAGCGGAAGCGATCGATGAACGCCCGCAGGCGCGCGATCTCATCGTCCTGCTCCTGTTTCGCTTTGCGCAGGCGTTCCATGCGCGCGTCGTACTCGACCAGGTACTTGGAGTAGGTGCCGACATAGTCGGTGAGCGTGCGGAGCGACAGGTCGGCGATCTTGGTGACGACCGCATCGAGGAAGTAGCGGTCGTGCGAGACCAGGATGACCGGATAGGGATACGCGACGAGGTATTCCTCGAGCCAGTTGCGGGCGTCGAGATCGAGGTGGTTGGTGGGTTCGTCGAGCAACAACAGGCCCGGTCGACCCAGCAGCAGCTTGGCCAGCGCGATGCGCATCTGCCAGCCGCCCGAGAAGGCTTCGGCCGGCTTCTGGAAGTCGGTGCGCGCGAAGCCCAGGCCGTCGAGCACCTGGGTGACCTTCAGGTCGATGCTGTGACCCTCGCCGTGTTGAAAGAACTCGGAGAGATCGTGGTATTGCACGAGGAGGCCCTCGTGTTCGCCGTCCGGCAAGGCCGGGTCGGCGAGCGCATGTTCGATGCGCGAGATCTCTGCGCGAGCGTCGAGCAGGGGTTTAAACGCCTGCGAGACTTCATCCACCAAGGTGCGTCCGCTATGGGCGAGGCCGTCCTGCGGCAGGTAGCCGACCGTCAGGCCCGTCGGCCGGATGATGACACCCGCGTCCGGCTCGTCGAGGCCGGCGAGCATGCGCAGGAGCGTGGTTTTGCCGGCGCCGTTCGGGCCGCACAGACCGACACGTTCGCCGTCAGAGACCTGCCAGGACACCTGGTCGAGCAGGACCCGTTCGCCGAATCGCTTTGTGAGGGTGGAGAGTTGGATCAAGGCTACGCTTCGGCGGCCGGAACCGGCTCACCGAGCGCACGGGCGGTGGCAGCCAGAATGCGGGGCAGCCGGAACGGCTTGGTCAGATAACCGGCCACGCCGAGATTGATCGCCTCGATGGCGCTTGCCTCGGTGGAGTAGCCGGTGATGATGATGACGGGCAGTTCGGGCGCCGTGCGCCGGGCTTCCCGGATGACCGAGAGCCCGTCCATGCCGGGCATCTTCAGGTCGGTGATGAGCAGGTCGTATTCCACGGCCCGCAGCCGTTCGATGGCGGAGGCGCCGTCGGGCGCGGCGTCCACATCGTAGTCGGCCATGGTCAGGGTTTTGGCGAGCAGATCCCGGACGGCTTGTTCGTCGTCGACCACCAGAATGCGTGGGCGGTCGCCCGGGCGGTCCTTGTCGTTTCGGCCGGTCTGGCGGCTTGAATCGAGCCAGGCGTCAATGTCCCGCTTGCGGAACCGCCACTGTCGTCCCACCCGGACGGCCGGAATCTTGCCCGCCTTGATGAGGCGATAGACCGTCCGCAGATTGACCTGCAGATAATCCAGCACCTCTTCCGTCGTCAAAAAATGGTCGTCATTCATGGTGTCGAGACCGCCGGGGGGGAGCCAAGTCAGCAGTGTAACATCCGAGATGCGCGTACAGACTACCGGAGACGCCGTGCCGTCTTAACGCTCAGACGACACTGGGCCCCCTGCACCAGCTATGACGCCAGACGAAGAACTGGTCGCGCGAGCGACCGCCGGAGATCAGGATGCGTTCAACCAGTTGGTGAAACGCTGGGAACGCCCGATTTATGCCCTGGCCTACCGCACGCTGGGCCGGGATGAAGAGGCGCGCGACGTCGTCCAGGATGCGTTCCTGCGGGCCTATCGAGGCCTGAAGGGGTTCAAGGGGGAAGCAAAGTTTTCGTCGTGGCTGTACCGGATTACGTTGAACCTGTGCCGCGACTGGATGCGCAAGGAACGCCGCGCCCCGGTGGTGCAGACGCCGGAAGGGGTGGATCCCATCGACCTGGCCGACCAGCAGGCCTCACCGACCGAGTCGGTGGAGGATTTGGTGGCGCGACGGGAGATGTCGGCGGCCGTGCAGTTGGCGATGGCGGAACTGCCCGAAGAACAACGGACCGCCATCATGTTGAAGGAATACCACGGGCTGACGTTTCAGGAAATTGCGGATCAGTTGGACTGTCCACTCAGCACCGTGAAGACACGTCTGTATCAGGGCCTGACGGTCCTGCGGCGGCGGTTGGAACGACAGCAGGCAGAGGTGGCCAGCCTCCGCCGTGCGACGTATTCAGCCGGGAGTTCGAGGTAAGTGGCGGGGAATTCGCGCGCCCACGCGCGAGTGAGGGAAAACGAGCATGTGCGACCAGCGTGAACGATTGATGGACTATCTCTATGACGAGGCCGCTCCGGCGGACCGTCAGGGTGTGGAGGCGCATCTGGAGACGTGCGGCGACTGTCGCACTGAGATGCGGGCCTTCAGGCGAGTGCGCCAGGACCTCCTGGCGTGGGACGTGCCCGAGTACGAGTCGGTCTGGACGCCGTTTGTACCGACACCGGTGGCCCCGTGGTATCAACAGGTGCCGACCTGGGCGATGGCGACCGCGGCGGGGTTGATGTTCATGCTGGGTACTGCCGGCGGATTTGCCGCCAACGCGCTGCTGGTCGAACCGCCCACCCAGTCCGCGGCCGTCGCGCCGGTCAACGAGTCTTCCAACGCGACGTCCGATGCGCCGGTCATGATGGCCACCAGTGTGGCACCTGCGACAACGGCGTCGGTGGTACCGCCGGGGTTGGACGAGGCCGCGGTGCGGGCGCTCATCCAGGGCGAGATCGCGTCCAGTGGTGTGGTGCGTGTCGCCAGCACCGCACCGGGGTTCACCCCGGCGATGCGGCAGGCATTGCTCGAGCAGACCGAGGAACTGGTCTACAACCGGCACAAACAGCAGTGGGATCTCATGGGACAGTTCGCCACCCGTGTGCAGGGCGATCTGGCGCGTGAGCGGCAGGCCTCTCAAATCGAGCTGGGCAATCTGCGCGATCAGATTGCCGGCCTCCAGCAAACAGTCAACTTTCTCGTGACGCAGCAGAGCGCGAGGGGACAACAGTGACGACGCAGAAGAGTACGACCCATAAGACGTGGTGTTGCCTGGTGATCGGCGGGGTGCTCGTGGCGGGCCTCGGCGTGTCGGCACAGCAGGTGCGCACAGACGCGCTGTCTGCCGAGGCGCAGATTCAACAGCGTCGGTTCCAGTTTCAGCTGATGGAAGGCGTGCTCGAGAACGCCGTGCGCCAGGGGGCCACCGAAGTCGCGATGCGCGCCCAGACGTCGATGCCGCTCGGCACCTTGTTCATGGGCCGCCCAAAGGCCAAGGGTTTTCCGCTCGACGGCTATGGAGTCGTCTTTGACATCGAAATCCCGGTCATCCGCGAAAGCGCGGTCATCGCCAGCCAGATGATGGTGCCGCTGGCCCCTCCCGCGGCCGGTCCGCAGACGGTGGCTGGTCGTGCCACCGGTGCGCCGACGACACGCAGCACGGGCGTGGTGCCCGAGGATCCCATGGCGCGATCGCCCATCGTGGACGATCCGTTCCTGGCCGAACCCAATCAGTTCTACCGCAACGCCGTGCGCGACAAGCTGGTCGATGCGATGCTCGACTATTCACGATCGCTTGGCGTCCCCGAGGCGGAGTGGTTGTCGGTGGTGGCACGTGGCGAGGAGGATCCGATGCCGAACAGTCTGTATGACGACTCGCGCACGTTGATTTTGCGGATCACCGGCGCGGACCTCGCCCTGTTTCACACCGGCAAGATCACGCGTGACGAGGTCAAGAAACGAATCATCGAGTCGCAGTTCTGATCTACAATCGCCCCGAAATGTTGAAGCCTGCACAACGTCTTCGCGCGCATCTGGCGCATGTCACCGCCGCGGTCCTGTTGACGCTGAGCGCGTTGGGCTGTGCCCAGGTGGATCTGACCACCGCGCTTGAGGTCGCCGAGATGTCGTCTGGCTTTTATGACGCCGGACTCACCGACCAGGGCCTGAATAAACTCGTGCCGAGCGTGACGTTCCGGGTCAAAAACACGTCTGGCGATCGACTGACGTCAGTCGACCTGGCGATCTTCTTCTGGGCCAACGGCCGTGACGGCGAGGAAAACACCGAGCTCGACGACTTTATCGTCAAGATCGTGGGCAGCGGCAGTAACGGACTCGACAAGGACGGCGTCAGCGAGCCGGTCGTGATTCGCTCAAAGCAGGGCTACACCCTGCAGGACGCGCGTGCCGAACTCTTTAATCACCCGGCGTTCAGGGACGTGACCGCCAAGCTGTTTCTCAAGCGTGGCGGCAAGATGGTGCCGTTTGGTGAATTCGAAATCGAGCGACGCCTGTTACTGGCTGCGCCCACCGACGCCCTGTCGAAGTAACGCCGATCCGGAAGAGGGTTTCGGGTAGGGTTTTCGAACGAAAAGGGCGCGTCGAAAACCCTACCCGAAACGCTTCCGCAGCAGCAGCACCAGCGTGACGAGCGCCAGCGTGCCATCCGTCGCTGCGAATAACAGATACGAGGCCGGGCCAGCGTTCCAGACGTGCTCGGCGATGAAGACGGTCGCGCCCAGGCCCTTCAGCACAGGGCCAAACACCCACAGATACGCCCGATGCCGCTCCGGGTCCCGCATGGGTTGCAGGTAGCCCAGGCCGACACAGACCAGGAGCAGGCCGCAGATGGTGACAAAAAGACGGGGTTCCGGAACCGGAACCCCGAAGAGAGCGGCGAAGCGGTCGGTCGCCACGAGCAGCGCAAGGCCGATGGCGAGGTCATACGCGAACGAGATGCCCGCGACGACCGACAGCTGCCGCGATGGGCTCACTGCTTCTTGAGCGATCCACGCACCGTGGTTGTGCGCCCCGCCGTGATTTCCACTTCCGGAACGAACGTCTGGTAGCCGTCAGCCTTGATTTCAATCAGGGCTGCGCTGATAGGCACCTCGAGGTGGTTGGAGAGACCGCTGAAGTCGCTGACGATGCCGACAAGCGCGCCATTGAGGTACACCTGCGCCGACGCCGGTGAGACACGGAGGCGGACGGAGGCCATCGGCACATCCCCCTCGTCCTCGGGCGCTGAGGTGGTGGCGCCGTAGCCTGCGGTTCCATCACAGCGCCAGTACCCGACGTTGTAGCACCACGGGTCGTAGGGGTCGTACCAGGAGCCGTACCGGTAGATCGAATACCGTGAGACGCCGTATCGCCACGGGTCGTACGACACGTACCCATAGCCATACCCGCCGTAGTACCAGGGATACCACCGACCCCAGGGGCCGAAGTTGTCGATCGGGACGTACAGGTTGTAGCCCGGAGCCAACCCCTCCGGGCGCTCCGTCGCCGCGCCGGTCACCGGTCGGTCGCCGCGGGCGCGCGAGCCGCCGTAGGTGGAGATACTGCCGCCAGTGGCGGCCGTCGGTGCGGAGCCGCGGGTGATCGCCGATCCCGTGCGAGAGCTACCCATGCCGATGTAATCGCCGCCTCCGCTGGTGCCGGACGTGCGGTCGCTGGAGCCCAAGGGGCGACCCGTCATTGTCGAGGAAGGCCGACTCGGCGCGTCGCTGCTGGACGTCGCGGAACCCGAACGCTGACGGGAATCCGTCGATGGCGACGGCGGCAGGCTGACCCGCGATGGCTCACGGGACGAACTGCTCGAAGATGTCGAATCACCGCCTCCACCGCCGGACGAGGTCCCGCCGCCTGACGACCCGGAAGACGACGAACCGCCGCTGGTGCGCGGAATGGCGGTTTGAGCCGCCACGGTGGCCGGAACGGCCAACGCCGCGGCGACCGAAAGCACGATGAGCGAGCGGGAATAACTGGTCATGATCAGAGTCTCCTTCATGGCCCTTGGTCAGGGCTTCTCGCTGCGTGGTATTGCAACAATACTGCCAGACGGCCTGCGCCGCAATTGGGGGACTCCTGGCGGCTGTTTTCTGGGCACTGTCCTCATCAGGGGGCCGACCGGTGGCCTCTTTCGTATACGATCCAAGCTTGTCGATGTCTGAGACCCACGCCACGACTGTGCTCGCCGTTCGCCACCAGGGTCAGGTCGTGATGGCCAGCGACGGCCAGGTCACGCTGGGACAAACGGTCGTCAAACACGGCGCCCGCAAAGTGCGCCGACTCTACCAGGATCGCGTGTTGGCAGGCTTCGCCGGCTCGGCCGCCGACGGGTTCGCGCTCTACGGGCGGTTTGAATCCAAGCTCGAGGCCCACCGCGGCAATCTGGAGCGCGCCGCCGTCGAGTTGGCCAAGGACTGGCGGACCGACCGCATGTTGCGACGTCTGGAAGCCATGCTGCTTGTGGCCGACCAGGAGGGCATGTATCTGCTCTCGGGCACCGGCGATTTGATTGAACCTGACGACGGGATCATGGGCATTGGTTCGGGCGGCGCCTTCGCGATGGCGGCGGCTCGCGCGCTGGTACGGCACTCCTCCCTGCCCGCACGGGAGGTTGTGGAACACGCGATGGGCATTGCCGCAGACATCTGCGTGTACACCAACACACGCCTGACGGTGGAAACACTCTGATGAACAACCTGACGCCGCGCGAAATCGTGGCCGAACTCGACAAACACGTGGTGGGTCAGGCCAAGGCGAAACGCGCCGTGGCGATTGCGCTGCGCAACCGGTATCGGCGGCAGCGCCTGCCGCAGGAGATGGCCGAGGATGTGGCCCCGAAGAACATCCTGATGATCGGTCCCACGGGCGTGGGCAAGACCGAGATCGCCCGTCGCCTCGCGCGTCTCGCGCAGTCGCCGTTTCTCAAGATCGAGGCCTCGAAGTTCACCGAGGTCGGGTATGTCGGCCGCGATGTCGAGTCGATGGTGCGGGACCTGGTCGAGATCGCGGTCAAGATGGTGCGCGAAGAACGCGAAACCGAAGTGCGCGAACGCGCGGCGACGGCGGCTGAAGAACGACTGCTGGATCTGTTGCTGCCGCCCCCGCCGCCGACCACCTCCGGATTTGGCCCCGGGTCCACCGACGCGCAACTGGCGCAGGATCACGCCACCTCCACACGCGAGAAACTGCGCGAGCAACTGCGCGCGGGCAAGTTTGAGACGCGTGTGGTGGAACTCGACGTGCCGCAGAAGTCGATGCCGTCGTTTGAAGTGATTGCCGGCTCCTCAGTGGAGGAAATCGGCGTCAATCTGCGCGACATGATGCCCGGGATGTTTCAAGGACGCACACGACGTCGGTCGGTGCCCGTCTCGGAAGCACGCGAGATGCTGGTCGTCGAGGAATCACAGAAGCTGATCGACATGGACGGGGTGGCCAAGGCCGCGATCGATCGCGTCGAAAATTCCGGGATCATCTTTCTGGACGAGATCGACAAAATTGCCGGCAAGGAAGGCGGCCACGGTCCCGATGTCAGTCGTGAAGGTGTGCAGCGCGACATTCTGCCCATCGTCGAGGGCACGACCGTGAATACGAAACACGGGATGGTGAAGACCGACCACGTGTTGTTCATCGCCGCCGGGGCGTTCCACGTGTCGAAGCCGTCGGATCTGATTCCCGAGCTGCAGGGCCGCTTTCCCATTCGCGTCGAACTGGAGGCGCTGGGTCGTGATGAATTTGTGCGGATTCTGACGGAGCCCCGCACCGCGTTGATCACCCAGTACGTCGCGCTGATGGGGACTGAAGGGGTGACGCTGGAGTTCACGCCGGAGGCGATCGTGCGGATTGCCGAACTGGCCACGCTGGTCAACGACCGCACTGAGAACATCGGTGCCCGTCGGCTGCACACCGTGATGGAACGCCTGCTCGACGAGGTCTCGTTTCACGCGCCTGACCTGGACGGGCAGTCCATCACCATCGACCCGGCGTATATGGACCGCATGTTGGCTGATATTGCCAAGAGCGACGATTTGTCCCGGTACATCCTGTGAAACGTCTGTGTGCGATTGCCGTGCTCGCGGTCCTGGCCGCCTGTGGTCAGAAGGGGCCGCCGCTGCCGCCGTTGCGCCCCCTGCCCGCCCCACCCACCGAGGTGACGGCGCGTCGTGTGTCCGACCGCGTTGTGGTGAGTCTTGTCGTGCCGTCGGTGAATCAGGACCCGACTTCTCCGTTGTCGTTATCGCGTGTGGACATCTACGCACGCTCGCTGGGGTACGGCTCGGTCGCGCCGGTGATCACGCAGTTGCTCGATCGGGAGTTTCTGGTGGGGTCGATCGAGGTGCGCCCGGCGCCCGATGCGTCCGTGCCGCCGCCGGTGGTGTCTGACCCGTCTGCGCCGGTTGATTCGCGACCAGCCCCCGGTGAACGGGCCGTCTGGTCGGAATCGCTTCAGGGACTTGATGTGCGCCCCTTGAGTTTGACGCGCGAGCAACAGACAGCCGTCGCGGCCCGGCGTCCCTTCGCCCTGCCGTTGCCCCCCACCGGGGTGGCCGTGCCGTTCACGCCGATTGTGTTGCCGACGCGATACTACGTGGCCGTGGGTGTGTCGGCGCAGGGGCGCGCCGGCGCGACCTCCATGGTGGTCCCTGTGCCGTTGGGCGGCGCACCGGTCGCGCCGACCGACCCGATACTGGCCTACACCGAGACCACACTGACACTGACGTGGACCGCGCCGGTCGGCGCCCGCGTGCGGGTGTACGCCTCGTCGGCGGATGGTGTCGAGGCGGCATCACCCGTGCAGGCGGCACCCATTACGGCGGCCTCGTGGTCCGAGCCGGTGGTGTTTGGCCAGGGGCGCTGTTTCACGGTGCGGCAGGTGTTGGTGGCGGGTCCGGTCACGACCGAAAGTGCCCCTGCGGGACCGGTCTGCACAACACCCGTGGACACGTTCCCGCCGGCGGTCCCCGGTGACCTGCGTGGGTTGAGTGAACCGGGCCGCGTGATTCTTGAGTGGGCACCGGTCACCACTGCGGACGTCGCCGGGTACCACGTGTTGCGCGCTGAAGGGGCTGGTGCCACACTGCAGGCGCTGACCACCGCGCCGGTGGTCTCTGTCGGGTACGTGGATCTGACGGCACAGGTGGACGTGGAATATCGCTATGTGGTGGTCGCCATCGACCGGGCGGGCAATCTCAGCGCCCAGTCAAACATGATCACGGTGACAGGACGATAAAAACGAAAGAGCAGACTCGCATGACACGACTGTATCGAATCGAGTACGAGGGGCAGCCACGCTACGCCGGGGAACGGGACGGCCAGTGGCGTCTGGTGGATGGGGATGTGTTCGGCACGTGGAGCCTGGGTGCCGAGATCGCCTCGACGGGCCATCGTCTGCTCGCGCCGGTGCAGCCTTCAAAGATTGTCTGCGTCGGGCTGAACTACAAGGACCACGCGGCAGAACAGAACAAGCCGCTGCCGGCAGAGCCCCTGCTCTTCATCAAGCCATCGACGACGGTGATCGGTCCGGGGGAGGCGATTCAGGCCCCGGCGTGGGCCGGGCGTATCGACCACGAAGCGGAACTCGGTCTGGTTATTGGCACGCGCGCGCACCGGGTGCCCCTCGACAAGGCCTACGACCACGTGCTCGGGCTCATCGCCGTGAACGACGTGACGGCGCGCGATTTGCAGAACAAGGACGGGCAGTACACCCGCTGCAAGGGGTTCGACACCTTTGCGCCGATCGGCCCCTGCATCGCGACCGGTCTTGACGGTCGTGACCTCGCCGTGCGCGGCTACGTGAACGGTCACCTGCGGCAGGATTCACGCACGCGGGAGCTGATCTTTACCATCCCCGAACTCATCACCTTCATCACCTCCATCATGACGTTGCTGCCGGGGGACATCATCTCCACCGGCACTCCGTCCGGCATCGGCCCGATTGTGCCGGGCGATTCCGTCACCGTGTCCATCGAAGGCGTCGGCGCCTTGACCAACTCCGTGGTGCTCCAATGAAACTGTTTCTCGATACCGGCAACCTCAAGGAAATCCAGGCCATGATGCCGCTCGGCCTCGTGGATGGTGTCACGACCAACCCGTCGCTCATGGCAAAGGAAGGCGGCGACCCGCGCGCGATCATCAAGTCCATCTGTGACGTGGTGCAGGGCCCGGTCAGTGCTGAAGTGGTCGCCACCGACTGGGAAGGCATGGTGAAGGAGGGCCGTGAGCTCGCCACCATCGATCCTCATGTGGTCGTGAAGGTGCCGTTCACGCGCGATGGCGTACGTGCCACCAAGATCCTCGCTGATGAGGGCACACGCGTGAACGTGACCCTTATCTTCAGCGCCGCCCAGGCCCTGCTGGCCGCCAAGGTCGGCGCGGCGTATGTCAGTCCGTTTGTCGGACGCCTGGATGACATCGCCTCGGACGGCATGGGGTTGATCCGGCAGATCGTCGAAATTTTCGACAGCTACCCGTTCACCACGGAAATTCTGGTCGCCAGTGTCCGTGGCCCGATGCACATCGTGGAAGCGGCGCGCATGGGCGCGGATGTCTGCACGTGTCCGTCGTCGGTGATTGAGGCGTGCTTCAAACATCCCCTGACCGATATTGGCCTTGAGAAGTTTCTGGCAGACTGGGCGAAGGCGCAGGCGGGCAAATAATGTCGACGCCGCAGGAACAACTCGCCGAGCTTGAGCGGCGGGCCGAACTCGGTGGCGGCGAAGACCGGCTGAAAAAGCAGCGCGACGCCGGAAAATTGACGGCGCGCGAACGCATCGACCTGCTGTTTGATGCCGGCACGTTCGACGAGTTCGACAAACTGGTGACGCACCGGTGCCGTGACTTCGGCATGGAGAAGGAACTGGTGCCCGGGGACGGCGTGGTCGCGGGACAGGGCCTGGTGGATGGCCGGTCGGTCTTTGCGTTTGCGCAGGACTTCACCGTGTTCGGCGGTTCGCTCTCCGAAACCAATGCCGCGAAGATCGTCAAGGTGATGGACCTGGCGATGAAGATGGGCGCGCCGGTCGTCGGGCTGAATGACTCCGGCGGCGCGCGCATTCAGGAAGGCGTGTTGTCGCTGGCCGGGTACGCCGACATCTTTCTGCGCAACACGCTGGCGTCCGGCGTGATCCCGCAGATCTCCGCCATCATGGGGCCGTGTGCCGGTGGCGCCGTATATTCACCGGCCATCACCGACTTCAACATCATGGTGGAAGGCACGAGCTATATGTTCGTGACCGGGCCGGATGTCATCAAGACGGTGACGCACGAAGACGTGACGAAGGAAGAGCTCGGCGGGGCGATGACGCACAACGCCACGAGCGGTGTCGCGCATTTTGCCGTCCCCTCGGACCGCGAATGCATCCTGCTGATTCGCGAACTGCTGGGCTACCTGCCGTCGAACAACCTGGATGATCCGCCTCGTGTGGCCACCAGTGATCCGGTGGATCGTGAAGACGACGCGCTCGATACCGTGGTGCCTGAGCAGCCCAACCAGCCGTATGACATGCACGACCTCATTCAGCTCGTGGTCGATGACGCGGCGTTTCTTGAAGTGCACCAGCACTACGCGCAGAACATCATCACGGGATTTGCGCGACTGGGCGGCCGGTCGGTGGGCATCGTGGCGAATCAGCCGAAGGTGCTGGCGGGCTGCCTCGACATCAACGCGTCCGTGAAAGGCGCGCGGTTTGTGCGCTTCTGCGACGCGTTTAATATTCCCTTGATCACCTTTGAGGATGTGCCGGGCTTTCTGCCCGGCGTGCAACAGGAACACGCCGGCATCATTCGCGCCGGGGCAAAGCTGCTGTATGCGTACGCGGAAGCGACGGTGCCGAAGATCACCGTCATCACGCGCAAGGCCTACGGCGGCGCGTACTGCGTGATGGCCAGCAAACACATCCGCACCGACTTCAATTTTGCGTTCCCGACGGCCGAGATCGCCGTGATGGGGCCGGAAGGCGCGGTGAATGTGTTGTTCCGACGCGAACTGCAGACCGCTGAGGACCCCGTCGCACGGCGGGCCGAGCTGGTGGCCGAGTTCCGCGAAAAACTGGCCAATCCGTTTGTCGCGGCCTCGCGTGGTTTCATCGATGAAGTCATCCTGCCCCGCACCACACGCGCGCGCCTGATTGCCGCCCTCGGCAGTTGTGAGACCAAACGCGACAAAAACCCGCCGAAAAAACACGGCAATATTCCCCTGTGAGCGTGGTGCCAAAAGTTCTCATCGCCAATCGCGGCGAAATTGCTGTTCGCGTCATTCGGGCCTGCCGGGAAATGGGGCTGGGCTCGGTTGCGGTGTACTCGGACCCCGACCGCACGGCGCTGCACGTGCGGCGCGCCGACGAGGCGTACCGGATCGGGGCCGGGCCGGCCAACGAGAGTTATCTGTGCATCGACAAGCTGATCGACGTGGCCCGCAAGAGCGGCGCCACACTCGTGCACCCGGGGTACGGCTTTCTCGCCGAGAATGAGGAGTTCGCGCAGGCGTGTGTGGATGCGGGGCTCACGTTTGTGGGGCCGTCGCCTGACGCCATTCGGCGCATGGGCAGCAAGACCGGCGCGCGGCAGGTCGCGATGGCCGCGGGCGTTCCCGTCGTGCCTGGCACCGAGTCGCCGTTTGCCGCCGATGCGTCGGATGAGGAAATCGTCGCGGCGGCACAAGCGATCGGATATCCGCTGATCGTCAAGGCCGTGTCAGGTGGTGGCGGCAAGGGCATGCGCACGGTGGCGGCACCGGCGGATTTGCTCGCGGCCGTCCGCACCGCACGGTCGGAGGCCGGATCAGCGTTCGGGGACTCCGCGGTGTATCTCGAGCGCAAGATCCTGAAGCCCCGGCATATCGAAGTGCAGTTGATGGGTGATCACGCCGGTACGGTGATTCCATTTGTCGAGCGGGAGTGTTCGATTCAGCGGCGACACCAGAAGGTGGTGGAAGAATCACCCTCGCTCGCACTGGATTCGGCCACCCGCACCGCGATGGCCGAGTGTGCGGCGGCTGTGGCCCGCACCGTCGGCTACACCAACGCCGGGACCATCGAGTTCCTGCTCGACGAAGACGGGCAGTTCTACTTCCTCGAAATGAACACCCGCCTGCAGGTGGAACACCCGGTCACGGAACTGGTCACCGGCATCGATCTGGTGCACTGGCAGCTTCGTGTCGCGATGGGTGAACCGCTGACCATTGATCCGGTGCAGGCGTTGACACCGCGTGGTCACGCGATTGAGTGTCGCATCTATGCGGAGGACCCCGACCAGGGGTTCATGCCCTCGCCGGGACTGGTGCGCGCCTTGAGTGTGCCGGGTGGTCCAGGCGTGCGCGACGATCGTGGCGTCTCTGCCGGGTTCGAGATTCCGTTGTTTTACGACTCGATGATTTCCAAACTGGTGGTCTGGGGTGAAGATCGGCCGCAGGCGATCGCCCGACTGCGCCGGGTGCTCGATGAGTACCGTGTCGCCGGTGTGCGCACCACGTTGCCGTTCTTTCGTTGGTTGGTGGCGCAGCCTGAGTTCAGTGCCGGCGACTTTGACACCACGTACCTGGACGGGTTGCTGGCCACGCGCAAGGGGCAGCCGTTTGTGAAGGCGTCCACCGAAGATGGTCAGGATGCCGTGATCATTGCCGCCGTGGCTGCGTGGTTTCGGGCCAATCAGGCGTCCGGTGCCGGTGCCGCCGCTGGCGACACCAGCGTGTGGCGTCGCACGGCCCGAACGGAGGGCTGCCGATGAGACTCGACGTCGAACTCGACGGCCAGACGCGCACCGTGCAGGTGGAGCGCAGCCCGGATGGGCGCTTTCAGATCGCGGTTGATGGCGAGCCGCACACGGTGGATGTGCAGCAGACCGATGTCGGGCTGTCACTGGTTTTTGAAGATGGTCGCTCGCTGGAAGCCGCCGCCACACCGCAGACCGGGGGGGAGTGGCTGATTCAGTTGCCCCACGTCGACGTGGCCGTGGTGGTGGACGGGCAGCGGCACGGTCGTCGCGGGGTCGGCGGACCGTCTGGCGCCGGTGCGCAGCGGGTGATCGCCCCGATGCCCGGGCGCGTCCTTCGTGTGCTGGTGGCTGTCGGTGACGAGGTTGGCCATCGCCAGGGGTTGGTCGTGGTGGAAGCCATGAAGATGGAAAACGAACTCGGGGCCCCGAAGGCCGGGCGTGTCACCGAGATTGCGGTCATCGAAGGCGTGACGGTCGAAGCCGGGCGTCTGCTCATGGTGATTGAGTAAAGTGAAGATGTGAGTCACGAGGTTCCCGCGTCGGCGCCCCCGGCCGAGACTGTCTCGGCCCCGTCGCCGGGTGGCCGGTGGTGGGGATTCCGACGATGGACGCGGCGTACCGTGTACCTGGTGGCCGCCGCGGTGGCGGCCATTGTGGTGTCGATGGTCACCATCGATCTCGGTCCGCAGTTGCGCGTGCGCGCGGAAGTGTTTGGTTCCGACTACCTCGAACGTCCGATGCACATCGGTGCCGTCCACGCGGAGTTGTGGTCGGGCCGCTTCGTGCTTGAGGATGTGCGCATCGAAGGGAAGACGCCGGACGCCGAGCCGTTTCTGACGGCGGACCGCCTGCTGGTCTCAATTCCCTGGTGGTCGCTGTTCCGCCGGGATCTGATTCTTGAGATCGAGATGGACGGATGGTCCATCCAGATCGAAAGCTGGGAGGGCAACGTCCACAGCCTGCCCCGGATCATGCCGCGCACTCGCTCGGATACGCCTGGTCTGGTCTCGACCACCGTGAATTTTGTGTTCGGCCGCGATGGCCGCTTCCGGTATATCGACCATTACCAACCGTGGGATATCACCACGGAGAACCTCCACATCAACGTGGTGCGCGCGCGCAACCTCGGGGCCTACGTGGCCACGATCGGGTTCAACGGCGGCGTGGTCAACATCATGAACTACGAGCCGATGACACTCGGCGCGATGTCCACCAGGCTGACCATCGACGGTGGTGTGCTCCGTGTGCATCAGATGGATGTGATCGCGGACGGTTCCCGGTCGCGCCTGCAGGGGACCGTCAACGTGGATCAGTGGCCGGTCCAGGAGTTTGCGATCGAGAGCGATCTGGATGTCGCCCGCCTCAAGGAGATCTTCTTTTTCGGGCAGGACTTCACGGCCAGTGGCCGTGGTGCGTTCCAGGGCACGTACACCAAGTTGCAGAATGGCGCCTACGAGGTGCACGGCACGTTCACATCCAACGTGTTGCGGGTGAGCGGGTTGGACTTTCCGAATTTGTCTGGGCGCATGGTCTGGGTGCCCAACCGTTTGGAAGTCGTTGGCACCGAGAGCACGTTTTACGGCGGCTCGATGCGACTGGCGTACGCGCTCGATTCCGGCGCCGGGCGCCAAAGCATTGCAGACCTCTCGATGACGTATCGCGGTGTGGATCTGATCGCGTTCGGTCGTGTGTGGGGGTGGGAAGGCATTGCGCTGGCGAGCCGCGCCAACGGCTGGCACGCGATGCAGTGGCCGAGTGGACGCTTCGCCGACATGGCGGGTGAAGGGGTGCTGCGGGCGATGCCGGCAGACGACCGCGCACTGGCTGATGCCGAACTGCCGGCGGTGGCGGTGTATGCGCCGCAGGAAGTGCCGTTCCTTAAGGACCGCGTGCTGGAACCCCAGGCGGTCGGCGGGGTGGTCACGTACCGCATGACGCCGACGCAGGTGACGTTTGAGGAGTCCTGGGCGGCGACGCCGGAGACCCATCTCAGTTTCAGCGGCATCACCGGATGGCGTGACAACGCTGAGATTCCGTTTCGTGTGGTCAGCACGGATTGGCTGGCGACTGACCGTCTGCTCGCCGGCGTGCTCACCGCCTTCGGGTCGAAGACCGGCGCGGTCGACGTCGGCGGTCGAGGCGTCTTCGACGGCGTGCTGACGCAGTGGTTTGCCACGCCGCATATCGAAGGCCACTTCATCGGCGACGGTATTCGTGCGTGGGATGTCGTGTGGGGGCGAGCGCGTGCGGATCTGGTGATCCAAAACAGCTACGTCACCGTGTCGAACAGCCTCGTCGGCGAGCGTGATGCCGAGGGCGTGGCGCGCATGGTCGCCAACGGCCGATACTCGCTGGGGTATCCCCGTGCCGACGGCGGCGAACAATTCGACGCGCGCATCCGCATCGACGATTGGCCGCTCGTGGATTTTCGCCACGCGTTTTTGCTCGACGACTGGCCCGTCACCGGCACCGCGTTTGCGGACCTCCGGTTGTACGGCGACTACGAAGGCCCCGAAGGATTCGGCCTGATGCGGGTGTCGCCGGGCACCGCGTGGGAGGAGACGTTTGACGCGTTCACGGCACGTGCGTCGTTTGAACGGGTGGGCATGCGCCTCGACGCCATCGAGGTGACCAAGAGCACCGGCGTCATCAGTGGTGCGGCGTATACGGGATGGCCGTCGCCGCAGAACAACGGCTTCGGCACCTATTCCTTCACGCTTGATGGTGAGCGGATTCCGGTGGAGTCACTCGTGAGTTTCACGGTGCCTGATGCCGATCTGACCGGTCTGTTGTCCTTCCGCATGTTCGGGAGCGGCAGCAATGAACGACCACGCTACGAGTGGGACGGTCGCATCGTGGACCTCTTCTGGGGCGATGAGGGGATCGGCCAAGCCACTGCCCACATGGTGGTGACTGACGAACTCATGATGATCGATCGCCTGGACGTGGCGTCCGACCGTCTGTCGATTTCCGGGTCTGGCCAGGTGGCACTCAATGACACCTACGACACCGAAGCCACCCTGCGCTTTTCAGAGACCTCCGTCGACCCCTTCCTGCGTTTTGCGGCGCCCGGCCTGTCGCCATACACGCGCGCCGTCGTGAGTGGCGCGGTGCGCCTGAGTGGTGAGTTGTCCAATCTGTCCCGGCTCGGGGTGGATCTCACCATCGACAAGGCGGACCTGAACCTGCTCGACTTCACCCTGACCAACCCGATTGGCGCCGACGGCGCGCGCACGCCGCTGCGCCTGTCGTTTCTCGACGACGTGCTCTCCATCCGCGCGTTCCGGTTGACGGGAGAGGCGACGAGCCTGACACTGGGCGGCACCGTGAGCCGTGCGACCGAAGCGCTGGATGTGTCGATCGAGGGCACCACCAACCTGGCCATCCTGCAGGGCGTCATCCAGGATGTGCGTGCCTCGGGCAACACGACAATCTCGGCCAGGATTGGCGGCACACTGACGACGCCCACGTACGGCGGGCAGGCGACGATCACCGATGGGCGGCTGCGACACTACTCGTTCCCGCACAGTCTCGATGCCATCAGTGGCCGAGTCGTGTTTGACGCCACGGGTCTTCGCCTCGACGGTCTGAGTGCGAGGATGGGCACAGGTGGCCGCAGCGGCTCCGGCGACATTCAGTTTGGCGGCACGATCGGCCTTGACGGGTTCCTGCCGGGAGAACTCAATCTCACTGCCCGCGGCGATGGTCTCGACTTGCGTTTTCCGGAAGGTTTCCGCTCCATCGTGGATGCCGACCTCGCCGTGACGGGTCAGGTGGACGATGCGCTGCTCTCAGGCCGTGTGACCGTGCGTCAGGCGCGATACACACGCCGGCTCTCGGGCAATGTCGGGTTGCTCGGGCTGGCCGCCGCCGGTGGGGACGGTGTCACGATGGCCCCGACCGCGCCGATCGATCTGCCGTTGAGGTTCGCCGTCGACCTGGTCGGTCAGCGACTCACGGTGATCGACGATGCCGACGCCACGATTATGGTGTCGCCGGACCTGCGATTCACGGGCACGCTGGCTGAGCCGCAACTGGCCGGGCGTGTGGACATCGATCGCGGGGAGACGGAGTTCCTCGGCAATCGCTACACGATTGATGGGTACGTGGACTTCACCAATCCGAACGCCATCGAGCCGTTCTTCGATATCGAGGCACGCACGCAGATTCGTCAGCCCTCGCAGGAGTACCGCATTGACCTGCGCTTCACCGGGACCATGGCGCGGTTTTCCTATGACCTGAGCTCCGACCCGCCGCTGACCCAGATGGCGGTGTTGTCGCTGATGCTCGGACAGAGTCCCGATCTGCAGCAAATGGAACTGCGCGCGATCGGGTCGCCGCAGGAGGTCCAGAACCAGCTCATGTCATCCCTGCTCGCCCAACTGGTGACCAGCCCGATCACCTCAGAGGTGGGGCGTGTGGTCGAACGCACATTCAACGTCGACACCTTCACGGTGACGCCGTTGCTTAGTGCGGATCAGGCCCTGCAGGAGTTGCCGAACGCCCGCATCACGGTGGGTAAGAAGATCTCGAACCGGGTGTTCCTGACGTATTCGCGGTCGCTGGACAACTCCACGAGCCTGGACTACGAATTGCTGTTGCTCGAGTACGCGCAAAACGAACGCATGTCCTGGGTGCTGTCGCGCAATCAGGACGGCACGTTCGCCCTCGATTTCCGGGTGAGGTACCGGTTCTGATGCGTCGTCTCCTCCTGCTTGCGTGCGGCCTGAGTCTCTGGTGGGGAGGGCTGGTGCCGGCGTCCGCCCAGCCGCCCGGCGGTGTCGCCGCTCTGCTTGGCCGGACGGTGACGGCCATCGAGATCGAGGTCGAGGGCCGGTCGGATGATGATCCCATGGTGCGGGCCCTGCTGGAGGTGCGCCTCGGTGCCCCTCTTGACGCCGGCAGCATTCGCGAGAGTGTGGCCCACCTGTTCAGCCTTGGGCTGTATGAGGATGTCGAAGTGATCGCGACGCCGGACGCCGACGGTGTGCGGGTGGTCGTCGCGCTCACCCCGCTCCATCCGATCGACCGCATCGAATTCCGGGGCAGCCTCGGTCTGGATCGCCGTGCGCTCGAACGTGGTGTCCTGGAGCAGTTTGGCGGTCGTGCCTCGGTGGCCCGTCTGGATGCGGCGCGGGAGGCGGTGATTCGTCTCCTGCTGGACGAAGGATTCTCACGTCCGACCGTGACGCCGTCGCTGGAACAGACGCACGACGTGCATCGGTCGACACTGGTCATGACCGTGGAGGCCGGACCACGACTGCAAATCGGCACGGTACGCACTGTGGGTGTCCATCCGCTGACGCGCGCCGAGGTCACGACCTCGGTGGGTCTCTCACCCGGAGCGCCGTACCGACAGCTCGCCACAGAAGACGCGCTTCGTCGGGTGGCGGAACGCCTGCGCGGACTGCGGTACTACGAAGCTGCCGCCAGCCATTTCGTCACACCGGTGGGCGACGATCGCGTCGACGTGACCGTCACCATTGACACCGGTCCCCTCGTGGAGATTGTCGTGGCCGGGGATCCGCTGCCACCAGGCGGGCAGGACGAGTGGATCCCGATCCGGCGTGAAAACTCCGCCGATGAAGACCTGCTCGAGGATTCGGCGTTCCGCATTCGTCAGGCGTTGCAGCGTGACGGGTACTGGCAGGCGTCGGTGGAACAGCGCCGCGTCGAAGACCCCGATGGGGAGCGGATGGTGGTGACGTTCACGGTCCGTCGAGGGCTGCGGTACCGGCTGCACTCGATCAGTGTGACCGGCCAGCGCCATTTCGACGAACGCGACATTCGCACGCTGCTCGCGGTGTCCGACGGTGACGTGTTTGTAGAGGCGCTGGTGGAATCGCGGCTTGGGGCCGTGTTGCAGGCGTATGCGTTCTCCGGATTCAACGCGACCATTCAGTACACGGCGGAGGCCCTGCCAGGGCCGGACGGGCGTGTCGCGGTCGCGATCACGATCGTGGAAGGGCCGCTGCGGGTCGTGTCTTCGGTGACCATCACCGGAGCGCAGCAGATCACCGAGGAGGCGGTGCGCCGTGTGGTCCGGTCACAGAGTGGACAACCACTGCGGGATGCGCAGGTGCGCGAGGATCGGCAGGCGATCATGCAGCTGTACCTGGATCGAGGGTTTCAGTCGGTGGTCGTGTCGGCACGCCAGGCGGCGCAGGCGCCGTTCGACATCACGTTCGAGATCGTCGAAGGACCCCAGACCATGGTGGACCATCTGATCGTGATTGGAAACCGGCGCGTCAGCACCGAGACGATTCTGTCAGAGGTGGTGCTGCGCCCCGGTGAGCCGTACGGGCAGGGCGCACGGCTGGAGAGTCAACGTCGTCTGGCCGACCTGGCCACGTTTCGGCGCATCACGATTACCGAGGCCGGCTACGGGCGCGAACGTGGGCACGTGGATGTGATCGTGCAGGTCGAAGAGGCGCCGGCGACGACCGTCGGATACGGTGGCGGATTGGAGTTCGGCCGCCGTCTGCGTACCGCCGTGGGTGGCGGGTCGGAGGATGCGTTCCGGTTCGCGCCGCGCGGGTTTGTGGAACTGGGACGCCGCAACCTGTTCGGCACGAACCGGTCGGCGACGTTGTTCGCACGCGTCAGTCTGGGGTCACGCAACGATCCCGAGGATCCGGATCGTGATGGCCGCGGAATCGCCTTCAGTGAATATCGGGTGACGGGCACGTACCGGGCACCGCGCGCGTTTGGGTCGCGCGTGGATGGCGTGTTGAGTGCCACCGCTGAACGGGCGATTCGGACGTCGTTCACATTTGTGCGCCGGGTCGTGAATGCCGAAGGCCTGCTGCGGCCCACCACACACACAAGCGTCTTCGGCCGCTACGCGCTCGACTCGACCGAACTGTACGACACGAGAATTCCCGAAGACGACCAGCCGCTGATCGACCGGCTCTTTCCGCAAATTCGGTTGTCCTCGGTATCTGGTGGCCTGGTCTGGGACCGTCGCGACGATCTGCTCGATCCCACTGCGGGCGGCCTGATGAGCCTCGATGGGGAAGTGGCCGCTCGTTCGCTGGGCTCCGAAGTCGGTTTTGCGAAGGTGTTTGCGCAGGCGTTTGGGTTCCGACGAATCACTCGCGTCAATCGTGTGGTGCTCGGCGGCCGCGTCCAGGTGGGGATCGCGCGTGGCTTTACCCGCGAAGTCGATATTTCGGATGGTGACGGGCGCACGGAACTGGTCGCGGACCTGCCGGCCGGTCGGCGATTCTTCGCCGGCGGCAGCACGACGGTGAGAGGGTTCCAGCAGGATCGACTTGGTGTGCCCGGCGTCATCAATCAGGATGGCTTGTCGAGCGGTGGCAATGGCGTGATTGTCCTCAACGGCGAAGTGCGCACGCAGCTGTGGACCAACATTGCCGTGGTGGGTTTTCTGGACGGCGGCAACGTGTTTGCGCGAGCTGGCGACATGTCGTTGCGCGAGTTGCGAGGGGCCGCCGGGTTTGGCCTCCGTTATCGATCCCCACTCGGCCCGCTGCGACTGGATGTCGGCTTCAAGCTCGACCGTCGTCTTGTGAGCGGCAAACGGGAACGGGGGTGGGAGTTCCACCTGAGCATTGGTGAGGTCTTCTGATGGGCGTGCTCGCGGGTAGTCTTCTCGTGGTGTGCGCGTGGTCGGCGCAGGCGCAGGTGCCGGTGTCGACGACCATGGACCGCATTGTGGCCGTGGTCAACAACGACATCATCACGCTGTCGGATGTTCGGTCGGCGCGGCTGCTGCAGTTGGTGCCCTCGACCGACACCGACGACACGATCGTGCGGACACTGGTGGACCGTCGGTTGGTGTTGACCGAGATGCGCCGCTTCCAGGCGCCTGAGCCCGCGCGTGAGGTGGTGGCTGCCCGCGTTCAGGCCTGGGAGGCGACGTTGGGCGGCGCGGACCCGGCGGCACTCGCCACCTCTGCGGGCGTGTCGCTGACGTTTGTGGAACGATGGCTGGCCGACGATCTGCGACGCGAGACGTACCTGCAGCAGCGGTTCGCCGCCCTGGATGGCGACCGGCGCGCAGAGGCGATTCGGGGCTGGATCGACGGCCTGCGCACTCGCGCGGATATCGTGTATCGCTAGGCCCGCGCGGGTTCCTAGTTCCTGGTTCCTGGTTCCGCGGTGCTGTTCTGGGTTCCTGGTGCCGGGTTCGTGGTTAGGGGTTCCAGGTCGTTGCTGGGTTCAGGGACGCAGGCACCAGAACACGGAACCCCGCACCCGAGAACCCAGAACAGCACCGCGGAACCATGAACCGATGAACCATGAACCGCCCGGCCAGGCGCTACCGCTTTTGAATCCTGACGTACTCGAGCGCGGCCGCGAGGCGGCGACCGTCCGCGCCGCCCACATCGACCGGCCGCGTGTCACGACCAAACTGCAGGGTGAGGTGGTTGACGCCCGCGTGCCAGCTGTTCGCCTCCGTTGCGATCTCGAGCCGATGCCAACCGCTGGTGACCGGCACCGTGGCAAGCGCGTGACCGTTGACCTCGACGGTCAGCGTCTGTGGTGCCAACCCTTCAGCCTCGAACGGCATCAGCTGAATCTGTAGCCAGAGCGGAGCCGCGTCGGCGAGGGGCAGCACCAGTGATGCGCGGGCTTCCACCCATCGGAACGTCGTCGCCCCCGCTCGTTCAGCACCATGCCAGCCGGTGCCGATGTAGTCGGTGTCATCAGCGCCGATGTCGATGCGGCCGTACGGTCGTGCCGGATCACCAAGAAAACGATTCGGACGCAGACGATCAAACCGATCCGGCGTCACGCCGTTGGCAATCGCCCAGATGATGTTCGCGGGAAATGACGGGACATGTCCCACCCAGCTATGCGCGATGGCAGCCTGACCGGCAGCGAGATCGCCGTAGGACACGATCTGCCCGATGCGATACGCGCCGGAACGCGCCACACCCATCAACGTCACATTCCAGACAACGAGCACACCGAGTAGAGCGGCCGCAGTCAGACCAGGACGCCGCCGGACGGCCTCGGTGACGGCCATCGACAGCGCGGCAAAACCGGCGATGAGAAACGGGATCAGACTGTCGAATCGTCGCCCGCCATAACTGGCACCCGCCCACCAGTCCTCCACCGCGCCGTTGGTCCACGTCATGAGCACGAGCGTGAGCAGGCCGGTGAGTGCGAGCACGCGATGGCGTCGCCAAAGGCAAACGAGTCCGATTGCACCCGCATAGGCGGCTGGTGATGTGGCGAACAGGCCGCTGCGTGACGACCACAACACATCCACCCACTGCGCCTGCATCCACAACAGACGCGGACTGACGGGAGGTTGCGTGATCCAGGCGCCGTACAACGCATGCCACGTCCAGAGCTGCGGCCACGTGCCGACAAAGACACCGGCCGCCAGGGCAGCGGCCAGTCGTGGCTGACGGAGCAGCCCGGCAGCTGGCACCAGGAGGATGACGGCGTTCTGCCACCGCATGATCACCATCACGCCGCCGAGTAGTCCGAGCAGAGCCCATGTGCGCCAGTCCGTGGACGTGCGCCACCGCAACCACGCCCACGTAAACGCGGCGACGGAGGCCATCGACACTGAATGGCTCATGGTGGGTTCGCGCACGAGATACCAGAGCACAAACGTGCCTCCGCCGATGGCCACCACTGCGAGGGTGGCGATCGACGCCGGCGCGATCAGGCGTGTGATGCGATACGACCACCACAGACCGAGCAGGCCGTAGAAGAGCCCCGCGAGGCACACCGCTTGTCGATACGGATACGACGTGCCGTCAGTGGAGACGTCCACTCCATTGCCAGCGAGCAGATGCGCGGCGATGTGGCCCACGCTGAAGAAAGGTGCCCACGCTAACGCGGGTCCGATGGCCCACGCACTCTGCGCGTACCCCGTGACGGTGGGTTCGAGCAAAAACTGGTGCTGCGCGTCGTCGATCCCCAACATCGCGTAGTCGTTGGTGAGGTTGAGGTCGCGGTCAAACCACATTGAGCGTGTAAACGCGTAGTAGTAAAATCCGTCACTCTGCAGCCGCGCACCCAGTTGCAACTGGCCGGCGATTCCGGCTGCGTAGAGCGCGAGCAAGACGGCGGCTGTGCGTGCGCGTCGCGTGGCTCGGGCGATGACGAGGGCCGCACCCAGAACCGCCACAACAACCGCCCACCAGGGAGACAGGTCCGCTGCGGTGGTCACCCATTCAAGCAGCGATCGGCGCGCCAGTTGGCGCCCGACGAGGTCGCCGAGACCCAGTGTGATCGCGATCCAGCCGGCCCACATCATCGGAGGGTCACCCTGAAGACGTCGACGCCGGCCGCGAGTGCGCGCTCGTCACCGCCCAGGCCAACACTGGCGGGGGTGGTGGCGCGGGTGAACTCGAGCCTGACGCGATTGAGGCCCGTGCGCCAGGCGTCGGCAGGCGTCTGAAAGGTCACAACCTCCCAGTCGCCGGTCACGGGAAACGGACCGAAGCTGCCATGCGGTGTATGCACGAGCAGGTGTTGCATCGGCGCGTCCGGGTACATGAAGGCGCGCACGCGAATCTGAACTTCAAGGTTGCCCGTCTGTGCGAGTGGCACGAGCAGGTGGGCGTCACCGCCGGCCCAGCGGAACCGTGTGTTGCCGTCCTGCTCAGCGGCGAACCACCCGTCGCCAATCACCAGTGCATCCTCGCCGCCGATGTCGATGCGACCGGTGGGCTGCAGGGGGTCACCCAGAAACAAAGCGGGGCCAAGTTGGTCGTACATGGCCGGTGAGACGCCGTTGCGGAGCGCGAACCACAGGTTGGCTGGATAGGAGAAGGGATGACCGACCCAGCCGTGCCAGATGCGCGCCTGCTCGCCTGAGACCTGACCAAACGCGATGGCCTCACCCAATCGGACGGCGCCGCGTTGTGCCGCCGCCATCAGGGTCAGATTCCAGGCCACCATCGCCGCCGCGACACCTGCCATCACCCACTGCGGATGTGTGCTTACCCAGCGCCGCAGCGTTTCGACAGCGGCAGCCACGCCGAGCACAAGGATCGGAATGATGCCGTCGAACCGACGACCGCCGTACCCGTCCGAACCCCACCAGTCCTGAATGGAGGCGTTGAACCACACCATCACGCCGATGGCGAGCAGCAGAGGCAGGCCAATCGCCGCGTGTTTCCGCGTGAAGCCCAGAAGGCCGAGCACACCCACATACAGAATCGGTGACATCGCGAGCAGGCCGTTGCGCGAGGAAAACAGCGTGAGTATTAACTGGGGATCGGTCCAACGAATCTTCGGTCCGACAGGTGACACCGCGAGATAGGTCCCGTAGATGGCCTTCCACGCGAGCATCTGGGGCAGACACGCGACTGCAGCCACCGCCGTGAACACGGCACCGCCAATGAACAACTGCTGCGCACGGGCGCGATCTCCGGTGCGCCACGCAGACCACAGTCCCACGGCAACATCACACGCCGGGATGATCGCAAACAGCGCGTTCTGCCATCGGAGCAGGGTCATCAACCCCGCGATGAGTCCGAGGATCACCCAACCAGCGATGGTTCGATTGTCGCGCGTGCGAATCCAGTAGAGCAGGAACCCCGCGACCGCCGCCATCGACGGCGCATGCGTCATGGTCGGCTCCACCACCATGTACCAAAGCATGAAGGAGCCGCCGGCGACGAGGACGACCGCTGTGGCCGCTACGCGCGTGCGGAACCAGTGTTCACAGAACAGCAGCGCAAGCCACCACCCGACCAGGGCGTAGACGAGTCCGGCAATCACGATCGACTGGCGATACGGAAACGAGGTGCCATCCACTGTCACGTCACGACCCTGCGCGGCGAGTCGCGTGGCGACGACGTGACCGGTCGCGAAGAAGGGAGACCACACGAGCGCGGGGCCGACCGTCCAGGCCGAGTGCGCGTATCCCGTGGCCGTGGGTTCAAACAGATGTGGTTTGTCGCCGAGGCCGATCATCCGATAGTCGTTGGCCAGTGATACGTCGCCATCAAACGCGAGCGAGCGCAGGTAGGCGTAGTAATAAAACGCGTCGCTCTGCAGGCGCGCGCCGAACTGCAACTGCAGGGAGAGTCCACACGCCAGCGCCGTGCCGAACACCAGCAGGCGGACGCGGTCACGTCGCACGGTCAAGCCCACGATGCCGGCGATCGCCGCGAGCAGCGCCAGGGTCGTCGCGTCTTCGGGCAGCCCGGGAATCAGGCGTATGCGGGCGAGCTGTCGGGCGACGACTTCCGTGACGACCAGCGTGAGGCCCAGCCACGCGAGACCACGCACGACTCGGGCCATCATTCCTGTCTGGGCACCCGGTGAATGCGCAGTTCCGGTCCCGGATGGGTGGCAGACGGCAAGAACGTGATGACATGTTCCGTGCGTCGGAAAAGGTCGCTGTAGCCGATCAGTGCGGCTTCTTCTGGCGGGTCCATGTAGAAGGCCACCCCAAAGGACTGCGACGAGGCAAGCAGATAGTCGTAGCCGCCCTCAAGGTAATGGTCCGTGGACCGAGCGATCAGTCGTCGTGGAAAGTCCATGTCGTACCGATCTGGCGGCAACAGCACTTCCCGCGTTTCGGTGGCGATGCGTGACCCCTCCGGAATGTTCGCCAGGATCCAGTCGTAGGCCTGTTTGTTGGTGCTCACTTTGGAGACGGTGGAGAGCCACCCCAGCGCGTTGGACGTCGGCGTGTATCCCAGCACCAGCAGCAGGGCGAGCGTTGTGGCGAGCGCGATGCCAGTCGGGCGCGGCCAGTGCCGCTGGTGCGCCAGACGCGTGACGGCCGTCACAAGCCACGCGACGGCACCGCCGGCGAGCACACACAGGAAAGGCAACAGCGGCAACAGGTACCGACCCCAGACCAGGCGTTGGCCGGAGATCATGTAGTAGTACACCAGCGCAAACGTCGCGGTCAGCACCCACGCGCGCGTCTCGGCCGCGCGCGGGGCACGCATCACCGCGCGCGCCGTCAGCAGCAGTCCCGCCCCAGCCGCTACCAGGGCGGGAATCGAGACGTTGTTGCGCAGGTGTTTGTAATACGTGAGCCACGCCGCTTCCGGCCGTGGCGGGCCGTCCGCATACATGTCGGCGAGATAGGCGAACGCGTTGAGGAACTCCGGAAGGGCAATCACTGTGTACGGCGCGCACAGCAGAAACATCACCGCAGCACCGAGGACGGAGAGCAACAAGGCGCGTACTCGCCATCGCCAGGATTCCGCGGAGAACGCCAGCGCAAGCACCGGAATCAGAAACGCCACGCCGCCGTTGTATTTGGTCGCCGCCGCTGCTCCCACAGCAAGACCCACCCACAGGAAGCCGCGCCGCTGCCGCCACTCGCCGGCGCTCAGGGTGAGCACCCAGGTCAGCGCCACAAAAAATGTCATCGGCACGTCGGTGAGCACGAAATGGGATTCGCGCACGTGCAGGGATTGCACGGCGAAGAGGGCGGCGGCCAGCAGGCCCGTCAGTGGCGAAATGCGGCGTCCCGCCAGATAGACCAGCAGGATCGTCGCCGTGCCAAACGCGGCGGTCACGGCACGTCCCCAGAGATAGAACTCGGCCGGGGGGGCCTGGTTCAGGTTCGACCAGAGGCCACCAATACTGCCCACGACAAAACGCACGCAGGCGACGAGGAACTGCAGGTAGATATACAGGCCGGGATAATCGAAGAAGTGCGGGTGCAGGTCACCCGTGTTCATCATCCGGACAGCGCGCTCCATGATCTCCGGCTCGTCGATGCCGAGTGCATACGGAATGCCGTGGCCCAGTGCCGTGAAGCGGAGCACCGCCCCAATAGCGAGGATCAGCAGGAGTGCCGGCAGGTGCCAGCGTGTCTGGGCGTGCGCCATTCGGACAATCATTGTAGTCGGGTCAGGCGCGCAGGCGCCGATACACGTCCAGCAACTGATCCACGAGCACGGGCCACGCGAAGTGAGATTCGACCAGGCGTCGCCCGGCGTGGCCGAATGTGGTGAGCCGGGCGGGAGTGGAAACCGCGTCGGTGATCGCCGCTGCGAGGCCCTCGACATCTTCAACGTCCACGAGCCAGCCGGTGCTGCCCGGCTGCACCTTGTCGGGAAGTCCACCGGCACGAGTGGCGATCACAGGGGTACGGTGCGCCATCGCTTCCAGGGTGACCAGCGAACTGCCCTCATAGCGCGTGGGATGTACAAAGACCGTCGCGGCTTCGTACCAGGCGTGCAGATCGGCGTCGGTCACCCGACCGGCAAAGATGACGTGGGACGCCAGTCCGAGGCTGTTGACCAGCGACGTCAGTGTCTGCCGAAATGGGCCGGCACCCGCAATGACCCAGCGCCAGCCGTGGGTGTGGAGGGCACTGCCTGGCACCGCAGCCACCGCCAGCGCCCGCGCCATCAGATCAAACCCTTTGTTGTGTTCGAGCCGTCCGACGCTCAGGAAGACGGTTTCGCCCGCGCGGATCCCGTGCTGATGCCGGACAATCTGACCCTCGGCGGGTCCGGCCAGCGCACTGACCTCTGTCAGGTCGAGGCCATTGGGGATCGTGACCATCTGGCCGTCGCGAGGTGACAGATGCCGTTGCACGACGGGTTCGAGCGCATGGTCCGTGGCGAGGATCACCTGGGATCGTCGCGCGCAGGCCCGGACGGCGGCACGCAACGGCGCGTAGCCAACTCGTTTGCCGATTGATAACGTGTCGGCGCTGGCCCCGAATTCTTCGAGCCCCTGCGGATTGAGCACCAGTGGCGGATCCGAGACGCGTCGGCCGAGCGCGTAGCCGAGCGCACTGGCGCCAAAGGCATGCACGATGTCGACCTGCCCCGCACGGGCCAGCGCCAATGCCACACGGCCCGCCCGCCACCCGAACACCGGATAGGCAGTGCTCCGATCAAGGATCGTGGTGCCGCGACGGTTGGCGAGCGGAAACGTGACGTACGGCACGTGGCGCACGTGAATGCGCGGAGAGGCGAACGGATCGCTCAGGCCGCGACGCCGGACGCTTGAGGGCGGAGGCGTGATGAGCGTCACGTCCACGTCGCGCATCGCGAGATGGCGCACGAGGTCGTGAACGGAGCGTTCGAGGCCCCCGTCACCGTGGAGGGGCCGCACCGCTCGGGCAATCACAGCGACGCGACAGACAGGGGGCGTCATGTGGACAGCACCTGGTGATACACGACTTCCACACGGGCGGCCACCTGCGACGCTTCGAACCGATCACGGGCGTGTCGAGCGGCGGCGGCCCCGAGCGCCCCGCGCAGAGCGGCGTCGCCGGCCAACCGCGCCAGGTCGTGTGCAAATCCTTTCGGCGTGTCTGACACAAGTCCAGTGACCTCGTGCTGCAGGATGTCGCGCGTGCCTCCGGTGTTCATCGCGGCGATGGGCACGCCCAAGGCGGACGCTTCGATCAACACGCGGCTCAGCGACTCCGGACCATACGACGGAAACGCGAGCAACTGCGCGCGTCGCATCAGGTCGAGCACCTCGATACGGTCGCGCCACCCGAGCCACTGCACGGCGCGACCGCGACGCACGGCGTCGGCGGCCAGGGTCTCGCGCAGCGGCCCGTCACCCACCACCACGAGCGGCAACGTGATGCCGGCGGCATCGAGTGCCGGCAGCAGAAACTGCACGCCTTTGTTGATGGCGAGCTTGCCCGCATAGAGGACAAACGGTTCCCCTGACGGGCGCTCCGTCACGACGAGATCGTCCATGTTGACCGGATTGGGGATCGTGCTGACGCGCGCGGGATCCAACTCGGGCGCTCGGGCGATCAGGTCTGCGGTGATCACGGAGCTGACACCGATCACGGCATCGGCCTGCGCGAGCGTGCGCCGTTTGGTCGCGAGGTTCCTCCGCATGTACGGAATCAGCGCCCACGACAGTGGCCCCAGGCTGCCGGCGCGTCCCCGTGTGCACGTGCGCATGTGCGCGACGGTGCAGGAGGGGCAGAGCGATGACTGCGTCGCGTCGATGATCAGGTCGGACCAATAACAGACGGGCCAATAATCACGCACGGTCGCCACACTCGGGATGCCAAGCTGCTTCGCCGCCCGCACCGTCGGCACCGTTGTCATCGTATGTTGCGCGTGGAGCAGGTCCACGGGATCGGTGGAGCAACGCGTCACCAGATATCGCGTGAGGTGCGACCACAGGCGCTCGTTCTTCAATACGTTGCGCAGTGCCGGGACGTTGGGCACACGGATGCGGTATCTGGTCACCGCGATGGTGTCGTAGTGCGCGGATTCAATGTGTGTCGTGTCGCCGGGCACAACGTGGACGACCGACACCCGGTGCCCGCGGTGCTGGAGTTGCCGCGCCAGTTCGAAGGTGCTCCACCCCGACCCTCCGGAGCCAGGCGGAAACGAATCGGTCACGAGCAGAACGCTGAGTGGGGCCGCCATGTCAGGCACGAGTGAGAGTACGCAAGCGTGCGTCGATGTCGGCACAGTGGGCCCGCCAGCTGTATTGCGCCACGGCGCGTGTGCGTGCCGCCTGGCCCAGCCGCGCACGCAACGTGGCGTCCGTCAACCGCACAAGCGCGGCGTCGAGTGTGCGGGGATCCATCGGATCGTAGAGCAACCCTTCGGATTCATCGCCGACAAGATGAGCGATGCGTGGCAGGCGTGGGGCGACGACCGGCAGGCCGGACGACATGTATTCGAAAATCTTCAGCGGCGACCAGTAGAAGCCGAGGGCGAGTGGTTTGTGTTTGCCGGGGTCAAACGGCGCAACGCCGATGTCGGCAGCGGCGAGGCACTGCGGCAGATCGCCGTGCGGCACGGCGCCGGTGAATGTGACGCCGGGCAGGTCGCGCGCGGCGTATTCGGCGTGCGCTCGTTCGGGCCCGTCGCCAATGAACACGGCACCCAGGCGGTGTTCGCCCCGCGCATGCAGACGAGCGAGTGAGGCGGAGAGTTGCACGACGCCGTGCCACGAGCGAAACGCACCGGCGAACACACAGAGCACGCGCTGTGGATCACGCGCGAAGGGGAGTGGTCCAGTGGCGTCCGGACGGAAGTGATCGACGTTGGCGCCCCACTCGGCTTCCAGTATGCGTGCCGGTTCCACCCAGGATGGCAGGATGCCGCGATTCGGCGTGATGAACAGGTCGGTCTCGCGACACAACGCGTCGCGCCAACGACGCATCGGCTCAACAATTAAGGCGCGATCGATCCGGCTCTTGAGTGAGCCCGGGTAGTCGATGATGGGCGCATTCACTTCGAGCACGGCGAGAATGCCGAGGCGCTTGGCCGCGCGAACCCCTTCGCCACCGAAGTTGTAGTACCGCTCCATGATGACGTTGGCGCCGACCTGCCGTGCCAACGCTTCCACCGCGCCGACACGTGTCCACCGCAGTGCCGATTGTCCAAACGGGGGCGTCAGGTGGTGCCAATGCACGGGCGTAGTCCCGTCCGGAGCGGGCCAGGGGCCGCCTTGTCCGACCAGCACGTGCACGGTGTGGCCCAACGCGGCCAGGCCCTGCGCCACCGCCTGCACATGCACCGAGCCGCCGAGTGTGCCGGGCACACGCTGGTCGAGCGCGGCATAGACGATCGTCACGAGGGTGGTGCCTCCGTGGAGACTTTGCGCAGCCGCGCAAAAAATGGCCCGGAGCGGAAGCGGCCGAGGAGCAGCACATCGAGGTACATGAGTGCGGAGAACCCGCGCAGCGCCCAATACATCGCGCCACCGGTCCGGAGTCGTGCCTTGGCGTCCTTGCGCGCCTCCCGCACAGCCGTGCCCTTGTCGTCGACCACACCACCGGCCCGGCGTCGCGCACGACGAGTGACCATCTGCTCGCCCATCCGCATCAGGATGTTTTCGACGAAGGCCCCGATGATGGGTGTGTAGTACGTGATGCGGTCAACCGTGAAACCACACGCGGCCGCGACACGATGCAGGTCTTCGTGATCGGCGATTGGGTTGAGGTGATCCGACTTGCGGAGGCGTTCGGTCCGCAGGTCGAGCAGACCCAGGCGTTCAAGACCGTGGGCCAGCGTGTTCACCAGACGCACGCCGACCGCCATCGGGCCGTTCTTGCGCACGTGTGTGTAGACAAACAGCGCCCCGCCTGGCACGAGTACACGGTTGGCTTCCCGCAGCATGTCGTGTAGCGCCGGCGGTGACAGGTGTTCGAGCACGTCGAGCGACCACCCCTTGGTGAACGCCGCGTCCGTCAGCGGCAGACGGCGCAAATCACCCAGCAGTAGGTCGGTGCCGTCGAGCGCTTCGCGCGAAAAAAATGGGCTGATGTCCACGCCTGTCATCGCCGCGCCGGTATCGCGGTTCCACAGCATCGCCCGCCCGCTGCCGCATCCCAGGTCCACGACACGATCCGCGGGTGAGAGGTCCAGAAACGCGCGCAGACGGTCGTTGCGAATCTTTGAACCCAGCAACGGCGGGGCGACGGTCTCGTGACGGGCATCAATGTGCAGCGCTTCATCGAGGTACTTCGTCTGTTCTTCGAACGCCGCCAGGGGGCGCAGGTCGAGATAACCCTGCGAGCCGTCAAACGCTCGCTGGCACGCGGCACACCGGGCGCCTGCCCCGGTAGGCGTGAGGGTGGTCTCGCACTCGGGGCAACGCACCACAGTGAACAGGGTTGGCGAAATCATGCGCGCACCGCCGCGGTCAACGCCAGTTCGAGTCGCTCGGCGCGCCGGTCCCAGGTGTACTGGGGCGCGAGTGCGCGTGCGGCCGCGCCAAGGCGACGACGCAATTGCGGGTCGGCTTGAAGCCGACCCAGCGCAGCAGCCAGTGCATCGGCGTCGCCGGCCGGCACCAGCAGGGCTGTGTGTTCGTGCGTCAACACTTCACGCAGGGAGGGGAGATCGGATGCCACGATGGCCTTGCCACGGGTGAGGTACTCGAAGAGTTTCAACGGGGAAGTATAGCGGTCCGAGATTGCGCTGTGTGTATTGGGCAGCACCAGTACGTCAGCCTCGTCGAGCGCGTGTGCCACCGCGTGCGGGGCGAGCAGGCCGGTCATCGTGACGCGCTCGGTCAGATGCAGATCCTGCAGCAGGCGTTGGATACGTCCAAGGTCGGCCTCACCCGGATGCCCGCCGACGATCACGCCGCGGACATCCGGTGTCTGGGCGAGCGCGTGCAGAAAAATGTCGATGCCTTTCCAGGGATACAGGTGCCCGGCGTAGCCGACGCACAGCGGACCCGGCACCCAATCACGGGTCGAGACAGGTGAGGCGACCGCACCATCGGGCACCACGAACACCGCGTCTCGATGACCGTACCGTGCGGCGAGGTCGGTGGCGAGTGCCTGCGTAATCGTGACGTAGGCGTCCGCCGTGCGCCACACCAGCGATTCGCGTCGATCGAGCCGGCGCACCTTTGAGGAGCTTGGTGCCTGGTTGGGCTTGCCAAGCAGCCGCGGCATTTCCTCGGCCACGATCGGGGCAATGCCGTGTGACTCATAGACCAGCGCGGGACGCCGACTGGCAGGAAGACGCGCGAGCAACGAGGCGAGACCAAGGTCGCGCGTGAACACCACATCCACGCCGCCGGAGAGCGCACGGCGCACGCCAGTCCACAACATCTGAGCGCGCCGCAGGGGCGCGACGCCCGAGGTCGTGATGGGCTCGATGGTCAGCTGGGCGCAGGGCGGAAGTCCGTAGAAGGCGAACGGATCCCGAGCCGGCACGGTGGTGTCGGGACGGACGAGGAGCGTCAGGGCATGCCCACGGGCTGCCAGCGCGTGGCAGGTGTGCATGGTCTGTACGCCATTGGCCCGTTCAATCGGAAAGCGGGTGTCGGCAAACGAGAGAATGTTCACTGGCGTGACTGGCCGTAAAACGAGTCGCGGTCGGTCAGATACCGCCAGGCCAGTGCGGGCCCTTCACGCGGCAACTCCACAAACGTGACCCATGCATTGTCGCTCAAAGTCAGGCGCTGGCGATCCATGCGATGCGTGCCGAACTGCACCAGCAGTCCCAGGTTCCACCAGACGCAGGCCAGCACGGCCGCCCAGGCCAGTCGCCGCGGTTGTTGGTCGGTCGAGAAGACCACAGCGAGCCCCAGCACAAGCAGGGGCGTGAGCTCCACAAAACGCCGCTGGCCGAAGGCGCCCGCCACGGTCCACGACTCCACGGCGCCGTTGATGTAGACCTGCAGCAGCACCATGACGAGCGCACACGCGCCGATCCACGCGCCATCAGGCAGCAGGGTGCGCGTGCGGCCCAGGGCGAGCGCCACCAGACCCGCCAGTGCCAGGACGGCCAACGGCGTCCACGCAAACCATCCGTGCGCCGGGCTGATCAACACCTCGAAGAAATGCGGAGACGACCACGACATTTTGTTGCCCACCGACTCGTGGGGTCCGATGTACCCGTTAATCGCGTACGACGCGATCAGGTGCGGCGCAAACGCCGCGATGGCGCACAACGCTCCAACCCCGGCTCTGGTCATCGTCTCTCGCAGTGACTGGTGGCGCAGCGAGGATCGCAGAAAGTCGATGGCCGGCACGAGCAGAAACAGCACCGTCTGATCGCGCATGGTGCCCATCAACCCACCGGTCAGACCGAGCGCGACCACTCCCTGAAGCGTCCAGGTGGTGCGCTCGTGGAGCCAGACCCACAGGAACAACGCTACGGCGAATGTGGCGCACGCGTGTGAAAACGGCGGGGCCACGAACATGTAGAAAATCAGCGGCGTGCCCGCCCCAACCGCCAACGCCGGAGCCAGGCCACGACCGACGACCCGCTGCGCCATCAGCGCAGACAGGGCAATCGCCATCCACCCGTAGAACGCCGACCCGTAGGCCACAGCCGCGACGTACGGTGCGCTGTAGCCATCCTGCGGCGCACCGGTCAACCCCGCGATCACGTGGCCCACCGCGTAAAACGGCGCCCACAATAGCGCCGGGCCAATCGTTCCAAAATTAATCCGGCGTCCCGCCGCCGTAAACCGTTCGGCGAGGAAGGTGTCGTGGAAGCCCGATCCACCGGCGCCGGCGTCGTGGAAGTGTTGGTACTCGTTCTGGAAACTGAGGTCGCCGTCAAAGGCGAGTGAGCGGAGGAAGGCGAAGTACTGCACTTCATCCGACGCATAGATACGCGTGGTGACAGCCGGCAACGTGACAAGCGCGAGCAGGGCGCACAGGACGATGGTTCGGCGCATCACCGTGGTGGAACTCCGAGCGAGGTGGCCAGCACCTGCTGCAACACCATGGCGCCGTTGAAGCCCGCGTGGTTGGCCATACTGGCCGCCACCGACCGTCGCCAGATGTACACCGCGCCCCAGCCCATCCCCATCAGGCCGATGGCAAGCGCGACGTCGTACCCCTGGTCAATGTGCAGAATGCCGAAGATCAGACCGAACACCAGGTTGCCGATCCAGGCACCGCCCAGCCCCTGGGCCGCGCGATGCAGGATGAAGCCGCGCTGCAACTCTTCGCGCACGCCACCGGCGAGCACCACGACGACCGCAAAGATCGCGGCATCAAACGGGTTTTGCATGAACGCGGCCAGGGGATTCTCGGGCACCGTGTGCAGCCACGGCGCGATCCAGCGCAATCCGGCCACCAGACCGGTGAGCGCGATGAACACCACCGGCACAAACAACAGGCCCCGAAATATCTCCGGCAGGATCGGC
This sequence comes from Vicinamibacterales bacterium, assembly GCA_038319675.1. Lineage (GTDB taxonomy): Bacteria > Acidobacteriota > Vicinamibacteria > Vicinamibacterales > SCN-69-37 > SYFT01. The sequence continues at coordinate 165,318 of JBBQDM010000005.1, forward strand.
CGGGTGCCGAAAAAGACATCGTGCGACTTCTCGCCGCTGACCTTGAGGAACGTGAAGATCAGCAACGCCACCAGCGCGGTGTCAATGAAACTCACCGTGGCAATAAACTCGAGCGACAACCCAGCACTGCTATACGGGGCCATGCCCAGAGCGACGATGAGGACGCCGGCGACCAGCAGTTGCGTGGGGAAGCCGGAGACCGCGATCACCTGCAGGAGTGTGAGGCCCCAATGTGATGGTGGGGTGGGCGTGGTGACGACCGGCGAAACCGGAGTGTCGAGAGTTTCGCCAAGCATCCGAGCAACAATATCAGTGCCCCGAGCCTCCCCTTTGTTTCGTGATATCTTCGCTTTTGTCGAAGGAGTCCGTTCGTCCAGTGACGACGTGTAACAGGCATGAAAAATAGGGCAGGTGAAAAAACGTCAGTACTGACAGGGGTTCTCTCAAGATGTCGCGGCATCAGGCCGATAGAACCACCATATGGTGTGGGTTCTGCCTTGACTTCAACGCAGCACGGGCGCATATTCGTTCCCCGGCACCGCAACAGCCGATCCGAGGGTTCCCAGCTTCTCGGACGTGACTTTGCCTCCTCGCTTTCCACCGGAATGGTCCGGCGGGAATCCAGGAGGAGGGCCCTGTTGTTGGCGTCGCAGTTGAAGGGTCTTGGCGGGAACAAGGACCGTATCCGGGGCGGATGCGGCGCTATGTACGAAGGTATGAGGTCACAACGATGCAAACAGCCCAGAGCGTAGGAACCACGGTGGCAGACACGACGACTCGAGAGACGGGACGGACCTTTGGTCCGGGCGCGTCGATAGCTGGACTCGAGTTTGAACGGTACTTCACTGGTGATGGCGTCGATCCGTTCGAGGAGGTCGAGTGGGAGTTGCGCTCGGCCGTGATTTCGAACGAACGCGGCGAGGTCGTGTTTGAGCAACGCGACGTCGAGTTTCCGAAGTTCTGGTCGCAGCAGGCGACCAACATCGTGGTGTCGAAGTATTTCCGCGGACAGCTGGGGGCTCCCGATCGTGAACGGTCGGTGAAGCAGCTGGTGGGGCGCGTCGTGGACACGATCACCCGGTGGGCGCGTGAGCAGGGGTATTTCGCCTCGGAAGATGATCTGCAGGCGTTCAGCGACGACCTGAAGCACCTGCTGGTGTATCAGAAGGGCTCGTTCAACAGCCCCGTGTGGTTCAACTGCGGTTTCGAGAAGGCGCCGCAGTGTTCGGCGTGTTTCATCAACGCGGTGCAGGACACGATGGAGTCGATCCTCGGCCTGGCCAAGACCGAAGGCATGTTGTTCAAGTTCGGTTCTGGCACGGGCTCGAACCTGTCGGCCATCCGCTCCTCAAAGGAAGTGCTCGCCGGCGGCGGCACGGCCTCGGGTCCGGTGTCCTTCATGAAGGGATTCGACGCGTTTGCGGGCGTCATCAAGTCGGGCGGCAAGACGCGTCGCGCGGCCAAGATGGTGATTCTCAATGCGGAGCACCCCGACATCGAAGAGTTCATCAACTGCAAGGTCGAGGAAGAGAAGAAGGCCTGGGCACTCATTGACGCCGGCTACGATGGCTCCTTCACAGGCGTGGCCTACGGCTCGGTGTTTTTCCAGAACTCGAACAACTCCGTGCGTGTCACCGACGAGTTCATGCGCGCGGTGCTTGACGACTCCGAGTGGCAGACGCGGTCGGTCACGACCGGTGAGGTCGTGGACACGTACAAGGCGCGTGAGCTGATGCGGCAGATCGCGCAGGGCACCTGGGTGTGCGGTGATCCCGGCATGCAGTACGACACGACGGTCAACGACTGGCACACGTGCCCGAACACGGCGCGTATCAACGCCAGCAACCCGTGCTCGGAATACATGTTCCTCGACGACTCGGCCTGCAACCTCGCGTCGATCAATCTCATGAAGTTCGTGGATGACGCCGGCGAGTTTGATTTCGACGGCTTTGAAGCGGCGTGCAAGACGTTCATCACGGCACAGGAAATCCTGGTCGACAACTCGAGCTACCCGACGGCATCGATCGCGCGCAACAGTCACGCGTATCGTCCGCTCGGCCTCGGGTACGCCAACCTGGGTGCCCTGTTGATGTCGCGCGGCCTGCCGTATGACAGCGACGCCGGTCGCGACTACGCGGCGGCCATTACCGCCATCATGCACGGCTCGGCGTATGCGCAGAGTGCGCGTGTGGCTCGTGATCACGGTGGTCCGTTCCCGGGTTACGAGAAGAACCGCGAGCCGATGCTGCGCGTGATGAAAAAACATCGCGCCGCGCTCAAGGACATCGACAAGACGGCCGTGCCGAAGCCGATGTACAACAAGGCCCGCGACATCTGGAACGAGTGCGTGGAACTGGGCGAAGCCCATGGCTACCGCAACGCCCAGTCGACGGTGCTCGCGCCGACCGGCACAATCGGCTTCATGATGGACTGCGACACCACGGGCGTGGAGCCGGACATCGCGCTGGTCAAATACAAAAAACTCGTCGGCGGCGGCATGATGAAGATCGTCAACGGCACCGTGCCGATGGCGCTCACCAAACTGGGCTACACCCAGGCGCAGGTGACTGACATCCTCGCGCATATCGACGATCAGGAAACGATCGAAGGCGCCCCGCACCTCAAGGACGCGCACCTCGCGGTGTTTGACTGCGCGTTCAAACCGATGAAGGGCACACGCTCGATCCACTACATGGGCCACATCAAGATGATGGGCGCCGTGCAGCCGTTCATCTCGGGCGCGATCAGCAAGACGGTGAACGTGCCGAGGGAAGCGACGGTCGAGGACATCGAACAGGCCTACATCGACTCGTGGCGTATTGGTGCCAAGGCGGTGTCGATCTACCGTGACGGCTCCAAGCGCACACAGCCGCTCAACACCTCGAAGGCCGCCATCCAGCGCGCCGGCGTGCTCGAGCAGGCGACCGAGGCGGCACCGATGCCGGCCCGGCACAAGCTGCCCGACGAACGTCAGTCGATCACGCACAAGTTCGACATCGCGGGCCACGAAGGCTACATCACCGTCGGGCTCTACGAAGACGGCATGCCCGGCGAACTGTTCCTGACGATGGCCAAGGAGGGCTCGACGATTTCGGGTTTTGCCGACGCGTTCGCTCAGGCGATCAGCTACGCGCTGCAGTACGGTGTGCCGCTGCAGGATCTGGTGGACAAGTTCAGCCACGTCCGCTTCGAACCGGCCGGCATGACGAAAAACGCCGACATCCGCTTCGCCAAGTCCATCGTGGACTACATCTTCCGATGGATGGCCGCGAAGTTCCTGTCGCCCGAAGCGCAGTACCAGGCGGGCCTGAACGTGCCCGAGACGGTCACCACGCCCGAGCAGTTGACGCTCGACGTGGCGGCCCTCGCCGAAGCGGCGCCAGCCGCGAAGGCGGGCCCGGTGGGCTCCAAGTTCGCGGCGATGCAGAACCAGTCCGACGCACCACCCTGTTCGACCTGCGGCTCGATCATGGTGCGCTCAGGCTCCTGCTACAAGTGCGCCAATTGCGGCACGACGAGCGGCTGCGCGTAAACGCAGCTTGCCCGCCGTAGCCTTGGCGAAGGCGGGTCCGCGGTCCGAAGTTCGGAGACAGATTAGGGCGGAGGGAGCAATCCTTCCGCCCCTTTTGTTTGGCCACCCCTCGATGATCCCCTGTGCGGACCGCGGACTGCGTACTGCGTGTATGCTCTCGCAATGACGCTGCTCCGACTTGCGCTCCTTACTGTCATCGTCACTCAGGCGACCCCGTCGTCGTCACCAATTCCGGCGCATGTGCGCACTGCGGCCGATGGAATTGTCGCCGAGCAGTTGGCACGTGACCTGGCGTTTCTGGCCTCCGACGACCTCCAGGGCCGAGCTACACCGTCACCAGGCTTCGACAAGGCCGCCGACTACATCGTCAATCGCCTGAAAAAGGCCGGCGTGACGCCGGCTGGTGACAACGGCACGTACCTGCAGACGTACGAGATGCACGAGTCTCGTGTAGATGCGGCAGGGGCATTCATTCAAATCGGTGAAACCGGACGGTTGCGCGCTGACACAGACTTCGTGCTCCGGTCGTTTGCCGGTGAACCGCTCAGCGGCACATGGCCGGTCGTGTACGTCGGTCACGGATGGGTGATCCCCGACAAGGGCATTGATCCGTATGCCGGCGTGGACGTGCGCGGCAAAGTGGTGCTGACGCACGGACCACGAGCGATGCCCAAAGACGTGACGATTCAGCAGTTCGGTCGCGTGACCGTCGGCGCGAGCAACGTAACGACCGAAGCGGCGCGCCGTGGCGCGGTGGCGGTTGTGATGATTCCGCAGACCAGTGCCCAGCCGGGCTGGTGGCAGCAACTGCAGGGGCAGAACATGGTGCGCCGGGAACTGCACCCGTGGGTGCCGTCCGCGTACGCCGCAGCGCAGGTGACATCCGCATTGCTGACGCGGGACGCCATCGACGCGCTCATGACAGGCGAGTCCTTCACTGCCGCCGACATCGTCGCGCGAGGCGACAACCAGGATTACCCGGCAAGTTTCGCGCTCTCCAAGACCATTACCTTCAGCATCCCCTCTACAAAGCAGGTGCACCGGCCCTACAACATCGTCGCGAAGATTGAAGGGCGTGATCCGGCGCTGCGAAACGAATACATCACGGTGATGGCGCACCTGGATGGCGCGGTGGGCACCCGGACGGTTGATGGCGACAACATCTACAACTCGGCCGACGACAACGCGACAGGCAGCGCGACGATGCTGTCGATCGTCGAGCAGATGATGACCATCGAGCGGCCGAAGCGGTCGATGATCTTCGTGTGGGACAGCGGGGAAGAAGTGGGGCTGTGGGGCACGCGCCACTTTGTGGCGAATCCCCCTGTGCCGTTGTCGTCAGTGGTCGCGCACTTCAACATCGACATGGTTGGTGCCACACGGGCCCCTGGCACGGCCGATGCGGACTCGCCCGATGCGACGGGGCCGAACGAGGTGTTTTTGATCGGTCCCGGTGTGCTGAGTGCCACCGCCAGCGCCTTCATCGAGCGCGTGAATGCGGGCTATCTGAACATGAGGCTGAACCGCAAGGACGACCGCTGGGACAGCGAGTTCTTCTACCCGCGCACCGATGCCGGTCCGTTTCTCGAGCGCGGCATCCTGACCATCGGCTGGACCACCGGTCTCCACCGGCGGTATCACCTGCCGGTCGACGAAGCGCAGTTCCTCGATCCGGTGAAGATGCAGGCGATTGGGCGCACCGTTTTCGCCACGTTGTGGATGATGGCCGACGATGCCGCACGGCCGCGCATTGAGAACCCGATTCCGGTGTCGGTCCCTCGCCACAAATAGCCAAGTCGATCCCCCTACAATAGGCCCCATGAAACACATGGTGGCGGCAGCTCTCGTGCTGATGGTCTCTGGAACAGGCTGGCTGGCAGCACAGGCCCAGTCGAATACGCGGGTCGACGACGTGACGGTGCGAGCGCGCGAAGGCTATGTCACGCTGACGTGGCGACCGGTGCCTGGGGCGTCGTCATACGAAATCGAGCGTGCCGGCACCGTTGTTGGTATCTGGCGTCCGAACCGCCAGGTGCGCTCCGAGACTCCCGTGTTTGCTGACGCTGGCTTTGTGCCCGGCGGCACCCTGACGTGGCGCGTGCGCGCGATGATCGGCGAGGCCGCGCAGGAATGGTCAGCGCCGGTGAGCGCCATGACGCTGGTCTCGCCTGGACCGACTGAGTTCCGAACGGGATTTGAGTCGCGCGACGGCGCCGAGTACACGACCTACGACGAAGAGAACGATTGGACCAGCCGCATCGTGGCCGCCAGTCCGCGTGTACGTGTGGTGCCGCTCGGCACCACGCCGCAGGGCCGTACGATGAATCTCTTTGTGATCGGGCATCCTGCACCGAATGGTTCGGTGGCTGAGATCACCAACGGGCCGACCGCAGGCGCCAACTGCAACGTGCACGGCAACGAGCCGTCCGGCCGCGAAGGCTGCTTTCTGATGATTCGCGAACTGGCGTTCTCGAACGAGCCGTGGGTGGTCGACATCCTGTCGAATGCCACCGTGCTCATCGTGCCGTCCTTTAACGCCGACGGACGCGCCAACAACACCCGCGGCAACTCTGCGGGACAGGATCTGAATCGTGACCATGCGCGCCTGACGCAGCCGGAGTCCCAGATCTTCGCGGCCTTTCTGCGCGACTACACGCCTGAAGTCATGGTGGATGGCCACGAGTACGGCAACGCGAATACCTGCGACCTGCCGCTCCTCTGGCCGCGACACAGCAACACCGCACCGTCGGTGCACGACATGGCGAAGACCGGGTTGGTGGAGGGGCAGTTCTACGACGCGAGTGCCGAAGACGGCTGGTGGCCGTGTCCGTACCCGCCGCGCGGCATCGACGGCGCGCAAACGTTTACGCGCGTGACGGGCTTGAAGAACATGGTGACGACGCTGGTGGAGGCGCGCTCGGGTGGTGGCCCCACTCGTCCGGCCGAAGCCGGCAACACGGCCGAGAACCGGCGTCGCAAGGCGTACTCGCAGCTGTGGGCGATTCGACAGGCGCTGACCTTTCATCGCGCTCATCGGCCCGCCATCGCGAAGGCGATCGCTGACGCCGTGGCCTTCCAGCGTTCGAACACCGGCCCCATCGTCTTTCATGGCGACTGGGATGTGCCGGCGTTTCCGGCTCCGCACCCGGGCGAGACGGCACCGCCCGGGGCGACGCCTGGAGCTGACCAGATGGTCACCCCGCCGCCCTGCGGCTACTTCATCACCGAGGCGCAGTACACGGCGAAGCTGACCGACAGCGGGAAGCTGCCCGAAGCGCTGTGGACGTCCATCGGTGATCGGCTGGCCGCACATGGTGTGACCGTCGAACAGCGCGAGGGTGGTTACTTCGTACCCCTGGCCCAGCCGCTGCGTGGACTCATCAACATTCTGCTCGATGAGCAGACGCCACCTGCACCGATCATGGCGGCTGAACGACGCATGAGCTGCAGTTGATGCGGCTATACCGTGCGATTCAAGATGCCCCGGGGGCACCGGCGGACCTCTCACGCATCGATGGAGTCACCGTCTATTCGTCTTAAATGACGAAATAAAGCCATTTGATGCTAATATTCGTCATATACGACGAATTATGAAGATCATCAGCGGTTTATCCGACGAAGCGATTCTCGCCGAAATTGGGCGCCGACTTGCGGCCACGAGGCTCGCCCGCAATCTCACGCAGGCCGATTTGGCGAAGCAGGCCGGCGTGTCGAAGCGCACGGTCGAGCGACTTGAGTCCGGGGAAGTGGCCGCGCGGCTTTCGGCGCTTGTGCGCGTCGGCCGGGTACTTGGCTTGGCTGATCAGTTCGATCGGCTCGTGCCCGCGCCCACGACGAGTCCAGTCGAACAACTGAAACTCACGAGGCGACGCCGGAAGCGGGCCTCGGGGGCTCGCGAGACACCGGCGGCCGAGCCGTGGACCTGGGGGGATGAATGATTGCGGAGGTGCGGCTCTGGGGACGCACCATCGGGGCTGTCTCAGAGGAGGTCGGTCGCGATCACGTGGCATTCCAGTTCACGCCTGAGTTTGCCGCAAGCGGGATCGAAGTGGCTCCGATCGTGATGCCCCTCGACACGCGCGTGTACGAGTTTCCTGATCTGCCTCGGCGAACGTTTCAGGGCCTGCCGGGTCTGTTGGCAGACTCTCTCCCCGACCGCTTCGGCAACGCGCTGATCGACGCGTGGCTGGCCACCCAGGGCCGATCACCGGGCAGCTTCAGCGCCATTGAGCGACTCTGTTACACAGGCACGCGCGGCATGGGCGCGCTTGAATACGTCCCGACCATCGGGCCCGGCGCCGGCCGTTCCCGACAGCTCGACGTCGATGCGCTCGTCACGCTGGCCTCACACATCCTCACGACACACGACACACTGACGGGCGGCTTCGCCGACGAGGCGGCGCAGGAGACGCTTGTCGATATCCTGAGAGTCGGCACCTCTGCCGGTGGTGCACGCGCGAAGGCGGTGATCGCCTGGAATCCAGAGACCAACGAAGTGCGCTCGGGACAGGTCCCCGCCGGTCCGGGATTCAGCTACTGGCTGCTGAAGTTTGATGGCGTGGCTGGCAATCGCGACAAGGAGTTGGAAGACCCACAGGGGTACGGCGGCATCGAATACGCCTACTCGCGGATGGCGCGAGCGGCCGGAATCACCATGATGGAGTGCCGGCTCCTCACTGAGCACGGCCGCCGCCACTTCATGACCAGGCGATTCGATCGGGATGACGATGGGCGGAAGCTGCATATGCAGACGCTGGGTGCGATGGCGCACCTCGACTACAACCAGGCGGGCGCGCACGGTTATGAGCAGGTCTTCGATGTGATGCGCCGCCTCGATCTCCCTCTGACGTCGATGGAAGAGCAGTTCCGACGGATGCTCTTTAATGTCGTCGCGCGCAATCAGGACGACCACGTGAAGAACATCGCCTTCCTCATGGACAAGGCCGGGCAGTGGACGCTGGCGCCGGCGTATGACGTGACCTACAGCTACAACCCCTCAGGCGTGTGGACGTCAATGCATCAGATGACCATCAACGGCGCGCGAGACAGGTTCACCCGCGCCGATCTGCGCGCCGCCGCCAGAACCGCCGGCCTCAAACAGGGACGCGCCGACGCTCTGCTCGATGCCATGGTCGCCGTCGTCACTCGCTGGCCGGAGTATGCGGCCGAGGCCGCGATGCCCGGCGACGTTGTTGCCGGCATTCAACGCGCCCATCGTCTTGACTGGCCTTAATCTTCGGCGGCCCGGCCCGAGCGCCACCATCGTCACCATCGCGTGTGACCACGGGCTTCAGGACCTCAGAACAGAGCTGTATCGATAACACGCCCATTTTTCAGCATTCGTCAGGCACTGGACGCCCTGTGATGACGGCGACGGAACAACATCCGGAGTCGATTCGACAATCTATTCTTCATATACGGAGATGGCCGGTTTCACTCGCACCCAGCCTTCGCCGGCCTTCCACACAAGGATGGCACCAGGCCCGTCTCGCTCAGGACACGCCTCGCGCGTGTGGGCGATTCGCCCTTCGAGCTCGAGGCGGCCGTGCTCGTCCCAGTAGCGATCCGAATACCGCGCGCGGACGAAGCGCAGGGCGCGATCGAACTCGTAGATCGCCGTGGCGCCGGTGGTTCCGCCTTCGGACTCGATCGTGGTCACTGTCACGCGATCATTGAGCAACGCCACTCCTGCGCGGTTGAAGGGGGCGGCCGTCACGCGATTCAGTTCGGAGCGCGCGAACGTCGCATAAAACAGCGGCGGCGTCGAGGGGCACGCCATGCAGGCGAAGGTCGTGCCCTCGGTGCCCGGCGCCTGGCCGGCGGCGGCGTTGGCGTCGAGCAGCGCGAACATCGCCTCGTCGCGCTGGTTGTTGAAGCCGCCGATCGCGAGACGGGCGTCGCCGACCCACAGCACGCTCTCGATCCAGCCCGGATTTACGAACGTGCTCAGACGGCGGCCGTCTCGATCGAGCACGGCCACCATGGCAGCCCACCAGGTAAAGTCGTGAGCCGCCACCGCGAATCGGGCGCCCGCGCCGGCCAGTCCCGACTGCCAGTCGGCCAGCACCCACGGGCCGTTGTGCGCTCCATCCCCGAAGGTCAACACGTCGTCAAACCCGAACCGCCAGCGAATGTCGCCGCGCGTCGAGAGACTGAGCAACTCGCCGCTCTGGACGGAGCGGTCGGTCTGATCCAGGTAGTAGGAAACGCCGACCAGCACGTCGGGAACCCCGTCGCCGTCGACGTCGCCGATCTGCGGCGGCCGCAGGCCCGCCGGTACGCCAGCGCGGGGCGCGAATCTGTGGATCATCCGCGACACACCTGACGCATCGGCCAGCGATACCCCGGTGTGCATGACGTCGACGCGCAGCGTGTCGGCGTCGGGAGGCGCCGGCACGCTGCGCATGACGATGGCGGCGGTCGCGAGCGTGAAGAGGAGCGCGACGGTCAAGGCCTTCGAGATGTGGCGGCGCGGGCGGGCTCCAGGGTGAATCGTGTTTTTAGGTTCGATCGGCGGTACGGTGGCGGATGGCTCGTCCAGCGTCTCCGGTTCCGGCTGGTCGCCGGCCATCCAGGCGTCGATTTCATCGGTGAACGCGAACACCGACGTGCCCTTGCCGCCCGGCACCCGGTGCAGCGGCATGCCCTGCGCTTCCCAGCGCGTGGCGGTTCGGACATCGCGGCCGATGTAGTCAGCGACCTCTTTCCAGGAATCAAGGCGCCGACGCTGTCCGGGACTGGGGATGTCCGCTAATGCCATGCGTTGCCTGTTGCCGAGTCTACTCCAGCCGGCGCATGCTGCGGCGTCGGGGGCAGGTGCTCCCAGAAAGACTGCACCATGATTCGTGTTTCCGGTAAGGCTCTCTTTCCTTGGATCGCGTTGCTTGTGGCGTCAGCCTGTGCGGCGAAGCCTGCGGACCGCCTCATCCAGGACCGGGCGCGGGGACCTGCCGAGCCGGTCGTGACAAAAAGGCCATGCCCGCCCGAACTTGCGGCGATCGACACGCGGTTGGCGGCTGTGGATCGCGCCCGCGGCGCCACGCGCGACCGGTTGCGCGCGACCGGCTTCGAGCGAACCGCTGCGGACCTGATCGGCGATGCGACGGCGCCGCCTGGTCTCGCCATCGACGCGGCGCGGTCGGCCGATGCGCTCGAACAACTCCTCGCGGGGCGCTCGCTGGCCTACCCGGCGCTCGCCAACGAGGTCGACTGGATCGCCCTCAACTGGTTTGATTCGGTTCTGAAGCGTTGGACGCCGGGACACGTCCGCAGCCTGACGTCGATGACGGCGTCCGAATTCGGCGCGCTGAAGCAGGACACGGTGGCGCTTCGGCAATTAGTCTCCGACATCAGAGATCTTCGGACGCGCCGGGAAGTCCTGGCCGACTGTACCGGACGCGCATCCGCTGCGAGTGGCGGTGCGCACGCGGGAGATGCTCCAGTTAATCGCCGTACTCCAAGGAGGAATGCACCATGACCTATGTTTCCGGTAAGGCTCTCGTTGCTTCAATCGCATTGGCGTGTCTGTTTGCGGGCGGTCCGTCTCCGGAGGCGTCGTCAGTTCCACTCGCCTGGCAGGCCGGCTGCGGGCAGTCGATGGACGCGCTCAATCGCCTGAAGGCCGATCTTGGACTCGACCGCGCGCTCGCGGACCGCATGAACTCGCTGGCAGAAGCCGCGCGTGGAAGCGGCCAGCCGCCTCCAGCAAGCCAACTCGACTCGCTGGCTGAAGACGGCCTTGATGGGCTCACCGACGCCGGCGACCAGCTCGAACAGGCCGCCGAAGACATCGGCAGGCAACTCGAGCAAATGCAGCTGACACGTCAGCACCTGGCCTGGAACCGCGGCGTCAGGCAGCTGCAGACCGCGCGCACGAATCTTCGTTACGTCACTCGGCCCGGATCGCTCGGCGCCGGTCGTGCGAGTGGATCGCTGTCGCCCACCGGTGTTGGCCCGCAGTGGATCGCGGAAGCGGCCGGGGCGGCGGGCGACGTCGGCTCCGCGGCGGAGAATCTGAACAGGATTGCGCTCGACGGCCAGTTCAATAATCTCGGGGGTGTCGGCATTCAGCAGGGCGCGCGGGACATGAACCCGCCGCCGAATCCCGCACCCAATCCGTGGGATGAGATGTGGAGGCGGCTGCAGGCGCAGCAGGCGCGCATTCGCAACAACGTCAAGGGGCTGAACGCCGCGCGGGCACTGCAGGCGCGCGAGTTCCAGCAGGCGCAGCAGAATACCAACGACATGCGGCAGGCGGTGCAGCAGGCCCAGGACGTCGCCGATCAGCTCGGACAACTGGCCGCGTTGTGTAACCAGGCGCAGCAACAGCAGGCACAGAACGCTCAGCCGCAACCGGCGAACACGCCCCCGCCGGCGCAGGCGGCCGCCGCAGCGAAGGGCGGCATGGGCGCGGGCACACAAGCAGCGCTCGGCCTTGCCGCCGCGGGCGCCGCGGCCGGCGGCGTCGTGCTGTATCAAGTTGCGCAGGCGTGCAAAGAGCCGGACTACCAAAGCAGCTTCCAGGCTTGCGCGAGTGGCAGCTGCGGCGGCTGCGCCGCGATGATAGAAACTTTTCTTCCCTACTGCGATTGCGTAGAGCAGAAGCACGCCGAGGCCGCCGGTGTGGGAGCTTTATGCCGTCAGGCCCGGGACGTTATAAGAGAGGCAGAGTACCTCTACGGTTGCCTCGTCCCCAGACAGATGACGCGGATCCCTGGTGCGGCGATCCGCCGATGACACGATGGTGCCGCGCGGCAGCGCGATGGGCGCTGTGTGGCGTGCTGATGGCTGTCGCGGGATGCGCGGCGCGTGCCGGCGTGCCGCATGCTGCCGGCAGTGCACCGCCCACGGACGCGCGGCCTTCTGCGAGCGAGGGCGATGAAGAGCTCACAGCGATCGAGGCGCGGCAGGCGCGCCTCGATCGTCCGCAGGCACCCGCGATTCCGCCGCCACCCGCCGGGTCGCCCGTCACATGTGACGCGCAGTCTTCGCCGGTGACATGCGCGGCGGCGGTCGACGTCGTCGCGCCCGATGTGACGGCGTGGCTCCGCCCGCTCAACTCGGTTGAACTGAGCGCCGACGCGTTGACCGTAATCGGTCCAGACCCAGCAGACTGGATCGCCTTCGCGAGAAACAGCGCAGGGCCGGCTGTCGGCATCGAACGCGTCTACGTCGACGGCATGCCTGCGGCCGGAGCACTCACCGCGGCGTCGATCAGCCGCGTGTCGGTCAACAGCGATCCCTTTTCGTCCGAGTACGCCGGCGCGGGGGAGATACGTGTCAACGTCGATCTGAGGCCCCCTGACCGCCGTTGGCGGCTCGGCGGGTCACTTCCCTCGGCCGGCGGCGGTGGCGGATCCCCGCTCGGTCCATCGGGCACGCCGGTGTCGCGCTCCTCTGGGTTGAGCGTGAGCGGGCCCCTGCCGCGGCTGCCGCTGACCTTCGCCGTGCATGCGACCCATCGGTTCGCGCGTCGTGGCGTGCTGTTCGTGGATCCGGCGTCGTCGGCGCTCGAGCCCGCCGATGGGGATCGCCGGCCAACCTCGCGAGGCGTCGGCCTCACCGCCGGGCTGAGCTTCGCTGCAGCTGGTGCCATCGTGCGGACGACGTTCATCGGAAGCAGCAATGAGGCGCGTCATGCGGGAATTGGAGGTACGAGGGGCCCGACGACTGGCCTGCGCCTCGAGTCCGCGTCGCGCGCGCTTCAGGCGACCTGGCGCATCGGCGCGGGCGCGCGTGTGCATCGGGGTGGGTGGTCGGTCACCCACCAGCGTCTCGACGCTGCTGCCGAGTCGCTCGATGCCGCCGTCAGGATCGTCGGGCAACTGACAACCGGGGGCAATCCGCTCGCGGGTGAGGCTCGACGGGCCTCGGCGCTGAGCGTCAAGCACGTCGTCGAAGGAGGGTCGGGCCGATGGAAGCTCGGCGCGGAGGGCCACCACGACACTGTCTCGAACACGCGCGTCCCCAATGCCTTTGGACGCCTGCACGCCAGCACCTTGGACGCGGCGACCGGTACTTGGATCGTCACACGGGGCACGTCGACCGCGTCTGCCACAGCGACATCGGCCGCGCTGTTCGCAGAACGGGCCGCCGTCGACACGCCGCGCCTCAGCGCCCGTTGGGGAGTGAGAGCAGACTGGCAGAACGGCGACGGCACGTATGTGTCGCCGCGTGTGCTCGTCGCCGCGCGCGTGGCAGGGTTCCAGGTCTCCGGCGGCGCAGGGACATTCGTACAACGATGGTTTCCCGATCTCCTGATCGCCGCGGCGCACAGCGCGGCCGCGGGCAGCATCACCTATGTGGCGCCTGATATTCCGATCGGCTCGGTGGAGGAGCGTGATCCCGCGATGGGCGTGGCAATGCGCACCGTGATGGGCGCGAACTTCGAGCGCCGGCGCGACCTGATCGTCCGCGGCGGCCTTCACCGCCGCGTGGGCGCCGTTCAGGCCGGCGTGGAACACACGTGGACGCGAGGCCAGTCATTGGCCGGAACGACGCGCGAGCGGCATGCGCTCGGCTTGCTGGACACGGTCGAGAGCAACCGCCGTCTGCGGCTGCATCAGACGCACGCGAGCGCGACGTTCAGGCTCGGCGCCGGTTCGGTCGCGGCCTATTACCAGCACGCGCGCGCCTTTGACGATGGTGGAGGGCTGCTGGCGGCGCCGGTACGCCGCGGGGACGTGGCGGCGGAATGGGGGAGAAGCTCCGGTGTGCCGCGACACGCCGCGGGCGTAACCGCCATGCTGCCCCTGCCCTGGCACGTCCGGATGTCGGTCTCCGCGCAGGGCCATGCCGGCATACCCTTCACCGTCATCACCGGCCGCGATGCGGGCGATCTTGCGACGTTCTCCGATCGCGCGGGCCGGGCGCGAAACGACGGCGTGCTGCCGCCCTCCTTCAGAGCGTCAGTGTTTCTCGCGCGCACAGTGCGCATCCCTGGGCTCAATGGGCTGGCCTTCGACGTCGGCATTCGCGCCGACAACCTCACGGATCACCGTAACGTCACGAGCGTCGGGCCCGTCGCGGGCACGGGGATGTTCGGACGTCCGCTGGATGCCTCGCCAGGCCGTTCGGTCCAGTTCTGGGCCACGCTGGCGCGCTGAACGTCAGGCGGGCACTGGCAGCGCCTTGCCACAGGTGTCACACGTGCCGCCAGTGCCCTCACAAGGCACGCCGTCACCCTGCGAACACGCGCAACGTCCCGTGCCAGTCCAGATGAGCGGCGACGTGGCCGTTTCTGTCACTGGCACCCTAGTGCGGATTTCCGCAGCAACCTGATCCGGCGACGGCACGATGCCGCCCGCCGTCCCATAAAACTCCACCGTACGCGTCCCTTCCGCCGCCGCGCGCACGTCCGACACCATCTGCCCCATGTTCATCTCCACGGTGAGCACCTTTCCCGCCCCAGTGACGCCATCCATGGCCCTGCGGCACGCAGCCACGGGGAACGGATTCAGCGTGATGGGACGAAACAACGCGACGCGCAGGCCTTTTTGTTTCAGCTCATCGATGGCGGTCTTGCAGATGCGCGCCATCGTGCCGAAGGCCACCACCAGCACGTCGTACGGGCCGTCCGCGCCGTACAACTCCGATCGCGCCTCGTCGCGATGAATGCGGTCGTATTTGTCCTTGAGGTGCACGTTGTGCGCGTGCAGCTGTTCGGGCGACAGGAAGAGGGAGTTCACGATCCGGCGCGGGCGATCTTTTGCGCCCGTCAGGGACCAGGTATTGGGCTTGAACGGTTCACCGCGCCCCTCGCTGTGGAACTCGACCGGCTCCATCATCTGACCGATCATCCCGTCGGCACACACCATCACCGGATTGCGGTACAACTCGGCCAGCTCAAACGCCAGCGTCATCAGGTCCACCGCCTCCTGCACGGATGCAGGCGCCAGGACGATGAGCTGATAATCGCCGTGGCCATGCCCGCGCGTGGCCTGGAAGTAGTCACTCTGCGACGGCAGGATGCCCCCCAACCCGGGTCCCGCGCGCATGATGTTGATCACCACACATGGCAGCTCACACGCGGCGAGATAACTCATGCCCTCGGCCATCAGGCTGATGCCCGGTGACGAGGACGATGTCATGCACTTGAGTCCGACGCCGGCGGCGCCATAGACCATGTGAATGGCGGCGACCTCGGATTCCGCCTGAACGAATGCGCCCCCCACCTCGGGGAGCCGCTTCACCAGGTATTCCGGGACCTCAGTCTGCGGCGTAATAGGGTAGCCGAAGAAGTGCACACAGCCGGCGCGGATCGCCGCTTCGGCCAGCGCCTCGTTTCCCTTCATCAGGACCTTGGACATACCGTCTCCTTCCCGACCTTTACGCCCGCACGGAATGCGGCAACTGATGACGCCACGAATTTCTGCTTGTCGCCGGCGAACTCCTCTTCGATCGCGCGTTCAATCGCGTCGGTCGGCACCGCCTCCGTGGCGCCGATATACGCGCCGAGCATCACGAAGTTGGCCGCCCGCATCGAGCCTGCCTCCTGGGCGAGCTCGCGCGCAGGCACCGTGATCACACAGCAATCCTCACGATGTGGATCACGATCAATCAATGACTGATTGACGACAATGACGCCGCCTGGCCGCACCTTCGGTGCAAACTTCTCCAGCGACGGCAGGTTCATGGCGATCAACGCCCGCGGGCGATCCACCAGTGGTGATCCGATTGGGCGCTCGGAGAGGCAGACGACGACATTGGCCGTGCCGCCGCGCATTTCCGGACCGTAGGACGGCAGCCAGCTGACCTCCCGCCCCATATCCATGCTCGCCTGGGCGAGCACCTTGCCCGCGAGCAGTGTGCCCTGGCCGCCGAATCCGGCCATGAGCACTTCGGTGTCCGTCGTGTGTGTCGTGGATGCAGACATACGCTACTCCTCCAGCGATCAGGCCGACACGGGCAAACGGGGCTGTTTGATGACCCCGAGCGGGAAATAGGGAATCATCGTGGACTCGACCCACGCGTCCGACTCATCGGGCGACAGGCCCCAGTTGGTCGGGCACGTCGAGAGCACCTCCACAAATGAAAAACACGTGTTGTCGCGCTGATATTCAAATGCCTGTTTGATCAACTTCTTCAGCTTGAGCGAGTGTTTGCCGTCGTGCGCCGACCCGCGCGCGATGAACGCCGGTGTCTCGAGCGTCGCCAGCAACTCCGACACACGCATCGGATACCCGGATGTCTCGACATCCCGCCCCAGCGGCGAGGTCGTCGTCTTCTGTCCGGGCATTGTGGTCGGCGCCATCTGGCCGCCGGTCATGCCGTAGATGGCGTTGTTGACGAAGATGACTGTGAACTTTTCGCCCCGGTTGGCGGCATGCAGGATCTCGTTCCCGCCGATGGACGCGAGATCGCCATCGCCCTGGTAGGTAAAGACGATGAGCTCAGGCCGCGCGCGTTTGGCACCGGTGGCGACGGCCGGCGCGCGCCCGTGCGCGGCCTCGAACATGTCCATGTTGAAGTATTCGTACGCCAGTACCGAACAGCCCACCGGCGCCACGCCGACTGCGCGATCGAGCAGGTCGAGTTCCTCGAGCACCTCGGCAACCAGGCGATGGACGACGCCGTGTGTGCAGCCGGGGCAGTAGTGCGACATCGCTTCGGTCAGGCCCGGAGTGTTTTCGAACGTCTGGTGGTCCTTGAAGTTCCAGACCTCGATTCCCTGGTCCGGGCAGACGACGGCGCACAACGTGCAACCGCTGCAGTCCTCGGCATGACCGGAGTACTCCACAACCGTGTACCCGCGGTCGTTCAACTCGTGCGAGAAGCCGATGAGGTCCTTCGGACAGGCGGTGATGCACCGCCCGCATCCCTTGCAGCGAATACTGTCGATCTGAATTTTGCTCACGTGTGTGCTCCTTGGAGTCGTCCGAGAACGCGGGGCCGTGGCACGGCCCACGGCGGAGTCATGAGGCGCGTCATGCGCAGGATAGGGGCGTCAATCTCGGCCAGCTCCGGCGCGTCAGCCAGAGCGTCCATCACGGCCACAAGGCGGATGGGGACTCCGCTCTCGTCAGACACCGCTTGTCCCAACCGCCAGCCATCGAGGATCGTGGACGGCGTCGTCTCATCGATCAGGTGGGTATTGACAAGCCAGCCAGTCACGCGCCACCGGGAGGACGTTTCAATCTGGTGTCGCATGGCCAGACAGCCGGCGACCGTATCGGTGAAGGGGCGCTTGGCGTTGATCACCTGCCACAACTGGTAGTCGCCCTCCCGTACGCGCGGGCGCAGGGCCGCCAGTGCCCGCGCACCGACGTCGTCGCCGCCCACATCAAACAGCGAGATCGTGCCGTCCTTCGGATGCAGCATCCCGGCGATCTCCGGAAGGACGATCGGCAGGTCGGCAAACGCCTGGGCGCCCGGAGGCACGACCACACGGATGCCATGCGACGACATCAGGTCGGCGGCTTCGCGACAGCGGAAGTAGGGGTTGACGAGGTCGAGATCGGCGATGTGGACGGTGGTGCCGAGGCGGGAGAGATACAGGGACAGATTCACCGCGACTTCGGTTTTTCCGGAGCCGTAGTTCCCGACGATCGCGATCAGGCGATCGCCGGAGAGGACAAGGTCTTGGCGAACGACACCTGGGTCCATACCACCCTTCCGGCATCATACGCCTGTCGCCCTGTCGTTGCACGCCCGTTCAAGAACGTGTCGTTCTGAAACTCCGAAGGGCCCGGCCGCTGACGCGCCCGGGCCCTTCGGCGTGTGATCTGGTCTGGGGACTACGCGCCCGGCTTGATGACCAGCTGGTTCCTGACGTTCTTGACGCCATCGGTGGACGTGGCAATCTCTCCGGCCTTTGTTTTTTCGGCCGCCGTCGCGACTGAACCGCGCAGGGTCACGACGTTGTTCTGAACGTCGACGTTCAAGCTGCCGCCTGGGAACTCACCCTCCGAGAGCAGTCGACTGCGGATTTTTGTGTGAATCCACGCGTCATCCAGAGAATCGCCAATCGAGTCGGACGTCGTCACGGCACGCTCGCGCGCCTCGCGCGCCATCTCGTCCGTGTAGTCTGCACGCTCAACCTTGCCCGGGTCGACATCGATCTTGTCGGTAATCACCAGGCCGGGGTGAGCTGTCTTGGCTGCCTCAACCGCTCGCGTTCGCAGGCTTTGGGTCGGCACGTCGCCCGAGAGTGTCACCGTGTTGTTGTCCGCGTCCGCGTCCACATCGATGTCGTAGACCGCCAACGCGGCGTCACCGCTGATCTTTGCCGTCACCAGACGATCGAGCTCGTCGTTGCTCATTCTTGGCGCAGCCTCTGGTTCGGGCGGCGGGGTGGTACACGCGGTCAGCCCCGTCACCAGCGCCAGCACACCAATCATTGAAAAGAAACGTCGCTTGCATTGCATATCGTTATCCCTCTGCATCTCACCGGCATGGATGCCGGATGTTCTTTGAGTGTAGGGAGTGCCCGGACGGGCGACTGTCTCAGAGTGCACAACAGCTGCGGCGCGGTAGTCGTTTTATTGGCGAAATCCGCACTTACCTCCGAAAAAACCCTCGGCGGCGCCGAACTCATGCGACGCTAGATGCGCAGCCCGGCGGCGGAACCCGGCAGGATGCCCAGGTTCAACCACAGGCCACGAATATACAAACGATGAGCTCCGACGATCTCAAGACATTGCAGCACACCCCCGGCGTCGCCCCCTGGCGGCTCCGTCTCGCCGAACGGGTCGAGTCGGCTCCGGCGCAACGATTCATCATCGGTGCGATTCTCGTCAACGCGGTGGTTCTGGGTTTGTATATCGACCCAACCCTGTTCCCTGACAGCACCAGGCTGTTCCTCGCGATCGACCTGGTCTGTCTGGCCATCTTCGCCGTCGAGCTCGTGCTGAAGCTGGTGGCCTATCGGGCCGGCTTCTTCCGCAGCGGCTGGAACATCTTCGATTTCCTCGTGGTCTCCATCGCCCTTGTTCCAGGACAAGGCGTACTCTCGGTGCTCCGGACGCTGCGGGTGCTGCGGGTGTTGCGCCTGCTCACCGTGGTGCCCAGTCTGCGGAAGGTGGTCGCGGCCTTTATCCACTCCATCCCCGGACTTGGGGCCGTGGTCCTGGTGATGGCGATCTTCTTTTACGCCGCCGCCGTGATGGCCACGGGGTTCTTCGGCAGTGATTTTCCTGAGTGGTTCGGCAGTATTGGCAAGAGCCTCTACACCCTCTTCCAGGTCATGACCCTCGAGAGCTGGTCCATGGGCATCGTCCGCCCGGTGATGGCGTCGTATCCGCTCGCCTGGGCGTTCTTTGTGCCCTTCATCATCATCGCCACCTTCACGATCCTCAATCTCTTCATCGGCATCATCGTCTCGACGATGCAGGAACTCTCGGTCCTGCCAGACCAGGACGAGGCCAACCGCGAAACGCACGAAATACTCGAACGGATCGAGGGGGATCTCGCCTCCTTGCGGAAGCAGATTCGCGGCGGTGGCCTCAAGGCAGAAGACCTCCCCATGTGATCGGTCGGGTCTGAGGTTCGGAGACTCCTGCCCGATCAGCGCCCCTCGTTCTTCTTGAGGAACGGCACGCCGTCCTTGAGCCACGGCGGGGCCTCGGCGCCACGCAGGTAGTGATCGAAGAACTCGAAGAAGCGCTTGGTCAGATCCTTGCGATTGGCGAGGCCGCGCAGGCCGTGGCCTTCCTCCGGATACGCAAGCAGCACGGCGTCCTTGTTGAAGAAGCGCAGCGCGTTGTAGTAGTTCAAGCCTTCGCTGAAGCCCACGGTGGGATCGGCCGTGCCGTGCATGATGAGCACCGGCGCCGTGACGTCCTTGACGTGCGAGATGCCCGATTCATAGCGGTACACCTCGGGCTTGTCCCACGGCGTGAAGCCCCAGCGACCTTGACCGAACATGTAGTAGTCGTGGCCGTTGGCGCCACTGCCGCCGTTGACCTGGTAGGACCAGCCCCAGCTTTGATTGAAGTCGGAGTACAGGTCGGTGACGCCGGCGCCCATGCCGACGGCTGCGAACATCTTTGAGCGCCCGGCAATGAACGC
The DNA here is from genome assembly GCA_038319675.1 of Vicinamibacterales bacterium. Taxonomy (GTDB): domain Bacteria; phylum Acidobacteriota; class Vicinamibacteria; order Vicinamibacterales; family SCN-69-37; genus SYFT01. Next base: position 185,857 of record JBBQDM010000005.1, read on the forward strand.
CGCGCCTTCGCCGCCGTAGCTGTGACCAGTCACGCCAATCCTCGCCGGATCGGCGTAGCCGAGTTCGATGACCTTGCGGACCGCGGCCTCGACACACTCGAGCATGTCGGTGTGCGACGAGCCGGTGCGGAAGTGGATGTCCGGCAGCATCGTGATGTAGCCGCGGCTGACCGCTTCAATTGGTGACGCGCCCATGCCCGTGAGATACGACGGCGCCGAGTACCGGTTGAGGTTCTGCGAGTTCTTCTCGTAGAACGTCACCAGCATCGGTCGCTTTTCGCCCTGCTTGTAGTCGTCAGGCAACGCCAGGATGCCCTGCAGGCGCACACCATCCTTGTTTTTGTAGTCGAACAACACGCGACGACCCCACAGGTATTCCGCCTGCTGCGGGTTGGCGTCAGAAATCTTGCGCGACTCGCCGAAGTTGGCGCCCGACACACGCAGGTCGGGGAACTCGATGAATGTCTGCCGCGTGAAGAGGTAGGTATCGGCCTTGGCCGCGCGTGACGGATTGCTGAACGACGCGTCCTCGAACACGATCGGCGTCAGTGTGCCGCCCTCGAGTCGGTAGAACCCCGCCTGCTTGGTGTATTCGCCGTACGCCGTGAGCGTGAGGGGTGTGGTCAGGTCGAACTTCTCACGCGCCGCGGCAATGCCGCCGGGGCCGTAGTCGGCTTGTGGATCGAGCGGTTCGGTACGCACGATGCGGAAACGCACCTCGCGCTTGGTGCCTTCACCATTGGTCAGGTTGCGACCGGCCGATCCATCGAGCGGCAGCGACCAGAGATCGAATCGGTGCTGCACGATCACCGAGGTGCCGTCCGGTGTGTATCCCGCAACGCCATACGAGGGACGCGGACCAGGGCGGTCGAACTCCATGTCCACAAAACTCACGGGCTTGGGACCCCCCAGTGTCTGTGTCGCGCCGGAGTCGAGGGCCCAGCTCTGGATGTTCTGATCCTTCCAATAGAGGAAACGTGTGCCGTCGGGAGAGATGCCGAATACGTGACTGCCGGTCAGCTGGCCCTTGAACATGAGCGTGCGCTCACCGGTGGTCACGTCCACCCGATAGAAGTCGGCTGCCGGACGCTGATAGTCGTGAATGTAGGTACTTGAATCTCGGCCCACCGCCCATCGGCCCGTGAGCGGAAGCTCGATGTCGCGCATCTTCTCGTCCGTCAGCGGTACGAACGCGCGACGCTCGATGTGGAACGCCTGACGATACGTCGCATTCTGGTCCGTCGCTGCACGAATCATCTGCACCGACTGCACACGCTCATCACGGGTGTGCCATACATCGACATCGGCGTCAGTATCGGCGTTGCGCCGCGGCGTCTCCACCACGGGAATCTGGGGTTTGCTGCTGAAGTACACCAGCCGCGCATCGTCGCTCCACGAGATCGCCGCCCGGTCGCTGATGACCCAGTCGGCGGGGAAGCCGGTCGCGGTGGAGGGATCGAAAGTGACCGGCTCGCCGGCCACGTCCGGATACACCAGCAACACGTTCGGGCGCTCTCGCATCTTCTCGATATCCGCTCCACGCAGAACCGCCAGCCCGGAGCCACGGTTGTTCCACGTCAGCCGCGTGTACCGCGCGGCATGATTGTCGAGTGTGACCACTCGTCCCTCCGTCAGTTCGAGCAGAAACAGGCCGTTGCTGTCCTTGACGGCGGCATCCACGGTGTAGGCGAGTCGTTCTCCGCTCCGGTTAAATACGCTGTCGCCAACGCTGCCCAGCAGGAAGTCGCGACCGGTCGTCAGATTGTGGATGGTGACGTCCACGCCGCGAGGCGCGGGTGGGGCTCCGGCCGCTGGCGGCGCCGCCGCTGCACCTCCTCCAGCTCCACCAGTTTCACCACTGCCGCGTCCGCCGGCGCCGGCTGCCTGGACCGGTCGCCGCCGCAACAGCAGGTGGGTGGAGTTGCTTGAGAACTCGAAGCTCGCCACGTCCTGCCAGGCACGAACCGCACCGGTGGCCAGGTTGCGCAGCTCCACACGACGGGGTTCGGCCGGTGGAGTGGCCGCAGCGCCGCGACCTTGTGGCGTCGTTGACGGCGGTTCCGTCGGGGGCGTGGTCGGAGGCGTGGTCGGCGTCGGCGTGTCCGGGGCTCCGCCACCGCGTGCCCCTCGGCCACCCGCGCGTCCTCCGCCTGACGGATCCACGGTGTACGCCAGCCACTTCCCATCGTCGGAGAAGGTGCCGCCTGTGGCATGGGCCACCGTGATCTCCTGACCGGTCGAGAGGTTCAGCAGCCGCAACTCGGGCTTGGCGTCCGCAGTCGCCGTGTTGGTGAACTGCAGGGTGTACGACACCCAGGTGCCATCACTCGAGAGCGCCTGACTGCCGATGCTGCGCCACTTCGGGTAATCGTCGAGCCCGAGCACCTTCTTGGTCTGGGCGAGGGGGAGGGCCGTGGCCGCGACAAACACGGCCACGAGGCACAGGAGACGGAGGCGGAGCGGTGACGTCATGCGGGAAATACTACCTTTCTTGTAGACTCAACGACATGTTGAAGCGTCTTTCGTCCGTCTGTGTACTGGCCCTGGTCGTGACTGCCTGCGGCTCCACCCCTCCCGCCGCGCCCGGGCCCGATGTCTGGGCCGTGGTCAACGGCACCGAAATTCGTCGCGACCGTGTGGAGCGGTTCTACGGCAGCATGGTCGCCACCAGCGAGGCGACGCCCTCCGAGGAAGAGGCCATCGGCGCCAAGTTGGGACTTGTGGACGAACTGATCACCGACGCCCTGCTGATCGCCAGAGCCACGGAGCTGAAGATTGTTCCGACCGCTGAAGAGATTGACGCTGCCATCGCCGAACGTCGCGGCACATTGAGCGATGCCGACTTCACCCGGGAACTCGAGGCCCGCAAGACCACGGTGGACGAATTCCGTAACGAGGTGACCCTGGAAGTGACCAAGGCCAAGGTCATCGAGCAGGAAGTCACCAACAAGGTGACCGTCACCGATGACGAAGTGACCGCCTACTTCAACACCAATCGCGCGCAGTTTAATGTGCCGGAGCGCCAGTACCATCTCGCACAGATCGTCGTGTCTGCCACGCCGACGCAGGTCAACAATCAGCAGAATGACGATGCGCGGTCGCCGGCGGAGGCGCAGCGCAAGCTGGAGATGATTGCGGAACGGTTGAAGGCGGGTGAGAGTTTTGCGGCGTTGGCGGCGAACTTCTCGGAGGATTCAGCCTCCGCGCCCAACGGCGGCGACCTCGGTCTTGTCGGTCAGTCACAGATCGACCAGGCCGCGCCCGCATTGCGGTCGGCCGTCATGCAGATGAAACCAGGCGGGCTCAACTCTCTGGTCAACGGACCGACCACCACGCTCTTGGCGCTCATCAGAATCCTTGAGCCGGGACAGCGCGAGTTGAGCGATCCGGAAGTGAAGGACGGCATCAAAGGGGCGCTGCAGGAGCGTCGGGTGCAGTTGCTGCGCGGCGCGTATCTGGCTCGGCTGCGTGACGAAGCGACGATCGTGAACTACCTCGCGCGTCAGGTCGTTGAGGCCCAGGGCAAGCTGCCGACCGTCGCCGCGGTCCGCTAGTTTTTCGCGCTCAAAAAAAACGGGGAGGCACGGCGTGTGCCTCCCCGTTCGTGTGTACGGCGTGCCGGTGTTACTGCTGGGCGGCCGCGAGGTCGTTGACCGCCGTGACGAGCATCCGCATCTTGGCCTGGTCGGCGGCTCCGGCCACCTGCCCATTCAACTGCGTGCCGAGGGCCTGCAGGGCCGTGCGGCGTGCCGCACTTGTGCCACCCTCCGCGGTCGTCAGTGCCGTTCGCGCGGCCGCGATGTTCTGCGCTGAGAGGCCGTTCGACCGTTCGAGCTGGTCGAGGAAGGCGCGCGCCATCGCAAAGGAGGGCGGCCAGGTCATGCGCTTCTGCTCCTGCGCGTTGGCTTCGTCGAACACCACCGTGCGCGCCGCATCAATCTCGTTCTGCGAGATGTGGGGCGTCGGCATCAGTTCGTAGACGTCAAGGCCGCGGGCGATCTCGGAGCTGTAGATCAACCCGTTGTACCAGTAGACCGACCACGAGCCGGCCGAGGTCAGCCGCCCATCCTCAAGCGGACCGCGATCGAAGTACGCGAGTTCGAACGGCTTCTTCGGGTCGGTCCAATCGAAGACCGTGATGCCGCCCTGGTAGAAGCCCTGCACCATCACGTCGCGACCCGGGATCGGAATCAGCGATCCGTTGTGGGCGACGCAGTTCTCCCATTCGGTCTGCGCGGCAGGCATCTTGTAGTAGCTGTGGAACACGAGTTTTCCGCGTTCGACGGTGAAGATTGCGTTGGCGCCCCACTCAAGGCGGTCTTCCGCACGGCAGCGCGGTGCACGACCGCCGCCCCATTCGTCGGAGAACAAGACCTTCGTGCCGTCGTTGTTGAACGTCGCGGAGTGCCAGAACGCCATGTTCGGGTCGCCCGCAAAGTCCATGCGCACCGGGTGCGCCACTTCACGAATGTCGAGCAGCAGGCCGTAGCCGCCACACGCGCCACCGGCGAGGCCGGCTTCCGGATACGTCGTAATGTCGTGGCACTGATTGGGACCCGTCGGGGGGCCGCCACGGCCGCCCGCACGACCGGCAGCGGCAGGCGCACCTGCGGCACCCGCCCGTCCGGCACCCGCTGCGGCTGCACCAGCCGCTGCGCCTGCATCACCGCCGCGTCCCGCGCCACCGGCACGGGCCGGTTCAGTGCGTCGGGGAGGCGGCGCCAGGTCGTTGAAGATGCGCGCGTAGTTGACGACTTCCGCCTTCTCGGGCGCCGCGAGCGGCACACGAATCACTTCGACGCGGAACCGTGAGGTGTCGGGATTCTCGGCCATGTTGCCATCGGCGCACCCCGGCAGTTCTTCCGCCGACCGCACGCCGGACGACCCGGAGATGTACACGTAGACGGCTTCCTTGTCATTCGGATCTTCGGCGACCGAGTGGGTGTGTGATCCACGGCAGGTCTGCACGTTGGAGACGTACTTCGGATTGCGGATGTCCGAGATGTCGAAGATCCGGATCCCGCGGATCCGCTCCTTGCTCACCGGCTCGGGCACACCCTGCGTGCCGCAGTCGAGTCGGGCCTGCGTGCCTTCCGACGACACGAACAGCAGGTGCTTGAAGACCGACACGTCGTTCTGGGACGCGGGACACACATAGTCACGCACCAGCACCGGCGCGGCCGGATTCGAGACATCCCAGAACAGGATGCCGTGGTAGTTGCCCTGGATCACGTAGTTGCCCGTGAACGCGAGGTCGGAACTGGTGATGCCGCGGTACGCCTCGGGCGGCGGGGTGTTGGACACCAGCCGCATGTTCCAGGCGGTCTGGGCCGCATCCCAGTACCCGGCGCGCAATCCGATGCGCGGATCGGGTGAGGGCGCGGCGGCCGAGACGATCGGCGTGACCGGCGCGGGCATGGTGGCGGGCAACGCCGGCACAGCGGGGGGCTGTGCGGCCGCGCCGCGACCGCCCGCCGGGGGCTGGCCGGCCGCCTGCCCTGTGGGTGGTGTCGCCTGAGCGGTGACGGCGGACGTGGTCACTGCCACGGTGCCGACAAAGGCCACCGCGCCGGCGGCGACGGTGGTGATGAATCGGGTGGTCAATCGTGCCTGTCTCATGAGTGCAAACCCCCTCCAAGGGCCTCGAGCATCAACTGCATACGTTCAATTTCTGCTGTCTGGTCGGCGAATACGTCCGACGCAAACAGATAGATGTCATCGTCCATCGCCGCACCGTGCGCGGCGAACAGTTCGTCCACCATGGCGATCGCGCCTTCGTGGTGTTTGATCATGCCGACCAAGAACAGGCGGTCCCAGTCCTTGCTGCGGGCCTTCTTCAGCGCGGCCAGTTCCTGCTCCGTGAGCATGCCCGGCATGAGCATGTCGTGTTTCATTCCGCCATGGTCCATCGTCATGTGGGTGGCGTCCGGGGCCGGCACGGTCTGCGCGCGGTCACGCAGCCAGGTGCGCATCATGGCGATTTCATCACGCTGGCTGATGCTCATGCGTTCACACAGCAACTGCACGTGGGCACTGGCACCGTTGGGCTGGGCCATGTTGCACATGACGAGCGCCTGTGCGTGATGCGGAATCATGCCCTGCATGAACTTCACGTCCGCGGCGTTGTAGGGCTGACGGACCAGTTCAGGGCGCGGACGCGGGTCACCCGGCAACTGCGCGGCGGCGAGTGTGGGAACTACAAGTGTGGCGGCCAGCACGACGCCGGTCGCCATCGTCTGAAGAGTCTGACGGGTCATACGCAACAAAATACCTCCGGGGCACGGGCAGTGTAAGTCATTTTGGACCGGCCGCGCCCCCCGTCCACCGTGGCTCAGCCACACCGGATGTCAGGCCACCGGGGATGGTGTCGACTGCGTGGACGCGCCCAAAAAATCCTGCAGGAGAGGGGACCAGCGTGAAGCCCCACGCCGTCAGCAGCGCACGATCGCCGGCCGACCACGCCGACAGCGGTCCTTCCTCGACGCGCAGTGTGCGTTCGGCATCCGGGTGGACGCGTGGGGCCAACATCGCCTCAGCGAGTGTCATTCGGTGATCCACCATCCGACTGATCACCTGGATGACCGCCGAGAGGATGCGCGAGTCGCCCGCACCACCAAGCGCCACGACACGCCGCCCATCGGGAGCGATGACGATGGTCGGGGAGACGGTGGAGGTGGGTCGTGATCCGGGAACGGTGCCGAGTCGCGTGGCAAACAGGAATCCCAGACCGGGCGCGACCAGACGCGTCCCCATGCTTGGCCCCAGCGACTGCGTGAGCGTGACCACACGGCCATCTGCATCCGCGACCGACAGATGCGTCGTGGCTTCACGATCGTCCGGGGCTGAGACGAGTGTGCCTGGGGGAAACAGCAACCCTGCGCCCTGGAAAGGAGCGGCGTTGCGAAACGTGCCTGGGTCCACGCGCGGAGGCATGACCACGCGTGCGGCTCGGGCGGCGGCGTGGTCGAGCGACGTGAGAAAGGCGGCGCTCTGGGCTTCGGTGCCCCGGCGCATCGACCGATCAGTCAACGCCCAATGCATGGCCTGTCCGATCACGGCCGCCCATCGCGCATCGTCACCACGCGCCGGCACTTCGAGTCGTTCGAGTGTGTGCAGGGCCTGGACAACGGCCTGTCCTGCCGCAGGACGGAAGTTGGCGTGGATGTCATGGCCTCGATAGGTGCCGCGCACCGGCAGCGCAGGAAGAGCGCGATACGCGGCGAGATCCGCACGCCGCACGAACCCGCCATGGGCGCGCATGTCCGCGTCGATGGCGTCGGCGATCGCACCGCGATAAAACGCGTCCACGCCGTCAGAGGCGAGTACACGCAGGGTGGCAGCCAACTGGGGATTGGCGACCCGCTCGCCGGCCCGCCAGACCGAGCCGTCGGCTTTGAGGTACGTGCCGCGCCCTCCGCCGAACGTCGCGAGTGGCTCACGCGCGGCCGCCCAGCGGTCGGCTTCTGCCGCGCCGAGGATGAATCCGTGTGTCGCCAGATCGATCGCCGGTTGCAACACTCGTGCGAGGGGCCACGTGCCGTGGGCGTCCAACACATGCGCCAGTGCGGCCGGTACGCCGGGAATCGTGGCGCGTTCGTACGGTTCGGGAATGCCCGACTTCTCCACGTAGATCGACGGCACCTGGTTCAGACCGTCGATGCCCACGATCGTGCCGTCCGGCTCACGCAGCAGAATGCTGGCACGTCCGCCAAGCCCGGACATGCTGGGTTCGGTGACGGCCAGCGCAAATGCCGTGGCGACGGCGGCATCCACGGCATTGCCCCCCTGCGCCAGCACATGCGCGCCGACAGCCGTGGCCTCCACCGTGGCGCTGGCAACAACGCCACGGGCGGACTGGGCGATCTGGGCGGCAGGATGTGTAATCGCCGAGTCGGCCGCGACGGTTCTCTGCGTCCCGCTCGTCAGGGAGCCGGCACAACCAGAGGCCAACAGGCCCCCCAGCAGAAGCAACAGCGGGTGCCGAAGGCGGTGCAGCATGCCGGCTATTCTACGGGCCCTCACGACGCTACAGTATGGGCGTGAACAAACACCTGTGGCGGTTGAGCGTCGGTGTGGTGGCATGGCTGCTCGTGTCTGCACCGGTGTCTGTCGGGCAGTCAGACCCCGAGTTGTGGAGGCAGGTCGAAATCATTCGGACCGCCCACGGCGTGCCGCACATCCGGGCCGAGAATCTGCGGGCGGGCGGCTATGCGCTGGGATGGTTGCAGGTCGAAGACCACGGGGAGGCGACCCCTCTTCGGCTCTGGGCCACCCGCGGACAGACGGCCCGCATCGATGGACGCTCCGGGCTCACCGCTGATTTCAACGCGTTGCGCGAGCGCGATCGTGCGATCGAAACATTGCATCTGCTCGAACCTGAGACGCGCGATCTGTACGATGGATTCGCCGCGGGTGTGAACCGCTACATCACCCTGCATCGCGACCAGTTTGCCGCACACATTCCGGCCGACTTCACCGGCTACGACGTGGCGACGCTGCACATCGGTGATGGGCCTCCCGCTGCGCGTGTGCGGCGTGTGTTGCAGACAATTGAGGCTGGATCGGTGGCCGAGGAGTGGCTCGACGCCGATGTCGAGACACCACGGACCGATGAGGATGGATCAAACGCCTGGGCGCTGGCTCCGAGTCGCACCAGGTCGGGCAAGGCCATCCTGCTCCGTAATCCGCATCTGGCCTGGAGCGCGGGGTACTACGAAGCGCACCTCACCGTGCCGGGCGTCATGGATTTTTATGGCGACTTCCGCATCGGGGGACCGCTTGGCGTCATCGGCGGCTTCAACCGGTACCTCGGCTGGTCCACCACCAACAGCAATACCGGTGACCGTACCGAGATCTATGCCGTGCCTCTCGATCCTGAGCGTCCCGATCGTTACAGGCTGGATGGTGCGAGCCTGCCCCTGACGCAGGTCACACGCACCGTGGAATACCTCGACGGGGGCGTGCTCGTGCCGGAGACGCGCGAGTTCTGGTCGACGCCACTCGGGCCTGTCGTGCATCGAACGTCGGACACGGTGTACATCGCCCGCACCGCTGGAGATGGCGAGTTCCGCGCCGGCGAACAGTTTCTGCGTCTGATGCGTGCCACGTCCCTTGATCAGTGGATCTCGGTGATGCGGACGCGCGCACTCGTGTCGCAAAACTACACGTACGCCGATCGTGCCGGCAACATTCTGGTGTTGTGGAACGCCTCGTTGCCGCTGCTGCCGCACGAGATGGGTGGGGACACAGCGGTGCCGGCGACACGCCTGCGTGACATGTGGACCCAGTATCTGCCGTTTGAGGCACTGCCCCTCATGTTCAACCCGCGCGGCGGCTACGTGCACAACGAGAACGATTCCCCACACTTTGCCAACGTTCGGCAGCCGATCAACTTGGTGAACGCGTATCCCAACATGGAGCCGCCGATGCTCCGCCTCCGGAGCCAACTGGGGATTCAGCTGATCGATCACAACCGCAAGCTGAGCCTGGAAGATGTCGTGCGGATCAAACACGACTACCGCATGTTGCTCGCCGATCGCGTGAAGCCGGATCTGCTGACGGCCTTGGCTGCGGTGCCTGTGACCGGAAGCGTGGCGGACGCGGCGCAGGTGCTGCGTCGCTGGAACAACACCGCCGCAGCCGAGAGCCGCGGAGCCGTGTTGTTCGACATCTGGTGGTCGCGGTACTCACAGGACCGAAGCGAGGCCGAACAGTTCGCGCACCCCTGGTCCGAGACTGACCCGTTGACGACTCCGCGCGGACTCGCTGATCCGATACGTGCGGTCGAAGCGTTGACCTGGGCTGTTGCCGAAACGACACGCCGTCATGGTGCCGTGGACGTGGCGTGGGGGGATGTCCATCGCGTCCGCCGAGGCGCAGTGGACGTGCCAGTCGGTGGTTGCCCAGGCCGTCTCGGTTGCTTCCGCGTGCTCGGGTTCACGAGGCAGGACGATGGCAAGTATGCGGCGACGACCGGTGATGGATGGGTGCTGGCCGTGGAATTTGGCGACGAGCCGAAAGCGTACTCGGTGCTCGCCTACGGCCAAAGCGCGAAGCCCGACTCACCGTGGCACGCCGATCAGGCCGAGATGTTCGCGCGCGGCGAGATGAAACGTGTGGCTTTCAGTGCCCGCGATGTGGATCGCCAGGCAGTCGTTCGGTATCGCCCCGGCCAACACCCGGGCGTGTCTACCGTGGTGCCGCCAGCGTCAGTACGGCGCTGACGGGGCGGTGATCGGACGCCACGGGCTCGTCGATGACGCGCACATGGCGCGCCTGCCATGAGGCGGCAGGTGCCGCGAAGATGAAATCGATCTCGCGCGTGGGCTCCGTCGATGAAAACGTGAACCGATCCGCTGCGGGTTTCGCCGCCTCGAGCGTTCGCGACTTGAACAGCGCCAGCGTGCGTGACTCGGGCACGTCGTTGAAGTCGCCCAGCAGGATGTACGGCATCGTCAACGCATCGAGATACCGCGTCAGTGCCTCAGCCTGTGCGAACCGAAACGTGTCGTCGCGCACCCAATCGAAGTGCACGTTCACGATGGTGAGCCGGCGGCTGTCGGGCAGACGCACCTCCACGGCCAGGGCAATGCGAGGTTCGTTGCCGTCGGGCAGGCGCACGGATCGTGTGGATGTAATCGGATACCTGGTCAGGATTGCCATGCCGTACGCGCCGCCCTGGAAGTCCATGAATCGCCCAAACGCGTGGTGCATGCCGAGCAGGTGACCCAGGCGTTCAGTCTGAGGAACGCCCCCGCTGCGTGTGGTCATGTCGTCTACTTCCTGCAGACCGACGATGTCCGGCGTCAGGGCGCGAAGCACGTTGGCCGTGCGCTCGAGATCGACGACGTTGTCGTTGCCGCGGCCGTGTTTGATGTTGTAGCTGACCACGTGGAGGTCTGTGGCCTGGGTGGCCGGCAGCGCGGCCGTGGCCGCGACCGCAATCATGGAGACGAGCAGCGCTGTCGTCAGTCGCAGCATCAAGGTGTTCTCCATCCCCCATCCTCCATCCCCCATTCTCCATCCTCCATCCCTTCCAGCGTGCGCTTCGTGTAGGCCATGTAGCCCTCGACGCCATCACGGCTGCGGCTGCGCACGGTGAATCGCAGAAGGCGTCCGCGGAAGCCCCCCAGACCCGGCGACCAGGACCGTGCGAGGTGGTACAGGTACGTCGCAGAGGGGTCGTCGGGATCGCGCACGACGAAGTGCCACTCCAGGGTGGAGGTGAAGTAGTGCGTCGCGAGCAGTTGGAGCGCGGCGACGGCACCGGCGAGACGCCCGGACGGGTCGTCAAGCGCCGGGCCCGAAGCGGTCGCCATGTGGCTGAGCCGGAACGTGGGCTTCATGCCGAAGTCCACCACCGTCCAGAAGAAGCGGTCCTCAACACCACGGGCCGGGCGCTTCGGAAAACCGTTCAGCGAGTGGCGCAGGGCCGTCAGCGGCGCGGGCAGATATTCGGTCGAGCCCAGCAGACGCGCGTATTCCTCAGACGGTGCGAGTGGCGTATCGCGATCGACGTACGGGGCGAGGGCGCGATACCCACCGCGCAGGTACTGCTGCAACGTCTCCCACGCCACGGTCCGCATCACCTGTGCCGCCTCGGCGTCACGGGCGGGTGAGCGTGGCGCCACCTGCGTCCGGAAGCGCTCGATGGCCCACGCCGGCAATTGGAGTTCGCAATGGTCGACGCGGCACGAGGCGACGCCGCTGAGCGAACGCTCGGGCAGGACGAACTCGGCAAACGCCTTCGGTGACGCCGGCATCGGAATCACGCCGAGCTGCTCAACGGCCGCGCCCTGCCTGAGGGCGTCGGTACTCTGCAGATACGCGAGCACATCGTTGGGTGATCGTTGGATGCGGACCGCACCGAATGTAACGACCTCGCGCCCGTCACGGCCATCGAGCAGTGTCGCGACCACCTGTCCGGTGTGCACCCGCCGCACGTCGGACGCGGACAGGCCGATCGTGCTCCGCAGATAGGTGTCGAGCACCTGCCCGCGCGGCACAGCCACCATCGAGCCGGCACTTAGTGCCAGCAGGACCACGACCAAGACCACGTGCACTTGAGCTGTCATCTCGACTGTGCGGACCGCGGACTGCGGGCCGCGGACTGCTATCGAATCTCCAGCAACTCCACATCAAACACGAGCATGCCCTGCGGGCTACCCGGTTGGCCGGCGTAGGCCAGCTCGGACGGAATCCAGAACCGGCGCTTCTCACCGACGACCATCAACTGCACACCTTCGGTCCAGCCGGGAATGACACGGCCGAGGGGAAACTCGGCGGGCTCTCCACGCACGACCGAGCTGTCGAACATCACACCGTCGGTGGTCCACCCGGTGTAGTGGACGCTGACCACCGACTCAGCGGTGGGCTTGTCGGAGCCCGTGCCCGCCGTGAGGACCTTCGACGCCAGACCCGATGCGGTGACCTGTGCGTCGGCCGGTGCGGCAGCGACATCGTCGGGCGCGGGAATGGGTGGCGGTGGCTCGCGGAAGTCCAGCAGTTCGACGTCAAAAATGAGCATGCCCTGCGGCGCGCCCGGTCGTCCCTCGTAGGCCAGCGCGGCGGGAATCCAGAATCGGCGTTTCTCGCCGGTCACCATCAACTGCACACCTTCCGTCCAGCCGGCAATGACGCGGTTGAGGGGAAACTCCGCCGGCTCGTTGCGCGCGTGCGAGCTGTCGAACTCTTCCCCGTCGGTGGTCCAGCCCGTGTAGTGCACGATCACGGTCGACTCGGCGGTGGGCTTTGTGGTGCCCGTGCCCGGTGTGATGACTCTGGACGCCAGGCCGGAGGCCGTGGTCTCGGCGTCGGACGGAATCTTGGAAAAATCCTCGGCGCAACCCATCAGTGAGAACCCCAATACAAGAATGAGAACGAAACGACGCAGCATGTATGTAATTGTACGCGTATGACAGCCAAGTACGCGCATCTGCTGGACCGGACGGTTCGATACCATGAGGCCGGCAGCGGTCGCACGTGCCTCCTGTTGCACGCGTTTCCCCTGAGCGCGGACCAGTGGCTGCCGCAACTGCACCGGGTGCCGCCTGGATGGCGAGTGATCGCGCCCGACATCCGCGGCTTTCGCGGGATGGGCCAGGCGCATCAGGACGTGGGGCTCGACGAGGCGACGATGGCGTCACACGCGGCGGATGTGCTGCAGTTGCTGAGCCATCTCGACGTGGATCGCGCCGTGATCGGCGGACTGTCGATGGGCGGGTATGTGACGCTGGCGGTGGCCCGGGCGGCGGCGAGCCGTGTGGACGGCATCATTCTGGCCGATACAAAAGCGGGAGCCGATGACGAGAAGGGCCGGGCTGGTCGGGACGCCATGATCGCGAAGGTCCGTGAACAGGGTGTGACGGCCGTCGCTGACGCGATGGTGCCGAAGCTGCTGGGGGAGACGTCGCAGCGCGAACAGCCTGACCTGGTGGACGCCCTCCGGACGATCATTCTTCGGAATACACCCGAGGCCGTGATCTCGGCCCTTGGCAGTATGAAGACGCGTCCTGATTCCCAGGCTCTGCTGCCAACGCTGGCATGCCCGGCGCTGGTCATCTGCGGCACCGAGGATGTGTTGACGCTCCCGGCGGAGAGCGAGGCCATGGCCGCCGCGCTGCCGGATGCGACGCTGGTCATGTTGCCGGGGGTGGGGCACCTGTCGAATCTTGAGGCCCCGCTGGCATTTAATCAGGCACTGGCAGACTTTCTGGGCCGGGTATGATGTGGGCTCGCATGCTGAAGCGGGTCGTGGTGGGAGTGTTGTTGATGGTGGCCGTCGCGCTGGCGCCGGCCCCGGTGGTCCGTGCGCAGGGCGACCCGTACGGTCTGATTGATCGCATCCTGGACGTGTACGTCAGAGATGGTCTCGTCTACTACGCGGCGCTCAAGACCGAACGCGCCAATCTCGACCGGTTTGTGGCCACATTGGATCCCGCCCCATGGGTCCAGACGGCCACCTCCGCGGATCAGCGTGCTTTCTGGATCAATGCCTACAACGCGCTGGTGCTGCGCACGGTGATCAACGCCTATCCGATCGCCGGCAAGGCTGATGGGTATCCGGCGGTGAGCATTGCGCAGGTGCCTGGCGCGTTCGATAAGGTTAAACACCGTGTCGCCGGGCAGTTGCTCACACTCGATGAGATCGAAAAGACCGTGATCGCCGGCTTTGGCGACGCGCGGCTGTTGCTGGCGCTTGGGCGCGGTGCACTTGGCAGCGCGCGGCTGCGCAGCGAAGTCTACCGAGGCGCGTCGCTCGAGACGCAGCTCGCGGAGGCCGTCAAGGAATTCGTCGTTCGCGGCGACGTCGTCAAGCTCGATCGCGAGAACGGGGTCGTTGAGGTCTCACCGTTGTTCAGCTGGCGGGAAGCGGCGTTCATTCAGTCGTACTCCAGCGGCGGCGAGATGTGGGCGAATCGTTCCCCTCTCGAACGGGCGGTGATGACGATGAGTTATCCTCATCGCTTTGCGAGTGAACGCGAGTTTCTGGCACTCAATACGTTTCGCATGTCGTTTGGTCCCTACGACTGGCGGTTGAACGACCTCACCGGCGGCGCGCCGCCACGATGAGCAGCAGGGACCGGGAGCAGACACAGGCAGATGGATCTTCAGCTTCGCGACGCAGTCGCCATCGTTACCGGGTCGAGCAAAGGATTGGGTCTGGCGTCAGCGCGTGCGCTGGTCGCTGAGGGCGCGCGCGTGGTGCTGTGTGCACGAGGCGCGGACGCGCTCGCGTCGGCGGCCGCGGACCTGCGGACCGTGGCCGGGCGGCCCGACGCGGTGCACACGGTGGTGACTGATGTGTCGACGATGGCCGGCTGTGAGCAACTGGTGGCGGAGACGCTCGCCACGTTCGGACGTGTTGATGTGTTGGTGAATAACGTCGGCAAGGCCGGCGGCACCGACATCGTCGCCACGAGCGACGACGAGTGGACGAGTGCGATCGACCAGACGTTGTTTCCGGCCGTGCGGCTGTCGCGGCTGGTGGTGCCGCATATGCGCACGCAGGGGGGCGGCGTGATTGTGATGATCGCGTCGATCTGGGGGCGCGAATCCGGTGGCCGCATGACCTACAACGCCGTCAAGGCCGCCGAGATCAGCCTGGCCAAAGCCATGTCGCAGCAGTTGGCCAAAGACAACATTCGCGTGAACAGCATCTGCCCCGGATCAATCCTGTTCCCGGGCGGATCGTGGGCGCAGCGGCAGGAAGCCGATCCCGCGGCCATCGCCGAGTTCGTGAAGCGCGACCTGCCGTTCGGTCGGTTCGGGAAAGCAGACGAAGTGGGCGACGTGGTGGCGTTTCTCGCCTCGCCGCGCGCCAGCTGGATCTCCGGCGCGTCCATCACTGTGGACGGGTGTCAGTCACGTTCCAATATCTGAGGAGTTGTCACGATGGCTGCAGGCATTGAATGGCTCGCTGATTTTTTCTTCAGATACTTCATCATCGCCACCCTGCTGGGGACCGGACTGTTCCTGACCATCCGCTTCCGGTTCGTACAGGTGCGACGCCTGCGCGAGGCGTTCAAAGAGATGATGTCGGGGCAGCAGGCGGGGGCTGCAGGTGCGTTGTCGCCGTTCCAGGCATTCATGACCGCGCTGGCCGCCACGATCGGCACGGGCAACATCGCCGGCATCGCCACCGCGATCATCTCGGGCGGGCCCGGCGCGTTGTTCTGGATCTGGGTCTACGGATTTTTTGCGACCACGCTGAAATTTTCGGAAGCGGTGCTGGGCGTGAAATTCCGCGAGCAGCAGGGCGCTGATCTGAAGACGGGGCCGATGTACTACCTGCGCGATGGACTGAAGTCCCCGTCGCTGGCCTGGATCTACGCGTTCGTCGCCGGCATCGCGGCGCTCACCACCACGCCGTTCTCCCAGCCCAATTCCATTGCGGTGGCCGTGGGATATGTGTGGCCCACGGGAGGCATCACGCTGCCGCTGCTGGGCATGGTCGATCGCACGGCATTTTTCACGGGCCTGGTCCTGGCCGTGTTGACCTGGCTGGTGATCATCGGTGGAATCAAGTCGATCGGCCGCGCGGTGGAGAAGTTGTCGCCGCTCAAGGTGGGGTTGTACCTGACTGGTGGTGCGTTCGTCATTCTGACGTTCATCGATCGGCTGCCCTACGTGATGGCGATGATATTTGACGAGGCCTTCACGACGCAGTCGGCGATGGGCTTTGGCATCTTCATCGCGATGCGGTACGGCATTGCGCGCGGCATCTATGCCAACGAAGCCGGCTACGGCACCGCGGCCGTGGCATATGGCACCGCGCGCTCGAACCGGCCGGAACAGCAGGGCCTGCAGGCGGTGATGGAAGTATTCATCGTGTCGTTTGTCACCGGCACCATCAGCGCCATGGCGATTCTGCTGAGCGGTGTGGCCGAGACGTCCATCGCCGCGCGCGCGGTTGGGGAGGCCGGTGTGACGAGCACCGCCGCCGTGGCGAGCGCGTTTAATATGGCCATCCCGACCGCCGGTGGTTGGATCGTCGCGGTGTGCGCGTTCCTGTTCGGCTACACCACACTCATCGGATGGGCCTATTACGGCGAGCAGTTCCTGCAGTACATCCTCGGACGGTCAATCACGATGCCGTATCGATACGTGTACTGCCTGTTGATTCCGCTCGGTGCCGTGCTGCGGCCGGAACTGGTGTGGGCGTGGGGCGACTTGATGAACGGCTTCCAGGTGTTTCCGAACGTCATCGGCCTGCTCGGCCTGAGCGGCATCGTCGCCGCCTACGCCAACAGCAAGGGGAAGGCATGACCCCCGCGCGATGGATGACCGGTTGCGGGTGGCTCGCCGGAACCCTGATCGGGGCGGCCGCAGTACTCGCCGCCCAGGCTCCGCCGTCCAACTTCCAGCAACTCCTCAGCGTGTTCACGGATTGGCGCGCGTTCGAAGAGCCGCCTCGCCTGAGTGGCGGTGTTCCCGACTACACTCCGGCGACCAACGCCCGCCGGCTGACGGAGCTTGGCCGGCTGCAGGCGCGGCTGCAGGCGATCAACCAGACGGGCTGGTCGATTCCGCAGCAGGTCGATCATCACCTGGTGCGTGCGGAGATGAACGGGCTGGAGTACCACCTGCGGGTGCTGCAACCGTTTGCCCGCGATCCCGCGTACTACGCGTCGATCATCACGAGTGAGAGCGACACGCCCGCCAAGGAAGGGCCGATCATCCACGGCGCGATCAAGCTCTACGACTACCCGATCTGGCCGCGCACCCGGCTCGACGTCGTGCAGGCGCTGACTCCGGCGCAGTCGGCCGACCTGACTGCGAAGTTGCGCACCGTCCCACCACTCCTCGACACCGCTCGGCGGAATCTTGCCTCGGCCAACGCGAAAGACCTGTGGCTCGGCGGCATCCGCGCGTTCGAAGAGCAGAGCGGAGCCTTGCGCGAACTGGGCCGCCGCGTCGCCGCGTCCGATACCGCCCTGGCCGCCGCCGCGACGGCCGCGCGAACCGCAACCGACAGCTTCGCCGCCTGGCTGCAGGCCGAAGCGCCGAAGAAGACCGGGCCCTCGGGCATCGGCAAGGAGCAATACACGTGGTACCTGCGTAACGTGCTGCTGGCGCCGTTGTCGTGGGAGGAGGAGGTCACCATCCTGCGTCGCGAGCTGGCGCGGGCCCACGCGTCGCTGCGGCTCGAGGAGAACCGCAACCGGGGCCTGCCGCCGCTGCCGGTGGCCGATACGCCCGAGGCCTATGCCGCGCTGCAGGAGCAGGCCATTCCACGCTACCTGAAGTGGATGGCCGACAACCGCATCCTCACGATGGAACCGTGGATGGAGCAGGCCATGCGCGAGCGGACGGCGCCGTTTGCGCCGGAAGCCAGCCGCAACTTCTTCATGCAGGCGACCCAGCGTGATCCCATTCCGCTGTGGACGCACTTGTATCACTGGTGGGACAACATGCGCATCCGGGTGGCGCCGCACGCCAACCCGATTCGTCGCGACGCGTTGCTCTACAACGTGTGGATGAGCCGAGCCGAGGGCATGGCGACGGCGATGGAAGAGTGGATGATGCACGCGGGGCTGTACGACGAGTCGCCGCGGTCGCGCGAGATCGTCTGGATCATGCTGATCACCCGTGCGGCGCGCGGCCTGGGCAACATGTACGCGCACGCCAACGATCTCACCATGGCGCAAGCGGCGGATATTCACGTCAACTGGACACCCCGCGGCTGGATGCGGCGCGATCCGCTCCTCGGCTTCGAGCAACACCTCTACCTGCGACAGCCGGGTTACGGCGCGAGCTACATCACCGGGGGCCGGCTGATGGAAGAGGTGATTGCCGAACGGGCGCGGCAGCTCGGTGATGCCTTCACGCTGCAGCGCGTGATGGACGAAATTAATGACGCGGGCATGATCCCACCGTCGCTGATCTACTGGGAGCTCACCGGTGACGATCGGATGGTGCGCGAGTTGCGGGCAGGGCGGCCGTTGCCGCCGCGCTGAACCCTGGGCCGCGCGCGACACACAGGTCTACTCCTTCCAGATCGCGCCGATTCCCAACTCCCAGAGCCGCCGGTTGAGCGCCGGGAGTTCCTGCTCGGCCATTGCATCCGCGCGCGATTTCAGCGCCTTCCATGCCGCGCCAAGGTCTTCGAGTCGGTCGAGCGATCCCTGATTGACCCGCGGGAGGTCGCTCTCCGTCGAGTTGATCAGGAACAGGTAGTTCGCCGTGAATTTCTGCGCATAGTTCTCCACATCGTCGTACGCCCGGCTGCGACGGGAGACCATGTCGTCATCCCACGCCTTGAGCTTCGTCACGAGCGCTTCACCGTCGCGCGTGACTGCGGCAAACCGGTCACCGGCGGGCAGCGTCTTCAGCAGCGATTCCAGTTGGGTGCGTCTGTCATGCAGCCGGGTGACCATTTCATGCATCGTGGTCAATTCGCGCTCCATGCTGGACATGACCTCGTGATACTCGCGATATTGTGACGGGGTCACCGTGTAGAGGGGGTTGGGCAGAATCTCTCCAGTAGTCGCCGATGTCTGTGTGCCCGAGGTGAACGAAAACCGATACCGCCCCGGCGGGGCCTTGTGCCCGTTGTAGCTGCCTTCGATGTAGACACCCGAGACGCCGGGAATGGTGGCGTGGCGCATGTTCCAGACGAACCGGTTCAGACCGGCCTTCTTCGGAAGCGTGGGCTCAGCACCTGGGCCACCATCCCATTTCTTGAATCCCTCCACGGCCTTCGACGAGAAGGTGCGCACAGGGCGACCCTGGTCGTCTTCAATGGTCAGTGTGACCACGTCGTCTTTCCCCAGTTCGGGCAGGTGGTAGTAGAGAACGATGCCGTTGGCGGGATTGACGCCCCGAAAGGCGTCGGCGCCTGTGAAGTCGGCATCTGAACCGTTGAGCTCGCTGCTGCCGTTGGCCAGGTACGCGCTCGCGGGTTGATACACCGAAAACGCTGGCGGTGTGGGTTGGTACTGACGGATGAGCGGCAGGTCGTCGAGGATCCAGAACGACCGACCGGAGGTGGCGGCGATCAGGTTGTCCTTGTGCACACGCAGGTCGGTGATTGGCGTGATCGGGAGATTCAGCTGGAAGGGCGACCAGTCCTGCCCGCCGTTCCACGAGAGGAACACGCCGAGTTCGGTGCCGGCAAACAGCAGGTCGCGCCGGACGTCGTCTTCCCGGACGACACGCGTGAACGCCTGTGTGGGAATCCCGCGGTCGATCTTCGTCCAGGTCGCGCCGTAGTCAGTCGTCTTGTACAGTCCGGGCGCATGGTCGTTGAACTTGTAGCGAGTGGTCGCGATGTACGCGGTGGCCTTGTCATGCGGAGACACCTCGATCGCGTTGATGAGGGTCTCGGGGAGGTTCGGCGGCGTGACGTTTGTCCAGGTGGCTCCGCCATCACGCGTGAGCTGAACCAAACCGTCATCACTCCCGGTCCAGATCACACCCTTTTCATGAGGTGACTCGACGACGTAGGCGAGCGTGCCGTAGTTTTCAGCCCCGACGGCTTCGTTGGTGAACGGTCCGCCGCCCTTGCCCTGTTTGGCTTTCTCGTTGCGGGTGAGGTCAGGGGACACCTCTTTCCACGACTTGCCAAGGTCAGAGGTCTTCAGCAGCACGTGCGCACCATGGTAGAAGGTGTTCGGTTCGTGGCGGCTCCAGATGATGGGGGCGTTCCAGTTGTAGCGGTATTTCATGTCCTGCGCGTCCATCCCGAGGTACTGAATGGGTGCCGACATGATGTTGGTGCCGCCAGAGGCGGTGGTGTCGAGGACTTCGATCGTGCCCTGATAACTGCCGCCGAGCACGAGCGTCGGGTTGTCCGGATCAAACGCAAGGAACGCGCTTTCGCCGCCGGCCGAGGCCCGCCAGGAGTTGGTGGTGATACCGCTGCTACCCAGCTCGCGGCTCGCAATCGCCAGGGACGAGTTGTCCTGCTGTCCAGCGTAGATGCGATAGGGGAACTGATTGTCCACGTTGATGCGATAGAGCTGCGCCGTGGGCATGTTGTCCTGCGAACTCCAGGTCTCGCCCTTGTTGAAGGTGATCGCCGCTCCGCCGTCGTTGGCCAGGATGTAATTGGCGGGGTCGCTCGGGTTAATCCACATGTCGTGGAAGTCCCCGTGCGGCGTGCCAGCAACCGGCGTCCACGTCCGCCCACCATCGTCCGACCGCAGGAACGGCGCGCTCAGCACATAGATCGTGTCATCGTCTTTTGTATCGAGGAAGAGTTCGATGTAGTACCACGCGCGCTGGACCAGGCGAGGGTCGCTCGAGACCTGCGTCCAACTCTTGCCCGCGTTGGTGGAGACGTACAGGCCCCGCTCGTCCTTCATTGAGTCGCTTTCGATCAAAGCGAAGACCTTGTCGGGATTGACCCGGCTGACCGCGACCGCCATTTTGCCCATCTCGGTCGGGAGGCCTTCTTTGAGCTGCTCCCACGTCTCACCGCTGTCGGTGGATTTATAAAGTCCACCACCGGGACCACCGCTGATGACCTTCCACGGCAGCCGTCCGTATTCCCACATGGCTGCGTAGAGAATCCGCGGATTGGACGCGTCCATCGCGAGTTCAGACGCACCGGTGCGTTCGTCGCGGTAGAGCACCTTCTTCCACGTGGTGCCTCCATCGACGGACTTGAACACGCCGCGTTCCTCGCCTGGACCGTACAGCGCACCCTGGGCTGCGACCCACACGATGTCGGGGTTGGTGGGGTGCACGAGGATGCGGGAGATGTGCTGCGTGGCACCCAGGCCAATCTTCTTCCAGGTCTTTCCGGCGTCGGTCGAGCGATAGACACCGTCGCCGTGGTGGGTCATGACGCCCCGCACGGCATGTTCGCCCATGCCGACGTAGACCACGTTGGGATCACTGGCGGCGACTGCGATGGCGCCGACCGACCCGGTTGTGAAGAACCCGTCCGAGATGTTCTTCCAGGTGATACCTTTGTCGACCGTCTTCCACACGCCGCCGCCGGTGGTGCCCATGTAGTAGGTTCGTGTATCGCCGATGACTCCTGTGGCGGCCACCGAGCGACCGCCCCGGAACGGGCCGATCGATCGCCATTTGACCGGCGTGAAGAATGTGTTGAGGTCGGTGGCTTCCTGCGGCGGGCGGGCCGCGCCGAGCGGAAGCACGAGAAGACCAAGAACAATACCGGTGAGGGCGATGGCGGATTTCGACATTCGGCCCGATTATGCGGCCCCAGCCGCCCCAAGTCCATTTGAGAGCCGCTGCGCCTCGATTTTCGCTTGTTGATCGCCCATGAAGGCACTGGTACGATGGCCACTCCATGGCATCTGACCGGCGCCGACTTCCCATGACCGTGTTGCCCGCGCTTGTTGATGCGCGGAGCAAGGACGAGTCGCTGTCCGCCGCGCTCTCGCGCATGCTCACCGAACACGAGCAGGCGCTGCAGGGGGATGACGACGACCCGCATGTGACGGCGGTGCGGCGTTTGGACCCAGTGGAGGCGCGATACGCGCCGTTTCCCGAGTCACTGGACCCGCGCCTGATCGCAGCGCTGAAGAAGCGCGGGATCGACCAGCTCTACTCCCACCAGGCCGAAGCGATCGCCCATGCGACTGTCGGGCGCAACGTGGTGACCGTCACGCCTACGGCGTCCGGCAAGACGCTCTGTTACAACGTGCCGGTGATGGATGCGATCCTCAAGGACCCGTCCACACGCGCGTTGTATCTGTTTCCGACAAAAGCACTCGCGCAGGATCAGCTCGCTGAGTTGCACCAGCTGGCGGAACTACTCGGCGTGGAGGGCGGCGGCGACATCGGGGTGTTCACCTACGATGGCGACACGCCGCAGGATGCGCGTCGCGCGATTCGTGGCCGCGCGCACGTGGTGCTGAGCAATCCGGACATGGTGCACTCAGGCATCCTGCCGCACCATCCGCGCTGGGCCAAGCTGTTTGAAAATCTGCAGTACGTCATCATCGACGAACTGCACGCCTACCGCGGGGTCTTCGGCAGCCACCTCGCCAACATTCTTCGGCGTGTGCATCGTGTGTGCCGCCACTATGGCTCCAACCCCACGTTTATCTGCTCGTCGGCGACCATCGCGAACCCGCGCGACCTCGCAGAGAAGCTTGTCGGTGCGCCGTTTGAACTGGTGGATCAGTCCGGCGCCCCACGAGGTGAAAAATACTTCATCTTTGTGAACCCGCCAGTGGTGAATGCACAGCTGGGCATCCGGCGGTCGTATC
This sequence comes from Vicinamibacterales bacterium, assembly GCA_038319675.1. Classification (GTDB taxonomy): domain Bacteria; phylum Acidobacteriota; class Vicinamibacteria; order Vicinamibacterales; family SCN-69-37; genus SYFT01. Next base: position 208,545 of record JBBQDM010000005.1, read on the forward strand.
TGGCCGAGACACGACGCGTGGCGATCGAGTTTCTGAAGCGCGGGCTCCAGATTATCGTGTTTGCGCAAAGCCGCCTGTCGACCGAGATTCTGACCACTTACCTGAAGGATGCGTTTGCAGGCCCGCCTGGCGCGGCCGAGGTGATTCGGGGTTACCGCGGAGGCTACCTGCCGCTGCGGCGTCGCGAAATCGAACGCGGCCTGCGTGACGGGGAAGTGCGGTGCGTGGTCTCGACAAGCGCACTCGAACTGGGCATCGACATCGGCGCGCTCGACGTCACCGTGATGGCCGGGTACCCCGGCACGATCGCCGCGACGTGGCAACGTGCCGGACGTGCAGGTCGCCGCTCGGGGCGCTCGGCCGCGGTGCTGGTCGCCTCGAGTGCGCCGATCGATCAGTTCGTGGCTCGCAACCCCGACTACTTTTTTGACGCGTCTCCCGAACACGCGCTCGTGAATCCCGACAATCTGCACATCCTGCTGGCCCACGTAAAGTGCGCGGCATTCGAACTGCCGTTCACGACCACCGAAACCTTCGGCACCTTGAACGTGCAGGAGATGCTGCAGATCCTCAGTGAGGAGCAGTTCGTCCAACTGGCCGGCGATCAGTGGCAGTGGACGCACGAGTCGTATCCTGCCGACGCCGTCAGCCTGCGGTCGGTCTCGTCCGACAACTTCATCATCGTGGACCTGACCAACGGTGAACGCGTGATGGGCGAAACCGACTACACAAGCGCCCCCTCGGTGCTGCACGAAAAAGCCATCTACATTCTCGAAGGCAAGTTGTTCCAGGTCGAACGACTCGACTTCGACAACCGCAAGGCCTTCGTCCGCAGCGTCGAGTGTGACTACTACACAGACGCGATCGACTACACGAAGGTGACGATCCTCGAAGAAATGACGTCGGGAGGCTTTTTCGACACGAGCTCCTCGGAAAAGCCTCCCGACGTCATTTCCCGGGGGAGCAAGCACCACGGCGAAGTGCACGTCGTCTCGCGCGTAGTGGGCTTCAAGAAGATCAAGTTCTACACAAACGAGAACATCGGATCGGGCGAGTTGGATCTCCCCGAGCAGCAGATGCATACGTCGTCATACTGGGTGACCATCGAGGCCGAGATGATGGAGGCGTTGCCGTATGGTAACGCCGACAAACGTGATGGTGTGCTTGGGCTGGCGTTTGCGATGCGCAACGTGGCACCGCTGCTGCTGATGTGTGACTCACACGATCTTGGGCTGTCGGTGGACGGCGTCGGAGCGGAAGAAGCGAAGACGCTCGCGACCGTCGCACCGACAATCTTTATCTACGACAACTATCCGGGCGGGATCGGTTTCAGCGAGCCGTTGTTCCAGATGCACCAGGACCTGCTCGCGCGCACGCAGGAACTGATCGAGGGATGTCCCTGCCAATCGGGGTGCCCCTCCTGTGTGGGCCCTGAAGGCGCCACCGGCCCGCTCGCCAAATCCGTCGCGACGCACTTGTTGACCGTGCTGCGACAGCCGGCGCTGACGATGCCAGATGCGGAGCACGCGTGAAGAATCTGTCAGAGCGGTTGCGCGCGATCGTGCGGGAGAACCGGCGGGAACTGACCGTCGAACCTGATCTGCCTTCACTTGGTAGCAGCCACACATTCCAGGACGTTGTCGCACGCTCTGCCGAAGTGCTCGGCGGCGTGGTGCTCGGCGATCCGTCATCGGCCTGCCTCGTGGTGGACCGGGTGTACGACGCCGATCGGTATCACGGCAAACGTCGGGTCGAGTCGTACCGGTTGGCGCCGACCGCGCCGTTGGGTTTGTTCGAGCCGAAGCTCGCGTCCACGCCTGACTGGGCATCACGCACGGTGTTTTTCGACATCGAGACAACCGGCCTGAGTGGGGGAGCCGGGACGGTGGCGTTCCTCGTGGGGTGCGGATGGTTCGAGGGGGATGCGTTTCGTGTGCGGCAGTGGGTGATGCTGGGCCCGGCAGGCGAGCGACCGCTGCTCGATGCGCTGGGACGCGCGATGGACGACGCGTCGCTGCTGGTGACGTTTAATGGCCGGACGTTCGACGTGCCGTTCATGGAGACGCGCTGGGCGTTTCACCGGCAGTCCACGCCGACCGACGACCTGCCGCACTTCGACATGTTGCCCGCGGCGCGCCGGTTGTGGAGTCGCCGCGAAGACGACTCCAGTTGCAGCCTGACGGCGCTTGAGCGGTCGGTGCTTGGCTTTCATCGCGTGGGGGATGTGCCGGGATTCGAGATCCCGGTGCGGTACTTCCAGTTCCTGCGGACGGGTGATGCCTCGATCATCGACGGCGTGCTCGAGCACAACCGACTCGACTTGATATCACTGGCGGCCGTTACCGCACGTGCGTTCGAGCTGGCGTCAGAAGGTCCGCAGTGGTGCCGCGAAGCGTGTGAACAGCTGGGGCTTGGTCATTTGTACGAGCGGCAGGGCGATCTCGCTCGGGCCGAAGAGGCATTCTCGTTTGCGGCGGTGTCAGCGGAGGAGCGCGACCTGCGGTCGAGGGCGCTGGAGCGCCTGGCGTTGCTGCGCCGACGAGGGCGTCGTTTCGACGAGGCCGCAACGGCCTGGCAACACATCGTGGATCGTGCGGCGCGTCCGTTCAGTGCGATCGAGCGTCGCGCCGCCGAGGCGCTGGCGATTCATCACGAACACCGCGGACACGACCTGGCGTCTGCGCAGCGATACGCACAAGTGGTGCGAGGCCACACCAACGGTCGCCGTGCGGCCGATGTCGAGCATCGCCTTGGCCGTCTGGCAAAAAAGTTGGAACAGGAAAAACAAAAGGGCGGCCAAGTGGTCGCCCCATTGCTGGACTCTGAGTAGAACCGCGGACCGCGGACTGTTTAGGCCGTGGCGCCGGTTTTCTTCTTCGGTGCCTTCGCGGCTTTGTTCGCTGCCGTTTGCGCCTTGCGGCCTTCGGCGGTCATCGCGCCAAACCGCTTCGTGAAGCGTTCAACACGGCCTTCGGTGTCGATCAGCTTCTGGCGGCCCGTGTAGAACGGGTGGCAGTTGTTGCAGATGTCCAAGTGCAGCTCATCCTTGGTCGAAAAGCTCTTCCAGGTGGCGCCACACGCGCATCGCACGTCAATCTGTTGATACTTGGGGTGAATTCCAGCCTTCACGGTCAGCTCCTTGGTGCCACAACGAAACCCCGATTATATCCTCCGACCCGCACGATAGGAAGCCTTTGGTTCGAGCGTGTTGTCGGACCGGGGACCGCGGACCGCGGACCGAGGACTGAAGTCGTTATTTTTCAACAACATAGCCCCGATCCCACCGGTAGGGCCTGAGCCGGTCTACCAGTTCGGCAGGCAGGCCCTGCCCATCCCCGCAGGCCATGTTGGCGTCGACGTGGGCGGCCTTGCGCATGCCCGGAATGACCGTGCTGACCGCCGGGTGCGACAGGATGAAGCGTAGCGCCATCTGCGGCAGTGTCATGCCGTCGGGCACTTCGGTCTTGAGCTGCTCCACGCGATCAACAGCAGCCGCCAGCTTGTCGGGCGGGAAGTAGTTGTTGCGGAAGTCGCCCTCGGGCCACCGGGTGTCCTTGGTGAGTGTGCCGGTGAGACTCCCTTCGTCAAGCGGCACGCGCGCGATGATGGCAATGCCCATCTCCTGACACAGTGGAAAGAGGATGTCTTCCGGGTGCTGGTCGAAAATGTTGTGGACGACCTGCACGCTGTCCACGAGTCCCGTGCGCAGCGCCTCGATGATGTTGGTCGGATCCCACCGGTTGATGGAGATGCCGAACGCGCGCACTTTGCCGGACTTCTTCAACGTCTGGATCGCGTCCATCCACTCGTCCTGCTCGGCCCATTCGTCGGTCCACACGTGCAGCTGTTGCACATCGATGCGCTCGACACCGAGATGCCTGAGGCTGCGTTCGGTGCACTCGACGACCCAGTCCACGGGAAACACATCCGCCAGCGCGTACTCGGGTTTGGCCGGCCATTTGCCGTTCTTCGGTGGCACCTTGGTCGCCACGACCAGCGGCTTGTCTCGATGTGCCGGCAGTACCTGTCCCAGCAGCTGCTCGCTCTTGCCGTCGCCATAGGCCAGCGCCGTGTCAAAGAACGTGCACCCCAACTCGATGCTGCGATGCAGTGCCGCGATGGACTCGGCATCGTCTGATCCCGTCCATCCGCCCATGCCCCACAGGCCGTAGCCGACTTCCGACACGGTCAATCCGGTTCGTCCGAATGCGCGAGAGTTCATAAACGCCATTGTATGGGGGCGCTGCTAGTACGTATTGCGTATTACTACGTTTCGCGATATAAATCGCTCGTGATGGCGAAAACACCCGACGAATCGCTTGCGTCACTCGGCCGGTTCTCGGAGCCGGCGTTCAACATTCTCGTGGCGTTGGCCGATGGTCCGAAGCATGGCTACGCGATGACGATGGATATTGAGGAGATGACGGGGAACCGCCCTGGGCCCGGCACGTTGTATGGCGCGATTGCCCGATTGGAGGAGCGTCGATGGATCGAACCGCTGCCTTCCGACGACCGGCGTCGCCCGTATCGCCTGACCTCGGCCGGACAGAAGGTGCTGCGTGCGCGCATCGATGCGCTGCGGGCCGTCACCAAGATTGCTCAAACCCGACTCGCGAACGCGTAGGAGGCCATCATGTCCATCGATCGCATGCTCAGCTGGTTTCCCAATGCCTGGCGCTCCCGCTACGAGACCGAGGTGCGCGAGTTGCTCGATGCACATCCGTTCACCTGGCGCGAGCGGCGCGACCTTGTCCGCGCGTGTGGAGATGCATGGGGTCGTGAGGCGATATCCTGGGGTCTCGCCCTTGGCAAACTGTCCGCGGCGATCGGTGTGCGTGTGGGGCTTGTGCTCACACTCGGCTGGCTCATCGTCCGCACTGTTGAAGGACTGCTGCCCACGGCCCTCGTGCTCGCCTGGTGGCCGGCCGCAGGGTCGGATACATGGCATGGCGTGATGGTTGTGACGCAGATGACGACGTTTGTCGTGGTAGTTCGCTACGTCATGCGCCCATACGATCACACGCTCGATCCGGACCGGCGCCCTTCGTGGGTGCAGACAGCCGCATGGGTGCTGTTCTACGCGTTGCTTGTGGTGTCTGATGGCCGCCCGGCTCGGCTGCCGGAGGTCATCTTCATGGGCCTGTTCGCGACGATGCGATATTCGCCCTGGCTGCAGTTATTCGGGGAGCGCGGTCGCGCCACGACGTCGGTGCTCGGGTTGCGATGAAGGCATGAACGCGATCGCCCGACTGATCGTTTGTTGGTATCCGACCGCGTGGCGCGAGCGGTACGAACATGAAGTGATGGAGCTCATCGACGCGGGGCCGGTCCGGCTCGGCGATGTGTGCGGCTTGCTCCGACACTGCATCACTGAGCGCGTGCTCGCGCTCTACGAACCCGGTCGACACATCTCGGCGTACCGCTTCATCAGCGGGATGGCGCTGTTCGCGTACATCACGGTGATGTTCTTTGCGGTGATTGTCGTTGGTTCGATTCCGTTTGTTCTGGGTTTCGTCGTCCAGCGTCTGGCTGGCCCGTTTTCGGCCGACTGGCTCGATACACTCGCATGGCTGTTCCTGTCAGTGTTCCTGCTGCTCGTAGTGCCAGCGTGGGTCCGCCTATTTCGACTGCAGTTGCGTCGGCAGGCCGGAGCGCCGCTTCCACCAGTGGCAGCGCGGCTCCGGTGGATGGTCATCGGAGGATACGCGGGGCTCATGTTCTTCGTTGGCCTGGAAGTTGGTCTGGAAGCCGAGGTGTCGTTTCGCGGGCTGTACCACCACTTCCTGCGGTCGTGGGTTGTCATGTATTTCCTCTGGGCGTTGCCCGAAGACTATGACGACCTCCGCTGGCCCGGCAGGGGGCTCTTTGAAACCCTTGGCCGACTCCGCTCGGTCCGCTACGACCTTCGCTGGGCTCGCATGGAACTCGATCGTTGCGAGGGCCTGTATGCCGGTCGTGATCCCGGCCCCGAACTGCGCGCTGCACGCGTGGAGATGGAACGGTTGCTGGCGGAGGAGGCCGCCGCGCTCGGGCAGCTCGACGCGATGGGCTATCACGCGAGGTTCCAGCCGCCCCGCTCGTCAGCGACTCAGCGTTGATTCCTTGACCGGCCAGAGAGGAGCGCGTAGACTCCTGATCAGGAGTTCGCAATGTCGCTGCCATCACCGGCGTACCCCCGCACGGCTCCAGCCCTGGAGCCACCTGACCTGACCAAGCCCGAGGCGCGCGCGCGCCTGAGCGGTCCGGCCTTGCGCGGCTTCTTCAACATCATGTCGCGCTGGTCCGTGCGCGACGTGGACGCCCGTATGCTGCTCGGTGGCGTCACCAACGGTCCGTACTATCAACTGAAGCGCGAGCCCGACCGCGTGCTCGATGTGGATCGCCTAACCCGTGTGTCGCTGCTGGTCGGCATCTTCAAGGCGCTGCACGTGTTGCACTCCGCCCCGATTGCCGACCGCTGGGTGCTCATGCCCAATACCAATCGTCTGTTCAACGGCGCCACGCCACTCGACTACATGCTGCGCGGTGGTCTGCCGGCCATCCTGACCGTGCGACGACTGTTGGATGCGCGACGCGCAGGCTGATCCATGCGCCTGCCGCCCGTGACGCCGGTCAAACGTGCCGGCACACACCGCTTGATCCCCTCGCGCCATTTGCCAGGCGGAGAGAGTGCGCTCACGGGGATTGCCGACGATGACGAGCACTTGCGCGCGCTGTTTGAAGTGGACGCCGCGACCAACGAACGGTTGCTGGCCGAGCGTGGCCGCGCGCTGACGATCGGCCCGGACGAACTGGTCACCGCGGTGCCACACGCCGCCGTCATCCACGCGGCGTTCTGCTATCCGCATCCGCTGGGCTCGCGGTTCAACGGGCCTGACCGCGGTGCCTGGTATGCCGCGTTTGAACTTGACACCGCCAAAGCGGAGGTCGCCTTTCATAAGTCCGTGGCACTCGCCGAGATCGGATCACCGCACGACTCGGTGACCTACGACGAATACCTCGCCGACTTCAGGGCCGACTTCCACGACCTGCGCAAGGCGCGGGGCTTCCCGTCGAGCCTGGACCCAACGAGCTACCTGGCATCGCAGGCACTCGCCGCTGCAATGTTGGACGTCGGCTCGCTGGGCGTCGTGTACCCCAGCGCCCGTCGAGAGGGCGGCACATGTCTCGCGTGTTTTCGTCCTGCGCTCGTGACTCACGTCCGTCCGGGTGCGAGTTGGCGATTCACCTGGGACGGCGTTGGGCCGCCTCAAATCGCCCGTGATCGGCCACGGCCGCGATAAGATCGCGCGCATGAAGCGCGCACTTTCGACCCTCCTGCTCTTCACCACCGTTGTCGCCCTGTCCGCCCAATCATCTGAGTCGGTCGACCATGCCGCCATCCAGAAGATTCGCGACGAAGGGCTGAACCGCTCGCAGGTGATGAATCACCTGTTCCAGCTCACCGATGTGCACGGACCCAGGCTGCAGGGCTCGCCGGGTATCGAGTCGGCCGCTGAGTGGGCGATGAAGACGATGCGCGAGTGGGGCGTACAGAATGTGCGCCAGGAACGGTTCCCGTTCGGCGTCGGTTGGTCCCTCAATAATTTCCACGCGACGATGCTGGGAACGCAGGCGATGCCGCTTGTCGCGTACCCGAAGGCGTGGTCGAGCGGTACCACGGGGATGGTGCGCGCCGAGGTCGTGCGACCGCAGATCACGAATGCGGGGCAGGCAGAGCAGTGGAAAGGGAAGTTGAGCGGCAAAGTCGTGCTGACACAGCCGATGCGGCCGGTCCAGATGCTTGAAGGTCGGATCGTCCTTCGGATGACTGACAAGGAAATCGAAGAAGCGATGACACCGCCGGCGACGGCACCTGCTGGACGTGCCGGTGGTGCCGGACGTGCCGGCGGGGCTCCCGCAGCGCCGCCGTTCAACCTCAACGCGTTCTACCAGGCCGAGGGCGTTATCGCCCTGTTCGATCGGGGCGCCAACACGGCGGCGATTGATGGTGGCAGCGGCTTGAGCTGGCAGACGCAGCGCACCGACGGCGGCACGATTGTGCTCGGCGCGGGGGGCTCGCGTGTGGCCGGTGAGGCGGGTACGGGCTTGCCGCAGGTGACGGTGGCGATTGAACACTACAACCGCATGGTGCGGCTGCTCGATGAGGGACTTCCGGTGAACGTGGAGCTCAACATCGATGTGGCGTTTCACCCGGAAACTGCCGAACGTCCGAATGGCTTCAACATTCTTGGCGAAATTCCCGGCACCGACCTCAAGCACGAGATCGTCCTGATCGGCGCACACATTGACTCATGGCACGCGGCGACGGGCGCCACCGACAATGCGACCGGCACGTCGGCCATGATGGAAGTGCTGCGCATCATCAAGGCGACGGGCCTGCAGCCGCGGCGGACGATTCGCATCGCGTTGTGGGGTGCGGAGGAGCAGGGCCTGATCGGCTCACGGCTGTATTCGGCGAAATACTTGGGTACACCAGATGCACCAGGTCCCGAACAGGCCCAACACTCGGCGTACTTCAATATCGACAACGGCACCGGGAAGATTCGTGGTGTGTGGATGCAGGGCAATCCGCACGTCGCGCCAATCTTCGCCGCGTGGGCGGCGCCGCTGAAGGATCTCGGTGTCGAGATCTTCAGCCCCTGGTCGGTGTCGAGCACGGATCACACCAGCATCGAGCGCGCCGGTGTGCCCGGCTTCCAGTTCGTGCAGGACCGGCTCGAGTACCGGTCCCGCACGCACCACTCCAACATGGACTTCTACGACCGCGTACAGCCCGAGGACATGAAGCAGATGGCCACCGTGGCCACCGTCTTCGCGTATCAGGCCGCCATGCGCGACGAAAGACTGCCGCGCAAGTAAAAAACCTTTCGGGTAGGTTTTTCCATTTTTCTGGACACCATTTGGGCGCTCCAGACAGAATCGTGAGCAGCTTGGCATTGCTCTTGGATCCATTGCAGCTCATGCCATATCGTCTGGGTCGAGGCACGGCCGGTGTGCCGTTTCACGTGATGAACCGGGGAGCGAAGCGCGCGAGATTGTTCGAATCGCCGCAGGACTACGAGGCCTTTCTGCGCTGTGCCGACCACGCGGTGACTCACGTGCCGATTGACATCTACGCATACTGCCTGATGCCCAACCACTTCCACCTGGTGCTGTGTCCCAGAGGTGATGGTGACCTTTCACGGTTCATGAAGGTCCTCCTTGGGGTGCACAGCCTGCGCTGGCAGGCCAATCGTGGCACCCTGGGTCAAGGGGCTGTCTATCAGGGGCGCTTCAGAGCTTTTCCGGTTCAAACAGAGCGGTACTTCATGAGAGTCTGCCGATACGTCGAGCGGAATCCCGTTCGGGCCGGGCTCGTGGGCGCTGCAGAGGCGTGGCCTTGGTCAAGCGCAAGTCCGCGCCGCGCAGGATGCCGACGGCTGGATCTCGCACCGTGGCCTATTGAGAAACCAAGTGATTGGCGCGAAGTCCTGGGCATAGACGAAACCGCAGCCGATTTGGAGCGGGTTCGCTCGGCAGCGACCCGCGGCCAGCCACTGGGCGATTTCGCGTGGTCATCGTCGATGGCGTCGATGCTCGGGCTTGTGTCGACAATGGGGCGGCGTGGGCGCCCGCGAAAACCTTTCGGGTAGGTTTTTCCCGAAAAATGGGAATCCCATTTTCAGGAAAAACCTACCCGAAAGGTTTATTTGTGTTCGACGATGGCCCCGGACTGTACACCCGACCAGTAGGTGCCCAACGCCGCCCGAACGTTGCCGCTCAGGGCGAGCACACCGATCAGGTTGGGCAGCGCCATGCCGAGGATCATCAGGTCGCCAAAGTCCAGCACGTTGGTGGAGGTGATCACTGACCCCAGGAACACGAACACCAGGAACAGGTACTTGTACGGCGTGGACGCACCAGGTCCGAAGAGCCACACGGCGCAGCGTTCCCCGTAATACGACCACGAGATCATCGTCGAGTACGCAAACAGGAACACGGCCCCCGAGAGCACGTACGGGAACCACGAGATCTGCTCGCCGAATGCACGCGACGTCAGCGCCGCCCCTTGACGGTCCGCGATGAGGATGGCGTAGTCCGGGTTGGCGTACGCCCCCGTGATGGTGATCACGAGCGCGGTCATCGTGCAGATGATCACGGTGTCGATGAACGGTTCCAGGAGCGCCACGATGCCTTCACGCACCGGGTACTTGGTCTTCGCCGCGGAGTGTGCGATGGCCGCCGAGCCCGCGCCGGCCTCGTTGGAGAAGGCGGCTCGTTGGAAACCCACCACGAGGACGCCGATGAATCCGCCGTACGCGGCATCAGGGCTGAGCGCTTGTTGGAAGATGGACGCCAGAGCGGCGGGGACAGCCGTCGCATTCGCGAAGATCACCGTCAGACAACCGAGCACGTAGATACCGGCCATCAGCGGCACGATGGTGTCCGCCACATTCGCGATGCGCGTGATGCCTCCCAGGATGACGACAGCCGTGATGACGGTCATGAAGAGTCCGTACGCCCACGGAAACGTGGCCAGCATCGGGATCGTCTCCTGCAGCGCGTTCATCGACTGGTTGACCTGAAAGCTGTTGCCGCCGCCGAGTGAACCACCAATGCACAACACCGCGAACAGCACCGCGAGACCGCGACCGAATCGCGGCCAGCCCTTCTCCTTGAAACCCTTCGAGAGGTACTGCACGGGGCCGCCGAGCACGTTGTGTCCGGTCTTGTCGATGTCCCGGTACATCTGTCCGAGTGTGCACTCGGTGAACTTGGCGGTCATGCCAAACAGGCCCGCGACGATCATCCAGAAGGTGGCCCCGGGTCCCCCGAGGCTGACGGCAATGGCGACGCCGGCGATGTTGCCCAGACCCACGGTGGCCGAGAGCGCCGTGCTCAGCGCCTGAAAGTGCGTGAGGTCGCCAGGTTCATTCGGGTCGGTGTATTTGCCCATCGTGACCCTGATGGCGTGACCGAAGGCGCGAAAATTGATGAACCCCATCCGCAGGGTGAGAAAGACGGCACCGCAGACCAGCCATGCCACGATGAATGGCAGCGTGCGCTGGTCGTCCCAGAACAAGAGATCAAAAAACAATACGGATCCGATGGCGCCGTTCACGGCACCCATGACCTGATCCAGAGAGGCCAAGGCAATTCCTGTCATTACTTCACTCCACACATTTAAAGACACGCGTACACGCCGGCAGCGGGAAGCTACCGGTACAGCAACAAAACGCTGACGTTGGCGTGGCTAGAGGCGGAGGGGGAGCGAGTGCGAGTGGGGACGGACGGCCTGGCCAGAGACAGCCGGGGCGGCGTCTTCAGCGACCAACACGGGGGTCGCGTGAAGGGTCGGACCCAGGGCCAGCGTGACGAGGGGCTCGTCAGGGGCCTTCTTCGACTGGATGTGTGCGGATGCCCCGCCCAGCAGATCCAGTGGGTGGCCGGCCGAGAACGGTGCCGTCAGCGGAGACACAGCCAGCGCAAGGAGTGCGATGGCGCACAACCGCTGAAATCGTCGTCGTCCGGCAGTCATCTGACGCCCGATTGTAGCGCAGGTCAGCCGAGAGGCCGCGAGTGGCCACCGGCAATGTGGAGGAACCCGTCCTCGTCGACGCGCGCGATGTCGCCGGTGACATACCAGCCGTCGCGTATGACGTCCGCGGTGCCGGCGGTGTCATTCAGGTAGCCTGCCATCAGGCTGGGGCCCTTCACGAGCAGCAGGCCCTCGCGGTTGATCAGAGGCCCGGCCCCGGTGTGGGAATCGACGATCTGTGCGGCCACGCCAGGGAGCGGGTGTCCGACTGATCCAGCTTTTGTCCCAACCTGTGTTCGAACGCCCACTGGAACGTCCGGCACATTCGCCGCAATCACTCCCGTCATCTCGGCACGGCCGTAGCCGTCCTGAAGTGCGCGGTGGAATGTTGCTGCAAATCCGGAGACGGGTGGTGCTGGTGGTGCGTCTGCTGAATCCTGGTGATAGTGCACAGTGCCGCCCTGGAGCAGAGGGTACCAGAGCGTGCCCATCAACCCGACGGCTTCACAGAGTGGCCGGCCCCCGATGACGCGGTCCTCCCCCGGCATGTGGAACACCTGCGACAGGGATTCGACCTGTGACAGGAGGTTCGCGTGAGTCAGTACGACGGCCTTGGGAACGCCGGCGTCGCTGCGGGCGAGAACGATCACGGCCGGACTGGAGGCTGTCCAGTGTGGATCGCCGACGGACGCCCGCAGTAGGCGCTGCGGCGACAGCCGTGCGTGCAGCCACCCGGCGAGTCGAGGCGTCGCTGTCAGGGCCTCGCGCAGGTCCTCCTGTGTGATGACAGTGGTCAGGCCGGCCGCGGCCTTGGCGGCGTTGAGGGCGTCCGGTCCTGCCCCGACGTCGAGATTAACCGGCACCGTGCCCGCCATCAGTGTCGCGAGGTTGGCGATGGCGCTATCAACGGATGCGGGCAGCAGGAGGCCGATCCGCGATTGACCAACTGCGCGCGCGCGAATGACCCGCGCAACCCGCAGTGACGCCGTGAGCAGTTGGCCATAGGTGAGATGCCGACCGGTGTGATCCGAGACGGCGAGTCGACGCCAGTGCCGGCGTGCCGAACTGATGAACGCGGTCTGCAGTTGTGACGTCGGCGTCAGGCGGTGCCGCAGTGCCTCCGTACCGAGTTCACTGATCGCCAACCGGGCCTGCTGGATGGTCACGGTCGAGGGCAAGGCCGGGCCGTAGGCCACGGTGACAGGGTACGGAAGACGCTCAGGACGCTTCCAGAAGAACTTGCCGCGCTTAAAACTGAAGACGCTGCCCCACACGCGGTCGAGGTAGACCGGGATGACCGGCACATCGATGCCCTCGAGGAGGCGCTGAAAGCCGGGGCGGAAGGGGAGGAGGTTGCCGGTCCGGCTCACCGCGCCTTCGACGAAGATGCAGACAACATGTCCGTCGAGCAGTTCCTGGCGCGCACGTGTGATGGCCCGGTCGACGTCTGCCTTGTCGCCCGCCGTGATAGGGATGCCGTGCAGGCGGCTCATGACGAAGTGGATGCCCGGCAGGTGAAAGTACGGGCCGTGCATCATGAACCGCACGAAGCGCTGCACGCTTGCGCCTACAAGCGCGCCATCGACCATCGAGACGTGATTGCAGATCAGGAGTGCCGGGCCATCATGCGGTACGTGCTGCTGACCGACGACGGTGATGCGATAGACCGTGTGGGTCAGCATCCAGAGGGTGAAGCGGATGAAGAACGCCGGGAGTGTGAGTAGAGCGTAGATGCCGGCGACAAAGGTGAACGCGCCGGCACCTGCAAAGATGGCGGGGATCGACCATCCAAGCCGTGTGCCGAAGAACCACAGCACGACGGAGGCCAGCAGAATGCCGACCGTCTGCAGCACGTTGCCGGTCGCCAGAATGCGTCCGCGCTGATCCGGGGCCGGACGATGCTGGAGCAGCGCCTTGAGGGGCACGATGAAGAAACCGCCGGAGAACCCGAGCGCGACGAGCGCCGCCGCCGACCACCAATACGAGGGTGAGGCGACCGCGAGCGCGAGGCTGAAGATCGCCATGCCAAGTGACCCGAGTGGGACCAGGCCGAACTCGATGTGGTTACCGGAGAGGCGGCCGGCCATCAGGCTCCCTGCGGCGATGCCGATCGCAAGGGCAGCGTAGAGCTGCGTGGCTGCCGCTTCGTTCGCGCCCAGCGTCGTTGTCGCATAGGGAAGCAGGGCGAGCTGGAGAAGCGCGCCGAGAAACCAGAAGAACGCCGTGCCGACGGCGGTCATCCACAGCGTGCGGTCGCGGAGCAGCTGGCGCAGGCCTATGAGGATTTCCGTCCACGGAACGGCCGACATGGCGCGACCGGAGGAGACCGCGGTCAGGTGTGGAATCTTGAGACTCATCCACACGCCGAGCCCCGCGAGTGCGAGTTGCACCGCGCCAATGACGGCGGGGGTGTCGCGCCATGCGGCGAAGACGAGGCCACCGATCGACGTGCCGGCGATGATCGCGACGAACGTACTCATTTCGAGCAGACCGTTGGCGCGTGACAGTTCGCGCACGGGCAACAACTCTGGGAGGATGCCGAATTTGGCCGGACTGAAGAACGTCGATTGCGTGGCCATCAGGAAGAGCACTGTCAGCAGCAGTCCGAGGTGCCCGGTGAGCAGCGCCGGCACGGCGAGGACCATGGCGGCGACCTCGAGCCATTTCATCCAGACCAGGACGGACCGTTTGCTATACCGATCGGCCAAGTGGCCTGCATACCCGGAGAACAGCAGAAATGGCAGGATGAAAATGGCCCCGACCAGCGCCACGCCGTCCACCGGCCCCATCGCCTCCATCGCGAGGAACGAGACGACGATCTTGAAGATGTTGTCGTTGAACGCCCCCAGGAACTGCGTCCACAGGAACGGCTGCAGTCCGGGGTAACGAAGGGTCTGCGTGTAGGTCACGTGGGAAGGACGATACCCCGGAAAATGACGTCGGGTGTCTTTTCTGGCGGAAAAGACACCCGACGTCATTTTTCTTGCGTAGGCGCGATTCTTGAATGCTTCGCGTCTCAAGATGCCCTATAGACAAGGCCGCGGCACCGCCGGAGTGCCGTTTCATGTCATGAATCGTGGTGCGCGAAGGCTAGCGCTTTTCGAGGAGCCGGCTGACTATCGCGCGTTCGAACTTTGCGTTCTCAATGCCCTAGAGACGGTGCCGTTGTGGATCCTCGCCTATTGCCTGATGCCAAACCACTTCCACCTCGTAGCCGAACCCCTTCATGACGGGGACCTTTCGCGGTTCATGAAGCTCCTTCTGGGCACCCACAGCAAGCGCTGGCATGCGTTCCGGCAGTCGACCGGGATCGGTGCGGTGTATCAAGGCCGGTTCAAAGCGTTTCCGATTCAGGCAGACACCCATTTCTACAGCGTGTGTCGGTATGTCGAGCGCAACGCGCTGAGAGCCCGACTCGTCGACCGCGCCGAGAACTGGCCCTGGTCCAGCCTCAGCCAACGGTGCCACGGTCAGGGCGGCATCCCGCTGACGAGGTGGCCCGTGCCCGAGCCACCCGATTGGGTCGAGCGCGTCAATGCTGACGAGCCGTCGGCTGAGCTTGAGGCCGTCAGGACTTCTGTGGCGGCCAGTCGACCGTTTGGCTCTCCCTACTGGACGGAAGAGGCGGCTGCGCAGCTGGGACTGCAGCACACGCTGCACCGGAGGGGGCGCCCGCCGACAAAAAAGACGTCGGGTGTCTTTATCGATGGAAAAGACACCCGACGTCATTTTTAGGGGCGCTATTTACCCATCGCGGCGAGGAACTCGGCGTTGTCGGTGGTTTTGCCCATGCGGGAGAGCATGAGCTCCATCGCCTCGGAGGGCGACAGGGAGGTGATGACCTTGCGGAGCACCCAGATGCGGTTGAGTTCGTCCTTGGGCACGAGGAGTTCCTCTTTGCGGGTGCCGCTCTTCTGCATGTCAATCGCCGGGAATACACGGCGGTCGGCGAGCTTGCGGTCGAGATGGATCTCCATGTTGCCGGTGCCCTTGAACTCCTCAAAGATCACATCGTCCATGCGCGACCCGGTGTCGATCAGGGCGGTGGCGACGATGGTGAGCGAGCCGCCGTTCTCGATGTTGCGGGCGGCCCCGAAGAACCGTTTGGGGCGCTGGAGGGCGTTGCTGTCCACGCCCCCACTGAGCACGCGACCCGAGGTTGGCACGATGGTGTTGTAGGCGCGGGCGAGACGTGTGATCGAGTCGAGCAGAATCACCACGTCCTTGCCGGACTCGACCAGTCGCTTGGACTTTTCGATGACCATTTCGGCCACCTGCACGTGCCGTTGCGCAGCTTCGTCAAACGTGGACGACACGACCTCGCCGCGCACGGAGCGCAACATGTCGGTCACTTCCTCCGGCCGCTCGTCGATGAGCAGCACGATCAGATACACCTCCGGGTGATTGGTCGTGATGCTGTTGGCGAGATTCTGCAGCAGGACGGTCTTGCCTGTCCGCGGAGGGGCGACAATCAGCCCACGCTGGCCTTTGCCGAGTGGCGTCATCAGGTCCATGACGCGCGACGAGAAGTTGTCGCCTGTGGTTTCGAGCCGGATGCGCTGCTCGGGATACAGGGGGGTGAGACTTTCAAACCCCACGCGCCGACGCGTCTTGTCGGGCGGCTCAAAGTTGATGGCGTCCACCTTGACCAGCGCGAAGTACCGCTCGCCTTCCTTCGGCGTACGAATCTGGCCTGACACGGTGTCACCGGTCTGCAGGTCAAACCGGCGAATCTGTGTCTGCGACACATACACGTCGTCGGGCCCCGGCAGGTAGTTGTAGTCGGGCGCGCGCAGGAAGCCGTAGCCATCCGGCAGCAGCTCCAACACGCCTTCGGAGAAGAGGAGGCCGCTCTTTTCAGCGCGCGCGCGGAGGATCTGGAAGATCAGCTCCTGTTTGCGCAGGCCGGTCGCATGCACGATCTCAAGATCCTGCGCGACTTTCGTGAGCTCGGCCACGCTCATCTCCTTGAGCGTACTGAGTTCGATGGTGGGAGTGGTCGACGGTGGTTGTTGGGTCAAAGGCAGTGCAAGAAACGGAGCCGGGTCCAGGCGTCAGTGCCGGGTGCTGAGTTCCGACTGAATATCCGACTCTGGCGTCGGGGGCAGTACCGGCAGCGGTCCCTCGAGCGCCGTCCGGAGAACTTCGTCCATCGTGTCGACCAGCTGCACACTCATGTGGTCGAGCACACCCTTCGGGATGTCCGAGAGGTCCTTCTCGTTGTCCTTGGGCAGCAGAATGGTGGTGACGCCGGCGCGATGTGCGGCGAGCAGTTTTTCCTTCACGCCGCCGATGGGCAACACCTTGCCGCGGAGCGTGATCTCGCCGGTCATCGCGACATCGCGTCGTGCGGGCACGCGCGCCAGGGCCGAGACGAGTGCTGTCGCCAGGGTGATACCTGCGGAGGGGCCGTCCTTCGGGATCGCGCCTTCCGGAATGTGGATGTGCACGTCCGTGCGGCGGTAGAAGTCACGCGGGATGCCGAGTTCCTCCGCCTTCGAACGCACCCAGCTCATCGCCGCCTGCGCCGACTCCTGCATGACGTCGCCGAGTTTGCCGGTGAGCGTCAATTTGCCGCGTCCGGGCATCAGGGTGGCTTCAATCACCAGAATTTCACCGCCGACTTCGGTCCACGCCAGACCGGTGACGATGCCGATTTCGCTCTTCTCCTCGGCCATTGATGGACGGAACCGAGGCACGCCGAGGTACTCGGTCACCTGCGTGCTGTCGATCTCCTGCGAGAAACCCTTGCCTTCGACCACCACCTTGCGCGCCACCTTGCGGCAGATGGACGCGATCTCGCGCTCGAGGTTCCGGACGCCCGCTTCGCGCGTATACCGCTGCACGATCGTCTGGAATGCCTCTTCCTTGAACACGATGTTCTTCTCGGTGAGGCCCGCGCCTTCAATGGCCTTGGGCGCCAGGAATTTCTGGCCGATCTGAATCTTCTCCTGCTCGGTGTACCCGGCCAGTTGCAGCACTTCCATGCGGTCGCGCAACGCCTGCGGGATCGTGTGCAGTACGTTGGCCGTGCAGATGAACATGACGTTGGAGAGGTCGTACTCCACGTCGAGATAGTGGTCGGCGAACGTGTTGTTCTGCTCCGGGTCGAGCACTTCGAGCAGCGCCGCCGACGGGTCGCCGCGGAAGTCCATCGACATCTTGTCGATTTCGTCGAGCAGGAACACCGGGTTCATGGTCGTGGCCTTCTTCATCATCTGGATGATCTGGCCGGGGAACGCGCCAATATAGGTGCGGCGATGGCCGCGGACTTCGGCTTCGTCGCGCACGCCGCCGAGCGACAGGCGCACGAACTTGCGGTTCATGGCGCGGGCAATCGACTTGGCGAGCGAGGTCTTGCCGACGCCCGGAGGGCCGACGAACGTGAGGATGGTGGCCTTCGGCTTCTTCACGAGGGCGCGCACCGCGAGGAACTCGAGAATGCGGTCCTTGATCTTGTCGAGGCCGTAGTGATCCTCGTTGAGCACCACCTCGGCGTTGTTGAGGTCGCGGTTCTCCTTGGTCTTCTTGTGCCACGGCACCGCGATCAGCCAGTCGAGGTAGTTGCGCGAGACGGTCGCTTCGGCCGACATCGGCGGCATGGCTTCCAGCCGCTTCAGTTCCTGGACCGCTTTTTCGGCGACGTCCTTCGGCATCCGCGCCTGTTCGATCTTCTTCTTCAGGTCGTCGGCTTCGTTGCCCTTGTCGTCCTTGCGGCCCAGTTCCTTCTGGATCGCCTTCATCTTCTCGTTGAGGTAGTACTCCTTCTGCGCCTTCTCCATCTGCTTCTTGACGCGCGACTGGATGCGGCGGTCGACCTGCAGCTTGTCGACT
>JBBQDM010000006.1:0-182515 GCA_038319675.1 Vicinamibacterales bacterium
TCTTCGGCCGAGGTCACGTCGGCAGGCAGGAGTTCGTTGATCTCCTCGTACAGGAGATACCCCTTCTCCTTGCCCATCGCCATCAACGCCCGGATTTCGTCGTACTTTTCCTCAATCGACAAGGTCCCTACTCCTTCAACGCTTCGAGCCGCTGCAGCAGCTCCAATTTTTTCGTCCACAAGTCCGCGAGCCGCTGGTCGGTGTTCTCACCGGCTCGTGTACCGGCCTGCAGCCGGTCAATTTCGTTCTGCACCTCAGCGCGTTCCCGTTCGAGACGACGACGCTTGAGGGCGTGCACACAATCAGACGGGGGCGCCGCAGCTTCCCGCTGTGCGGCCCGCGCCACCAGCGCGCGTTCCCCTTCACTGAGACGCTCCCGCAGGAGCTCAGGTAACACGTCCGCCGGCATCTCCGCCAAGCTCCGAGCCAGTGCAAAGACCGGCGCCGAGATCAGCCCAACCTCGTCGTCGGCCTCCAACTGCGCCAACGCGGCCAACCCTTCCACAGGGCAGTTGACCAGTGCCCACAACAACCCCTGCTCCGCGTCCAGCATCCGGACGGAGGAGGGCAGGGAGACCGCCGGTGGTTCGGTTTTTTTCGCCGCCGCGGCCTTCCGAATTTCATCGCGCACCACGCTCTCCGTGATGCGAGCCTTGTGGGCCAGCCGGTCCGCAAATTGATCCCGCGCCGCGGCGTCGGGGATCGTGGCGGCCACCGTCAACATCTGCCCGATAAACGCCCGTCGGCCATCGGGCCGATTCAAATCCACGCGTTCCGCCGCACGGTCGAGCAAAAACTCCAGATACGAGCGGGACCCCTTCAGGCGCTCCACATACGCGCGCCCCCCTTCGTTCCTGATGAACGTATCGGGGTCGCGGCCTTGCGGCAGCAGGGCCACATTGACCTGGAATCCTTCCGCGACCAATAACTCGGACGAGCGTGCCGCTGCCCCCTGTCCGGCCGCGTCCGGGTCAAAACTTAAAACGATTTTCTGGGCAAACCGTTTCAGCAGGCGCCCCTGCGTCACGGTCAACGCCGTGCCGCTGGAGGCCACCACCGGCTGTACGCCGGCTTGCCACACTTGCGCCAGGTCGAAGTACCCCTCAACCAGCACACAGTAATTGTGCTTCTTTATGGCCCCTTTCGTCACGTCCAACCCGTACAGGGTCCGACCCTTCGAATAAATGGGGGTTTCGGGCGAATTCAGGTACTTGGGCACCTGCCCCTCGTCCATGGCCCGGCCCCCAAAGGCCACCAATACCCCCGTATCCCGCCGAATCGGGATCATCAGCCGATTCCGGAACCGGTCTATCACCCGGCCATCGTCGCGCTGCAGGACCAGCCCGGACTTGACCTGGGTCTCCAGCGGCACTTTGTGAGATGCAAACAGCGTGGTCAAGGTGTCGCGACCGGCCGCCGGGGCATACCCGTAGCCAAAGGCCTCGATGGTGGCCGGCGTCAGGCCGCGCTTCTCAAGTTCACGCTTCGCCCTGGCCCCGGCCGGGGTCTCGAGCTGTTCCCGATAAAAGGCGAGGGCGTCCTCATGCAGGGTGACCAGCGCCTCACGTTCAGCGGAGGCCACCCGATCTTCGGCGCCATCAACGCCTTCGGGAATCGTCATGCTCGCGCGTTGCGCGAGGTACCGCACGGCCTCAGGAAACGTCACCTTCTGGTGCAGTTCCAGAAATTTCAGCACGTCGCCCCCAACGCCACACCCGAAACACTTGAAGAACCCCTTGTCCTTGTTCACGTTGAACGACGGACTCTTCTCGGTGTGGAACGGACACAGGCCCTTGTAGGTCGCCCCCGCCTTCTTGAGTGGCGTCACCTCGCCAATGATGGTGACGATGTCGGTTTGGGCCTTGAGGTCGTCAAGGAAACCTTGTGGGAAGAGGGCCATCAGTCCTTCAACTCCACAATCGTGGCCCCGTTGCCGCCCTCGTTGTCGGGCGCGGGGCTGACCGACGCCACCAACGGGTGCTCGCGGAAAAACGTCGTCATCGCCTCACGCAGTCGGCCGGTGCCGTGACCGTGTACGATGCGGAGGCGACGACTGTCAGAGAGCAGAGCGTTGTCCAGGAATTTCTCAGCCTCGTCGATCGCCTGATCCACCCTCTTGCCGATGACCATCAGCTCGCGCACGGCAGTGACGAGCCCTGAAGGTGAGGGCGTGGTCACGCCGCCACCAGAGCGACTGGGTGTCTCGCGTTCGCGCGTGGCGGCTGTGCGGCCCCCCACAGCGCGCTGCAGATCGCGCCAGGCCACCCGCATGCGTTTGCCGCGCACATCCACCTCGGCATGTTTCCCGGCGATGGACGTCACCCGACCTTTCGACCCGAACGCCGGCACAAATACATCGTCGCCCGCCTCGGGAGCGCGGTCCAGTGCCACGTGGGGATCTTGCGCGGCGGGCATCAGCGGCTGCGCGATGGCCTCAATCGCCGACCGGCCCTGCATGCGCAGCTGCCCTATTTCCCCTGTCGAGAGCGGCCGCTGGTCTGCCTTCTGCACCAGGGCGTCGGCCTTCGTCTTGACCTGGGCCACGACGCGGTCGACTTCGGCACGCGCTTCGCGCAGCTTTTCGTTGAGCCGATCATCGAGTCGTTTGCGCAGCACCGCTTCGCGTTCGGTGACGTGTGACTCCCGCAGCAGAATCTTTGTCCGTTCCTCAGCGATACGTTTGCGTTCGTCGGCGACAGTCTGGCGTTCCTGATCGAGCGTGGCGAGTTCCTGATCGACGCGTGCGAGATGTTCTGCCAGCTGGGTCTCGCGTGACGAGCGCCGTGCGCGTGCGGCGGCGATCACTGTCGAGGGCATGCCGAGGCGTTCCGCAATCTCCAACGCGAGGCTGCGTCCCGGCGCGCCGTACACGAGCTTGTAGGTCGGCGCGTACGTCCCCGAGACAAATCCCATCGCCGCCGCTTGAATACCATCGGTTGTCGCCGCAAACGTCTTCAACCCATCGTCATGCGTCGTGGCGACGACGAGTGCGCCGCGTGTGCGGAAGTGATCGATCACTGCGGTGCCGAGCGCGCCACCTTCGATCGGGTCGGTGCCGCCGCCGACTTCGTCGAGCAGAACAAGTGCGGGCAACTCGAGCGCGCGTTCCATCTCGACGAGATGTGCAATGCGTGCCGAGAAGGTCGAGAGGCTGGCGGCAATCGACTGGTCGTCGCCGATGTCGGCGAAGATCGACGTGAACGGCGTGAACGCACTGCCCGGGTCCACCGGAATGTGCAGCCCCGCCTGCGCCATCAACGCCAGGAGTCCCGCCGCCTTCAGCGCCACCGTCTTGCCGCCCGTATTCGGGCCCGAGATCACCAGTGCCTTCATCGGCGGCACCAGCAGAATATCGTTGGCAACCACGGAAAACCTTTCGGGTGCCTTTTTCGCTTCACTGTCCTCGAAAAAGGCACCCGAAAGGTTTTCCGTCAGCAGCGGATGCCGAGCCCCCTTGAACTCCAGCCGCCCGTCGGTGGTCAGCGCCGGAGCGATGGCTTGGTGGCGATGGGCGAGGCGGGCTTTGGCCTGCGCGAGGTCGAGTGCGGCGGCGACCTCGAGCGTGTTTTCGAGGTCGGTCATCCGCGTCCGGTAGGCGTCGGTCAGCGCGAGCAGGATACGAAAGATCTCGGCCTTCTCGCGATCCGCCAACGCCACAATCTCGTTGTTGGTCTGCACCGTGGCCATCGGCTCCAGGTACAGCGAGGCGCCGCTGGCGGAACTGCCGTGGACGATGCCCGGGATCGCGTGCTGGTGTTCGGCACGCACCACCAGCACATAGCGGCCGCCGCGGTCGGCGACGATCTGGTCCTGCAGGTATTTCGACGTGTCACGCCCGCGGGTGAGGCCTTCCAGTGTGTTGCGCAGCTTCGCGCGGTTGCGGCGCAACGCGTCACGGATGTCACGCAGCGCCTGGCTCGCGTCGTCGGTGACGTCACCTGTGGGAGCGATCGCGCGCCGTGTGCGTGCCGCTTCGTCGGCGAACGATGCCGCTGCTGACACGAGGTCACCAAGCAGTGGCGCATCACCACCGAGGCGTCGAACCGTGCTGCATGCTGACTCGACCGAGTCCACAAAGGTGGCCAGGCCCACCAGCGAAATCGGATCAAGCGGCTGCCCGGCGATCGCGAGTGCGTCGAGGATCTCGATGAGTGCGTCAGGGGCCTGGATGGAGAGCGAGCCGCCGTCGGCGAGCAGTCGCACGGCCTCGGACGTCGTGTCGAGCCGCACCCGCACCTCGGCGGCATCGCTGCTGGGCTCCAGCGCCAGAGCTGTCGCCCGTCCGAGGGGCGTCAGCGTCTGAAACGCCAACGTCTCGCGGATGCGATCAAACTCGAGCGCGCGGAGGACAGCAGGTTGCATGGGCACGGACCCCGTCGGTCCGGGGAGCCTGTAATTATCGCACGGGGAATGGCCTGAAACCCGTGCCCACGGGGTGCTGTCTACGTTGTCTGCAGCAACTGCACGTCGAGCGAGATCTTCACGTCGTCGCCCACGAGCACGCCGCCGGTTTCGAGCGCGGCGTTCCAGGTCAGACCGAAGTCGGTGCGGCTGATCTTGGTGGTCGCGGTGAAGGCACTCTTCTGGTTGCCCCACGGATCCTTCTGCGCACCCTCAAATTCAACGTCCAGCACCACTTCCTTGCGGACGCCCTTAATTGTCAGGTCGCCGACCAACTGGAACGTGGAGCCCTTGACGGCCTGCACGTTGCGGCTCTTGAAGGCCAGGGTGGGGAACTGCTCGACATCGAAGAAGTCGGCGGAGCGCAGGTGGGCGTCACGCTTCTCCTCGCGGGTGTCGATGCTGGCGGCGTCAATTGTGACGTCCACGGCGGCCTGGCTGAAATCGCCCTCAGCGAAGGTCGCGGTGCCGGTGACGGCACCAAAACGGCCGCGAACGGTCGAAATCATGAGGTGTTTGACAGCAAATCCAACTTCGCTGTGCGAGGCATCAATGGTCCAGGTGGTGGCGACGGGGGCAACGGCAGTCATAGGAGCTCCTTGAGTAAACGTTAATCGTTACAACGATTAAAGTGTAGACGAGTAGTTTGGGGTTGTCAAGGGGGGCTCGTGACCGCGAGCGCGGGGTGGGCATGCCCCAGGTCGTGGCTGCCCGCTGCGTGGCGAGAGTGTGCCGAGCACGATGCGAGCCTGCGCGTCGTTCCAGGTCAGGTCGTTCCCGGTTAGAATGATGGGTCGGAGTTTGGGTCCGGTACCCCAGCCTATGTCAGAACTCGAAACACTTATCCTCGTGTCGTACTTCTTTGTACTGAGCATCCTTGGCATCTATGGATGGCACCGGTACTACCTCGTGTACGAGTACATGAAGAACAGGGACAAGGTGCCGGGACCGCCCCCGCCCATGGCCGTGCTGCCGGTCGTGACCGTGCAATTGCCGATCTACAACGAGATGTATGTGGTCGATCGCCTGATCGACGCGGTGTGTGAGATTGAGTACCCGAAGGATCGAATGGAGATCCAGGTCCTCGATGATTCCACTGACGAAACGCGCGAGATCGCCGCTGCGGCGGTGGAGCGGTACAAGGCCCTCGGGTTCGACATCCACTATCTGCATCGCACCGATCGCACCGGATTCAAGGCCGGCGCCCTCGACGAGGCCATGAAGGTGGCGAAGGGCGAGTTCATCGCGATCTTCGACGCCGACTTTGTGCCACCCTCCGACTTTCTGATGAAGACGGTCGGGTACTTCCAGAATCCCAAGGTGGCAGTCGTGCAGGCGCGCTGGGGCCACATCAACGGCGACTACTCGCTGCTGACGAAAATTCAGTCAATTCTGCTCGACGGGCACTTCGTGCTCGAGCACGGCGGTCGTAATCGCGCGGGCTGCTTCTTCAATTTCAACGGCACGGGCGGCGTGTGGCGACGTGAAGCGATTGGTGATGCCGGTGGCTGGCAACACGACACACTGACCGAAGACCTCGACCTCAGCTACCGCGCGCAGCTGCGTGGCTGGAAGTTTCTGTTCCTGCCCGACCTGGTGACGCCTGCCGAAGTGCCGGTCGAAATGAACGCGTTCAAGTCGCAGCAGCATCGCTGGGCCAAAGGCAGCATTCAGACCTGCCGCAAGGTGTTGCCGGCGATTCTGGCGTCGGACCTGCCGCGCAAGGTGAAGGTGGAAGCGTTTTTCCATCTGACGGCGAACTTCAACTACGTGTTGATGTGCATCCTCTCGGTGCTCATGTTCCCGGCGATGGTCGTGCGCTACAACATGGGCTGGACGGAGATGCTGCTCATCGACGTGCCGCTTTTCATGGCCGCGACGGCCTCGGTGGCGAACTTCTATCTGGTGTCGCAGCGTGAGCTGTACAAGGACTGGAAATCGCGGGTGAAATACCTGCCGATTGTCATGTCAATCGGCATCGGCCTCGCGGTCAACAACACGAAGGCCGTCTTCGAGGCACTCTTCGGCGGGCCCGGCGTCTTCGCCCGCACCGCGAAGTACGGCATCGCCAACAACAAGGACGGCTGGCAGGGCAAGAAATACCACCAGGTGATGTCCGTGCAGCCCCTGATCGAGGTCGCACTCGGCCTCTACTTCACCTTCACGGTGGTCTACGCCCTCACCCATGGCATCTACGGCACGCTGCCGTTTCTGATGCTGTTCCAGTTCGGATTTCTCTACACCGGCCTCATGTCGCTCCTCCAGCAGTTTGGCGACGACGTGATGGTGAAGGCCCCGCAGATCGCGGATTAAGTTCTCGTAAGACGTCAGGACGTTTCGGACCATGTCGACCGCTACACCCGTAAAACCCAAGGCCGGACTCGAAGACGTCGTCGCCGGCGAGTCCGCCATCTGCTACATCGATGGCGATCGTGGCGTGTTGTCGTACTGCGGCTACGACATTCATGACCTCGCGGACATGGAGCATGGGGTGTCGTTCGAAGAGTGCTGCTTCCTGCTCTGGCATCGTCGCCTGCCGACACGCGCGGAGTTGGGCGATCTGCAGACACAGCTGGCCGCGGCGCGCATCCTGCCGGAACCGATTCTCCGTGCGATGAAGTCGATGCCGGCCGTGGACGGCATGGACGCACTGCGCACACTGACATCCATGCTTGGCCACTTCGACCCGGACGCCGCGGTGTCGACGCCCGAGGCAAACTATCGCAAGGCTGTGCGGCTCACGGGCCAGCTGTCGTCGCTTGTGGCCACGTGGGGACGCATGCAGACCGGGGGCGGAGCGATCGACCCCGATCCCGCACTCGGCCACGCCGCCAACTTCCTGTATCTGCTCACCGGCACGCGCCCGTCGGCGCTGGCGGCCCGTGCGTTTGACGTGTCACTGGTGCTGCACGCCGACCATGAACTCAACGCCTCGACGTTTGCGGCGCGTGTGGCTGCCGCCACCCTCACGGATCTGCACTCGACCATCGTGGGCGCAATCGGTGCGCTGAAGGGGCCGCTGCATGGGGGCGCCAACGCCGAAGTCATGAAGATGCTTCTCGAGATCGGGCAGGATGCCGGGCTTGACCGTGCGGAAGCATTCGTGCGTGCGAAGCTGGAGCGCAAAGAAAAGATCTCGGGGTTTGGCCATCGCGTGTATCGCACCGAAGATCCGCGTGCCACGCATCTGCGCCGCTTCTCGAAGTCGATTGGCGAGAAGGCGGGGCAGCCCGAGTGGTTCGCCATGTCCGAACGTATTGAGCAGGTCGTGAAGTCCGAGAAGAAGTTGAATCCCAACGTGGATTTTTACTCGGCATCGATGTTCTACGCCCTGGGCATTCCGATCGATCTGTATACGCCCATCTTCGCCGTCAGCCGTATATCCGGTTGGACGGCTCATGTCCTCGAGCAGTATCACAACAACCGCTTGATTCGTCCGCGTACGGACTACATCGGGCCCGTCTATCCGCAACAGGTGTTGCCGATCGCACAGCGTTAACGGTCCGGGAGTGTCATGGACCAACGCCTGATTCGCAATTTCTCAATCATCGCCCACATCGACCACGGCAAGTCGACGCTGGCCGACCGTCTGCTTGAAGCCACCGGTGCCCTCCAGGCGCGCGAGATGGAGGCGCAGGTGCTCGACTCGATGGACCTCGAGCGCGAGCGCGGTATCACGATCAAGGCGCACGCCGTCCGGCTGAATTACACGGCCGACAATGGCGAGACGTATGTACTCAATCTGATCGATACGCCCGGGCACGTGGACTTTGGCTACGAAGTCACGCGCTCACTGGCCGCCTGTGAAGGCGCGCTGCTGCTGGTGGATGCGTCGCAGGGTGTGGAAGCGCAGACGCTGGCCAACGCGTACCTGGCGGTTGAGAACAACCTCGAAATCATCCCGGTGATCAACAAGATCGATCTGCCCAGCGCACAGCCCGAGGAGGCCAAGCGACAGATCGAAGACATCATCGGCCTTGATGCCGATCACGCGATTCTCGCCAGCGGAAAGACCGGCGAGGGTGTGCACGACATTCTTGAGGCCATCGTCCACCGCCTGCCGCAGCCGGCGGGTGTGGCGGACGCGCCGCTGAAGGCCCTGATTTTTGATTCCTGGTACGACGCCTACCGCGGCGTGATCATCCTGACGCGTGTGATCGACGGCACGATGAAGGCGGGCCAGAAGATCCGTCTGATGGCCGCCGGTATTGATTTGCAGATCGACCAGCTCGGCGTGTTTGGTCCCAAGCCGACGCCGGTGGATTCGCTTGGTGTGGGCGAAGCCGGGTTCATGGTGGCCAACATCAAGGACGTGGCTGAGGCGCGTGTCGGCGACACGATCACCGATGCCCTCAAACCCACGAAGGAGCCGTTTCCAGGATTCAAGCCCCTCAAGCCCATGGTCTTCGCCGGACTCTACCCGGTCGAGAACTCGCAGTATCAGGAACTGCGCGAGGCGATGGAGAAGCTGCGACTCAACGACGCGGCGTTTTTCTTTGAGCCCGAGACATCGGCTGCGCTGGGTTTCGGGTTCCGCTGCGGCTTTCTCGGCTTGCTGCACATGGAGATCGTGCAGGAACGGCTCGAGCGCGAATACAACATGGACCTGGTCACGACGGCCCCGGGCGTGTTGTATCGCGTCACCACCACCGACGGCGTGGTGCAGGAAATCGACAGCCCGTCGAAGTTGCCGGATCCGGGACGCATCGCGAAGTTCGAGGAACCCATCATCAAGGCGACGATTCTCACGCCGGCCACGCATGTGGGCGGCATCCTCGATCTCTGCCAGGAAAAGCGCGGCGTGCAGAAGGCGATGGAGTACCTCAAGTCCGACCGTGTGCTCATCACCTACGAAATGCCGTTCAACGAGGTCGTGCTCGACTTCTACGATCGACTCAAGACCATTTCGCGTGGCTATGCCTCGCTCGACTATCACGTCGTCGGCTACCAGGAAGCCGATTTGGTGAAACTTGACATTATGGTCAACGGCGAGCCCGTGGACGCCCTGGCAAACGTCGTGCACAAGGATGCGTCGTACACCCGCGGTCGTGCGCTGGCGGCCAAGATGCGCGAACTGATTCCCCGGCAGATGTTCGAGATCGCCATTCAGGCGTCGATTGGCAGCCGGGTGGTGGCGCGCGAAACCGTTCGGGCGCTGCGCAAGAACGTGACGGCCAAGTGTTACGGCGGCGACATCTCGCGCAAACGCAAACTGCTCGAGAAGCAGAAGGAAGGCAAGAAGCGCATGAAACGCGTCGGCCGCGTCGAGATCCCGCAGGAGGCTTTCCTCGCGGTGCTCAAGGTGGGAACCGAGTCGTGAAGAAGTCCGTGGTGCGGGAGTACGCCGAGTCACTGATCATCGCGGTCGTGCTGGCGCTCTTCGTTCGGACGTTTGTGTTTCAGGCGTTCAAGATTCCGACGGGCTCCATGGAGCCCAGCCTGCTCGTCGGCGATCACTTGATCGTCAACAAGATGATCTACTCACCCTCCGCCACTGGTCTTGAACGGGCCGTGTTGCCGACGCGGGATGTGCGCCGCGGGGACATCGTGGTGTTCAAGTACCCGGAGGAGCCGGAGCGGGACTTCATCAAACGTGTGATCGGCATGCCCGGGGATCGCCTGGAGCTGCGCAGCAAGGTGCTGTACATCAACGACGAGGCGCTCGAGGAAACATGGGCGCACTATGCCGCGCCGGCGTCCGGGGAAACCTTCGGTGCCAGCCTCGATCTGCGCGAGGCCTACGGTCCGGTCACCGTGCCCGAGGGGCAGTACTTCATGATGGGCGACAACCGCGACAACTCGGAGGACAGCCGCTATTGGGGATTCCTGCCTGCGAGTTACGTCAAGGGCAAGGCGCTCTTCATCTACTTCTCATTCGACAACGGACTGCGCTGGGAGCGACTGCTCAATCCCGTGCGCTGACGACGCCGGCGTGCAGCGCCTCGGCCTCACCCGCCAAATCGACGGCTGCGTTCTCCAGTCGGCTTCGCACATCCACATCACTCAGCCCGCCCAGATTGATGTCCACATTGTCTTTGGCGCTCAACGCAGCAGCCAACAGCATTCGGTAGCCGACCTTCGCGTCTGACGATGCGGAGGGGTTGCCGTGGGCGGCCACGGCCTGCCCGGCGCGCATGGCATCGACGCACACACGAATGGTCTCGAGCGGAATCTCGGTCGCCACACGTGTGGCCTCCTGGATGGCGACTTTCCGGTCGCGTTTCTCGTCGTCAGTAGCCTTTGGCTTCCGGAAGGCCGCAATCACCAGGTCGTAGGCCGATGCGTCCCTATCAATGAGTCCGAGCAATGCCTCACGCGTCGTGCTGAGGTCCGCGTGCGCCCGGTCCAGCGCCGTGCGCTCCTCCGGCGCGTTCGTGCGGGTCTTCGGCATCGCTGCCACCATCACGAGCAGTGACACACCCGTGGCGCCAACCATCGCGGCAGCCGACCCGCCTCCAGGTGTGGGGTCGGCACTCGACAGCGCATCAAGAAAGGCGGGTACGGTCTGGTCGATCAGCATGGAATCCCCTTTTTGTAGACAGTGTGAATCGGCGACGCGTTGGCCCGCAGCAGATTGATGGCGGGGCCGTTGATGAGAACCGCGTCGAACTGTTTGCCCGGCTCGAGGCTGCCGATGCGGTCCTGACGATCGAGTGAGGCCGCGGCGTTAATGGTCGACGCGACGAGCGCCTCCTCAAACGTCATCCCCATCGCGAAGCAGGCGAGGGTCATGGCAAACGGCATCGACGGCGAGAAACCGCCGCCGGGATTGACGTCGGTGGCGAGGGCCACCGGCACACCAGCTGCGATCAGGTCACGTGCCGGCGCGAACTGCCCGAGTTTGAGGTAGAAGGCCGCGCAGGGCAACAACGTGGCGATCACGCCGGCGCCGGCCAGCGCGGCGATCCCGGCGGGAGTGGCATGGATCAGGTGGTCGGCCGACCGTGCGCCGACGGCCGCGGCCACCTCCGAACCACCACTGGCCGCCAGTTCATCCGCATGGATGCGTGGTTTCAGTCCGTGTACGCGTCCCGCCTCCAGCACGGCCTGCGACTCCTCCGGCGTGAAGAAGCCGCGGTCACAGAACACATCACACCACTCAGCGTGTGGAGCGGCTGCGGGTATCATCTCGTCGATGACCAGACGCACAAACTCGGCCTGACGACCGCGATACTCCGGCGGCACCTCGTGCGCGCCACAGAACGTGGTCACCAACTCGATGGGCTGCAGGCTCGACAGCGCCTGCGAGACACGCAGCATTCGCACTTCCGATGCCGTATCGAGGCCGTACCCGCTCTTGGATTCGGCGGTCGTCGTGCCCGCTCTGAGCATTTCGCCGAGCCGGACGAGCGTCTCGGCTGCGAGCGTCTCTTCCGACGCCTCACGCGTCGCGCGCACGGTCGAGAGGATGCCACCGCCCGATGCCGCAATGTCGGCATAGGCGACCCCGCTCAGTCGGCGGCGCAGTTCTTCGCGTCGATCGCCGGCGAAAACCACGTGGGTGTGCGGATCCACAAACCCTGGCACCAGTGAATGCCCACGACCGTCAACCATCACCGTGCGATCGGACAGCGAGACCGCGGCACGCACCTCGGCGGACGTGCCGACGGCCACGATGGTGTCGCCAGCGACGGCCACGGCACCGTCGTGTATCGCGACGATGTCACCTTGTCTGATACCGGCGCGGGGACCGGGCCCGGCGACGGGATACAACTGATCGAGATGGTCTATGAGCAGAGTGATCATGGTGTTGAGGGCGGAGGTCGCCGACCGAAGATCGCCGTGCCCACCCGAATCAGTGTGGCCCCTTCTTCGATGGCCACCTCGTAGTCGTGGCTCATGCCCATCGAGAGTTCCGTCAGTGCGGCAGCCGGCACGCCGTCGGCGATGAGCCCATCACGCACATCACGCAACCCCGCAAACCACCGGCGCGCGTCGTTCGGATCGTCCACCGCCGGTGGGATGATCATCAGCCCCCGGAGTCTGGCGGAGCCCAGCGCTGCGGCCGCGTGCGCCAACTCGCGAAGCACGGTGGGGGGCACGCCGAATTTTGTGGCTTCTCCGGCAAGGTCCACCTGGAGCAATACGTTTGGCGTGGTGCCCGCGTCTGTGGCACCGGCCTCGACCTTCTGGAGCAGGGCGAGACTGTCGATCGAGTGAATCCAGTGAAACGCCGCGGCGGCTTTGCGGGCCTTGTTTGTCTGGAGATGTCCGATGAGGTGCCAGGTCAGGGAGAGGTCCGCCGTCTCGGCGATCTTGTCGAGACCTTCCTGCACACGATTTTCGCCGAAATCCCGCTGCCCGGCAGCGGCGGCCTCGCGCACGTCGTCAACAGGAAACGTTTTTGAGACGGCGATGAGCGTGGGCGTCGAGGGGGGAGACAGTCGATGCGCCGCCGCGTCAACGCGGCGGCGCACCTCCTGAAGTTGGGCGCTGATCACGCCCGTGGCGCGCCGCCCTTGATGCTCTTGAGCAGTTCCCGCGTGATGGCGGCGTGTTCGCCCTCGGGGGCCAGTTTCAGGTATTCCTCGAACGCCTTGACGGCCTCGGGAAGCTGACCGAGGTTCACGTTGGCCATGCCGAGCCGATAATGTGCGGCGGCCAGTGTCGGATCGAGTGCCACGGCACGGGCGAACTGCACCTTCGCTTCGGGGTACTCACCCGCGTTCCAGTGGATGATCCCCTGGTTGAGGATGTCGGCGGCACTGCCGCCACCGGAGGCTTCCCGCAGTTCATTCGCCTTCGCGCTCAGTTTCGCGGCTTCGTCAAACTTCTTCTGCCGGTTGTACAGGCTCGAGAGGGCCGAATACGCATCCACCCCATTCGGTTCCACCTCGATCGCCTTGCGGTAGGCGGCCTCAGCCGCCGCGTCATCCTGCTTGCGCAGGTACGCGTCGCCTACACGCGTGTGGCAGAGGCCACACTGCGGGACCTTGGCGGCCACGGCGAGGAACTTCACAATGGCCTCGTCCGGATTGGACTCGAGCAGCGCCATGCCCGCCTCAAATTCCGCCTTCGCGGCTTCCAGGGCCTTGGTGCGTTCCGCCAGTTCATCGTTGGTGGTGCCGGCGGCCACTGCCGCGGCCACCGCGGCGCTGGGGGGGGCCGGTATACGAATTGTGATCGGTCCCAGCTCGGTGGTGTCGCTTGGCGTGACCGTGGTTCTCACGCCGCCCACCAGCTTGCCTTTCTGGGCCTGGACCACCCATGCACCAGGGCGGAGGCCTCCGCGGGTGAATTCTCCGCGCGTGTTGGCCCTGACCATCATCCCAATGCGCGGATCGTCGGTGAACTCCAGCGTGACTTGCGCTTCAGGCACCGGTTTGCCGGCTTCATCCACCACCTGCCCACGGACCGAGCCCGTCGCCTGCGCAAACGCGGGGACCGCGCTCCAGACCACTGCGACGACGAGTGCGCCGACGACAGAACGAGCGATTGCGTGATGAGTCATGCACTTCCTCCACATGCGTTCATTTTATTCCGAACAGCGCCGCGACGTCGTCCAGATTGCGTGACACCGGCGCTGGCGGAACCGAAGAGAGAAATCGTCGTCCATACGCCATGGTGGTCAACCGCGGGTCCAGCACCGCCATCACGCCGCGATCGGCACGGGTGCGAATCAGACGTCCCAGCCCCTGCAGCAGCGTCAAGGTGGCCAGCGGAATCTGGTATTCGTGGAAGGGATGGCCGCCGGCGGCCTGAATCGCGCTGATGCGCGCGGAGACCAGCGGATCCCCCGGCGAGGCGAACGGCAGTCGATCGATGATGACGCAGCTGAGTGCATCGCCAGCCACGTCCACGCCCTGCCAGAAACTAGCGGTCGCAAACAGCACTGCGTGTGGGGTGGCGCGAAAGTCACGCAGGATGGCTGAGCGCGGCGCCTCCCCTTGCAGAAATGTCGGCCACGACAGATGGGGGGCCACCCGATCGTGGACGTCCCGCATGGCGGCATACGAGGTGAACAAGACGAACGCACGCCCCGACGAGCGGTGCAGCAGTTCGGCGATGACACCGGCGGCCGCCACATTAAATTCCGGCGAGCGCGGATCGGGCATCTGGGTTGGGAGATACAGCAGAGCCTGTGTGGCGAAGTCGAACTCTGACGGCAGTCGCAGCGTCGAGGCCCCGTTCAGGCCCAGGCGTCCCTGCATGTAGCTGAAAGACCCCCCGACCGTGAGGGTGGCCGAGGTCAGCACCGTGGCCAGTCGTTCCCCGATGACCTTGTCGCGTACGATCGTCGACACATCGATCGGCGCTGCACGGAAGGTGACTCCACGACCGCGGACCTCGACAAAATGGACGAACGACGGGTCGTCGGCTGCGAGCAACACCCGCAGGTCGTCACGCACGCCGACCGCACGCGCCACCACGGCCGCCAGATCTTCTGGCACCGGGCTGATCGTCTTGGCCACGGCGGTCAGTCGGTCGAGTTCTTCACGCAGTGCGTTGGCGTCGGGCGACAGTCGATCAGCGATATCGGGGCTCAACGTGATGCGGTCTCCGCCTCGCGCGTGGCGCACCTCCAGCCGCGCCGTATCGCAGAGGCGCCGTGCGGCGCGCTCCACATCCCCCACCGCGTGTTGCCACGCCACAGCGAAGCGACCCTCGGTCGCCGGCACCGATGCCACCGCCTGTGTGGCATCCCGCGTGAACTCATCGAGTCGATGGGTGCTCAGGGTAATGCCGAAGTACTGCGTCACGACATCTTCCAGTTGATGCGCTTCGTCGATGACCGCGAAGTCGCACGCGGGAATCACCTCGCCAAAGTCGCCCTGCCGCACTGAGGCATCCGCACACATCAGGTGATGGTTCACCACCACGATATCCGCGCGGTCGGCCCGTTCGCGCATCTGCGTGATGAAACAGTCGGCGTAGTCCGGACACTCGCGGCCAAGACATTGTTCGCTGGTGGCCGTGACATCCGCCCAGAACGGCAGGGCATCAGGCATCTCCGTCAGTTCCGCCCGATCACCCGTTGTCGTCTCGGGCAGCCACTCCCGAATTTCCTCGACCCAGTGTTGTTCCTCGTGTGTCAGCGTGGGGGCGATTTCGCTGAGGCGGCTGAAGCGGTGCCGGCACAAAAAATTCGTGCGGCCCTTCATGTAGGCGGCCTTGATCTCGGTGCCCAACGCCGAGGCCAGAGCCGGAATGTCCTTGTAGAAGATCTGATCCTGCAGCGTGCGGGTGCCCGTGGAAATCAGGACCCGGCGTCCCGCCAGCGCGGCCGGGACGAGATAGGCGAGTGTCTTGCCAGTGCCGGTACCGGCTTCTGCGATCAGGAGACCGCCGCTTTCGAACGTGGCGGCCACCGCGTGCGCGAGCTCGCGCTGACCCGTGCGGACCTCGAACGTGTCGAACGCCCTTGCCAGCGGACCGTCCGTGGCGAAGATCGCCGCGACGCTCGCGGTCAGCGCGCCAGGTCGGGATACAGCGGGTAGGTCCGGCACAGGGCTTCGACGTCCGCTCGCACTCCATTGGCTACGGCCTCATCGTCGGGCGCGGCCAGCACCCTGGCGATCAGCGCCGCGACGGTGTCCATGTCCGCTTCGCGCATGCCGCGCGTGGTGATGGCCGGTGTCCCGACCCGAATGCCGCTGGCGACCATGGGCGGATTCTGATCAAACGGGATGGCGTTTTTGTTGACGGTGATTGCGGCGCGGCCGAGCGCCGCTTCTGCGACCTTGCCGGTGATGCCGCGCGAAAAGACGTCCACCAGAATCAGGTGGTTGTCGGTGCCGCCGCTCACGATGCGGAAACCTGCAGCCGCGAGGCGGTCGGCCAATCTCGCCGCGTTGCGGACGACGTGTTGCTGGTAGGTGGTGAATTCGGGTGCGAGCGCTTCCTTGAAACACACCGCTTTGGCGGCGATCACGTGCATCAGTGGGCCGCCCTGAATACCGGGGAACACCGCGCGGTCGATGTCTTTGGCAAACTGCGACCGACACAGGATCAACCCGCCACGTGGGCCACGCAGTGTCTTGTGCGTCGTTGTGGTGACGAAGTCGGAGTGGGGCACCGGACTTGGATGCAGTCCGGTGGCGACCAGGCCGGCGATATGGGCCATGTCGGTCATGACCAACGCGCCGACCTCGTTGGCGACGGCACGAATGCGGGGGTAGTCGATGATGCGCGCGTAGGCGCTGGCGCCGACGACGATCATTTTGGGGCGATGGGCGCGCGCCTGGGCCTCAAGTTCGTCGTAGTCGAGTTGTTCGTTGTCCTGCCGGACGCCGTACGGGACGATCGTGAAGTACTTGCCCGAGAAATTCAGCGGGTGGCCATGTGTGAGATGGCCGCCATGGGCCAGATTCATGCCGAGGATGGTGTCGCCCGGCTGCAGCATGGCGAGGTAAACGGCCATGTTGGCCTGGGCGCCGGAGTGCGGCTGCACATTGGCGTGTTCCGCGCCAAACAACTGCTTGGCGCGGTCGATGGCCAGGGTCTCGGCGACGTCCACAAATTCGCACCCGCCGTAATACCGCTTACCCGGGTACCCTTCGGCGTATTTGTTGGTCATCACCGAGCCGACGGCTTCGAGCACCGCGCGGCTGACGAAATTTTCTGACGCGATCAGTTCCAGGCCATGGTCCTGGCGCTGCACTTCGGCGCGGATGGAGGCGGCGATCTCGGGGTCGGTCTCAGTGAGGTGTGTCACGCGTGCGGCTCCAGGTCGGTGATTTTGTCGAGGCGCCGCTGGTGGCGCCCCCCTTCATAGGGCGTGTCAAGAAACGTGGTGAGAATCTCCTGCGCGAGCGGTTCAGGCGTCAACCGCGCGCCCAGGGCGAGCACGTTGGCGTTGTTGTGACTGCGGCTGAGACGGGCGGATTCGACCTCGGTGGCCACCGCGGCCCGGACACCCGGCACCTTGTTGGCCGCAATGGACATGCCGATGCCGGACCCACAGACGAGCAGGCCGAGGTCGGCATCGCCCGCGACCACGGCGCGTCCGACCAGCACGGCAAAGTCCGGGTAGTCCACCGACTCGGAGCCGGTGGTGCCCAGGTCCAGATACGTGTGGCCGCGTGCCTCAAGAAAGGACGTGAGCGCGTCTTTCAGACCCACCCCCGCGTGATCAGCCCCAACTGCGATGCGCATGCGGGATTGAGTATAGCGGGTTGTACAATCGTGTGTGCCTTCCTCCGCAGTCATTCACTCCCGCGGCGCTGAACGGTGGCGTTCGGGCCACCCCTGGATTTATCAGTCGGACGTCCTGAGCGTGGATGCCGACCCCGGTGATCTGGTCGAGGTCAAGTCCGAGCGCGGCCGTCCGCTGGGACGCGCCTTCTTCAGCAGCACCTCGCAGATCACCTTGCGCATGCTGGGGGAGGGGCCTCGTGACGAACGTGCGCTGTTTGCCGAACGTCTCGAGGCGGCGATGGCCTATCGCACCCGTGTCGCTCAGGGCGCGCAGGCGTACCGTCTGGTGAACGCGGAAGCCGACCGGATCCCGTCACTCATCGTGGACCGGTATGGCGACATTCTCGTAGTGCAGACCCTGTCGCAGGGGACCGACGCCCGACTCGACCTGTTTATTGACCTGCTGCAGACCCTGGTGAAGCCGGCCGGCATTCTGGTGCGCAACGACCCGAAGGTGCGTGCGCTGGAAGGCCTCGAGTCGGTGGTGGAGGTACGTGCCGGCACGGTGCCCGATCTGGTCGATGTGGTCGAGGGCGACATCGCCTATCAGGTGGATGTCCGTCACGGCCAGAAGACCGGACTGTTTCTTGATCAGCGCGAGAACCATCTCGTGGCCGGGGCGTATGCCTCGGGCCGCGGGCTCGATGCCTTCTCGTATCACGGCGGGTTTGCGCTGCAGATGGCGCGCCACTGTGACTCGGTGCTCGCCCTGGACGGCTCGGAGCCGGCGATCGCGGCGTTGTCGGCCAATGCCAAACGAAACGGGCTCTCCAATGTCGAAGCTCGTGTGGCGAACGTTTTTGATGAGCTGCGCGAACTTGAAATCAGCAAGGCGAAGTTCGACACCATCGTGCTCGACCCGCCGGCCTTCGCCAAGACAAAGGCATCGCTGCCCAAGGCCCTGGGGGGCTACAAGGAAATCAACCTCCGTGCCCTCAAGCTGCTTCGGCCCGGTGGCATTCTAATCAGCTGTACCTGTTCGTACCACGTGTCCGAACCGCTGTTTCTCGAGGTCCTCGAGCGCGCGGCGGCCGATGCGCTCGCGCCGGTGGTGCTCGTCGAAAAGCGGCTGCAGGCGCGGGACCATCCGGTACTGCTGGGCGTGCCGGAAACGGCATACCTCAAGTGCCTCGTCCTGCGTCGGCTGTAATCACAAGGGCCGCCACGTGCGTTTGTTGTTATAGTCGCGGACATGGCTCGTGCGACGTACGCCCCCCTGACTGACGCTGATTTTGACCAGGCCTACCCGGCCTCCCGCAAGGTGTACGTGGAGGGCGGCGCCGGCGTCCGGGTCCCGATGCGCGAAATCGCCCTCTCGGGTGACGAACCGCCCCTGCGGGTGTATGACACGAGCGGCCCCCGTGGATACGACCCGCACGTGGGGTTGCCCGCACTGCGCCGTGACTGGATCCTGTCTCGGGGCGATGTCGACGAGACCGGGCGCGGCGGCCGCGCACCAATTCTGCGGGCGAAACCTGGCGTCAGCGCCACACAACTGCACTACGCCCGTCAGGGCGTCATCACCCCGGAGATGGAATTTATCGCCGTGCGCGAAGGGTTTGATGCGGCGTTTGTCCGCGACGAGGTGGCCCGGGGCCGCGCGATCATTCCGGCCAACATCAACCATCCCGAACTCGAGCCCATGATCATCGGTCGCAACTTCCTCGTGAAGATCAACGCGAACATCGGCAACTCCGCCGTGTCATCGTCGATCGCCGAGGAAGTGGACAAGCTGCGGTGGTCCACCCTCTGGGGCGCCGATACGGTGATGGATCTGTCCACCGGTGCGAACATTCACGAGACGCGTGAGTGGATCGTCCGCAACAGCCCGGTGCCGATCGGCACGGTGCCGCTGTATCAGGCACTCGAGAAAGTCGACGGTCGGCCGGAAGCCCTGACATGGGAGGTGTATCGAGACACCCTCATCGAGCAGGCTGAGCAGGGTGTGGACTACTTCACCGTGCATGCCGGCGTCTTGTTGCGCTACATCCCGATGACGGCGAAGCGGCGCACCGGCATCGTGTCCCGCGGCGGGTCGATCATTGCCAAATGGTGCCTGGCGCATCACAAGGAAAATTTCCTCTACACGCACTTCCGCGAGATCTGCGAGATCATGCGCGCCTACGACGTGTCGTTCTCGCTCGGCGACGGCCTGCGGCCTGGCTCGATTGCGGATGCCAACGACGAGGCGCAGTTTGCCGAACTCAAGACGCAGGGCGAACTGACCACGATTGCCTGGGAGTACGACATTCAGGTGATGAATGAAGGCCCCGGGCATGTGCCGATGCATCTCATCCGCGAGAACATGGACAAACAACTGGAGTGGTGCCAGGAAGCCCCGTTCTACACGCTCGGGCCGCTCACGACCGACATCGCGCCGGGATACGACCACATCACGTCAGCCATTGGTGCCGCGATGATCGGCTGGTACGGCACGGCCATGTTGTGTTACGTCACACCCAAGGAACACCTCGGCCTGCCCAATCGCGACGACGTGAAGGCCGGTGTGATCGCGTACAAAATCGCTGCGCATGCGGCCGACCTCGCGAAGGGCCATCCCCGCGCGCAGGGATGGGACGACGCGCTCTCAAAGGCGCGCTTCGAGTTCCGCTGGGAGGATCAGTTCAATCTGGCGCTCGACCCGGTCACGGCGCGCGCGTACCACGATGAAACGCTCCCGGCCGACGGGGCCAAGGTGGCGCACTTCTGTTCGATGTGTGGACCAAAGTTCTGCAGCATGGAAATCACGCAGCAGATCCGCGACTATGCGGCCGCGCAACAAGTGGCCGTCGACGACGCGAAATCACTCGGACTGGCTGAAAAGGCTGACGAGTACCGCAAGACGCGGCTGTGAGCGAGCTTATTTGTATTATCGACCGGCGGCCGGAACTACCTGAATAATCGTCGCGAAACGCCGCATGGTCGTGCCCTCGACGTGCAGGTACCCGGCCGATCCATTCCACGTGTAGTCCTTCACCACGACACTCGGTTGGTACGCCATGGTCTGTTCCTGGAACCGGCCGAGCTCGAACTGGTGCATCAACGGTCCTTGAAAAATCGTGCGTCCGCCGTTGCGCAGCACGTTCTTGTAGTAGTTGACGATGTCCGCGTAGGACGTGTCCGTGCCGTAGAGGTGATACTGCTGGCCGCCCTTGCCGGCGTCGATGGTTTCAAGGAACACCGCCGCAGGATAAATCGGCGCGCCGAGCGCTTCGTCGGTTGGCGCCTGGACCGGCGGGGTGGCGGGCGCGGCCGCACCAGCCGTCGGGAACGGGAGCGGACGAGGCGGTGGCGTCTGTGCGGAGGCCGCGACTGCACTCAACAGCACTGCGGCCATGGCGCCGGCAA
The DNA here is from genome assembly GCA_038319675.1 of Vicinamibacterales bacterium. GTDB lineage: Bacteria > Acidobacteriota > Vicinamibacteria > Vicinamibacterales > SCN-69-37 > SYFT01. Next base: position 20,887 of record JBBQDM010000006.1, read on the forward strand.
CTACGACCATCAATCGAATACGCATCCTGTCCCGTATTATATGACGATGGCGCGCGGCGACTGGACGGGATGAAACCCGCCGGTTGGACCAGGCGTCTCAGAGTGCAGGAGCACACGAATCATCATGAGTGGACTGAAGACGGCTGTTTTGCTGGCGACCCTGAGCGGATTGTTCATCGTCGTGGGAGGCATGTTTGGCGGTGAAGCGGGCATGTTGCTCGCGTTCGGCGTCGCCGTCGCGATGAACATCGGCAGTTACTGGTTCTCCGACAAGATCGTGCTGAAGATGTACAAGGCCAAGGAAGTGCAGGCCGGACATCGCCTGTATGACATGACGGCACGTCTGGCACAACGGGCGCAGTTGCCGATGCCCAAGGTCTACGTCATCCCCGACATGTCGCCAAACGCGTTTGCGACGGGACGGAATCCGAACCATGCGGCGGTGGCCGCGACCGAAGGGTTGCTCCGATTGTTGCCGGAGAACGAAGTGGAAGGTGTGATGGCGCACGAACTGGCGCACATCAAGAATCGCGACATTCTCATCAGCAGCGTGGCCGCCACGATCGGCGCCGCAATTACCATGCTGGTGCAGTTCGGCATGTTTTTTGGTGGAGGCCGTGATCGCGAGAATTCGCCAAACATAATCGTGCTCATCGCCACCATGTTTCTGGCGCCGCTGGCGGCAGGCATGATTCAGATGGCCGTGTCGCGTTCGCGTGAATTTGTGGCAGACCGCGTCGGTGCCGAAATCGCCGGCACACCGGTGGGGCTGGCGCAGGCGCTGCAGCGCATCGAAGCCGGTGTGAAGCAGATCCCGATGGACGCCAATCAGGCGACGGCACACATGTTCATCATGTCGCCGCTGTCGGGCGGCGGCATGGCGTCGCTCTTCTCGACGCACCCGCCGACCAAGGCGCGCGTCGAGGCCCTGATGCGGCAGCGGCTATAAGACGTAGGCGGCGGCGAATCCGATCTGCAGGACGAACATCATCCGATACATGTGGGCCCACGAGACGTGGTTTTCGTCCGTGGCCAGATCCTCAGGGCGACGCAACATCAGGTAGCAGACATAGGCGCCGTAGCCGGCCATGCCCAGTCCCAGGCTGTGGAGCAGCAGTGTGTGGCCGGTGAGAATGCCCATCCACACGCCGACGTTGATCATCAGGAACGGCAGGATGAACGACGGCGAGATCATCCAGGCCGCCTTGCGGACGCCGTGAATGATCGGCAGCGTGCGGCAGCCGCCGCGCGCGTCTCCTTCCATGTCGGCGAAATCCTTGGTGGTCGAGGCGCCGAGCAGGAACAGCCCGAAGATCCCGCCAATGAACCACGGTTCGACGCCGGCCACCGTCTTGACTGCTGACCACCCGGCCACTTTGAGGAGCACGCCGCGCGGAATGGCGATCGTGATGTTGGCCCACATGCCGCGCTGTTTGGTGCGCAGCGGCGGCACCGAGTAGATGACCGTCGCGACGACCGCGATCGCCACGATCCAGAAACATTCACGCCGGCCGCCCGGTGCCACAAACCATGCGAGCACCAGCGTCAGCACGTAGGCGAGCACCGTGAATCCCCACGCCTGGGCGATGGTCATGCGTCCTGAGGTGAGCGGACGTTTTGGTTTGTTGATGCGGTCGATCTCGAGGTCGTAGATCTGATTCAGGGAGTTGCTGCCGGCATTAAAGACGGCGGCCATGACCGCGCCGATCAGGCCGGGCCCCACCACCGACCACGTCCAGGGATCAACAGGGGTGGCTCCGATGGCCGTCACCGCGCCTGAGAAAAAGCCGAGTGCCGGTGCCAGCAGGGTGAACGGCCGGGCCAGTTCCGCATACAGTCGGACCGAAGACATCACTGAAGCCACCACATCCACACGACGAGTGTGAGGGCGGCGCCCATCGCCGCATTCACAAAGTTCACCGTGTCGTTGTTGAGGATACCCCGTGACTCAAGCGTCGCGCCGAGCACCCCCTCAAGAAGCGATGCGAGCGTTGCCGCGAGCGTGATCACGCCCATCGTCCATGCGGGGATGAGTCCTCCCATCGCCCCCGCGGCTGCCAGCAGCGCAGCGGCGGCCACACCGGCCAGCGTGCCTTCCAGCGACACCGCGCCCGTGGTGCCTGGGGGCACACGTCTGAGCGTGGTGATCTGCCACGTCGTACGGCCGTAGGCTTTGCCGACTTCGCTCGCAACCGTGTCACTGCCTGCGGTTGCGAGTGCGGCGACCATCACCAGCCACGCGGGGGCCGGATCGGAAAGTCCAAGTGCGAGGGCGGCTGCACCGGCGGCCAACCCGGTGTTTGCCACCGCATTGCCCACGCCGCGGCGTCCCCCACGATCCTCGGCGATGCCTGCTGCGGATTTGCGAGCGTGACCGATGCGAGTGCAGGCCGCTGCGACGACAAACGTCAGCAGCAGCAGTGCCCACCCCGTCCATCCGGCACCGGCGACGACGAGTGTGCCGATGACCGCTCCGGCGATGGCGCCGGGCACGGTGACCGTGCGCGCCATCCACCCGAGCAGCGCCACGCCAATGTTGGCCGCGAGTCCAAGCGCGACGATGGATTGCAGGTCCGGCCAGCGTGCAACGAACACGGTCGCGTCGAACAGACTGCCGCACCACAACACACCCGCCGCCGTTGCGGGCACAGAGATGTTGTCGTTCAGTCGGATCGGGATGGTTTCGACCAGGCCGGCGGTGATGGCGGCCAGACAGCCCAGCACGACCATCCATGGGGCGATCGGTGCGTCGTTCGTCCACGCGAGCAGCACGACGGCGGCCAGAGCCCCGCTGACGACAAAGGCCATCAGGCCGGCGATGGTCTTGTCGTGATTCCAGGGCAGCCGAGGCGAGCGCACGGAAGTGCCCACGAGTGTGGCCATGCCGTCGCCGGCCGCGAGGATGCCCCACGCGGCCGCGACCAGGTCGAGTCGTTCGCGGAAGACCAGCACCAGGCCCAGGACCGCCAGCGGATACAACACGATGCCTGACGCCCACGGATGCTCGAGATCGCCATCACGGAAGACACGTCGACTGAGGTGGGGCAGCGCGAGCAGGTTGAAGAGTGTGGCGGAGACCGCCAGCGCGGCCGCCTGGGGCCAGGTGAGCCAGGCCAACGTGAAGGCGATCGCGCCGACGCCGATGTGCACCAGTTGCCGCGGAACCTCGGCGTGTGTCATCCGGCGTGTACGCGCCCGGCCGCGACCTCCGCCCGCCACCAGGTCAACGTGTCGGTCAGGGTGGTCTCGATCGGGATGGTGGGTGTCCATCCGAGGGTGCGGGTGAGCTTGGTGTGTGAACCCAACAGCAGGGGGATATCGCTCGGTCGCATCCGGTCGTGATCGGTCTCGACCGCGATCGGCACCTGCGCCTGTCGCAGCAAACCGTCGAGCAGGTCGCCGATGCGGTGAGCCCGGCCGGAACACACGTTGAATGCCGAACCGGAAGGCGCCGCGTGCATGATCTGGACGTAGGCCGCGACCACGTCACGCACATCCGTGAGGTCCCGTCGGGCATCGAGGTTGCCCACACGCAGTTGCGGTGGGAGCGCTCCCGCTTCGATCAACGCGATCTGTCTGGAGAAACTCGCCACGGCAAAACTGGGATCCTGGCCTGGTCCGATGTGGTTGAAGGGACGTGCGACCACCACATCCAGACCCTCGTCGGTTGCCGCAATGCGCGCCAGTTGGTCCTGTGCGAGTTTGCTGAGCCCGTAGGGATTGGACGGCACCAGCGGTGCCTCCTCGTCCAGCGCGTCAGGCCCCGCACGATAGATCATGCCCGAGGTGATGATGAGCACACGGCAGGTCGGGTGCTCCTGTCTGACAGCCTCCAGCAGGTGGTGCGTGCCGCGTACGTTGACCTCGAGCGTCGGCAAGGCGTCGCGCCACGAGTTGCCGACATGTGGCGCGCCGGCCAGATGGAAGATGCGCGCTGGACGGTCCTCAGCGATGGCCCGTCGCACCGCGTCGCGGTCAAGGATGTCCACGCTGCGGACACGTCCCGTCTCGGCCGTTGTGGCCGCCACGCGACGATGCCATTCGATGAGTGATGGGACGTCGGCCCCCCGCAGGGCCGTCGTCAGATGGCGCCCGGCGAATCCGTTGGCGCCGGTGACGACCGTGGAGCCGGAGGCGACCACGGTCAGACCTGGGCGCGTGTGCCGTACTGGGCGGCGTAATAGGCCTTGAACGCGGGGTCCTGTTCCTTGATGGGACGCCACCAGCCCTCATGGGTGCTGTACCACTGCACGGTGGCCGCAAGGCCGTCCTCAAACGGTACGGTTGGGGCCCACCCGAGAGTCTGGAGTTTGGCCGTGCTCAGGGCATACCGCCGGTCGTGTCCCTGACGGTCGGCCACCGGACGAATCAAGGTGCGCGGGCGGTCCATCAGTTCCAGGATGCGGTGCGTGAGGTCCACGTTGCGCACTTCGTTGCCGCCGCCGATGTTGTACACCTCACCGTTGACGCCCTGCGCGATGACCACGTCGATGCCGCGGCAGTGGTCGTCGACGTGCAGCCAGTCGCGAATGTTCAGGCCGTCACCGTAGAGCGGCAGCGGAATGTTGTCGATCGCGTTTGTGATGAAGAGCGGGATGATCTTTTCCGGGAACTGATTCGATCCGTAGTTGTTCGACGCCCGCGTAATGACGACCGGCACGTTGTAGGTGGCCCAGTAGCTGTAGGCCAGGCGATCGGCGCCGGCCTTGCTGGCCGAGTACGGATTGCGGGGCTTCAGTTCGTCGCTCTCGACGCTGTGGCCGGTCGGCACACTGCCATACACCTCGTCGGTCGAAATCTGGACGAAGCGCCGCAGGTGCGGGGCCTGTCGCGCCGCCTCAAGCAGCACAAACGTGCCGATGACATCGGTAGTGATGAAGTCGGCCGCGGATTGAATCGAGCGGTCGACGTGAGTTTCGGCGGCGAAGTGCACGACGATCTCGGACTGCTGCACCAGCGGGGCCGACACCGCGGCGTCGGCGATGTCGCCTTTGACAAACGTGTGGCGGGGACTGGTGATGACCCTGTCGAGATTTTCCATCCGACCGGCGTAGGTCAGCTTGTCGAGGGTCGTGATGTGCCAGTCCGGATGCGCGTCGTGGGCCCAACGGACGAAGTTGGAACCGATGAAGCCGGCACCGCCGGTCACAAGGACGTTAATCATTGCCGACCATTATTGCCGAAGACTCCCAGCGGATTCACAAACGTGCCGATACCCGCCAGGCTGAACGACAGGCTGAATCGTTTGTCGTTGCGCAGGCCGTAGTGGCTCAGGTCGACGACCACGTAATCCACCGCGACGCCGCAGCATTGGGCGTTGTAGAACGCGCCGAACCGGTGCTGGGCGAAGCGACTGTTGAGGATGTCCACCGCCGTGGAATAGACCAGCGAGGCGCCGCCCCCGGGCTTTTTGAGCCGACTGGAAAAGCTCAGGTAGTGATTCGCATAGCGCGGATCGTCATACCCCTGCAGCCCCGGGATCACCTGCTGCTTGGACCAGGAGCCTGAAAAATCAAGATACGCCTGGTTGATCGAGGCCGAGGCACGGTAACTGCGCACCGCACGGAACCGCGTGTCGTACTCCAGTCCGAACTGGCCGCTGGACGTGGGGGTCGGCCAGAGGTTGAGCGACAGACGCACCGGGCTGAAGTTGCTGGGGGGCGGCAACAGCGTGTTCTGTTGGCCGAAGCTGGTGGAGCTCAGGCCGTCGTAAATCGCCGCTGTTTGATCCGAATAGTACGACTGCCCGATGTCCAGGCTGGCGAGTTGACGCACTGCAGATGGCGCGCCGCCGCCCTGACGGACACGCGCATGGATGCTGTTGGAGATACCGTAGGACACCTGCGTGACACCGCCGACCACAAGATCGACCGACGGATCGAGGGGCAATACTTCGTCAAACCTGTCAAACGACGATGTCCGTTTGACGGTCACCGACGGTTCGATGACGTGTTTGACGCGTTCGAGCCAGGCGTTGTTGCCCATGTTGTAAATGCGGCTGAACACCGGGCCCCTGGCTTGCACCTGGGCCTCGAACAGCTGTCTGGAGATCGGCGCCTCGATGCGGGCACCGGTCTCGGGATCCCGACTGGCGTTCCAGTCGGTTCGGCGTGCCGACACCGTGGTCGTCAGTGACAGCGCACTGCCGAAGGACACGGGCGCACGCATCGTGACGCGCCCATCCGTGCGGAACATCTCGTCGCGTACCTCCGGGTTGTCCACGTCGGGGATACGGACCAGCCCGATGGCGTCAAGACTGCCGCCCACGGACACCTTGGTGCGCCCGATGGGTGACTCCGACACACTGAGGTTGACCTTGGGCAGCGTACGGTAGCTACTGGCAGCGGTGCCGTAGTAGATGTCGTTGCGTTCCGCCTGCGCCGACGCACGCAGGCGTCCCCATGCGCCGGTGACGTTCATCCCAAAGTAACTCGACCGTTGGGTGAATGCCGACAGTTCCGTTTGGTACAACTGCTGCGTCGTGATGTCGGTGAAGAAGTTGGCGCTGCCCTGCAGGCGAAGGCCTGCCGGCAGCGCCTGAGTAAGATTGCCCCGGAACTCGTACGACCGTTTGGCTGGTGTCACTGGCGTCACGCCGTCGTCGGCGAACAGGGCCTTCTCGTTGATCCCATAGAAGCGGACGTTGCCGGCCGACCCGGCGTGCCCGACATATCGGAAGTCCGCCCCCATCCCCTGACCACTCCGGGCAAACCAGTCGTGGTAAATCGTGGCATCGGCGCTGCGATTGATGGCCCAGAAGAAGGCATTGCTCAGGGTGAAGCCCCGGAACGTGGACGACCCATACGCCGGCATCAGGAATCCTGTCGCGCGGTTGTCCTCACGAATCGGGAAATAAAACAGGGGCACGTAGAACACCGACACGTCCTTCACCTGCAGGCGGGCGTTCTGCATGATCGCGTAGCGATCCACGGTGAACGTGATCGTTGACGACTCGATCTGCCAGCGTCGGCTGGGTTGCACACACGTGCTGAAGGTGGCGTTGGTCAGACGGTATGTGCGTGGTCCGGTCTTTTCGATCAGGTCTGCGGTAAAAGACGCCTCAGGCTCCATGGAGCCAAACAGCGTGCGGTCCAGTTGTTGATCCGTCAGCTGCAGGGTGCCCGACGCCGTTTCGAAGCGGGCCGTCTGCGTGCGTCGCAGGAACTGGCCGGTGACGGCCGCGATGCGGGTGCCGCCCTGCTGAAACACCACCTGTCCGCGCAGGTCGAGCCTTTCGTCCGACACCCAATAGTCGATCTCCTGCGCGAAGACCTGAACACCAGGACACCGCACCTCCACCGGCAGACCCTCGTCGCGCCGGTAGGCGATCCCGACGATCTTCGTTGCATCATCGGGATCGGTGAGCAGCGACCACGTGGAGTAGATAACTTCGCAGCCAGTGGGGGTGACTTGTTGTGCCGATACTGTCGTTGACCAGAGGAGGGCCACAACAAGGAGAGTCAGCAGGCGCATGGTCAGAGGCAAACGTATCACGCTCATGGACAAATCTCGCGTCGCACCTGCCCCGCCAGGTACAGGGAGCCGGCGACGACCACCGGGCTCCCGTGGGCCGCGGCCAGCGACACCGCCCGCACGGCGTCGGTCTCGATCAAGGTGGGACGTCCAGTCCGCTCGCACAGGGCCGCGACCTCTGCCGCGGGCAGTGCGCGTGACGACGAAGCCGCCGTCGCCACAAACACCGAGGCCACCGGCGCGAGGGCCGCGATGATGTCGGTCGCCGCCTTGTCACGCATCACGCCCACCACGATGGGCACAGGGTGGGACACCATCTCGTTCACAAAGGACGCCAGTGCCAGTGCGCCGGCCGGGTTGTGGGCACCGTCGAGCAGCACCTCATGGCCCTGCCATGACAGCCATTCAAGTCGCGCGGGCCACTCCACCTGCGCAAAGGCCGTCGTGACCATGGTCGCGGGCGCGTCAGGCAGCGCCGTCTCGAGCACGCGCGCGGCGATGATGGCGTTGGTGACCTGGTGGCGTCCCGCCAGCCGCAGCACGGTCGGGGGATAGGCGCGGAGGGGCGTCGTGAGCCTCACCGTGGACGACCGTGCCGACACGACCGCGTCATGGTGCACGCCGCTGAGGGCGTCAATGACGACGGCGCCGACGTCGGCGGCCACGGCCCGAATGACGGCGATCACCTCTGGAGAGTTCGGGCCAACAATAGCCGTCGCGCCGGGTTTGATGACGCCGGCCTTTTCGCGGGCGATCGCCTCAAGGGTGTGGCCGAGGTGTTCCTGATGGTCGAGGTCGATGGCGGTGATGGCGACCAGAGGCGCGTCGACGGCGTTGGTCGCATCCAGGCGTCCGCCGAGCCCGACTTCCAGCACGGCGATGGTGACGCCGGCGTCACGAAAGGCCAGCAGCGCCATCGCGGTGGTCGCTTCAAAAAAACTCGGGGGGACGTTGAGGTGCTGCGCCGCCGTGCGCACACGTGCGATGAGGTTGTCAGCGGTGGCGATCGCGATCGGCTGTCCGTTGATCGCGACGCGTTCTTCCAGGTGCACAAGATGGGGCGAGGTATAGCGGCCGGTCGTCTCGCCCGCCGCGCGCAGCCCGCGTTCCACCAGCGCGCTGACGGAGCCCTTGCCATTGGTCCCCGCGATCGTGATGGAGCGGAAGGCGCGTTCGGGATGGTCGAGGGCTGTGAGCAGGGCCTGGATCTGCGACAACCCGAGTTTGATGCCAATCGCCTCGAGCGAGAACAGCCAGTCGCGGGCGTGCACGGGTCAGGCGTCGACGCGTGGGGCCACGATCGGGGCCGGTGCCGCCGCCGGCAACCCCATGAAGATGCGGAGACTCTGTGCGACCGCCGCCTTCAGATCCCGGCGGTCAACAATGAAGTCGATCATGCCCTTTTCGAGCAGGAATTCGGCGCGCTGGAACCCTTCCGGCAGTTTTTGGCGAATCGTCTGTTCGATGACACGTGGACCGGCAAACCCGATCAGGGCCTTCGGTTCGGCAATGTGCAGATCACCGAGCATCGCGAAGCTTGCGGTCACGCCGCCGGTGGTCGGGTCCGTCATGATCGACAGATACGGCAAACCGGCACGGTCGAGGCGGCCAAGCGCGGCGCTGATCTTGGCCATCTGCATCAGCGACAAGGTGCCTTCCATCATGCGGGCCCCGCCCGAGCAACACACGATGATCATCGGCGCCCGCGCCGCGATCGCGCGCTCGATCGCACGCGTAATGGCTTCGCCCACGACCACACCCATGCTGCCGCCGATGAAGCTGTATTCCATCGCCGCGACCACCGTCGGGATGCCGTCGATCAGCCCGGTCGCCGACACGATGGCGTCGTTGCGTCCGGTGTTCCTGATGCTGGCCGCCAGCCGATCGCGGTAGGGTTTGGTGTCGGTGAACGACAGCGGATCCAGCGAGCGCAGGTCGCCGTCGTATTCCGTCCACACGCCGTCATCAAACAGCATGGCCAGCCGGTCGGCCGCGTTCATGCGGAAGTGGTGGGTGCACTTGGGGCACACCTGAAGATTGGTGACCAGTTCCTTGTTGTAGATGATTTGTCCGCAGGACGGACACTTGACCCACAATCCCTCGGGCACGCGGCTGGACTTGTCGGCCTGCGCCTCGATCGGTTTGCGGGTCTTCTTGAACCACGCCATAGCGCTCACTGTACAACAGTCGGCACAACAGCCGGCTCGATGGGCCGCTAGGCTCGCGGGACGTAATACCGCGTGCCGCGCCCCATCGACTTGACCTGACGCAGCAAATCATCAAGGGCGTCGTCGCCCCACGACAGATCGAACTGGGATGTCTCGACCACCAGCAACGGCGTGGCGGTGTAGTGGAAGAAGAAGTGGTTGTAGGCCTCGTTGACTTCCGCCAGATAGTCGTCCGAGGGGAGGGGCACGGTGCCGGTGTCGTCCTCGTCGCGGGGGCGATTGCGGACGCGGCGCCGCAGGACGTCGGTGGGGGACTGCAGGTAAATCACCAGATCGGGTGTGGGCAGGTCCCGCACGAGCAGTTCGAACAGCCGCTGATAGAGAAACAGTTCATTGTCGTCGAGCGTGAGGTGTGCGTAGATGCGGTCCCGCTCGAAGAGGTAGTCGCAGACGGTGGCCTGGCTGAACAAGTCACCTTGACGCAGGCTCAGCTGTTGTTGATGGCGCGCGAGCGCAAAAAAGAGCTGCGCCTGGAACGCGGCCCCAGGCCGCCCCCCATACAGGTCGGCCAGAAACGGATTCTCCCGGTCGTCGAGCACCACCGTGGCGTCCAGACGTGCGCCGAGCCGCTCCGCGAGGACGGACTTCCCAAGCCCGAGTGGGCCTTCTATGGCGAGATACCGAAACTCCACGGCGGCGCGAGTATAGCAGTCGCGCCGGGCTGCTACGATACGAGAGTGGGATCTCGACGTGTGACGACTCGGTGGATGTGGGGCGTGGGTCTCGTGGTGGTGCTCGCGGCGGGGTGTGCCTCGACACCCGCGACCGTCGCGCCGACACCGGCCGCGCCAGTGGCGTCTCTGGACCAGCGCGTGGCGTGGATACTGCGCCTCGAAGCGCAGCGGTGGCTGGCGGACCCCATGGTGCCGGCGGCGGACCTCCGTCTACTGGTGGCTGATGGCGACCCTGCCGTTCGTCGACGTGCGGCGTTGGCCGTGGGACGCGTCGGGCTGGCCGAAGGCACCGCGATCCTCACGCCGCTGCTGGTGGATGCCGACGTCGATACACGCGCCTCGGCGGCGTTTGCGCTCGGTCTGCTGGGCCGTCGTGATGCAGAAGAGCCGCTGCGCACCGCGCTGACCGATCTTGACCCGCTGGTGCGCGGGCGTGCGGCTGAGGCGCTCGGACTGGTGGCCGTGCAGGTGGGGGGCGAACGCGACACCTGGGTAGTCTCTGCAGACGCGGTCGCCGCTGCGTTCGCAGGGTGTGGACCCCTGCTCGCGCCCCTGGCGCCTGACGATGACGCGCCGCAGACACCGGAGATCGACGCGTGTCGGCTCGCGCTGTTTGCCTTGGTGCGTTTGCGGCACTACGACGCGCTGGCGCGCGTGGCGCTGGGGCCGGACGGCGCGCCGGTGTCGCCGTGGTGGCCTGTGGCCTTCGCGCTGCAACGCATCAATGACTCGCGGGCCACGCCCGCGCTGCAGGCACTGCTGCGGTCGTCCGGCGTGTATACCGTCGCGTTTGCGCTGCGTGGCCTCGGCGCCGATCCCGCCGCGTTGTCGGTCGCCCGGCAGTTTGCAGTGGACGCCAGCGCCGATCCGCGGCTGCGCGTGACGGCCATTCGTGCGTTGGGACGTCCGGGTGTGCCCCAGGCCGCCGACACCTTGCTGGGAGTGCTGGCCACGCGTGACCTGCCGACGACACTGACGCTGGAGACGATCACGGCGCTGGCCGCCACGCGCGACCAGCGCGCGTTTGACGTGATGGTCGACCGGTTTACCGAACGGCGTCCACAGGTACGCAGCGCTGCCATTGGCGCTGCGGCGCGCCTTGACGGCGACGCCTTCCTGCTCGTGATCTCCAGTCTGCCTCCCGATCGCGACTGGAGTGTGCGCGTGGCGGTGGCTCGGGCATTAGCCGGTCTTGAGCCGGATCGTGTGCGCAGCGCCGTGCAGGATCTGGTGGCCGACCAGGATCAACGTGTGCGTGGGCCCGCACTGGAGGCCCTGGTGCGCGTGGGAGCCCCGGATTTGCACGCGGAGCTCCTCGACGCCCTCGAGGCCCCTGACTACGCGGTGCGCGCCACCGCCGCCCGATTGGTCGGCGAGACCAAGCCGGCCGGGGCGATGGCCGCACTCGTGCAGGCCTATGAGCGGGGGCTGACCGATGCCGCCATTGACGCACGTGCCGCGGCGCTGGAGGCCGCGCTGGCGATTGGCGGCGACGAGGCCGAGGCGCTGCTCCTCCGCGCGCTCGACGACAAGGACTGGGCGGTGCGCGTGCGTGCGGCGTCGCTGTCGCAGGGCCGACATGTGGCGACTCGCCCGGCGCCGCTGCGCCACTCGCCCGAGTATTTTGAGTCGAACGCGCTGCTGCGCCCTACGTTCTCTCCGGTCGCCCTGATCGAAACGCGCCACGGCGTCATCGAGATCGAACTGAATGTGGTGGAGGCGCCGCTGACCACGAAGAACTTCACGGACCTGGTGTACGCCGGGTTCTACAACGGACTGCGCCTCCATCGTGTTGTGCCGAATTTTGTGGTGCAGACCGGTGACCCCCGCGGGGACGGCAGTGGGGGACCCGGGTATGCGATTGGGGATGAGCTCAGTCCGCTGCCGTTTGTGCGTGGCACGGTCGGCATGGCGTTGTCGTGGGCGGATACCGGCGGCAGCCAGTTTTTCATCACGCACTCGCCGCAGCCGCACCTCGATGGCCGCTACACGGTGTTTGGTCGAGTCACGAAAGGCATGGAGGTCGTCGACCAACTGGGGCCCGACGATGTGATCGATCGCATCCGGATCTGGGACGGGGTGACGCTGCGCTGACGCGCGTCGCAGGGTCGGTACAAAAAAAAAGGGGGCGACAGTCGCCCCCTTTTCTCTTCAAAGGTGGAGAAGCGCTTAGCGCTTCTTGCCGCCCTTCTTCGCTGCCTTCTTGGCTGCTTTCTTGGCCATGTGATTGTCCCTCCCTTCAGTTGGGATCGCGTGAGCACTTCCTCACCGCAGCCGTCGCGGCCTTTCGGCACGCCTGACCCGCTGTTCGGCGCTCTCGCCTCGTGGCAGGTGCGGTCATCGTCACGCCCCTGGCATCTCTACAAAAAACGGGTGCCGGCCATCCGCCGCACCCGCCAACCAGGCCTACCCGGCCCGGGCGCCCCGACTCACCGTACCCAATAGATGGGCTGAGTGGTGAATCGTCACGCAAGATGTAGATTAGGGATGAGAAAGAACCGTGTCAAGCAAAAAATGCATGACATTGCGAAAAAAATGTGGTTGCGGGTGGATTAGAACGCCGAAGTGCGACGTTGTTGCTGTTGTGCATGACGATCACGCGCGTAGGTGATCAGTCGATCGATCAGTGTGTTGTAGTCGACGCCGCTGGCATTCCACAACTTCGGATACATGCTGATCGTGGTGAATCCAGGCATCGTATTGATCTCGTTGATCACGAGTGTGCCGCTGTCGGAGAGTAGAAAGTCGACACGCGCGAGCCCACTACCTTCGATCGCGGCAAACGCGACGAGTGATTGGCGCTGCACCTCGGCGATTGTCGCGGCGGGCAACGACGCGGGCACCTCGGTGCGCGAGCCGTTCCGAATGTATTTCGCCTCGTAGTCGTAGAACTCGCCATCGGGAATGATTTCTCCGGCGACGGAGGCTTCGGGCGCGTCGTGGCCCAGCACGGCGCATTCGATCTCGCGCGCGCCGGAGACGGCCGACTCCACCACGACCTTCGGATCGAAGGTGAGCGCCAGGTCGATCGCCGTCGCCAGGTCATCCGGCGTTTTCACTTTTGAGATACCGACACTCGATCCCAGATTCGCCGGTTTCACGAACAGTGGATACGTGAGCGTGGTGCCGATGTGTGCCGTGAGTCCGGCGGCGTCGGCCCGCCAGGCGGCATGACGCACGACCACCCACGGGGCCACGGTGAGGCCCGCGGCCTGGAACAACGTCTTCATCAACGCTTTGTCCATGCCGACCGCTGAGGCGAGCACCCCGCAGCCGACGTAGGCGATGCCGGCGAGGTCGAGCAGGCCCTGCATGGTGCCGTCCTCGCCATACGGGCCGTGCAGGACGGGGAAGATCACATCGAGCCCGAGGCCGGTGAGCACGGTCGCCGGCTCGTCGCCGCCGGCACGGGCCGGACGCCGGTCGATCAGGATCAGTGTGTCGTCTCCGGGCCGCGGCGGCAGGATCACCTCGCGTCCGCCACGCACACGCGTGGCATCACGCATCTGGTCGATGACATCGGCGGCCGACGGCGCTGAGGGGGGGCGATCCGACAACACCCAGCGACCATCCTTCTCAATCCGGATGGCAATGGGTTCGTAACGCGTGCGATCCAGATTCGCAAAGATGGAGGCCGCCGAGGCGATCGAGACCTCGTGTTCCCCTGACCGTCCGCCGTACACAATGCCGATCCGTAAGCGTTTCACGCGTGGGCATTATAAGCTGGCTTGTCACATGGACGTGCGATCGTGAGTACCGACCTGTCGTTTGCCGTCACCGCCACGGCGGGCCGCGCACGTCGTGGCCGGCTGCAGGTCGCGCATGGCACGATCGAGACGCCGGCGTTCATGCCGGTCGGCACACGCGCCGCGATCAAGGGACTGGCCTTTGATCAGGTGGACGCGCTTGCTCCCGACATCATTCTGGCCAACACCTACCACCTGCATCTGCGCCCGGGCGATCCGCTGATTGCACGCGCCGGCGGGTTGCACAGGTTCATGGGGTGGAGCAAACCAATCCTGACCGACTCGGGTGGCTACCAGGTGTTCAGTCTGTCGGGACGCCGCACGATCACTGAAGAGGGTGCGGCCTTCCGATCACACATCGATGGCGCGGCACATTTGCTCTCGCCCGAGTCGGTCGTCGACATTCAGGCGCGCCTCGGCTCGGACATCGCGATGATCTTTGACGAGTGCGCGCCGTGGCCCGCCGATCGCGCGGTGGTCGAAGCCGCCATGGAGCGGACGTTGCGCTGGTCGCGGCGCGGACGCGACCGCTTCCAGGCGCTGCAGGCCGGCGGTGCGCCCGAGATCGCGCGCGCCACGCCGGGGCAGGCCCAGTTCGGCATCATTCAGGGCGGCACCCATCTCGACTTGCGCGACCGCAGCGTGGCCGGCACGCTCAACATCGGCTTCGACGCCTACGCCATCGGCGGGTTGTCGGTGGGCGAGCCCGTGGACGTCATGTATGACGTCGTCGCCCACACCGCCGCGCAGTTGCCCGAACACCTGCCCCGGTACCTGATGGGGACCGGCATGCCTGACGACCTGATCGAGTGTGTGGCCCGGGGGATCGACATGTTTGACTGCGTCCTGCCGACCCGGAACGCCAGAAACGGGCAACTACTGACCCGCCGAGGGGTAATCGCCATCAAAAATGCCCGGTATGCCGAGGATTTCAGTCCGCCGGACCCTGACTGCACCTGTTCCACCTGCCGGCGGCACACCCGGGCGTATCTGAGACATCTATATATGGTGGGCGAGATGACGGCAGCGACGCTCAATACCGTGCATAATCTACACTTTTACCTTGACACCATGCGGTCGATTCGGGAGGCTATTGAGTTCGGAACGTTCGACGAATTGAGACAGACCTTCCACCAGACGTTTTCACGCCAACACGTGCCCTAAATGGTTGATTTACAAACACTTCCGCTCGTTGTCGCGCTGGCCTCCCAGCCCCAGGCTGGACAGCCCAGCATCTGGGTCCAGCTGTTCCCGTTTGCCCTGATGCTCGGCATCTTTTATTTGTTGGTCCTGTTGCCAATGCGGCGCCGACAGAAGAAGATTCAAGAGTTTCAGCAGGCCCTGCAGGTGGGGGACAAGGTCATCACCACCAGCGGGATTTATGGACAGGTTACGAAACTGACCGACGCGTCGGTGCAGATTCAGATTGCCGAGAAGGTGCGCATCGAGGTGGCGCGCGCCGCGGTCGGCGGATATCAGGGACAGGAGCCGGTCGTGAAGGAATCCGGCGGCCTTTAGGAAGTCAGTGAACCATGTATAAGAACCTGCGCTGGAAAGTCATCGCAATTCTGGCTGTGACCGGTTTGTCGGTCGCCGCCTTTTATCCCCTGAATGAACGCCTCAAGCTGGGGTTGGACCTGCAGGGCGGCATCGAGATGGTGCTGCGCGTCAATACCGAAGAGGCGTTGACGTACGAAACCGAGACCACCGCGGCGCAACTGCAGGAGTCGATGACCGCAGCCGGGATCATCACCACCGCCGTGCGCACGACCGGGCTGACGACGTTTGTCGTGGAGGGCGTCGCCACCGACCGCGATGCCCAGTTCCGGCAGTTGGCGCAGGACCAGATCGGACTGGTGTTCGACCGGGAAGCCGGCGTGGGGGGCACCTACACCTTCCGGATGAAGCCGAATCTGGCGGTGAGTCGCGCGAGCGAGGCCGTGGCACAGGCCATCCAGACCATCGATCGGCGTGTGAACGAGTTGGGCGTGTCGGAACCCATCGTCGCGCCGTACGGCAACGACGGCAACCAGATTGTGGTGCAGTTGCCGGGCGTGACCGACATTCCGCGCGCGAAGGAAATGATTGGGCGCACGGCCATGCTCGAGCTCAAGCTCGTGGAGCAGGGCCCGACGCCAGACGAAGCGACGCTGCTGGCGACCACCGGCGGCGCGGTGCCGCCCGACATGGAGATTGTGCCTGGCCTGTCCAACGGCGTGCCTTCGTTTTACCTGGTGCGGCGCCTGGCGGCGGTGACCGGCAATGACCTGCGCACGGCGCGGGCGACGGTGGACAGTTTTAATCAGCCGGCCGTGAGTTTCACCCTCAACAGTCAGGCCGCAAGCCGCTTTGGCGACATCACCGGCAGCAACCTGGGTCGCCAACTGGCGATCATCCTCGACGGTCGGGTGGAGTCCGCCCCGGTCATCGAAGGCCGTATCTCGGCAGAGGGCCAGATCACCGGCACGTTCACCCAGCGCGAGGTGTCGGACCTGTCGATGGTGCTGCGGTCCGGCGCACTGCCGGCGTCGCTGACACCGCAGTTCGAGGATTCTGTCGGACCGAGTCTGGGGCGGGACTCGATTGATGCCGGTGTCCGGGCATCGGTCGCCGGTCTCATCCTGGTTGCGCTGTTCATCGTGGTGTACTACAAGCGGGCGGGCGTCAACGCGGTGATAGTGATCGCGCTGAACCTCATTATTCTGCTGGGGTTCATGTCGTACATCGGGGCGGTCATGACCCTGCCGGGCATCGCCGGGTTCATTCTGACGATCGGCATGGGCGTCGATTCGAACGTGCTCATCTTCGAGCGCATACGGGAAGAACTCGCCAACGGCAAGGGCGCGCGCCAGGCGGTGGCGGCCGGGTTCGACCGCGTGTTCGTCACCATTCTCGATACCCATGTGACCTCGCTGATTGCGGCGGCGTTCCTGTTCCAGTTCGGCACGGGCCCCATCAAGGGTTTTGCCACCACGCTGTTTTTTGGTCTCATCTCCAACGTGTTCACAGCCGTGTTTGCGTCACGCACCTTGTTTGAGGTGTCGCTGTCGCGACGCCCCGGCACGGCGAAGCTGAGCATCTGATCGGTCAGGCGGATTTTTATCATGCAGATTCTCAGCAAGACCAACATCAACTTCATCAAGTGGCGGTGGCACGCCATCGCGTTCTCGACCATTCTGATTGTGGTCGGCGTGGCACAGATTCTGACGCAGGGCTTCAAGCTCGGCGTCGACTTCTCCGGCGGTACGGTGATGGTGCTGCGGTTTGAGCAGCCCGTGTCGGAGGACGCCATCCGCACTGCGCTCACCTCGCTGCCTGGCGAGAAGACCGTGCAGCGGTATGGAGACGCCGCCGACAACCAGGTGCTGATTCGGCTGCCCCAGGTGCTGGAGGTGCAGGAGGGCCAGACGCTCGATGACGCGTCGAACGCGGTGCTGGATCTCGTCCGGCAGGCGAACCTTGGGGCGTTCGAACCGGACAGGATTGGCATTGTCGGCCCGGTGATCGGCGCAGACCTGCGACGCAAAGGTGTCCTGGCGACCGTCTTTGCGCTGTTGGGCATGCTCGTCTACATCGGGCTGCGGTTCCGGTTCTCGTTCGCCGCCGGAGCCATCATCGCGACGTTCCACGACGTGCTGGTGACGTTGATCTTCCTGCACTGGTTCGGCTACGAAATGTCGCTCAATACCATCGCCGCGTTGCTGACGATGACGGGGTACTCGGTCAACGACACCATCGTGATCTTCGACCGTGTGCGCGAAAATTCGCGGCTGATGCGGAAGGATGCGCTCGAACCACTCGTCAACCTGAGCGTCAACCAGACGCTGTCGCGCACGATCATCACGGCAGGCACCACGTTCCTCGCGGTGCTGGGGCTGTACCTGTACGGCGGTGAAGCGCTGGAAGGATTCGCCTTCACGATGCTCGTGGGCGTGATCTCTGGCACCTACTCGACCGTGTTCATTGCGGCGGCCATTGCCATCGTGTTGACAAAACCTGCACCGACGTCGGGCAGTGCGGCGCGACGGTCGAAAACCACGTCATAAACTGTGTCCCTGTTCGAGGCGGCGTGGCTCGGAGTCATTCAGGGCCTGACGGAGTTTCTGCCGGTTTCGAGTTCGGCGCATCTGATCCTGATGCGCGAAGCGTTTGGGTGGGATGCCGGGGTGCTCAACATCCCGTTCGACGTGGCGTGCCATGTCGGAACGCTGCTGGCCGTCGTCTGGTTTTTCAGAGCGGACCTGATCGCCATGATGCGGGCGGTCCCCGGGGTGTTCACGCCCAACCCCACGCCTGACGCCAGACGCATCTGGCTCGTTGTGGCGGCGACCATTCCAATTGTCATTGTCGGACTGAGTCTGACCGACGATGCGCTGGACGCCATCAGGGCGCCGTGGGTGGCCGGTGTGGCGCTGGTGGTGGGGGCCGGTCTGTTGTTCCTGGTGGAGCGTCTCGGGCCGCGCAGCGGCTCTGAGGCCACCCTGACGCTTGTTGGCGCCGCGCTGATTGGTGTGGCGCAGGCGATGGCGCTGGTGCCGGGCGTGTCGAGGTCAGGCGCCACCATTACGGCCGGCATGTTGCTCGGCCTGAACCGGCTGGCGGCGGCGCGGTTTGCGTTTGTGATGAGCGTACCGGCGATTACGGCCGCCGCGCTCAAAGAAGGTCTGGAACTGCGGCATGTGACCTTGACCGCTCACGATCTGCAGGTGTTCGCGGTGGGGCTGACGGTGTCGGCGGCTGTCGGGTACCTCGCCGTGAGTTTCCTGCTGCGATACCTCGTGTCCAATCGACTTGACGTCTTCGCGTGGTACCGGATTGCGCTGGCGGTGGCGATCTTCGGGTGGCTGCTGCCCAGGGGGTGATGTCCATGATGGCGTGGCTGCGACGATCGTTCATCACAGGATTTTTTGTGTCGGTGCCGATGGTCGTCAGTGTGGCGGCGATCGTGTGGATGTTCCGGGTGGTCGACGGTTTGACCCAGGGACTCTACGAACGGTGGACCGGGGGGCATGTGCCCGGGCTGGGCCTGGTGACCACCGTGGTCATCGTGCTGCTCATCGGCGCGGCTGCGACCAACGTGATTGGTCGCCGGTTGCTCGGGCGTGGAGAGCAAATTCTGATGCATGTGCCCGTGTTCCGCACGGTCTACGCGCCCGTCAAGCAGCTGATTCTGGCGTTTTCGCCCGACAATGAGTTTGGGTTTAAACGGGTGGTGATGGTCGAGGATGGGGCACAGGGCTATGTGCTCGGATTTCTTACCAAAGAATTTACGGTCGACAGGGGGCACGGACCGGCTGCGTTCGTGGCAGTCTATGTACCGACCAATCATTTGTACTTGGGGGACGTGCTGGTGTGCCCCTCAGAACGGGTGCAGTATCCTGACATGACCGTGGAACAGGGGATTCGACTGTTTTTGACCGGAGGAATGGGGTTACAGGCCAAGGTTCGACTGTCCTCACAGGCTCCGGGCCATTCTCCGCGAAGTGGTGTCTAACGTGAAAAGGGCTAAGTTTCGGGTACGTTTGGTTGACACCGTTTTTTGGACCTGACTATAATCCCGACCTTCGTGAAGGTTTGAAACAAAGTGTCGGGCGCAGGAGGTAATCGTGCCAGGTGAAATGTTCGGAGAGGTCAGTCACCCCAGTGTTCGATTGGGGACCAAACAGTGGTACACCGTGCCGCTGTCAATTCTGGTCCACACGGTGCTGCTCGCCGCCATGGTGGTGATTCCGCTGTTGGCGTCCGATGTGTTGCCGACCCCGCAGTCGGTGATGGCGTTTGTGGCGTTGCCGCCGCCCCCACCGCCCCCGCCGCCTCCGCCGCCCCCGCCGGCGGCCCCCGCGCCTTCGACGCCGACACCGGATGTGAATCCGGCGGCCGCGCCGATTGAGGCGCCCAAGGAAGTCACGCCCGAACCGCCGCCTCGTCCGGCACCCGGATCGATTGGTGTGGTGGGTGGAGTGGCCGGTGGCATCCCCGGCGGCACCGTCGGTGGAGTGGTCGGTGGCATTCCTGCGCCGCCTCCTCCGCCCCCGCCGCCTGCCGCGCCTGTGCGCGTTGGTGGCAACATCAAGGCGCCGACAAAAATCCGGCACGTGAATCCGATCTATCCGCCCATCGCGCAGTCGGCGCGTGTGCAGGGGATCGTCATCATCGAGGCCACGATTGGCGTCGATGGTCGCGTGACCGACGCGAAGGTCATTCGTCCGGTGGCGTTGCTCGACCAGGCCGCGCTGGAGGCCGTGAGGCAGTGGACGTTTACGCCCACGGAACTCAACGGTCAGAAGGTGCCGGTCATCATGACGGTCACGGTCAACTTCACGCTGCAATAGGTTCGTTCGTTCGTTCGTTTTTTGTGTCATTCACGTTCGTTTGGTTTAGCTACGGTATAGAGCTTTCGGAGGCTGTAAATGGGTGGTGAGATGGATCTGCTTTCCATGTGGGAATCGATGGGCACGACGACAAAGGCCCTCGCATTCGTGCTGATTTTCATGTCGATGTGGTCGGTGGGTGTGTCCATCGAGCGCTACTACACGTTCAAGATGGCGCGGTCACAGTCCAAGCTGTATGCCCCGCAGGTTGCGAAACATCTCAAGGAAGGTCGCCTCAAGGACGCCCTCGCGGTGTCGCAGTCGAAGACCTACCAGTACAGCCATCTGGCCAAGGTGGTCCTCGCGGGCCTGCAGGAGTACCAGTTCCAGGTGGACTCCGGCTCCAACCTCAGCCGTGAGGACATGGTTGACACCGTGCGCCGCGCGATTCAGCGTGCAACGGCCCTGACGGCCAACGACCTCAAGAAGGGCATTCCGGCCCTGGCGACCATCGGCGCGACGGCCCCGTTCATCGGGCTGCTCGGCACGGTCATCGGCGTTATCAACGCCTTCGCCGGTATCGGCAGCACCGGCTCGGCCGGCCTCGGCGCCGTGTCCGCCGGTATCTCGGAAGCGCTCATCAAGACGGCGCTCGGCCTGTTCGTGGCCATTCCCGCCGTCATGCTCTACAACTACTTCACCGGGCGCCTTGAATACTTCAACGTCGAGATGGACAACTCGGCGTCGGAGATGGTGGACTACTTCATCAAGAAGTCCTCGTAACATCGGAAGACGGGAGGTTCGCCATGGCAATCGACATGGGATCCGGTGGAACGGGTCCCAAATCAGACATCAACGTCACGCCGTTGGTTGACGTCATGCTCGTGCTGCTCATCATCGTGATGCTGATCGCGCCGATGATGCAGAAGGGTGTCGACGTCGCCCTGCCGGAAGCCGAGAATTCCGGAGACAAGCCGGACACGGCGGACCAGACGGTGGTGCATATCGATGCGCTCAGCCGCCTGTACGTGAACGCGATCGAGGTCAACGAGGCCGAGGCGATCAGCCGGTTGTCGGCGTCCCTTGAGAGCAAGGCCGACAAGGTCGTGTACCTCAAAGGGGATCGCAACGCGCCGTACGCCGCCATCATGAAAATGATGGATGCGCTCCGCGGAGCCGGTATTGAGTCCGTCGGGCTCATTACCGAGGAACGCGGCGGCAACGTCGAAGGTGGAGGGGGGCTCTAATGCCGCACGCACATAAACATCACGGTGCGGAGAAAAACGTCAAGGTCAAGGTGGCCCAGGCGTCGTCGGAGATGAACCTGACGCCGCTCATCGACGTGTTGCTCGTGCTGCTCGTCATCTTCATCGCCGCCTTGCCGTTGACCCAGAAGGGGCAGGACATCAACCTGCCGCTCGAGGTCAACAAGGCGCCGAGTGCAGCAGCGGACCTCTCACAGATCGTCATCGACTATCCAGCCGATCGCCGGTTGACGGTCAACAAGACCGAAGTGGCGATCAACGTGCTGCAGGCGCACCTGCGGACGATCTTCGAGACGCGTAACGACAAGACGGTGTTCATCATCGGTGATGGTTCCGTCCGGTATGGCGACATTGTGGCCATCATCGACGCCGCCTCCGGCGCCGGTGTGACCAAGGTCGGCATCGTCACCGATGGCATGCGCGCTGGCGCGGCCGGCGGCGGCGGCAACTAGACACACTCCGCTCTCGCGGTCACTCGTGCGCGCCCAGGGAACGCTCCCTGGGCGCGCTTTTTCTTTGTACGGACCGGCCACAAGGTTGAGGTTCATGGTTCCTGGTTCCTGGTTCCTGGTTCCGGGTGCCGTTCTGGGTTCTCGGGTGCTCGGGTTCTCGGGTTCTGGGGGCCTGGGTTCAACGCGGGTGCTCGTGGCACTGTGCCGGGTGCTCGGGGTGCTCAGGTGAGGGTGCACGGGTTCACGGGGGCGCCCCGTGCGCGCCGCTGAACCCTGAACGGGGAACCCAGAACCCCAGAACCCAGAACAGCACCCGGAACCATGAACCAGGAACCAGGAACCAGGAACCGGCTTCGCTTTCGTGCGCGTCCGTCCGTACAAACGAAGAGCGCGCCCAGGAAGCCCTGAGCGCGCTCGTAGAGAGGCGATCGACGAAGGGGGAGGGGCTAGATGCCGCCCCCGCGTCCGCCGGCGTTCTGCGCGTTCTGGATGGCGATAGCCTTGTCCCTGAGGCGGTCAGCTTCGGCGAGCAGGGCGTCGATGGTGCGGCGGTCACGCTCGTACTGGGCCTTCATCCGGAGCAGGATGTTCTTGAACACCAGGGCCTCCACGTAGTTCTCGTGCAGCGCCAGGGCCGAGTCTTCGGCCGCGATGGCCCGGTCGATGTAGGCGCGCTTGGTGGCGGTGGGCAGTTGCACGTCCTTCATCGCCTTTTCCTGCAGCCAGGTGGCGATCGTGTGGTGCGCTTCCGGGTTGTTCGGCTCGACTTCCGCCCGTTTTTCCCACGCTTCCATCGTCTTTTCGAAGTTGCCCTGACGGTTGTAGTGGCCGGCCAGGTAGGTGTAGCCAAGCGGGTCGTTCGGGCGCAGGTTCACGGCCTGGAGGAAGTGGGCCTCCGCCTCCTCGTAGCGACCCTGGTCTTCGTAGAGCTTCCCGAGCGTGTAGTAGTTGCCGGGCTCCTGCGGTTCCAGCTCAATCAGGCGCTTGGCGATCGGCTCGGCGTGATCGAAGTCGTTCAGTTTGTCCGGGCCGTAGGCGGCGATGAGATATTCAAAGGACAATTTCCGGATTTGGGCGCCCGAGGGCTCCTCATCCTTGATGGTCTCGATGGCCTTGTTGTAGTTGATGACGGCCTTCTGAAGATTCGGGTCGGAGGCGGGATCGTCGGACGAGCCCGGGCGGTACATGTTGTCGTAGGAGTTGGCCAGGAAGAAATACACGATCCCCATGTCCGGGTTGTGCTGGATGGCCTCCTCGTAGCTTGCGGCAGCCTTGACGAAGTCAGACTTGCCGTAGAGGACATTGCCTTCTTTGAACGCCATCAGCGCCCGGAGGTTGCCGATGGAATATTTGCCGCACGCCGAGGCGGACACGGCCACCAGGAGCACGAGGACAAAAACGCGAAGCGACGGGTATCGAGACTGCATGTGGCTCCTCAAATCTGCACGGAAATCTGGCCGAAACCGGGCCAGTATATGAACCCCCAGAACGACCGTCAAGGCGCGTAGGGATATCCTTATTCCAGTTAGACACCAGAATCATGATTCGGTTCGAAGACCTCATCGACAAGGTGCGCGCCTCCAAGCCGGACGCCGACACCGAGCTGCTCCGCCGGGCCTATGTGTTTTCGGCCTACGAGCACAAGGGACAGGTGCGCCGATCCGGGGAGCCGTATCTGGTGCATCCACTGGAGGTGGCCGATTTGCTGGCCGACCAGCGGATGGACGTCGTGGCCGTGGCCGCCGGCCTGCTGCACGACATTGTGGAGGACACCCCGAATTCCATCGAGAAGATCCGGGAATTGTTCGGCGAGGAGGTCGCCCACGTCGTGGAGGGGGTGACCAAGCTGTCCGGGCTCCAGTTTGCGTCGAGCGAGGAACGGCAGGCCGAAAGTTTCCGCAAGATGCTGCTGGCCATGGTCGACGACATCCGCGTCATCATGGTGAAGCTGGCCGATCGGCTGCACAACATGCGGACCCTGCATCACCTGCCTGAGGAGCGGCGGGTGCGAATTGCCCAGGAGACCCGCGACATCTATGCGCCCATCGCCAACCGGCTGGGCATGAGCAAGGTCAAGAACGAGCTTGAGGAACTCGCGTTCCGGCACCTGGAACCCCAGGCCTACCAGAAGCTGCGCGCCGAGGTGGAGGCCCGTCGCAAGGCGTCCGAGGGCCTGATGGAAGACCTGCGCACGATGCTGGCGACCAAACTCGCTGAGGCACAGATCCCCGTGGTGTCGATCGACGGCCGCATCAAGCGCCTGTGGTCCATCCACCAGAAACTGCAGCGCCGCAACGCGGACCTCGATCAGGTGTACGACTTCATCGCGCTTCGCATCGTGACGCCGGCGGTCAAGGACTGCTACAGCATCCTCGGCATCATTCATCAGACGTGGTCCCCGGTGACCGGCCGGTTCAAGGACTTTATTGCGATGCCGCGGCCCAACGGGTATCAGTCGCTGCACACCTCAGTGGTGAGCGCGACGGGCACGCCGTTTGAGGTGCAGATTCGCACCGAAGAGATGCATCACATCGCGGAGGAAGGCATCGCCGCCCACTGGAAATACAAGGAGGGCCGCGTCGGCGCCGAGCGCGACGAACAGTACTTCGCGTGGTTGCGCCAGTTGCTCGAGTCCCAGCAGGACGTGCGCGACCCGGCGGAGTTTCTCCAGAATCTGCGCGTCGAACTCTACCCCGACGAGGTGTACATCTTCACGCCCAAGGGGGAGGTCAAATCACTGCCGCAGGGCGCGACGCCTGTGGACTTTGCCTACTCCGTCCATACCGATGTCGGTCACCAGTGTGTCGGCGCACGCATCAACGGGCGCATGGTGCCGCTGCGGACGCGCATCACCAACGGCGACATCGTGGAGATTCTGACGCAGGCGGGACATACCCCCAGTCGGGATTGGTTGACGTTTGTGCAGACGTCGCGGGCCCGTAACAAGATCAAGCACTTCATCCAGACGCAGGAAAAAGTGCGCTCCATCGAGTTGGGCAAACGGTTGTTCGACAAGGACGTGCGCCGCTTCGCGATCGACAAGGCCCTGCTCGAGCCCGAGGTGCTCGCCAAGGTCGCGCTGGAATTCGGTGCCCAGCGTCCCGACGACCTCTACGCGGCCATTGGCTACGGCAAAGTCACGGTGCGGTCCGTGCTGACCAAACTCGCCGGTGCCGAGACCCTGCAGGAACCACCACCCGACGGCGCGTTCACCAGCGTCGTCAAGCGTGTGCTCGGCTCAGGCGACGCCAAGATCAAGGTCAAGGGCATCGACGATGTGATGGTGTTCCGGGCGCGCTGCTGCAACCCGATTCGGGGTGAGCGAATCGTGGGCTACATCACGCGGGGCAAGGGCGTGTCGGTCCACTCGGCGTTGTGCACCAACGTCGTCAACCTGTTGTACGACCCCGAGCGCCGTATTGATGTGGAGTGGGACAAAGGCACCGACCCTGATCCGTATGTGGTACGTCTCAAGATCCATGTGGCCGACCGCCGGGGCATTCTCGCGGACCTGACCACGAAGATTGCCGGCATCAAGACCAACATCCGGGACGTGGAAGCCACCACCGATCAGGACGCGCGAGGGTCCATTCGCATGGCGGTGGAAATCGCTGACCTCAAACACCTGGATCGGGTGCTGAAGGCGCTGAAGTCGATTGAGGGGGTCTTGGCGGTGGAGAGGGTCAGCCGATGAGCAAGCTCATTTGAGATAGGCGACCAGGTCGATTTCGACGCGTACGTTCTTCGGGAGGCCGGCGGCCTGGATGGTGGCTCTGGCAGGGGCCGGCGCGGGGAAGTAGCCCGCATAGACCTCGTTGACCGCCGCAAAATCACCCATGTCCGCCAGGTAGATCGTCGTCTTGACCACCCGATCGAACGTCACGCCGGCAGCCGCGAGGACCGCTCCGAGATTTTGCAGGACCTGGTGGGTCTGCGCGGTGATCCCGCCCTCCGTAATCGTGCCCGTGGTGGGATCGAGGGGAATTTGCCCGGACGCAAAGAGAAAATCCCCAGCCCGAATGGCCTGACTGTACGGACCAATGGCGGCAGGGGCGTCGGACGACGAGATCGGAATCAGGGGCGTGGTCATGCCGGCGTGCTGACTACGCGGCCTTGACGACCTTGTTCGAACGGATGCACCGGGTGCACACACGCACACGCTTGGTGGCGCCCTTCACGACGGCGCGAATCCGCTGAAGATTCGGTTCAAAACGACGGGCGGTCACGTTGTTCGCGTGGCTCGCCTGGCGCCCAACGACCGGCTTCTTGCCACACACTTCACACTGCTTGGCCATAATGCAAGTTCTCCAAACCCGAAAGTATAGCAGGTGTTACCCAATTACACGGCATTTTGCGCGCATCTGACACGTCATCCATGGAGGACATATGGCGTCCTCTTTGGATGAGAACCGGCGCCGACCCTCTTACGTCTAATGCAGCGAATGAAATGAGACCGAAAGGGTCCTCTACTGCAAGTCACGATGTAACTCGTTTTTGTCCTGATAGTTACATTGAAACCTCTAGGACGCGTCGGCATCCAAACGGGGTGCTGCTACGTAAGGGAGGCAGTATCCCGGCGTCACTTTACCGGGACCACAGGATTGCGCTAGGATTGGCATTTTGTTTGCAGGCTAGAAGCGCACACAGGGCGGCAAGCGGAGCAGATTAGGAGTACATCATGAAGGCGACCACAACCTCACGGAAGGCCACCAAGGCCACACAGACGGATTCGACCCGGCAGCGGTACGTGGAACTCAAGCGGATTCTCGAAGAGCGTCGGCGCGAAATTCTGGCGCAGGTGCAGGAGAAGATGCGCGACGTGCGTGCAGAGGGCGGAACCGGTGAAGGTCAAGGCGTGCTTGATGCCGCGGAAACCTCTGAAGCCGACATCCAGGACGACATCGAGTTTGCCTTGATTCAGATGAAGTCGGAAACGCTGCATCGCATCGAGGAAGCACTGGCGCGGCTCGACAGCGGCCAGTTCGGCGACTGCTTCGAATGCGGCGACGAAATCGCCGAACGTCGGCTGCGCGCGCTGCCCTTCGCGGTCCGGTGCAAGGACTGTGAAGAGGCCCGCGAAGTGGCCGAACGCCGGGAACGGCTCTCCTCCCGCCGATCGTCGGGCATGATGCTTGACATGAGCTAATGGGCTAAGCTGTTCGACCCGGCGTGTTTCCCACAGGCTCCGCCGCAAGGCGGGGCCTGTGCTTTTTGTGACCCCGAGATATGCGGGAAGGTGAAATCATTCCTGATGTCCTTGACTGAGACCGTCCCGACGGAACTGCCCATCCTGCCCTTGCGCGACACGGTGCTGTTTCCGAACTCGTTCATGCCCCTCGCGGTGGCGCGTGAGAGTTCGGTGGCGCTGATTGACGCTGCCATCGCGGGTGACAAGCAGATCGCGGTCTTCACCCAGCGCAACGCGACTGATGAAGAGCCGGGGCAGGCGGAGCTGTACCCGGTCGGCACCTTTGCGCACATCCACAAGATGTTCAAGTTGCCCGACGGCAGCCTGCGGCTGATCGTGCAGGGGTTGGCGCGTGTGCAACTTGACGAGGTGATCAGCGCCACGCCGTATCTGCGCGCCACGGTCCACACGGTCGTCGACGTGGAACCGGAGTCCGAGAACGTCGAATACGACGCCCTGGCCCGGAACATCCGGACGAATTTTCAGCAGATCGTGGAATTGTCTCCGGTCTTGTCCGAGGACCTGTCCACGCTCATCGCCAACATTGTGGAGCCGGGCCGACTGGCAGACTTCATCGCGTCAAGTCTGAGCACGGTCACGACGGCCGTGAAGCAGGAGTTGCTGGAGGCCGCTGATGTGCGAGACCGCATGGAGCGGTTGCATCGGGTGCTGGCGAAGGAACTCGAGGTGCTCGAGGTCGGGTCGAAGATTCAGTCGCAGGTCGAGTCGGAAGTCGGCAAGAACCAGCGGGAGTACTTTCTGCGCGAGCAGATGAAGGCGATTCAGCGCGAACTGGGTGAAGGCGACGACCAGGCCAAGGAAATTGACGAGCTGGCTGAGAAGATCGAGGCGGCCGGCATGCCCGACGAGGTGAAGAAGGACGCGAAGCGCGAACTCGATCGCCTGGCCAAAATGCCGCCGGCGGCCGCCGAGTACACCGTCGCGCGCACCTACATCGACTGGCTCGTCACCGTGCCGTGGACGGCCCGCAGTGAGGAGTCCATCGATCTGGTTCACACCAAGGCGACGCTGGATGCGGATCACTCCGGTCTGGAGCGGGTCAAGGATCGCATCCTGGAATATCTGGCCGTGCGCAAACTGAAGCCGGATGTGAAGGGCCCGATTCTCTGTTTTGCCGGCCCTCCAGGCGTGGGCAAGACCTCACTGGCGCGCTCGATTGCCAACGCGATCGGCCGCAAGTTCGTGCGGGTGTCGCTGGGCGGCATGCGCGATGAGGCGGAGATTCGCGGGCATCGGCGGACCTACATCGGGGCGTTGCCCGGGCAGATCATTCAGGGCCTGCGACGCGTGGGTGTGAGAAACCCCGTGTTCATTCTCGACGAGATCGACAAACTCGGACACGACTTCCGCGGGGACCCTGCCTCGGCCCTGCTCGAAGTGCTGGACCCGGAACAGAACAACGCGTTCCGCGATCACTACCTCGACGTGCCCTTTGATCTGTCCGAGGTGCTCTTCATCACGACGGCCAACGTCCTCGACACGATTCCGCCACCGCTGCGCGATCGCATGGAGGTGATCGATCTCGGGGGTTATACCGAGCGCGAGAAACTGGCGATCGCGATCGATCACCTCGTCGCGCGCCAGGTTGAGAATCATGGACTGACGGGCGAGCAGATTACCTTCACGGATGAGGCCCTGGCGGCCATCATCCGTGGCTACACGCGTGAGGCCGGTGTCCGCAATCTCGAGCGCGAGATTGGCTCGGTGTGCCGCAAGGTGGCTCGGCGTCGCGCCGAGGGGGAGGATGTCTCGGTGACGGTGACCGTCGCCCTGGTCGAGGAGTTCCTGGGGGCGCCGAAACATCTCGACGAAGCGCTGGCCGACCGCACGACCAATCCCGGCGTGGCCATTGGACTCGCGTGGACGCCGGTCGGCGGCGACGTGCTGCTGATCGAAGCCTCGCGCATGGCCGGTGGGGCCCAGTTGACGCTCACGGGCTCGCTCGGTGACGTGATGAAGGAGTCGGCCCGGATTGCGCTCTCCTGGTTCAGGGCTCACGCGACGGCCTACAGCGTCGATCCCCAGTTCTACAAGGACTCTGAAATTCATCTGCACGTGCCGTCAGGAGCGATTCCCAAGGACGGCCCCTCGGCAGGCGTGACGATGGTGGTGGCCGTGGCGTCGGCGTTGTCAGGCCGCCCGGTGCGCGGGGATATCGCGATGACCGGGGAAGTGACCTTGTCAGGGCGCGTGTTGCCGGTCGGCGGGATCAAGGAGAAGGTGCTGGCCGCGCGCCGGTACGGCATCCATCAGGTGATTCTGCCGAAGCAGAATGAGACCAACGTGCGCGAGGACCTCAGCGACGAAATTCGACGCGGCTTGACCGTGCACTTTGTGACAGAAGTGGACGAAGTGCTCGCCCTCGCCCTGACACCGGCCGTGCCGCGTCAGGGGCAGGCGTTGTCGTTCGCGTAGGGCGTTCTTTCGGAGCCGACGGGCTTCAGCCCGTCGGACACAGACGGACTAAAGTCCGCCTGCTCCGTACTGCTGGCGCAGCAAACCCAGCCCGACGACGGTTTTGATGTCCACCACACGGCCGTCGGCGATCATGGCCGCCAACTCGTCCAGCGACACGAGCACCGGCTCGATTTGCTCATCCTCATCCTGATGGACAGGGCCGATCGGGGCGACCAGTGACTCGCAGCGATAGAAGTGCATGAGTTCGTCGCAGAAGCCCGGCGTGGGATACCACGAGGCCAGGAGGGTGACGCGCTGCGGCGTGTAGCCGATTTCCTCCTCGCACTCACGGACGGCCGCGACCTCCGGTGATTCACCGGGGTCGAGACTGCCCGCCGGCAACTCGAAAATCCACCGACCGATGACCGGTCGATATTGTCGAATGAGAAACACCGCGTCCGGCGTGGGCGTCGCGAGCATCACCACCGATCCGCGATGCCGTACAGCTTCGATCAGCGCGGTGCGGCCATTCGGAAGTGTCACCACCTCGGTTTCGACCCGAATCACCCGTCCTTCAAACTTCACGTCTGCAGCCATGAGACGTCCTGAGGTTATCTCGGAGCGCAGGCGCGTCGCAGCGCCTTGAGCACACGCGCCAGGTCAAGCGGCAGGTCCGCCCTGAAGTCCATGGGACGTTCGTCGCGCGGATGCGCAAATGACAAACGCGCCGCGTGCAGAAAGGGCCGGTCCAGTTTGGCCAGCGAGGCCAGATGTGTGGGCAGACGTTTGCGCACGCCGCCATACAATTCGTCACCCACAAGGGGATGATGGGCCTCCGACAGATGCACCCGAATCTGATGCGTGCGGCCGGTGCCGATCGACAACGTCACGAACGACACACCCCGCAACACTTCGACCGACACGACATCCGTCAGCGCGGATCGGCCACCCTTGGCGCGACTCGACATGCGTTTGCGGTTGTTGGGGTCACGACCGATGGGGTTGTCGTACCGGGTGCCCTTCTCCGGCGCACCCCAGACCACGGCTTGATATTCCTTGCGCACGGTGCGGTCGTGAAACTGCGCGGACAGATGCCGATGCGCCGTGTCGTGTTTTGCCACGACCATGATCCCCGAGGTGCCGCGATCAAGGCGATGCACAATCCCGGGGCGCTCGGTCCCGCCAATGCCGGAGAGGCCCGTTACGTGATGGAGCAACACGTTCACCAGCGTGCCATGTGCATGCCCCGCAGCCGGGTGTACCACCATGCCGGCCGGTTTATTGATCACCACCAAATCCGCATCGTCGTACAACACGTCGAGCGGCAGGTCTTCGGCACCGGGTGTGGCGGGCATCGGCGGAGGCACATCCACATCGACCTGCAAGCCGACGGTCACCACGAGTCCGGCTTTGGCCGGGTGCGGCGAGGTCGTGACGCGACCGTCGCGCAGCAATCGCTGCACCTGGGAACGCGACACGTCGGGCAGACGTGACGTGATGAATTGATCGAGCCGTACACCTGCGTCAGCGGCGTCGACGATGAGCCGCGTCAGTCCTGGCATGTGGTCATGCCTGTGACGCCTGTGGCTGCCGCTTCAAATACCACAACATCCCAAGCGCGATGGGCACGAGCAGCAACGACACAAACTGCGACGTCGAGAGATCCCCCACGGCTCCGCGCTGAATGTCGCCGCGGAAGTACTCGATGATGAAGCGCGAGATGGCGTAGAGGCCGATATACATCCAGAACGTGCGACCGGTGAACGGTTTGCCCTTGCGCTCGGTCAACAGCAGTATGCCCATGATCAACAGTTCGGCACCGGCGTCGTACAGCTGCGTCGGGTGGAGCGGAATGTTGAGCGGCGTGCCGACGTTGGCGTTCGCCACGGGGTTGGTGAACGTGATGCCCCACCAGGCGTCTGTCGGGCGGCCGTAACAGCACCCTGCCAGCAGGCACCCGAAGCGGCCGACCACGTGGCCAAGAGCGATGCCCGGTGCCATCAGGTCGCCGGTGGCCCAGATGTTGAGTTTGTAGCGACGGACGAGAAAGAACCCCACCAGGACGGCACCGATGAGGCCGCCATAAAACACCCCGCCGGCGCGCACGAGTGAGAGCAGTTCCCGCGGTTGCTGGCGGAAGTACTCCCAGTCCACGGCGATCAGCATCAGCTTGGCACCCACCAGCGCCGCGATGATCAGGTAAATCCCGAGGTCCATGACCTTGGCCGGATCCACGCCAGCCCGGCGCGCGCGGATCACCGCCAGCTGGAGACCGATGAGATAGGCCGCGGCCAGCAGTACGCCGTACGCATAGACCGGCCAGCCGCCGACGTTAAACAGGATCGGGTACATGTCGTTTCACCAGAAGAAGGTCTGCGAAGACCAGAATAGCCCCGACGGTGATCGCCGAGTCTGCCACGTTGAACGCCCAGAAGTGCCACGTGCCCCAGTACACGTCCACGAAGTCGAGGACGTATCCCAGGCGGACGCGATCGATCAGATTGCCGATCGCACCCCCCGCGATGCACGCGACGCCCAGTCGCGCGAGGCGCTCGCGGGCGTCAAGCTGGGTGTAATAGAACGCGATGCCGGCCAGTGCGAGGCATGCCAGTCCGGTCGTCACCCACTGCTTGTACTGCACGTCGAGGTTGTTCAACAGTCCGAAGGCCACGCCTTCGTTGCGCACATGCACCAGGTCGAGCAGGTCCGGAATGATGGTGCGGCTTTCGTACAGCCCCAGGGTGGCGTGCACCCACGCCTTGGTGGCTTGATCCAGTAGCGTGAGCGCCACCACGACCCAGACGAGACGAGGGATTCGAGCCATCAGGCCTGCGCCCCCACGGCGTCCGCACAGCGTCCGCACACGGCCTCATCGCCGCTCCCGGTGAGGGCGGGCACAAACCGCCAGCAGCGCGGACACTTGTCGCCGGACGCGTGTGCGACGGTGACACGCAGGGGTCCGTCAGGGGCTTCGGTCAGCGTCACGTGAGAGACGATGCACAACATGGGCAGGTCAGCTTCCGCGTCCATGAGGCGTTGATACAATTCGCCGGAGGCGGTGAGTGTGACGCTCGCGGTCAGGGGGGCACCGATGGTCTTGGCCGCCCGCGCCAGCTCGAGCGCTTCATTGACCGCGCGACGGACGTCCGCCAGCGCCTCCCAGTGGGCATCGAGGGATTCATCGATCCACGCGGCGGGGCTGCTGGGGAAGTCGGCCAGATGAACCGACGCCTCGCGCGTGCCCGGCAGGTGCATCCACACTTCATCAGCCGTCATCGACAGCACTGGCGCGATCAGTCGTACCAGCCCGTCAGCGAGCAGGTACTGCGCGGTCTGCGCCGATCGGCGTTCGCGCGAGTCCGCGGGGAACGTGTACACGCGATCCTTCGACACGTCGAGGTACAGCGCACTGAGTTCGACAGTCACGAACTCGTTGACCGCATGGGCCAGCGCCTGGAAGTCGTAGGCGTCGTACTCCGCGCGCACCGTCCGCTCGAGGCGGGCATAGCGCGACAGGATGTGACGATCCACGCTGAGCATGTCCGCATGCGGCACCAGGTGTGTCGCCGGATCAAAGTCCGCGAGGTTGGCCAGCAGATAGCGGAAGGTGTTGCGCATCTTGCGATACGCCTCCACCGTGCGGGCGAGCACTTCCTTGCCGAGGCGGATTTCGTCGCGATAGTCGACCATCGCCACCCAGAGCCGGAGGACATCGGCACCACTCTCGGCGATGACCTGCTGCGGCGCGATGACATTGCCCAACGACTTGGACATCTTGCGGCCCTTGGGGTCCACGACGAACCCATGGGTGAGCACGGCGTCGTACGGCGCCCGTCCGCGTGTGCCGACGCCGACCAGCAGCGAGGATTGAAACCAGCCACGATATTGATCGGTGCCTTCGAGATACAGGTCGGCGGGCCACTGCAGCTCCGGCCGCTGCGCGAGGACCGCTTCGTGGCTTGACCCGGAGTCGAACCACACGTCGAGAATGTCGCGTTCCCGTTCGAACGTGGTGCCGCCACAGCTGTCGCAGGTGAAGCCGTCCGGCACAAACGTCTCGATGGGCGCGTCATACCACGCGTCGGCATTGTCGCGTTCGAACACGGTGGCCGCACGGGCCACAAGCGCGGTCGTCAGATGTGAGTGTCCACAGCCCGTGCACGTCAGCGCAGGGATGGGCACCCCCCACGCGCGTTGACGAGAGATGCACCAGTCGGGCCGCGTCGAGAACATGCCGGTCATTCGTTCACGACCCCATGACGGGTGCCATGTGGTGGCCTCGGACGCGGCCGTGGCATCCGCGCGCAGACCGTCCATGCGGATGAACCACTGCGGCGTCGCCAGGAAGATCACCGGCCGGTGGCAGCGCCAGCAGTGCGGGTACGAGTGATCAAAATCCGATCGGTGCCAGAGCCGTCCGCGCTCGGTCAGCGCGTCTTCGACGACCGGATTGGCATCAAACACCTTCAGCCCGCCGACGATCGGTGTGTCGTCCGCAAACTTGCCGTGCGTGCCGATTGGGGTGGTGATCGGCAGGCCGTACTTGACCCCGGTGTTGAAGTCGTCGGTGCCATGCCCAGGGGCGGTGTGCACGGCGCCGGTGCCCTGTTCGAGCGTGACGTAGTCGGCGAGCACGCCGACCGAATCGCGCTCGTACAGCGGGTGGCGGAAGCGCCCCCCCTCCAGCACGTGGCCTGCGAACGTGGCGACCGCCGTGCCCAGCGCACGACCCGTGCGCGTCGACACACCATCGGCGAGTTCCGCCGCAAGAATGACCACGCGCCCCTCGTACTCAAACGCGCCGTACTCCAGCTCGGGGTGGAACGCGATCGCCAGATTGGCAGGAATCGTCCACGGCGTGGTTGTCCAGATGAGTGTGGTCACCTCGCGACCCGCAAGCGCGGGCAGGCGGGACGCCAGCAACGTATCGTCGGCCGCCAGCGGAAACTCCACAAAGATCGAGGGCGAGGTGTGCGTCTCGTATTCGACCTCCGCCTCTGCCAGCGCCGTGCGATCACGCAGACACCAGTGCACGGGCTTTTTGCCCTTGTACACAAGGCCCCGTTCCACGAAGCGACCCAGCGCACGGACGATCGACGCCTGATACCCGTACTGCATCGTCAGATACGGCTCGTCCCAGTGGCCGAGGACGCCGAGGCGTTCAAAGTCCTTGCGCTGTGAGGCGACGAACTTCGCGGCGTACTCACGGCACGCGCGGCGGAAGTCGCCGATGGATCGGTCCTTCGCGGCCGGACCCAGGTCCCGCTCGACGTTCAGTTCGATCGGCAGACCATGGCAGTCCCAGCCAGGCACATAGGGCGCATCAAAGCCGGCCATCGACTTCGACTTGACGACGAAGTCCTTGAGGATTTTGTTGAGCGCGTGCCCGATGTGAATCTCGCCGTTGGCGTACGGCGGGCCATCGTGCAACACGAAGCGCGGTGCCCCCTGTCGATGCGCCCGAATGGCGTCGTACAGCTTCGCCTCCTGCCAACGGGCGATTGCCGCCGGCTCGGTCGTCGGCAGATTCGCCTTCATCGGGAAGTCGGTCCGGGGGAGGTTGAGAGTGCTTTTCCAGTCGCGCATCGGGAATGTAAACCCTTATTCTATATTCGCGCCCACCCGGAAACCCGACGTGAACACCACTGCTGTCTTCTTCGATGTCGACTTCACCCTCATTCGACCCGGTCGCCGGTTCCTCGGGGCCGGGTATGCGGAGACCTGCGCCCGTCACGGGGTGCCGGTGGAGGAGGCCACGTTTGAGGCGGCCGTCGCCTCCGCGGCCGTGCTGCTCGACACCACCGACCAGCGGTACCACGACGAGATCTTCGTCCGATACACGAGCCGGATCATTGAATTAATGGGCGGTTCCGGTCCCGGTGTGACCCTCGCCGCCCGCGAAATTTATGACGATTGGGCGCACCACCATCATTTTGAGATGTACGACGATGTGCCGGGCGCGCTGAGACGGCTGCAGCAGCAGGGGGTGCGAATGGGGCTGATTTCGAACTCACATCGCCCGCTGCACACGTTCTCGGACCACTTTGCCCTGGAAGGACTGATGACCGTCACCGTGTCGTCGGCCGAGTTCGGCGTGATGAAGCCCGACCCGCGCATCTTCCAGGAAGCCCTCGACCGCATGCAGGTGACGGCCGATGAGGCCCTCATGGTGGGCGACAGTCTGGCGCACGATGTGCTCGGGGCGCGTCAGGTCGGCATGCGCGGGGTGCTGCTCGACCGCCACGACCGTGCCAACGGTGTCGACGCATCGATTCCCGTCATCCAGACGCTGCGCGACCTCGGCCTGCACCTCTGACAGTACGGAGCGCCTCGCGCTCCGATCAGCCCGGTGGCCAGGTCAGCGGGCGTCCGCCGAGCACATGCAGGTGCAGGTGAAACACCGTCTGACCCGCCGCCGCGTTGCAATTAAACACCGTGCGGTACCCCGACGCCGCGAACCCCCGTTCAGCCGCAAGCTGCGCCGCGCAGCGCAGCATGGCCCCTACGAGCGGCGCCTGCGCCTCGCTCACGTCGTTGAGCGTTGGGATGTGCGCCTTGGGAATCACCAGCAGATGCATCGGCGCCTGGGGATTGACGTCCGCAAACGCCAACAGGTCATCGTCTTCATACGCCTTCGTGGCCGGGATCTCTCCCGCGACAATCCGACAAAACAGACAGGACTCCATGCGTCAAATTATGACTCCGCATAATCACGTCGGGTGTCTTTTCCATCGGAAAAGACACCCGACGTCATTTCCATGTGCCGTTTATACCCTGCGCGGCGACGATGCGGGGGATGCCTTGCAGGTCGGCGTGCCAGGTGACGTTGGTGAAGCCGGCGTCGCTGAGCAAGGAGGTCACGGTGGCGGATTGGCCGGCACCGACTTCGAGGATGAGTCCGCCGCCGGGGCGGAGGTGGCGGGCGGCGTCGGGGATCAGCCGACGAATGACATCAAGGCCGTCGTCGCCCGCAAAGAGCGCGAGCGCGGGTTCGTGGTCGCGCACATCGGGGGACAGCGTCGGGCGGTCACGTTCGGGCACATAGGGCGGATTGGACACGACGAGGTCCAGTGGGGCCTCGATCCCGTTGAGCAGATCGGTGTGGCGCCACTCGATCCTGCCGTGCACGTCGAGGTCGTGGGCGTTCCGTTGCGCCACCGCCAGGGCGTCGGAGGACTGGTCTGTCGCGACGATGTGCAGGTCGGGGACTTCGAGCGCGAGCGTCACACTGATGCAGCCTGACCCGGTGCCCACGTCGGCGATGTTCCGCGCTCCCGTCGCGCTGATCCATTGCAGAGCGGTCTCGATCAGGAGTTCCGTTTCTGGTCTGGGAATGAGGACGCCGGACTGGACGTGGAACGGCCGGCCGTAGAACTCGCGTGTGCCAAGCAGATACGCGACGGGCTCGAACGTGGCACGTCTGGTGATGAGGGGATCGAAGGCGTCGATGAAGGGTGCGTCGGCCTCACGCCCGCGCTGCGAGAGCCAGTCGGCCAACGACCAGCCGAGCAGACCGCGTGCGATGACCGCGGCGTCGCGGTCGGCGTCTTCAGGCGTGAGTCCGGCCGCGCGCAGCCTGGCAGCGCCAGCCACCACCATCGCGGCCACGCTCGGCATTACGCAGCGCCCGACTCCGACTCGGTAGCCTGCTTCAGCTTCTCGGCCTGCACGTGTTGTTTGATCTGGTCGATCAATTCAGTCAGGTCGCCGTCGAGCGCATCGGTGAGCTGATGCATCGTGAAGTTGATGCGGTGATCGGTGATGCGGTTTTCCTTGAAGTTGTAGGTGCGAATTTTCTCAGACCGTTCGCCGGTGCCGACCTGCCCGCGTCGTTCCTTCGCAATGGCGTCGTGCTGCTTGCGCATCTCCATTTCGTAGAGTCGTGACCGCAGCACCTTCATCGCCTTCGCGCGATTCTTGATCTGGGATTTTTCATCCTGCTGCGACACCACGGTGTTGGTCGGCAGGTGGGTGATGCGCACGGCCGAGTACGTCGTATTGACGCTCTGTCCGCCGGGACCACTCGAGCAGAACGTGTCGATGCGCAGGTCCTTGGCATCGATCTGGATGTCGACCTCCTCGGCTTCCGGCAACACGGCGACCGTTGCGGTGGACGTGTGGATGCGCCCGCTGGCTTCGGTCTCGGGCACACGCTGCACGCGATGCACACCGCTCTCGTGTTTGAGCTGTCCGTACACGCTCTTGCCTTCAAGCGAGGCCACCACTTCCTTGAGGCCGCCGATGCCGTTTTCGCTTAGGGTGTGCACGTCAATCTTCCACCCCATGCGTTCGGCGTACCGCGTATACATGCGGTAGAGATCGGCCGCAAAGAGCGCGGCTTCATCGCCGCCGGTGCCGCCGCGGATTTCGAGCACGACGTTGCGGTCGTCGTTCGCGTCGCGGGGAACGAGCATCAGGCGCAATTCGCCTTCGAGCTTCGTCATCTGCGTCTCAAGCCCCGGCAGTTCCTCTTTCGCCAGTGCCGCCATCTCAGGGTCGTCACCCGCCACGAGTTCGCGGTTCTCAGCCGCCTGCTGGTCGAGGCGCAGCCACTCACGAAACGCTTCGACTGTCGGCTGAATCTCCGACAGCGTTTTGGAGTGGGTGCGATAGGTGGACGCGTCCGACTGCACAGCCGGATCGGAGATCTGCTGGGCCAGCGATTCGTACCGGGTTTCCAGCGAACGGAGTTTGTCGAGTACCTGCGGAGTCATCTAGTGTCCTGTAACCGTGATTCGTGGCATGAGTCGTGGGCGCGGCGCCCGGCGGGCCAGGCGCGACGACCAAGAATACCGCGTGTATTTGCGGGAGGAGCAACGCCGCCCCCCGGGATGCCCCGCCCACGAGTTATGCCACGAATCACGGTTACAGGACACTAGGAATCACACTGCCATCAGCCGCCGGACACCGGCGGCAAAAACGCCACGTCGTCACCCTCGTGCAAGGGCTGCGACATGCGGGAAAACTGATCGTTGACCGCGCACGAGATCGCGCGGCTGAACGGTGCGAGCGCTGGATGTGCGTCGGTGACGCC
Source organism: Vicinamibacterales bacterium (assembly GCA_038319675.1). Classification (GTDB taxonomy): domain Bacteria; phylum Acidobacteriota; class Vicinamibacteria; order Vicinamibacterales; family SCN-69-37; genus SYFT01. Next base: position 59,676 of record JBBQDM010000006.1, read on the forward strand.
GGTCCAGGCGTCGGCGACGATGGCGCCCGTGGCGACATCCATGTCCCACCGTTCGCGTCCGGCGAGTTCACGCAGCCGGGCAAACAGGCGAATGGTTACGCGCATGCGATCGCCATCGCTTTCTTGCGGGCGTCCGCGTCTTCAGGGTCGGCCACGGCGCCTTCGACCCACGTATCGCCGTCCGCGAAAAACTCGTGTTTCCAGACCGGGGTGATTTGCTTGACGCGTTCGATCGCGTAGCGGCAGACGGCAAAGGCGTCGGCGCGATGCGCGGTGGCGGCCACGATCGCAATACTGGCCTCGCCGATCTCCAGCCGGCCCACGCGGTGCACCAGGGCCAGTTCGGCCTCGGGCCACTGCGCGCAGACTTCGTCGCGAATCTGTTCGAACGTCTTCACAGCCAGCGCGTCGTAGGCTTCGTATTCGAGATATCGGACCGCCCGGCCCTGGTGGGTGGCCCGCACCACCCCAAGAAACGACGCCAGCGCACCACACCCTTCGCCCCGCGAACGCACCGCCGCCTCGACCGCCATCGTCAGCGCATCTATCGACAACGGGGTCCGGGTCACGGCGAGCATCGCATCAGTATACCGAGGGGCCCACCGATGCCGTCACCCCCGGCACGCCGCTTCGACGTCCGCGACGGTCTTGGGAATCCCGGGGCCGAGCACGCGACACCCGGTCTCTGTCACCACAACGTCGTCTTCCACGCGATAACCACGCGCGTCGCGGAACTTCTCGATCTCGGTGAAGTTGAGGAACTCGGCATTGGTGCCGTCCGCCTTCCACCGATCGATGAGTGCGGGGATGAAATAGAGCCCGGGTTCGACCGTGAGTGCAAAGCCCGGTTCGAGTGTGCGGGCGAGGCGCAGGTGGCCGAGGCCGAACTGGGTGCTGCGCGTGATGCCCGGGCCGTAGCCGACGAACTCCTCGCCGAGATTCTCCATGTCGTGCACGTCGAGACCGATCATGTGCCCGAGGCCGTGCGGGAAGAAGAGTGCGTGCGCGCCAGCGGCCACCGCGGCGTCGGCATCCCCTTTCATCAGTCCGGCCGATGTCAGATCGACCACGAGCGAACGCGCCGCACTGAGATGCACATCGCGGTACGCCTTGCCGGGCGCAATCGCGGCGATGGCACCCATCTCGGCGCGTAGCACCATCTCATAGATCAGGCGCTGCTGAGACGTGAACGTGCCGCCGACGGGAATCGTGCGCGTGATGTCGCTCGCGTAGCCGTTCGGTGTCTCGAAGCCCGAGTCCAGCACCATCACGTCGCCGGCCTGCAGCTGGTTGCGGTAATACGGATTGTGCAGCGTTTCCCCGTGCACGGAGCAAATCGGCAGGAACGAGAAGGCGCCACCTGCCGCGACGGCGACCCGTTCAATCTCTGCCACGATTTCATACTCGAATCGACCGGGCCTGACGACCGGCATGGCCGCGGCGTACATCGCGCGCGACACAGTGACCGCCCGTTCCATCTCGGCGAGTTCTTCTGCGCCTTTGTAGTTGCGTTGCGCGACCACCGCTGTGTGGAAGGCCTCCGAGCGGCCCGAACGCACCGCGTCGGGCGCAAGGTCGAGCCAGGAGGCCAGTTGCACGGTGTGATCCGCACGGTAGGGGGCCAGATAATGAATCGCCCGACCCTTCGCCTTTGCGGCTGACAGTCGTTCGTGCAGCGTCGCCGGTGTGATGGTGCCTGAGACTCCGGCGGCGGCACCGCGTTCGGCCAGCCTCGGCACAGGACCCGACCACACGACGTCGGCCAGCGTAGCCTCGTCGCCGACCAGCGTGTCGGTGTCAGCCTCGATGTCGATCACCGCTGACAGATTCGGCTCATTCACCGCCCAGAAGTACAGAAATGTGCTGTCCTGCCGGAAGGGATAGACCGACGCCGCATACGTACGCCCGACTTCCTTGTTGCCCAGGAATACCACCAGGCCCGACCCGATGTCTTTTTTCAACTGCGCCCGGCGCGCCGTGTAGGTGTCTGCCGCAAACATATGCCCCTCCGATTCCCGATATTAGATTCCCGATGTCAGATTCCACAGATGCTGTAACGGCCCATGTCCCGCGCCCAGCCCAGGGGCGTGCCGAATCGCGCCGGTCACGTAGTCCTTGGCCTGACGAATCGCCGCCTCGGCATCGAGCCCGAGCGCGAGCCCGGCTGCGATGGCTGAGGAGAAGGTACACCCGGTGCCGTGCGTGTGTCGCGTGTGGATGCGTTCCCCCGCGAACTCGACCGTCCGTGTGCCGTCATGCCACACATCGGTGGCCAAGCCGGTCATGTGGCCACCTTTCACCACCGCCGAACAGGCGCCCATTGCTACGAGCCGCGCCGCGGCCTCGCGCTGATCCTCGATGGTGCGAATGGTCAGTCCTGTCAGCACCTCGGCTTCAGGCACATTCGGCGTCACGATGTCGGCGAGCGGCAGCAACCGGTCCCGCAGTGCGGCAACCGCAGTGGGCTCGAGCAGGTGGTCGCCGCCTTTTGCGACCATGACCGGGTCGAGCACCACGTTTGTGAGCCGATGTCTGGTGAGGGCCTCTGCGACGGCGATGATGATGTCGGCAGTGGCCAACATACCTATTTTTGTGGATCGTGGTCCGAAATCGTCCACGACGGCGTCAATTTGGGCAACAACGAGCCCGGGTGCCAGGGCCTCCACCGCCGTGACTCCACGCGAATTCTGGGCGGTGATGGCGGTGATGGCACACGTGCCGTACACCCCGAGAGCGGCAAAGGTCTTCAGATCGGCCTGAATTCCGGCGCCGCCGCCGGAATCGCTGCCCGCAATTGTCAGTGCGACAACCATTCGCTTAGAATTCTCTCTTATGTCTGCCACCTCTGCTCGCGGGTCACTGCTCGAAACCTCCATTGGCACCTCGGATGCCGCCGCGCTTGCGCCGGTGGTCCGGGTGGCCGCAGTCGCCCTCACGGTGGCATTGACCGCCACGGCGTCACAATTCACCGTGGTGCTGCCGTTCACCGCGGTGCCGTTCACCCTCACGCCGCTGGTCGTGATTCTGGCGGGCGCCGTGCTGGGGTCGCGCCTCGGCGCGGTCTCGCAGATGGCGTATCTCGCTGCCGGCATCGTCGGCCTGCAGGTCTTCGCTCCGTCAGCCATCCTGCCGCCCGGGGCCGGCCGACTGCTCGGCCCGACCGGTGGCTATCTGCTGGCGTATCCCATGGCAGCGTTTGCGGCCGGCTACCTCGCAGAGCGCGGCTGGGATCGCACGTTCCTGCGCGCCGCGGTCGCACTGACCGTGGGCATGCTCGTGATCTACATGGGCGGCTTCGCCTGGATGACGCGATTCGCCCCGTCACTCGGCGCGGCCTTCGCACAGGGCGTGGCGCCCTTCATTCTGGCCGACCTCGCCAAGGTCATCATCGCCGCGATGATGTTGCCGCGCGCCTGGCGCCTGCTGCGCGGATAGTCCGAGCTTCGACACACATCGCGTTCAGAGCCGACGGCAACCTCAGCCGGACAATAGAGCGATCCACCATGAGGTTCCATGAGGATCCATGAGGGAATGCCTGTCACTGACCCGTGAGGGTTGGGGGCCAGGCGTAGCCTGGCCGTGCGGATGGAGGGCGGGCGGGAACGAATGCACCGGTCGCATTTATGCGGTGTATTCGTTCCCGCCCGCCCTCCATCCGCATCTGCCGCCTCTGGCGGCACCCAACCCGCTCTTCGAGTGTCCGTACCTTGCTCTCTGTGCTTCGAAGGTCCAGTACGTGCCTTTCCTCATGGATCCTCATGGTGAAAAATCCGGACTCACGTTCGCACGTGCCGGCACGTGTCGTGGTGTCTACCGCACGTAGCCCAGACTGCGCATCCGCTCGATCATCTCGCGGTCGAGTGGTTTCCCCGTTGTGGGCGTGGACGGCGCGCGGCGTTCGCCGTAGGTGGCGACGCTGCGCAGCGGAAATGCGGCACGGAAATCTGCCGTGAAGATCGATTCGGCTGACGATGCGGCCAGGTCGTCCGCGACTGGAACACCGAGCGCGCGCAGGATGGTGGGCGCGAGTGCCTCAGCGGATAGCGGGGTCACGTCGGAGGCCAGCGTCGCACCGGGACCACTGACAGCCATCACACCGGCATCGCCACCCGTTGTCGACGTGACACGTCCCGGCTGTGTCACCAGCACCATCAACCGCGACGCCGCGTCGGCGTCCATGAGCGTCGCAGCGAGTGCGCGGTCCAGGAACACGTAGTAGTGCTCAAGCGCGCGGACACGTTCGGCCGCCGCAGCTGGGGCCAGTGTGTCAGTGACGGTCGCAGGGAAGAGCGCATGTTGCGCAATGTCGAGCCCCGGCAGATACAGGGTCAACAGGTCCTGCGCGCCGAGCGCCGGATCGATGGCCAGAGCGAGCACGGTGGCGTCGAGTCTGGCTGATCGATCGATCACAGCAGCCACGTCCGGTGAGGCGTCGGGCGCAATCGACGCGACCAGCGTCTCCACGCGCGCGGTGCGTGTCTGCGCTGAGGCCTGCAACGGTGGGTAAAGAGACGCGGGCGCGATTTCCCCTGACAGATCGCCGCCCTGTTCAAGACGCAAAATCGCGCGGTCCGACAACACCGTGCCCAGCGAGTCTGCCGCCGGCCATGTGGCCCACCAGTGAATGACCGCTGTGCGCAAGCCCGCCGATGCCGCGACTTCCCAGAACGTCGGCACACGGCGCTCGCTGCCCGATGTGATGGTCGGTCGCGTGAGACGCACGAGATCCGTGGCTGTGGTCAACAGTGAGAGCCCGGGCGCGTCGGCGCCCACGCGTCCCTCAACGCCGGCCAGTTGTCGGCCTGCCAACGCATGGATGCCATGGCGCTCGACCGGTTGTCCGGTGGCCAGGGTCGTCCACACTTGCGCTGGGTCGCGGTCGTCGCTTGTGGCGAGCGGCACCGTGGCTGTGCGCATCAAGCGATCAAACGTCGGCAGCCGACCGTCGGCGCGCAGGCGAGTCAACGTGCCCACGTCCACTCCGTCGATGCCGATGACGACGGCATGCACGCCGGTGGGGACCACCACCATGGGCGGGGCGGCAGTTGCCGTGGAGTCATGGCCGCCGGGTGACAGGGTGCGCAGCAGCACCATGGCACCGACCAGCGCGATCGATCCCACAGGCACCACAACACGCCATGACGACAAGGGCGAGCCGGCGGGCAGGCCTGAGAGACCGAGACGCACGAGATACGCGAGGACGCTGACGGTCACCGCATGCCCGATCAGCACCGCAATTGCGGCGGCGACGGCGAGCGCGAGCAACTGCACCGCCCACGCGCCCGGTGGCACGGCGGCATGCCACCAGAGCGTCAGATACAGCAGACACGCGGCGGCCACCACGAGCCCGGCGGTGATGGCCGCGCGTCGCGCGTGCGACGCGAACGCAGGATCAGAGGCTCCGCGGCGGGCGAGTCGGCCCGCGACGATGATGGCGAGGAAGGCGAGCAGGGCGGACGCCACGCCGAACGGCATGCTCAAATAGGCGGCGAGCACCAGCGCGTCCATCACGGATGTCACCAGCCCGGGCACACGGGTCGTGAGGCCCACCACGGCCGCAGGGCCGAGCAGCAGGCCGGCCAATACGCCGATGCGCGCGGATGCCTTCAGGGCCAGTGAGAGTCCCTGTCCTCGTGTCACCGCTCCTCCGAGGACGAATCGATCCACACGCGCATCGAGGTAGCCGAGCGCGCGCAATCGTTCCCGCAGTGCGTCGACCCCGTCGTTGGAGGGCACGGTGGTCACGTCACAATCTCCGTTGCGCCACGAACTCGGCGAGTTCCGCCAGGGGGGTCGCACGACGACCGAACGGCGCCAGCGCCGCAGTGGCGGTGCGACACAACTCCAGCGCGAGTTCCCGCGCGCCGTCCACGCCACTGAATGAGACAAACGTGGTCTTGCGGGCGTCGCTGCGCGTCATCTTGCCGGTGTCTTCCGGACTCCCGGTCACATCGAGCAGGTCATCCACAATCTGGAAGGCGAGGCCGAGGTTCTTGGCATATGCCGTCAGGGCGGCGATATCGCCGGCACTGGCTCCCGCCGTCAGGGCGCCGGCCGTGGCCGCCGCGCTGAAAAGAACACCTGTCTTGCGGCGGTGGATACGCTCCAGGGTATCGAACGTCAACGTGTGGTCCGTGGCCAGCACGTCCTCCGCCTGCCCGGCGATCAGTCCATCGAGTCCGACCGCGTCGGCGTAGAGCGTCGTGATGCGTGTGGCGAGTAGCGGGTCGTAGGCGCGCGCCAGGTGACCGTACGCTTCGTTCAGGAGTCCGAAGGCCGCCAGCACGGCGACCGCTTCGCCGAACTCGATGTGAGCGGTGGGTCGTCCTCGCCGCAATGGTGCATCATCCATGCTCGGCAGGTCGTCGAGAATCAGCGAGGCCGCGTGGATGGCTTCGACGGCGCAGGCGGCGGGCATCGCCCTGGCCGGAGACCCGCACAATTCCGCGGCCAGCAGCACCAGCACCGCGCGCACACGTTTGGAGGGCGCCAGCAGCGTGTATCGCATGGCGTCCACGACCGGGGCGTTGCTGGCCTCCGGTACCCACACGTCCAGGGCACGGATGATTGCTGCCTGGTGCACGCTGAAGAATCCGGGAAGTGATGACATCAGCGAGGCGTGAACACCAGTAGATATTGGTAGCGTAGAAATGTCTCGTGCGCGTGCAGTTTCAGGCCCGCGCGCTCGGCGTCCCGGATGATGACTTCGGGTTCAAGGCGTTCATCGAGTTCCGGTCCCGGCCCCAGAATGTCTTTCTTGAAGTCCACAATGCCGAGACGGCCAGTGGGGGCCAGGGCACGCCGAATGTGCGTCATCAACCCCACCGGGTCGGCCAGCACGGGGTACGTATCCACCATCAGCACCGCGTCGAGTCCCGGCGGCAACTTCGGGTCGAGAGGCGTACCGAGAATCGCCTCCACGTTGGTGAATCCATCGCGCGCGACGCGACGGTTGATCGACTCGATCATCTGGCGCTGAATATCTTCGGCGAAGACGCGGCCGTTGGGCCCCACCCGTCGCGCGAGGCGGACAGTGAACCACCCGCCGCCTGCGCCGATGTCGCCGACTCGCGACCCGTCGGCGATGGCGAGCGCATCCATGATGCGTTCGGGTTGCTGCCACTCGTCGCGGTCCGGGCCTTCCAACTCGCCGAGCTTTTCTGGCGGAAACAGTCGGCCGTGCGCCGCACGTGACTGTTGCGGCGCGGCGTTCACCGCCACCCACACGACTGCCACCAGCACGCCACACACCAGGATTCGCACGGCTTTATCCTAGCCTGTCACACCCCCACTGGAGGCACAGCCGTGCCCCCGACGGCGATATGCTGTTGGGCCATGGCCTCCGCATTTCTCGAGAGTATGGTTACCCTGATTACCCGCACCGCCACCGATCTGCCGCCCGACGTGCGCGCAGCCATGCGGCAGGCGATGGGAGTCGAGGCTCCGGGATCGCGCGGGGCCCAGGCGCTGGCGGTCATCGCCGAAAACATCGACCAGGCCGCCTCCTGCGAAGGACCACTCTGCCAGGACACCGGCTGGCCCACGTTTGAAGTGCACACGCCGGTGGGTGTCAGTCAACTGTGGGTCCGTGAGCAGATTCGCGAAGCGGTGGCCGAAGCCACCAGGCGCGGCAAGTTGCGGCCGAACTCGGTCGATTCCATCACCGGTGAAAACACCGGCAACAACCTCGGACCGGGCATGCCGGTCATCCACTTCGATCAGTGGGACCGCGACACAATCGAGGTGAAGCTGCTGCTCAAGGGCGGCGGCTGCGAAAACGTCAATGCACAGTACGCGCTGCCGATGGAACTCGAACATCTCGGCCGCGCAGATCGGTCGCTCGAAGGCGTGCGCAAGTGCATCCTGCACGCCATCTGGAAAGCCCAGGGCAAGGGCTGCAGTCCGGGAGCCGTGGGTGTGTGCGTGGGCGGGGATCGCACGGCGGGGTATCAACACGCCAAAGAACAACTGTTCCGCACACTCGACGATGTGAATCCGGATGGGCGGTTGGCGGATCTCGAAGCGCAGATTATGACCACCGTCAACAGCCTGCAGATCGGCACGATGGGTTTCGGCGGCGAGACCTCACTCATCGGTTGCAAAATCGGGGCGCTCAATCGACTGCCTGCGAGCTTTTTTGTGTCGGTGGCGTACGACTGCTGGGCGTTCCGGCGGCTCGGCGTGGAGGTGGACGCCACCAGTGGTGCGATCACCTCGTGGCTCTACCGGGATCCCGAAGTGCCAACCGAGCCGATGCTCAAGGCGGGTGAGGCTGGTGGATTCCCGCGCACGGGCCGGGAAGTGGTGCTGCAGGCACCGATCGACGAGGCCACCATCCGCAGCCTGAAGGTGGGTGACGTGGTCCTGATCACCGGGCGGATGTATACCGGCCGTGACGCCGTGCATCATCACCTCATGCATCACGACGCGCCTGCCGATCTGGCTGGCAGCGTCCTTTATCACTGTGGCCCGGTCGTCAAAAAGGACGGCGACACGTGGTCGGTGATGGCCGCAGGCCCCACCACGAGCATGCGTGAGGAGCCCTACCAGGCCGACATCATCGGCAAGTTCGGCATTCGCGTGGTCATCGGCAAAGGCGGCATGGGCGCGAAAACGTCCGCGGGACTTGCGCAACACGGTGCGGTCTATCTCAACGCCATCGGTGGCGCAGCACAGTTTTACGCGCGGTGTATCGAAGGGGTTGACGACGTCTCATTCCTGGAATTTGGTACACCCGAGGCGATGTGGCACCTGCGCGTCAAGGAATTTCCGGCCATTGTCACCATGGACGCCCACGGCAACAGTCTCCACAAGGTGGTGGAGGAAGAGTCAGGCAAACGCTTGCACGTGCTCAAGGGCAGCTGAACCGATAGCGCATTTCAAAACATCAGCAGTTGCCGTGTCTCCCTGTGAAAGAGAAACGCGTCAGCCCCGTCCCATCGCCCAGTTCACGAGCCGTTCCATTTCGGCGGAAAAATTTGTGTGCGCATCCGCGATGTGGATGTGCACCACGTGTCGGCCGTTGGCACACAGCGCCTCATAGTCGCCCAGCGCCTGCGCGTGTTTGAGTCGACTGAACGTGTAATCGGCACCGGGGACTGGCGTGCTGGTCTCGTCCGCGCCGGTGAGCAGCAGAAAGAGCCCCGCGTTGGTGCCGCCCTTGTGAAACTGTCCGGTCGAATGCAGATACCGCGGTCCGGCCCCGTAGGTCGTCGCCGCTTTGGTGCGGCGTCTGATCGCCGACCGCACGTGTGCGATCGCCTCGGCACGTCCGGCATCCTGCGGCAGGTAATCAAGGATCGCCACGAAGCTGCCCGTCGGGTCGTCGTCGGCGGTGCGATGTGAGCGACCCCACACGCCGTCACGTTCCACCAGCGGCGGTTCGACCGGGAGCGGTTCACCGCGTGACAGCAGTCCCTGTGTGCGTGACTTCGCGTCGCGCACGTTGGGTTCATCAAACGGGTTGACGTCGAGCATGATCCCGGCGATCGCGGTCGCAAACTCCCACCGGAAGAACTCGGCACCGAGGTGCACCGGTGCGCTCTGCAGATGCATGACGGGATGCCCGGCGGCCGCCAGCGCCTGACGCCTCGGCACCGCCGCGTCGTCGTTGGGATCGGCCACGAGCACGAAGGCGCGATCGGTGCCGTATTCGTCCAGTTCACCGGCGCCCGGGGCGGGTTCGTCCACGATAGGCAATACACCGCGACCGAGTTTGCCCGTACTCTCCGCGACCAGTTGCTCGATCCACAGACCAAGGGCCGCCATGTTGGGCGGGAGCAGCAGCGTGAGTTTGTCCCGGCCGGCCATCGCGTGCTCCGCCATGAACACACCAAGGGCATGGCCCACGTTGTCGTCGAGGTCCTCGCCATCAAGGCGACAGGACTCCATCATGGGCAGCGCGCCGTCAAGCAGTGACGCCGGGTTGATCCCCATCAGTGCGGCGGGCACCAGACCGAACAACGACAGTGCCGAGAACCGGCCGCCGATGTCAGCCGGGTTGATGAACGTGTGCCGGTAGCGATGTGTCGCGGCATGGGCAATGAGTGGCGAGCCCGGGTCCGTGATGGCGATGAAGTGCCGGCCCGGCTCGGCAATACCCACATCGGTGACCCAACCGCGGAAGTGCGCCTCCAATGCCGACACTTCGATCGTTGAGCCACTCTTGCTGGCGACGATGAAGAGGGTGGTGGCGGGGTTGAGTGTGGCCGAGGCCTCGCGTACGGCGCGTTCGTCCGTGGTGTCGAGCACCCAGACACGGTCGCGTATCACCGCGGGCGCCAGTGTCTGGCGCAGCACCTCGGCACACAGGGAACTGCCGCCCATGCCCAGCAGGCAGATGGACGTGAGGCCATCCTTCGACACCTCACTCGCGAGTGTGTTGATCTGGTCAAGGTGGGGCCGCATTGTGGTGGGCGCATCAAGCCAGCCGAGCCGGTTGAGAATGGCTGCACGCACGGCCTGGTCGGCGGCCACGGAGAATACGTCGGGGTCTTTCTGCCACAGTCGAGTGACGACCTGGTCGGTCATAGGGAGCGCTCCAATCGTTGATTGATGACGAGAAGTTTCAGGTCGGTCATCTCCTCGATGGCGTATCGCGGGCCTTCGCGCCCGGTGCCGGAGTCCTTGATGCCACCGTAGGGCATTGAATCCATGCGCCAGGTCGGGACGTCGTTGATCAGGACCCCGCCGACCTCCAGGCGATCGAAGGCGGTGAGGGCGGCGCCGAGCTGTTCGGTGAAGATACCCGCCTGCAGTCCGTATCGCGACGTATTGACGGCCGTGATCGCGTCATCGAGCTTCGAAAAGCGATACAGCCCGACGATCGGCGCAAACGCCTCTTCGCGGCACAGCGAGGCGAACGTCGGGACCTGGTCGATGACGGTGGCGGCAAAGAGGGACGCACTGAGGCGCTGTCCGCCCGTGAGCACGCGTGCCCCGTCGGCCACCGCGTCGCGCACCCAGGATTCGATTCGGTCCGCATCGCCATGGGTGATCATCGGGCCGAGGTCGTGTGCCGGATCACGCGGGTCGCCAACCTTCAGCGCGGCGACGGCGCGGACGAGGCGATCGGTGAATGGCTCTGCCACCGCGTCGTGGACGTACACCCGCTGCACGGAGATACAGCTCTGGCCCGCAAACGTGAAGCCGCCGGCCACGATGCGGGAGACGGCGAGGTCGAGGTCGGCGGTGGCGTCCACAATCACGCCGGCATTGCCGCCCAGTTCGAGCACCACCCGTTTGCGTCCGGCGCGGGCCTTCATGTCCCAGCCCACGGCCCCCGAGCCGGTGAACGTCAGCAGACGGAAGCGGTCGTCGGTCACGAGGCGGTCCGCGGTCTGGCGCGCCAGGGGTAACACGCTCAGGCCCCCTGGGGGGACGCCGTGCTCGTGCAGCAACCGCGCGAGGTGCAAGGCGGTGAGGGGTGTCTTTGTCGCCGGCTTGAGCACAATCGGATTGCCGGCCGCGAGGGCGGGGGCGAGTTTGTGCGCGGCGAGCAGGAGCGGGAAGTTGAACGGGGTGATTGCGGCGATCGGCCCGAGCGGCACCCGGCGCGTCAGGGCCAGTCGGCCCTCGCCGTGGGGCATCAGGTCGATCGGCAGGAGTTCGCCCCCAAGCCTGGAGACTTCATCGGCAGCCGCATCAAAGGTGAAGGCGGCGCGCTCCACTTCGGTACGGGCGTCCCGCAGGGGTTTGCCGGCTTCGTCGGCGATGGTGAGCGCCAGAGCGCCGTGATCGGCCCGCAGCGCGGCCGCCACCGCCCGCAGGGTGGTGATTCGCGCATGGGACGGCCAGCGCCGCATGACGTCGGTTGCCGCCACCGCGGCGGCGGCTGCGACCTCGAAATCGGCGTCCTGCCCCACGGATGTGCGCCCGACCACCCGGCCATCAAAGGGGCTCAGGACGTCCAGAGGCGTGGGCAGGGTCGTCCAGTGACCGGCGAGGAGCACAGGCGCGTTCATCCCGTAAGTCTTCCACACCCTCGTAACCCCCGTATAATCGAAAGCATGATTCATGTCACAGAGACGGCGGCCTCCAAGATTTCGGACCTGCTGGTGGAGGAAGGGCGCCTGGGCGGCGGGCTTCGTGTGTTCGTGCAGGGCGGGGGATGCTCGGGGTTCCAGTACGGCCTGATGATTGATGAGGGCGAAGGGGATGCCGAGTCGGATCAGGTGTTTGAGGTCAACGGCGTCAAGTTGCTCGTGGATCCGATCAGCCTGCGGTACCTGAGCGGCGCCGAAGTCGACTTCGTCGACAACAACATGGGCGGCGGCTTTACCATCAAGAATCCGAACGCCAAGTCCACCTGCGGCTGCGGCTCGTCCTTCAGCGCGTAAGACCGGCGCCCGGGCATGCAGTCCCCCAAGGAGTTTGTCGAGACGTTGCGCCCTGCGGGTGGGCGCCGCTCGGGCAAACGCGATGTCATTGTTCAGATCTTTCTCGGACAGGAAGGCCACCTCGCCGCCGACGAACTGGTGGCCCTGATCCGCAAGGCAGATCCGCGCATCAGCCGCGCCACGATTTATCGGACGCTGCAGTGGATGGTGGATGCCGACATCGCCCGCAAGGTGGATTTTGGCGAGGGGCGGTACCGCTATGAACACTCGTACCGCCATCCGCGACACTTTCATCTCATCTGCAAGACCTGCACGCAGTCGTTTGAATTTCTGAGCTCGGACATCGAAGCGCTGATCGAGGAAATTGCCGAGGCGCGCCGGTTCTCGCCTCGACAGAGTGTGCTGCAGATCTACGGCACGTGTGAGGACTGCCAGGCCGGGCGGCAGGCCGAACGGATTGCCGCGCCGACCGAGGCCCTGTTCGCCCGTGATGCGTTGCGCATCGCGATTGCCACCGAACGGAGCGGGCTCGAGTTCTACACCCGCGCGGCGGCGATCACAAAGGACACGCGCGGTCGGACCGTGTTTCAGCGCCTGGCGGAAGAGGAAAAGGAACACCTCGGTACGCTCGAGCGCCGCTACAAACAGCTGCTCAAAGAGGACCCGGATCTGGAGTCCCACCCCACGTTTTTGTTCTTCAAGGGCGCGGCCAACGGCATCTTTGCCGCCGGCACGGAGGAACTGGCCAAGGGGATCGACGACCGCAAGGCGTTGCTGATCGGCATCAAGTGCGAGCGCGGGTCCCACAAATTTTTCAAGCGGTACGGTGAACGGTTCGAAGAGTCGGAAGGCAAACGCATCTTCCTGGAGTTTGCCGATGAGGAGCGTGAGCACCTGGACCTGTTGATTCGTGAGTATCGGAGTCTCGTGGAACGACAGAAGGTGCAAAAGAGCCGAAAGGTCACGCGCACCCGCGCCGCCAAATGATCGATCTGCACATGCACACGACCGCCTCTGACGGGCGATCAACACCTGCGGGGCTGGTGGCAGAGGCCGCCGCCAAGGGCGTGCGCATCATGGCCGTGACCGACCACGACACGACCGCCGGGCTCGATGGATGTCTGGCTGCCGCCCGCGAGGCCGGGATCACCTGTCACGTCGGGATCGAGATCACCGCGGTGGAAAACAGCCGCGACGTCCACGTGCTGGGCTACGGGTTCAACCGCCATGATGTCGAGTTCGAGGCGTTCCTCACGCACCAGCGCGCCGATCGGCGGCGGCGTCTGGAGGCGATCGGCGAGAAACTCGCGCGCCTCGGCGTACCCGTCGATCTGGATCAGGCGATGGCTGACGCCGGTCGACTCGCCGGTCGGTCACTGGGGCGTCCGATGGCCGCCGACGCGTTGGTGAAGGCGGGTCATGTGACGGACATGCGTGAGGCCTTTGATCGGTACCTCGGGGACGGGAAGCCGGCGTTCATCGAGCGCATCGGCCCGTCGCCCGCCGACGTGGTGGCGCTCATCGCGCGCGCCGGGGGACTCGCCTCGCTCGCACATCCCGCCAAGTTGTCCGCGGATCAGCCCATCGCGGCCTGGGTGGATGCCGGCCTGCCCGCCATCGAGGTGTATCACCCCGATCACGATGCGATTGATACCGCGCGGTATCGCCAGATGGCGCGCTCGCTGGGCCTGCTGGCCACCGGCGGCTCGGACTACCACGGGGTGGGCTCAACCCGTGAGCCGGCCTTTGGCCGTGTGCATCTGCCCTCGGCCGACTACGCGCGCCTGGCGGAACGGGTGGGCTGGACCACCATTCATGCTGATTGACATTGCCGGCGTCCGCAAACACTACGGGGCGCTGCGCCCATTACGCGTCAACGCGCTGCAGGTGGCACCCGGGCAGCGCCTGACCATGCGCGGTCTCGACGCGCAGGCGGCTGAGATGTTGAGCCTGCTCATCACCGGCGCCGCCCTGCCCGATGAGGGCGTCGTGACCATCGCGGGTCGTGACACGCGTGACATCGACACCGATACCGACTGGCTCGTCTCACTCGACCTGTTTGGTCTTGTCACTGCGCGTGCGGTGCTGCTGGAGACGCTGACGCTTGAAGCGAATCTGGCGTTGCCGTTTACGCTGTCGATCGATCCGGTGCCCGAGGAGATTCGCCGTACGGTGGCGGATCTGGCCGACGAAGTGGGCCTGGGGCGGGAGCGGTTGTCGGCCTCCGTGCACTCCCTGTCGGTGGCCGATCGCGTGCGCGTACATCTGGCCCGTGCGCTGGCGGCGTCGCCCCAGGTGCTGCTGCTTGAACACATCTCCGCCCCACTGACTCCGGCCGACGCGACGGCACTTGGGCACAGTCTGGCGGCGATCGCCGACGAGCGTCGCCTGGCGTGGATCGCGATCACCGAAGATCCCACGTTCATCGCAGCGCTGGGCGGCACGGTGTGGAAACTGGAGGCGGCCTCCGGCGATGTGGCACCGGTGCCCGGCGGCACCGCAGGAGGCATCACCACATGGTGACACTCGTGTTGTTTGATATCGACGGCACACTCGTGCAGACGGGGCGGGCCGGCGTGCGCGGCATGAACCGCGCGTTTGTCGACCTGTTTGGCGCTGAAGAGGCGCTGGCGGGCGTGTCCGTCGCCGGGCGCACCGACCGCGCGATCGTCTCTGAAGTGTTGACCAAGATCGGTCAGCACGTCGATGAGACGACCGTCGTGCGTGTGCGTGATGAATACTGTCGCCGACTGCCCGACGCACTGGCTGACCCGGCGTCTCACCCCATGGGCGTCTTGCCGGGTGTGGATGCGTTACTCACGTCACTGGAGGCCCGCACGGATGTGGTGGTCGGACTCCTGACCGGCAACTTCGTGCGAGGGGCCGAGTTGAAGCTGGGGCACTTCGAGTTGTGGGATCGGTTTCCGTTCGGCGCGTTCGGCGACCATCACGCGGAGCGTCGCGCGTTGGTGCCGGTCGCCGTCAGTGAAGCGGCGGAGCGTGGCTACACCCACATTCCCCCCGATCGCATCATCGTTATTGGCGACACACCACTGGATGTGGACTGTGCGCACGCCTACGGCGCAAGAGCGATTGCCGTGGCGACGGGGATGTACTCGGTCGACACGCTTCAGGAGACCGGTGCCGATCTCACCGTGCCGACCTTGTCGGACGTCCCTCTCGACTGGTTCTGACCTGATAACCTCACGAATGGAAACCCCCGGGGCCCGGTGGCCCTCCCGGTCTTCAAAACCGGCCGCACCCCACTTCACGGTGGGATGGGAGGGTTCGACTCCCTCGGGTTTCCGC
This sequence comes from Vicinamibacterales bacterium, assembly GCA_038319675.1. Classification (GTDB taxonomy): domain Bacteria; phylum Acidobacteriota; class Vicinamibacteria; order Vicinamibacterales; family SCN-69-37; genus SYFT01. Next base: position 75,323 of record JBBQDM010000006.1, read on the forward strand.
CACTCAGCGGCTCAGGCGCCGAGGCCCAGCCAGTAGGCCACCAGTTTCGGGAATTCGAAAAACGTTTGCCTGAACGACGGGCGGGAGCGCCACCACCACGCGGCGTCGAAGTCGTCGAAGCGGGTATCACGCATCGTGATGCGTACCTCATCCCCCAACACACGTTCGAACGCGTACCCGGCTCGACGAGTGGCCGACCGGCTGGTGATGACAATGATGTGGGACCAGCCGTCGCGGCGGACGCGTTCGAGAATCGCTTCCGCTTCGTGGGCGGTGTTGTCGACCGGGGACGGGAGGGCTTCGACGGATGAGGCCGGCACGCCCATGTGGTCAATCATGATGGCGCGGGCGTTGGTCGCACTGTTCGGCACGGTGATGCCGCGGGAGGCCAGCAGCACCTCTCCACGGTCGGTGCCGCCGCGGCTCAGTAGGATGCGCGGGGCGTGCCCGGCCTGTTGCAACTCCACCGCTTCGAGCCAGCGATCGACGTGGGAGCCACCCAGGACGTAAATAGCATCAGCTGGCGAGGCCGAATCAAGCGCGTCCACCCGCACCAGTACCCGGCCGGCACCCAATATTGTGAGGGCTCCGAGCAGCAGCCCGGAGCCCAACACGACACGCCATCGACGCGAACGAATGTTCAGGGGAGTGTGGTGGATGGGAGCTGATTATTCGTCGAGCAGGCGCACTTCACCGGCGCGAGGTCCCTTGGGGGAATCCTCCACGATGAAGTCCACGCGCTGGCCTTCGCGCAGCAGCTCGAACACCGCCCCGCGAATTGAGGAACGATGAAAGAAGTGCTCCACACCACTCTCGTCGCGAATGAATCCAAAACCCTTGTCGATCAACAAACGTGCAATCGTGCCATTGGGCATGATTGGTTCCTCCGAGGGGCACAGGAGCCCCCATTGATTCAATGAGATCCGGGGGCCAGTCTAGGCATGGCGGAGGTGGCAAGTCAAGGCACGTTGCTCCAAACCGTGGAACCCCCGTATAATCGAAGACTCTGAATGGGGGCCTGTGGCGCAGCTGGGAGCGCGCCTGGATGGCATTCAGGAGGTCACCGGTTCGATCCCGGTCAGGTCCACCAACTTTCTCCACCGCGGCAGCATTGTGACCGTGGTGGCCCTCCCCCCACACCATTGCAGACCGGCCGCATCGGGACATCCAGCATCCGGGCGCGACCGTAAACGTCCACAGGTATGGGAATCAGCTCCAGATATACACGCCTCGTCGTCGCCTGCTTTCTTGTGGTCGGCGTAGCCGGTACGGTCGCGATGACCGTCATGGGCGGCGTGGCGCAGGAGCGCCATCCAGTCAGCGGGCGGATCATTGCGCCGACGATGAGCGTGTTGGGGGCGCCCTGGCTCGACCGCCCGGAACGGGAGGCGGAGGAACAGCCGACGCGTGCGGTGGAGGCTCTGCGCGTGCGCCGGGGTGCGGTCGTGGCCGATGTGGGGGCCGGGTCGGGGTATTACACCGTGCGCCTGAGTCGGGCGGTGGGCCGCGACGGTCGCGTGGTGGCCACCGATATTCAGCCGGGGATGCTCGACCTGATCCGCGAGAAGGTCGATCGCGAAAAGCTGACCAACGTCACGCTCGTGCAGGGCGCGATCGATAATCCGAATCTTGAGACGGGCGTGTTCGACATGATTCTCATGGTGGACGTGTACCACGAGCTCGCGTCACCGCAGGCGTTCATGCAGAAGCTGAAGGCTGCACTCAAGCCCGACGGTCGGTTGGTCTTGATCGAGTTTCGCGGTGAAGATCCGGCCGTGCCGATCCAGGAGCTCCACAAGATGACCGTTGCCCAGATTCGCCAGGAACTGGCCGCTGACGGGTTCACGATCGAGCGGGTGCTTGACGTGTTGCCGTGGCAACACATCGTGGTGCTGCGCCAGACGCCGTAGCCAGCGAGTCGCCGTCTGCTGAGTGATGCTCAGTATTCGCGGAACATGCGCTGAATCTCGGCGCCGTCGGTGGTCGTCGCGATCGCGAGCATCAACAGAATACGCGCCTTGATGGGCGTAAGGTCGTCGCCCGCGATGCGGAAAGTGGGCGCCCCACCACGTCCACCGCGCCCACCACCGGCGATGCGACCTGCACCGGTGCGCGTGGTGGTCACGACAAACACCTCTTTGCCAATGGCGTAGCTGATGCCTTGACCCTGCGTGCCGCTGGTCGCGCCCGCGCCGGCCGTGGCCAGGACGATCCCCTTGGCGCCGGCATCGGCCACCGCTTGAATGACGTCACCGGTCGCACCCTGATAGGTGTGCACGACGTCCACGCGCGGCAGGGTGGTGATGGCGTTGATGTCGAACTCACTCTGAGCCGAGTGCCGGCGCACCGTGCGTCGGTAGTAGGCCACCCCGGCCGAGTCCACCACGCCAAGCACGCCGTAGCGGCCCGACTGGAACGTGTCGAGACTGAGCGCATCGGTCTTGGTCACTTCGCGCGCGGAATTAATTTCGTCGTTGAGCACCACCACCGTGCCCATGCCGCGGGACATGGGATCGGCGGCTGCGCGAAACGCATCCTCGAGGTTGGCGGCGCCTTCGTAGCCCAGCGTGCTCGGATTGCGCATCGAGCCCACGACCACCACGGGCCGTTCATCACGTACGGTCAGATGCAGGAAGTAGGCGAGCTCTTCCAGGGTGTCGGTACCGACGGTGACCACGACGCCGGCCAGTTCGGAGTCGGCCTTGAATCGCGCGTTGATGCGTCGCGACAGGTCCATCCACTGCTCGAGACTCAACGAACTGCTGGCCGTGTTGGCAAATTGCTCGCCTTCGGGCCTCACATACCGCAGCAGGTTGGTCTGCGACTCGATCAGCTCCTCGACCGTCAGGCGGCCGCCGACCCGGTTGGAAATCGTGCCGCCCGTGGCAAACAGGAGCACTTTGGGGAGCGGAGCGGCCTGCGCCGCGGGTGCGGAGGCCCGTTGCGGTGGCGGGGTAGCCTGACCGAGAAGGGCCACCGGCCACAGGCATGCCACCAGGCCCGCTGCGGCCACCAGCCCTCGAATCATCGTGATCATCGGCCTACTATAGCCGCTGGCGTGCGCTCGCGAACCGTCAGTTGGCGTGTTGGCCGGAGGCGCGCATCAGCCATCCCAGCAGGTGCGTGGCCGCTTCCTCGGCGGTGGTGCCATAAAACGGCATCAACGCCGTCCGCCCACCAGGCACACGCGCCACCTGGGCGCGCCAGCGGTCGCGACTGACCGCAGAGGCCTCAATCACGACGGGCCGACCGTTGATGGTGTCTTCGAAGCGCACGAGGGTTGGGGAGTTGGTTACGTATGTCACGGCCGGGTGACGATTGTCGTGGCCCAGGCACCATGCGCGCAAGCGAAGCGAAGTACGAACCTGCACACGAAGGTGGCACCTGTGTGAAAGCCTCCTCTGACGGACGGCCCACGTTTCTTTCTGCCCACAGTGCATCCACAGGCGATCCACACCTCGTCCACAGGTTTTCCACAGCGGGGTTGGGCCACAATACCTCCACGATGTTCAGGCTCTGGGGATTAGTGTGCGGATGCGTGCTCGGAACCGCCGTGGCGGCGGTCGCGCAGCCCCTCTCCTCATCTCCTTTCAGTGTGTTCCGCATTTTTCTGACCGACGGGCGCGTCGTACACAGCCACGGCGAATGCGCCACCCTGCCTGACGAGTTGGTGTGTGTGGTGAAACTGGGCAGCGGGGACGTGGCCGAGTCGCACGACCTGCTGACGATCCCGCTCACACGCGTCGACATGGAAAAGACGACGGCGTATGCGCGGGCAGCGCGTGCGGCGCTGTATGGGGCGACGCGTGGCGAGCGGGAGTATGCCGAGTTGACGACGGATGTGGCGCGCATGCTGGCGGAACTGGAATCCAGCACTGATCGCCATCGTCGGCTCGGGATTGCGCAGGTGGCACGCCGCCGACTTGCGACGTGGTCGGCAGACCACTTCGGGTACCGAGAGACGGAGACGCGACAACTGGTGTCGTTGCTGGATGAAGTGATTGGCGAATTGCGTGTCGCCGCCGGCGAAACGACGTTTGCGCTCGATTTTGCCGCCAGTCTGGCGTCAGTGGAGGAGCTGCGCACGCTGCCCGTCCCGGACGTCACCGAGTCAGTGGAGGCCGCGTTGGTGGCGGCGTCGGTGACCACGATGGCGGCCGAACGACTGGCGCTGTTGCGATCCGCGCATCGGCTGACGTCGCAGATGCCCGGACTGGATCCGGCGCTGCGTTCGCGCGTCGCCTCGACACTGCGTGCGGAGGAGGCGGTGGAGCGTCAGTACCAGGCGCTGATGGCCGACGCGATTGCGAGAGCGGACGTCGCGGTCAGATACGGTCGCGCCAGTGTGATGCAACGCCTGATCCGGGATGTGGAGGAGCAGGACGAGGCCCTCGGCGCACACCGGCCGCTGGAGATGGAGGCATTCGGGCGACGTCTGGCGATCGAGCTGGGGTTGGCGACCGAACAGCAGGCGGCGTTTGCGCGATGGTCGCAGGTCAAGGCTGCACTTCTCACCTACGAGCGGCGTCTGCGTCCCGTGCTGGATGGGTGGGTGAGCCAGCGACAGGTGCTGCGGCAACTGGAGGCGCGCGAGGTGCCCTCGCGGTCCGACCTTGATAGAGCGGTGCGTCGATTCAGCACGTTGGAGTCGTCGCTGGCCGCGTTGCGTCCCTTGCCCGAATTGCACGAGGTACATGCGCTGTTCCAGAGTGCGGTGCAGATGGCACGGCACGGGCTGACGATGGGCCAGCGTCTGAGTGTCGCCGCCAACCGCGACATCGCCCACAACGCGTCGTCGGCGATCGTTGGCGCGGAGTTGTTGCTGGCGCAGGCGCGGCGAGATCTGGTGCCGGCCCTCTATCCGCGGAAAGTACGATGACACGCCGCCTGATTCGCACCACGGATGTGGCCGGGTTCCGTCGGGCCGTCGTGCGGCTCGCGACTGAGGGTAACCTGGCGACGATCCGCCAGCGTCTTGTGGTGGTACCCACACGTGCCTCGGTGGAACTGCTGCGACAGACAATCGAGGAGGGGTTGCAGACCGAGGACGGTGGGACTGCGGACCGCGGACCGCGGACTGCGGACTGCGTGACGGTGTTGCCCGACCTGGTCACGCGTGATGAGTGGATGGCGCGGTGGATGCTCGCGTTACCCGCAGCGCCGCGCGTGCTCAGTCGGGTGGAGCGCGAGATGCTGATGGCCCATGCCGCCGAGATCACGGCCGCACGACCACGCATGGGCGGTGCGCCGTTTCGTCTGCGTCCCGGTCTGACGAGCGCGATGCTCGACTTCTATGACGAATTGCTGCGCCGGCAACGGACGGTGGGACGCCTGCGACGGGAACTCATCCGCGAGTTGAAGAGTGAACGCGGCTTTGACCGGGGCAGCGAGAGTCTAATCCATCAGACCGCGTTTCTTACGCTCGCCTTTTTGCGGTACGAGCGGGAGGTCGCCGCCTCGGGTGCCGTGGATGAACACGGCTGTCTGCGTCAGTTTCTCGCGCCAGGATTCCAGCCGCCGCACCGGCACGTCGTCGTCGCGGTGGCCGATCACCCGTCAGACCCGAGGGGCCTGTGGCCGGCCGATTTCGACCTGCTGGGACGCACCCCGGGGTTGCAGGTGGATGTGGTCGTCACCGATGAACTGCACGACGCCGGATTTCGCGAACGGCTGGAGCGCGAACTGCCCGGGATCGAGGAGGTGCGCGAGCCGGGGCAGGCGTGGACACCGGTCATCGCCAAACCTTCTGGTGGCTGGTGTTGGATCAGCCGCGACCGGGAAGAGGAAGTGCGCGATGTCGCCCGGGTCATCAGGCATCGCACCGCGCGACCCGAGGCGACGCCGGCGTCCACGGCGCTCGTGGTGCAGCGCCCATTGCCGTACCTCTATCTCACGCGCCAGATTCTGAGTGACGCGCGGATTCCCTGTCAGGCGTTGGACGCGCTGCCGCTGGCGAGTGAACCGTACGCGGCGCTGCTCGATCTGGTGCTGGTCGTGGCCCGCACGGGTGGCACGCGCGACTCGGTTGGCGCGCTCCTGCGCTCGCCGTGGCTGCGGATTCTGGTGGACGACACGCCGGTGTCGTTGTCGGACGCGGCGGCGCTTGATGCGGTGCTGCTGGCACGGCGCACCACGGCACCGGCGGTGCACTACCTCGACGAAGTGGACCATTATGTCGCCGGCGCGGATCGCCGCGACCGCATCAACGGCGTCGCTGCACGACGCGCAGCGCGTGGCGCGGTGGAGGTGGCCACCGCGCTGGACGTGTTCCGTACGGCCGAGTCGGCGTCTGCGCAACTGACGGCCGTCAGTGCCTTTCTCCGCGCCCGCGAACGTGGTCCGGCCGCAGGCGACGAGTGGCGCGAAACGTCGCTCCGTGCGCGTGGGGCCGTGCTCGGTGCACTCGAGAGCCTGATCGACGCGTGTCGGCGTCACCACGACCGCCCGCGGGCCCCCGAGGATCTCGTGGCGCTCATCCGCCAGCGACTCGAGGCGCAGACGTTTGCCCCGGCGCGGGAATACAGCGGCGTGCATCTGGTGGATGCGGTGGCCGCCCGCTTCGGCGCGTTCGACCATGTGCACATCCTCGGGCTGGTTGATACGGACTGGCCCGAGCGCCAACGCCGCAATATTTTTTACACCTCCGGGTTGCTCAAGTCGTTGGGGTGGCCGCAGGACGCCGACCACGCGGCGGCCCAACTGGCGGCTTTTCGTGATCTGACGGGACTGCCGGCGCGTACGCTGCACCTGCACGCGTTTCAACTCGACGGCGATGCCGTGGTCGGCCTCTCGCCCATGCTCGACATCGTGGGCGGCCTGCCGTCGGTGGATGAGGCCCCGCCGCCGGATGTGGCGATCTTCGATGATGAGGTACTCGCCGCCAACCTCGGGTCGGAGGCCACACTCGAACCCGTGCCACTTGCCTGGCTCACGGCGCGGGCCCGTCGGCCGGCACTCACCACGCCGGCCTATCGCGGTCAGTCCGATCCCCAGGCGCCGCAGCAGTACCGCGTGAGTCGCGTCGATCGGTATGTCACGTGTCCGTTCAAGTACTTCGCCGAGTCGGTGCTGAACCTGCCGGAGGAACGCGACGACTCCGCGGGCCTCACGCCGCTGGAACGCGGCAACCTGCTGCACGATCTGTTCGAACGGTTCTACCGCGACTGGCAGGATGCCGGGTACGGCGCGATCACGCCGGCGTTGTTGCCCGAGGCCGTCGAACGATTCACGGCGTTGGCCGCGTCTACGCTCGCCCGATTACCCGAGGCCGATCAGGTGCTGGAAAGCACGCGTCTGCTCGGGTCGCTCGTGGCGCGCGGTGTGGCCGAACGGGTCTTTGAACTTGAAGCCGAAGCCGGCGATGAGGTCGCCGCCCGCCTGCTCGAAGAGAAGATCGTCGGCCCCTTCCAGTTCCCGCGCCTTGGTGGCCTGACGCAGGTGACCGTCGCGATCAACGGCAAGGCCGATCGCGTGGATGTGCTGGCAGACGGTCGCCTCCGTGTGATCGACTACAAACTGGGTCGCATGCCGGATCTGTCGACCTCGATCCAGATCGCGACCTACGCCCATGCCGTGCGCCAACAACTGGAAGCGAAGGATGGGCAGTCGCACCCGATCGCCGCCGCGTCGTACCTCGCCTTCGGCGATGAATACAAACTCGAGGGGCCGATCGGCAAGGCCGGCGATGTCGCCGCGGCCGTGGATGTGCGCGCCGGTGTGTTCGCCGACGTGGTGGCACGGATTGAAGAGGGACAGTTTCCCCCGCGTCCCAAAGACACGGGTGAGTGCGAGTGGTGTCGGTACTCCGGTGTCTGCCGCAAGGAATATGCGTGGGAGGACGATGCAGCCGAATCTGTTTGATGCGGGACCCGATCGGTCGGCGCCTGCGTCGCAGGACCCGCCCGACCAGGCCGCGCGTACGTTCGCCGTCGACCCGGCCGAACACGTCGTACTGGAAGCCTCCGCCGGCACGGGCAAGACCCGGGTGCTGGTCGATCGGTACGTCCGTCTGATTCGTGACGGTGTTTCCCCACGCCACATTCTGGCCATCACCTTCACGCGAAAAGCGGCGGCGGAAATGCGCGAGCGCATTCTGAGTCAATTGCGCGACGCCGTGCCGGCCACGACGCTGGCGGAAATTCAGATCGCCACCATTGATGCGTTCTGCTACGGCCTGCTGCGCGAGTTTCCGCTCGAGGCGGACGTGGATCCCGGTTTTGATATTGCCGACGAAACCGAGATGGCGCGGTTTGCGGCCGAAGCGCTGGACGTGACACTTCGCATCGCGCGTGGGCTGGTCACACGCCAGGAACCGTTGCGTCTGCTCTTCACGCGGGTGAAGCCTCGCACGTTGCGCATCGCGCTGGCGCGCCTGCTCGACAGTCGGCATATTGCCGAGCCGGCCATCGCCACGTTTGTGCAGCGCAAGGTCGTCCGACGGTCCGCCGATGATGTGGCGGACGCGTGTGTCGCCCGCCTGCGCGCGGCCACGGCCGGGCAGCCCGCGCTGGTCGCGGATGGTCCGCACGACGCACCGGAGTTTCGGTGGGTCGCCGATGACCTTGTCAGGATTGGCGATCCCGACGCGCGCATCCCCGTGCGCGACGTGCCCCAACTGGTGCGGCGCTTCGAACGGTACTTCCTGACCAAGGATGGCAAACCGCGCAAGCGGCTGGCGTCGTTCGTCAAAGCCGGTCACTACGCGAACCCGGCAGCGAAGAAACGCCATGAAGCGGCGTTCGTGACGGTGACCGCCGGCGTCGCCGACGCCATCGAGGTGTTGGAGCGTGAAGTCGATGGATTGCTCGCACTGGGACTGCAGACGTTGCTCGCCATTGTGGTGAAGGAATACCAGCGCCTGCTCGACGAACACTCAGTGCTTGATTTTGCCGGCATGCTCGACCGGGCGGTACAGCTGCTCTCGCGGCAGGAGGAGTTTGCGCGCAGTCGCCTGAAGCTGCAATCGCGGTATCACCACCTGCTCGTTGATGAGTTCCAGGATACCAGCCGGCAGCAGTGGCGCCTCATCGATCTGCTGGTGGACGCATGGGGAGAAGGCGAGGGCGTGGTGGACGGCCCGACCTCGATCTTTATTGTGGGGGACCGCAAGCAGTCCATCTATCGTTTCCGCCATGCCGAGGTGGTGTTACTCGACGAGGCGGCGCGTCGCATCTCCGCGCTGCGGCCCGGTCGTCGTGTACGGCAGGCGATCTCGACCAACTTCCGCTCGGTGCCGGGGCTGCTCGCGTTTGTGAATCTGCTGTCGACGTCGATGGAAGGCGACCCGGATCTCGACGAACGGTTTGCCTACCGCGACACCGATCGATTTCCCGTCACGGCGGTCGACGATGGGGCGCGGCGGGACGGTGTGCCCGTGTTGGGTGTGGTGGCGCAGCCCTCGATTCAGGCGGCCGCTGAGGCGGTGGGTGCCGAAATTGCCCACATTCTGACGCACGTGACGGTGCGCGACAAAGATGGTCCGCCGCGTGGTGCGCGGCCCGATGACATCGCCATTCTGTTTCGCGCACGTGCGGGGCACCAGGTGTTCGAAGACGCGTTGGAGCGCCGCGGCATTCGGACCTACGTGTACAAGGGCCTTGGGTTTTTCGACGCGCCGGAAGTGCAGGATCTGCAGGCGTTGCTGCGCTACTTGTCGCAGCCCGACTCTGACTTGCGCGCGGCCGAGCTGCTGCGGTCGCGGTTCGTGCGTATTTCCGACGTCGCGCTCGCACGGTTGGCACCGGGGGGGCTGGCGGCCGCGTTGGCATGCACCGCACCGCTGCCTGACGACCTCGATGCCGCCGATGTGCAGTTGCTGCAGCAGGCGCGGCGCGACGTGCCGCGCTGGGTGGCGATGGCCGACCGCATGCCGGCGGGTGCGTTGATTGATACCGTCATGCGTGAGTCGGCCTATGGAGCCGAGCTGCAGGGCCGTCGCAGAGATCAATCGCGCGAGAACATCAAGAAGGTGCGCAGCCTGATTCGCCGCGTCGAAAACCGTGGCTACGCCACACTGGGACGACTGGCGGAATATTTCGAGACGTTGCGGGCCGGCGATGAATCCAATGCCGTCGTGGAGGCCAAAGGCTGTGTGCAGCTGATGACGATTCACGCTGCCAAAGGGCTCGAGTTTCCCGTGGTGTTTGTGGTCAACCTGCAGGCGCCCGGTCGTGGCCGTCATCAGGGCATCAGCGTGATCAGTCGCAGTGTGGATGGCGAACCCGAAGTGGCGTTCCGCTCCACCGACGGGACACAACTTGAAGACCGTCGTGAGACGGAAGAACTGCGGCGGTTGCTGTATGTGGCGATGACACGTGCACGCGATCGGCTGTACCTCGCGGCGCAGGTGGATGAGGACGGGTATCTGAAACACGCCGCGCGCAGCCTCGCCGGGTTGTTTCCGCCGTCACTGCGGGACGTGTTTCCGAAAGCGGCGTCGGCAGCGCCCGGAGTGGATGAGGTGTTCTGGGAGGCGCCAGGGCAGCGATTTGCACTCCGTGTCTGCCGACCCGACGCTGTCGTGGAGCGCCCGGATCCGGCGCGCGAGTCCGGCGCGGATACACGGGTGGTGGACCGGGAACCGTTGCGCCCGTCGGGGCTGGTGCAACAGGCCACCATGTATCGGCGTGCGGAGACCGAGGCCGTGGATATCCCTGTGCCGCCGACGGTGTCGGGCCACGAGACCGGGCGCTCTCGAACCGAGGAGCGGATTGCCGGCACGTTGGTGCACCGGTTGCTGCAGTGGGCGGGTACCCGGCGCCCCAGCCCGGACGAGTGGGCGGAGGTCTATGGTCGCCTGGTGCGGCCGGAGGAATTGGTGGATGTGCACGACCCCGGCGTCCTGGCCCGTGCGGTCGTGGACGCCGCCGAGGCACTGAGAAACCGGACACGGCTGACCGAACTCCTGACCAGCGGCACCTGCTGGTATGAAACCGCATTCTCGTGGCGTCCTCCCATGTCGTCCGGGGAACCGCCCGTGGTTGTCAGGGGCTCGATTGACTGCCTCGTGGTGGAACCGTCCGGCGCCATGACCGTGGTGGAGATCAAGACCGGCGCGCCGCGGCCTGAACATCAGGCCCAGCTGGAGACCTATCTGGCCGCCCTGCGTGCGCAATATTCGGATGTACCAATTCGTGGCGAAGTCGTGTATTCCCCGCGCGGGGACTGAGATACACTCATGCCGATGTCACTCACGTGTCCGAATTGCGGTAACGCCGAAACCTTCCTGGCCAAGACCCTCCAGATGCATCTGGTGCGGGTGGTTGACGGCCAGGTGCAACCGCCTCTGGAAGAGGGCCGGCCTGCGTTGTTTGAACTGTTGTGCGACGAGTGCGAGAACACGCTGGATCTCGATGGTCTCGAGGCCGACGAACGTCGCGAACTGATGTCGACGCTCGGCGCCCGCTGAGGTTTTCCTTCATTTTTCGACGAGAGTCCTGAGGCGACCATGCGGTTGCACATCGACGTCCTCGGCTGGCTGTACCTGGTGTGGGGTGGCTTCGGCCTGCTCACGGGCACCTCGCTGGTCATTCTTGCTGTCGGGGCGCGAGAGGCGATGGTGGGTGACGCCTTCGGACTCGGTGAACGCGCCGCGCTCGGCCTGCTGCTGACAGTGGCCGGCGTGCTGCTGGCCGTGGGTGCGGCCAGCGCCCTGACCGGCTGGTTCCTCAGACAGACCCGACAGCGCGCACGTCACAGCGCCCTGCTTCTGGCCGTCCCAACGCTGGTGGTCGTGCCGTTCGGCACGGCGCTGGGCATGTACACATTCTGGGTGCTCCTCAACAACGACGCGCGGCGGGTGTTCGGACGGGCCCTCAGGTCATCATGAGACCCATGGCCCGGGATCCCCGGCTGTGGGCGGCACTCTCGTACGCACTGGGGATGCTGTCGGGCGCCGTGGTGCTCGTCTACGAAAAGCAGGACCAGTACATCCGCTTCCACGCCATGCAGTCCGTGCTGACCTTTGCCGCAGTGGCCCTGATTGGGCTGGTGTTGCCTACGGTGCCGATCATCGGGGACATGGCGCCGGTGCGTGGTCTGTACTGGACTGCGGTCTTTTTTTTGTGGATTCTGCTGATGGCCAAGGCCGTGATGGGGGAGGCGTACCGGTTGCCGTATATCGGTGATCTCGCACACGCGATGTCCAGCAAGTAGAATCGCTGTATGCCTGTGTCTGAGTCGTCCGTCCTCGAATCCCTGCGCGTCGTGCAGGATCCTGATCTGCATCGCGATATCGTGACCCTGGGGTTCGTCAAGAACGTGCACATTGACGGCGGTCGTGTGGCGTTCGACGTGGAACTCACGACGCCGGCGTGTCCAGTCAAGGACCTACTGCGTGATCAGGCGCGTGCCGCCGTGGCCGCCTTGCCTGGCGTGACGCAGGTCGACATCAACATGACCTCGCAGGTGCGCGCTGCCGGGCGACCCGAGGCCGGCCGCGCGGCGGTGGACGGGGTCAAGAACATCATCGCGGTCGGTGCGGGCAAAGGTGGCGTCGGCAAGACCACCGTCGCCGTAAATCTGGCGGTCGCACTCGCGCGCGCCGGCAGCCGCGTGGCGTTGCTCGACGGCGACATGTACGGCCCCAACATTCCGATCATGCTTGGCTTCGAGCGCGGTCGTCGCCTCGAACAGGACGGCGACAAAATTCTGCCGGCCGAAGCGTTCGGCATTCAGGCAGTCTCGATGGGGTTTCTGACCCAGGACGATGCGCCGGTGATCTGGCGCGGTCCGATGCTGCACGGCGCCATCCAGCAGTTCTTCCGTGACGTGAAATGGTCCGACGTGGACTATCTCATCGTCGACATGCCGCCCGGCACCGGTGACGTGGCGCTGAGCCTGAGCCAGACGGTACCTGTCGCCGGTGCGGTGGTGGTGACCACGCCCCAGACGGTGTCCGTGGCCGATACGCGTCGCGCCGTGAAGATGTATCAGAAGCTGAACATCCCGGTGATCGGCGTGATCGAAAACATGAGCCACTTCGAGTGCGCGGGGTGTGGCCGCGAGGCGGACATCTTCGGCAAGGGGGGCGGTGAGGCGATGGCCACCGAACTGGGGATTCCGTTCCTCGGACGTATTCCGCTCGCTGAAAAAGTGCGTGTCGGCGGCGATGCCGGCACACCCGTCGTCGTCTCCGACCCTGGGTCGCCTGCGGCGACAGCCCTGGTGGCGGCGGCCGAGCGCGTGGCACAGCAGGTGTCGATCGCATCCTATGCCCGCAAGGCGATTCCCCTGATGCAGGTCACGTGATTCCATTCACGAAGCACACGCTCGCGAATGGTCTCGACGTCATCGTGCACCAGGATCGACACCAGCCACTCGTGGCGGTGAATCTCTGGTACCACGTCGGGTCAAAAAACGAAGCGCCTGGACGCACGGGGCTCGCGCACCTGTTTGAGCACCTGATGTTCAAGGGTGCCGAACATCAGCCGCGGGGATTTTTTGAACCGTTGCAGGAAGCGGGCGGATCACTCAATGGGTCCACCAGCGCCGATCGCACCAACTACTGGGCGGTGGTGCCCGCGGGCGCGGCCGAACTCGCGCTGTGGATGGAAGCCGATCGCATGGGCTGGTTGTTGCCGGCGCTGACCGACGAGCGGTTCGAGACCGAGCGCGAGGTGGTGCTCAACGAACGACGACAGACGTATGAGAATCGGCCCTACGGGCTGGCCTACTTTGCGCTGTCGGAGGCGATGTATCCGGCAGACCATCCGTACCACTGGCCGACGATTGGGTATCCCACCGACCTGCGCGCCACGACGGTTGACGACGCGCGTGCGTTCTTCTCGCGGTATTACCATCCGGGTAATGCCTCGCTGGCGATCGCGGGTGACGTGGATGTGGACGCGGCCATCGGTATGGCCGAGCGGTTGTTTGGCGAGATTCCTGCGGGTCCCGATGTCGCACCACTCACGCCACGACCGGCGGAGGCCGTGGCGCGTCGACTCGTGCTCGAAGATCGCGTGGAGTTGCCGCGCCTCTACATGTTGTGGCCATCGCCGCCGCTCTTCAGTGCCGACGATGCGGCACTGGATGTGGCGGCTGATGTGATGGCGAACGGGCGCACGTCGCGGTTGTACCGCACGTTGATTCATGATCGGCGCCGTGCGGCCGAACTGGGCGCTGCACAAGGGTCGCGTGAGTTGGGCAGCCTGTTTCAGATCGTGGCCACCGGCGCACCCGACGTCATGCTCGACGAGCTGCGACAGGCCGTCGTGGACGAACTGGCGCGTCTGGCCAGTGAAGGACCGTCCGCTGATGAACTGGAACGGTCGCGGGTGCAGGCCGAGAGCGCCTTCATGGCGCGGCTGCAGACACTGGGGGGATTTGGCGGCAAGGCCGATCAGCTCAACGCGTACAACGTCTATACGGGCTCCCCATCCTATTTCGCTGACGACCTGCAGCGCTTTCTGCGCCTGACGCGCGAGGATGTGCGCGACGCAGTGGCGCGCTGGCTGCGACCGGAACTGGCGACGATGTTGTCGGTGGTGCCCACGGGGCGCTTCACGGCCGCGTTGCCCGACAGCACGCCGGCGGTGGTGACGACATGAGCACGCGGTTTATTCCCCCCACGCCCGGCGACCCCGTGGCGGTGCGGTTTCCGACCATGCAGAAGGCCGTGCTCGACACGGGCCTGGCCGTCTGGACGATCCCCCACACGGCTCTGCCGGTCGCGACGATTGCGCTGGTGGTGCCATTCGGCTCCAGGCATGATCCCGCCGACCTGCTTGGGCTGGCCGGTGTGACGGCAGACTTGTTCGACGAAGGTGCCGGCGATCGCGATGCGATCGGACTGGCCGAAGCGTTCGCCGCACTCGGCACCGAGTTGTCCGTGGATATCGGCCCTGATGTGACGACCCTGTCGTTGACGGTGTTGTCACGCCACTTTGAACCAGCAGTGGATCTGTTGATGGACATCGTGGCGCGTCCTCGATTCGACGAAGCAGACTTTCTGCGTGTGGTCGAAATGCGCGTCAACCGGTTGCGACAGTTGCGCAGTTCCGCCTCCGCGATTGCGGACCGCGTGTTGCTGCGCGGGGTGTTTGGCGCCCATCCGTACGGGCACAGCACGCTGGGCACCACCGCGGCGTTGGAGGGATTCACGCTCGACGATGTGCGTGCGTTCCATGCGCGCGTCGTGACACCGGTCGGCGCGACCTGTGTGGTGGCCGGAGCGGTGGATGCCGACGTGGTACACGACGTGGTGGCACGTCATGCCGCACGATGGCCGGCACCCACGTCGAATGGCCGTCGCGCTGCGTCGCGGCGGTTGGTGCCACAGACGCCACGGGTGTGGCTTGTGCATCGGCCGGGTTCGCCACAAACCGAAGTGCGCGTGGGCCACCAGGGGCCCTCCCGACACGTGGACAGCTACCATGCGCTGGTCACCTTGAATGCGGTGCTCGGTGGACAGTTCACCAGCCGGATTAACCTGAATCTGCGGGAAGCGCGCGGCCTCACGTACGGCGCGCACACGGGTTTTGACTTCCGCGTGGACGGCGGTGCGTTTTCGTGTGACACCGCCGTGCAGGCGGATGCCACGCCGCTGGTGGTGCGCGAGATCCTGTCGGAGTTCGCGGCGGTGGGTGGGGAACGTCCAGCCGATGGTGACGAACTGGCGCGTGCCAAGTCGTCGCTCACGCGCGGCTATGTGCGGCACTTCGAGACGCCGGCCCATCTGGCGCATGCCGCGGCGCGACTGGCGACCTTCGGGTTGCCGGAAGATACGTTCGAACGATATGTACCTGGCGTCGAGGCGGTGACGGCGGCTGATGTGTCTGCGGCCGCCGCGGTATACGTCCGTCCGCAGGACGCGTCGATCGTGCTGGTGGGTGACGGCACCACCTGGCGTGACCAGCTGGAGGAATTTGGTCGTCCGGTCGAGCTGGTGGAGGACGTCGAGGAGATCAGTCCGCGATGAACGCGATTCGCTTCCACGCACACGGTGGCCCCGAGGTGTTGCGATTTGAGGTAGCGCCTGATCCAGTCGTTCGTCCAGGGTGGGTGGTGGTGCGTGTGCACGCCTGTGCGCTCAATCATCTGGACCTGTGGCAGCGACGCGGCATTGATCGTGTGCGCCTGCCCATGCCGCACATTTCAGGGGCAGATGTCGCCGGCACGATCGCCGAGGTGGGTGCGGACGTGACAGGCCTGACACCGGGCCAACGCGTGATGGTGCAGCCGGGCCTGAGTTGCGGTCGGTGTGCGGCGTGCCTCGGTGGCCGTGATTTCCTGTGCCGGGCCTATGACGTGCTCGGGTATCAGTCGGATGGCGGGTACGCGGAACTAGTGGCCGTGCCGGCTGCCAACATCATTCCGATTCCTGATCACATTGACTTTGTGTCGGCCGCTGCGTTCCCCCTCACGTTTCTGACGGCCTGGCACATGCTCTACGCCGGTGGCGCGCTCACGTCGGCAGACACGGTATTGGTGGTGGCGGCGGGCAGTGGTGTGGGGCAAGCGGCCGTGCAACTCGCGAAGACGGCCCGGGCGCGCGTGATTGCGACGGTGCGCGGCGAAGAGAAGTGCGCACGGGCGCAGGCGCTCGGCGCGGATGTGGTGATCGACTCAACCGTCGAGGATGTCGCCAAGCGCGTCAAGGCAGTGACCGACGGCCGCGGCGTGGATCTGGTGATCGAACACGTCGGCGTCGCTACGTGGGAGTCCAGCGTGCGGAGCCTCAAGACTGGTGGCCGCCTGGTGACGTGTGGCGCGACGAGTGGATTTGATGCCACGCTCGACCTGCGTCACCTGTTTGCCCGTCAGCTCACGTTTATCGGCTCCTACATGGGCGCCAAATCGGAGCTGATTCAGGCGTCCGACGGGTTCTTCCGAGGCTGGTACGCGCCAGTGATTGACTCCACGTTTCCGCTTGCGGAGGCGGCCGCCGCGCACACCCGTCTCGAAGCCGGACACCCCTTCGGAAAGATCGTGCTCACCTGCTAGACTGATTCGCGTCATGAGCGTTGCCCGGTGGAGCGTCAGCCTGATGGGGATCATCGGGTTAGTAGCCGCCACGATGGCGGCCGCCACGGTGTGGCTTCTGCTCACCGATCCGGTGACGGTGGCCGATTCCGTGTCTCGCCTGTCACAGGGCGACGTCGCCCCCGCCATGCAGGCCCTCGGCTCGGTCATCGTCGACGCCCTCAAGGGCATCTTTAAATATCTGTAGCTGCACCGCCCCCCTTTGAGCCTCATTGACCGAAACACGGTCCCCGAGGCGCTTGTGATACGGTCCAGCCATGACTGTCAGGGCCAGAGGCATCGCCTTGGGTCTGTGGGCCTTCTGCCTCTACGGCGGCGCACAGGCCCAGGGCTTACCCCCCGTCACCCAGCAGCAGGAACGCCAGGAGCGCGTCAACAGCCTTGCGACCGAATGGGCGTTGAAGGTCGGTGACCTCTCCAAGGGTGTGCTCGTAGGAACGCTGAACGACGAGGTTGGTGCCGCGTTTCTCCGGTGGGAGTCCGCCGCAAGGACGTGGAAGGACGAACGGGGCGCAGGCGCCGCACCGTATCTCGCCGAGGGTGTGCTCTTCGATTGCCTCGGCCGAATGACGGGGGTTCGCACTCCGGTACTTCGCGGCGAAAAGTCCACGCCCTTTTTCTTCGACCTTGCCGACGGCCGACCAGGGCGCGCCGTCGAGGCCTTCGAGCGTGCGCTGCAACGTGACCCCGACCTCCACGAGGCGCGCTTCCGCGCCGCCAGAATTCGCGCGAGGTCGGATGCGGCGGCGGCGAAGACGCTTGAGGCACTGGCGTCTGACTCTTCAAACCCGCTGCTGGCGTACCTGTCCGCCGTCAGTCGCGCCGAGGTGGCTGCCGTCAAGTCGGACCTTGCGTTGGCGGCCGTTTGGTACAAGCGGGCACAGGCGATTCACCCGGCCTCCGCCGCAGCCGCAATCGGTCTGGCATCCGTGGGTTCCCTACAGTCCCTCAGTCTGGCGGAGGTCGACAGCAACGATCCCTATTACCTCTATCCCTGTCGAATCGTGACGAAGGCTGTTGATGAGCAACTCGCGGCCAGAATCGTGGCGGGTGTCAAATGAAGACGATCGGGCTGCTGGCGCTGCTCCTCGGTGCCGGGCTTGCGCAGCAGGCGCAGCAGCCGCAGCAGCCTAGATTTTCCACGGCCGTCGAGGTGGTTCGTTTCGAGATTGACGTGATGAACGACCGGGGCGTGATTCTGGGCCTGTCGGCGCGGGACTTCGAGGTGACCGACAACGGTCGGCGCCAGGACGTGTCGGTGGACGAACTGGTCGACACGCCGTTGGACCTGGCGGTGGTGGTTCAGCCCTTGGCCTCGATCGCACAGATCGCTCCTGGTCAGCTCGCGCTGATCTCACAAGCGATGACGGCCTTCGAGGAACTGGTCGAGGAACGCGACCGCGTCAGCCTGACCGTGGCTTCCGCGCCGCCGAGAAGGGTTCGACCTCTTGAGGCCGGTCCCGTCAGGTTCGACGAGACGGCACGGCAGGGCCGAATCGATGCCGCCGTCTTCGACGCGATGGTGGTCGCCCTGGCGAGCATCGCAGAGGGGACTCCGGGTAGACGACGGGCGCTGCTGGCGTTCACCAACGGTGCCGATTTCAGGAGCACCACATCCTTCGATCGGCTGACAGCGCTCGCACGGCGTCTTGGGCCTGCCTTCGTCCTTGTCGGCGCCCCGGTGACGATCCGTGAAGACATGCACGCGGTCGCGGTAACCAGCACAGGCCGCCGTCTAAGCGACGTCGCGGTCGCGACTGCATCTGGAACAGTCTTTCCCGTCTCCCTTCGTTCGCTCGCCAAGGACAGCGGCGGCGTGGCCGTGAATCTCGGCGACGGTGATCCGAAGGCACTGATGGAGCACACGCTCAGACGGCTTCGTACTCGATACGAAATCTCGTATCCCCTTCCGCCCGGGAAGGGCTGGCACGAGGTGGGTGTGAAGGTCAATCGTCGCGGAGCCACGGTTACGGCTCGACCGGGCTACTGGGTCGACTGACATTTGCAGGACTAGCCCTGACTATCCACCATGAGGTTCCATGAGGTTCCATGAGGATCCATGAGGAAATGCAGGAGCTTTCAACATGAAGGTGGTGAAGAGCGTGATGGTCGTGAAGGAAGGCACGACTGGGTTGAGCCACTGGCTGTGTCACGGGTTGGGTGCCGCCAAAGGCGGCAGCTGCGGGTAGAGGACGGTCGTGAACGAAAAAGACGTCGGGTACCTTTTCGCTAGCGCTCAGTGCAGAAAAGGCACCCGACGTCTTTTTCGTTCACGATCGTCCTCTACCCGCACGGCCAGGCTACGCCTGGCCCCCAACCCTCGCTGTCGCTGACAGGTATTTCCTCATGGATCCTCATGGAACCTCATGGTGAAAACGCACTACTGTCCGCCTAGCAGGTCTGCCTCGTCTGCCTTCGCGAGTTGCTCCGTCCACGCGTGGCCCGGCTGCGGCGTGGTCGCGATCGGGAGTTCACACGTCGTCCACCCGACAAAGCCGCCTTTGACGTTGATGAGATTCGAGAAGCCGAACACTTCGAGCATTTGCGAGGCACGGACGGAGCGCCCTCCGGTCCGGCAGCCGATCAGCAGCGGCGTGTCGGGATCGAAGTTGGTCGTCATGACGCGCACGAAGTCGGGATTGGGCAGCGTCTGTCCGGTATCTTCATCCGGTTCGACCAGCGGCACGTTGATCGCACCAACCGGATGGCCCAGCGCGAATTCCTCTGTGGAGCGGACGTCGACGTAGACAAGGCCCCGCGCCTGGGCGGCATGGGCCTCGGTGACGGAGAGATGTGTCATCGGCATAGGAGTGGTTCGCAGGTTGCGGCCAAGTCGAGCAGGCGCGTCGTGGCGCCGTAGGGGCCCACCAGTTGCAGCCCGACAGGAAGACCGGGCGTGGCCAGCGGCAGCGAGATCGCCGGGTGCCCGGTGATGTTGAACAGTTGTGTGTGTTTGAGCATGGCCGCCCGCACCGGGAGCGTGACGTCGCCGATCGTGACGTCGGGCACGCCGGACACCGGGGCCACAATCGGCAGCGTCGGCAGGATGAGCCCGTCCACCGAGGCGAGCAGGCGGTCGACGGCGTGCCGCATCTGCAGTCGGCGTTGTCGCGCGGCGATGTAGTCCGTCGCCGCGATGTCGCGCCCGGCGAGCAGGCGATCGCGGACGACGGGTGAATAGAGGTCGGCGCAGGCATCCAGCCACGGTGCGTGCCACGCGGCCCCTTCGGGGAGCACGAGGTGCACGTACGTCTCGGTGATGTGCGCAGCGTCCTCGAATTCCACCGTCTCGATTTGCACTCCTGCGGCGGTGAGCGACGCGAGGCCACGAGTGAAGGCCTTGCGCACCTCCTCGTCCAGTGGCTCCGCGAAATAGCCGCCAAGCACGGCCAGACGCAACGTGCGCGGCGACGCCGGCGTGACGGTGTGCATCGGTTGTCCGGCCATCACCGACCACATCCAGGCGGCGTCCTGCACTGTGCGCGTGAGTGGACCCACGTGGTCGAGTGTGAGGCTGAGCGGAATGACCCCGTTGATCGGAATGTCGTCGCGGGACGCCTTGAGGCCGACCACCCCACACGCGGCGGCGGGAATACGCACGGAGCCACCTGTGTCGGTGCCGACAGACGCGAGGCCCATGCCGGTGGCCACGGCGACGGCAGAGCCCCCGCTTGAGCCGCCGGCCGCACGTGTGAGATCGCGCGGGTTGAGTACGGGACCAAACGCGGAGTCTTCCGAGGTGGTGCCCAGGGCGAACTCGTGCAGGTTCGTCTTGCCAATCAGCACGGCTCCGGCCGCCTTGAGTCGGGCGGTGACCGTGGCGTCGTGGGTGGCGACACGGTCGGCGAAGACCTTGGACGCGGCGGTGGTCGGCTGGCCGGCCACGTCGATCAAATCCTTCAGCGAGATGGGCAGTCCGTGCAGCGGTCCGCGGTCCTGGCCGTCGGCCATCTCGGCATCCGCCGTCGCGGCGGCGTCACGCGCGAGTTCAGCGTCCACACGAATGAACGCGTGCGACGCGGCGCCGCGCAGCTCAATGGCGTGAAGCGTGGCATCCAGCAGCTGGCATGCGGTGAAACGTCTGCTCCGCAAAGCGGCGGCGGCCTCGACCAGGCTGGCGGGGTAGGACATCGGGATAGAGTTTACCGGATGCCTCAGCCCGTCCTTGCTGCCGTCATGCCGGCGCCCAATGTGCCTGTCGAAATTCGCGAGTTCGCCGAACCCGAGTTGCCCGCCGGGGGCGCGCTGCTGCGCACGACCCGGTCGGAGGTGTGCGGCACCGACGTCCACTTGTGGCACGGTCGGCTCTCCGGCGTGCCGTATCCCATCATTCCAGGACACGTGACGACGGGGACGCTGGACAAAGCGCGGGGGCCGCTCAACGACGTGGAGGGGCGTCCGCTCCGTGAAGGGGATCGTCTCGCGTTTTTTGACGTGCATCGCACCTGTGGCCGGTGTTTGGCGTGTACGGCGCACCGCACGCCCACGCGGTGCGCGTCGCGTCGTGTGTACGGCATCACCGATTCCGCGACCGAGGGCCTCTTTGGTGGCTGGGCGCAGAAGGTCTATCTCGAACCCGGGGTGATCGTCGCGCGCCTGCCCGATGCGGTGTCGTTCGACGCGTACATCGGCGGTGGATGTGGACTGATGACCGCGGTGCACATCATCGAGCGATCGCGCATCGTGCTGGGCGACACGGTGGTCGTGCAAGGCGCCGGCGCCGTGGGTTTGAGTGCGGCCGCGCTCGCGCGCCAGTCGGGAGCGGGGCAGGTGATTCTGATCGGCGGCCCGGCGTCACGGCTCGCGTTGGCCACCGACATGGGGGCGGACGTGACGGTGGACCTCGACAGCACCACACCCGAGGAGCGTCTGGAGCGCGTGCTGGCGCTGACCGGTGGCCTTGGCGCGGATGTGGTGATTGAAGCGGCCGGCTCGGCGCTGGCCTTTGAGGAAGGCGTCAGGCTGGCACGCAACGGCGGCGCGTACGTGATCGCTGGGCACTACACCAACGCCGGAGACAGCCGCATCAACGCGCACGAACACATCAACCGCAAACACCTCGACATTCGTGGCTGCTGGGGCAGTGAAGTCGGCCACTTCTTACGTGGCTTGCGCGCGCTTGAACGTTACCAGCACGTGGTGCCGTGGCACCGCATCGGCGCACAGACCTTCGGTCTCGGCCAGATCAACGACGCCCTCAGAATCGCCGAGTCCCTCGCGATTCCGAAGGCCTTGGTGGATCCCTGGGCGTAAGTCGGATCAATGACAGGCATTTCTTCACGACCATCACGACCTTCACCTCCTTCATGTCAACAGCTCTGCTGCTGGCACTTGGGGAGTGCTGACGGAGTAGTCTTTTATTTGTTCGCCGCCGCCAGCGCGCCTTCCAGTGCCTGCGCAAACTGCGCAAACGGCAGCGCTCCACTCATCGCCCGTGTGATGCGGACGGTGTTGGTGGTCTTGTCGATAATGCCGATGAAAAACGCCGGCGTGCCGTTCGCGCCAAAACTTTCCGCCTGCGCCACGGTCTGACGAATGGCGGCGGTGTGGGTGCCTGCGGCCATGCAGGCACGGAACGCCCCGAGATCGAGGCCCACCTCGGTGCCTGCCCGTTCGAGCAGTTCCGGCGTGTGTTGTGACGGCTGGCCGAACATGCGGGCGTGCATCTCCCAGTACTTCTGTTGATCGCCGGCACACTGGGCAGCTTCGTGCGCACGAATGGCCTGGGGGTGCAACTGGTCGATCGGGAAGTCGCGGAAGCCGTACAACACCTTGCCGGTGCTGATGTAGTTCTTCTCAATCAACGGCATCGTCTCGCGTGAGTGCCGGATGCAGAACGGGCATTCGTAGTCGGAGAACTCGATGAGGGCAACCACCGCATCCGGGCTGCCCTTCTGATGGCCCTGTGTCAGATCGATGATCGGACGTGCGCGACCCAGGCTCGCCCGCAGGCTCGCCAGGTCCTCGCGCAGGTCGGCAATCTCCTTGCGCAGTGCTTCGATTTCCGAGGATTGTGCGCACGCCGGTGCCGCGATCAGCACCAGACACGCGAGTGTGAGACCAAGAAGACGTTTACCCACGTTGAATGACTCCTGCAGGGTGTACCGCTGGCTGTGGGTACTTGCCCGTGTGTGAACACTGATTGTACGCTGGCTCTATCACTGTGACGAAAAGACGAACACGAATTCTGGCGACCCTGGGGCCGGCCACCTCGGATCCAGCCACCATTGGCGAGATCATTCTGGCGGGTGCCGATGCGGTGCGCCTCAACTTTTCCCACGGGAATGTCGAGGTGCACCAGGCGGCCTGTCGCATCGCCCGGGCGGAAGCCGCGCGTGTCGGCCGCGTGATTACGGTGCTGCAGGACCTGGGCGGTCCCAAGATTCGCACGGGACAACTCGCACAGCCCCTCCTGCTGGAGGCGGGCGATTCGCTGCGCATTGTGCATGGCGAGACGCCGCCAGACCAGCCAGGGGTGGTGGGCTGCACGTTCGCCCCGTTGTTTTCGTCGGTCTCACCAGGGCAGCGACTGTTGATTGACGATGGTCGGCTGGAAGTGGTGGTGACTGATGTGCAGCCCGGGGTGCTCACGACGCAGGTCATCGAAGGTGGATGGCTCGACAGCCGGAAGGGGATTCATGTGCCCGGCAGTGCCGTCCACACACCGGCGCTGACCGCCAAGGACCACGCGGACCTGCGTGCGGGTGTGGCCATGGGGGTCGACACGGTGGCGCTCAGTTTTGTGCAGTCACCCGACGACATTCTGGAGGCGCGTGCGGCCGCACGTGCGGCCGGGGCTCCTGACCTGCCCATCGTGGCGAAGATCGAACGACCGTTGGCGGTCGAACGCATTCGGGACATTGTGAATGTCAGTGACGGCATCATGGTGGCCCGAGGCGACCTCGGCATCGAACTGCCGCTGGAGACGGTGCCGGCCGTGCAAAAGCTGGTGATTCAAGAGGCGCGGCGTCGCGGCGTCCCGGTGATTGTCGCCACCGAAGTGTTGGAGTCGATGCGCTCGTCCCCGCGTCCAACCCGTGCCGAAGTGACGGACGCGGCGCATGCGGTGGACGAAGGTGCCGACACGATCATGTTGTCGGGCGAAACGGCGGTGGGGCAGTACCCGGTGCGCACGGTGGCGACGTTGTCCGCGATTATCACCGAGGCCGAGCGGGCGGCTGCACGCGCCGGGCGTGTGGACCCGGGTCGGCATGCGACCGACCATATTCGTGCGACCCAGCATGGGCTCGCCTTGTGTGAAGCAGCGGTGGCACTGGCCGCCCGTGCCGGGGCGGCCGCGATTGTGGCGGTGACCAAAGCCGGCATGACCCCGCGACTGCTGTCGGCGCTGCGACCGTCGGCACGGATCATCGCCGCCACGGCCAATCCACAGACGGCGGCGCGACTCGGACTGGTCTGGGGCGTGACGCCGATTGTCACCGAGGCGGCCACGCTGGTCGCTGTCCGGGAGACGCTGCTGGCTGGATCGATGGTGCCTGCAGGAAGTACGGTCGTATTTGTCGCGATGCACGCTGAGCTTACACACGACGCGAGCAACTACCTGACTGTTGAGCAGATGTAATCAGTCCGCAGTCCGCAGTCCGCAGTCCGCAGTCCTCAGTCCGTGGTTCGTGGGGTCTCGCAGTGTCGGCGCAGGGCGGTCAGTGACAGCTGCCAGCCCCGTGACACGACGGCGTAGTAGCGCCGCCAGCGCGGCGACGGGTCGTAACCATCCTGCCGTACGGTGAGCCGGCACCCGTCGCCCTCGGCCTGACAACTCACGTGCAGCGCCATCGGGCCGAGTGCATCCCCCTCGGGGGGAATCCACCAGCAGTCGGCCACCAGCAGCTGTTGCCCTGGCCGAACATCCACGACGGTGCCGTGGAAGACGCCGCCCAGGGGGCCGAGCAGGTCATCGCGATACGGGGTCTGCGTCCATTCAATCGCAAACACGCCGAAGGGCACGGGTGTCACGACCGCGTTGACCGCCTGCCACCAGATTTTCAGCGCGGCATGGTCGAAGAAACACGCGAACACAGTGGCCGGTGTGGCATTGATAAACAAGCTTTGTTCAAATCGCCCAGCGGGATCCGGCACGTGCGCCACCATGGGCAAGACGATACCGTACGTTACAATCTGGGCGAATTCGTACAGATCACCTTGGAGAGCCACTGGATGAGTCGACTGATGTTCGGCCGCAGACGTGTTGTTGTCGGCACCGCCATCGCCCTGCTGTGGGGCGCGGTTGTGGTCGGGCGTGCCGCTGGTGCACCTGGAGCCTTCTCGATGGTCCAGGATCTGGAAGCCGGACAGGACGCGCGGAGCGCGGACGAACTGGCGAAGGACGTCTACGAGATCTTCCGCACGCAGTGTGTCGAGTGCCACGGCGCCGCCAAAGAAGGTGGCCTGGATCTGCGGACGGAAGAGGGTCTGCAGAAGGGCGGCCGCAACGGCCGCACGGTGGTGGCCCACAAACCGGCCGAGAGCCTGCTTTACAAAGCGGTGATGCACGACGGAGACATCTGGATGCCGGAGGATGCGGAGCGGTTGCCCGAGGCCACGCTGCGCACGATTCGTCTGTGGATTGAGGCGGGTGGCTCACTGGCGACGGTGCCCGAGGCGATGGGCGAAGCCGTTGCAGACGTGGACGCCCTGCGCGCGCGCGAACTGCGCCCCATCACCGAAGAGGAACGGACCTACTGGGCCTACGTGCCGGCCGTGCGCCCGACGGTGCCGTCGGTGGACCGTGCGGGGTGGAACGCGAATCCGATTGACGCGTTCCTGCTCGACGCGATGACCGGCAAGGGCCTGACGCCGGTGGCACCGGCTGACCGACGTACGCTGGTGCGACGCGCCTACCTCGACGTGCTCGGCCTGCCGCCGACGCCTGCGCAGACGGAGGCGTTTGTGCAGGACACGTCGCCGGACGCGTGGCCGAGGCTGGTCGACACGCTGCTGGCCTCCCCGCATTACGGCGAACGCTGGGCGCGGCACTGGATGGACCTCGTGCGCTACGCCGACTCCGGCGGCTACGAGTTCGACAGGGATCGTCCCGAGATGTATCTCTACCGCGATTACCTCATCGACGCGTTCAATACCGACAAGCCCTACGACCGGTTCGTGCAGGAGCAGTTGGCGGGTGATGAAATCGCGCCTGACTCGGATGAGGCCATGATCGCCACGGGGTTCCTGCGCCTGGGCCCCGAAGGCGGCGGCAATCGGCTGGATGCCGTGGACGACCTGGTGGCGACGACCACGCTCACGTTCCTGGGCACGACGGTCAGCTGCGCGCGCTGCCACAACCACAAGTTCGATCCCATTCCGCAGATGGACTACTACCGCATCCAGTCCATCTTTTATCCGACGACCAGCGTGGAACATGCGCTGGTGCCGTCCCACGAGGTGGCCGCACACCGTGAGGCGACCGCGCAGATCGAGGCGCAGCTCAAGCCCCTGCGCACGAAGAAGACCGAGATCGAGCAGCCGTATCACCAGATCATCATCGACCGCGAAATCGCGAAGTTGCCCGAGTACCTGCAGACGGCGTGGCACACGCCCGAGGACACACGGACAGAAGGGCAGAAGCTCAACGTGCGCCAGATCGAGGACACGCTGGGCCTCTCGTCGCTGCAAGCTCGTCCGTGAGGAACACCTCCTCGAACTGATGCCCGAGGAGGTGCAGGCGCAGCACGCGGCCGTGAAAGCGGAAATCGCGGTGCTTGACAGGCAGAGGCCGCGCCGGTTGCCGGCAGCGCGGGCCATTGGGGAACAGGGCCGGGAGCCGGAACCGGTGCACTTCCTGCATCGCGGGAGTCCGGATGCTCCGGGGTCGGCCGTCACACCCGGTGTGCTGTCGGTCGCCCACCGCGGTGAGTGGGCCTTCCCCGAGCCTCCGCCTGACGCGACGTCGAGTTGGCGGCGTCGGGGATTTGCAGAGTGGCTGGTCACGAAGGACAACCCGCTGACCGCGCGCGTGATGGTGAACCGGTTGTGGCAGCACCACTTCGGCGAAGGCATTGTGCGCACGCCGAGCAGTTTTGGCGTGATGGGGGAGGCGCCGTCGCACCCGGCACTGCTGGACTGGCTGGCTGTCGAGTTCGTGGAGCGCGGCTGGAGCATGAAGGCGATGCATCGGCTGATGCTGACGTCACAGGCGTATCAGATGGGCAGCATGGATACCCACGCGAACCATCAGATTGATCCGGAGAACCGGATGTTCTGGCGGATGCCGCGTGTGCGGCTCGAAGCCGAGGTGATCCGCGACCACATCATGGCGACCGCCGGCACGCTCGACCTCACCGTCGGAGGTCCGGCCATTTTCCCCTACATCGATCCGGACCTCTTCGAGAAGAGCTCCAGTCGCGATTGGCCCGGGGTGGACGACAGTGACCCGTCCACCTGGCGCCGCAGCCTGTATGTGTTCTCCAAGCGGAGTATCCGGTATCCGATGTTCGAGACGTTTGACCAGCCGAACCTGATCAACTCCATCGATCGGCGCAACCGCACCACCATCGCTCCACAGGCACTGATCCTGATGAACAACCGGATGGTGCTCTTTCAGGCCGGGAAGTTTGCCGAACGTGTGCGGAACGACGCCGGCGCCGATCCGACGCGGCAGGTGGCGTTGGCGGTGCAGTTGGCGCTGGGGCGCCCGGCCGACGCGATCGAACTCGAGAAGGGCGCGGCTTTCGTGGCCGGCAGTCCTGAGGGGCTGACCGAGTTCTGTCACATCCTCTTCAACCTCAACGAATTCCTGTATCGACCGTAGGGGCGCACCATGGCACACGATCATCATCACGGCTGCGGCCACCTCGAAAAAATGCTCTGGTCCCGGCGCGAGTTGCTGGGGCGCCTCGGCGGCGGTGTCGCCGGTCTGGCGTTTGCGGATCTGCTGGGTGCGGGGGGACTGTCCTCCGTGCTCGATGCGCAGCAGCCGCGCAATCCACTCGCCCCGAAACCGCCGCCGCTGCCGGCCAAGGCCAAGGCGGTCATCTCGATCTTCTGTTATGGCGGTGTCAGCCACATCGACACCTGGGATCCCAAGCCCGATCTCATCAAGTGGCAGGGCGAGACGATGCAGGGGGTGGGGCCGGTGCGGACGGTCATGGGCAACCCCGGCGGGTTGATGCCATCACCGTGGACGTTCAAGAAACACGGCCAGTCAGGCATGGAGGTGTCGGAACTGTTTCCGCACATGGCGGAACACGTGGACGACATCGCGTTGATTCGGTCGATGTACGGCATCAGTCCGGCGCACGGGCCGGCGTTGTTCCAGATGAACACCGGAACGATTCTGGCGGGCAGCCCGAGTGTGGGCAGCTGGATTACGTACGGCCTCGGCAGCGAAAACCAGAACCTGCCCGGGTTCATCGTGTTCACCGACCACCGGGGTGGGCCGATCAATGGCCCGCCGAACTGGTCAAACGGCTATCTGCCCGCGGCCTATCAGGGCACACAGATTCGCGACAAGGGATCCCCGATTGTGGACCTCAAGCCGCCCGCCGACCGGACGCCGGACGAGCAGCAACGCTGGCTGCGGATGTTGCATGAACTCAACGAGAAGTACGGCGACAATCATCCCCTCGATACGGAGTTGTCGGCGCGTATTTATTCGTATGAACTCGCGTTCCGGATGCAGACGCACGCCCCCGAAGCCATCGACCTGGGCCAGGAGTCCGACGCGACGAAAAATCTGTACGGCATCGGCGTGGAGCCGACCGACTACTTCGGCCGGCAGGCCCTGATGGCGCGGCGACTGGTCGAGCGCGGCGTACGGTACGTGCAGATCTTCTCGGGCGGCGGCAACTTTGAACCCAGCTGGGACGCGCACTGGGATCTGAAAGGGAATCACGGACTGCACTGTGCCGAGACGGACAAACCCCTGGCCGGCCTCATCAAGGACCTCAAGAGCCGCGGGATGTTCGACGAGACCCTGATCGTGTGGCACGGGGAGTTCGGCCGGCTGCCCATCTCCGAGCGCATGGACGGCCGCGACCATAACAACAAGGGCTTCAGCGTGTGGCTGGCCGGCGGCGGCGTCAAGGGCGGCACGGTCGTGGGCGCCACTGACCAGTACGGCTACGCCGCCGCTGAGAATCCCAAGTCAATCTACGAGCTGCACGCGACCATCCAGCACCTGATGGGAATCGACTTCGAAGCCTCCACCTATCGCTTCAACGGCCGCGACATGCGGCTCACGGACGTACATGGGCGGGTCATTCGGGAAATTCTCGCGTAGGGGAATGAGGCATTGAATAGAATGCGTGTATGAACGTACGAGCCTTCTGCACGATGACAACGGTCGCGGTGTGCCTGGGTGTCGCGATCGCCGCCCAGGCGCCGAATACGTACGACGCAACCATCGCGAAGGTCCGGGCGAGTGAGGGGTTTCAAAAGGCCCTGGCGATTCTGGATCGTGATCACGACCGGTTGGTCGAGGAGATCATCACACTCACCGAGATTCCGGCGCCGCCCTTCAAGGAGGATGCGCGCGCGACGCACTACCTCGGGATGTTGCGTGCGTCCGGCTTGACCGACGTCGAGCAGGACGAGGAAGGCAACGTCATGGGCCTGCGAAAGGGGACTGGTGGCGGACCGCTGATTGCGGTGGCCGCGCACTTGGACACGGTGTTTCCGGAAGGGACCGACGTCACCGTCAAGCGTGACGGCATGCGCCTGTCAGCGCCGGGGATCGGCGACGACACACGCTCGCTGGCCGTGCTGCTGGCACTGATTCGTGCGATGGACGAAGCCGGGATTCAGACGCAGAGTGACATCCTCTTCATCGGTAACGTCGGTGAGGAAGGGCAGGGCGACCTGCGCGGGATGAAGTACCTGTTCGGCAAGGGCAAGTACAAGGACCAGATCACGATGTTCATTTCGGTGGACGGCGCGGGCGGCGGAGCGGACATCACGCACGGGGGCGTGGGCAGCCGGCGGTATCGCGTGACGTTCAAGGGCCCGGGCGGTCACAGCTACGGGGCCTTCGGGCTGGTCAGCCCCGCGTTTGCGATGGCCGGAGCCATGCAGAAGTTCGGGACGCTCACCGTGCCGGAGAAGCCGAAGACCACCTACAGCGTCGGCGTCGTGGGTGGCGGCACATCCGTTAACTCGATTCCGTTCGAAACGTGGATGGAGATCGACATGCGGTCGGAGTCGCCGGCGGAGTTGAAGAAACTCGACGAGAGTTTCATGTCGTTGATCAACCAAGCCGTGCAGGAAGAAAATGCGGCGCGCTCGACCGCCCAGGGACCCGTCACGGCCGACATCAGGCTCATTGGGGACCGCCCGTCTGGCGAAACGCCCATCGACTCGACAATCGTCCAGATTGCGTCCGCCTCTATTCGTGCCGCTGCGGGCAGGCCGACCTACAGCTGGAGCAGCACCGACTCGAACATTCCGATCAGCCTCGGTATTCCTGCGATTACGATCGACTCAGGCGGCCGTGGCGGTCGCGCACACGCCCTCGACGAATGGATCTCGGTCGACAAGGTGCCCAGCCTGCGCGGTATCGAGATCGCGCTCGCCACGATTCTGGGGCTCGCAGGCATTCACTGAATAACAGCAGCTCCAACGAGCGCACACTGCGCATCCTGCGCGCCCGTGACGCCGCTCACGCCGATGGCGCCCACCAGTTGGCCGCCTGAGCGGATGGGCACGCCGCCTTCCAGTGGCATGAAGCCGTCGATGGGCAGCAGGGCCGTGCGGCCGCCGGCCACCTCGGCTTCCAGGTCCTTGGTCGGGCCCTGAAAATACACGGCCGTTCGGGCCTTGCGGATCGCGATGTCGGTTGCGACCAGCTTCGCACCATCCATGCGGCGGAAGAGCAGCATCTGGCCACTGTCGTCGAGCACTGCGATCGAGACCGCCCAGTTGTTCTTCCGCGCCTCGGCCTCGGCCGCATCCGCCACCCGCGTCGCCGCCTCCAGAGTCAGCACCCGTTTGGTGGGCAGCTGCCCCTGCGCGCCGGTTCCAGTTCCCACAGTCATCAGCACCACCCCGATGGACAGAATCAGTCGTTGTATCACGTGCCCCCCGGAGCGAAGTGTAGCGCGAACGCATCCGCTTGTGGCTATGATCGCCGCATGAAACTCCGCTGGGGCGTCCTGGGCGCCGCAAAAATCGCTGTGGAAAAGGTCATCCCCGCCATGCAGGGCGGGACGTACTCAGAGGTGGTGGCGATCGCGTCGCGCGACGAGGGCAAGGCCCGCGCCACGGCGGATCGTCTGGGCATCCCGCGCGCGCACGGCTCGTACGAGGCCCTGCTCGCCGATCCGGATGTGGAGGCCATCTACAACCCCCTGCCGAATCATCTGCACCTGCCGTGGACGAAGGCTGCGGCGGAAGCTGGCAAGCACGTGTTGTGCGAGAAGCCGATTGGCCTGACGGCCGCTGAGGCGCGCGAGTTGGTGGCCATTCGTGATCGTACGGGTGTGACGATCCAGGAGGCGTTTATGGTGTGGACGCACCCGCAATGGCAGCATGTCGTCGACCTGTGCAGCTCTGGCGCCATCGGGACCGTGCGCGGATATTCCGGCGTGTTCAGCTACTACAGCGACGACCAGACCAACATCCGCAGTGTCGCCGAATGGGGCGGCGGCGGGCTGATGGACATCGGGTGTTACCTGATCATGACCTCGCGGATGGTCTTCGGGGCGGAACCGCGTCGTGTGCTGGGTGTACTCGACCGTGACCCGGAGTCAGGCGTGGATATTCTCACGTCGATGATCCTCGACTACCCATCGGGCCAGGCCGTCGGACTTTGCAGCACACGCGTCGTGCCGTACCAGCGAGTGCAGATCCTCGGCACCACGCGGCGACTCGAAGTGGAGATTCCCTTTAACGCGCCCAACGACAGTCCTTGCCGCGTATGGAGCGACGATGGGCAGGACCTGTCGGGCGGAAACATCGAGACCACCACTCTGGACACGTGTGACCAGTACCGCATCCAGGGCGACCTGCTCTCGAAGGCCATCCTCGACAAAACGCCGCAGCCGTACCCGCTCGAAATGTCGGTGCGCAACATGGAGATCATCGACGCCGTCGTCCGCTCCGCCACCTCCGGCCACTGGGAGACCGTGTGACAACAGACCCGCCTTCGCCAAGGCTACGGCGGGCAAGCCGCGGACTGGGGACTGCGGACGGACCGCGGACTGCGGAGCGCGGACTGCGGACGTATTTAGGTCTCGACAGTTCGACCCAGAGCCTGTCGGCCATCCTGATCGCCGTCGAAGACGGCCACGCGTCAGTGGTGTGGGAACACGCGATCGTGTTTGACGACGCGCTGCCGCAGTACGGGACCAGGCATGGCGTGTTGCCATCCGAGAATCCGGCGGTTGCGATGTCGTCGCCGCAGATGTGGGCCGACGCGTTGGAGCGCATGTTCGACGCGCTCGCCGCCAGTGGGCAGGACCTATCCCGACTCCGCGCGATCTCCGGCTCTGCGCAGCAACACGGCAGCGTGTATCTCGCGGAGGACCGCAGCTTCTCTCGCGCCGTGTCGCCGATCTGGATGGACTCGAGTACCCGTGATGAATGCGATGCAATCACGGAGGCGCTGGGTGGCGCGCAGGCGCTCGCGCAGCGTACCGGGTCGCGCGCGTTCGAGCGCTTCACCGGCCCGCAGATCCGGAAGTTCATGGAGACCGAGCCGCACGCGTATGCCGAGACGGCTCGCATCCACCTGGTGAGTTCGTTCCTGGCGTCGCGACTGCTCGACGCCGACGCGCCAACGGAGCCCGGCGACGCCAGTGGCATGAACCTGATGGATCTGACGACGCGTGATTGGTGGCCGGATGCCGTGGAGGCCACCGCTCCGGGACTCATCGCGCGTCTGCCACGGATCGTACCGGCGGACACGATTGTCGGGACGCTCGCCACGGAGTGGCAGCAGCGCTTCCATCTGCCGCCCGCGTCCGTCGTTGTCTGGACCGGCGACAATCCGTCGAGCCTGATTGGGACCGGGTTGGTCGAGGAAGGCCGCGTCGCGGTTTCGCTGGGCACTAGCGATACGGTGTTTGGACTGATGCGTGAGCCGCGAGTGGACGCGGGAGGCACGGGTCACGTGTTCGGCGCGCCGACGGGCGACTACATGGGGATTACGGTTTTCAAAAACGGGTCGCTCGCGCGTGAACGCGTGCGCGACGACTACGGGCTGGACTGGACCGGCTTCTCGGCGGCGCTCGATACGACGCCGCCGGGCAATCACGGACGACTGATGTATCCGTGGTTCGAGCCGGAGATCACACCCGACGTGCCCACGGCCGGCGTTCGGCGAGTCGGTCTCGATCCTGCCGATGCCTCCGGCAATGTGCGCGCCGTGGTGGAGGCCCAGATGATGGCAATGGCGAATCACTCGCGCTGGATGGGTGTGGATGTGCGCGCGATCCACGCCACCGGTGGTGCCGCCGTCAACGCCGGCATTCTCCAGGTGATGGCCGACGTGTTCGCGGTTGACGTCCATCGCTTTACAGTCGCGAACTCCGCATGCCTCGGTGCCGCGCTCCGTGCCTGGCACGCCGACGCGCAGGCCTCAGGTCAGCCGGTGTCGTGGCACGACGTCACCCGTGACCTCGTGCGCCCGGCAGGCGCCCCGCTGGTACCCCGCCCGGACGCAGTTGCCGTCTATCGCGACCTTCGATCCCGTTATGCGGATCTCGAGCGCGTATGCGACACTCCCCGGGCATGAGACTCTCCAGGATTGTTGCGACCTGTGTCGCGTGTGTGACGGTGACGTCCGCACCCGGTGCACGCCCGATGACCGACGCCCCGCGCGAGATTGCAGGCGCCATTGTGCGTAACTCGCTGGCGCACGATCGGTCGCCTCGGCTTGACTCCCTCACCGCGCGGCACGTGTGGTCGGCTGACGATACCGAGGTGTCGTCGCCTCAGGCGCCGCAGCCGCAGGGACGCCCGGCCGTAGCGCCCGGCAGTGCCGCCGGCGCGGCGGTGGAGCAGACCACGATGGGGACGGGACCGGCGCCGTCACTTGTCACACAGTTTGAAGGACTGGGTGTTGGGTTCGACGGACCCCACGGCACCTCGACGGGACGCAACCCGTCTGACAACAGTCTTGCTGTCGGGCCGCGTCACGTGATGGCCTCAGTCAACACACGCATGGCGGTGTGGGACAAGCAGGGCGCCGTGCTGTGGGGCGCCGTGCCCAACAACACCGTCTTTGCCGGGTTTACCGGCACGTGTGAGGCGCGCAACAACGGCGACACCGTCGTGCGGTACGACCAACTCGCGAATCGCTGGCTCATCGTCATGCCGATCTTCCGTCGCAGCGAGGCACGTCCCGATCAGCCCGCCGTGCCGTCGGCCTCTGATCGCGCCGTGGTCAGTACGCCCGGTGTGACGGGGCAACCCGGTCGCGCCACTCGCATGGCCGCGCCAGTTGCACCAGCCGCACCAACTGCACCACCGACACCCGCCGGCGCGCCCACACCACCGGCGCCATCGTCCGGCCCGTACTCAATGTGTTACGCGGTGAGCGTGACCGACGATCCGCTCGGCGAGTATTACCGCTACGAGTTTCTGCGGCCGCTGTTTCCGGACTACCCGCGCCCGGCCGTGTGGCCCGATGGCTACTACGTGCCGACCAGCACGGGCGACGAGGTGATTGAAAAACACGCGTGTGTCGTCGATCGCCAGCGGATGCTGCGCGGCGAGGCGGCGACCGAGCAGTGCCTGATCGTCAATGGCGTCAACTTTCTGAACAATGCGGATCTCGACGGCACCCGTCTGCCGCCGGCCGGCGCGCCCAATCCCATGCTCGCGACGGGTGGGTCACAACTGAACGGTGTGCTGAACGACGATGGCGTGTATCTGTGGAACTTTCATGTCGATTGGGAGGATCCTTCCAAAACGCGCCTGACGCCGGTGACGAAGATTCCGGTCGCGCCGTATCAGTACCTGTGTGGCGGGCAGTTGACCAGTTGCGTGCCGCAGCCGGGGACCGATCGCCGGCTGGACGCGCAGGGCGACAAATTGATGGCGCGTGTGGTGTATCGCCACGTCAGCAGTGGAGGCGCCACGCATGAGTCGATCGTGGCCGTCCACTCGGTTGACACCGAAGCCGCCACCGGAGGTGTGCGGTGGTACGAGTTCCGTATCAATGAGGACCGCAGTCTGCGACTGCATCAGCAGGGGACCTATGCGCCTGAGGGTGCGTACCGCTGGATGGCGAGTCCGGCGATCGACCGCTTCGGCAACATCGGCATCGGCTACTCGTTCGGGGGCACGCCGCACTTCGCCGGACAACGTGTCGCCGGACGCCGCGCGTCGGACCCGCCGGGCGTGTTGAGTCTGCGCGAGGTCGTGCTCGCCGAAGGCGCTGCGGCCCAGACGTACGGGCTCCGGTGGGAGGACTATTCGCAGACCGCGATCGATCCGCTCGATGACTGCACGATTTGGTATGTCGGCGACTACTACCGTGCGGGCGCTGCCAATTATTCGTCACGTATTGGCGCCTTCCGGATTCCGCCGTGTGGAGAGCCCGGTGTGTCCGCCCCGCTGGCGGCGTCATTTGCCGCGTGGACGATCGCGGCGCCACCGGCTTCGCTGGCGCTGGATCCGTTTTATGAAAAACATGCCGACGCCTTCGGCATTCCCATCATCGCGTCAGGTGTTGTGGATGACACGGCCCTCCTCATGGCCCGCGACATCGTCAACTACATGTTGCTCAAACGTCCGGATGTGCGGGCGGAGATGGTCCGGCAGGCGTACCGCGTCGGCATCATTGGCCGGTTCCAGGGCCAGGCGGACCTGCCGGAGTACCGCAGCTACCGGAAGCCGGCGATTGACGACCGGCGTCTCACACCCCGCGAACGGGAGCGCTACAACCTGCCGGGAGGGATCGCGTCGATGAGCGACGCGGAATACTGGAACGGTCGGGCGCGCGGACTGGGTGGCCGGTACACCACGGCGGGCGAGGAGAACATTCTCGGCGTGCCCGGCACGCGGTACTTCGGGGAGCACATTCTGGTGCATGAGTTCTCGCACGGCGTCATGAGCGCGTTGCGCACCGTGGACCCGGCATTCCATACGGAGATTCAGCAGGCCTACGAAGCGGCGAAAGCCGCCGGACGGTTCAAGGGGCACTACGCGGAGAACACCGTGGCCGAGTACTGGGCCGAAGGATCGCAGTGGTGGTTCTGGTCCAACTACGCCTGGACCGCACCGACCGGCGAACGCCTGTGGACGCCCGACTCTCTTCGGGCGTATGACCCGGTGCTGTTCGACCTGCTCAGCCGCGTCTACGCCGGCCACCACATTCCGGCCGACGTGTACCACGGCCGTGAACTTCGACGGTGAGCGTGTAGTCGCTTACCGCACCCCGAACGCAAACACGATCTGCGACGCGTGTTCACCTTTGGCCTGAAGCGTGACCGTCGGAAACGCCGGCTGCGCCGGTGCGTCTGGCACAGGCAGCGTCTCAACGCAGAAGCCCGACGGCGTGGCGGTGTGGAACTGCAGTCCGGGTGCGGTCGTGCGAATGTCGAGCGTACGCCCGGTGATGGGCTCGTGGACCGACGCCCCCAGAGCCAATCCCTCACCCGTGCGCGTGTGCGTCGTCATCGCGTGGCCGAGGACGTCCGGTGTCTGTGCGCCGCCCAGGTTGAAGGCGCTGTGCTGGGTGAAGTGAAGGGTCGTGGGTGCGGTGGCCGTCGCGTGATACTGCACGATCACCTCGTTGGTCGGCGTCAGGGTGTACCGCACATGCGCCGTCGCGGTGGCGGGTGCCCCTTCGGCGTCCGCCCGAGTGACATGGGTCAGCAACACGCCGGCCCCGACGGCATCCTGGAAGGGGTCGGCTTCCCATACGGCCGTGTTCCAGTCCGTCACACCCCCGTGCAGCGGGTGCGGACCGGCCTCATAGTCGGCGATCGTGTCAAATCCCACCACCACGTTGTCGAATGTCCCCGAGCGGTCGGCAACCTTCAATGACTGGAGGATGCCGCCGTAGGTGAGCACGGTCATCTCCGAGCCCGCGCCGTTGCGCAGCGTGTAGGCGTCCACCGAACGCCCATCGGCGGTGGTCCCGAATGTCGTGACGGTCACACGCGGCGGTGTCAGACGCGAGGGATCCGATGACTGGTCGTTGCCGCAGGCGGCGGCGGACACGATCAGGGCAGTCAACACGGTCATCGTCTTCAGCGTCTTCATGGGAAGAATCGTATCCGAATCGGATAGGATTCCGCCTGAACCATGCACGCGGTCACGCTCGACTTCCACGATGTCTCCAAATCGTTCGGTGCCGTCCAGGCATTGTCCGGTGTGACGTTCGGTGTCGCGGCCGGTGAAGCCCATGCGGTGGTTGGCGAAAACGGCGCCGGCAAATCGACGCTGCTGAAGATCCTCGCCGGGATCGTGCGCCCCGATCGCGGAGTGATTCGACTCGATGGAACCGCACTCGACAGCGCATCGCCGCGCGAGGCGCTCGAATGCGGCGTCGGCATGGTGTATCAGGAGATGCTGGCGTTTCCCAATCTCACGGTCAGCGGCAACATCTTCGCCGGCCGGGAACTGACGAGCGGTCTCGGTCGGCTGGATGAGACGTTGATGCGCGTGCGCACGCGCGAACTGCTCGAGCGCCTGCACGTGCCGGTGACGCCCGATACGCCGATGGAGCACCTGTCAACCGCCCACGCGCAGTTGATTCAGGTGGCCCGTGCGCTGGCCTGTCATTGTCGTGTGCTGGTGCTGGATGAGCCGACCACGTCGTTAACTGACGCCGAGGTGGAGCACTTGTTCGCCGTGGTATCGACCCTCAGAGCAGACGGGGTGACGGTGTTGTTCGTGTCCCACCGGCTGCCCGAGGTGTATCGGCTGTGTGAGCGCATCACGGTGTTGCGTGACGGGCAGTATGTCGGGACATTCGAACGCGCGACGACGGCGTCCGACGACATTGTGCGCGCCATGGTGGGGCGCGAACCACCCGTGCGGGCGCCGCGTGTGATGCCGACCGCCAGGACGACACCGGCCCTCGCCGTGCGTGGACTGACGCGGCCGGGTGCGTTCCACGACGTGTCGTTTGCCGTCGCCGCAGGCGAAATTGTCGGCATCTTCGGCCTGGTCGGGTCCGGTCGCACAGAACTGCTGGAAGCGCTGTTTGGTGTGTCTCCGGCCACGTCGGGTACGGTGGAGGCCGAGGGCACACCGCTGGTGGTGCGGTCTGCCGGTGAGGCCGCGCGTGCGGGCCTCGCGTTGGTGCCGGAAGAGCGCCAGCGTCAGGGACTGTGTTTTAATCTGCCGCTGTGTGACAACCTCGCGTTGCCCACGGCCGCCAAAACGCGCACGCGGCGCATCGATGCTGCGGCAGAACGTGCACTGGCGCAGACGCAAGTGGAGGCGATGGCGATTCGGACGCCACATGTGATGGTGACCCCGGATGCCCTCTCGGGCGGCAACCAGCAGAAGGTGGTGATCGGCAAGTGGCTGGCCACACGGCCGTCCGTGCTGCTGCTCGACGAACCGACCAAGGGCGTGGACGTCGGGGCCAAGTTCGAGATTCACAACCTCATTCGGCGGGAGGCCGATCGTGGCATGGCGTGTGTGATGGTGTCGAGTGATCTGCCGGAGGTGCTTGCCCTCGCTGATCGCATTCTCGTGATGCGTGAGGGACAGCTGCGCGGCGAACTGTCGGGTGCCGATGTCACGGAAGAAGCCGTGATGCAGTTGGCCACCCATGAGGTGGGCGCGGCATGACGACGTTCTGGCGGGCACGTGAATTCAGCACCCTGATGATCCTGATACTCGAGGTGCTGTTTTTCACCTGGTACCTGTGGCCGGACTCCGGCGGCCATCCGTTCCTCAATGTTGGCAACGCGCTGCTGATCCTGAAGTACTCCTCGATCTATGGCATCGCTGCGATCGGGGCCGCGATTGTCATCATTGCCGGCGGAATCGATCTGTCGTCGGGTGCCGTCATCGGCCTGACCAGTGTGGTGACCGGCTACTTCTTCGTCGAAGCCGGATGGGGGCTGATGCCCAGCGCCACGATGGGCCTGCTGGTTGGCGTGGCCGCAGGGCTGGTGTCGTCGTGGCTGATCGTCGGGATGAAACTGCCCCCGTTCATCGCGACGCTCGGCGTGATGGGGATCTGGCGCGGCGTGGGCTACATCATCACGGAAGCCCGCTTTTACGACCTCTCTGCCAAATTGCCTCGCAACTGGTCGATTGGCGGCGTCTCGATCGACTGGGTGCCGCCACTCGTGATGGTGGGGCTGGTGATCGTGTTCCAGATCCTGATGAAGCAGTTTCAATGGGGGCGCGCCATCTTCGCGGTGGGCGGCAACGAGGTGGCAGCCCTGTTTTCCGGCGTGCGGGTGGGACTCATCAAGACCACGGCGTATGTGACCGCTGGGTTCCTGGCGGCCACCTCCGGCGTGGTGCTCGCTGTCGTGCAGGGGCAGGGCAAGGCCGACCTGGCGACCGGATACGAACTCGATATCATTGCCTCGGCCGTTGTCGGTGGGGCGAGTTTATCGGGTGGGCGCGGCTCGGTGGCCGGTGCGGTACTGGGCGCATTGATCTTTGGTGTCCTTCGCAACGCCCTGCCGCAGATTCCTGGTGCCACCTTTTATGATCGCGTCATCGTCGGGCTCGCGGTCATTCTGATTGTGGTGATGGATCAGGTGATGGTCAGACGAGCGAAGTAGGGGACAGTACGGAGCGGACGGGCTGAAAGCCCGCCGGCCGAGACGATCAGGGGAGAGTCGACATGAAGAGACTGGTACTGGCAGGCGTGATGCTCGTGATGGGTGTGGTGGCGTGTGGCGGCGGCAGCGGTGACGGACCGCAGCGGCTGCGATATGCGTTGATTCCGAAGTCGCTGGACATCCCGGTGTTCGACTACGCGCGGATCGGTGGCGAGCGCGCCGCAGCGGCGCTCGATGTTGATGTCATTTATCGCGGACCCGATAGCCCTGACGAATTGCGGCAGAAGGAGATTCTCGAGTCGTTCATCACGCAGCGCGTCGATGGCATTGCCATCTCGGTGCTGAACGCGTCGTTCCTGACGTCCACGATCGACCGTGCGGTGGAGGCGGGCATCCCGGTGGTGACGTGGGACTCCGATGCGCCAGACTCGAAGCGTGCGGCGTTTTACGGGGTGGACGACTATCAGTCGGGGCTGATCATGGGCGAGGAAACGGCGAAACTGCTGGGCGGCACGGGTACCGTGGCGTTCATCACCAGCCTCGGCGCCAACAACCTGCAGCGTCGACTCGATGGCGCGCGCGACGCACTGGCAAAGTACCCGGGCATCACCGTGATCGAGACCTACGACATCCAGGAAGACAGTGTGCGCACCTCCGAGATCATTGCCACCGGCACCAACAGGTATCCCGATCTGGGTGCGTGGGTGTCGGTCGGCGGTTGGCCCGTGTTCAGCGCGAACGCCGTCGCCCCGGTGCCCCCGACCACGAAATTTGTGTCGTTTGATACGGTGGCGTCTGCGCTGACTCTGCTGCGCGAGGGCAAGGTGCAGGTGCTGCTCGGCCAGAAGTACTTCGGCTGGGGGGAGGAATCCATCAAGCTCCTGCACGGTATCGTCAACGGCACCCCGCCCCCGACGACAATTGTGGATTCCGGTGTGGACATCGTGACGCTCGCGAATGTGGACGCCTACGAGGCCGCGTGGAAGGCGATGGTCGGCGGCTGAAACGCCCGGGGCACATGAGGCGTAACACCTGAGGTGCCCCGGACAGGCCGGGGTGTGTCTTCGTACAGGAAGTTTGGGTGGCGGTGACTTTTCGGGGCGTACGGGCAGGTTGGTGGTGGGTCGTGGCGGTGATGCTGGCGGTGGCGCCGGCAGCTCAGGCCCAGGAGTCGTCGACGGAGACGGCGCAGGCGCAGGACCAGGGGCAGGTGCTCCGGGTGTTCCTCGACTGCCAGCAGTGTGACTTCAACAACCTGCGTCAGGACATCACCTACATCAACTATGTGCGCGACCGCGGGGACGCCGACGTCCATGTCCTGGTCTCGACCCAGAACACGGGATCTGGTGGGCGCGAATATGCGATGGACTTCATCGGGTTGGGCGCGTTTGCCGACCTGAAGCAGCGCCTGACCTACGTGAGCGGCGGGACCGACACCGACGATGATCGCCGACGTGGCGTATCGCGCACCTTCGCGCTGGGGCTGGCGCCTTTTCTTGTGAGGACGCCGCAGGGGAGTCGATTTTCTCTGCAGTACGTGCCACCGGCTGGGCTGACCAGGGCGCCAACGACGATCCCGGCCACCGACCCGTGGGACTCGTGGATCTTCCGTCTCGGCGCCTCAACCGAATTGAACGGCGAAGAGCGAGAATCAAGCAATCGGTATCGGACGAATTTTTCCGGCAACCGGACCACCGAAGCATGGAAGTTTTCATTCAACGGCAACGGCGACTTCAACCGTCGCTCGTTCACGCTGAGCGACGGGCGCGAGGTGAAGAGTTCCTCGGACAACTGGAGTGCGTCCGGCTCGGTCATCAAGAGCCTCGGCAAGAGCCACTGGGCGGGACTGTGGCGCACTGCGGTGCGGTCCAACACCCAATCCAATGAACAACTCGACATACGGACCGCCCTGGGCATCGAGTGGGACTATTTTTCGTACGCGGATTCGACGCGTCGATCGATGGTGATTCAGTACTCGGTCGGGGCCGGGCGCGTGAACTACTTCGAGCGAACGCTCTTCAACAAGGATGCGGAGACGCTGTTCGACCACCGGCTCGCCGCAATTCTGGCCTTGCG
The DNA here is from genome assembly GCA_038319675.1 of Vicinamibacterales bacterium. Lineage (GTDB taxonomy): Bacteria > Acidobacteriota > Vicinamibacteria > Vicinamibacterales > SCN-69-37 > SYFT01. The sequence goes on from JBBQDM010000006.1 coordinate 117,043, forward strand.
ACAGCCGTGGGGCACGTGGCGGGCGTCGGCCGCCTACTCGGCGTACCTGCATGACGCGACCAAGTACAACCTGGACTTCTTCGCCGACGCCGACGTGCGCCTCTTTCGGGGTTTCAGTCTCAACGTCGATGGCAGCTACTCCCGCGTGCGTGACCAGCTCTACCTGCCGGCCGGCACCGCGACCGATCAAGACGTGTTGCTGCGCCTGCGTCGCCTCCAGACCGGCTATCGCTACCGCATGACGGTGGGGTTCAGCTTCCAGTTCGGGTCGATCTACAACAACGTGGTGAATCCGCGGTGGAGTGCGACGACCGGACGCGGCTTCGGCGGTTTCAGCGGCGGCGGCGGCGGGTAGACGCCGCGCCCCAATCCGGACCGGCCCGTGCAGGCCTCAGCGTCAGCTCCGCTAGGATGCCTGACTCGTAGTTCCGTCTCATCTGCGAGCAACACAGCCCAGCCCCACAAGGCCCCACGAGCAGGGCCTCCCGTCCGATCCAGTCTGAATCTAGAGGCTGATCAGCCAAAATCTCAAGTGATCACATGAGTTTTATGTGTCTGTAAGTAGTTGTGTAAAAAGGAGTTTGACATCTACCTATACTGGTGCATAGTATCCGACACCCGCGCGGGACTGTCCGTATACGCACTCGAGTCTGGACCTCCTGTCTGGATATTCGGATGGTCGTCAACGTGGGGGATGAGGGAGGAGAACACGATGAGACAGGCGATGCGGATTACCGTGCTGCTCACCGCGCTACTGGCGCTGACGGCAGGGACGGCCAACGCGCAGGCGATTGGCTCGATTTTCGGGAAAGTGACCGACGCGTCCGGTGGCGTGATGCCGGGCGTGACGGTGACAGTGACCGGCGGGGCGTTGCAGCAGCCGTTGGTGGGGGTCACGCAGGCCAGCGGGGCCTACCAGTTTCCAGTAGTGCCGATTGGTCGCTATTCGGTGACATTTCAGCTCGACGGCTTCCGACGGACGATGCGGCAGAACGTGACGATCACGTCCAACTTTAACGCGGAGATCAACGCCGTGCTTGAGGTCGGCGCGCTCTCCGAGGAAGTGACGATTTCGGCGGCGGCGCCGGTGGTCGACACGCGCAAGACGGCGGTCGGCGCCACGTTTACCGCGGATATTCTCGAAAAGATCCCGACGGCGCGGGACCCGTGGCAGATCATCAACATGACGCCGGGTGTGCAGGCCGGCCTCAACGTCGGCGGGTCCTCCTCGGGGCAGCAGGTCGGGTTGCAGTCGCGCGGCACGGGCGCGTCGGTGCAGTGGAACCTGGAAGGCGGGTCGATCACCGACATGGCGTCCAACTCGTCGCCGATGTATTTCAACTTCGATTCGTTCGAGCAGATATCGGTGACCAACGGCGGCGGCGACGTGTCGGTGCAGTCGTCAGGGTTGTCGATCAATCTGGTGACCAAGTCGGGCAGCAACGTGTTCAAGGGCTCGGTGCTCGGCACGTTCCAGAACTCGGCGATGCAGGGCAGCAACGTGTCGGAGGACTACTTCAACCGGGGCACGACGGGGTTCCTGTCGGGCGCGCCGGTATTCCTGATCTACAACGTGTCGGGTGAGTATGGCGGTCCGGTCCTGCGGAACAAACTGTGGTGGTGGGCGGCGGCCGACCGGCAGAACATCGACGCCGGCGTGACGAACTTCTTCGACCGCGACAAGAGCGCGCAGTGTGCCGATTTTGCGAACGCGCAGCGCTCGGGGAGTCTGCTGGGCTCGATCGGGTACGGCGACCTGGGCACGATTCGCGACTGTCTGAAGAAGGACACGACGATTATCGAGAACAAGCAGCTCAAGCTGAATTACCAGCTCAACGCGTCCCACAAGTTCCAGTACCAGTTCATTTCGGACAGCAAGTACCGCAACGCGCGCGGCGCGTCGGCCAACACCGAAGCCGAGGCGGTCACCAAGCAGACGTCGGACACGTGGATGAAGTATTTCCCGCTGCCGACGCACCAGCTGACCCACACGTGGATTGCCAGTGATCGACTGGTGTTCAACAGCGTGCTGACGCACGTGTCAGGCGGGTTCTACCTCGACTACCAGGACTCGATTAACCCGACAATCTGCGGGAATACCAAGTACACCGGTTCGAAGAACATTTCGGACTATCCACAGGCGGGCAATCCGGAGTGCCTGTTTAACATCCAGCCACAGACGATTCGGACGACGGGGAACCAGAGCCGGTCGCTGGGCAACACGTATCAGTCGCTTCGGCCATCGTTGGAGGTCAAGACCGACGGCACGTATTTCATGACGAACTTTCTGGGCGGGGACCACTCGCTGAAGTTCGGTGTGGGCTACCGGCAGAACGGGCAACGCAGCTACTTCCACATCAGCGGCGGCGGCCGGGCGTCGGTGCAGTGCCGGGGCAACCAGTTGGCCGGCTGCGGCGATGGCACGACGTATGTGCCGGTGGACGGGTCCACGGCCCCGGGGCTGGTGCCGTGGCGGGCGCAGTTGACCCGTAACCAGTTGACCAACAACGAGTGGTGGACGTGGAACGGCTACATTCAGGACTCGTTCTCGCGTGGCCGACTGCGCGTCAACGCGGGGCTGCGGTACGACTGGCAGCAGTCCAAGTGGCTGGGCGGCTGTGTGCCGGCCAACCCGATTGTGCCGGATCTGCTGCCGGCCCAGTGTGAGGAACCGACCACGTCCGGCGTCAGCCCGATCACCGGGCAGGTCGAGGAACTCAAGCCGTTCAGCAACTTCTCACCGCGAATGTCACTGACCTACGACCTGACGGGCAACGGCAAAACAGTATTGAAGGCGTCGGGTTCGTACTACTACCAGTCGAAGATCGTACTGGCCAACAGCCTGAGCAGCCTGGGCGCCGTCACGCTGACGTGGGGCGGCAATTTGACCAGCGGCGCGTGCAGCACGGTGTCGGGTGCCTCGTGCTGGACCGATGCGAACATGGACGGCTTCATGCAGCGCAACGAACTGATCGGCACGCCGTCGGTGAACACGTCGTTGTACGACATCACCACCGGGCTGCGCCGGCCGGTCGGCAGCAACGTGGACCCGAGCACGAAGATCGGACGGACGCGCGAGGTGACGCTGGGACTGCAGCGTGAACTCGTGGGGAACCTGGCGGTCGGGGCGGATTTCATCTACCGCAACTACGACCATGGCACGGCGGGTTTCACGATCGGGTATCAGCCGGGCGCGTCGGGCTTCCCGCTGTCGTCGATCTATGCCGGACCGACGCCGCACGTGGATGCAAACACCGGCGCCACCGGGTTCTATCACACGGTGCAGACGGGGCTCTCCCGGCCGAGCGGCATCGGCTCGATCACGATGACCCGGACCAACCACGAAGTGTACAAGGGCGTGGACCTGACGCTGAACAAGCGCTACAGCGACAAGTGGCAGGCCAACGTGGCGATCACGATCCAGACGCGCAACGACTTCGAGGCGCCTGGGAGCTTCACTAATCCGACCAACGTGCAGTGGGCGGATGGGACCAACGGGATCGCGCGCTACCTGATCAAGTTCAATGGCAGCTACGACCTCCCGTGGGGGATCATGGCGTCGACGAACTTGAACATCAACGATGGCGGCATCCGCACCTTGCTGATCAACGGCCCGGGGCAGGTGTATGGCGGCATCAATCCGAACACCGGGGCAAACACCACGATCAGCTATGGGAGTTTGCAGTTCGAGGAGCGTGGGACCACACGCTTCGAGCAGCAGGCGATCTGGGACCTGGGCGTCCACAAGACGTTTACGTTCCGGGGCGGACAGCAGCGGGTGAAGGTGATGCTGGATGGGTTCAACATCCTCAACGATGATCTGATCCTCAACTACGCGAGCAACAACGTCAGTTTTGCGGGCACAGCGTCCAACCCCGTCAAGCCGTCAGATCGGATCCGTTCGATCCTGCCGCCGCGGATCTTCCGCCTCGGCGCGACGTTCTCGTTCTAGCGGCGCGCGGCACATCACGTGGCCCTGGGGGGACACCCCCAGGGCCAGCACTGACGGGTCCATATGCCTCCTGCGGGGGCAATGGACCCGTCTGTCTTGACATCCCCTGATACCCAGTAGTAGTATCCGCGACACTCTCGTTGCGATTCCGGTCAGATTTCCCACGGTCGACGACAGGTCCTGTCGCTCTTCCGCGGAGGGCCAGGCCTCGATCGGGAGTCAAGGAGGAGGGGGAACATGCAACGATTCGTGCGAGGAATGCTGCTCGGAGCCGCGATACTGGCGATGACAGCGGGGACGGCCAACGCGCAGGCGATTGGCTCTATTTTCGGGAAAGTCACGGACTCGTCCGGCGGGGTGATGCCGGGCGTGACGGTCACGGTCACTGGCGGGGCGCTGCAGCAGCCGCTGGTGCAGGTCACGCAGGCCAGCGGCGCCTACCAGTTTCCGGTGGTGCCGATTGGCCGCTATTCGGTGACATTTCAGCTCGACGGCTTCCGCCGGACAATGCGGCAGAACGTGGAGGTCACGTCCAACTTTAACGCGGAGATCAACGCGGTGCTTGAGGTCGGCGCGCTCTCTGAGGAAGTGACGATTTCGGCAGCGGCGCCGGTGGTCGACACGCGCAAGACCGCGGTCGGCGCCACGTTTACCGCGGATATTCTCGAGAAGATCCCCACGGCGCGGGACCCGTGGCAGATCATCAACATGACGCCGGGCGTACAGGCCGGCCTCAACGTCGGCGGCTCGTCCTCGGGTCAGCAGGTGGGCTTGCAGTCGCGCGGCACGGGCGCGTCGGTGCAGTGGAACCTGGAAGGCGGGTCGATCACCGACATGGCGTCCAACTCGTCCCCGATGTATTTCAACTTCGATTCGTTCGAGCAGATTTCGGTGACCAACGGCGGCGGCGACGTGTCGGTGCAGTCGTCAGGGTTGTCGATCAATCTGGTGACCAAGTCGGGCAGCAACGTGTTCAAGGGCTCGGTGCTCGGCACGTTCCAGAACTCGGCGATGCAGGGCGACAACGTGTCGCAGGAATATTTTGACCGGGGCACAACGGGGTTCCTCTCGGGCGCGCCGGTGTTCCTGATCTACAACGTGTCGGGTGAGTATGGCGGTCCGATCCTGCGGAACAAGCTGTGGTGGTGGGCGGCGGCCGACCGGCAGAACATCGACGCCGGCGTGACGAACTTCTTCGACCGCGACAAAAGCGCGCAGTGTGCCACCTTTGCCGATGCGCAGCGCTCGGGGAGTCTGCTGGGCTCGATCGGGTACGGCGAACTGGGCACGATTCGCGACTGTCTGAAGAAGGACACGACGATTATCCAGAACAAGCAGCTCAAGCTGAATTACCAGCTCAACGCGTCACACAAGTTCCAGTACCAGTTCATTTCGGACAACAAGTACCGCAACGCGCGCGGCGCGTCGGCGAACACCGAAAACGAGGCGGTCACCAAGCAGACGTCGGACACGTGGATGAAGTACTTTCCGCTGCCGACGCACCAGTTGACCCACACGTGGATTGCCAGTGATCGACTGGTGTTCAACAGCGTGCTGACGCACGTGTCAGGCGGGTTCTACCTCGACTACCAGGACTCGATTCAGCCGGAGTTGTGCGGATTGACGAAGTACAACGGGGGGCAAAGTCTCTCGGATTATCCGCAGGCGGGCAAACCGGAGTGTATGTTCAACATCCAGCCGCAGACGATTCGGACGACGGGGAACCTGAGCCGGTCGCTGGGTAACACGTATCAGTCGCTTCGGCCGTCGTTGGACGTCAAGACGGACGGCACGTATTTCGTGACGAACCTTCTGGGGGGCGACCACTCGCTGAAGTTCGGTGTGGGCTACCGGAAGAACGGGCAACGAAGCTACTTCCACATCAGCGGCGGCGGCCGGGCGTTCGTGCAGTGTCGAGGCAATCAGCTGGCCAACTGCGGCGATGGCAACACGTATGTGCCGGTGGATGGGTCAACCGCCCCTGGACTGGTGCCCTGGCTCGCGCAACTGACGCGCAACCAATTGACCAACAACGAGTGGTGGGCGTGGAACGGCTACATCCAGGACTCGTTCTCACGCGGCCGACTGCGCGTCAATGCGGGTGTGCGGTACGACTGGCAGCAGTCCAAGTGGCTGGGCGGCTGTGTGCCGGCCAACCCGATTGTGCCGGATCTGCTGCCGGCCCAGTGTGAGGAACCGGCCACGTCCGGCCTCAGCCCGATCACCGGGCAGATCGAGGAACTCAAGCCGTTCGGCAACGTCTCACCGCGCATGTCACTGACCTACGACCTGACGGGCAACGGCAAAACGGTACTGAAGGCGTCGGGTTCGTATTACTACCAGTCGAAGATCGTACTGGCCAACAGCCTGAGCAGCCTGGGGGCGGTGACGCTCACGTGGGGGGGCAACCTGACCAGCGGTCGGTGCAGTTCGACGTCGGGAGCCTCGTGCTGGAACGATGCGAACAGTGACGGCTTCATTCAGCGCAACGAACTGATCGGCACGCCGTCGGTGAATACGTCGTTGTATGACATCACCACCGGGTTGCGTCGGCCGGTCGGCAGCAATGTCGACAAGAGCGCGAAAATCGGTCGGACGCGCGAGGTGACGCTGGGGCTGCAGCGCGAACTGGTGGGGAACCTGGCGGTGGGAGCGGACTTCATCTACCGCAACTACGACCACGGCACGCAGGGCTACACCCTGGGGTATCAGCCGGGCGCGTCGGGCTTCCCGCTGTCGTCGATCTATGCCGGACCAACGCCGCACGTGGATGCAAACACCGGCGCCACCGGGTTCTATCACACGGTGCAGACGGGCCTGAGTCGGCCAAGTGGGATCGGGACGATCACGATGACCCGGACCAACAACGAAGTGTACAAGGGCGTGGACCTGACGCTGAACAAGCGCTACAGCGACAGGTGGCAGGCCAACATCGCGGTCACGATCCAGACGCGGAACGACCATGAGGCCCCCGGGAGCTTCACGAATCCGACCAACGTCCAGTGGGCGGACGGGACCAACGGGATTGCGCGCTACCTGGTCAAGTTCAACGGCAGCTACGACCTCCCGTGGGGGATCATGGCGTCGACGAACCTGAACGTCAACGACGGCGGCATCCGCACGTTGGTGATCAACGGACCGGGGCAGGTGTATGGCGGCATCAATCCGAACACCGGTGCCAACACCACGATCAACTATGGGACGTTGCAGTTCGAGGAGCGTGGCAGCACGCGCTTTGAGCAGCAGGCCATCTGGGACTTCGGCGTCCACAAGACGTTTACGTTCCGGGGCGGGCAGCAACGGCTGAAGGTGATGCTGGATGGGTTCAACATCCTCAACAACGACCTGATCCTCGACTACTCCAGCGACAACGTGAGCACGGCGGGGACCACCTCCAATCCCGTCAAGCCGTCGGACCGGATCAGCTCGATCCTGCCGCCACGGATCTTCCGCCTCGGCGCGACGTTCTCGTTCTAAACGTCCAGCGGACGACCACACGACGGCCCGGGTGCTTGCGCCCGGGCCGTTTTTTTGTGTGCTGGTATTGATACTCCCTGCTCTGTATGTGTATTGACGCGCTCTCGCATCACACGGTAGCCTCCGCCACACTCATCGGTGCGATTCCGGTCAGATTTCCCGCGGTTGACGACAGATCCTGTCGCTCGTCCGCGGAGGGCCAGGCCTCGATCGAGAGTCAAGGAGGAGGGGACATGCAACGATTTGTCGGAGGAATGCTGCTCGGAGCCGCGATACTGGCGATGACAGCGGGGGCGGCCAACGCGCAGGCGATTGGCTCGATTTACGGGAAAGTCACCGATGCGTCTGGCGGGGTCATGCCGGGCGTGACGGTGACGGTGTCCGGCGGGGCACTGCAGCAGCCGTTGGTGCAGGTCACGCAGGCCAGCGGTGCCTACCAGTTTCCGGTGGTGCCGATTGGCCGCTATTCGGTCACGTTCCAGCTCGACGGCTTCCGCCGGACGATGCGGCAGAACGTGGACATCCAGTCAAACTTCAACGCAGAGATCAACGCCGTGCTCGAAGTCGGCGCGCTCTCCGAGGAAGTGACGATTTCGGCGGCGGCGCCGGTGGTCGACACGCGCAAGACCGCGGTCGGCGCGACGTTCACGACCGACATTCTCGAAAAGATCCCGACGGCGCGTGACCCGTGGCAGATCATCAACATGACCCCGGGCGTGCAGGCCGGGCTCAACGTGGGTGGCTCGTCCTCGGGCCAGCAGGTCGGCCTGCAGTCGCGCGGCACGGGCGCATCGGTGCAGTGGAACCTTGAAGGCGGGTCGATGACGGACCTGTCGTCGAACTCGTCGGCGATGTATTACAACTTCGACTCGTTCGAACAGATTTCGGTGACCAATGGCGGCGGCGACGTGTCGGTGCAGTCGTCGGGCATGTCGATCAATCTGGTGACCAAGTCGGGCAGCAACCTGTTCAAGGGCTCGCTGGTGGGCATGTTCCAGAATTCGTCGATGCAGGGCGACAACGTGTCGAAGGAATATTTTGATCGGGGCACGACGGGGTTCCTGTCGGGCGCGCCGGTGTTCAAGATTTACACCGTGTCGGGCGAGTATGGCGGTCCGATCCTGCGGAACAAACTGTGGTGGTGGGCGGCGGCCGACCGGCAGCACATTGACGCGGGCGTGGTCAACTTCTTTGACCGCGCGCAGGGTGCGGAGTGCGCCTCGTTTGCCGACGCGCAGCGGTCGGGCACCTTGCTGGGCTCCGTCGGCTTCGACGGACTGGGCAGGATCCGCGATTGTCTGAAGAAGGACACGACGATCATCCAGAACAAGCAGATCAAGCTGAACTACCAGCTCAACGCGTCGCACAAGTTCCAGTACATGTTCCTCTCGGACAACAAGTATCGCAACGCACGCGGCGCGTCGGCGGAAACCGAAAACGAAGCGGTCACCAAACAGACGTCGGACACGTGGATGAAGTATTTCCCGCTGCCGACGCACCAGTTGACCCACACGTGGATTGCCAGTGACCGACTGGTGTTCAACAGCATGCTGACGAAGGTGGCTGGCGGGTTCTATCTGGACTACCAGGACTCGATCCAGCCAAATATTTGTGGCTTGACGAAGTACAACGGCGGGCAGAGTCTGTCGGATTATCCGCAGTCGGGCAATGCGGCGTGTCTGTTCAACATCCAGCCGCAGACGATCCGGACGACGGGGAACCTGAGCCGGTCGCTGGGCAACTCGTATCAGACGGTGCGGCCGTCGCTGGAAATCAAAACGGATGGCACGTATTTCATGACGAACTTTCTGGGGGGCGACCACTCGCTGAAGTTCGGCGTCGGCTACCGGAAGAACCCGATCACGACCTACCAGCACATCAGCGGCGGCGGCCGGGCCGAGGTGCAGTGCCGAGGCAATGCGTTAGCCAACTGCGGCGATGGCAAGACCTACGTGCCGGTGGCGGGATCGACTGCGCCAGGGCTGGTGCCGTATCGCGCGACGCTCACCCGCAACCAGCTGATCAACAACGACTGGTGGATGTGGAGCGGGTATATCCAGGATTCGTTCTCGCGCGGGCGGCTGCGCGTCAACGCAGGACTGCGGTATGACTGGCAGCAGTCGAAGTGGGAGGGCGGCTGCGTGCCGGCCAACCCGATTGTGCCGGAGTTGCTGCCGGCCCAGTGTGAGGAGCCGACGTCATCGGGTGTCAATCCGATTTCCGGGCAGGTGGAGAACATTCAGCCGTTCGGCAACGTCTCGCCGCGCATGTCGGTCACGTATGACCTGACGGGCAACGGCAAGACGGTGGTGAAGGCCTCGGGTTCGTATTATTACCAGACGAAGATCACGCTGGCGAATGCCCTGAGCAGCCTGGGCGCGGTGACACTGACGTGGGGGGCCAACCAGAACAGCGGTGCGTGCAGCACGGCGTCTGGCGCGTCGTGCTGGAATGACGCGAACATGGACGGCGTGATTCAGCGTAATGAACTGATCGGCACGCCGTCAGTGAGCACCACGTTGTATGACATCAACACGGGTCTGCGCCGGCCGGCCGGCAGCAATGTGGACAAGAGCGCGAAGATTGGGCGGACGCGTGAAATGACGCTGGGGCTGCAGCGCGAGCTGGTGGCGAATCTGGCGGTGGGGGCGGACTTCATCTACCGCAACTACGACCATGGCACGCAGGGCTTTACGCTGGGCTATCAGCCTGGGACGTCAGGCTTCCCGATCTCGTCCATCTATGCCGGACCGACGCCGTACGTGGATGCGGCCACCGGGAACACAGGGTTCTATCACACGGTGCAGACGGGCCTCGCCCGGCCGAGCGGCATCGGCCAGATTACGATGACCCGGACCAACAACGAAGTCTACAAAGGCGTGGACTTCACGTTGAACAAGCGCTACAGCGACAAGTGGCAGGCCAACGTGGCGGTCACGATCCAGACGCGCAACGACTTTCAGTCAGCAGGCAGCTTCGAGAATCCGACCAACGTCCAGTGGGCGGATGGGACCAACGGGATCGCGCGCTACCTGGTCAAGTTCAACGGCAGCTACGACCTCCCCTGGGGGATCATGGCGTCGACGAACCTGAACGTCAACGACGGCGGCATCCGCACGATGCTGATCAACGGCCCCGGGCAGGTGTATGGTGGCATCAATCCGACCACCGGGGCGAACACCACGATCAGCTATGGGACGCTGCAGTTCGAGGAGCGTGGCGCCACGCGCTTTGAGCAGCAGGCCATCTGGGACCTGGGCGTTCACAAGACGTTCACGTTCCGGGGCGGGCAGCAGCGGCTGAAGGTGATGCTGGATGGGTTCAACATCCTCAACGATGACTTGATCCTCAGCTACTCGAGCCAGAACGTGAGCCTCGCGGGCACGACGGCCAATCCCGTCAAGCCATCGGACCGCATCAGCTCGATCCTGCCGCCGCGGATCTTCCGCCTCGGCGCGTCGTTCTCGTTCTAAACGTCCACAGGGGACGACGACACGACGGCCCGGGTGCTTGCGCCCGGGCCGTTTTTTTTGTGTCTGACAGTGTTGACGCTTATTTGATCACCGCGAGGACAGACAGTGCGACGCGATGCGTGGGGTCCAGACGCAGTGCGGCGTCCACAAGCCGGCGCGCTTCGGCGAGGTCACCGAACGAGGCTTCGCAGTAGGCAAGATACGCCAACGCGTCCGGGTTGCCGGGCGCGCGAGCGACGGCAGCGCGCAGGTGTTCGCGCGCATCGCTGATCTGATTCTGCAGGACAAGCGTCACGCCCAACTGCAGCCGTGCGTCAGCGTCCTCTGGAGTCTGCGCGACCGCCTGCGCAAAGAAGGGCACCGCCAGCGTGGGTGCCTCGACGCTCATCGCCAGGCGGCCGAGTCGCAACCACAAGTCTGCCGGGTCGTTCGCGGAGATGACGATGCGCGAGAGCGCGTCGCGCGCGTCGGCAGTGGCGCCGGTGCGCTGCGCTGCCGTCGCGAGATCCGACAGCGTGGACGCCGACGTGTCACCAGCAGCGACAGCTGTGCGCAGGAGTGGGAGCGCGCGTCCAGGGTGCTCCTCGACCAGATACTGCCGACCGACCAGGACGTGCGCCAGCCCTGGTGCCGGCGCATCGGGAGCCAAACGTGCCACCCAGGCCGCGGCGTCGTCGTGTGCACCCATGATGACGAACCGTTGCGCCAGCCTGACTCCCTCGACCCACCGGCCCTCGTTGAGCCCGGCCGGCCAGTGCACGAGCACAAAGAGGATGACTGCGGCCGCTGTACCGGCGAGCAGCGTGCGCCACTGGCGAGCGCGCAGCGCCTGCGCCGCTGCGTCAAGCGCGATACCGGCGCCGACGCACATCGGCACCAACAGCGGCAACCGGTAGCGGTCGGCCACAAAAAACACGGCGACCGAGGCGGCATACAGCGGGACAAACGCCAACCACACCCACACGCCACGACTGTCGGACCGCCGGGCCAGCACGGCCAGACCGACAAGCCCCAGCGGCATCAGGAGCCAGGGGCCAACAGGCAACCATCGCAGCCAGGCGTCGGTGTCATGGACGAAGAAGGGATAGGAATGGGGCAGCGCGACGTACGCGCGATGAAAGGTGAAGGCGAGTTTTTTCAGAAACAGTCGCGCCGCGTCTCCTGGATGGTCACGCGCCCACGAGAGCACTTCGTTCCTGAAGTACGCAGACGCCTCGGCGTCCGTCACGGGGCGACCCAGGCGCTCACCCACGACTGTGCGCGCGTCGTCGGCCTGCCCGGCGATGCTGGGTCGAATGCCGGGAATCTCGCGGTAGAATCCCGTCGCGCCAGGGCCGTTCCCGATGTAGAGGTTCAGCCCTCCGTGTGACGACACGGTCAACCACTCCCCGGCGACCACGCCATTCCGAATGGCCACCGGGGCCACGGCGACGAGCAGCCCGGCCAGCAGCCAGCCGGCGGCCGTGATTCGCCGCTGGACCATCAGCAGGACCAGTAGTCCGGCCCCGACGACGATCATGTTCGGGCGGTTCAGAGCGGCGAGGCCCACGGCGACACCGCTGAGCATCGTCCACCGTGCGGTGCCCGTGCGCTCCGTCTGCGTCAGGGCGAGCAGAATCGCGGTCGTCGCGGCCACGTCAATGGACGCCTGCAGAATCAGCACCTCGTAGAACGTGATGACCCCGGTGAGCGCCATCAGTCCTGCCGCCCACCACGCCGCGCGTGTGTTCCACCACACGCTCGTCATCCACCAAACGCCGCCCACCGCCGCCGCGCCCAGCGTGACCTGCACGACTCGGGCAGCGGTGAACGAGTCCGTCACCGCCAGCACCAGGCCGAGCACGTACATGTAGAGCGGCGACAGGTAGTACAGCCCGGGCCCCAGCAGGAGGTCGCCGGCCGCGAGACGACGCGCCAGGTCCGCGTACGCGGTGGTGTCGAGTCCGCTGTCGGGGCTCAGGAGCGGGTGGTCCGCGAGTTGGGCGAGGATGACCAGTTTGACGGCAAGCGCGCCCACGACGGTGATCGTGAGGGCGCGTACGGTGGGTGCACGCATGTCTATCGTTGGAACACGCCGCCCCTGATGGCTTCCATCGGAGGCAGGGCGACAGCGCGGTACCCCTGGCGGGCGCGCACGCGCAAGCCGGACGTGACGGGCTTGACCTCAATCTTCCGGTATGTGCCGTCCATCGTGGGATTATGCGGCCGATACCCGATGACGTAATAGGTGCTCGTGTCGCGCACAACCATGTTGAAGGCCCGCGAAATGTCATCGATGTTGCGGAACCGGAGACCGCCGGTGGCCGACGCGAGGATGAGGGGACCATCCTCACCGGTATCCCAGGCCGTCGACCGTCCGGCCTCGGTGCGCAGGACGTCTGGTGTGGCGCTGGGCGATCCGATCAGGCCGCGTGAATCAATGTTGTAGATCACCGTGCCGCCACGTGCGGCTTCCGCTGCGATGGTGATGAGATCCTGGCGCGACTCTTCCACAAAAAAGCCTTCGGACAGGAACACGACGGTTTTTCGACCGGGAATACGCTGGAGGCGATTCACGACATAACGGAGATTCAACATCGTGTTCTGCGTCAGGATGCGGGCCTGGCGCACGTAGAGGCGCGCCTTCTGCTGAATGAGGTTCTCCACCTGGTTCAGGCCGCCGTTGAGCTGGCAGCTGAAGGGGTCGTCCTCGCAGACCTTCGTGCCGAGACGATTGACGACTTCCACGCTGCCATCGGCGATGCGCATCGCATCGATTTCACCGGGGATGCGCGGGAACTCGCGGAAGGTCGCGAGCAGGGACTGGCGGTTTTCGAACCCGTGGGTCACGGCGTTGACTCCGGCGATCAGTTCCGCGCGACTCGTGGTCAGCCGTCCGCCGTGCATCTGTCCGTTGTGGAAGATGCCGCCAAAATCGCCCGGGCCGATGTTGTCACGAATGAACTGCTCGGCCCCGACCTTCGCCCGGAGCAGGCCTTCGTGGTCCATGTGGGCCTCGTCAAAGACGACCACAAAAATGCGGCGTGCCCGATCCTCGGGTGCCACGTCCTGGTCACCCGTGATGGGGAACAGACGGCCGCCACGCTCGTGCGTGACCATGTAGAACTGTTCGACGGTCTGTGGCCGCCCGTCTTCGAGCAACTGCAGGTCCTCCACCGTGAGCCCCGGCACGAACTCACCGTGGCGATCGTGGACGATGACGTCCACCTCCACCATGGCTGTGGTGGTACGGAACGTCAGTTGCTGGGTGTCGACGTGTGCGGGCACCCCTATCAGCAGAGCGGCACCGAGACAGAACCCGAGGGGTGACAGGCGCATACGAACTGCTCCTTGCAGAGGTGGGCGATCGAACTCCCATGTTACCTCCGCGGGGCGGTGGTTCGCTGCGGGAATTCGCGATAGGATCGGCCGCGGGATCACCATGAAATTCAGCGGCAGTAGGTGGGGCTGGGCGGCCGGGACGATCGCGGCGTGTGGCGTAGGGCTGGCCGCACAGAGCCAGGCTCCGGCGTTTCGGGGAGGCGTGGCGCTGGTCACTGTGGACGTGGCCGTGTTTGATGGCCAGGGCCGCCCGATTCCCGGATTGGACGCCGACGCGTTTGAGGTGACACTCAACGGCCGTCGACAGCCGATCAAGGTTGTCAGCTACCTCGAAGCGCGAGGCGAGCGTGCGCAGCCGTCGCCGGCCTCAGCACCGGACAGGCCCGAATGGGATGGGCGAGCCGGTCGGCAGGTCATCACCAACGACGGCGTGTTGGGCCCCTCCGAGGCCGTCGGCGAAGACCGTGTGTTTGTCATCCTGATCGACGACCTGTCGATTCCTCCGACGCGAGGCCAACGAGTACTGTCGGCAGCGCAGGACTTTGTCGCGCGTCTCCCCGCAACCGACCCCGTGGGATTGGTGCGCTCGAGCAACGCCGGGGACGCAGTCAACCCGACGCTCAATCGCCGCACGATTCACGACGCCCTCGCGCAGACGTCCGGGTCGCTGGGGGACCTCAGCGCGCTCAGGCCGCAGGGCGCGGCCGCCGACGAATTCGCTGGCCCGGATGGATTTGTCGGCGTCAGTCAGGCGCTCGACATCGACTACGGCGTGATGGAGGCGCTCAAACTCGCGATCGCCAGAGCGTGTTTCGGCGGGGACCGCAGCGAGGTGGATGCACAGGTGCTCGACGTGCTCATCGCGCAGAACGGCTGCGCGGCCGAAGTACGCCAGCAGGCCCGCCAGACGGCCGCGATGGCCAAGCGCGTGACCTCCCTGCAGATTGATGCGTACGAAGCGGCCATTCGCGCCATGGGCACGGCCGACGGCATTCGCCATCTGGTGCTGGTGTCCGACGGACTCGCGGTCGGCCGTGACGCCCAGCAACTCACGCGGCTCGCACGCGCGGCGGCCGAGGCCGGGGTGCAGGTCAGCGTGCTGATGGAGGAACACGATCTCAGTCTGAGCGACGAGGGCCGCCGCGCGGTCGGTGGGACGCCGCAGGTGGACATCGGCTCGGCACAGCGGCGCCTCGAAGATCAACGCATGTACATGGACGGTCTGCAGACAGCCACAGGTCTTGTCGGGGGCCAGTTCTATCGCATCGTGGGGGATCCCCTGCCGTTTTTTGAACGCGTGCGCACCGCCAGCGCGGCGATCTACCGCCTCGGCATCGAGCCCCCGCCGAACCTCAAAACCGGTCAGGTGATTCAGGTCGACGCAAAAGTGCGTCGCCCGGGTGTGTCCGTGTTCGTCAACCGGCATGCCCTGGTGCCGGCACCCGCACCTGTGGTGTCGGCCATGCCGCGCAGCCTCAACGACCGACTGCGCGACGCACTGTCGGCGGGTGAGCAGCACGGGGCCGTCCCGTTGCAGATGGCCACGCTGCTGCGCCGGTCGCCGACCGACGCGGGGCAGGTGGAAGTCACCCTTGCGGTGGAGGTGCCCGGCGGTGCGGCGCCCGTGCGAGGTCCCGTGATCGCGATGTTCGGCGTGGTCCCCGCAGGCCAGGGGGCGCCCACGACCGGTGCCGCCATGACCAGCGGTCGCCGTGTGCTCGACGCGCCCGGCAGCGATGGCGCCTTTCACGCCACGTTCGCCATTCCGCTCGCATCAGGCGACTACCATCTGCGCGTCGCCGTGGCTGACGCCGACGGCGCACTCGGCGCACTCACCACAGACCTCGACGCGTCACTCACGACGATCGGTCCCTTCGCCGCGAGCGACCTGCTGGTGGCGTGGGTCGACGAGGCCGGCCGGCCGCAGTTGATGGCGCTGGACGGCGTGCCGGCGTCCGCCACCGGGATGCGTTTTGGGCTCGATCTGTATCCGCCTGCCGCCCCGCCCGCGCGCGAGGCCGTGCAGGTGGAGTTTCTTCTGTCACGCGTGGGGGAATCGGATCCGATGGAGGAACGATTGCTGACGCCCGGCAATGTCGCCGGCGTGTGGCGGACGGCCACGGAGTTCAGCACCGACGCGCTGGCCGCGGGCCGCTACGTCGTCCGCGCCCGAGTCTACGTGGGCGACGACGTGGTCGGGTCCACCATCGCGATGTTCAGCAAGCGATAGCAGGGCAATTTTCACAGGGAGACGCGGAGGCGCCTCCGTGCCTCCCTGTGAAACGCTCTGGCGCGACTCCTACCGAAGCAGCGCCGAGAGTTGCTCGACCTCACGCGCGTACACATGTCGTGGGGCGGTGTCGACGAACTGCTTCGCGTATGTCCGGGCTTCGCCCATGAGGCCCGCCTCCGCCAGCAGCACGACGAGATTGTAGAGCGCATCGAACTCTGTGCGATCCAGCGACACCGCGCGCTTCCATTCGTCGATCGCGAGATTTCGCCTGCCGGACCTCGCGAAGACGACACCCAGCGTGGTGTGGCCCTTGGCCAGTGCGGGATCCCGGTCGACGGCCTGCCGGGCGAAACGTTCGGCTGACGGCAGGTCGTTGTCGGAGAGGTACATGGCCGCGATGTTCTGCATGGCGAGCGCATTGCCGGAGTCAATCGCCAGAATGCGCTCGAACGTGGCGATGGCGTCTCGCCAGCGGCCTCCGGCCCCATAGGCGATGCCCAACGCGTTGAGCGCCTCCACGTCATCGTCGGGCAGGGTGCGGAGCACGGTGATGGCGCGCGGCACGTCGAGGCGGCTTTCGGCGAGATACAAGCCGAGCCGCAGGCGCACCTCGTCGGCGGTCACGCCCATGGCCAACGCGCGGTCGAGCACGGCCACGGCTTCGCGTGCGTCGCCCAGGGCCCAGTACGCGCGCGCCATGGCGACAATCGCGTCGGCCGTGTCGGGACGCTGATCGAGTACCGTCACGAGCAAATCAATCGCGCGCTTGTAGTCGTTGGCGTGCAGCGCGTTGTCGGCCTCGTGGAGACGACGGTTGAGGTCGGCGAGGTTCTTCAGGTCGTCGCGTTCCGTGTAGACCGTGCGCGGTGCTGCACTGCCTGAGACGTACCCAAGTGAACGGAGCGCGGCGGACACCTCCGACGACTCGCGACCTGGCCGCGAGGGCAGCGCAACATCGAAGGTCTTCAACACACCGGCCAGCACATCGGTGCGCGCGCGCCTGGGGTGTGCGACGTTGCGCAACTCGCCCGGGTCGGTCTCCAAATCGTAGAGCTCCTGGATCGGCTGATCGATGAACTTCTCGCGTTCGACGATGACGCCGCGCAGGGGGGCCCAGCCGCGCACGAGGTGGTAGGTCATGGACTCGAAGTAGGCGGGGCGATCGGCCCCGCGGCCCGAGGCGATGACCGGTTGCAGCGCGGCTCCGGTCCACCCGTCGTCACCCGGCAGGTCGACAGCGCGCAGCACGGTCGGGGCGATGTCGACATGCCGGGCGGGCACGTCGATCACCCGGCCGCGCTTTGCCTCGCGGCCGTCCGGCGAGACGGTGGTGATGATCAGCGGCACACGCAAAGTGGGCTCGTACGCGAACATCCCGTGCGTCAGCTCGTTGTGTTCGCCGAGGCTCTCGCCGTGGTCGGAGGTGACGATGACCAGCGTGGGCCGGTCGAGCGAGCGCAGGCGCTCGAACAGCGGGCCGAGGGCGTGGTCGACGAACGCCACTTCACCGTGGTACGGCTGATCGGCGTACTCGGCGCGGAACGGATCGGGCGCCGCGTACGGGGAGTGGGGGTCGAACACGTGCACCCACGCAAAGAAGCGATCCGGGGTGCGGTCGATCCAGCCGATGGCCCGCGACACCACCTCGTCGGCGGGGCGCTCCGGCATGGTCATGGTCTGGTCGCCCTGCAGCTCGGAGATCTGGTCGTCGTAGACATCAAACCCGGTGGCCAGACCAAAACGGCGTGTCAGCGGGAAGGCCCCGATGAACGCGCCAGTGGAGAACCCGGCGCTCTTGAGTCGCGTCGCCAGTGTGGGCATGCCGTCGGGTAGTCGGAAACCGCTGTTGTCGCGGATGCCGTGTTCGTACGGTAGCAGGCCGGTGAGGATGGACGCGTGCGAGGGCAGCGTCACCACGGCATGCGCGTGTGCGAACGTGAACCGCGCCCCCTGAGCGGCCAGTTGATCGAGATGCGGCGTGGCCGCGCGGCCGCCGTAGCTGCGGAGCGCATCAGCGCGCAGCGTATCGATCGTGACCAGCAGGACGTTCTGCTCGCGCGTGGTCTCGATGGTGTACGCGTCACCGCGCAGCCACCAGAGGGCGGCACCGGCGATCAACACCAGGACGATAAGGGCGCCAACGGCGCCGGACGGCCTCACCACGAACGCGTCACCGGGGCGGGTAGATGCTGGTATGCAGGCTCAGGCCCTGTCGTGTCACCCCGACCTGCACGAGCGTCGGCTTCGCCCCGGCTGGGCGCGTGTAGGTGACCGCGTACTGACTCGTCAGCGCCTTGGCGACCTGCACCATGTACTGTTCCAGCGCACTGGGTGAGGCGATGGTCTCCCGGCGGCCACCGGTGTTCTTCGTCAGGGCGTCGAACACGATGCCGCGGGGATCGGACGCTGTGGTGCCCGAGTTGTACGACACGGTCCACACTGACGCGCCGGAGTCACGGACACGCTGCAGCATCTGGTTCGGCTGCTGGCGGCTCTGTTCATCGGTCGGCAGCACGTTCAGCGCCACAATCGCCCGGCGGGGTGTCTCCTGTTTGCCGAGAATGGCGGCCGACTCATGGATGGCCTCCAACAGGACGGCGGGCATGTTGTTCTTTGGGAACAGTCGGGTGATGCCCTTCTCGAGCGCGGTCACATCCGACGTCATCTTCGTAATGGTGACGGCGGCCTGTCCAAACTCCATGAGCTCCATCGTGGAGTCCGGACTGGCGGCGGCCACGGTGTGTACAAAGGCGCTGAACGCCACGCGGATGTCACGCACCAGCTCCGAGCCGGACACCTGGCCCCGCTCGCTCATGCCCGCGCCACCGGTGGCCTTCGACGTGTCTGCCAGCAGCATGATCGCCAATGGCGCGTCGGTCAGCCGCACATCCACGATGTCGCGCATCGCCACCTGGTTCGCTTCATCGCGTTCGGCGAGCGCCAGTTCGTCGGGCCGCAGGTCCGTGACCGGCTGCCCCTTGGCATCGAGCACAGACAGGTAGATGGTCTTGGTGTCCTGCGTGGTCGTGGCATCCGCCACGAGCGCAGGCATCGATATCGCGAGCAGACCGGCCACGCTCAGGCCGACCGGCAACATTCGTCGCGCCAGCAGATTCATCGTCATTTCCAGAGCCTCCCGCGGTAAGACTACCAGCAAAGGTAGACTCTGCGGTATGCGAGCCGGATGTCGCGGCGTGATCGGTGGGCTGGTGGTCGTGGGAGCCGCTGCGTGCGGCGGAGATGTGCCCGGGCGGCTGACCTTCAACGACCATGTCGCGCCCATCGTCTACGCCAACTGCGCGTCGTGCCATCGACCCGGGGAGGTCGCGCCATTCCCGCTCCTGACGTATGCCGACGTGCGCGCGTACGGCGACGACATCGCCCATGTGACCCGGACACGGCAGATGCCGCCCTGGCTGCCCGAGTCGGGGGACCATCCGTTGCAGGGCGTGCGGCGACTGTCGGACCGCGACATCGAGACGCTCCAGCGCTGGGTGAAGCAGGGGATGGCAGAAGGAGACGCGACCCGCAGGCCGGATCCCCCGTCGTTTCCGGATGGATGGCAACTGGGCCAGCCCGATCTCGTGGCTGAGGTCGAGCGGCCCTTCGTGCTGCGTGGCGCCACGTCGGACGTCTACCGGAATCTGGTCTTCCGCGCATCGGTGTCTTCACCGGTCTGGGTGCGGGCGGTCGAGTTCCGCACGCACGGGGCCCCGATTCACCACGCCGTCATTCGTGTTGATCCCTCCTCAGGGTCCAGGCGACGCGACGGCGCCGACGGCAACGGGGGCTTCGACGGCATGTCATGGAACCTGGTCGACCCCGACGGCCAGTTTCTCGGGTGGGCACCGGGACGCGGCCCCATCGCGCTCCCGGAGGGCATGGCGTGGCGGCTGATGCCGGGCATGGATCTGGTGGTCGAAGTGCATGTGATCGCCGGCGGAGACAGCGACGGTGCGGCGCCGCAGATGATCACGCCGACAGTCGGCCTCTACTTCGCCGACGCGGCCCCGACGCGTGTGCCGGTGACGGTGAAGATGGGGACGAAACTCCTGGATATCCCGGCGGGGGAGTCGGCCTATCGGGTGACAGACAGTTGGGAGACGCCATTCGACGTGCGCCTCCTCGGCGTGTATCCCCATGCGCATTTTCTCGGCAGCGCGATGGAGGTGCTGGCGACGTTCCCAGACGGGCGCTCGACCGTGCTGCTGCGGATTCCGCGATGGAACTTTCACTGGCAGCAGGACTACCGGTTCGTCACCCCCGTCATGCTCCCCGCCGGCACGCGGCTGACGATGCGTTATACGTTCGACAACTCAGCGTCCAATCCGTTCAACCCCAATCGTCCGCCTGTCAGAGTACGCGCCGGTCCGTCGGCCACCGACGAAATGGCGGAGCTGGGGTTGCAGCTGCTGCCGGCCACCACGGCCGACGGTGAGGCGCTGCTCCGTGAGTTCGTCATCCGTGAACAGCGCGCGAATCTGGCGCTCGGCGAGTCGCGGGTGCAGGCAGACCCCGACGATGCCGAGGCGCGGGCGTTCCTGGGCGGCAGCCTCGTGCAACTGGAGCGGTTTGGCGAAGCGCGTGCACATCTGGAGGCCGCGGTGCGCCTGGGCGACACGACCGCGGCCACGCAGAGTGACCTCGGGGCGGTCATGATGGCGTCCGGCCTGGTCGAGGATGCGGTCACGCACTTTCGACGAGCGGCAACACGCACGCCGACCGACGAGGTGCACCACTTCAACCTGGGGACCGCGCTGACGGCCGCCGGCCGCGCGCGAGAGGCGGAAGCCGCGTTCCGGCGTGCACTCGATGTGAACCCTGACTTCGTCGACGCGCACGTCAACCTCGGTGTGGCACTGCTGACGAAACAGCCCGCGCAGGCGGTGCCGCACTTCGAGCGTGCCGCGCAACTGGCCGCTGACTCGCCGGTGATGCACACCAATCTGGCGGGTGCGTTGATCGCGGCCGGGCGGCCGCGCGACGCACTGCCGGCCATCCGTCGTGCGCTGGCGCTCGACCCGGCTTATGCGCCGGCGCTCGACACACAGCGCCGGCTGGCGGCCGCAGGCATCAGATAGTGCCTTTGATGCTCTTCAAAATACCCTTGGCCGTTTCGGCATGTTCGCCGGCAGGCGCAAGGCTGAGATAGGTTTCGAACGCCTTGACGGCATCGGGGAGCTGACCCAGGTTGAGGCTGGCCATCCCGAGGTGAAAAAACGCTTCGCTCAACTTCGGGTCCAGCTGTGTGGCCCGTTCGAACTGCGCTTTGGCCTGGGGATACTCGCCCGCATTCCAGTGAATGATGCCCTGGTTGAGGACGGCTTCGGCGCTACCGCCCCCGGCGCTGCCCTGCAGTTCGTTGACTTTGGCGTTCATGGCCGCCGCGTCCTTGAACTTCTTCTGCTGGTTGTACAGCCCGGCCAGCGCCGAGTACACATCCAGCATCTTCGGGTCGAACTCGATGGCCTTGAGGTAGGCGGCCTCGGCGGCGGCCTCGTCCTTCTTCGCGATGTTCGCGTCGCCGATCCGCGCATAACAGACCGCGCACTGCGGCGCCTTCTCGGCGACGGCCGTGTACTTGGCGATGGCGGCGTCCGGATCGGTGGCCATCAACGCGTCGCCCGCCGCAAAGTCGGCCTTCAGCGATTCCAGCAGTGTGTTGCGGGCTTCAATTTCTTCCTCCGTCATGCCGGATGCGTCTATCGCACCGGCGACGGGCGTCTTGATGACGACCGGTGCAAGCTCCGTCATGGCGGCGATGTTGACCCGCACCGCATTGTCCCGGCCGACCAGTTCACCCTTGGTCGCTTGCAGCCGCCACGTGCCGGTCCGAAGTCCCGACCTGACAAACTCGCCTTTGGCGTTGGTCGAGAAGTTGACGGTGATCTGCACGTCGCCGACAAATTCCATGACGATGGCCGCGTCAGGTACGGGCTGGCCCTGCTCATCCAGGACGCGACCACGCACGTGGCCTATGGCCTGTGCAAAAGCGAGAGTCGCCACGAGAGTCAGAGCGAGCGCCGCGAGGGCGCGAGTGCTGGTGTGTGACGTCATGCTGAAAGCCTCCGGCCCTATCCTAACATCCCGGTCGTGTAGTACTGTCTCCGGCAGGAATCCCCTATGACCGTACGACTCAACCGGGTGGGCGCCGTCGGTGCCGTGCTTGTGGCCGCCGCGACCCTGCTGTCGGCTGCGCCGGTGCAGGATGTGCCCCTGGAGACGTTGCTCGAACGGTTGGGGGCCTACGTGGATGGGTACGAACGCGCGCTGACGGCGGTGGTCTCCGAGGAGGCGTACGTGCAGGAGGTGACCGGGGCCCCGACCCTGTTCGCGACCAAACGCGCGCTCCGCTCGGAGTTCCTCCTGGCGAAGGCGACCGGTGGGGCGGGTGGCGAGGCCGGGTGGGTGGCCTTTCGTGACGTCTTTGAGGTCGACAATACCCCCGTGCAGGACCGCAGCGACCGCCTCATCGACTTGTTTCTGAAGCCGCCGGCCGACGCCTGGGCCCAGGTGAACCGGATCGTGGAAGAAAGCGCCAAACACAATCTCGGCGGCGTGCGCCGTACCGTGAACGTGCCGACGATGGTGTTGCAGTTTGCCAGGACGACCGAACAACCGCGGTCGCAGTTTCGCCGAGGGAGTCGCACCACGCTGGGGGAGCACCAGGTACGTGAACTCCGGTTCAGCGAGCGCGCGACGCCCCGCATGATTACGACAAGTGACGGCGCGGCGGCGCAGGGGACCTTCTGGATCGACGAAGCGACCGGCCGGGTGCACCGCACCGAGATGCGCATCGTCACGGGAAATCTGAGCGCCACGATCGGCGTCTCGTATGCGCATCAGGACGAGTTGGATCTGTGGCTGCCGGTGCTGATGAGCGAACGGTATGCGATCCCGCGTCAGCCCACGATCACCGGTCGGGCGGTCTACGGCAACTTCCGTCGGTTCAACGTCACGGTGGACACGGTGATCAAGAAATAGTGGTGGCGAGGTGTGCCACAATGAGCCACCACAGAGGTTCCCACTTATGAGATATCGCGTTGCTACAGCTCTGTCCGCCCTGTCCTGTGTTGTGGCCGTTGGCCTGTTTGCAGAGCAGGCTCCGCCTCAGACCCGTCTGAACGCCGAGGTGTTCGAGGGCCTTGAATTACGAGGCATCGGCCCGGCTTTGGTGACTGGTCGTGTCGCGGACGTCGACGTGGACCCGAACAATCCGAACATCTACTACGTGGCCACGGCCGCAGGTGGCGTGTGGAAGAGCGAGAACCGCGGCATCACGTGGACGTCCACGTTTGATCGCGGCGGCTCGTTCAACTTGTGCTGCATCAAGGTGGATCCCCGCAACTCCAACATCGTCTGGCTCGGCACAGGCGAGAACTCCAATCCACGCGCCTCGATGTACGGCGACGGCGTCTACAAGTCGACCGATGCCGGCGTGACATGGACGCGCGTGGGCCTCGAACACTCGGAGCACCTCGGCAGCCTGCTGATCGATCCGCGCGACTCGAATGTGGTGTACGTGGCGTCACAGGGCCCGCTCTGGTCGTCGGGTGGTGACCGCGGGTTGTACAAAACGACGGACGGCGGCAAGACGTGGAATGCGATTCTGCAGATCAGCCCCGATACCGGCGCCAACGAAGTGGTGCTTGATCCGAAGAATCCCGATGTCGTCTACGTCGCGATGTGGCAACGGCGCCGTGCGACCGGCCAGTTTGTCGGTGGTGGGCCGGAGAGTGGCATCTACAAGTCGACCGATGCCGGGCGCACGTGGGCGAAGCTCGCCGGCGGTCTGCCGCCCGGCGACATGGGCCGCATCAATATCGCCGTGGACGCGAAGGTCACACCCACACGTGTCTACGCCATGATCGAGGCGCTGGCACCCGACCGCGGCTTCTGGCGCTCGGATGATGGGGGCGCCACCTGGGCGCGCGTGGGGCGCCGTGCAGGCAGCGACCAGTGGTACATGAACGCGGATCCCGGGTACTACAACGAATTCTTTGTGGATCCGATTCGTCCCGAGACGGTGTGGGCGATGAGCACGCAGTTGGAGCGCAGCACGGACGGCGGTCGTACCTGGGGCACGTTCCCCACGCCGGGGGTGCATGTCGATCACCACGCGTTGTGGCTCAATCCCGCCGACCGCAACCACATTGTGCTCGGCAACGACGGCGGGTTGTACGAAACGTACGACGAGGGCAAGGTCTGGCGGCATTTTTCGAACCTGCCGATTTCGCAGTTCTACCGCGTGTCGGTCGACAACATGACGCCGTTCTACAACGTGTGCGGCGGCACACAGGACAACGGCTCCATGTGTACGCCGCATCGCACCCTGAACTCGGTCGGCATTCGCAACAGCGACGTCTATCGCACCGGTGGCGGGGATGGCTTCACCACACGCAGCGATCCCGATGATCCGTTTGTCACCTACGCCACGTCGCAGAACGGCAATGTGCAGCGCCTTGATTTGCGCACCGGCCAGTCCACCGGCATCCGTCCGAACCCGACGAATACACGGGCCATGGACGGCAGCCCCATTCCGGTGACCACCGGGGGACGCGGCGGTGGATTTCCCAACGAGCGCGCCAACTGGGATACACCGTTCTTCGTGAGTCCCCACAGCCCCACGCGGCTCTACTGGGCCACCAATTTTATGTATCGCACCGACGATCGCGGCGACTCGTGGACGCGTGTCAGCGGCGACCTCACCAGGAATCTCGACCCGACCGAGGTGCCCATCATGGGCAAGCTCTGGGATCCGGCCACCACGGTGTCGTGGAACCGCGCGACGACCGCGCTCAGCAACGTCGTGTCCATGGACGAGTCGCCCCTGGTCGAAGGCCTGCTCTATGCGGGGACTGACGATGGGTTGTTGCAGGTGAGTGAGGATGGCGGACGGAACTGGCGCATGGTGGAGGCGTTCCCCGGCGTGCCCCCCGGCACCTACGTCAGCGACGTTGCGGCATCACCGCGTGATGCCAATGTCGTGTTTGTGGCGCTCTACAACTGGCAGCGCGGCGACTTCACACCCTATCTGCTGCGCAGCACCGATCGCGGCCGCACGTTCACCAGCATCGTCGGCAACCTGCCGAGACGTGGCGGGGTGTGGGCGGTCAATCAGGATCACGTCAACGGGGACTTGCTCTTCGCGGGCACCGAGTTCGCGTTGTACTTCACCGTGGACGGCGGACAACACTGGACCCAGCTCCGCGGGGGACTGCCGGTGGCGCAGATTCGTGACCTGGACATCCAGACGCGCGAGTCGGATCTGGCGCTCGGCACGTTCGGACGCAGCTTCTACGTGCTCGACGACTACAGCGCCCTGCGCGGCGTCTCCGCACAGGCGCTCAGTGAAGAGGCGCGGCTCTTGCCATTGCGCCACGCGTATCAGTTCTCGACGCGCGGACAGGTGCGGGCCGCGCAGGGTGACTGGACGGCGCCCAATCCCCCGTATGGCGCGATGCTGACGTATCACCTGCGCGACACGGCACCGGCAGGGACGGCATGGGCGATTCAGATCGCGGATGCCGGCGGCACCGTCGTCCGTCGCCTGGATCTCAATGGCACCGCCGGCGTCCATCGTGTGGTGTGGAATCTCACCAGTGCCCCGGTTGCGCCACCCGCCGCGCCCAGTGACGAGCCGACCGGTCGTGGTGGTCGCGGCGGAGGACGCGGAGGCGGCGGCGGTGCCGCGGTCGCCGACGGTCAGTACACGGCCACCATCGGCACGATCGTGAATGGCACGTTCACAGCCGTGGGGCCCTCGCAGACGTTTGCGGTACAGCCGTTACCCGACGCGCGGTAGTGCGATCGTGAAGGTGGTGCCCTCGCCGGGGGTCGACGCGACCTCGAGGGTGCCCTTGTGCTGCTCGACGATCGCCCGACTGATCGCGAGTCCCAACCCGGTGCCCTGCCGATTGGGTCCGCCCACCTGGTGGAACTTCTCGAAGATGCGCCCCAGCTGATCCGCGGCGATTCCCGGCCCGCGATCCGTCACCGAGAGGGTGACACGGTCCGCTCCCGCTGGGGCAGCCGTCAGTTCGACCGTGGCACCCATTGGTGAGAACTTCACCGCGTTGGACAGCAGGTTGACCAGCGTCTGGATGATCCGATCCTGATCGACATACAGCCGCGGCACGCTGCCGTCGTGTCGCACGGTGACCGTGACCTCCCGCGCCGCCGCCATGCCGGCCACCCCCTCCACCGAGGCCGCCAGCACCGACGCCGTGTCGGTGCGCGTGAGCATCATCGGCAGTTGCCCGGCTTCGATCTTCGCGACGTCGAGCATGTCGTTGACGATCCGCACCAGCCGCTCACTGTTCTTCAGCGCGATCTCGACGAGGGATCGGCTGTCCGAGTTCGGCAGTGCGTGGTCGTCCACCAGCAGGAGTTGCAGTGACCCCTTGATCGACGTCAGCGGCGTGCGCAGTTCGTGACTGACGGTCGCCACGAATTCGTCCTTCACTCGGGCGAGCTCGTGCATGTGGCTGACGTCCTGAAAACCCACGACCGCCGCCGTCACGTCATCGTCGTCATCGTGAATGGGTGCGGCGGAAAACAGGATCGGCAGCGGGAGTCTGCCGGGCAGTTCGAGGATGAGATCCTCGTAGGCGACCGTCTCACCCGCGAGCGCGCGGAGGATGGGCCATTCGTTCGGCGGGACGAGGGCGCCAGTGACGGTGCGGAGCCTCGTCTCGCGCCAGTAGTCGCGGGCGTCGTCTGCCGATCGTGTGGCGAGCCCGAGCAGCGTCCGGGCCGCCGGATTCTGATAGGACACGCGACCGTCGGGAGCGTCCGCGATGATCACGGCGGACGGGAGGGCGTCAAACACCGATAACAGATCCCGACGTCGCCGGTCGGCCTGGCGCAGGCTACGGCGAAGTTCGAGTTGAGCCATGACCTGGCGGCCAAGGATGCGGAGCACCGCCGCCTGATCGTCGGTCAGGGTGCGCGGCATGCGGTCGAGCACACACAGCGCGCCGAGGCCGCTGCCGTCGGGTGCCACCAGCGGCGCACCGGCGTAGAACCGCACGTTCGGGTCCCCGACCACCAACGGATTGTCGCGAAAGCGCTCGTCATTGGCGGCGTCCTCGACAATCAACAAATCCGGACTACCCAGCGCATGGGCGCAGAAGGAGTCGTCCCTGCTGGTCCCGGTGCCGGCGAGCCCCAGATTGGACTTAAACCACTGTCGCTCCGCATCGATGAGTGTCACCAACGCGATCGGTGTCCCCACAAGTTTGGCGGCCAGGGCGACCAGGTCATCAAACGCCGGGTCGGGCGGGGTATCCATGACCTCGTACCGGCTGAGGGTCTCGAGGCGGTGGGTTTCGTTGGCCGGGCGGGGGGGATAGGAGGCGGGCGATCGCATGATGAGGCTCAGCCCAGAATCTCTCGAATGCGGTCGCCCAGCGTCAGCGCATCAAAGGGCTTGAGGATGTAGCCGGCCGCGCCAGAGGACAGGACGCGCGTCCGTTCGTATCCCTGCGACTTGGCGGTCATGAAGATGACCGGGATGTCGGCCGTGGCCGGATCACCCTTGATCGCCGCGCACGTGTCGGGCCCGTCCAACTCCGGCATCATCCAGTCGAGCAGGATCACGTCGGGTCGCTCCTGCTGGACGCGGTCGAGCAACTCGCGGCCATTGTTGACCACCTCCACGCGAAATCCAGCGCGCGTGAGTGCCATCCGGGCCACCAACTGGATATCCGGGTCGTCTTCCGCCATCAGGAGAAACTGGCTCATGTCTTCTGAAACCCTTTCCGGGTCATCGCCCCCCAGGCCTGCTTGCCCCGGAAGAAGTCGATGATCCCTGTAATGCGCCACCAGGTGGTCAGCTGGCGATACCCGAAATTTTCGAGTACTGCATACGTTACCAGCCAGAGCAGGTCCCGCAGCCGGGGATACCGCCTGAACGACAGTTCCTCGAGCAGAACCGCCGCCACCGAATTGATCGTGCCATAGACGATGGCCACGAGAAACACGAGTTCGGCGTACCGCCAGTCGATGAGCCCGAACGCCACCGCCACGATCGTCACCACGTACCCGGCCAGCTCAACCAGGGGGCCAATGGCTTCGAAGAAGAGATAGTACGGCATCGCCAGCATGCCCGCCGCGCCGTACCTGGGGTTGCCAATCATGCGTTTGTGGAACGACAGCACCTGCAGGGTGCCGCGTTGCCACCGGTTGCGCTGCCGGCCCAGCACTGCGCGGGATTCCGGCACTTCGGTCCAGCACACCGGGTCGGGCTGAAACACCACACGGTAGCGCTGCCGGCGTTCGCGATAGATCCGATGGAGGCGAACAACAATCTCCATGTCTTCGCCGATGGTGTCGTGCCGCAGTCCGCCGGCGTCGAGAATCGGCTGCTTGCGGAACAGTCCAAAGGCCCCTGAAATAATCAGCAGGGCGTTGGCGGCCGCTTGCGTCACGCGGCCGGGCAGAAAGGCGCGCAGATATTCGACGATCTGGAACCGCGCCAGCGACGACTGCGGCAGACCGACACGTGTCACCTGACCGCCGTCGATCGTGCACCCGTTGGCCACGCGGATGATGCCGCCACCCGCGATGACGTCCTCGTCTTCGATGAACGGCAGCATCGCGCGTGTCAACGCATTCGGTTCCAGGATGGAATCGGCATCGATGAGACAGACGATGCCGTGGCGCGCCACATTGATCCCCGCGTTGAGCGCATCCGCCTTGCCGCCATTCACCTTGTCGACGACCACGAGATCGGGCAGCGATGGCGACCGGTAGATCGCGCGAATCGGCTGTGACGTGAGCGGCGTCTGGAGCGGCAGCGGCGCGGGGACGAGACCGAAGGCCTCAACCGCGCGGGTGATCGTCTGGTCCTTCGACCCGTCGTTGACCAGCACCACCTCGAAGGTGGGGTAGTTCAATTGCAGGAGCGACCGCACACTCTCGACGACAGACGCCTCCTCGTTGTAGGCGGGCGCGATGATCGACACGCCGGGGGTGGCGGCCGATCGCATCAGGGCATCGAGCTCGCGGGCCGTCCAGCGGCGTCGGTGCCGACGCAAACGGACGAATGCGATCACCGAGAACCCGAGGTAGATCGTGTTCAGGATCAGAAAGTACGCCAGCACCCAGGCCTCGAAGATCAACACGCCGCGTATCACCCACTCGGTCATCGCGCCCCGGCGAACCGGCCCTCCCAGAGCATGTGTCCTGCCAGCGCGGCCGCGTCGCCCTCACCCGCAGCGGTGGTTTCCAGCGCCGCGTGGCCGGTGGTCCCCAGACGCTGCAGTGCTCTGGCGGCTTCCACCGCGATGTGCCACTCGCGGTGCAACAGGGCCGTCAGGTACGGTACGGCGTCCTCACGACCCCCTCGACCGAGTGTGCGTGCCGCCATGGCCGCCACATCCCCCGACTCGTCATTCAGCGCCTTGAGCGCATGGTAATGCGCACGATCGTCCGGGCCGATGAGCGCGAGTGTGCGGAACGCCGCCGCGCGGACGGCCGGGTCGGTGTCGGCGGCCCAGACCAGCAGGTAATCCATCGCGGCCGTCAGCCGGAGATGACCCACGAGTTCAATCAAGACGGGATCGGGGCGCAGCCTGGAGGCGATGTGATCGAGGACGGCGGGACCTGCCGGTTCCCCCACGCCCTGCAGGGCTTCGACGATTCGCACCTTCTGATGCCGGGTTTCATCGGACAGGCCGACAAGCAGTGCGGGGACCGAGCCCGGATCGGCCAGCCATCCAAGGGCGCCGACGGCGGCCGCCCGCACGTCTTCGTGCGGATCGCCCAGCAGGGGAACCACCTCGGCGGCGAATCCCGGTTTCCGAAGCAGACCCAGGGCATGCACGGATTCGGCGCGCTCCCACGGTCGCCGACTGCGCATACCCTGGCGCCAGTGCCGCTCGAGGCCGATGGTCGTGGCTCCGGCCCGCAGGTAGTCGACCACCTGCCCTTCGGTCAGTGCCAGCGGTTTGAGCACGAGGCGACCAATGACATCCAGGTGTCGCCGGGGGGCCTTGGCCAGCGCCTGCATCGCGGCACCCGCGGTGGCGGGATTGGTCAAGTCATGAACCAGCGACGTGTAGAGGGCGTCGAGCCTGGTCCGTCGCCACGCCTGCAGTTTGAGCCAGAGCCGTATCAGGACAAGACCGATAAACAACGCACCGAGCAGTGCCAGACCGGACAGCAGGATCGTCCACAGCGCCTCGCGAAACTGTTCGACCACACTGGTCAACATCAGGTCTGCCGCAGCAGCCGCACCACCCGCGCGGCCAGTTCCTGCGGCCGGAAGGGTTTGGTGACATAGTCGTCGGCGCCCAAATCGAACGCGCGTGTGATGTCCTCCTCACGACCCCGCGCCGACAGCACCAGCGCCTTGGGCCGCACCGGGAGTTCCCGCAGGCGCTGGAGGACTTCGAAGCCTGTGAGTTTCGGCAGCATCAGATCGATCACCGCCAGGTCGAACGTCTGCGAGGTGAGCGCCTGCACGGCCGCCTCACCATCAAAGGTCAGGACGGTCTCGAAGCGTTGCGCCTTCATCTGCGCATCCACGATACGCATGACATCCGGGTCATCGTCGGCCAGCAGAATGCGGCGGGTGACGGCCGCCGGTGGAGCGGGCGCGGCGGCGGGCGCGGCGGGCGCAGGAGAGGCGGCGTGCAGCAGACGCCGCAGGCGGAAGACCAGCTCAGCAGAATCGTAGGGTTTGGTGAGATAGTCGGCGGCCCCCATGGTCAGGGCCGCCAGCCGCTCGTCAAGCGCGGTGCGCGCGCTGACCAGGACCACGGGTATCTGTGCCACCCCGGGTTCCGCCTTGAGAAGGCGGGTAGCCAGCAGTCCATCAATCCCCGGCAACACGACGTCGAGCACGATGACCTCGGGCTGCCAGGCCTGCGCGTCCTCCAGCAGCGTTTCGGCCGACGCGAGCGTGCGCACGTCGAACCCGGCGGTCTCCAGCGACACGGTCGCCAATTGGCGCTGATCCGGATCGTCCTCAATCAGCAGCAGGCGCGGCCGGGGGATGTCGGGGGCTGGCGGCGGTGCGGCAGGGTGCATCCACTCGGCCTCGATCGTCTTGTCTCGATCAAATGCCTGTTGCAGGTCGGAGAGGCGGGCAGACAGCGTGGCCACATCGACGGCCTCACCAGGTACAAGCAGGGTTTCAAAATCTGCGGCGGCCTGACTGACCGTCGGAAAGCCGACAGTGCCGGCCAGACCGGCGATCCGGTGCACGATGGGCTGCAGGTCGGCCGGTGGGCCGCCGGCGGCGATCGTCGCTTCGAGTTCCTGGAACCGCTCCGGGAACGACGCCATGAATCGTGTGCGGGTCAGGCGCAGCGCCTCGAGCAGTTCGGCGGGAATCTCTGGCACAACGCCAGTGTAACCGGCGGAAATGCGATTACGATCCCTGGCATGGCAAGTCGAATGGCTCGATGGGTGATCGCGTTTCTGGTGGTGGGTGTCCCAACCGTGGTGGCCGCGCAGACGCCACCGGTCGGACCCGTGGAGCAGGCCCGTCAGGTGGCAGTGCAGGGACGCCACGCCGAAGCGCTGGCGTTGCTGGATTCACATCTGGCGACGAACCCCGACGACACCGATGCACGGACTTTGCGGGGAACGGTGCGGTCGTGGACCGGGCAATACGCGGAGGCGCGGCAGGACCTGGAGGCGGTCCTGCTGCAGGTACCTGACCATGGGGACGCCCTGCCCGCGCTCGCGCGTGTGGAGTTATGGAGCGGCCATCCGGAGGTCGCCGAGGCCCTGGCGGCCCGGGGCCTGACGGTCCATCCGGCGTCGCTGGCGCTGATGGAGATTCGTGCGCTGGCGCTGGAGCGGTTGGGACGTCACACCGAGGGCCGCGTCCAGATCGAGGCGTTGCTCGACCAGCAGCCGTCGCACGCCCATGGGCGCCGCATCCATCGGCGACTGGTCGACAAGGAGCCTGGCGTGGTGGTCGGCGTGACCTACCGGCACGATCGGTTCAACCACAGCCGGGATCCGTGGCACGAGGCGCAGGCGTTTCTGGGTGTGCAGGGCGGCCCCGGCATGATCGGTGTGCGTGTGTATGCGGCGGATCGCTTCGGCCTGCGCGACGAGTTGTTCGAAGTGGAGGCGTACCCGCGGCTCGGCGAGCGGACGTACGCGTACCTCGCCGGTGCGTTTGCGCCGGACCCGTCGCTGTATCCCGAGCGCCGTTTTGTGGCCGACCTGTATCAGACCGTCGGCACGGGCTGGGAGCTGTCGGCGGGCGTGCGGCTGATCGATCCGGGGGCCACGGACGGCCTCCCTGATCCCGCGCGCGTGATCGTGTACACCGGCGCGATCCAGCGATACGCAGGGGCGTGGCTCATGGGCCTGCGTGGGTGGCACGTCCCCGAGGCCACGGCGGACGCGTTGACGATCGACGCCCTGCTGCGACGGTATCGCGCCGACGGACAGTCCTTCATGGGCGTGAAGTACTCGCGCGGCCGATACCGCGATGACGAACGTGCGGCGGTCGGCCTCACCGACGAGGTGTCCGATGCGGTGTCCGTGGAGGCCGCGCAGCGCATCGGCCGCCTGTTGTGGACCGCGACTGCCGGCGCACGACGCGACACGACCCTCGTCGCGTCAGGCGATCGCTGGCAGCGCACACTGATACTCGGCGTGCGCGCAAAGTTCTGATTCAGTACAGCAGAAACTGCTCGCGCAGCGTCATGAACGCCGCGATGTCGGCGTCCCACGTGCGCACCAGCTCCGCCGTGGTCCGCCCGGCCGCCAGGCCCTCGCGCAACGTCGCCGATCCGTAGAGGATGTCAATCGGCGGGATGACGTCTTCGTATTCGTACGGCGGTTCACGCCACGCAAACTGCGACGGGTCGGCCGCGCGGAACGCCTCGACCAACGCGACACCCGTCTCGACGGCGCGAAACGTCTCGCGGTCGGTTACGTGAATCTGACAGCCCCCACACAACACACCGGCGTGTTTGTGGAAGACCGGCTCGAACGCATGGGGCCGAAACACGACACCCGGCAACTGCCGTGCATTCAGCTCGGCGGCGAACGACTCCGGCGAGGTGACCCACGGTGCACCGCACAACTCAAACGGCTTGGTGGTGCCGCGCCCCTCAGACACGTTGGTGCCCTCGAACAACACGGTGCCCGGATAGACCACCGCACTCTCAAGTGTCGGAATGTTCGGTGACGGCAACACCCACGGCACATCCGTCTCATTCCACCACTGGCGTCGCGACCAGCCCTGCATCGCCACCACTTCGAGTTTGGCGCCGATCGCGAAGTGCTCGTTGAACAGCCGCGCGAGTTCGCCGATGGTGCACCCGTGTCGCATTGGGATCGGGTACTGCCCCACAAATGATGTGAAGCCGTCCTCGAGCATCGGGCCTTCCACCAGGTGGCCGCCGATCGGATTCGGTCGGTCACACACGACCACGGGCAACTGTTGCGCCGCCGCGGCGATCAGGCAGTTGGCCATCGTGTAGATGTAGGTGTAGATCCGCGTCCCGACATCCTGCAGATCGATCACCAGCGCGTCGAGCCCCCGCAGCATCTCGGCCGTCGGCATGCGTGTCTCGCTGTAGAGCGAATACACACGGACCCCGCGCGTGGGATCCTCGCCGTGCGGCGATTCGATCATGTTCTCCTGCAGGTCCGACCGGAACCCATGCTGCGGGCCGAAGATCGCACCCACGCGCACGCCGCCGGCGTCCAGGCGGTCGATCACATGCCGAAACTGCGAATCAAGTGAGGCGGGGTTGCAGACGATGCCGACGGTGCGATCCTTGAGGAGGGCACGATCGGTGAGGATGTCGGAGCCGAGAAGCACAGGCATGGTTACGGGAGTGAGGCGACGAGCACTTCCATCAGGTCGTGCACCTGCCGTTGCAGCGCGAACCCCGTGGTGAGTGCCACCACGGCAGCCGCGAAAATCCACGGATACGGCTGGGGCGACGGGGTGTCCGGGGTGCCCACCAGGCGGCGGACCCGTCGTTCGAGGCCCTCACCGCGATAGAGGGCACTGGCGGGCAACTCGGTGTGCCAGCCATCCTCGTGCGGGGCGAGGCGCGAGACGCGCAGCAGGGCCGTCGCGAGATGAAACCGCGTGTCGGGCCCGGTCGCCGCCGCCTCATCGTCTGCGGCCTCTTCAGTGGCATCACGCCAGGCCTGCGACAACCCTGTCGGCCACGGGACGCCAGGCGCCGCGGCGAAGACGAGACGACGCAGGTTGTCGAGGCGTCGGACGTGTCCCTGCTCGTGCGCCAGAATGGCCGCCACCTCGTCCGGTGAACAGGAGTCGAGCACGGTCTGATCAATGACCAGGCGCGGACGCAGAATGCCGAGCACCGCCACCACCGGGAACCCGGTCGAGAGGCGGAAGGCCGGCAGCGTGAGTCCGGGCCACACAAACGGCGCGGCATCGGCCATCCACGTGCGGACGAGCGCGCGTGTGCGCCAGTGCAGGCGCACAAGACGCACGGTGATCACCGCGAGAAGGGCGGCGCCGAATCCGCCCAGGCTCCAGAGCGTCCAGCCGAGCACTTCGTCACCCTCACGGGATTCGAAGCGAAAGAGGCCCGACCCTGCAAACACCAGGACTGTACACGCGGTGACGATCGGCACGAGCCGAAGACGGAGCAGCGCCGCGGCCCGTGCCGAGGCGAGGCCGGTCGGCCGGTGTCGGGCCCAGTGCAGTGCGACCACCAGCGCGGCGACGACGTAGGCCACGCCGAATCCTGCCAGGGTCAGCACGACGCAGCGGAGCAGCACGTTCATTCCGCCTGTGCGACCCCGTCTCGTTCGGCACGGCGCTCTCGCACCAGGGCCTCCAGTTCCGTCAACAGACTCTCGTCGTGATTGCCGATGGCGTCGACAAAACAGGACAGCACGGGCCGTGCCCCGCCGCCACGTTCGACGGCCATCAGCAGGGCGCGCGTTGCGCGCTGCGAGTCAAACGCGGCCCGGCTCAGGATCGGGGCATAGACAAACGCCCGCCCCGCCTTCGTACGGGCCAGGATCGCCTTCCGGTACAGCCGGTCGAGTGTCGTCATCAGGGTGGTGTAGGCGATCTCCTGAAAATCCGGTTGCAGATCGCGCACAGTGCCGGGCGCGGCTCGGCGCCAGAGGGCATCGAGCACCCGCCATTCCAGCGGACCAAGAACAGTGGAGGAAGTCGTCATCAGGCTCATGAGTGGGAAATACTACCCGACCCTCCCTGAAAGTTTACTTCCAACGGGAACCCGGAGCGCCAGTCCGCCCCCAAGCGCCCGGGCCGAGGGAGCGTCGACGCATGGCACATTTAGTGCAAGGTATGGAATCGAGGTGTCAGGTATGAAAGTAGTCGTTGCAACGTTGGCAGGGGTGTTGGTGGTGTCGGGGTTTGTGGTGTCGGCGGCCGGGCCGGGCGTCACGGCGCCCGTAGGCGTCGTTGCGGAAGCCCCGCAGGATGCCGCGAAGGTCGAGGCGGGCAAGAAGGTGTACGACGCCCAGAAATGTTCGGCGTGCCACATGGTCGCCGGCAAGGGCTCAAAGATGTCGCCGCTGGATGGTGTCGGCGCGAAGTTGTCGGTCGCGGATATCCGGATGTGGATCGTCGAGCCGGCCAAGATGGAAGCCAAGCTGGCAACCAAGCCGAAGATCAAGATGAAGGCCTACAAGCTGGGTGAGGCCGACCTCGACGCGCTGGTGGCCTACATGGCCTCCATTAAAAAGTAAGCCGCGACGGCCATGCGCCACTGGGGCAATGAGGCACTCGCCTCATTGCCCATTTTTTTATCTAAATGAATGGCACAGATCACACGACTGGCTGATCACCCGGCCGTCGGTGGTCTTGTGATTGTCATCGTGGCACCGGAAACAGCCCGGGAAGTCCATGTGCCCGATGTTGTCGGTATAGGTCCCGAATCCCACCTTCATCGTCGGGAAGATGTTGCGGCGATAGATCGCCTGTGTGGCTTCCACCACCCGTTCCACATCCTGGCGCCGTGACATGTAGAGGTCGGCGTAGTCGGTGCGGTAATAGCCGCGCAGACTGGCGGCGATGCCATCCAGTGCGGCCGCCTTGGACTCGTAGGTGCCGGTCAGGGCCGCGACACTCTGTCGGCGCGCGTACGGCAGGTCCATGGGCATCTCACCTGAGTCGAACGCCCGGTCCACGACGCGCTGCGGTGTGTTCGCGAAGGGATGGCCCGTGCGGTTGTGACAGTCGACGCAGTCCATCTGGCGTCGTTCACCCTTCTCAAGGTCGGCCGGCGACGTGCCCTCGGCGACATAGTCGCGGACCGTGCCGTCGCGGTCGGTGACACGCACCCAGGGAATGTGTTCTCGCTTCTCGTCGGTGGCGATGTACTCGATGGTGTGCGCCGCACTGGTGTGCCAGTGGATCCCGGAGGCCCCACGCAGCGGACTGGTGCCGCCACCCACATGCAGCTGCAGCACCGTCTCGGACATCGTATTGAACTCGTCGTCGGCATACTCGCGTCGGGTCACGACCGTGTCGCCGTGGAATTTCTCCGGCCAGTGACACTGCTCACAGGTCTCACGTGCCGGACGCAGGTTGTGCACGGGCGACGGAATCGGCCGCGGAAAGGTATTCAGATTCACCGCGAAGATCTGCCGGGTGCCTGACAGTTTGGACTGCACAAACCACGACGCTCCGGGGCCGATGTGGCACTGCACGCAGCCGACGCGGGCATGGGCGCTGGCCTGAAAGGCCTCGTGCTGCGGTTCCATCACCTCGTGGCACACCGTGCCGCAGAATTCCGTCGAGTCCATGTAGTGCAGGCCCGAATTGGCGGCCAGCGACAGGATCACGATGTTCATCACCGTCAGCACGAGCACGATGGCGGTCACCTGCCGATGGCGTGGCGAGTTGAGGTTGAGCGTGGGCCATATCGCCTCACTCTTGCCGGCGGCCAGACGCCGGCGCTGCAGCCACACGCCGAGCGGAATCAGCACGAGGCCGGCGAGGAACAAGCCGGGAATGAAGAGAAAAAAGATCATGCCGAGGTAGGGGTTCGACACAAACCCCAGCGACTCGATCACAAAAAATATGAGAAACAGCACGGCGCTCAGCGTGACGACGAGCGCCCCGGCAAACGAGATGGGATGGCGGAGAAAAGGCAGATGTTTCATAGGGGCATTCGACGTCACGTAAACAGGGCGTAGATGATCAGCGCCACCAGGCTCAGGCCGATCACGACAGCGAGGGTGCCAATCGTGGTACCCAGATGCACAAGCCAGGAGGCCGGGGCCTCGGTGCGGAGGGGGTCAAGCTGACCGGCGGCCTGCAGCCGCGCATACTCAGCCGGTCGTTCGTGGCGCAACTCCTCTTCCGGGACCACACCAGTGAAGATTACCCGATCCATCGGAAACTTCTCGGGCCGCAGGTGGCCGTTGAAGAAGTGCATGGTGAAGATGAAGCCCACCGCGAGCAGCGCTTCCTCGCCGTGAATCAGCAGGGCCACGTTGAAGACCCACCCGGGGATGTACTGGGAAAAGAACATCGGGAACCAGAGCAGCAGCCCCGAAGCCCCAATGACGCCCATGCCCCAGAACACCGCCCAGTAGTCGAACTTCTCCCAGTAGGTGTAGCGATCAAACTGCGGGCGCGGGCCGCGGCCGACGAACCATCGGATGTGGCCCACCATGTCGTCCCAGTCCTTGGGACGGGGCACCATCGAGGTCGGGCCCCACACGATGCCCCACTCCTTGCCGACGATGAGGCGACGGCCCAGGCGTAGCAGGTGCACGGTAAACACGCCAATCAAAATCGTGGCGCCCACACGGTGGATCAGGCCGGCCGTTTCGAACCCGCCGAACACTCGCACCAGTCGCGCCGCCCACACCTGGTCGCTGAACACCAGCGGCAACCCGGTCAGCGCCAGGCCCAGAAAGCTGAGCATCAGAAAGCCATGCAGCGTGCGGTCCACGCCGTCAAACCGACGAACATAACGGGGAGCACTGCCGGTCATTCCGAACCTTCCTCACGACGACGCCGCCGCCGCTCGATCGCACTGCGGGGGAACCACAGCAGCGCATGCACGCCAAACACGCTGAACACCCCCAGCAGCAGCCAATGCATGAACTGGGCGGTGTAATACATCTCCGGATTCCGCTCCACATCGTTCTTGTCGGCATGCGGGTCGTACTCCGCGAAGCCGGGAGCAGCCTCCGCGTGACACGTCTGACACGTGGTGAGCACCTGGGCGGTGGACACCATCGAGCGCGGGTCCGACCCCTCATGAATGTTGTGCGCGCCATGACAATCCGAACATTTCGCCACGCGCTCGAAACCGAGCGAGGTGACCTGACCGTGGAAGGTGTCGCGATAGGTGCGGATCTTGTCGATGTGGCAGGTGCCGCATTCCGAGACGAGGTCCAGTCGCCACGCGCCGGCGGCGGTCGACTGTGTCTCGTGCGCGCTGTGGCAATCCACGCAGGTCGCGGCCGGACTGTTCGCGTCGGCCTGGCGCGCCACGGCATGCACGCTCGTGGCGTAGGCCTGCACCGCTTCGTCGTGGCACATCGAGCAGTCCACCTTGGCCAGCGGCGCGGCATGCGGCAGTTCCGCCCCGTCGAGGTCGCTGTGGCAGGTGGTGCAGCTGAACTCCATGGCGCCATGCACGGACGTGGCGAATTTCGCCTCATCCACCGTCTCGCTATGGCAGAGCAGGCAGTCGGCGTTGGTGACTTCGGCAACCTCCTCGGCCTGCGGAGGTTCCGCCGATTGTTCCTGGGGGAGGCGAGGCGACTCCGGTCGGGAGGCCAGGATGGGCACCAGGCCCAGGCTGGCCAGCCAGGTGCTCGTAACGATGAGGAGAAGTGTGCGTGTGGCCATCTGACGTACGTCCACTTCTACACTTGCAGGATCCTTGCCGCGTTCGCTGAGCGAGCGCACTCAGCGTTGCTGACAAAACATGCCGAAACAACAGGGGATTCAACCTGAAAGATGGGGAATATTCCCCACGCGGCCTGGCCACGTGTACACGTTGAAGCGACCGCCGCGGGCAAAGCCGACCAGCGTGATTCCCGCCGCACGCGCCGCGTCCACTGCGAGATCGGTCGGCGCCCCCACAGCGAGAATGACGGGCACGCCACTGCGGGCCGCCTTCTGCACAATCTCGTAGGCCACCCGACCACTCACCACGAGGATGCCCGCATGGGCCGGGAGCCGCCCCTGCGCAAGCAACGCGCCCGCGATTTTGTCGACGGCGTTGTGGCGCCCCACATCCTCGCGCACCAGCGTGAGTGTGCCGTCGGCGTCACACAGACCTGCCGCGTGCAGCCCGCCGGTCTCGGTAAACGCTGTTTGCGCGCGCCGCAATTGCTCGGGGATCCTCACCAGCGTGGCGGCCGAGACCAGCGGCGTCTCCACGCTGCTCGCCAGCGCGGGGGACGTGTCAAGCGTGGTGACGTGCAGGCGTCCGCAGAGCCCGCATGCACTGGTTGCCGTGCTGCCGCGACCGGTGATGGCCGACAGCGAGGCATCGGCCGTGACGCGCACGATCACTTCGTCGCCCGCGTCCGGCTCGTCGGGGCCCACTGCGGTGCCTGGCCGAACATCGACCGTGTGCACCTGGGATCGATGCGTGATGACCCCTTCGGCCAGCAGCGCGCCAAGGGCGAGTTCGTCGTCATGCCCGGGCGTTCGCATGAACAGCCCGAGTGAGATTGGCGCGCCCGTCGGCGCCTGCACCCGGACGGTCATCGGCGCTTCCACCGCCACCAGATCCTGATCAGTCTGCGACGAGGCGTCCTCGTGGCCGTAGCGGACGATGGGGCGGATGGCGACGGGACGTGTCATGACGACCGCCGATCGTGCAATGCCTTCCACGCGTCGATCAGCAACGTGACGCCGGCCCACAGGACAAACGCGGCGATGGGCCACCCCAACAGCCAGGGCTCGTAGAGGCCGATCGCCGCCAGCGCCACCAGCACCACGCCCAGCAGCGCGAGCGGTCCGGCTTCAAACGCCTCAAGGGGACGACTGCCGGTGACGGCGGCACCCACACTGCGTGCCACGCCGGTCACCTCGCGCACCACCCGGCGTGCCGACTGGCGCGCCCGGCCACGCGGGATCTTCATCGGCGTGACGAGGAGCCGCCCGCGCGAGTCGAGGGAGACCGACGTGGCTTTTTCGAGATCCTCAAGAAAGTGGGCTTCCATCGTCGCCCCGATGGTCTCGTCTTCGATCGCGACATCCAACTCCCAGTTGCCCAGCCAGCTGTTGACGTTGAGGTTGGTGGAGCCCACCCGCGCCCAGCGCGAATCGGCGACCGCGGTCTTGGCATGCATCATCGAGCCGGTCCACTCGAAGACCTTGACGCCCGCCTCGAGCAGCGAGCGATAGAGTGTGCGCGCGACCGGCACGGTCCATCCCACATCGCTGCCGTGCGGCAGCAGCACGCGGACGTCGACACCATCTTTGGCCGCCTGCGTCAGCGCCGTGGCGAACGGACCGTGACCGATGAAGTACGCATCGGTGATCCACAGACGTTCCCGTGCCACCGACGCCACCAGCAAGTCCATGCGAAACATGCTGGCGGTGAACGGTTCGGTGGCGATGATCCGAAGGCTGACGTCCCCGGCCTTGGCGATCGCGCCGGCCTCTGGCGTCGCCCCGTCCCAGGTGCCGCCGGTCTCGCGCCAGCTCTCGATGAAGGTGTGTGTGGCATGGGCCACCGCGGGTCCCCGAATTTCCACCGCCGTGTCGCGCCACGGAGCCAGGCCCTTGGACGGCAGGCCCTCCCAGACCTCGCCGATGCACAAGCCCCCGATGTACGCCACCTCATCGTCGACCACGAGCAGCTTGCGATGATTGCGTCGCACCCAGCCGAACATCGCCTTGATTGTCGGAGGATTAAACACCCGGACGTCAGCACCCGCGAGTGTGAGTGGACGGAAGAGGCCACGCCAGGGGGCGGTGCCGCAACCGAACCAGTCGTAGATCACGCGCACACGTACGCCGGCTTGTGCCTTGGCGGCGAGCAGATCCACGAAGCGGCGTCCGACGCGATCGAGATGAATGATGTACATCTCAAGATGAATCGAGGTGTGGGCGTCCCGGATGGCCGCTTCCCACGCCGGGTAGTTGTCCTCCGCGTCCCGCAGCACGCGCACCGCGTTGCCGCCGATCAGCGGGGCCCCGGCCGTGCGACTGAAGGCCTGGTCGGCGAGGCCGCGGAGCGTGGGCCCGAACGCGGAAGGGGCGGCCATGGTCAGGGGCCTGGAAACCAGACGCGCACGGTGGTGCCACGCCCCTCAACGCTGTGTACGGCGAACGCGCCGTGGTGCTGGCGCACGATGCCCTGCACCGAGGCGAGACCGAGACCGCGCCCGGTGGTCTTGGTGGTGAAGAACGGGTCGAACATCCGCGCGACGGTGTCGGCCGACATGCCGGCGCCGGAGTCTTCGACCTCAAGAAAAACGTACTGGCCAGCGGGGACGGCGGGGGTGGGGACCAGGGGACCGCGCGGCGAGGCGGGCAGTCGTTCCACGCCGGTGCGCAGGATTACCTGGGCGGTGGTCGATGCCGGGTCGTCGGTGTCGTCGATCGCCTCGCACGCGTTCACCACCAGGTTGAGAATGACCTGTCGCACCTGCGTGGCATCGGCCATCACCTGGGGCGTGGGGACCACCTCAAGCAGCAGCCGGGTGCGACGCGCGACGGAGGCCCGGAGCAGGTCGCCCATCTCACGGGCGAGTGCCTCGATGTCCACCGGTTCGGCGGGGCCAGCCCCCTCGCCGGCATACGCCAGCATCTTGGCGACGAGATCGGCCGCACGTTCCGAACCGACGGTGATCGCGTGAGCCATCTCACGCAGCTCTCTGGCCTCGGCCGGCAAACGCATCGTGAGCATGTCGGCGTTACCCATGATGCCGGCCAACAGATTGTTGAAGTCGTGCGCCAGGCCACCCGCCAGCAGCGTGAGACTCTCGGTGTGTTGCTGCTCCTGCAGGCGACGGTCGAGTGCGACACGTTCGTCCTCGGCGCGCAATCGGTCGGTGATGTCACGGACGACGACCAGCCAGCCGACGAGTTGTCCGTCCTGACTGTTGAGCGGCGTGACGCCGACGTCCAGCATCCGGGCGTCGTGTCGAATGACTGACGGGCCATCCGCCTGCCGCGTGTCGCCGTTAATCAGCCGGCCCCACCAGGGCAGCACCTGCGCGATCGGACGCCCATGTGACACCAAGCCGGCCAGTGTGCGGGCCGCCGCGTTTGTGTCGAGCACGTGGTAGTCGGCGTCGAGCACAAACACGGCATCCACGAAGCGATCGAACAACATGCCGCGCGCCATCGGCATCACGTTCATCAGATACCGGCTGAACAAGCTCCAGCCGAAGACCCCTCCCGACAACGCAAAGGCCATCGGCGTGTAGTCGGGGGTCACCCGTGCGACGTACAGCGCGTTCGCCACGAGCGGCACGGTGGACGCGAGCGCCAGCGCCACCACCTGCGAGCGGTACTGCGGGGGGCTGTCCCGCAACGATCGCAGGACCATCCACGTGCCGCCGAGGACGAGGCCGTACGCGTACACCACCGAGATCCAGAACAACGGGCCGTAGAAGTACTCAAGTCCGTCTGCCGGGTTGGTCGTGCGCTGCGCGACGCCGGTCCAATACCAGCCGTGTGTGCCCTGGAACATGACGTCGGCGACGATCAGCACCGGGATCACCCAGAACAACACCCCTTGGGTCGGTGTGTACGGGACCGCGCGGGCATGGAGGCGGCCGAACAAAAACCACAGCGGCGCCACCGATACGATGCCGATGACTTGAAACTGCGCCAGGATGACGCGCGTGTCGATCGCGAGTGGCAGGCGAT
Source organism: Vicinamibacterales bacterium (assembly GCA_038319675.1). Taxonomy (GTDB): domain Bacteria; phylum Acidobacteriota; class Vicinamibacteria; order Vicinamibacterales; family SCN-69-37; genus SYFT01. The sequence goes on from JBBQDM010000006.1 coordinate 160,302, forward strand.
GGACCGCGCTGAGACCGGTCCAGATCGTGATGGCGAGCATCAGCCACGCGAATGTCGCCGCACCGGAAAACTGGCGTCGTTGCGCTCCGACCACTGCCAGCCACAGGCAGAACGCGGCCGTGAGGGCAAGCAGGACGATGTCCAGTGTCAACACCACGGACAGGATAACGTGTCAGGGGTGGCGACGTGGGGCGGCGTGGCGGCTGAACGCCACGACCAGCAGGGCGCACACGACCAGGATGGCCCCCGTGCTGAACGGCCACCCGGGACCGACACGGTCGAACATCAGACCCGCCCACACCGGCCCAATGACCTGTCCCAGCGCGGCCGCCGCCTGCCCGGCACCCAGCATGGCGCCCTGTTCATCGAGCCCGGCCCGCTGTGACACCAGCGACGCGGTGGTCGGCAGACTGAGACCCACCCCCACGGCGAGCACCGCCACCATCACGTATACCGCCCCGGTGCCGACCGCGATCGAGAGTCCGAAGAACCCCACCGCCGACAGCCCGAGGCCGACCATCAGGGTGCCGACGTCCCCCCACACCAGGACGGCGCGCCGCACGAGACCGCCCTGAGCGATGACCATCATGATGCCGAGGAACCCCATCACGCCATAGATCTGGCTGAGGGCAAACCCGAGGTGGGCGCCGGCGAAGTACGCAAAGTGTGAACGCAACCCGGCCATCGCGAAGTTGGCGAGAAAGGCGGCCACGATCAGCGCGCGCAGGGCCGGCCGCCCCAGCGCCATCCGGAGCGGCGCAAACGGATTCAGGTCGGCCCAACAGATCGGCGTGGTCACGCGTCGGTCCGCCGGGAGCGACTCAGGTAGCCGCCACCACGCCAGCGCCATGCTGAACAAGGCCAGACCCGCCGCGAGGAAGACCTGCGACGACGGGGGAAATCCCTGCCGGGCCATCACCCAGCCTACGAGCGGTCCCACGACGAAGCCGACCCCCAACGCGGCTCCGGCCAACCCCATCGCGCGGGATCGCTGTTCGGGCGTCGTGATGTCGGCGATGTACGCCTGCGAGGTGCCGATGTTGGCGCCAGTCAGCCCGTCAATGAGCCGTCCGGCAAACAACACCCACAAGGCTGGTGCCCAGCCGAACGCGAGGTAGGTGAGAGCGGAACCAAAAAATGCCGTCAGCAGGATCGGACGTCGGCCAAACCGATCAGACCACGCGCCCAGCAGAGGATTGGACACAAACTGCGCCGACGAATACATCGTCGCCAGCAATCCGACGGTCAGCGCATCGGTTCGGAACGTCGAGACGATCGTGGGAATGACCGGGCTGAGAAGTCCCAGCCCGGCCATATCCAGAAACACGATGAGCAGTATCCAGCGAAACGCACTGGGGGGCGCACCGGGCTGTGCCAGCCCGGGCACCGACGACGGAAGCATCGTTCACAGTGTAGCTGTGTCAGCGAATCAGGTTCGCGAGAATCCGATACGCCCCCGGCACCCCGGCCGGCAACTGACGCCAGAGCCCGAGGCCCACGTAGGTCCAGGTGCCGTCACCGATCTTCGCGACCGTCAGCATGCCCTTCTTTTCGCCGGGGTTGTTCGGCCAGGGGTCGGTCGCCGCAAGGATGTCGGTGTATCGGGGATCGTTGGCCCCGAAGAAGTACAGTCCCCGCTCCTGCACCCAGTTGTTGAAGTCGGCCGCGGTGATGCGGTTTGGCTGCGTCAGTTCCGCGGTGCCGTCCTCCAGGATGCGAATGGGCGCTTCTTCCACCGTCACGCGGTTGCTCGTAATGCCGCCCGGGTAGGGGACATACGGACTCGCCGGGGGCGCGGAACCTCGTCCGCCTCCGCGTCCACCGCCTCCGGTGAACATCCCGGGAGGCGGACCGGCCTGGCCGCCGCCGAGCTGGTTCATCGGGGTCTTGTTGTACTGCACCACGAGGTGCCCGCCGTTGCGCGCGAAGTCGAGGAGGCGCTGGTTGTAGGCGCGCACGTCCGGGCGTTTTTCATAGGCGCGAATGCCAAGCACGATGGTGGTGTACTTCGAGAGGTCGCCGAAGGCCACCTCCTCGGGTGACAACATCGTGACCGTGGCCCCGAGCTGGCGGATGGCATCCGCGACCTCATCGCCGGAACCCATGACGTAGCCCACCTGCCGGTTGGGCGGGATCGTCACGTCGATGATTTTGACCTGTGATGCAGCGGGGTGAAACAGGTGGCGCGTCTGGATGTGGTTGTACGCAATCACCTGGTAGCCTTCGCGGAAGGTCTCACTGCCGCGGACGGCGACCGCGCGAATTGTGGCCTCGCCGGGCGTGACGCGTGCCGGCGGCGTGACAAAGAACTGCGCCGACATCTCTTCCTCTTCGACCGAGAAGGTGAGGGTCGTCGAGGCCGGTTCCACCGACCAGCCGGCCGGCGTGTCGAGCGAGACACGGACGTCGGAGCCGGTCGTCGCGTTGTTGAGCACCGAGACGCGGAACTCCTTCTTCTGTCCCCCGGCAGCCACCGGCACGACCGCGATCGACGGGCTCAACTTCACCGACAGGTTCGGCACGATGTTGACGACCTTCTGCTTTTCACCGCCGACCCATGGGCCGTCGTAGCGGTAATACGCCGGTGTGTTGAGCGAGGCGGTTGCGCCGCCGGCGGTGTAGGCGACCGTCGCGGTGACGTCAGGCGGGCTCCACGGCAGCAGATGGTGCGCCGGGATCTCGATGTCGTAGCGATCCACGCCAGGCACGCGCTTCCAGTACGGCTGCGAATACCGTGCGTTCGGTCCGACGGTCACACTGTAGATGAGTGTCGCCGCTTCGTTGTACGCCAGCGGTCCCGGTGCGCCCTGCGTGCGTGTGGCGGTCCAGCCCTCCGGCACGTGCAGCGTCACCTCATCGACCGACATCGGCTCGGGCCCGGTGTTGAACACCTGCGCGCTCACCTCGAAGGTCTGCCCGCGCACGACGTTGCCGTCCGGGGCGTTGACGTGCACCACGACCCCCTGCGCGAGCTGCAGCGCCTTCATGAAGTCCTGTGCCTTGCGGTCGAGCCGCCACAGCAATTCCTGCTTCGCATCGGGTGTCAGCGTGCTCGCGGCCACGGCGGTGCGCAGTGCACGCACCTGTCCGAGGCCCTGCGCCAGGTGGGGCAGGGTGCGGTGTGGCGCACGCATGTCGAACGCGTCCATCGCACTGCGCGAGGTCGCATAGATCGCGTCGAGATCGCGCGCCAGTGTCGGCACGGCGGCCTCCTGACCCGCGGCAAACCGCGCCATGCGGCGTACGGTGGTGTCGATGCCTTCGAGGATGTCATCTTCGACGCCCGTGATGCGTGGCTCACTGTCATAGAGCGAAAACGAGCCACCGGCTTCGCCGGGACGAGTCTCCATCTGTCCCATCCCCTGGCACAGGTGCATGGACCGCGCGCGCTGGCCCAACTGGGCCCACGACATGCCGAGCAGTGGATCAAATTCACCGGTCGGCACGCGCACGGGCGTCTGCGGTGGTGCGGCACCACCTGCAGCCGAGAGTGCCGCGCCGCCACCGGGATTGCCGCCGCCGGCCTGATACACCTTGCGCGGCTGCCACGGACGCAGGCCGGCCGCGATCTGCTCGGGGAACCGTGTCGGGTCGGCCGCCACGCGGAAGGCCTCCTGCGCGAGCCGCGCCGAACCCATGTGATGTTGCCCGCCCGACTGGCCATCACGGTTCATCGTGAGGATCACGTCCGGGCGTGTGCGGCGAATGACCTCGACGACATCGCGCAGAATCTCTTCCTTGCCCCACTTCTCAAATGTCTCTTCGACGCTGAACGAGTAGCCGAACTCGAACGCGCGCGTGAAGTACTGGTCGGCGCCGTCAAAACGATGGACGGCCGCCAGCTCTTCCGATCGCAGGATGCCAATGGCCTGGAACAGTTCCGGACCGATCTCGTTCTGGCCGCCGTCGCCGCGGGTCACCGTCAGCAGCGACGTCTTTAACCCCCGCCCACGATTGAGTGCCACCAACACCCCATTGTTCTCATCGTCGGGATGCGCGGTGACGTACAGCACCGAGGCGTCGTTGGGCAGTTGCCGCAACGCGAGGCCCAGGCCGACCGGCCCCATGTCGAGCGGCAACGGTGTGACCTGGGTGGCCACCGGTGGAGTGAACGCGAAAAACACCGCGGCCATCACCGCAGCGCTGAGGGTGGATTGGATCAATCGTCGTGACATCGTGTGCTCCTTCGAACTACTGAACGTCTGGTCTCCGCGGTTCCGGCTCGTCATCAAGTATCGCCAATGCCCACGGTACGCCAAAGGCGGTGGTCCACCCGAACACGCGCATGCCGTTGGTGAACGACCAGATGGCGCGACGAGGGGCCGGGGCGGCCGTGTATTCGTTGTTGATGTTGGGCCGCAGGCGATTGGGGTCGGCCGGCAGGCGGCTGGCCTGTTCGAGGGCCGCGAACAAGTCGGTGCGCGACCAGCTGCCGTCGATCGGTCGCGGGAGCGCATCCGTGCGGAGTGGCGCGAGCCGGCGCAGCACCTCGTCCTTGAACGAGTCGTCCCCGGTGAGGCGGTATCCGAGCGTCAGTCCGTGGATCGTGGCGAGATACGACTCCATCATGTGATTGAGCGGCGGGATGTCTCTGACGGCGCGTGCGTTGCGGATGAGGGCCGCGCGCACGGCGGGGCTGCCTGTCATCGTGAAGTACTTCCAGAGTCCGTGGGTGGCGTAGACGTTGGCGTAGCCGTATCGCTCCATGGCGAGCTGGTCGGCCTGTGCGCGCTGCAACTGCAGCATCCGCGCGACGCGGAACTCGAGCTCCCGGCCATACCGCTCGTCCTTGGTGGCGTCCCAGACTTCCGACAGATTCCAGATCGACAGATACAGGCGGCGTCCGGTCAGTTCGTGTTCGCCCCAGAGCCGGCGCAGATGCATGTCGGCGGTGAGTGTCGCCACGTCGAGCGCGCGCTGATCGGCGGCAAGGTAGTAGGACGCCATCCAGCCCTGCACCCAGACGTGCGCGCTGAGGATGTGTCCCCAGTGCTGCTCGGCATGACGCCGGCCCACGCCGAGATATTTGGTGGGCGGTGGCGCGGTGAGCGTCTTCCACCAGTCCATCGGATAGTTCGAGTCTCCGAGAAACGTGGGGCCGGCCGGCCAGTGGGTGTTGTCGACGTCCATCAGGTGACGGCTGAACGCCTGCGCCGTGTCGAACACGTCCGGATCTCCCGTGCGCATGAACTGCAGCCACCAGATGAAGTCCTGCGCGGGTTCGCCGTGGCCGTACACGCTCCACCGCTGTCCGTCGAACGTGTTCATCATGTCGCCGAAGTTGAACATGCCGTACCACGGCTCGCCACGCTGATTAAACCGCATCCAGTCGTACTTGTAGTCGAGCGCCCGCTGCAGCTCGGGCTGCTGCGTCGTGCGTGGTGCGAAGTCGCCGTACACGCCCGACGAGCTGTACCACGCCGGGTCGACCGATGCGACCGGAGGAGCGAGCACCAGCGCCATCGTGCGACGCACATCGTCTTCACTGGTGCCGGGGCCGTGGAAGTACCAGAGACTCTCGCTGGTTTTGGCAAGGCCCGTGGCCCAGTTCTCGACGGCGCCCTCATTGGCTGGCGCATTCGACGATCGGGCGAAGCTCATGGCACCGCCACGCGGCGACCAGAAGTACGAGGTCAGCGCGCCGGTCGTTTGGTCAAACGCGAGCTCCTTGGGATACTCCTCGACGAAGTGTCGCAGCCCGACGGCCACGCCGCGGCGGCCATCGGTGATGTGCACCCATCCGGGCTCACCCGGGGTGCTGTCGACCTGCGCGCGTGAGACGCTCTGGAGGCTGGCGCGATTCAGACGCAGCACCAGTGACTGGCCAAGGCCGTGCAGTTGGTCGTTGGGGCGCACCCAGCCCGTGTCAGTCGGATCAGTCTGGATGAGGCGTGCCCCCTGCGTCGCCACGTGAGGGTAGTCGCCGTCCTGGGGACGATGGTGATCCGGCGTGCCGGTGTAGACCCATGTGTGCAGCACACGAATGTAGGTGCGGCCCGCGTAGGCGTGAATGCGGGTGACAAAGGGCGACGTCTGGTTGTCGTCGCGGCCGTAGCGGTACTCGCCGTCAATGCGAAGGACCGTGTGCAGCGGCCCCGTGCCGCGCTCAAGTGTGGTGCGCAGAATGGTGGACTGCGAGCTGTCCACGCCCGCGTCATCAAGCAGGTCGGCGAACGCGCCTCGGCCGGCCGGGCCCGCAGCAATTTCGTCGGCGTCAGAGAAGCCATCGGCGTCCAGATCCAGCTGCACCGAGGTCAGGAATCCGGACGCGCCCTGGCGGACGACCACGCGCAGGGGACCCGTGGTCAGTTCGGCGAGACCGGCGGCGCGCGGATTATTGAGCGCCTCGATCGCGGTGGTGGCCCTGGCGCGACGCACGGTTGGCCCGTATTCCAGGGTGTAGCTGTTGGTGTCACCGGCAAAAAAGAACACCCAGATCCATTTCAGACTCGGATCGATGGGTTCCCACGTGGTGACTTCGGTGACTTGTGACGGCACTTCGCGACCGGCAGCATCAAGGACGCGCACATGGTCGGGGGAGTGCAGGGCACCTTGCGGAAACGGGACACCGAGGGTGATCGGCGCGCCCGCTTGATGGCGCTGAACGGTGAGGGGGATACGTCCGGCCTGGGCGGAGACGACGGGACTGGACTGTGGCGTGCGCGCGCGGGTGGCGGCCCCAGGAAGACTCAGGACAACGACGACCAGTAGGAAGACAAAAAAACGGGGCACCGGTATGAGCGATTCCTACCGGTGCCCCGCCATGTACATCTCTCGCGTTCTAGAAGAACAGCTTGAAGCCGAGCTGGAACTTCCGCTGTTCGTACCCGCTCGTCGGAATGAGCGCGTTCGCATTGACGGGCAGGTTCACCGTGGCCGCACCCGTCGTCGGGTTGACCGCGTAGGTGGTCTGGACGCCGTTGACCTGCTCGGTGTTGAACAGGTTCTTGAACTCGGCCTGCACTTCAAGACGGGTGGCCTTGTAGCCGAGGTTGAAGAACCTCGAGAACCGCGCGTCCACGTTGTAACGCGCCGGGCGGGTAAGGCCGTTGCGCGTGATGCCGAGCGGACGGTCACCGCCGTTGCCGTCCGCGTTCAGGTCCGCGTTGCCGGCAATCTGCACCGGCACGCCGCTGTTCATCTGAAGGAACAGCGACACCTGGTTGTTGTTCACGATGTTGTGCAGCACGCGGTTCGCCACGTTGAAGTTCGACAGGGCGACGATGCTGCCGTTGAACGTGTGACGCACGTCCAGCGAGTTCGGACCCTTGTCGCGCGCGAGGTCGGCCGGGTCCGACCGGACCGCATCACCCTGCACCGCCAGCACGTTGCCGCCGAGGGGCGCGGTGTCGATGCCACGGGCCAGGGTGTAGTTGATGTCGAACTGCAGGCTGCCGTTCCAGCGTTTGCCGAACTGCAGGGTCATCGCCTTGTACCAGGACTCGCCGACCGACTCGACCATGCGGATGCGGTTGAAGCGCGGGTCACGCCGGGTGTCGGCGTTGACCGCCGTGCTGTAGACACCGCGACCGTCGGCGAGCGTCCGGATCGGATTGATCAGGTTGTGCTCGTTGATGACGGGCATGTCCCAGCCGCGGGCATACATGCCGCCGATCGACATCGTGTAGTTGGTGCCGAGTGCCTTTTCGTAGGCAATGTTGCTCTGCCAGGTGCGCGCCGACACAAAGTCAGGCGACATCGTAAAGATCGTGCTCTGCGTGCCGGATGCCGTCTGGAGCACGTTCGGGAAGCTCGGCGCGTTCACCGCCGTCGGAGCCAGGCTGACGGACACACGACGCGGGTTGCCGCTGTTGTTGTACGACTGCTCAATGATGGCCAGCATCATGCCGTCGTACATCACCACGGAGCTGCCACGCAGCACCGAGCGGCCCTGTTCGTCGAGCGTCCAGGCAAACCCGGCGCGCGGCGCGAAGTTGTTGGCGTCCTTGTTGAACGTCTCGGAATACGCCGACCCGGGGATCCCCTTGTTGTAGAGGTTCAGGTCGTACCGCACGCCGTAGAGGAACTTGAAGTTCGGCGTGACCTTCCAGTCGTCCTGGATAAAGGCGGAGAGGCCGCCGTTGGTCATGTCGAAGCCGTCCTCGATGGCCACCGTCTGCGCGAAGGAGGTGTACCCCCTCGGGTTGGCGCCGCTCTTGGCCGCCAGGTAGGCCGCCACGCTCGGGAACGTGTAGGTCGCCGGCAGCGGCACTTCACGCGTGTCGTCGATGAACGAGTAGTCGAACCCGACCTTGAAGTTGTGGTTGCCGCGCAGCATGGTGAAGTTGTTGACCACCTGGTAGATGCGCTGCTGGAACAATTCGCCATCGCCTGTGGGCTTGCCGAAGTTGATGTTGTTGTTGATCCCGCCCACGTTGCCGCCGTTGATGTTCACCGAGACGCCCGTGCCGGCGCCCTCGGTCGCATCACGACGCGATGTGCGCTGCATCACCTGCAGACGCAGCTCGTTGAGGTTCGACGTGCCGAGGGTGGACACGGCCTGCACGGCGTGTGACCACATCTGGTCGCGGAAGTCCCCCGCGCGCTCCAGTGCCGTGTTGCCACCGGCCGCCTGGTTCAGCGGGTTGTCGTTGCGGAAGAAGTTGGTGCGGGCGGTCAGGCGCTGCGTCGCCGACGCCTGCCAGTCCACCTTGCCGATCAGGAAGAGCACTTCCTGGTAGGCGTCCACCGCGCCGGGCTGCGGGGCCACGCCGACCTGGGCCGCGATGCCCGGATCGATGTTGATGATGCGCGGCATTTCGCGGTACGTCCGCTCGGTCCCACCGTAGAAGTGCAGCGAGTTCTTCACAATGGGACCACCGATCGTGCCCGTGAAGATGTTCAGCGAGTTGTCCGGGCGTCGCTCTTCGGTCTTGGGACCCTGGAAGAAGAACGGGAACGCCGACCACGACTTCTCACGCCACCGGTACCCGACGTCGCCGCGGAACGTGTTGGTGCCCGAGGGCGTGACGGCGTTGTACACCAGACCGGTGGTGTTGCCGAACTCGGGCGCGAAGCCCGACGTCACGACCTGCACTTCACGCACCATGACTTCCGACATCGGCATCATGCGCAGACCGGCGCGGTCGCGCTGGGTGTTGGTGTTGCCGTCCACCTGGTAGTTCACGCGCAGGGCCTGCCCGTTGACGCTGAAGCGCGGCACGCCGAACTCGTTGTTCTCCGTGCCGGTGACACCGGGCTGGAGCAGCGCGAAGTTGTACGGGTTACGCGAAACGTTGGGCAGGTTCGCAATTTCTCGCGATGTGATGTTGCGCCCGACGTCCGTCTTGCCGAGGTCGACCACCGCGGCGTCCGCACTGACGGTCACCGTTTCTGTCAGGCCGCCGACACGCAGCGCGACGTTCAGGATGACGGTCTGCCCGGCCACAAGGCCAATGCCGGACTGTTCATAGGTCGAGAAGCCGGAAAGCTCAGCCCTGACCGTAAAACGGCCCAGCTGCAGGAGCGGCGCGCGGAACACGCCGGATTCGTTGGTCACAACCACGCGCGAGGTGCCCGTGTCTGTGTTGGTCACCGTCACCGTGACACCCGGAAGCACTGCTCCGGATGCGTCCTTGACCGTACCTTCAATAGTGCCGTTGATTGCCTGTGACTGGGCAAACGCCTGTCCCGATAGGGCACAGAACGCGACCAGCGCCAGCGCGCAGAGACGCCGAAATTGCATCACTCTTCCTCCTGAGATCTGACTTCATTCAGTCAGTTAACTAAGTCTGACCAAAGAAGTAGATGCGTTCGTAACGCCGGTGTCAAGAGGAAGTGGTAGGGGGTGCAAAGCGGTCTGCCTCGACGTACGCGTCAATGACCGCCCGTTCCCCGTCCCGGCCCCGGATCGAATTACCGTGTTCCATGCCGACAATCCCCGTGAAACCCTTGCGGTGGATATGCCGGAACACGTTCCGGTAGTTGATTTCGCCCGTCCCGGGCTCAGCCCGGCCGGGGTTGTCACCCACCTGGAAATAGGCGATCTCGTCCCACGCCCGGTCGATATTGGGCAGCAGGTTCCCTTCCGTAATTTGCTGATGGTAGATGTCGTACAGGATCTTGCAGGCCGGACTCGCCACCGCCTTGCACACCAGGTAGGCCTGCGGCGTGGAGGTCAAAAACATCCCCGGATGATTCCGGAGGGTGTTGAGCGGCTCAAGCACCATCACCAGGCCGTGGGGCTCAAGGATGGCCGCCGCACTTTTCAGGGTGTCGACGACGCGGGCCGTTTGATAGTCCATGTGAGGCCGTCGATCGACATGCCCTGGGACGACGGTCATCCAGGTGGCGCCGACGCGTTTGGCCACCTGCACCGACTCTTCAATTTCTTTGAGGAACGTGTCACGCGGTTCGTCACTCATGCTGGTGAGTGTCGGTTCGGTCCAGTTGATCGTATGGGCGACAAACACGCCCATCCGCATGTTCAGCCGCTGCATCGCCGCGGCCACCCGTTCCTGGTCCGCGATCGACCGCCCGCGCATGCCGTTGTCTTCAAGCGCCGTAAACCCCTCGGCGGCCATGAACTCGAGCTGGGCGACCAGGTCCGTGCCCGAGTGTTCCCGGAACATCCCGAAGTGCGGCGCATACCGCAGCTTGAACGTCCGCGCCGGCGCCGGCCACGCCCACGCGTCACGCCCAGCGAGTGAGAGGCCCAGCCCTGCGAGCCCGGCTGTCTTCAGGAATGTGCGGCGCCGCGTCAGCCGTTCCATGAGCGCTCCAGCGTCGTGCGTCCGGGCATCGGCACAGGCGGCACCTCCATGGGGCCATAGGTGGTACGGCCAATGGTCGGCGGTGTGAGGTCCTGCTGCGCGGTGAGCGCCTGGTCCCAGGTGATTTCCTGTCCGGTGTACGCCGACTCACGACCCATGATGGCGGCCAGCGTGCTCTCGGCAATCCCCTTGAGCTCGTTGTAGGGCTGACCGGCGCGGATGGCCGCGACCAGGTCCGTGTGTTCCTGCTGGAAGCCGTTGATGCGCGGCGCCCCTTCAGGTCGAGTGAACGTCCACTCGTTTGGACCGGTGATGCGGCTGGAGGCGTTGCTCTGTCCGTTCGTGCCGATGAAGTGTTCGCCGACGCGATTGGCCGTGCCGGGGATCTGGCGGCACATGCTCAGCACACGCACGCCGTTCGGATATTCAAAGTCCACGGCGAAGTGATCGAAGATGTGCCCGTACTTCGGGTCGGTGCGTTGTTGCCGGCCGCCCATGCCCATCGCCTTGATCGGCGTGGTGCCCAGCACCCAGTTCGCCACGTCGATGTTGTGCACGTGTTGTTCGACGATGTGGTCGCCCGAGAGCCAGGTGAAATACAGCCAGTTGCGAATCTGCCATTCGGCATCGGTCCACGCCGCCTGGCGGTCGCGGTTCCATAACCCACCCTGATTCCAGAACACCTGCCCGGATAACACGTCGCCGATCGCCCCGTCCTTGATCCGCCCAATCGTCGTCTGGTAATCCGCCTGATGGCGGCGCTGCGTGCCGACGCCGATGGCAAGCTTTTTGGTGAGCGCGAGCTCGTAGGTTGCGAGTACCGAGCGCACCCCCGCGGCGTCCACCGCCACGGGTTTTTCCGCAAAGATGTGTTTGCCCGCGTTGACGGCAGCCGCCAGATGCGCAGGGCGATACCCGGGCGGCGTGGCGAGAATCACCAGATGCACATCGGTGGCGAGCACCTTCTCGTACGCGTCGAAGCCGGTGAAACACATGTCATCGGTGACCTTGTATTTGGAGGCAAGTGCCGGGGTGCTCGCGGTCAGTTTGGTGAGCTGTTCACGCGAACTCGCCAGCCGATCCGGCGCGAGGTCGCCCATCGCCACCAGCTCCACGCCGTCCGAGCCACGCAGACAATCCGCCGCCGCGCCCGTGCCGCGCCCGCCGCAGCCAATCAGGCCCACACGAATCACGTCAGAGCCCTGCCGCATGCCCACGAGCGGAATGCTGCCAGGAAACGCGAGGATCGCCGCGGCGGCCGCGCTGGTTTTGATAAAGGTGCGTCGGTTGATCTCAGTCATCTCCCCATCTCCCCATCTCAACGTCTCACAATCCGAAAGCCTACGTGCGGCGCGTCCGACAGCCACCACTGGCTTTTGGGCAGCTGCGGGTCGCGTTCGTTCCACGTGTCGTCCTGCACCGCACGTGCGGCAGGGCCGACTACCGTGACGGCATCCCGGAATGATCCCCCGCGGACGACAAGCGCGTCGCCCTCGGTCATGACCCACTCGGCGGCGTTGCCGAACAGGTCGAACAGGCCCAATGCGTCGGGCCTGCGCGTGCCGACCGCGTGTGTCCGCCCGTTGGCGTTGCCTGCATGCCACGCGTGTGCATCCAGGGCCGGCGTCCCCGCCGCTGCGAGCGTCGCCGCGTGGTGCCACTCGGCCTCAGTGGGAAGACGATACTCCCGTCCCGTCGTGAGGGAAAGCCATTTTGTGAATGATTCGGCGGCCTGCCGGGTGACGCTAATCACCGGAAATCCGGCGTGCCCCCAGCCGTAGTCGGGTGCGCCGTAGGGGGAGGACGGCCGTGCGACCGCGTCCACACCTGCCGGACGAGCGTCGGCGGAATCCAGATTCAGCGCGTATACGTCGTACAGGTCCCACGTGACCTCCGTGCGGCTCATGTGGAAGGCCGGTTGTGTGGCCGACCCCGGCAACGCGACCATCTCAAAACTCACGAGCGTGCCCGGAATCGTTTCGCGGTACGTTGAGGGCTGTGTCTGCGCCAGCATCGGGATCACGACCAACATCGCCAGGACTGCGGACAGCGGACCGCGGACTGCGGACCCGCCTGCGCCAAGGCTTCGGCGGGCAGGCCGCCGCATGTCTGCTGCTGCTGGTCGCTGCGTGCGCGCCACATCCTTCATCCGCAACATCCTACGTCCATCGGCAGGTACATATGGGCATGGAAGTGCGGATTGTGCTGCACGCCGCTGACGAAGACACGGCCGCCCGTGCCGCGACTGCGGCGTTTGCCACGATCGCGGCGCTCGATGCGCGCCTGAGCGACTACCGGCCCGACAGTGACGTGCGGGGCATTGCCGGGGCGGCACCGGAGCCGGTTGTGGTGGTGCCGGAGGTGTTTGACGTGGTGACGCGCGCGGTGGACGTCGCGCGGGCAACCGGGGGCGCCTTCGATCCGACCATTGCACCGCTGGTGGCGCTCTGGCGTACCTCACGCACGTCGCAAATACTGCCGTCGCCAGACGAGGTGGCGCAGGCGCGGGCGCTCGTGGGCTGGTCGCGCATCGAACTGGATCAGACGCGCGTGACCGTGCGTCTGCCCGAGGCCGGCATGCACCTGGACCTTGGCGGCATCGCCAAAGGGTTCATCCTGCAGAGCGCCCTCGACACCCTCCGCGCCGAGGGCGTGCCACGCGCCCTGCTGGAAGCCGGCGGCGACATTGTTGTTGGGGAGGCGCCGCCCGGCGCGGACGGCTGGAGCATCGCAGTGACATGTGCGGAGCAGATGGGACCGTTGCGCAACGCCGCGCTCGCTACATCCGGTGCCACCGCGCAGTTTGTCGAAATCAACGGCACTCGGTATTCACACGTCGTGGACCCCCGCACCGGCCTGGGGCTGACCGACCATCACACGGTGCATGTCACCGCACCCGATGGGGCCACGGCTGACGCCTGGGCCACCGCACTCAGCGTGCTCGGCCCCGTCGGCGCTGCGACAGTCACGCTGCCGCAAGGCGTGCGGTATTGCTTCGCGGAGAATAGAGCGATCCACCATGAGGTTCCATGAGGATCCATGAAGAAATGCCTGTCACTGACCCGTGAGGGTTGGGGGCCAGGCGAAGCCTGGCCGTGCGGGTGGAGGGCGGACGTGAAGAAATGACGTCGGGTGTCTTTTTTAGATTTCAGTGATGCAAAAAAAGACACCCGACGTCATTTCTTCACGTCCGCCCTCCACCCGCAGCTGCCGCCGTTGGCGGCACCCAACCCGCTGTCCGTCGTCATCCCCCAAGAACACGAAAGCTCTTGCCTTTCCTCATGGATCCTCATGGAACCTCATGGTGAATAGACCGGGCGTGAAGCCCGTTGGATCCGAACGCTGTGTGACCCTAACGGCGCTCTTCGAGCAGGGTCCAGCGGGTGAGCAGCGCGTCGAGGTCTGTCTTGGCCTGCTCAAGATCGGAGAGCGTCTGATTGATGGCGTCGGTGCCGGAGCGGTAGAACTCGGGCGCGGCGATGGTGGCTTCCAGTTCGCGCTGTCGCGCTTCGCTCGCTTCGATCTTCGCCGGCAGCCCCTCGAGTTCGCGCTGCTCCTTGAACGACATTTTTTTCTTGGGCACTGCGGACTGCGAACCGCGGACAGCGGACTGCGGACCGCGGACCGCGGACTGCTGTCGTCCCTGCGTCTGACGCACCCAGTCGTCGTATCCGCCGACGTACTCGCGCACGACGCCATCGCCCTCGAACGCAATAGTGGAGGTGACCACACGATTGAGAAATTCACGGTCGTGGCTGACGAGCAGCACGGTGCCCGCGAAGTCCACGAGTTGGGCCTCGAGTAGTTCCAGCGTTTCCATGTCGAGGTCGTTGGTCGGTTCGTCGAGCACGAGCACATTGGCCGGCTGCGTGAACAGACGCGCGAGCAGCAGCCGATTGCGTTCACCGCCCGACAGCGCCTTCACCGGCGAACGCGCACGTTCGGGCGGAAACAGGAAGTCTTCGAGGTAGCTGAAGACGTGCCGCTTCTGCTCGTTGACCACCACCCAGTCGTTACCATCGGCGATGGTATCCACCACCGTCCGTTCGCCATCGAGCTGCTCGCGCTGCTGGTCGTAGTACGCAATCTGCACATTCGTGCCGCGCTCCACGCTGCCGCTGTCAGGTTCCAACTCCCCAATCAGCATCTTCAACAGCGTCGTCTTGCCCGCACCATTGGGCCCCAGGAACCCAATCCGATCCTTGCGAAGAATCCGAGTGGAGAAGTCGCGGACGACGTGGACTGCGGACTGTGGACCGCGGACCGCGGACTGAAAGCTCTTGGAGATGCTCTTCGCTTCGAATACCGTCTTGCCCGTGCGGCCAGCCGAGTCGATCGCGAGGCGCACCTGTCCGGGCACGTCGCGTCGTGAGGCGCGTTCCGTGCGCATCGCCAGCAGCGCCTTGACCCGGCCTTCATCACGTGTGCGACGGGCCTTGATGCCGCGACGCAGCCACGCCTCTTCCTGCGCGAGCTTCTTGTCAAACTTCGCGTGCGCGGTTTCGGCGATCGCGAGGTCTTCCTCCTTGCGGCGCAGATATTCGTCGTACACCGGCAGCGGCGTGGTGCCTTTCACCGGCGCGCTGCGTCCGTAGGATGTGAGGATGCCGCGGTCGAGTTCGACAAGTCGCGTGGCGACGCGCTGCAGAAACGCGCGGTCGTGTGTGACAAACACGACGGCGCCGGTAAACGAGAGGAGCAGCGACTCGAGCCACGTGATCGTCTCGATGTCGAGATGGTTGGTGGGTTCGTCGAGCAGCAGCAGTTCGGGTTGCACCACCAGCGCACGGGCCAGCGTCACGCGTCGGCGCCATCCGCCCGACAGGCTTTCGATGCGCGCGTCCGGGTCCAGCGCCAGACGTTTCATCACCTGCTCGACGTGTTGCTCCTGCTCCCAGTCCTCCATGCCGTGCGCGAGCGCCAACTCATGCAGCCCCGCTGCGACGACTTCCTGCACGGTCGGTGCCGTCTCGCCGGCATCGATGACATCCTGCGTCAGACGCGCCACCTTCACGCCAGGCCCGGTCCACACCGTGCCGTCATCCGGACTGACGTCGCCCGACAGAATTTTCAGCAACGTCGATTTGCCGGTGCCGTTGCGGCCAACGATGGCGATGCGCTCGCCGGCGTCAATCTGCAGTGACGCATCGGTCAACAACGGCAGGTGACCGAAGGCATGGGACAGGTGGTCGGCGATCAGCAACGGCATGGGAACAGGTCATTGTACCAGTGGGGACAGACCGGACGGGCGAAGGTGGAGTCTTCTTAAGAGAATGATGCGAATAGTTGTAGCGATGCTCGGTGTCCTGCTGATGGCGCCAGCCCTTGGAGCGGACCGTTCGCAGTCTCCCCCATGGGAGACGGTGACGATGGAGCAGTTGCGGGACTGGCGGGGGGCGATTTCGACCGTGCTGGCGCCGATGCCGTGCGGACCACGGCCCGGACGCGCGGACAATGTGCTGTTCACCGCGCAGATTGATTCGTCCTGCTGGGACGCTGCGGCGCGTCGTCAGGCCTTCGAGGCCTACCGGACCCACGGTTACACGCATTGGATCATGGGCCCCATGGTGCAGACTGGGTATCACGGGCAATATCCCGACTCGGACTGGCGCACTGACCCTGACGGATTTTTTGATCGCGTCGAGGAAGTGTGGCGCGCGGGGTTTATTCCCGGCGTGTTCACGATTCCCGATAACGGCCTGTGCGCCGACGGCCGCACGGTGGATGTGGCGTGCCTCGAGCGCGAGTTCGGGGCCATTTATCGCTCACCCCGTGCCCAGGCCCTCTTCCGCATCGTCGCCCCGCAGTGGGAGCCGGCGGATTGGCATCCGTCGCAGTGGGGCGAAGTCGCCACGTGGCTGGCGGATGTGTTCCCGAAGGCGGTGCGCGTCATCCATCTGCCGAGTAATCTCGCTGCGCCGTGTCATAAGCAGGATCTGTCGAGGTATGAACTGGCAGCGGCGGCAGACTGCTGGGCACTCGCCAAGATGTCGCTGTGGCATCAGGTGTTTCTGCAGGAGTCGTGGACGTTCTTGGGTGAGCCCGAGCACGTGCAGGAAGGACGCACGGCCGAGCAGCAGTTCACTTATGACTTGTGGGATGCGGTGCGTCGAATTCGCGAAGGCTACGCCGGGTATCCGGTGACGTCGGCGTGGGGCGCCGACATCCCGCTCGACATCATCGCGTTTGAGTACGCCAGCTACGCCGTGACGCGGCGTCCGGACCTTGCCAAAAAAGCCAAAGCCTGGGGCGCACTCGCGCTGACGGTGAAGGGGATTCGTGGGTTCGGCGACGGCGGTAGGTAGGGCGCAGCCGAGCCAAAGCTGCGAGCGCAGCGAGCGGTTAGCGAAGGATGGTGCGGAAGGGGGGACTCGAACCCCCACGGTATTGCTACCGCCAGCCCCTCAAGCTGGTGCGTCTGCCAATTCCGCCACTTCCGCGTGGGTGAGAGCTGCCTGTGGGCCACTGAAGGCACCCTCAAGCAGAGGCTGAGCCGTTAAGTATACGTTACTGACCGCCGCCACGACCGCCGGCAGGCGGAGGCGTCGTCGGTTCGGTTGGCGGCACACCGGTCGGCCCGAGTGGCAGCGCTGTGGGATCACCGGCCGGCACCGCCGGAGCGGTGGCTGCGGGCGGGGCACCAACGCCACCGACCACCGAGCTGCCGAATCCACCCTCTGAACCCATGATCGCGAGACCGAGCGACCCGAGCATGAAGAGGGCACCAAGAATTGTCGTGGCGCGCGTAAGCACGGTCGCGCCGGCGCGGGCACCAAACGCGGCCTGGCTGCTCGAGCCGCCAAACGCGGCCGCAATATCGCCACCCTTGCCCTGCTGCAGCAGAACCACCACCAACAGGAGGAGGCAAATGATGATGTAGAGGGTCAGGAAAATCGTGAAGAACATAAGACGCCGATTATAGCGCGTTCTGGATAATCGCCACGAATGAGCGAGCCTCCAGGGACGCGCCGCCCACCAGGGCCCCGTCCACATCCTCCAGACCAATCAATTCCCGGATGTTTTCGGGTTTGACCGACCCCCCGTAGAGGATCCGGCACCGGTCGGCATGGGCCCCGCCAAACCACTCCCGCAGTCGACGCCGGATGTGCGTGTGGGCCTCACCGGCCTCGGCCGGGGTCGCATTTTTGCCGGTGCCGATGGCCCAGACCGGCTCGTAGGCCAGAACGAGGGACGCAATCTGGTCGCCGGAGGAGCCGTCCAGCCCGGCCTTCACCTGTCGATCGAGCACGGCGAGGGTGTCGCCGCGCTCGCGCTCCTCGAGGGTTTCGCCGATGCAGACGATCGGGGTGAGGTCGGCCAGACGTGCCGCGATCAGCTTGCGGTTGACCCACGCGTCGGTGTCGCCAAACAGTCGGCGGCGCTCGGAGTGACCGATGATCACGTAGTCGGCCCCGGCGTCCTTGAGCATCCCCGCGCTGATCTCCCCGGTGAACGCACCCTCGCGCTCAAAATGGAGGTTCTGGCCGGCGATGCAGAGTGTGGTCGTCCGTGCGGTTTCGGCGGCCGCAGCAATGGCGGTGAACGGCGGGGCGATGACGATCTCGGCGCCCGACGCGGTGAGTGATTTGCCCAGGGCACCGAACTCACGAATCCACGCCACGGTCTCGAGCACCGTCTTGTGCATCTTCCAGTTGGCGGCAAAGACAGGCGTGCGTGGCATGAACCGACCTCCGTGTGACCCGAGTCCTTAGAGCAGTTTCGACAGTACGGAGCAGACGGACTTCAGTCCGTCTGATGTCCGACGGGCTAAAGCCCGTCGGCTCCGAAAGCATACGACCAATCCAAAAACGCTCTAACCCAGCGCCACAACGCCGGGGAGGGCTTCGCCACCGAGGAACTCGAGCGACGCGCCGCCACCGGTGGAAATGTGCGTCATGCGATCGGCCACACCGGCCTGGGCGACCGCCGCGACGGAATCGCCGCCGCCGATGATCGTGGTGCCGTCGACGTGCGCCACCGCCTCGGCCACACCCATGGTGCCCGCCGCAAACGCCGGAATCTCGAAGACGCCCATCGGGCCATTCCAGACGACGGTCTTCGCGGCCGCGATGATCTCGCGATAATGCGCCACGGTCTTGGGGCCGATGTCGAGGCCCATGTCCGTGCCGATGCCGTCATCGGTCTGCACCGAAGGTGACCCAATATCAAGCGTCCGTGTCGGGGCGTCGGGCGACAACGCCGGCGCGACCACATGGTCGACGGGCAACTCAAGGCGCACACCAAGCGTCTGCGCACGCGCGTCGAGCGCAAAGGCGGTGTCGACAAGGTCCGCTTCAACCAGGGACGTTCCTGTGTCGATGCCGCGGGCCTTCAGGAAGGTGTAGGCCATCGCGCCGCCGATGAGCAACGCATCCACCTTGCCGAGCAGATTTTCGATCACCTGCAACTTGTCGGAGACCTTGGCTCCGCCGAGGATCGCCACAAACGGCCGGTCCGGATTGCCGAGCGCCTTGCCGAGATAGGTCAGTTCCGCCGCCATGAGCAGACCCGCAGCCTTCTCCGTCATGTGGTGCGTGATGCCCTCGGTGGACGCGTGGGCGCGATGTGCGGCCCCAAACGCGTCATTCACGTACACGTCCGCCAGGTCGGCAAGGGCCTTCGCAAACGTCGGATCGTTGGCCTCTTCTTCCTTGTGGAAGCGCAAGTTCTCGAGCAGGATGACGCCGCCGGTGTTGGCCGCAATCACCTCTTCGGCCGCCGGACCAACACAATCCGGCGCAAACGCCACCGGACGCGTCAACAGCGTGGCCAGATGATCGGCCACCGGCTGCAGGCTGAATTCCGCTGTGGGTGTGCCTTTGGGGCGACCGAGATGCGACGCCAGAATCACCGTGGCTCCGGCATCAAGCGCGGCCGAAATCGTGGGCACGGCCGACCGAATGCGTGTGTCGTCGGTGATCCGACCCTCGGAGATGGGCACGTTGAAGTCCACGCGCAGAAACACGCGTCGATCCGCCAGCGCGAGGTCCCCGAGTGTCTGCATGGGATTTACAACCCCTTGGATGCCATGTAGCGAAGCAGGTCGACGCAGCGGCTGGAGTAGCCCCACTCGTTGTCGTACCACGCCATGACCTTGGCGAAGTTGCCGTCCTGGACTTTGGTGTAGTCCACGTCGAGCATGGCCGAGTGCGGGTTGCCGCGGAAGTCGATCGACACAAGCGGCGCGGTGACGTACTCAAGAATGCCCTTGAGCGGGCCATCCGCCGCCTGCTTGAACGCCGCGTTAATCTCTTCGGCGGTGGCGTTCTTCTCGAGAATGGCATTCAGGTCCACCACCGACACGTTCGGCGTGGGCACGCGCATCGCAATGCCGTCGATCCGCCCCTTGAGCGCGGGGATCACTTCGCCCACGGCACTGGCCGCACCGGTCGTGGTCGGAATGATCGACAACGCCGCCGCGCGGGCGCGCCGCAGATCCTTGTGCGGCAGGTCGAGCAGGTTCTGGTCGTTGGTGTAGGCGTGCACGGTGGTCATCCACGCACTCTTGATGCCGAACGTTTCGTGCAGCACCTTGGCCACCGGGGCCAGGCAGTTGGTCGTGCAGGAGGCGTTCGAGACGATGTGGTGCCCCTTCGGGTCGTAGGACTCGTGGTTGACGCCCATGACCACCATCACGTCCGGCTTTTTGGCCGGGGCGGTGATGATGACCTTTTTGGCCCCCGTCGCCAGATGTTTCGCCGCATCGTCGCGGTTGGTAAACCGCCCGGTGCCTTCAAAGACCACATCCACGCCGAGGTCTTTCCAGGGCAGCTGCGCCGGGTCCTTCTGCGCGAGCACCTGAAACGCGTCACCATCCACCGTAATCCGGTCCCCCTCGGCGGCAATGTCCGCCTTGAGATTCCCGAGCAGCGAGTCGTACTTGAGCAGGTGCGCCAGCGTGGCCGCATCCGTCAGGTCATTGACCGCCACGATGTCGATGTCGTCGTAGGCCATGGCCGCGCGCATGATGTTGCGACCGATTCGTCCAAATCCGTTGATGCCGACCTTGATCGCCATAGGTCGCAATTATAGGACCGAAACACCCTCAGAGGTCCTATAGTTTCTGTCTGTGTACGCTCTCTACTCGTTCGCCATCGTATTGGCCGCGGTGGTTCTGGCACCCTGGTTCCTCTATCAGGCACTCCGCTACCGAAAATATGTCGGCAGCGTCGCGCAGCGGATGGGTGTGTTGCCCGTCTCGTTCAACCTCGATGGGGACGAGTCGATCTGGATTCACGCCGTCTCGGTGGGCGAGGCCCTGACCGTGCGCGCACTGCTGCCGGACCTGCGGCGGCAATACCCCGATCTGAAAATCTTTTTGTCCACGACCACGATGACCGGCCAGCAGATTGCCCGGGAACGCCTGACGGAAGTGGACGCGGTCTTCTACTTTCCATTCGACCTGCCGTTTTTTGTGAACCGGACGATGGGCCTGGTGCGGCCACGGCTGTTCATCATGATGGAGACCGAGATCTGGCCGAACCTGCTGCGGGCGTGCCGGCGCTCCGGGGTGAAGACGTTGATGGTGAACGGCCGGATTTCGTCGCGGTCGTATCCACGCTACCGGATGGCGCGTGGGTTCTTCCGCACCGTGCTGGCCAATGTGGACGCCTTCTGCATGCAGAGCGCCGAATCAGCGCGCCGGATCATCGACATCGGGGCAGACCCCGCACGCGTGTCAGTCACTGGCAGTCTGAAATTCGAGTCACTTGAGTCACCTGGGGCCTCAGCGGGGCGTGGGGAAGGGCGTGTGCTTCGATTTTTCCGCGTGCCCGAGTCGCGACCGGTGTTGCTGGCGGCCAGCACGTTGAAGGGTGAGGAAGCAGCCGTCCTCGAGGCCTTTGCGGTCGTCCGTCGTGCACATCCGGCCACGTTGTTGATCATCGCGCCGCGCAAGCCCGAACGGTTTGACGAAGCCGAAGCGTTGGCGCGTGGCGAAGGGTGGCGTGTGGTGCGACGCTCACGGCTGACGGTGGACCGTGCCCCGGATGCCGACGTGGTGATTCTCGACACCATCGGCGAACTCGCGCACCTCTTTCAGGTGGCTACGGCCGTGTTTGTCGGCGGCAGTCTGGTGGACCACGGCGGCCACAATATTCTGGAACCGGCCGTGCACGGCAAACCGATCGTGTTCGGACCGCACATGTCGAACTTCGCCGAGATCGCGGCGACGTTTCTCGAAGGTGGTGCCGCGCTCCAAGTCGCCTCGACCTCGGAGCTGTCGACTGTCTGGACCCGCCTGGTCGGCGACCCCGCCGAACGCGCGCGCCTCGGCATCGCCGCCCGCGCGCTGGTCGAGTCCAACCGCGGCGCCAAACCCCGCACCCTCGCCGCCGTGGTGGCCCTGCTGCCCGTGCCCGGCCCGCGCCTCGTGAGGGCCCGGTGACCGTTTCCGGGAAAAGACGTCGGGGGTGTTTTTTCAATAAAAAAACACCCGCGCCCGTTTACCTGTGTGTGGGGGGTATTTGGGGTTGGGGGGGGGGGGAGTAGCCGCCGGTGGGG
>JBBQDM010000007.1:0-162958 GCA_038319675.1 Vicinamibacterales bacterium
AGGGCCCGGTGACCTTTTCCGGGAAAAGACGTCGGGTTACTTTTACGATGAAAAAGACACCCGACGTCTTTTCCGTGAGTGTGGGGAATATTGCGTTTGGCGGGCGGGGGAAGACGCCGACGGTGGCGCTGGTGGCGCAGATTTTGCGCGACAGTGGGGAGCGTGTGGCCATTCTCTCCCGCGGCTATGGCCGACGCATCGTCGAAGACGGCGTGACCATTGTCAGCGACGGTACGCATCTGCTGGCCGACCTGGATCGGGCCGGGGACGAGCCGTTGATGCTGGCGCGGGCGTTGCCCGGTGTGGCGGTGCTGGTCTGCGACCAGCGCGCCGTGGCCGGCGCGCTGGCGCAGCACGTGCTGGGTGCCACGGCGCTGGTGCTCGATGATGGCTTTCAGCATCGGCAGATGCGCCGTGACGTGGACCTGGTGCTGGTGACCCCCGGCGACCTTGCAGGTCGCCGGGCGCCATGGGGCCGCCTGCGCGAGTCGCCGTCGGCGCTCGCGCGGGCAGACGCAACCGTGGTTGACGAGGAAAACCTTTCGGGTAGGTTTTTCCAGAAAATGGGAATCCCATTTTCTGGACAAAACCTACCCGAAAGGTTTTTCCGGCTGCGCCGGCACACCCACGCCCCGGCCGCTCTCGCGGCCGGGGCGCGGGTGTGGGTGCTCGCCGGCATCGCCGGCCCCGCGCGCGTCGCGGCTGCTGCCAGCGACGCCGGCTACGTGGTCGCCGGGCACTGGGCGCCCGGCGACCATCATCGCTACACCCGCGGCGACCTCGCGCGCATCGCGCGCGAGGTCGCCGCGGCAGGCGCCGTCGCCGTGCTCACCACGGCGAAGGACGCCGAACGGCTGCGGCCGTTCCGGCCGCTGCCGTTCGACGTGCACGTCCTCGCGCACTCCGTCACCCTCGAACCCGTCGACGATGGCCCCCTCTTCGCCGACTGGCTCACCACACGCGTCAAGGCCGCACGCAAGCTGCGCACTGCGGACCGCGGACCGCGGACCCGCCTGCGCCAAGGCTCCGGCGGGCAAGCTGAGGACCGCGGACCGCGGACTGCGGACGGCGGACTACTGTGACCTCCCGCGCCCTGCAGCACCGCATCGAATACGGCCTTGTGATGGTCGTGCGCACCGTGATCGGGTGGTGTCCCGACTCCGTGGTACGCGCGCTGGGCACGGCACTCGGCTGGGTGTTCTGGGCGGTGGATGCCGGCCATCGCCGACTCGCGTTCCGACAATTGCAGGCCGCGTTTCCCGCCAAAAGCGCCGACGAGTGCCGCGTGATCACCCGGCAGACGTTTGCCCACTTCGGGCGATCGCTGACCACGCTGCTGAAGTTCAGCACGCTTACCCCCGACCAGGTCCGCGCACGTGTTGTCGTCGACGGCGAAGAGCGGGTGCAGCAGGCGCTGACGCAGGGCAAGGGCGTGCTGTTGGTGACAGGGCACTTTGGATTCTGGGAGCTGCAGGGGATTTCACTCCCCTTGCACCTGCCACCGATCTCGGTGCTCGCACGACGACTCGACAATCCGCATCTGCACGATCTGCTCGAGCGGATTCGCACCTCGACCGGCAACCATGTGATCTATCGGCGCGGGGCCGTGCGTCGCGTCCTGCGCGCGTTGCACGACAATGAGGGAGTGGCGATTCTGATCGACCAGCACATCCAGCCTGTGGACGCCGTCACCGTCACGTTTTTTGGCCGACCGGCATCCACCACCTCCGCGCTGGCCTCGCTCGCGCTTCGCACCGGAGCGCCGGTGATCCCGCTGTTCGCTCTCCCGATGCCTGACGGTCGGTATCGCATGGTCTACGAACACCCCGTCGAACCGCCGTTGTCGGATGCGCCCGATCCCGTCACCGAGTTCACGCAGCGCTGCACCGACGTCCTTGAGATGTACGTCCGGCGTCATCCTGAGTTGTGGTTGTGGATGCATCGACGATGGCGTGAAGATGTGACAGGACCCGAGCCGGTTGGCGGCATGTATCCCATGGGCGCCGATGGAGCCGAGAGTGTCGGGGATGCCGGTACCGAGTCCGGCCCAGAGCCGGACCCAGAGCAGAACGGGCAGAGGCCCACATCGTGATTCCCCCCGATCACACCATCGCCTCACGCATCGTGATTCGTCCTCCGAACTGGTTGGGGGATGCCGTGCTCGCGTTGCCGGCGATGGTCGCGCTGCGGACGCATTTTCCGGATGCGTCGATCACCGTGGCGGCGGTCAGCGCAGTCGCCGACCTGTGTCGCGAAGACACCGGCGTGTTTCCTGACGAGGTACTCGTGTTGCCGAAATCGGGGCGCGAGGTGGTGCGCGTCCTGCAGCAGGGGCGATTTGACCTCGGCATAGTGTTCCCGAATTCGTTCGGCTCCGCGTGGCAACTGCGCAGGGCAGGCGTGCCCCAGCGGTGGGGGTATGCCACGTCGATGCGCAGCTGGACCCTCACGCGCAGTAGCGTCCGATCCAGTTCTTCATCCGTGCCTCTCCATCAGATCGACTACTACCGCAACCTCGTGCGTGGCTTCGGCATTCCCGTCAGCGACGACCCGCCGCGCATCACAGCGTCGGCGATCGGCCGCGCGCGAGCGTTGGCGCTGCTGATCCATTCTCCATCCTCCATCCCCCATCCTCCATCCTCCATCCCCCATCCTCAGACCAGACTCATCACGCTGGCACCCGGTGCCGCGTATGGTCAGGCAAAACAATGGCCGCCGCAACGTGTGGCCGAAGTGGTGGCAAGACTGGTGCGTGATCGGGATGCGACCTGTGTGCTCGTCGGAGCCGGTCACGATCGTGATGCCGGCCGCACCATCGAGACGTGGCTGCGCACACACGCTCCGGAAGTGTTGCCGCGCGTGCACAATGTGATTGGGCGGACGGATCTGGAGGTGCTCGTGGCGCTTGCCACCATGAGTCGCGTGTGTGTCACCAACGACTCCGGCGTCATGCACGTCGCCGCCGCCACCGGCCGCCCAGTGGTCGCCATGTTCGGTTCCACTGACGAACGGGTCACACGTCCCATCGGTCGCGGTGACGTCCTCACCGCCGAAGCATTCTGCCGTCCCTGCCACCTGCGCGACTGTCCGATCGATCACCGCTGTATGAAGCGCATCACCGTCGATCAGGTGTTCGCCGCCGTCTCAAGGCACCTGGCGTTCAAGACTGGAGTAACCCCGTGAACAATGATGCTGTTCCCTCGGACCGCGGACTGCGTCCCTGCGTGTTCCTCGACCGCGACGGCACGATGATCCACGAAGCCGGCTACCTGAGCCGCTTGCAGGACGTGCGCTGGTTTCCCGGCACCATGGACGCCATCCGCCTCCTCAATCGCGCCGGGTACCTGGTGTGTGTGATCACCAATCAGGGTGGCATCGGCCTGGGCCTGTTTGATGAAGACTTCGTCCAGACTGTCCACGCGTCGATGGACACCGAACTGGCCGCGAGTGGCGCGCGGGTGGACGGCTGGTACTTCTGTCCCCATCATCCGAATGCCGTGATCGCCTCGCTCAAGACACCGTGTGTGTGTCGCAAGCCGGGTCGTGCGATGATCGACGCCGCTGTTCGCGATCACGATATTGACCTCGCACGGTCGTGGGTCATCGGCGATCGCGACGTGGACGTGCGCATGGCGCACGCAGTGGGCGCACGTGGAGTGCTGGTGACCACGGGGCACGGCGCACGCGACCTGGAGCGGCTGGGACGCGCGCTGCCGGCTGGCACACTCGTGGCCGCGGACCTGGCGGAAGCGGTCGCAGAGGTATTGACGCGATGAATACACGGTACGCAGAAATCGTCGGTCGGTTTTCGCAGGCGCACATGGTGGTGGCTGGGGATCTGATCGCCGACGAATTTATCTATGGCCAGGTCGAGCGTGTCTCGCGCGAGGCCCCGGTGCTGATCCTCAAGTACGACACCACCGAGATGGTGCCCGGCGGCGCCGGCAATGCCGCGGCCAATGTGGCGTCACTCGGTGCGCGCGTCAAAGTCGTCGGCGTCGTGGGGCGCGACGATGCGGGACGGCGGTTGTTGGCGGCGATGCCGAAACGCGCTGATACGCGTGGCGTGGTGCGGGCGGCCGGGTACACCACGCCGGTCAAGACGCGCGTACTCGCCGGCGGCGTGCACTCAGCAAAACAACAGGTCGTACGGATCGACCGCGTCGGCGCGCCGCTCACGTCGCGCCAGTCGTCCGTGTTGTCGAAGAAGCTCGAAGCCGCGCTCGCCACGGCGCTGGCGGATGCAGACGCGGTGATGATCTCGGATTACGGCAGCGGCCTGTATTCGCCAGAGATGGTCGAACAGGCGGAGGCCCTCGCCGCCGACCGCACCACGCGCCGGCGTCCACCTCGTCCGCATATCGATCCAACCTACGCCGGACGAGTGCCGATGATTCTGGTGGATTCCCGTTACGGGCTGGCCGGCTTCAAAGGCGTGACGGCCTGCACCCCAAATGAGTCCGAAGTGGAAGCGTTGCTCGGGGTGACCATCGGCGACGACCTCGCCGTGCTCGAGAAGGCTGGGCGCACATTGCTGCGCAAGCTGCAGGCACGGGCCGTGCTCGTCACCCGCGGCAGTAAAGGCATGGCGCTGTTTGAACCCGGATGCCCCACCGACCACATTCCCATCGTCGGCTCCGACCAGATTGCTGACGTCACCGGCGCCGGCGACACTGTCATCGCCACCTTCGCGCTCGCGCTCGCCTGCGGCGCCACGTTCGGCGAAGCCGCCCGCCTCGCCAACCACGCCGGCGGCCTCGTCGTCATGAAACGCGGCACCGCCACCGTCTCTGCCCGCGAACTCCTCGCCGCCCTCGAAAAAGACGTCGGGTGTCTTTTTCCATGAAAAAGACACCCGACGTCTTTTCCAAAAGTTGACAAATGGCACAGATATTGTTGGACAACGAACTGCTCACCCAGCTCACGGCGGACCGTGCGGCGGGGTTGACGGTGGCGTTTGCCAATGGGGGATTCGACCTGCTGCACGTAGGGCACGTGCGCTATCTCGAGGCCGCGAAAGCAGAGGCCGACCGCCTGGTGGTGGCCATCAACAGCGATGCGTCGGTGCGCGCGCACAAGGGGGAGGGGCGCCCCGTGCTCGACGAGGCGGCACGCGCCGAACTGGTCGCCGCCCTGCGCTGCGTGGACTACGTCACCATTTTTAGTGACCCGACAGTCGATCGACTGCTGACCATGCTGAAACCCGACGTCCATTGCAAAGGCACCGACTACACCGTCCACACCGTGCCCGAGCGCGACACCGTCCGCGCCTACGGCGGCCGCATCGCCATCGTCGGCGATCCGAAGGACCACTCCACCACGGCACTCCTGGACCGCCTGAATCCGTAGAACCCAGCACCCTGAACCCAGAACCCAGAACCCGTGAACCCAGAACAGCACCAGGAACCAGGAACCAGTAACCATGAACCCAGGTTCAAGGTGCTGATCGTGCGCCTGGGTTCCCTGGGCGACCTGGTGCACGCCTTGCCCGCAGTCGCGGCGATTCGTGACGCACATCCGGATGCGCAGATCGACTGGCTGGTCGAGAAGCCACACGCAGAGCTGCTGCGCCTCGTCCCCGCGCTCTCCAACGTCATCGTGCTCAAGGGTCGCTCAATGGCGGGGTGGTGGGCCACGCGTCGCGAACTGCGCGCGCACAAGTACGACATCGCCCTCGATCTGCAGGGACTCGTCAAGTCCGCAGCGCTGGCCCGCCTCTCCGGCGCACGGCGCGTCGTCGGCTTCGACACCAAGGCGTTGCGCGAACCCGGCGCACGGTTTTTTTATACGGAACAGATCCAAGTCGGCGAAGGTCGGCATGTGATTGAGAAGAATCTGAAGAGCTCGGAGGTGATTTTTGGAACGATGCAACCCAAAACTCACCTCCGAGCTCTTTTCACCCTCCACCCCTCTCCAGCTCTCAACGAACTGCGCAACGCCCGCGTCGGCGACTTCGCGCTGCTCAACCCCGGTGCCGCGTGGCCGAACAAACGCTGGCCACCCGAGTCGTTCGCGGCAGTGGCGCAGTGGCTGCACGCCACACATGGCTGGACGCCCGTCGTGTTGTGGGGCCCGGGCGAGGACGCCATCGCCGACGCGGTCGTGGCCGCTTCAAACGGCGTCGCGGTACGGGCACCACAGACGACCTTCAACGATCTGCTCGTGATGGCGGGGGAGGCCCAACTCTTCCTCTCCGGCGACACCGGGCCATTGCACCTCGCGTGTGCAATGGGTGCGCCCGTGGTCGCCCTCTTCGGCCCCACCACCGAGCATCGCAACGGTCCGTGGGATGATCGGGATGTGTCGATCTCGCGTTACGGCCAGTGTGCCTGCCACTACCAGCGTGTCTGTCGTCAACCTGCGCAGTGGTGCCTCGGCACCATCACCGTGGATGAGGTGACGGCTGCGATCAGCCAACGGGTTGCCGCGCGATGAGCTGGGCGAAACTGGCCCGATGGCGCGTGCCGCTCGGGTTCGCGACGTTCCTCGCGGCCTTTGTGTTCGCCACGCCGACGTCCACCACATTGCTGGCTGGTGCCGCGGTCGCGCTGGCGGGGCAACTGCTGCGGGTCTGGGCCGCCGGCCACATCGAAAAAGGCCGCGAGGTCACACGCAGCGGCCCATATCAATACCTGCGCCACCCGCTCTACGTCGGCTCGCTCCTCATGGGCGCCGGGTTTGTGATCGCGTCCGCGTCCCCTTGGACGGCACTCCTCGCCGTGTCCTATTTCACCGTGACGTACGTGGCTGCCGTGCGCAGCGAGGAAGCCACACTCGACGCCCGCTTCGCCGGCGAATATTCCGCCTACAAGGAAGGCCGGGCCACCGCGACGTCCGCTCCCGCCACACGCCGATTCAGCCTGCAACGCGCCTTCGGCATGAACAAGGAACTGCGAAGTGTCGCCGGCCTGGCCGTCGCCTTCGCGCTGCTGGTGTGGCGCACCCTGGCGTGAATTTCGAGGGCCACTTGTCACCGAGCCCGCCAAAATGGGATACTGGCTCGGTTGTCGGCACGGGCGGTTAGCTCAGCGGTAGAGCACTGGCCTTACACGCCGGCTGTCACAGGTTCGAATCCTGTATCGCCCATTTTGCGGGGTCGTAGTTCAGTTGGTTAGAACGCTGGCCTGTCACGCCAGAGGTCGCGAGTTCGAGTCTCGTCGGCCCCGCCACTCTTCAGTGACAAATTAAACAGCTGGATCCGGTTACCGGATCCAGGGTGACCATCGCCGTGGTCCTGCCCGGTTGAGTGAACTGTCGATCGGATCCCAATCCGGTGATTGGTTTCCCGGGGGACGCGAGTACGCGATCCGTCCCGCCTGTCGATCAAACGGCGTGATCGGTTGCGCCGCCGGTGCCATCAGCGAGGGGCGTGCCGTGACGTGTGTGTACCCCAGCGTGTGGCCGAGTTCGTGCCAGCGCAGCCACTGCCGATTGGGCCCGCGGTCGGCATCGGAGTCGAGCAGAATCACACCGCCGGTCATGATCCACCGGCTGAACTCCCACCGCGCAAATCCCGCGTAGCCCGTCGCCTCGAGCAGGCCCTCCACCCAGAACACTGTGATCTGACCACTCACCGAGGTCGAGACGGTCGAGCCGGCCGCGGCCAGCCGCCGATCGGTGCGCGCAAATTGCGTGAACACACCGCCGGTCAGTTCCGGCAACGCCGCGACCAGATCGGTGATGAGTCCCGACGTCTCCTCGACGGTGCGTGCGTCGGTGGTGCCCTGCATCGTGCCGCTCTCGAGGTCTGCATACTCCAGCACCCGACGCTCGACCACCAACGACGGCGGCGACATCCACCGTGTCAGCGCAGGCCGCCTGGCCATCTCATCAAAGGCCGCCAGGTCGAAGCCTGTGGGAATCAGCGACACCCCGGCCTCGGCACCAGGCACACGCAGCCACGTCTCTCGCGAGACGGCGCTGTCGCCATCAAATCTGATCGCCACAACACCCAGAGGCGACTCGCTCGCCAGTGACAGGAGCCCCGTACCATCCGACGTCGTCGACGTGATCTGCGGATGGATGCCCCGGATCCCGCTCAGCCCCAGGCCCGTCGCCGCATCGAGCACCCGCGCCACGGTGACGAACTGTGCCGGCGGAGGCGGAGGCGGGGGCGGCGGCGGTGGCGGCGGTGGTGGTGGTGGGGGAGGCGGAGGCGCGGCACTCGGCGTGAGTCCGACGTGCACCACAAGTGTCGACGCGGTCAGCGTGACCGCCTGCGTCGCGGCCTGATACCCCGTGGCCTGTGTGTGTAGCTGCGATGGCCCGGTCGGCAATCCCGCAAACGTGTACGTGCCCTCTGCGCCAGTGGTCTGCGTGCGTTCCTCAGTGCCCACCGCGACCCGGACAGACGCCCCGGCAATGGCCGAATCATTCTCGACGTTGTACACCCGGCCGCTCAACCCGGCGACCGGTGTGGACCCGTGGCTGGTCCCCGACGGAGGCGCCGTCGGGGTAGACGCCGACCCACAGGCCATGGAGATGGCCAGTAGGGACGCGATGAGAAAAAACTTCCCCATGGGCATGTTTTGAGCAAAAACCGGGCCAAGCGACTGCGATAACCTGTGTCCTATGTGGCCCGTCATCGGACATGCGCGTATCCACGACGTCCTGACCAAGGCCGTGTCTGCTGAACGTGTGCCCCAGACCCTGATGTTCGCAGGTCCCCCCGGCATCGGCAAGTACACTACGGCGATCACTCTGGCGAATGCGCTCAATTGCACACATGTGCGCGACGGCGTGCCCTGCGGTACCTGTCCCACGTGTGAACGCATTGCCGACGGTCGTTTCTCCGACGTGGTCGTCGTCAACAAAGGTGACTACGCGTCGATTTCGATCAAGGTCGTGCGCGAAAAAATCCTCGCGCTGATCGGTTATCGCCCGTTCGAGGGCCGCAAGCGCGTGTTCATCGTGGATGGCGCCGACGACCTCACGTGGGAGGCGCAGGACTCGCTGCTCAAGACGC
The DNA here is from genome assembly GCA_038319675.1 of Vicinamibacterales bacterium. GTDB lineage: Bacteria > Acidobacteriota > Vicinamibacteria > Vicinamibacterales > SCN-69-37 > SYFT01. The sequence goes on from JBBQDM010000007.1 coordinate 8,966, forward strand.
TGGAAGAACCCCCACCAGCCGCAGTGCTGATTCTGGTGGCCACATCGCCAGACGCCATGAAGGCCACCGTGCTGTCGCGCTGTCGTCGACTGCGTTTTGGCGCCCTGAGCGACGGTGACGTCGCGCGGGTGCTGACAGAGAAACTTGGGATGGACCCCGCGTCCGCACGTTCACGTGCGGCGATCGCGGGCGGCAGTGTCGGCGTGGCGCTGGCCATTGATGGCGGATCGCTAGAAGCGGATCGTGAGCTGGCAATGGCGTTGCTTGAGGCCGCCGCCGGGTCGTCGCTGGGGCCCCGTCTGAAGGCCGCCGTGGCACTGACCCAACACGACAAAAAACGCCGCGCGCGCGAAGCCGTCAGCACGCGCCTGGCGCACCTGTCCTCCTTGTTGCGCGATGTGGCGATGGCCGCGTCGAGTGACGGCAAGACCGCGCCCGCCAATCAGGACCTGGCCGAAGCGCTCGCCGGCCTCGCCCGCGCCTATCCCCCCGACCGCCTCATCCCCGCGTTTGCCCTCGTCGCCCGCGCCCAGAACGCCCTCGACCGCAACGCCAGCGCCAAGATCGTCGCGGACTTCGTCGCCGTAAGCATCTGAACCGCGGACTGCGGACTGCGGACTGCGGACTGCGGACTGCATTAGACTGTTAACGCCTATGTCGCAACCGTTTACGTCCGAGAATCCCCTCGCTGTTGCCCTCCACGAGAAATTGTCCAATCGCACCGCCAAGACCGGTGTGGTGGGGCTTGGCTACGTCGGGTTGCCGCTCGCCGTTGAATTCGGCAATGCGGGCTTCACGGTGGTGGGGATCGACCTCGACCAGCGCAAGGTGGATGCGGTGAACAACGGTGAGTCCTACATTCAGGACGTGCCCGGAGACGCTGTCGCCAAACTGGTGAAGGCAAAAAAACTCTCAGCGACCACCAACGTCGGCGCGGCCGACAACCTCGACACCATCAACATCTGCGTGCCTACGCCCTTGCGCAAGACGAAGGACCCAGACCTGTCGTTTGTAGTGGCGTCCGCCGAAGCGATCAAGAGTCACCTGCATCCCGGCATGCTGGTGATCCTTGAGTCCACGACGTACCCCGGCACCACCGAAGAAGTGGTGTTGTCGATCCTCGAACAAACGGGCCTCAAGGCCGGCAAGGATTTTTTCCTCGCGTTTTCACCGGAGCGCGTTGACCCGGGTAACGAGAAGTGGAACACGAAGAACGTGCCGAAGGTCGTGGGCGGCTACACCCCCGATTGCTCGGCGTTGGCCGCAGCGCTCTACACCGCATCCATCGATCACGTGGTGATGGTGAGTTCGCCCAAAGTGGCTGAGATGGTGAAGTTGCTCGAAAACACTTTCCGCGCGATCAACATCGGCATGGTGAACGAACTGGCGATGATGTGTGATCGCCTCGGCATCAGCGTGTGGGAAGTGATCGACGCCGCCGCCACCAAGCCGTTCGGCTTCATGCCGTTTTACCCCGGTCCAGGTCTGGGCGGACACTGCATTCCGATCGATCCCTTCTACCTCTCGTGGAAGGTGAAGGAAGTGGGCTTCGAAGCACGCTTCATCGAACTTGCAGGCCAAGTGAACGCCGCCATGCCGCACCACGTGGTGGACAAAGTCGGCGACGCGCTCAACAATCTCGGCCGCGCGATCAAAGGCGCGAATGTGCTGGTGCTCGGCGTGGCCTACAAACGCGACATCGATGACGTGCGCGAATCCCCGGCACTCGACGTGATGTCATTGCTGCTCAAGAAGGGCGCCAACGTGACGTATCACGATCCCTTCGTGCCACACATCCATGGCGAACACTGGACCGGCGGCCAGAACATGACCTCGATCCCGTATTCCGACGATGCGGTGGCCCAGGCCGACTGTGTCGTGATTCTCAGCAATCACACGGCGTTTGATTACCAGGCGATCATGGCCGGCGCCAAAGCCGTCGTGGACACGCGCAACGCGATCAAGACCGCACACCCGAACCTCTATAAACTCGGAGCCCCCTCACCACGCGCGTGACCCGCCTGCCGACACTCGCGCTCACGGTCGGAGACCCGTCGGGCATCGGTCCTGAAATTGCCGCGGCCGCTGCCCGCGACCCTCGTGTCACCGCAGTGTGCACGCCCGTGCTCTACGGGCCAACACACCCAGACGACCTTGAACCGTATCCCGTCGGTGTGGTGAACGCCACGTCGGGCCTGCGCGCGTACGACGAAATCGCTCGGGCCGTCGACGACTGCAGAGCCGGCCGTGTGGACGGCATGGTGACCGCGCCGATCAACAAGGCCGCATTCGCCGCCGCCGGTCTGCTTTGGAAAGGCCACACCGACTTGCTGGCCCATCTGTGCGGCGTGCCGGACGTCGGCATGTTGTTCTGGTCGGAGAAACTTCGCGTGGTGTTGGCGACTGTGCATATTCCACTGGCCGAGGTGCCCGCGGCGCTCACACGCGAGCGACTGCTCGCCGTCATCCGGCTCACCGCACGCTCCTTGCCACAGTTCGGCATCGCCGCCCCACGCATCGCCGTCACCGGTCTCAACCCCCACGCCGGTGAAGACGGCCTGCTCGGTGGAGAAGAGCTCGTGACGATCACACCGGCGATCACCGACGCATGTGCGGACGGCATCGATGTGCATGGCCCATTCCCGGCCGACACGGTCTTTGTGCGCGCCGCTCGCGGCGACTTCGACGTCGTCATCGCCTGTTACCACGACCAGGGACTGATCCCCGTGAAGCTGCTGGCCTTCGGCCACTCCGTCAACGTCACCATCGGCCTGCCGATCATCCGCACCTCGGTCGATCACGGCACCGCCTTCGACATCGCCCGTCAGGGCAAAGCCGACCCCGGCAGCATGGTGGAAGCCATCCTCCTGGCCGCCCGGTTGGCAAAAAGCAGTTAACCATGGAGTTCATGGAGAGCCATGGGGAATACCTGTCCCGACGCCCGTGGTTGGGCGCCCGGCATAGCCGGGCCGAGCGATCAGAGCGTGTGCAGGAACGAATGCACCGGCCGCAGTCATGCGGTGTATTCGTTCCTGCACACGCTCTGATCGCTGCTGCCACCAAAGGCGGCACCCAACCACTCATCGTCACTGGTCACTCTGTGTATGCGTCCTCCACGTCCTCCATGTCCTCCATGTTAAAAGAGACACGCAGATGGTCGCAGTAATCGGCGCCGGCGTTGTCGGACTCGCATCCGCGTTGTCCCTCCTCCACCGCAAACACGACGTCGTCGTCCTCGAACGCCATCGCCGCGCAGGGCTCGATACATCCACGCACAACAGCGGTGTGATTCACGCCGGGCTCTACTATCCACCCGGGTCGCTCAAGGCGACACTCTGCGTGGAAGGCCGCGATCGCCTGACGGCCTTCTGCCGCACGCACAACATCCCGCATCACACGTCCGGCAAGCTGGTGGTGGCGACGGAGTCGTCAGAGGAGCCCGCCATCGCCGCACTCGCCGCCAACGCGCGCGCCAATGGTGTGGACGTGGACATTGTGGACGCGGCATTTGTGCGCCATCGCGAGCCGCACGTGCGCGCCACGCGTGCATTGTGGTCGCCCCTCACCGGGTGGCTCGAAGCCGAAGCGTATGTGAAGACGCTGCAGCGCGAGGTCGAGCGGCTCGGCGGTCACGTGTTGCCAGGCTCGCCGGTGCTCGGTGTGGAGCCCGCCGGCGATCACGTTGAGGTGATCACCCCGCACGAACGTATCGACGCCGAGTTCGTTGTCAACGCCGCAGGTCTGATGGCTGACGACGTGTCGAAAGTGTGTGGGGGAGAGGACTTTACGATTTATCCGTGCCGCGGTGAGTATGCGGAGCTCACTCCGAAAGCGTCACAGTTGGTGAATGGTCTCGTGTATCCCGTGCCGCACCACAGCGGGCACGGTCTCGGGGTGCACCTGACAAAGACTGCTGGTGGCACCGTGTGGCTCGGGCCCACGATCCGGTATCAGGACCGCAAGGACGACTACGAATCCGATCGTGAACCCCTCGAGGCGTTCCTGGAGTCCACGCAGCGCCTGCTCCCGTCCGTGACGCTGGCCGACCTGCGCCTGAGCGGCAGCGGCATCCGCGCCAAGCTGCATCCGCCCACCGAGCAGTTCGCCGACTTCCTCATCCGCCGCGACACCAGGCAGCCCTGGCTGATCCACGCCGCCGGCATCGACTCCCCAGGCCTCACCGCCAGCCTCGCCATTGGCGACCTCGTGGCGGGTCTGCTTTGAGAAGTTCTCTGCTGCCGCTGCAGTAGAGCTGTTTAGCATGAAGGTGCTGAAGGTCGTGATGGTCATGAAGAAGACACGACAGGTGTCACGTCGTCTGTGACACGGGTTGGGTGCCCGCCGGAGCCTTGGCGAAGGCGGGCAGATGCGGGAGGAGGGCGGTCGGGAACGAATACGCCGCATGAATGCGCCAGGCGGATTCGTTCCCGACCGCCCTCCTCCCGCACGGCCAGGCTTCCAGCCTGGCCCCCAACCCTCACGTATCAGTGACAGGCATTCCCTCATGGATCCTCATGGAACCTCATGGTGAAAAATCCGGAGACAAAGTAGGGGCAAGGGCCGCCCTGCTACCATACGGGGATGTCGAGGAGCACGCACGCCACGCCGACTCAGCCCAGCGGAGGGCGCGCGAAAGGGACCGCGGACCGCGGACCGCGGACTGCGGACAGAGTCGAACCCGTCACCGACAACCGCAAGGCCAACTTCGACTACCTGTTCCTGGACCAGTTCGAGGCCGGCATCGTGCTGCTCGGCACCGAGGTGAAGGCCATCCGTGAGGGCATGGTCAACCTGCGCGACTCCTATGTCGGTATCGACAGAGGCGAGGCCTGGCTCTACAAGGTGCATGTCGGCCAGTACAGCCACAGCGGATCGTCGGTCCACGACCCCGGCCGCAAGCGGAAATTGCTGCTCAACGCCACCGAGCTCCGCAAGCTGATCGGCAAGACCAAGGAAAAGGGTCTGACGATCGTGCCGACCAAGATGTACTTCAAGAACGGTCGGCTCAAGGTCGGGATTGCGTTGGCCAAGGGCAAAAAATCGCACGACAAGCGCGAGACGATGAAAAAGCGCGACGCCGACAGAGAGACCAGAGCCGCAGTAAAATCGCGAGTCAGATGAGCACGGGCCCCCATCCTCCATCCTCCATCCCCCATCCTCCATCTCGCCGGGGTTTGATCCTCGCGGGCGGTTCGGGAACACGTTTGTACCCGGCGACCCGTGCGGTCTCAAAGCAGCTGCTGCCGATCTACGACAAACCCATGGTGTATTACCCGTTGAGCACGTTGATGCTCGCGGGTGTGCGTGAGGTGTTGGTCATCTCCACCCCGCGCGACACGCCGATGTTCCAGGAGATGCTCGGTGATGGCGCCGGGTGGGGCATGTCGCTGCAGTACGCCGTGCAGCCGAACCCGGGCGGACTCGCGCAGGCGTACACCATCGGCGCGGACTTCGTGGGCACCTCGCCATCCGTGCTCATCCTTGGCGACAACGTGTTCTACGGCAACGACCTGCCAGACCTGCTGGCGTCCGCGCATGGCCGGCCAGACGGTGCCACAGTGTTCGCGTATCACGTGCAGGATCCGGAACGGTACGGCGTTGTGGAGTTTGACGCCGACGCGCGCGCGATCTCGATCGAAGAAAAGCCGTCGGCGCCCAAGTCCCACTACGCAGTGACCGGGTTGTACTTCTACGACGGTCGTGCACCGGAGATCGCCGCCACCCTGAAGCCGTCACCCCGAGGCGAACTCGAGATCACCGACCTCAACCGTGCGTATCTGGCGGAGGGAAAACTGCACGTCGAGGTGATGGGCCGTGGCATGGCGTGGCTCGACACCGGCACACACGCCTCCTTGCTCGAAGCGGGGCAGTTCATCGAAATCATCGAGCGACGCCAGGGACTCAAGATCGCGTGCCCGGAAGAAATCGCGTTCCGCAGTGGCTGGATCAATGACGCGCAGTTGCTGAAGCTCGCCGAGCCCTTTGGCAAGCACAACGAATACGGCCGCTATCTTCGCCAACTCCTGGACTGATATGACGACGGCCCCCCATCTCCCCATCCCCTCATCTCCTCATCGTTGGTACTGGGTGGGCGCCGCCCTCGGTGTCCTTGTCCTCGTGGCCTGGTGGCTCTCGTTGTCGGGGCAGGTCGACCACCTCGATCTGGTCGACCACCTGCCGAACGCCACCCAACAACGGCCCTCGCCTGAGTCGTTCCTGGTGCAGGACATCAGGCTGAACGGCGAAACAAAGCGCTCGATTTCTGTCGTGGAGCCGTCGCGACTGATCTTCACGGAGACGATGCCGGCCGATGCGTGGTTGTCCGTGAATCTGGGTGTGCGCGAGCCCGCGTGGGAGCGCGACGGCGGTGGTGTGTTGTTTATGGTGGGCGTGAGTCACGCCGGTCGGTACCAGGAACTCGTCAGTCTGGTCGTGAATCCCCGTGCCAACCCAGCCGATCGGCAGTGGCTGCCCGTGTTGCTCGACCTGTCACCGTGGGCGGGGCAGCAGGTGGAACTCATCTTCAACACCCGTGAACCGCACGCAGGTGCCGGCATCGCCAATCACCTCGCCGTCTGGGGCACTCCCGCCATCGTCATCCGCTAAGTCCCCAATAGAGCCTTTCCACCATGAGGCTCCATGAGGATCCATGAGGGAATGCCTGTCACTGACACGCGAGGGTTGGGGGCCAGGCGAAGCCTGGCCGTGCGGGAGGATGGCGGTCGGGAACGAATACGCCGCATGAATGCGCCCGGCGCATTCGTTCCCGACCGCCCTCCTCCCGCATCTGCCGCCCTTGGCGGCACCCAACCCGTGTCACAGACAGCGCCCCACACCATCGTGTCTTTCTCCATGGCCCTCCATGAACTCCATGGTGAAAAATCGTGAGTACAATGCCGTGATGTCCGTCCCGCTGCTCGACCTCACAGCCCAGTACACACCGCTTCGGGACGAACTGCTTGCCGCCATCACGAGGGTGTGTGACAGTCAGCGGTTCATTTTGGGACCCGAGACCACCGCGCTTGAAGCTGAACTGGCCGCACTGGTGGGTGTGCCGTCCGCGATCGGCGTGTCGTCCGGCACTGACGCTCTGCTCGTGGCCATGATGGCGCTCGACATCGGGGCTGGCGACGAAGTGATCACCTCCACGTATTCGTTCTTCGCCACCGCCGGGTGCATCGTGCGTCTCGGGGCCACGCCGGTGCTGGTGGACATCGATCCTGTGACGTACAACCTTGATCCCCGCGCAGTCGCCGCGGCCATCACGCCCCGCACCAGGGCCATCATTCCCGTGCATCTGTACGGCCAGTGTGCCGACATGGACGAGATCATGGCCATCGCCGGCAAGGCGGGTGTGCCCGTGATCGAGGACGCGTGTCAGTCCATCGGCGCCACGTACAATGGCACACAGGCCGGTGCGATTGGCGTGACCGGGTGTTTCTCGTTTTTTCCGTCGAAGAACCTCGGCGCGTTTGGCGACGGTGGCCTGGTCACCGCCACGGACGAAGCGCTGGGCACACGTATTCGTCTGCTGCGCGGGCACGGCGCCGAGCGACGGTACTACCACCAACAGGTCGGCGGCAACTTCAGGCTCGATGAATTGCAGGCCGCCGTCTTGCGCGTCAAGCTCCCGCACCTCGACGCGTGGACGCGAGGGCGACAGACCAACGCCGCGCGGTATCGTGCGCTCTTCGCAGACCGTGGTCTCGACACGGTCGACGGTGTCACCCTTCCCGCCGAGCGTGACGACCGCACCCACATCTACAACCAGTTTGTGATTCGTGTGCCGAAGCGTGACGCCGTCAAGGCGCATCTGCAGGCGCAGGGCATCGGGTGTGAGGTGTATTACCCAGTGCCGTTCCACCTGCAGGAGTGTTTCAGGAACCTCGGTTACGCCCCGGGCGCGTTCCCCGAAGCCGAGTCGGCCGCCAACGCCACGCTCGCGCTCCCCATCTACGGCGAACTCACCGAAGCCCAGCAAGCCGAGGTGGTGGACGCCGTCGCCGCAGCGATATGACGCGGACCCGCCTGCGCCAAGGCTCCGGCGGGCAAGCCGCGGACAGCGGACTGCGGACTGTCCTTGTCTTTGGCGCGTTAGGCATGCTGGGCGCCGTCACCGTCCGCGAATGGCAAGAGCACGGACACACCGTCACCGCGCTGACCCGTGCGGACGTGGACGTGACCAACGCCGCGCAGGTCTCCGACATCATCACCGCGCACACCCCGGACGTCATCATCAACTGCACCGCGTATAACCGCGTGGATGATGCCGAAGACGACCCGTCCGCGGCGCTGGCGGTGAATACGTGGGCTGTGCGAGCGATGGCGCGTGCGGCCTCCGCGGCCGGCGCGGTGTTCGTGCATTACAGCACCGACTTCGTGTTTGACGGCGAGACCGATCGACCGTACACCGAAGACGACACGCCGAATCCCCAGAGTGCGTATGCCATGTCGAAGTTGGTGGGGGAGTGGATGGCCGCCGAGGCGCCCGCGCATTACATCCTGCGCGTCGAGAGTCTCTTTGGCGGCAACGCCTCACGCAGCACCGTGGATGCCATGCTGCACAAGTTCTCCACCGGTCAACCCGTGCATGCGTTCAGCGACCGCTCCGTGTCGCCGAGCCACGTGGCAGACGTCGCCCGTGCCACGCGCCATCTCGTCGAACACCGCGCACCCCACGGCCTGTATCACTGCGTCAACACGGGCATGGCCACATGGCTCGAAGTGGCCGAGCGCCTCAAGGAGCTGTCCGGCCACGCCGACGCGGACGTGAAGCCCGTCACCACCGCCGACGTGACGCTCAAGGCCCGGCGCCCCCGCTTCGCCGCGTTATCAAACGCCAAACTCGTCGCCCAGGGCATCCCCATGCCCACCTGGCAGGACGCCCTCCGCACGCACCTTGCTCAGAGCCCGTAGCGCTTCAAGTCCGCGTCCACCATCATGGTGACAAGCCCTTTGAAGTCCACGCTGGGCTGCCAGCCGAGCTGGGCCTTGGCCTTGGACGCGTCGCCAATCAGGTGGTCAACTTCGGCCGGGCGCAGGAAGGCCGGGTCCATCTTCACGTGTTGTTCCCAGTCGAGGCCGGCGTGCCCGAAGGCGATCTCCACAAGTTCCTTCACGGAGTGGCTCTCGCCGGTGGCGATGACGTAGTCATCGGCTTCCTTCTGCTGGAGCATCAGCCACATGGCGCGGACGTAGTCGCCGGCAAAGCCCCAGTCGCGCTGGGCGTCGAGGTTGCCGAGGCGCAGTTCCTGCGTGAGGCCCGCCTTGATCCTGGCCACACCGTCGGTGACTTTGCGCGTCACAAACTCCAGGCCGCGGCGCGGGGATTCGTGGTTGAACAGGATGCCCGACACCGCAAACAGGTCGTAGCTCTCGCGGTAATTCACCGTGATGTAGTGCGCGAACACCTTCGAGACGCCGTACGGGCTGCGCGGGTAAAACGGCGTCATCTCCGTCTGTGGAATCTCGCGCACCTTGCCGTACATCTCGGATGACGATGCCTGGTAGATGCGGATTTTGTCGTCCACCACGCGCACGGCTTCGAGCACGCGGGTGACGCCCTGCGAGTTGAACTCGCCGGTGAGCATCGGCTGGTCCCAGGAGGCCGGCACAAACGACATCGCCGCGAGGTTGTAGAGCTCGTGTGGCTGCGATTTTTCGATCGCGCGAATCAGCGAGAGCTGGTCGAGCAGGTCGCCCGGGATCAGCGTGATCCGGTCGAGGATGTGCTGGATGCGCCAGTAGTTGGTGGCCGAGAGGCGACGGGTGAGGCCGAACACTTCGTAGCCTTCGTCGAGCAACAGCTCGGCGAGGTAGGAACCGTCCTGGCCGGTGATACCGGTGATGAGCGCGCGGCGGGCAGACATGCGTCGAATAGTGTACCCCGGCGCACAGCTGTCGGCGTCAGAGGGAGGCGCGCGTGCCGTACTGCGCCGCGTAATAGGCCTTGAACGTGGGGTCTTGTTCCTTGATCGGGCGCCACCAGCCTTCGTTCTGCTGGTACCACTCGACCGTGGCGGCCAGGCCCAGCTCAAAGTCGACGGAGGGCGCCCAGCCAAGCGCTTGGAGTTTTGCGGTGCTCAGGGCATACCGTCGGTCGTGGCCCGGGCGGTCTGCCACCGGCCGAATCAGCGTGCGCGGACGGTGTGTCAGGTCGAGGATGCGGTGTGTCAGGTCGATATTGTGCACTTCGTTGCCGCCCCCGATGTTGTAGACCTCGCCATTGGTGCCGTGTGCGATCGCGACATCGATACCGCGGCAGTGGTCATCCACATGGAGCCAGTCCCGGACGTTCAAGCCGTCGCCGTAGAGCGGCAGCGGAATCTCGTCGATGGCGTTGGTGATGAACAGCGGGATGACCTTTTCCGGAAATTGGTTCGCCCCGTAGTTGTTTGAGGCCCTCGTGATGATGACGGGCACGTTGTAGGTGGCCCAATAACTGTAGGCGAGTCGGTCGGCTCCCGCTTTGCTGGCGGAGTACGGGTTGCGTGGCTTCAGTTCGTCGGTCTCGACGCTGTGTCCGGTCGGCACACTGCCATAGACCTCGTCCGTCGAAATTTGCACAAACCGACGCAGGTTGGGCGCCAGCCGGGCGGCCTCAAGCAGCACAAACGTCCCAATTACGTCCGTCGTGATGAAGTCGGCTGCCGACTGGATTGACCGGTCCACGTGGGTTTCTGCCGCGAAGTGCACCACGATCTCTGACTGCTGCACGAGCGGCCCGGCGACCGCGGCGTCTGCGATATCGCCATGCACAAACGTGTGACGCGGACTGTCGGCCACCGCGGCTAGGTTCTCGCGCCGTCCCGCATACGTGAGTTTGTCGAGGGTGGTGATGTGCCAGTCGGGGTGTGCGGCGTGTGCCCACCGGACGAAGTTGGAGCCGATAAAGCCGGCGCCGCCGGTGACGAGGACCTTGACCATGCTTATCGATTATCCCTGCGTTACAATCCGGGTGCAATGAGCGGACGCAAGGGCATCATCCTGGCCGGGGGCAGCGGCACGCGGCTGTACCCCGCGACGCGCTGCGTGTCCAAACAACTGCTCCCCATCTACGACAAGCCCATGATCTATTACCCCTTGAGCACCTTGATGCTCGCCGGGGTACGCGATGTTCTGATTATCTCCACACCCCGGGACACACCGATGTTCCAGGAGTTGCTTGGCGACGGGGCGACATGGGGCATGTCGCTCAGTTACGCCGTCCAGCCCGACCCGGGTGGGCTGGCTCAGGCTTACGTGATTGGCCGTGACTTTGTCGGCACTGGCCCGTCCGTTTTGATTCTTGGCGACAACGTCTTCTACGGAAACTACCTGCTCGATCTGCTGGCGTCGGCCGATGCCCGGACGGAGGGGGCCACCGTGTTTGCGTATCACGTGCACGATCCGGAGCGGTACGGCGTGGTGGCGTTTGACGAGAACGGTCGTGCCACGTCCATCGAAGAAAAGCCCACGGCCCCGAAATCAAGTTACGCCGTCACCGGGCTGTACTTTTACGACGGTCGTGCAGCCGAGATTGCTTCGCGCCTCAAACCGTCTGCGCGGGGTGAGCTGGAGATCACCGACCTCAACCGGGTGTATCTGACCGAGGGGCAGCTCAACGTCGAACTGATGGGGCGCGGTATGGCGTGGCTCGATACCGGGACACACGCCTCATTGCTCGAGGCCGGCCAGTTCATCGAGATCATTGAGCGTCGGCAGGGACTCAAGATTGCCTGCCCAGAGGAAATCGCCTACAGGAACAAATGGATCGATCAGTCCGGTCTGGCGCGTCTGGCGGACCCGTTTGGCAAACACAACGAGTACGGTCTCTATCTCCGCAGCCTGCTCGACGAAGCTCGCAAATGACGAAAAATCGCTGGTCTCGATGAGCTCAGCGCCTCCCCATGGGTTGGTTCCGGTCGGCACATTCCGAGCGGCGTTGGGCGAAGGCCCCGTGTGGGACGACCGGCGCCGGTGTCTGTGGTTTGTTGATATTGACCGGCAGTGTGTCCATGCCTTCGACCCCGTGACCAACGGGTTCGCGACGTGGGAGGTCGGGGAGGCCGTGGGCGCCGTTGCCCTGTGCGAGAACGGGGACCTGGTGCTGGCCGTGCGCACGGGCTTCAGGCGGATGCAGGTCGACACCAATGGTCACGCCTCGTATCAGCCAATGGCGCAGGTTGAAGCCGACCGTCCGCGCAACCGGATGAACGACGGGGCGGTGGATAGTCGGGGGCGCTTCTGGGCAGGCACGCTCTCCGAGGATCGCCAACCGGTCGGTGCGCTCTACCGGCTCGATCCCGACGGAGCCGTCTCCTGCCACATCGAGGGCGTGACCGTCTCCAACGGTATTGATTGGAGTCCCGACGACCAGCTCATGTATTACATCGACACTGCAACCCGGCGGGTTGATGTGCTCGATTTTGCGGTGGAGACCGGCACGGTGTCCGGACGACGCCCGTTCGTGACGTTTGCCCCGGAACTCGGCAAACCCGATGGCCTGGTCGTCGACGCCGAAGGCGGGATTTGGGTTGCGTTGTGGGCCGGGGCGGCGGTTCACCGGTATCGTCCCGGTGGACAGCTGGATCATGTCATCACCGTGCCGACGCAGTGCCCGACCAAGGTGGCGTTCGGGGGACCCGACTACCGCGACCTCTACATCACGAGCGTGGGGCCCGTTTTTCACACCCGGACCGCGGTCAGCGGCCGTCCGCCGAGGCGGTTTGGCGGTTGAGGTGGTTCTTGGGCGCGTGGTATTCTTTTTCCCGTGCCACGCTCTGTGGCTGATCTTCCGAGCGTCATTCCCTCTATGAGAATTTTAATCACCGGCGGTTGTGGCTTCATCGGCTCGCACCTCGCTGAGTATCTGCTGGCTGCCGGTCACGAAGTCACCGCGATGGACGACCTGTCCACCGGTTCGCTCGACAATATTGCGGCCATCAAGGCCCACCCGAAGTTCACCCTGGTGGTCGATTCCGTGCTCAATGACGCCGCGGTGGGTGAGCTGATTGACAAGGCCGATCGGGTGTTCCACCTGGCGGCGGCGGTCGGTGTGCGGCGCATCGTTGAGCGGCCGGTCGAGACCATTGAAACCAACGTGCGTGGCACCGAACATGTGCTGCGCCATGCGGTACGCACGGGCTGCCGTGTGATGATCGCCTCGACCTCGGAAGTGTACGGAAAGAGCACGACGATTCCTTTCCAGGAGGACGCCGACCTGGTCAGCGGATCGACCACGATTCAGCGCTGGGCATATGCCTGCAGCAAGGCGCTTGATGAGTTCCTCGCGTTGGCGTACTACAAAGAGAAACGGCTGCCGGTGTTTATCGTGCGGTTTTTTAATACCGTCGGGCCGAGACAAACAGGACAGTACGGCATGGTGGTGCCGTCCTTTGTCCGCCGGGCACTGGCGGGGGAGCCGTTGCTCGTGCACGGTGATGGCACGCAGTCCCGGTGTTTCACGCACGTGCGCGACGTCGTTCGAGCGGTTGCCGCGCTGGCCGATCGTGATGACGCCATGGGGCGTGTATTCAACATCGGTGGCACAGAGGAAGTGTCGATGCGGGCGCTCGCTGATCGCATTGTGGCCCTCTGTGGAAGCGCGTCCGAAGTGAAGCTGCAGCCGTACGCCGAGGCGTTCGACAGCGGGTTTGAGGACATGAAGCGTCGGGTGCCGGATGTGTCGCGTCTGGAGGCGACGCTGGGGTTCAAGCCCAGTACGCCGCTCGACGACATTCTGCGTGATGTCATCGCCGCGCATCGCGGCGCGGCCGTGAACTCGCAGTCCTGAGCAGCCATGGCGCGCGTACTCATTACGACGGTGCCGTTTGGGCAAAAAAATCGGGCACCGATCGACTGTCTCGAACAGGCCGGTCTTGATTATTTGATCAACCCCTACGGACGAAAACTGTCCACACAGGAGTTGATGGACCTGATGCCCGACGTGGAGTGCATGGTGGCCGGCACTGAACCCATCGGTGAGGCACTGTTTGATGCGGCGCCGAATCTGAAGCTCATTTCCCGGGTGGGAATTGGTCTCGACAACGTGGATTTGCTGGCGGCGCGGCGCCGCGGCATCGCTGTGGCCTATACCCCCGATGGGCCATCACCGGCGGTGGCGGAGCTGACAATCGGGCTCATGGTCTCGCTGCTGCGTGGGGTGCACCACGCCAATGCGCGCGCGCACCAGGGAGGCTGGGAGCGCATCATGGGGCGCCGTCTCTCTGAAATCACGGTCGGCATTCTGGGCGTAGGGCGGATCGGCGGACGCGTGCTGCAATTACTGCAGCCGTTCGGCGGACGCGTGCTTGCGACGGATGTGCGCCCTGTCGAGGTGCCGGCGTCGGTGACGATGGTGGACCTGGACACGTTGTGTCGTGAGTCGGACGTGATCAGCCTGCATCTGCCGCTGACAGGGGCTACTCGCGACATGTTTAATGCGGACCGACTGGCACAGCTCAAGCCGGATGCGTTTCTTATTAACACCGCGCGCGGCGGCATCGTGAACGAGGCGGCTCTGGCGGCGGCGCTGCGCGCGGACCGCCTGGCGGGCGCCGCCATTGACGTCTTTCAGGTGGAGCCCTATGCCGGCGAACTGTGCACCATCAACAACTGCCTGCTGACGAGCCACATGGGGTCGATGTCCGAGGACTGCCGATTTCGCATGGAGTACGACGCGGTGGATGCCGTCGTCCGATGGACGCGCGGTGACGTCGTCGAGCAGATGGTGCCAGAGTCGGAATACGCCCTTCGCGAGATGGCCTGACGACTCACCTCACACGGGTTTGGACCACACCGTGCGATTGATGTAATCGACGTAGCTCAACACAATCCGCACCAGCTGCTTGGACACCGGTCCGGCCTCGTAGTCCTGTACCGGCCGCATGACACGGCGGGTGCGATCGTGTTGCGCAATGATGACGCGCACGGCGTCCAACACGCGATCCTTCTTGAGGCCCGCCATGATCAACGTACCCACGTCCATGCCCTCCGGGCGTTCGTGTGCATTACGGATGGTGATCGCCGGTAGATTCAGGAGTGACCCTTCTTCGGTGATGGTGCCGCTGTCGGAGACCACACACAGCGCCTCCATCTGCAGCTTCACGTAGTCACAGAATCCAAAGGGTTTCAGGAACTTGATGTGTGGCTCCAGCCGTCCGAGGTTCAGCGCGTCCAGTCGTTTCTGCGTGCGGGGATGTGTTGAGACGATGATGGGCATGTCGTAGGTGACGGCCAGGGCGTTCAGCGTCTCGACAAGATCGATGAGGTTCTGCGGCGTGTCCACGTTTTCTTCGCGGTGTGCGCTGACGATAAAAAACTTGCCGGTGGTGAGGCCCATCTGCGACAGGATGGTCGACTGCTCGATCTTCGGCATGTAGTGATCGAGGACCTCCCGCATATGGGACCCGGTCTTCATGATCTTTTCTGCGGGGATCCCCTCGGCGAGCAGGTACCGCCGCGCGTGTTCCGTGAGCACCAGGTTGATGTCGCTCAGGTGATCGAGCACCTTCCGGTTCAGCTCTTCAGGGACGCGCTCGTCAAAACACCGGTTGCCCGCTTCCATGTGAAACACGGGGATCTTGCGACGCTTCGCCGCGATGACGGCCAGGCACGAGTTGGTGTCGCCGTACAACATCACGGCATCGGGCTGCTCGAGCTCCATGACGCCATCCGATTTTTCGATCACGCGGGCGATCGTCTGCGCGGCGTTATCCCCGACAGCCTCCAGAAAATGATCCGGTTTCCGGATCCCGAGGTCCTCAAAGAACAACTGGTTGAGCTCGTAGTCGTAGTTCTGTCCCGTGTGGACCAGCACGTGTCTGGTGTGCAGATCGAACTCGGCAATGACCCGGCTCATCTTGATGAGCTCCGGGCGTGTTCCGACAATGGTCATGACTTTGAGCATGTGAATCCTTGTGAGCTTTCCGCGGTCAACCGGCCATACGGTCGGCATACATCTGCTGAATCAATTCGTCCCATCCTGGCGCGACATATCCGGTCGCCGCCCGGAACTTCCCATCGTCGAGCGAACGGTCGATGGCGAACGAGGCGTCAGGCACTATCTCGATGGACTTTTTGTATACCACAGCGATGCGCGACAGCAGATCGTGTTTGTTGATGGGCTCTGCGGCGACGTGGTACAGCCCCGACAGTGCGGTGTTGGGAATGACGACATCCCTGACGACGCGCGCGAACTCGACGGTCGGCAGGCCGGAAAAAATGGCGCGGGTAAATCCTCGGCAGCTGCCTTGCTGCTGCAGGAACCAGTCCAGCAGGCCATAGGCACTCTGCAATTCGTGCCCAATGGTCGAGGTGCGCAGGGTCACGGCCCCCTCGGAGGTCACCTCCCCTAGCGCCTTCGTCTTGCCGTAGACGTCGGCGGCATCCGTTGCGTCCGTCTCCTGGTAGTGTCCCTGGGTCCCCAGGAACACACAATCTGAACTCACGTGAATGAACCGAGTTCCAGCCAGTCGGCAGAGTCCGGCCAGCCAGTGCGGCATCCAGGCGTTGATGGGGATCGCAATGGCCGGGTCGTCGGCTTCCGGCTTGTGTTTGGTGAGGCCCGCGCAGTTCACGACCACGTCCGGGTGCATCTGTGCCAGCACGCCAGTAATGGCATGCGGGTCGTCGAGGGGAATCCCACCGATCAGCCGTGCCGCGAGTGATGCCGGCACACGCTCGTTGACCGCTGCGTGTCTGACGGTGCCAGCCACCGTCCAATCCTGGCGTTCCGCGAGGACCCGCAGCATGGTGCTGCCGATCATTCCGCTGGCCCCCACGACAAGAACCTTCACGAACGTGCCTCACGGAGCGGTGCCTGCACGTGGTCAAAGCCTTTCTCTAGTGGGTGAGTGGTGATAGTCAACGGTGCTTCAAGGCCCGTAGCAGTGTAGACGAGGGGGGCCGAGGCAGGCAATGGGCAGCATCTTGGAAGCCGGACTCCAGCGTCCAGGTGACTGGACTGGATGATCCTTCGGATACGGTGCCGGCCGGGCTGGCCGTATTCTTGTTAACATACCGTGTGCCAGTTCGAATCAGTCGTCCGCGCGCCACCGATGAAGTCGGCAGCGCGTCGGCCCCTAAAGCGTCTCCCTCCGATTGCGGCACCCCCTTTCCAGTTGCCAGTGTGGCGATGATTGACGAGACCTCGATTAGGAAGGCCCTGTCAATCCGGGCACTAGAAGAACGGTTGCTGACGCTATTCGCCCAAGGGCGGGTCAACGGCACTGTGCATACTTGTGTCGGCCAGGAATGGACGGGTGTGGCGCTGGCGCGCTGCCTCGCAAAGGGCGACATCATCATTTCGAATCACCGTGGCCACGGCCATTTTCTCGCTTGGACTGGAGATGTGGACGGTCTGATTGCCGAAGTAATGGGGCGCGCATCGGGTGTCTGTGGCGGCGTGGGTGGCAGCCAGCATCTCTACGCCGAGGGGTTCTACTCCAACGGCATTCAGGGCGGCATGACCCCGGTTGCCGCGGGGTTGGGACTCGGGCACGTTCTGGACGGTAAGCCTCACGTCGTTGTGGTGTTTGTCGGCGATGGCACGCTGGGCGAGGGGCAACTCTACGAAAGCCTCAACATCATTTCAGCGTGGAAGCTACCGGTCGTCGTGGTCGTCGAGAACAATCAGTATGCGCAGTCCACCCGGACGACTACTACTACTGCCGGCAGTGTCGTCGGGAGGGCGGCCGCATTTGGATTGCGCTATCACGCCGCAGATACGTGGCACGTCCAGCAACTATTTAACGTGGTGGAGCAAGCGGTTCAGGAGACGCGGCAAACTCGGACCCCCTGCTTGATCGAGATTCAAACTTATCGACTCAACGCGCACTCAAAGGGTGACGACAACCGCGCCAAGGCGGAACTGGATGCCTACCGCGAGAAAGATGTGCTTCATCGTCTTCTTGAAGGCACCGATGCACAGCCTGCTTGCGTGGCGTGGATGGCTGAGGCGCGAGAAACCGTTGAAGAGGCGATCCGCCGGGCAGATGCCTCGCCGTTGTCGACCTTCACGCCCGAAAAGCCTATCGAAGTGTCCGCGGTCAGTTGGCGCGCTGCCACGGTTGAGGCCGGACGCTGTGCGGACCAGATCTACCAGGCGTTCAAGGAGGCGATGGCCGCCGATGGCCGAATCACCTTGATTGGTGAAGACATCGAGGGGCCGTACGGGGGAGCCTTCAAGGTCACCCGCGACCTGAGTACGCTTTATCCCGGTCGGGTTCGCAACACGCCGATCGCCGAAGGGTTGATCGTTGGCCTGTCTACGGGTCTTGCGCTCAGCGGCCGTGTGGCGGTTGCAGAGATCATGTTCGGTGATTTCTTGACACTGACGCTTGATCAACTACTACAACACGCCTGTAAGTTTCGGGAAATGTACAACGGACAAGTCAGCGTCCCTCTGGTGGTGCGAACGCCGATGGGGGGACGGCGCGGGTACGGGCCGACGCACAGTCAGTCAATCGAGAAGTTCTTCTTGGGCGTGCCTGGCCTCACGGTGCTGGCATTAAACCATCGGGTATCGCCGCTGTATGTGTATGCACACTTGTTGAAGACGGTGACCAGCCCGACCCTTGTGATCGAGAACAAGATCTTGTACACGCGCTTTCAACCCTCGGAAGTCCAGGTTGGATTCGAGACGCTGGTTTCCAACGAGCCATATCCGTGTTTCCGCTTGGTGCCACGCGGCATCGATCCCCAGGTCACGATTGTTTGCTACGGTGGAATGCTGGAGGAGGCCGAGGCGGCCGTGGAGACACTGTTTGAGGAGCACGACATCGTGTGCGAACTCATCTGCCCAACGCAAATTTGTCCGCTCAATCTGGAACCAGTCGAGCAGTCGGTGCGCGTGTCCCACCGGCTGGTCATCGCCGAGGAAGGGTGCGCCATCGCTTCGTTTGGCAGTGAACTGGTGGCGTGCCTGGTGGAAAAGGGCGTCGACGTGCGGGAGGTCCGCCGGCTGGGGTATCAGGGCATCATTCCTGCTTGCTTTCAGCGTGAAGTCGATCTGCTACCGGGACGGCAGCACATCGTGCAAGCGGTCAAAGAAATGGGGCTCTGACTTGGCGATCGAGATTTTTGCGCCCAAAGATACCGTCAGCGACGACTCCTTTGTGGTCGTTGACGTGTTGGTCCAGAGTGGACAGCCGGTCGTTCTTCGGCAGCGGCTTTTCGTTGTCGAGAGTTCCAAGGCGGCCGTGGAGATTGAGTCCACGGCGGCGGGGTACCTGTTCCACACCTTGAGAGCCGGTGCGTCGGTGCCCGTCGGGGGAATCGTGGCGATTGTGTCAGATGAGCCGGAGATGCCTGCAAACTTCGCGCAGTCTGTCGCGACAGGAGCAGCTTCTGGCACGGAGATCGCAGAGT
The DNA here is from genome assembly GCA_038319675.1 of Vicinamibacterales bacterium. Classification (GTDB taxonomy): domain Bacteria; phylum Acidobacteriota; class Vicinamibacteria; order Vicinamibacterales; family SCN-69-37; genus SYFT01. The sequence continues at coordinate 28,316 of JBBQDM010000007.1, forward strand.
TCGGCGACACAGCGCCTGCCGAAGGACCAACAACGGCAGGGCAACGGTTCTCGCGGTCGGCCGAGGCACTCATCGCCGGAAATGGGCTAGATCGCGGTCTCTTCGCAGGCGTTCCGTTGGTCACCAAGGCACTCGTCGAAGAGGTCATTCGGAAGCAGGCAGGGCTCAGCGTGCAGCGGGCGATCGGAAGTCTCATTGGCCCAGTCGGCGGGGACCGCGAGATGGTGATCGTCGGGGGCGGAGGGCACGCGGGTATGTGCATTGACATGCTACGCCAATCTGATCGTTTCTCCATCGTTGGGATTCTCGATCGGACATTGCCTGTCGGGACGATGGTGTCCGGTATCCCGGTCGTCGGCAGGGATGTGGATCTCGCGCGCCTCCGGCAAGAGGGCGTTCGTTATGCCATCAATGCAGTCGGAGCCGTAGGGAATGTCAAAACGCGACAGCGGGTATTCCAAATGCTCCTCGACGCAGGACTGGAGGTTCCAACTCTGGTGCACCGGTCTGCCGTCGTGGAACCGTCCGCGACGCTCGGGGACGGCAACCAGATCATGGCTGGCGCCGTTGTCGGTAGCCACGTGGCCGTTGGTCGGAACTGCATCGTTAACAGCGGTGCGATTGTGTCTCACGACTCCGTGTTGGCTGACAATGTCCACATCGCCCCTGGGGCGATCCTCGGCGGGAACGTGAAGGTCGGGTCGAATACGCTCATCGGGATGGGAGTCACGGTGTACCTTGGCGTCACGATCGGCGCCAATGTTGTTATTCCCAACGGGACCCATATCTGGTCCGATTTGCCCGACGGGACTCACGTTCGGCAAGGCGCTCGTTCATAGGTTATGGGGGATTGATGCGTTCGCTTGGGGATCAGCCAACGTTTGACTTTGGCAGCCTTCCGATTTGGCGCGGCGTGCAGGGGGAGCCAGGTTTTAAGCACGCTGCCTTCTCCTTGACCCAGCACCCAGGAGGACATGTGTGCCAGTCATCGCCTGCCGACGTTCAGGCGCTTGTGTATGACGCTTACGGCAGGAGCGATTACAGCTTCATCACGAGCCCCCCGGGAACCTCAGTCTGGGCCGATCGAATAGGCGACGCGTATCTCAAACGGGTCGCGGCACTGGCAACAAGGCTCGCTGGTGCCAGCGTGGTCGAAATTGGCGCCGGGACTTCGTACATTGCTGAGAAGGCTCTACAAACCTACGACATCGCCGACTACACGATCGTCGATCCCGCGATCAGGGCGTCAGGGCGGGATGAGCGCCTTAGAGTTCTGAATGAGTATTTCGACCCGAATGTGCACGGGCGTGACCGTTTTGACTGGGCATTGTCATTCAACTGTCTAGAACACGTTCCAGATGCTCTCAAGTTCCTGAAAGACGTGCGTGCTTCGCTGAGGGCCGGTGGCGGGCTGTTCTTCGTGTTTCCCGACATAGAGGAGCAATTTCTTCGCGGCGATGTGGGAGCGCTCCTGCACGAACATATCAGCTATTTCACTCGTGAATCCGTCAGTAGTCTTTTCCGTCGGGCGGGATTTTCGGTTGAGGTGATCGAGTCCTGCGCTGATGAATTAACGGTGCTCGCCATGAAAACAGGCGAAGCGGACGAATCTGAGTTCCAGGCCAGCACTGAGTTTCTCTCCGCATCGTTTGATCGGATGAAGGACAACGCGGCAACTTATGCGGACCGGATTCAAACTGATCTTCGGTCCGGCATGAGGGTCGCGTTCCATGGAGCTAACAATAGTCTAAATAACTTCCTGTTCATGACGAGCCTGGGTGACTGGGAAGGCCTGATGATTTTTGACGGCGACCAGTCGAAGGAAGGTAGGTTTTTGCCTTGTTCGAGGCATGCGATTCGACACGCTGCGGATCATTCTTATCGGGATGCCGACCGTGTCTATGTATCGGCCTCCACCTTCTTCCAGGAGATCCGGAACTTCCTGATCACGCAACACGAAATCTCCGATTCAGCGATTCTGTCCATTTTTGGAGCCCCAAGCCGCGCGTCACTGATCTAAATGAGAACTGGCGCCGTCGTTCAGAGTGCGGCGACAAGCCTTGTCCACCCGAAAATTCCGCCGCGGAGTAATAAGCTCTGTCGTTCATTTGGTGAACGATGCGTAAGAACGGCTCACCACTTGACAAAAGTGGTACGGCGGGGGCATAGTTGCGAGCGTTCACGGCGCGAACGCCACGCCGGGAAGTCCCTTTTTCTCAACCACTTGATGTAATTGAGTGGCGCGGAGTGTGCCCAATCGCGCTCAAAGGCACAGTATTCTCCAGCTCACCTAACCCGCACCGAACAAACGCATCTCCCAAAGTGCCTCGCAAGATTACCTTTTCTGAAGCAAGCGGCAAACGCGTAGGGTATGTATCGAGCGCCCGCCGTGCCTGGGGGTTGCTTGTGCCGTCCGAGCGGCGAGGAGCCCTTTGGCTGCTAGGTCTGATCCTTACCGCGATGGTTATGGAAACCGTTGGTATCGCGTTTGTCGTCCCCGCCTTCGCGATACTGACGCAATCAGACATCGCTGACAAATACCCGGCCCTGCAGCCGGTGCTTCATTTTTTTGGCAATCCCAGTCCGAACCGAATCGTAGTGGGCGGCGCAGCGCTACTCGTCGCGGTGTTTTTCATTAAAAATCTATTCCTCGCATTTCTGGGGTGGCGGCAGTCCAGTTTTTCCTTCGGCGTGCGCGAGCGCCTCTCGCATGGGTTGTTCGCCGTTTATCTTCGCCAACCGTACGAATTTCATCTACAACGCAACTCCGCTCAACTTATTCATCACGCGTTCGACGAGGTGAGCGTCTTTACCAGCAGCGTGTTGCAGCCGACGATGATACTCATCGGTGAATCGTTGGTACTGTTGGGATTGTGTGGCTTGTTGTTGGCAGTAGAGCCCGTCGGCGCCGCAGTCGTTATGAGCGTCCTCGGCGCTTCAGCGCTCGGATTTTATGCCGTGACTGGCAGGCACATTGCGCGCTGGGGAGAGGCCCGGCACCGCCACGAAGGACTTCGCATCCAGCATCTGCAGCAGGGACTTGGCAGTGCGAAGGATGTAATTCTTCTTGGACGTGAGCAGGACTTCCTCGACCAGTATCAGATCCACAACGCTCAGACAGCCCGAGTCGCCCGGTATCAGTTCACTCTGATGCAACTCCCCCGGTTGTGGCTGGAACTCCTGGCTGTGAGCGGCCTCTCCATCCTGGTCGTCACGATGATGTTGCAGAACCAAGACGCCTCAACGGTTCTGCCGACGCTCGCGCTCTTTGCGGCCGTGGCCTTCCGGGTGATGCCTTCTGTGAACCGGCTGCTGAATGCGGTGCAATCCCTGAACTACTCCCTGCCGGTGATTGAAGCACTGCACAACGAGTTCAAGCTTGGGTGGATCGCTGGACCGGTGGCGGCTGCGCCTCAAACGAAGTTTGAAGACACGCTGGCACTCAGGGACGTCAGCTACACTTACACCAACGCCGACCGAGCGGCACTACAGCACATTTCCCTTGTTATCAGGCGGGGGGAAACCGTCGGTTTTGTTGGCACAAGCGGAGCCGGCAAGAGCACTTTGGTCGATGTCATGCTGGGTCTATTGTCTCCTCGGGAAGGAGAAGTCCGCGTAGACGGTCGCGATATTCGCCTGGGTCTACGCGCCTGGCAAAATCAAATCGGATACGTCCCGCAGTCCATTTTTTTGACCGACGATTCGCTCCGACGCAACGTGGCGTTTGGAATTCCCGATAGCCAGATTGACGAGACCGCAGTCTGGCGGGCGATCCGCGCAGCGCAGCTTGAGGATTTTGTCGAGAGTCTCCCAGGAGGACTTGCGACGGTGGTCGGTGAGCGAGGGGTGCGACTATCGGGCGGGCAACGCCAGCGAATCGGCATTGCGCGCGCCCTTTACCACGAACCTGGCGTCTTGGTTCTGGACGAAGCCACAAGCTCTCTCGACACCGCTACCGAGGCCGGTGTCATGGAGGCCGTGCGTGCGCTGCAGGGAAGTAAGACGATTATTATCGTAGCTCACCGACTCTCAACCGTTGAAATGTGCACCCGTCTGTATCGACTGGAAGACGGCGAGGTCGTCGGCGAAGGCACGTTCGAAGTTGTAGCGCGGCTCTCTGCCGGTCCTGCCAAGGCGGACGCTGGAGCCACTTCTTGAAAGGATTCTGATGGCGATTCTTGTGACTGGCGGATGTGGCTTCAAAGGGACAGTGTTGGTCCCTAAATTACTTGCCCGCGGACAGGACGTGACCGTCGTTGATACGCAGTGGTTCGGCAACTTTCTCCAACCGCACCCGAGACTCCGCGTGCTCCAGGCGGACGTACGGCATATCGACACGATTCCGATGGATGGAATTGACACGATCATCCATCTGGCATCAGTCGCCAATGACCCGTGTGGCGACCTCGATCCGAAACTGACGTGGGAAACCAGTGCCCTGGCATCAATGCTGCTGGCAGACAAGGCCGTTCGACATTCCGTGCGGCATTTTATCTACGCATCGTCGGGCAGTGTCTACGGAATCAAAGAGGAAGAGCACGTCACCGAGGACCTCGAACTGAAGCCCATTACGGAATACAACAAGACCAAGATGGTGGCCGAGCGAGTGTTGTTGAGCTACGCGGACAAGATGGCGATGCAGATCATTCGTCCCGCGACCGTGTGTGGCTACTCTCCTCGCATGCGGTTGGATGTGTCGGTGAATATGCTGACCATGCAGGCGCTGCAGAAGAAGAAGATCACAGTGTTCGGGGGGCAGCAGGTACGCCCCAACATCCACATGGATGACATCACTGATGTCTATCTGTTTATGCTCGACCACCCGGAAGTGACGGGCATATTTAATGCGGGTTTCGAAAACATCTCCATTCTGAGTATTGCCGAACGAGTAGCGCAGCAGGTGGGCGCTGAAATCGTCGTGACCGAGTCGAACGATCCACGGTCGTATCGGGTCAACTCGGACAAGCTTCTGGCGACGGGATTCAAGCCCAGAAAGACGGTCGATGACGCGATCCGCGAGATCTGCGAGAAGCAGCGATCGGGTGAGCTGAAGGATGAAGACCGGTTCTACAACCTTAAGTGGATGCAGCGCTAGGATTCTGCCGATGTCCCTTCGCGTTACCGTCCTTGCGAGCAATTCATTCGCTGGGTCTGCTTATGTGTCAAAGGCCTTGTTGGAGGGTAGCGAGGTCCTTGGGATCAGCCGTTCGCCTGAGCCGGACGAAATGTTCCTTCCCTACCGCAGGCTCGCGCAAGCGTCGAGGTTCCAGTTCCGCCAAATGGATCTGAATCACGATTTTAATGAACTCTGCGCGACCCTGTCGGACTTTCGGCCGGACGTCGTGGCGGATTTTGCTGGGCAGGGCATGGTGGCCGAGAGCTGGCATGCACCAGAGCAGTGGTATCAGACGAATATTGTGTCCAAGGTCCGCTTGCACCACTATCTGAAGGATCAGGCGTGGCTCCAGCGCTACATCCGAGTGTCTACGCCGGAGGTGTACGGCAGCTGCGACACGTTGATCAACGAGGACCAGCCCTACAATCCCAGCTCGCCTTATGCTGTCTCTCACGCGGCGATCGACATGAGCCTGAAAGCCTTCCACGAGCAATACGGATTTCCCGTGGTGTTCGGGCGCTTCGCGAACTTTTACGGAGAGCACCAGCAGTTGTATCGAATCGTTCCGAAGGCGATTCTGTCCGTTCGCTCGGGGATCAAATTGCCGCTGCACGGAGGCGGCCGATCAGTTCGAGCGTTCATTCATTCGACGGATGTCGCTGAGGGCATCAGTCGGATGGTGGAATCAGGGCAGTTAGGCCGGGTCTATCATTTTTCGCCCGCGCAGTTCCCGTCGATCCGGGAGGTGGTTGAGGCTATCTGTGGTCGGCTTGGCACCACCATCGAGCAAGCCACCGAACTGGCCCCTGACAGGCCGGGCAAGGACAAGGCCTATCTGATGGACGCGTCGAGGGCCAGCCAGGAACTTGGCTGGTATCCCAAAATCTCCTTAGAGGAGGGGATCGACCGCACAATTGCGTGGGTGAACATGCACTACGAAACCATGCGCGGCATGTCCTGGAACTACGCGCACAAACCCTAGGGACGATTCGCATGCCGACCAATTTTCTGCCCGAACAGTACGCGCGAACGGGCGCACTGCCCATCAACCACAATTACCTTGCAGAACAGTTTGCCGATCACGAAGTGATCTTCGCCAAGATCCGGCAGGTCGTCCTGAGGGGTGACTTCACGCTCGGCAGCGCAGTCGACACATTCGAACAGGAGTACGCAAGTATCACTGGCACCCGCCACGCCATTGGTGTCAACAGCGGTACCGACGCCCTTCGCCTCAGCCTCATCGCACTTGGCGTCGGCGCCGGTGACGAAGTGATCACCACGCCCTTCACCTTCTATGCCACCATCGGGGCGATTGTGACCACCGGTGCCAGACCGGTGTTCGTCGATGTGCGCGACGACTACAACATCAACCCCGACGGGATCGAGGCCGCGATTACGCCGCGCACGAAGGCGATTCTTCCGGTTCACTGGTCGGGTCGCCCCTGCGACATGGAAGAAATTGTCTCGATCGCACGTCGGCGAAACCTCGTCGTGGTGGAGGATGCTTGCCATGCGATCAAGGCCACGAGGGACGGGCGGTACGCAGGCTCCTTTGGCGACGCCGGTTGCTTCAGCATGCATCCGCTCAAAAACCTGAACGTGTGGGGGGATGGCGGGGTGATTGTCACTGATTCGCAGGAGTTGGCAGATCGTCTGCGCTTGCTGCGCAACCATGGCCTTATGAACAGGGACGAATGCGCCATATTTGCGTACAACTCAAGGCTCGACACAATCCAGGCTGTGGTCGCCAGTCATCTCCTTCAAAAAATCGATCACGTGACGGAGTCCAGAATCGCCAATGCAGCGAGGCTTGATCGCGGCCTCGCATCAGTGCCGCAGGTGCGAGTTCCGCCGCGCGATCCGCGGGTGAAGCAGGTCTTTCACATTTACAGCTTCGAATGCGAGCGCCGTGACGCGTTGCAGGCGTTTCTTATTGATCGGGGAATCGACGCAAAGGTGCACTATCCCATTCCGATGCATCTGCAACCGGCCGCTGGCGCGTATGGCTACGTCGCCGGCGATTTTCCTCGCGCCGAGTCATTGTGTGCATCCGTCTTGTCGCTGCCCGTCCACGAGTTCATCACTGCAGAGCAGTGTGACCGGATGGTGGCCGTGGTCATGGAGTTTTATTCATGAGCATCCAGCGCGTACCCTTTGTGGATCTGCCGCGCCAGTATCTCGGGTTGCGCGAGCAGTTGCTCCATGCCGTAGACCGTGTGTGTACCAGCGGCGCGTACATCCTCGGAGAGGATGTCAAGCAGTTCGAGCAGCAGATGGCCGCATATTGCGGCACGCGCCATGCCCTTGGAGTGGGCAACGGCGCAGATGCGCTCATGTTGAGCATGAAAGCTCTGGGCATCGGACCAGGTGACGAGGTGATCACCGCCCCGAACTCCTTCATTGCGTCGGCCTGGACGATTGTCGCAGTTGGCGCAACGCCCGTGTTCGCCGACGTCGGTGACGACTTCAACATTGATCCCGCCAAGGTGGAGGCTGCGATCACCCCGCGGACGCGTGCCGTCATGCCCGTGCATCTCACCGGGCGGCCTGCGCGGATGCAGGAGTTGCTGGGCTTATGTGAGGCGCGGCATCTGCACGTCATTGAAGATGCCGCTCAAGCCATCGGGGCGCGCTACAAGGGACAGCGAACCGGGTCCTTCGGTGTGACTGGCTGCTTTAGTCTGCACCCGCTGAAGAACCTGCATGCTTATGGTGATGCCGGGTTGATCACCACCGATGACGCCGACATCTGGGAGCGGTTGGCCAAGTTGCGCAATCATGGGTTGCGCAACCGAGACGAATGCGAAATGTGGGGCTACAACTCCCGCCTGGACTCCATCCAGGCCGCAATGTTGCTGGTCAAAGTACCGCACTTGGATCGATGGAATGAGCGGTGTCGTGTCATCGCCTCCAGGTATCGCTCAGCGCTCGCGCGCTACATGGAGGTTCCGCACGACCGGCCTGAGGAGGAACCGGTCTACCACCGGTTCATTGTGCAGGTAGACGACCGTGAGCGCCTGATGCAATTCCTGGAAGACAACGGCGTGGAAACCAGGGTCAACTACCCGATCCCGATCCACCTCCAGACGATCGGCCGGCAGTTGGGCTTCAAGCACGGGGATTTTCCGGTCGCCGAGCGTCAAGCCTCTCGGATTTTAAGCCTCCCACTATATCCAGAGCTGACCGATGATGAGGTGGACTTTGTGATTGAGCGCGTCGAGCGATTTTACCGCCAGACGGTAAAGGCGGGGATATGACCGAATCAGTAAACGTCGCCGCAGCCCTTCGCGCGCGCGCGATTGAGATGTCGCACGCAGCGAAGGCTGCGCATCTGGCCTCGGCATTGTCGTGCATCGACATCATGGCCGTTCTCTACCACTCGGTGTTGCAACTCGACCCCCAGGCTCCCGATTGGGCCGACCGCGACCGATTTATCCTGAGTAAGGGGCACGCGGCGACAGCCCTCTACGTCGCGTTGGCTTATAAGGGCTTCTTGACTGAGCATCAGTTGCTCACCTACGCCCAGCCCGGGTCCCTTCTCGAAGAGCATCCCTCACCGAAACTGCCAGGCGTGGAGGCCGCGACTGGGTCGCTCGGTCACGGTTTGCCGTGTGGATGTGGTATCGCTCTCGCAGGTCGAATCAAGGCGCAGCGATTTCGAACCTTTGTGCTTATGGGTGACGGCGAGTGTAATGAAGGGTCGGTTTGGGAGGCGGTCATGTTTGCGGCGGCCAATCGACTGGGGAGTCTATGTGCGTTTGTTGACTTCAACAAATGGCAAGCCACGGGACGAAGCAGGGAAGTGTTACCTCTCGATCCTCTTGCCGACAAGTTCAGGAGCTTTGGATGGGACGTCCACGAAATCGACGGTCACGACCACAAACAGATTGCTGACGCGGTGAGCGGCGTCTCGGTCGACCGGCAAACGCCGACGATGGTTGTGGCACACACGATCAAAGGGCGGGGGGTCTCCTTCATGGAGGATGACAATAACTGGCACTACCGTATTCCGACTGCCGAGGAAGTGCGCTTGGCCAAGGCAGAATTGGGGGTGTCATGAGAAATGCATTTGCTGAGGCCGTCACTGCACTCGCGAACACGAATCCAGACGTAGTCCTTTTGGTTGGCGACATAGGCAATCGCCTGTTCGACCAGATGAAGGGCCAGCATCCCGATCGGTTTTATAACTGTGGGATCGCCGAAGCGAACATGACCGGTGTCGCATCCGGTCTTGCCGCGTCTGGACTGCGACCGATTACCTACACCATTACGCCGTTCAATACGCTTCGCTGTTTCGAACAGATCCGTGTCGATATCTGTTATCCCGATTTGCCAGTTGTGGTGGTCGGCACCGGAGCTGGGCTGTCTTACGCCGCGCTCGGGGCCACGCACCACTCGATGGAGGACATTGCGATCCTTCGCACTCTCCCTAACATGCATGTGGTCTGTCCCGCAGATCAAGTGGAGGTGCGTCTGGCAGTCAAGAGTGCTGTGGAACTCGGGCGCCCCACCTACATCAGACTCGGCATGAAAGGTGAGCCAATCGTTCATGTGACCCCTCCCGATTTCCGCATCGGGCGAGGCATCTCGTTGCGAGAGGGCTCCGATGTGGCGATCTTGAGCGTCGGTAACATGCTCGCGGTAGCGATGCAGTGCGCCGACCAACTGCAGTCAGTCGGAGTGTCGACGAAGGTTGTCAGCCTCCACACAATCAAACCGCTGGATGATGATCTGCTGTCAACGGTGTTCGTGAAGCACCGACTGGTTGCAGTGGTAGAAGAACATGGTCTGGCTGGTGGCGCCGGAAGTGCGATTTTGGAGTGGGGGAATACTGCCGGCGTTGATTTGCGCAAGCTGATCCGTTTCGGGGGGCCCGATCGGTTTCTAACCGGCTGCGGTCACCAGCGCGATGCCCGTGCCCTGCTGGGTTTGACCGCACCCGACATCTGCGCACAGCTTATCAAGCGACTGGAGTAGTGGGATGCTTGTCGGCTTCGATTTTGATAACACCTTGATCAGTTACGATGCCCTGTTTCGCAAAGTGGCTGTTGACAAGGGGCTACTCCCGGACGTGACTCCTCCCCACAAAAATGCGGTGCGTGACAGCTTGCGGCAGCAGGGAATGGAGGAAGAGTGGATTCACCTCCAAGGCGAAGTATATGGCAGTCGGATTTTGGAGGCGGAACCTTACCCATCCATGCAACTGTCTCTCCGGCGGCTATCGGCGCTGCAGGTGCCGATGTGTATCGTCAGCCACAAGACCCGCACACCGTACCGCGGTGAACCTTTTGATCTGCATGCTGCGGCACGAGGTTGGCTCGCACAGGAAGGGTTCCACGATGCGGAAGGGCTCGGGTGGCCGGGCGATCGCGTGTACTTCGAATTGACCAAGGAAGCCAAGATCGCGCGAATTCTTGAACTGGGCTGTACCCACTACGTTGACGACCTACCTGAAATTCTGGACCTTCTGCCTGCCGTCGTTGAAAAAATCTTCTTTACGCCTCGAGGCGATGCGGCTGCTCACCCCGAATGGAAGGTAATGCGCGACTGGAACCAGTTGCCAGGTCTGCTCGGACTCTAATGACGGACGCGGCGGGATCGCTTGAAGCGCTCTATGAGAGGTCCGGCGTCCCGCTGCCGGTTCACCGGGAGCGCATCCGGGCTGGCCGCAACAGCGAGGTGTGGCGCCTCTTTAGTGAGAATCGGCAGTGGATCCTCAAGAGTTATTTCCTGGGCGGGGGGCACCAACACGACCGGCTCTGGACGGAATTTCAGTTCCTGACATTCCTGAACGATGTTGGTATCGGCCGCGTGCCTAAGGCCTTGGGCATCGACAGGGATGCAGGCTGTGCGGTGTACTCATTTATGGAGGGAGCGCGTCCCGGCGTGATCTCGTCAGACCATATTGCGCAGGCGGTCGAATTTCTCGGCGACCTCAACGGTCATCGGACCTCGCTCGGGGCCCAAACCCTCGCAGAGGCATCCGACGCGTGTTTCAGCCTCAAGGACCATGTTGACCTCGTAGAGCGAAGGCTGCAGCGCTGGATTGAGGCGGCTCCACAACCGCATGTGGGCGTTCAGCACGATGCGCACATATTTATGACAAAACACGTCTTGCCGACTTGGAACGCGATCAAAGATGCCGTGCGCCGACGAATACCAGAATCTGTCACAGCCATCCCACTGAGCACGCGCATCCTTTCACCGTCTGATTTTGGTTTCCACAATGCGCTCGACGACGGCGGTCGGCTGTCCTTTCTCGATTTTGAGTATGCGGGCTGGGATGATCCTGCGAAGTTAATCTGTGACTTCGTGTGCCAGCCCGAACTCCCCATATCTCCGGCTCAGGGCCGTCTATTTGAGGCGATGCTGACCCGTACCCTTCCGGAGCCTGCTGAGATCGCCCATCGCGTTGATGTGCTCTTGCCCCTGCACCGCGTAAAATGGATCTGTATCCTGCTCAACGAATTCGGACCGGTCGATCGGCAGCGGAGGCTTCACGCTGGGGTGTGGGAGGACGATCTACTGACGAAGCAACTTGCTAAAGCTAAGCACTACTTTGTTACACATTTAGGTTCGCTTTCTTAGGATTATCACAATGGCGTACGTTGACTTCTTATCTGTTATCCACAAAGCCACCACACGCGACTACCTGGCTCGTGTCAATGACCCAACCTACCCGAAAGCGAAAGCCGCAGTGCTGGCCAAGCAGTGGGGCTTCGACTATTGGGATGGCGACCGGAAAATTGTCTACGGCGGGTACAAATACATCGAGGGCCGCTGGGAGAAGGTCGCTCGAGCGATGGCTGAACACTATGGCCTCAAGGCCGGCGACAAGGTGCTGGACGTTGGGTGCGGCAAGGGTTTCCAGCTTTACGATCTGACTAAGGTTGTTCCCGGCTTGGAGGTCTACGGGATCGACGTGTCCGAGTACGCCATCGCGAATGCCAAAGACGAAATCAAGGACCGGCTACAGGTCGGCAACGCCAATGCGCTGCCATTCCCTGACCACTACTTTGACTATGTGTTTTCCATCACGACCTTGCATAACCTTCACTGTTTTGATCTTGACAAGGCCTTGCGCGAGGTCGAGCGCGTAGGCAAGAAGCACAAATACGTGTGCGTGGAGTCCTATCGAAATGAAGAGGAGAAGGCCAACCTGCTGTACTGGCAGGTCACGTGCGAGGCTTTCAACAATCCCGAGGAATGGGACTGGTGGTTTAAGCAGACCGGCTACACCGGCGACCATTCCTTCATCTACTTCGAGTGATGTTTCCCAACGTGTCTATGATGCCCACGTCAATGAAGGCTGCCGTATTAACAGAGCTGAAAGCACCGCTGCAAGTGGTCGAGCTCACGATGCCCGACCGACTTGCAGTAGGCCAGGTGTTGGTCAAGATTCATTTCAGTGGGATCTGCGGCTCTCAGTTGGGTGAAATCGACGGAGCGAAAGGAGAGGATAAGTTCCTGCCGCACCTGCTCGGCCACGAAGCCTCTGGTACCGTTGTGGACATCGGCCCAGGTGTCCGCCATGTCCGGCCAGGCGACGTCGTCGTGTTGCATTGGCGCAAGGGCTTGGGGATTGAGTCCGAGACGCCCCACTTCCTGTGGGAGGGTCGGAAGGTCAACTCCGGATGGGTCACAACGTTCAGTGAATACACAGTTGTCTCTGAGAATCGGGTTACCGCCATCCCTCAGGATAGCGACCTCGATGTTGCCGCGTTGTTTGGTTGCGCGGTCACCACTGGATTTGGAGTGGTCGAGAACAATGCGCGAGTCCGAATCGGAGAGTCCGTGGTGGTATTTGGCGCCGGGGGTGTTGGACTGAACGTTATTCAGGCTGCGCAGATGGTCTCGGCTCATCCGATTATCGCTGTCGATCTTCACGACAATCGGCTGTCGCTGGCGCGTCAAATGGGTGCCAGTCATACCATCAACAGTACCCAGACAGACGCACGCGCCGCTATCCTTGAAGTGGTCGGCTCGGCTGGCGCAGACGTATTCATCGACAACACAGGCCAGCCCTCGATTATTGAAATGGGCTATCAACTGACCAAGCCGCAGGGCCGAGTCGTCTTGGTCGGGGTCCCACGCAAAGGGAACAACATCTCGGTGTTTTCGCTCCCGCTGCATTTTGGGAAGGGACTGAGTGGATCCCACGGTGGAGATGCGATTCCTCAAAGCGACATCCCCCGGTACCACAACCTCTATCGTGCCGGCCGCTTGGCGCTCCGTGAGTTGCTCACTGATATCTACCCTCTGGAGCGGATCAACGATGCCATCGAGCAGATGCGCAGCGGCAAGGTTCAAGGCCGGTGCCTGGTCAACATGGACCTGCGGGCAGAGTAAACAGTGATTCCTTTGGAGCCCAACGGGACAGGTGCGGTCATGGCCCTGATCTACAGGGAAGACGGGCGCCTACTCATGAGACTCAGCGACGACGCGTCAAGCGCCGCGTTTCCTGGTTGCTGGAGCCTGGTGGGTGGACGGATGCGGGCCGGCGAGTCGCCGGAGCAGGCGCTTGCGCGCGAGCTCCGCGATGTAATTGACGTTTCCGTGGCTCCCGGCCCCGAGGCCTTCTCCTGGCGATGGCGGTGTAGTTGGATTTCGACCACCAGTCACTTCTTTCCCGTCCGGTGCGCAATGGACGGACCTGGCTCTGTTCAGCCAGAAGGCGAGATGGCGTGGATGGCGATCGAAGACCTCGTTGAGCTGCCGTTGACACCAGATGTGTATGAAAATTTTTCAAAGATCGCCACGCTACTCGATCGTGAGCGTCCGCACAGGACCACTGCCATCGAGAAGCGTCTTCTTGCGGTCAACAACTTGGTCAAGAAGAATGATCGCGTCTTCTACGCCAGTGAGAATCCCTGTGCGCTTTCTCGTCAACAGATGTTCCTGCTCAAGGAACTCGCATGCTTACGTGGAATTCCCACGTTCCGTGTGTGCCTGCATACCGACGATCAATCAGACATCCATGAGATGGTGATGGTGCACACGGCCCCGACGTCGGTCGGCCCCCTCAAGCAGCGCAAAACGTCCCTGTCGTACCACGTGTTTGAGGGGTCGCTCACTATAAAGCGCCATGACGAAGTCGGTTGCGTCCTATCCGAACAGGTGATCGGCGAAGGTAAACCGTCACAATCGCCTGCGGTCTCCGTTCGCCTGAACGCGACAGAGTTCAGGTCGGTCCACAGCACGTCTCCGTACTGTATCTTTCTCGAGGTGGCGAGTGGACCCTTCCAAGACAGCGATACGGTGTGGCTGGATCTCCAAAGTTGATTCGGACGGTCCGGCATCAGGGTCGCGCAATCTTTGCACCACCACTCGCAATCCATTTAACCTGAAGGACCAGAAGCATGGCGGATGTCATCTATCGTCGTAACGATTGTCGTGGTTGTTCCAGCCGAGATCTTGAGCTGGTGTTTGCGCTGAAACCGACGCCGATCGGCGATGCCTATGTCACGGCCGACAAGCTCAATGTTTCGCAACCAAGCTATCCGATCGACCTCTACATGTGCGGAAACTGCGGGCTTGCGCAACTGATTGATGTCGTTGACCCGGAGATTCTCTATGGAGACTATATCTACGTCACGTCCAGTTCGCTCGGTCTGGCGGATCACTTCCGCGAATATGCCGGCAGTGTCGTAGAGCGGTGTGGACTGAAGTCCGGCGCGAGGGTCGTGGACATTGGCAGCAACGATGGGACTCTGTTACGACACTTCCTCGATCGGGGTATGGAGGTGTTGGGCGTCGAGCCCGCGTCACATATCGCGGCGCAGGCCACAGCAAGCGGGGTGACCACGATCAGCGCCTTCTTTTCACCGGAGCTCGCCACGCGAATGGTGACCGAGCATGGTCATGCGAAAGTTATCACGGCCAACAACGTCGTCGCCAACATTGATGACCTGCGGTCGCTCGTGATTGCGATCGACAGACTGCTGGATAGAGACGGCGTATTCGTGTTTGAAAGTTACTATCTCGCCGACGTACTGCAGAACATGGTATTCGATTTCATCTACCACGAACACCTCACGTCGTTTTCCGTTCGACCCGTGCAAGCACTGTTCGCGACAGTCGGTCTTGAACTGGTCGCGGCTCAGCGCGTTTCGACCAAGGGCGGTTCGCTTCGGTACTTCATCCAGCGCCCAGGCGGACCGCTGTCGAGTGATGGTTCTGTCGAAGCGTTGCGAGAATTCGAAAACCAGATTGGTCTGTATGTCCCAGAAACCTACCGATCGTTTGCCGACAAAATTGACGGACTCCGGGATCAAACGAAAGCGTTCCTGGCTGCGGCGAAACTCGCAGGAAAAAGTGTTGCGGGTTTTGGCGCATCAATCACTGGGACTACACTCCTATATCACTTTGATATCGGCGGCGATATTGACTACCTCGTGGATGACAATCCGGCGAAGCAGGGGCGTTTTAGCCCTGGCCTGCACCTGCCAGTGCTGCCGTCTTCTGTTCTCCTTGAGCGCAAACCAGACTACGTGGTTGTCCTCGCCTGGAGATACGCATCGCCGTTTATCGAGAAAAACCACTCGTACCTCGCGAACGGGGGCGTCTTCGTGGTTCCTGTGCCAGAGTTCAAACTGATTGCGAATGGCTGACAGGCATTGTCTCGTGGTCGGTGGCACCAGGGGTATCGGCCTGGCGCTTGTCAGGCATCTGCTTGACTTGGGCAATCATTTCGTTTCCGTCATCGGGCGTACGCCGAACGCCAGTGTCGAGTCATCGATGTTGTCGCAGTATGCCGTCGATGTGACGGACCAAACGGCTCTGCTGTCGTCCCTCGATCTTTCCACACAGCGGTACGGCCCGGTGTCGACCGTTGTCTTCTTCCAGCGGCATCGGTCAGGCCCTGACGGGTTTGACACGGCCATGGCCGTCGCCCTTGGCGCAACAAGACGCACAATCGATCATTTGGTTGCTCGCAACAGCTTCGCATCAGGTGGTGGGTCGAACAGCATTGTGCTTGTGAGTTCGATCGCCGATCGCTACGTCGCTCCCGAGCAGCCCTTGGACTACCACGTAGCCAAGGCGGGACTTTCTCAGTTGGCGCGATATTACGCGCTTAAGCTCGGACCTATCGGAATTCGTGTGAACTGCGTCTCTCCGTGCGTCGTCGCCAAGGACGAAGCTCTGGAGTTCTATAACAAAAACCAATGGCTGGTCGACAGGTGCCGAGCGTTTATTCCGCTTGGCAGGATGGGCAGGCCTAAAGACATCGTGAATGCAATCATGTTCCTGGCAGGTGCCGAATCGTCGTACATCACCGGGCAGAATATCGTGGTCGATGGCGGCTTGACTCTTCGCAGCCATGAGTCGCTGCTCCGTGATATTCCGAGGACTGAGTGAAGTTCTGGCTAAACGAACGCAGCCCAATCCAGTCTCGGAAACTTGGTCATGACGTTACACGCTGATTCGTTGACCGCGCTGGTGACGGTCCAAGCCGGCGCGCAGGACAGGCGAGTTGTCTTCGTCTCTGGAACGTTCAACATCGTTCACCCGGGCCACTTGCGTCTCTTGCGGTTCGCAGCCGAGTGTGGCGACTATCTGGTCGTTGGTGTACTCGACGACTCGTTGGCGCAGGAATCCCACCTCAATCAGGACACGCGCCTCGAGGGGGTGGCGGCCATCAGTTGGGTCGATCACGCGTTTGTGCTGCGCGATCCACCAGAGCATTTTGTCGCCGACCTGCGTCCGGCGGTGGTCGTTAAGGGGAAAGAGCACGAAAGCGGACTCAACCCTGAATCGTCTCCACTCCTGGCATACGGTGGCCAGCTCCTTTTCGGTTCCGGGGACACGACGTTTTCATCCTTGGAACTGATTCGCAGGGAAACCGAACTCATCAACCATTCATCGATCATCAAACCCAGGGAGTTCATCGAGCGCCACGGCATCGATATCTCGGTTCTTGGCTCCGTCCTGGAAAAGATGCGTGACCTTCGAGTGAGTGTGATTGGCGACACGATTGTCGACGAATACATTCAATGTGACCCGCTGGGAATGTCGCAAGAGGATCCCACGATCGTGGTGACGCCGATCATGACCGAGCGATTCCTTGGGGGGGCCGCGATCGTCGCTGGGCATGCCCGGCGACTCGGTGCGCAGTCCGTAAATCTCATTTCGATCATCGGCGACGACGAACCTGGAAGGTACGTCGAGGAAAAGACGGCGGAGTATGGAGTCGCGGCGCGGTTGGTTCGGGATGACAGTCGGCCGACCACGCTGAAGCAGCGCTATCGAGCCAGTAGTCGCACGCTGCTTCGAGTAAGCCATCTGCGCCAGCACAAGGTGAACAAGGGCTTGCAGCGTCACATCCTCGATCATGTCTTAGGTGCATTGAACGACACCGATGTGTTTATTTTTTCGGACTTCAACTACGGCACGCTGCCACAAGAACTGGTTGACATCGTGTCAGCCCAGTGTGAGAGGCGCGGCATCATGGTTGTTGCTGATAGCCAATGTTCCTCCCAAGTGGGCGATGTGTCGCGCTTTAGGAACGCCGCGCTGCTGACTCCGACCGAACGGGAGGCCCGGATCGCTCTGAGCAACTATGAAGACGGGTTGGTCGTTCTGGCTGAGGCGCTGAGACAGCGAGCGAACGCCGGAAACATCGCCATCACGCTCGGTGCCGAGGGGTTGCTGATCCACGCCAAGATCACAGAGAAGGGCGAGTGGCTCACCGATCGGCTGCCCGCCCTCAACACCGCGCCAAAAGACTCGGCTGGGGCAGGAGACTGCCTTCTGGTATGTGCGGCGATGTCAATGGCCGTCGGCCGTTCGATTTGGGAAAGCATGTACCTCGGTTCAGTTGCGGCCGCGTGCCAGGTGGGCCGAATCGGGAACATTCCGCTGAGTGCAGCGGAACTGCTGGTTGAAATTAACAAAAGCCACTACACGGACCGGAGATAGTTTCTTGCGTGCGTTACTGTTAGCTGCGGGTTACGGGACACGGTTGCGCCCATTGACCGACACGACTCCAAAGTGTCTCGTTCCCATCAAAGGACAGGCCCTTCTTGACATCTGGTTGGGACGTCTGACGCGAGGTGGTATCGGCCCCTTCCTGGTCAATACGCACTACAGAGCACAACAAGTCCAGGCGCACGTGCAGGCCGGCCCGTTTGACCGTCAGGTCACGTTCGCCTACGAGCCGGAGCTGCGCGGCACGGCGGGGACGCTCATTCATAACCTGGGTTTTTTCGCCGGCGAGGATGGCCTGCTGATCCACGCCGACAATTACTGCCGGGCGGATTTTCGGGCCTTCGTGCACGCGCACCACACACGACCCGCAGACTGCACGATGACGATGATGACGTTCCGGACTGACCGACCATCGTCTTGTGGAATTGTCGAACTGGACGATCGCGGAGTAGTAGTTGGCTTTTACGAAAAAGTGCAATCGCCGCCAGGGAATCTCGCCAACGGTGCCGTCTACATTCTGTCATCAGAATTATTGCAAGATCTAAGCGATGGCCCGTGTTTCACGGACTTTAGTACAGAAGTGCTAAGCCGGTGCCTTGGCCGAATCTACACTCATGAGACCACCGAGGCCTTTTACGACATCGGTACACCAGAGGCCTACGCTGCAGCCAATGCATCATGACGATCCCACGCAGGCGAACATTCGTCAGCCACTTGCGCCGGCTGCTGCAACCAAAGGCGCTCTTTATTCCAGTCGCAGTTATTACATTGCCCATCATTCGAATCATCCGGCCTTGGCTACTGATTCGGTGGGGCAATTTGATCTCGCACGCTCTTGGGCACTTTGCACTCAACACAGAACTGTACCTGTGCGAGCGAGACCATCACGTCAATCGGCCGAAGCAGCGGTACATCGACTTTCCCTACTTTGGCGACCCACGAGTCAGCAACACCTATCTGATGAAGATGTGGCGTCGGACGTTCAAGACATTTCCTCCTGCCCCACTGCAGGCGTTGGAATGGGTCAATAACGTTGTGCCGGGTGGGGCTCCTCACCGAATTGGGTCCAACGTCCACAACGACCGCGACATCTTCAATTTGATGGCTGGTTCGCCGGCGCATCTGGCGTTTAGCGAGGAAGAACAGGCCCGTGGGAAAAAGTTTCTTGAATCGCTCGGGATTACCGATGGGGCTCCGTACATATGTCTCAATGTTCGTGACTCTAGCTATTACGGAGCGATCCGGGTGTCGAATTCCCGACATTCTCACAGGGACTCGTCCATCGCGAACTACGTGGAGGCAGCGGAGGCGCTGGTTGACCGCGGATTCTTCGTCTTGCGGATGGGGCGGAAAGTTGAGGCCCCACTGCTCTCTTCACGGGCCCAGATAGTCGACTACGCCTATGAGCGGATGGGCGACGACTTCCTGGACCTGTACATCGGCGCCCACTGCGATTTCTGCCTGTCGAGTGGGAGTGGGTTCGACGCGATTCCCGCAATATTTCGGAGGCCAGTCTCGTTCGTGAATTTATGTCCGATCGAGACAGCCTTGAGCAGTGAGACGTATCTCGTGTACCTCAGCAAGTGGCACCTCGATTCGACTACTGGTGACCCACTGACGTTGCGGCAAATCGTCGAACGCAACCTTGCGTGGCGGGCGTCGCCGGAAAACTACGCTGCAAGCAACATTGTTCTCAGGGAAAATTCACCAGGTGAAATTCGTGATGTGGCTGTTGAGTCCGTCGAACGGCTCCAGGGCACTTGGCCCACTGATCCGGTCGGCGAGGAACTTCAGAAGCGATTCAAGGAAATCCTCCCGTTGTCGCTGGAGAACAAAGCGAGTCCGTTACATGGAGAGTTCCGGATCCGCTACTCGGAGCGATTCTTGAAGGACAACCCGTGGTGGCTGGAGTGATCCACCTGCACCTCGCCCGGTGATTGGCGAGTTTCGCCGTCCATAAAAAGACCATGACCTCCCACGAAGAGCACGTTCACGGCATTCTGACCGAGATTGAAGACGGTCACGGCGTGTCACAGCGTTCACTGTCGACTAGTCTTGGGATAGCGCTCGGTTTGACAAATCTTCTGGTCAAGAAGGTGGTGCGCAAGGGGTGGGTGCGCGCGATTCGTATCAAGTCGAATCGGGTGCGGTACATGCTGACCCCGGAGGGCATGGCTGAGAAGGCTCGGATGTCCACATTGTTCCTGCAAAATTCTGTTCGGTTCTATGCAACCGCTCGGGACCGTGTTCGGCAGCGGCTGGCTATCGCGTCTCTGGAGATGGCTGGGCTCGGGGACGGTCAGGGTAAGAGGATCGTCTTTTTCGGTGCCGGCGAGGTAGCGGAGATTGCGTACGTCTGCTTGCAGGAAACAGATCTGAAGCTGGTGGGCGTTGTTGGCGAAAACCGCGCGATGTTTTTTGGCCTGCCCGTGCGCGACAGCCGCGACTTGAGCCAGCATGGGCTCGGGAACACTCCGTTTGACCTGCTGATCGTCGCCTCTTTTCAGGACGCGACGACGGTCAGCACCCGGTTGGCCGAAGTCGGAGTCTTGAAGGAGAAAGTGTTTTGGTTGTAGCCGATACAACAACACCGCGGCGCCTCCTTCTCAGGATCTATGGCGATTCACTGAGCATGCCGCGCGCGTCGGCCGGCATCGGCTACGGGGACACGTATCCGGAACTGGTGCTGGCTCGGTGTCGCGCTCTGAACACGCCCCTCGAATGCGCCCTGTATAATCGTTCCGACGGCGGGGCGGCGGCCAACGACCTGCACGCGCGTTTTCTGGCGGATTCCGGTTATTTCGGTGAATCGGCCAACGACGTGGCCATTATTCAAGCGGGCATCGTGGATTGTGCGCCACGACCGGTTCCGCACTGGCTGCGGCAGCAAATCTCACGACTGCCCGGCCACGCGCGCGCACCAATCATTCGTGTGTTGCACGACAACCGGGCGCGATTTATCCGCGCCGGTCGCACGTGGCGGCGGACGACACCGGCGGCGTTCGGCCGGGTGATGCGCACATGGGTCCACGACGCCGCGCGTCGATGCTCGCACGTGTACGTGATCAACATCATGCCCACCTTTGAAGCCATTGAACGCCACTCGCCTGGGTTCAACAGAAGTGTGAGCTTGTACAACGTCCTGATCGCGGATGCGGTGGACGGGTCGGGCTCGCACGTCACGCTGGTGGACGTCCATGCCCACACACTCGGGGCACCGGATGGACTCGATCGGTGGGTACACCCGGGTGACGGCCATCACCTGACGATGGCGGGCCATCAAATGTATGCCGACCAGTTGTGTCGGTCGGGACCGCTGGCCGGGTATCAATGAAGGGGACAGTCGTGACCGAAACAGCAGTACCAGGAAATGCCCGCCTCCTGTTTGTCGGATGTGGCCAGCTCGGCAGCCGGCACCTGCAGGCCGCCGCGTCGTTGCCAGCCGTGGGCGAGGTTGAGGTCGTCGACCCAGTGCCTGCCGCGCTGGTCATGGGGCAGCAACGCTGGGAGCAGGTGGCCGACCGGCGACGGGATCTGCCGGTCCGCTGGATGGGTACGTTGAGCGAGGCGTCGCACGGCGGCGGCTTGTGCGTCGTCGCCACGCAGGCGGCCGGCCGTGCGGCCCTCATCACCGAAATTGTCGAGACACTGGGGTATCGCGCATTTCTGCTGGAAAAGGTCGTCACGCAGTCGGTGGCCGAATACGACATCCTGCTTCGGCTGGCGGAAACGCACGGACTGTCGATCTGGGTCAACTGCAAGACGCGTGTGTATCCGTTCCACAAACGGGTGAAGTCCCTGCTGGATCCCGCGGAGCCAGTCGTCGTCACCGATGTAGGCGGCAACCACGGCCTTGGCAACAACGGCGTGCACACGGCGGATCTGTTTGTCTTTTATGACGGCGGCGACCGGATCGATCCAGTCGGATCATCAATTGATCAAGTGCTGCACCCGTCCAAGCGCGGCGCAACAGTGTTTGACCTGAGCGGCACCATGCACGGGGCGACGCCGAAGGGTAGCCAGTTGACCATTACGTTCCAGGGTAGCCACGTGGCTGCGCCCGTTACCACCATCGCGACCTCGACCTATCGCTGCATCGTTGATCAGATGAACCGGTGGGCGTGGGAAAGTGATGCAGCCACTGGCTGGGTGTGGCGACCGACGCCGTTTGAGGGCGATCTCACCGTGAGCAACATGTCGCGCGCTTTTATCGAGAGTATTCTCGCCACCGGCACCTGCGAATTGCCGACACTCGCCGATTGTGCCCCGGCGCACAAGTTCGTGCTCAACACCCTCCTGCCTCACTTCCGGCGCCTCCAGTCCTCAGACCTGGATGTGTGTCCTATTACCTAAGGTCGTCACGTGAACATTCTCGACGCAGCATCCGTCTCGGCGCAGCTGAGCGCCACCGATTTCTCCGGCCGCCGGGCCACGCTCATCGGCTACGGCAACATGGGCAAGCAGTACTATCAGGCGCTGCGCGCGCTGGGCGTGCCCCACATTCGTGTGTGCGCCTGCCACGAAGCCTCCCTGCAGGACCTGCAGGGCGTGGACGGCGTGGAGTTGTTCAGCGAGGGCCTCGAGGGGTTCCAGGAACAGGCCGCCGCCGATGAACTCGCGATCCTCGCCATTCCGATTGACCTCCTGGTTCCAGGGGCACTGCAGTTGGCTGACCAGGGGTTCCGCAATCTGCTCATCGAGAAGCCGATTGCGCTCGACTCTGCCACGATTTTTAACCTGGCTGCGACGCTCGACGCCCGTCAGGTCCGTGCCATGTGCGCCTACAATCGCGGTGTGTATCCGTCTGTGATTGAGGTGCGTGCGCGCGCCGAGCGAGAAGGCGGCATCACGTCGTGCTCGTATGTGTTCACGGAAATGATCAAGCCCGATTGGCCGCAGCGGTTTACGGCCACGGAGTTGGCGCGGTGGGGTGTCGCCAACAGCCTGCACGTCATGAGCCTGGCGCACTCGCTGATCGGCTGGCCCGCAGAGGTCTCAAGCGTGCGAACGGGGGCCATCGACTGGCACCCGACAGGCGCCGTGTTTGCCGGTGGCGGCCTGTCGTCGCGAGGGATTCCGTTCTCGTATCATGCCGACTGGTTGGCCAAGGGGCGATGGGTCGTCGAGGTGCACACGCGCGAATCGTCGTATCGGCTCGCTCCACTTGAGCGGGTCCTGCGCCGGGTGACCGCCACCGGCGACTGGGAACCGGTCGAAGTGGCCGCGTTCGACGCTGGCATCAAGGCCGGGATCGTCGAGGAAGTCGCCATCATGCTGGGTGCGTTGCCTGGGCTGGCGCCACTGCTGCCCGACGTGCGGCAGACGGCAGAATTAACCGCGTATGGAGAACAGGTGTTCGGGTATGTCTAATACAGCATCAGATGTGACGTGGTTGCGGGCGTGTCTCGATCAGTACCGCGCGGCACTTGACGCCGACGTCACCGATTCACTCATACAACTGAAAACGATCATCGCGGATACACGCACGCGCGGCGGCAAGCTGATCTTTGCCGGCAACGGCGCCAGTTCCGCCATTGCCAGCCACGCGGCGGTGGACTTCACCAAGGCCGCCGCTGTCCGCGCCATCACGTTTCACGACGTGGACCTCATCACCTGTTTTGCCAACGACTACGGCTACGACCGGTGGATCGCACAGGCACTGGCGGCCTACGCCGATGACCGTGACGTGGTCGTGCTCATCAGCTCCAGCGGAGGCTCTCCCAACGTGTTGCGCGCAGCGGAGTACGCCAAGGGCCGCGGCCTGCCGCTCGTCACCTTGAGCGGATTCTCGCCCGACAATCCGCTCCGGCACCTGGGCGACTTGTCGTTGTGGGTGGACAGTCGGTCGTACAACGTCGTGGAGTCAGTCCATCAGATCTGGCTGTTGATGGTGTGTGACCTGCTGGTCGGATTCATGGAGTACCCGGCGACGCGAGACGTGCTCAGCCCAGGAAGCACCCCGGTGGCTGAATGACGACGGCACCCCGCTCGGCACTGGTCACAGGCGGCACCCGCGGCATCGGCGCCGCGATTGCCCGTGCCCTGCGCGACGCCGGACTCAGCGTCGTGGTGACGGGGACGTCCGCAGAGGGCGTGGCCCCGGCGGGCTGCGAGTATCTCGCCGTTGATCTGACCGACCCGCCAGCAGCGGAACACTTTGCCGCCGATGTGGCCACGCGGGGATTCTCGGTGCTGGTCAACAACGCGGGCGTCAACAAAGTGGGGCGGGTGGACGCCTACGACCGGCCCGACTTTGAGCGCATCCTCGACGTGAACCTTGTGGCGCCGTTTCTGCTGTGCCGCGCGGTTGTGCCCGGCATGTGTGCCCAGGGCTACGGTCGCATCGTCAACATCACGTCGATCTTCGGCGTGGTCAGCAAGGCGGGGCGGTCGGCGTACTCGGCGTCAAAGTTCGGGCTGTTCGGACTGACTCGCGCATTGGCGCTCGAAGTGGCCGAGCAGAACGTGCTGGTCAACTGCCTGGCACCGGGATTTGTGGATACCGAACTGACGCGCACGGTGCTGGGCGAGGCCGGCATCGCCGACATGGTGCAGCAGGTGCCGATGCGGCGGCTCGCGCGGCCGGAGGAAATCGCGCGGTATGCGGCGTTCCTGTGCAGCGACGACAACACCTTCATGACAGGGCAGACGATGGTGGTTGATGGCGGGTTTACCTGTGCCTGATCCCGATTTGGTGATTCAGTCACATCGCGGGCCGTATCGCGTCCGTTTCGGATCCCTGTTTGAGGGACTGGAAGCGCTTGGACCGCGGTCCCGCGTCGTGATCGATGCGCGCGTGGCAGAACTCTACAGTGACCGGCTGGCCGATGTGCTGGCGTTGCCGTCCACGCTGCGCATCGAGGCGACCGAGGGACACAAGTCGCTCGAGCGCATGCCTGAGTACGTGCTCCACCTGCTCGACCACGGACTGCGGCGCGACTGCACGCTCGTCGCCATCGGTGGCGGCATCATCCAGGACATCGTCTGTTTCCTCGCGGCCACCGTCATGCGCGGACTGCCGTGGATGTTCTACCCCACGACGCTGCTGGCACAGGCTGACAGTTGCATCGGTTCCAAGTCGTCGATCAACGTCGGCTCATTCAAGAACCAACTGGGCACCTTCACGCCGCCCACTGAGATTGTCGTGTCCACCGAGGTCCTCGACACGCTCGACGAAGCCGATCTGCGGTCGGGGTTGGGCGAGGTCATCAAGGTGCACACCATGAGTGGGTGGGCGGACACACGCGCGCTTGTGCGCGACTATCCGCACCTGCTCACCGACAAGGACCTGCTGCGGCACTACATCCGGCGGTCGCTCGAGATCAAACAACTGCGGATCGAAGCCGACGAGTTCGATACCGGCAGCAGGCTCGTCCTCAACTACGGGCATACGTTCGGCCACGCGATCGAGAGCGCCACTCGGTACGCCGTCCCGCATGGGATCGCCGTAACGATCGGCATGGACTTCGCAAACTTCGTGTCGTGGCGTTTTGGCCTGCTCGACCGGGCCACGTTCGAGTTGCTCCACGAGACACTGGCCGCCAACTACGGACGCTTCGCCCAGACGCCGATACCTGCGCAGGCGTTTTTTGATGCGTTTTCGCGCGATAAAAAACACAGCGGTGGCGATGTGGCGCTCGTATTGGTGCGTCAACCCGGCGACGTCTTTCTTGATCGCTATCCGAACGACGAGCGGTTTCACGACGTGTGCCGTGAGTTTCTGGCGCAGTTGCCGAGTCAGGTGCCCGGAGCGGCGTCTGCGTGACGATTGCAGGGCGCACCCGACGCAGTCGGACGATGGTGGTGGCGGCGCGCCATCCGAGCGCCGGAGGCGGTGCTGTCGCCCTCGCGGCTGCCGCACGGCGCCGGCAGTTCGGCGTCGAGGTGTTCGCGAGTGGACCGGCTTGGTCCAGCCTGAGCGCTCACGGCATGGCCGGTCTGTGCTCGTTTGCCACGGCGTGCTCGCGTTATCCCGGGCTGGAGCCGTTTGCCGGACGGGAGCGCATTGAGCGCACGGACGGGCACGGTCCGGACGGAGCACACGCCCTTGTTGAAGAAATGGTCGAGTGGTTGCGACGGTATCTATCCCGTTCGCGCCCGAGTGTGGTGGTGCTGACTGATGCCACTGAGCAACTGGGCGCAGACCAGTTGCTCGCCGTCGCCGCTTCCCGTTGCGGCATCCCGACCCTGAGGGTCAGAGACGCCTGGGGGACTGGTGCCGGCATCGAGACACGGGCGTGGCGCGGCGTCCTTCCAGCAGCGCTGTGCCGTGACGCGATCGCGACAAGATACCTGGAGATCGACAATCGTGGTGTGGAACTGTCCGTGCGCCGGCTGGGTATTCCCCGGCACCGTGTGAAGGCTCTGCACGGCTTGTACACGCTCGATCGCCTGGTCGGGCGCGCGACGCCGGCACGACGGGCACGCGCACGGGCACGGATTGGGCTCGGTACAGGGGAACGCATGGTGGTGTTTTTTGCGCAACCGACGTTCCGCGAGCGCGCGGAACCCGAGGCGCTCGACGCCTTCATCGCCGGCATGAACCGCGCCGGCCTCGGCGCTCGAGGCGTCACTCTGGCGACGCAGGAACATCCGCGCGAGGCCGACGCGGCCGATGGCCGTCTCGGCTTGGACTGGGCCGCTGCCAGGGCAGCGGCGACGTACGAAGGCCGCGTGATCAACCTCACGCCCCTGGTGATGGGGCGCGGGCCCCTGTCGTTCGAGGACACCATGGTGGCGTCCGACATCTTTGCGAGCAGTTACTCCAATTCGTCGATTGAGGCCACGGCGCTTGGTGCCGGCGCAGGTCCAGCGCTGCGCCCGGAGCACCGGCCGATCGGCTTCCATACCTTATGCCCGGCCGGGGTCCGCACGACCATGCGTGCGACCCGCGCGGGGATGACCATCATGCCGTTTGCCTCCGGGGGAGCCCTGCCGCACGCTGTGACACCCGGCACCATCGCCGCGAGTCTGGAGCAGTTGCTCTTCAGGCCGGCGAGCCGCAACGCCTATTTCAGGACGTTGCGTCGTGACTGGCGCCTCGGCCGGTGCGCGGAGGGAGTTGTGGACGAGGCCCTTGATTTGGTGAATCAGCAGTGATCAACGTCGGAATTGTCGGGTTTGGTTCGATGGGGCGTATTCGCCTCAGGGAATTGGAGCAATGCGCCGACGTGCGTGTGGTCGCGGTTGCCGACCCCTACGTGGTGCCCGACGTGGCCGGGATCCCGATCCGGGACGCGGAGTCCATCGTCAATGACCCGCAGATCGATGCGGTCTTCATTTGTACACCCAACAACCTGAACCAGTCCCTGACGATTCAATCCCTGGGCCAGGGCAAACACGTGTTCTGCGAGAAGCCGCCGGCGTTTAATGCGGCCGGCGTGGAAGCCATCATCGAGGCCGAGCTGGCGTCGGGCGGCCGAAAGCTCATGTATGGCTTCAACCATCGGCACCATGACAGCGTGATTCGTGCCAAGGCCCTTATTGACTCCGGCGTGCACGGGCGACTGTTGTGGATGCGCGGTCGCTACGGCAAAAGCGTCGACGAGCGGTTCTACAGCAACTGGCGGTCCAAGCGGGAGATCGCTGGTGGCGGCATTCTGATTGATCAGGGCATCCACATGCTCGACTTGTTCCTCATGATGGCGGGGGACTTCGACGAGGTTCAGGCGTTTGTCTCCACGCTGTACTGGAAGCTCGACGTCGAAGACAACGTGTTTGCGATCCTGCGCAATCGCGCCGGCGTCGTCGCATCGCTGCATTCAACGATGACTCAGTGGCGGCATCTGTTTTCGCTCGAGATGTTTCTTGAACACGGCAACATCGTGATCAACGGGCTGCTCACCACGTCGGGGTCTTACGGCGAAGAGGCGATGACGGTGGCCAAAAACCGTACCGAGGCGCCCGCCGCACGCTGGAGCGATGAAGAGCATACGGTGTTCAGTATCAACAACTCATGGCGGTATGAAGTCGATCACTTTCTTGAGGCGATCCGCGCAGATTCTCCGATCGAGTACGGCACGTCCGCGGATGCGCTGAAGCTCATGCGAGTGGTCGATCGCATCTACGCCGCTGATCCGGGACGGCGAGGCAACCAGTGAAGGTTGTCCGTCCATCCCACATCGCCGAACAGGTCGTTTTCGTCGACGGCCTTCCGGGGTGTGGCAAGACCATGATGTCGCCGATCGTCAGCGCCATGGCGCGGGTGGAGCTGATGCAATACGCCTACCCGATTGAATACGTCTGCGCGCTGCGCTATTTGGAGACGATGTCTCAAGATGCCGCGACAAATATGATTCGTATGATGACGGATCTGCAGTTGTACAACGTGATGATGTCGCGTGAGACGAATTTTCGGTGGTCTGATTTGTCTGGTGTGCGTCTGAATCCTGCCCCGTGGCGCTACATCCAGCGCCTGTTCCAGCCTGGTGACGAAGCGGCGATTCGCCGGATCGAGCAGGAACATCCGATTCTGCATCTGGTCACACACCTGCTGTTCGTTCACGCGCCCCTCATTCTCAATGCCCTGGGCACTCGCGGCAAAATCGTCGAGGTGGTGCGGCATCCGTTGTACATGATCAAGCAACAGTCGCTGTACATGGATCGGATTGCGTCGGACCCACGAGACTTCTCGATCTGGATCGACGCTGGGGGTGGGACGGTGCCGTGGTTTGCCCGCGGATGGGAGAATCTCTTCCTCGGCGGCAACGCGATGGACCGTGCGATTCACATGGTGGACCAGATGGGACGGAAACATCGGGCCATGCTCGCGGGATTGACGGAGCAACAGCGCGGACAAGTGCTGATCATCCCGTTCGAACGGTTTGTGCTCGACCCGTGGCCGTACCTGCGGCAGTTGGAAACGCTGCTGGGCACGCAGGTGACCGATCTCACCAGACGGGAACTCAAGAAGCAGAACGTCCCACGCAAGATGTACGCCGAGGGCATCGGCAGGCCTATCTACTCCGAGTACGGATGGAAGCCACCGGAAAAGGGATCGGACGAGGCCCGGGAGTTCGCCGCGCGCAGGGCGCTTGCGGCGGAGACGGCGACTCCGCCGGCCATGGAACTCCTCGATCGTCTCAGCGCGGACTATGAGCGCGAGTACATGGGAGCGACCTGTTGATTATCGACACGCTCACGCACGCAGACCCATATTTTTCTGCCCGTTGGTGGCGCGACGTATTGGCGTTCACGGCCGCCGCGTCCGCCGACCGTGCTCCCGGCGAACATGAGTTGCGCGGCCGCGACCTGTTCGTGAAGATCCTGGACTTCACGACCGGTCCTCCGGACACCGCCGTGTTGGAATCCCATCGGGACTACACCGACGTGCACATTGTGCTCGACGGGCGTGAGTTCATTCGCGTATGGCCTGCGGCCGACCTGACGGTGCGCACAGCCTACGACCCCTCGACCGATGTGATGTTTTACGAACCGCCCCAGGACCCGTTTGTGACGATCGATTTGCGACCCGGGCAGTTCGCCGTCCTCGGGCCCCAGGACGCGCATATGCCGGCATTGGCGGCCGGCCAACCTGCCCGCCTGCGCAAACTGGTATTCAAAGTGTCTGCACGACTGATGATTCCGGAGACCCCATGAAGAACGTCGCCATCATTCCAATGCTGCTGGGCAGCACACGTATCCCCGACAAGAATCTGATTCTCGTTGACGGATATCCCATGGCGTTTTACGTCGCCGCAGCCTGCAAGGCCTCCGGTATGTTTGACGAAATTTACATCAACTCGGAACACGACATCGGTGAGCGCTTCGCCACGATGCTCGGCGTGAAATTTTATCGTCGGGATCCGTCCCGCGGCGGCTCGGCGTGTACGATGCGCAACAAGTCGAGGGACTGCAACGGCATCCGCTGTCAGACACACGACCACTTCCTTGCCGACTTCATGGAGCATGTGCCGGCGGAACATGTCGCGCTGATCCACACCACGTCGCCGCTCCTGCGGCCCGAGTCGATTCGCGCGTTCATGACGATGCTGGTCGACGAGGGCTACGACTCATTGTTCTCGATTGAAGAGCGGCACACGGAGGCGCTGTTCGACGGCCGCCCCCTGAATGTGTCGATGGCGCGCAAGATTCCCACGCAGACCCTCACGCCGGTGCAGCTCATCACCTGGGCCATGACCGGCTGGCGGACGTCGTCGTTCATGGAGTCATTTCGCCGCGACATTCCGGACGAACATGGCCCCACCTTCTGCGGGAAGTACGGGTTCTACACGCTTGATCGCATTGAGGCGCTGGATGCCGATACGTGGGAGGACCTTCGCCTGATCGAGGCCGCCCTCCGGTTCCGGCGGTCACAGGTTGTCACGGGCGCGCACCGCTTCCCTGAGACGACCCGCAGTATCGACAGCAATCTCCGTGAACTGATGGTCCGCGATGGCGTGGTCAACTATCGGGATGACCGCGCCAATGCCCGGCTGACCAACATCGATGAAATCAAGAAGTCCATGGGCACACCACCCTGGCTGCATCTGCTGATCTACAGCGGTGACGACCAGACGGGGCTGATCTGTCAGCCGCCCGGCGACGGCGCACAGTGGCATTGCCACGTCACCCATGATGAGTGGTGGGTCGTGCTGGAAGGCGAGTTCGAGTGGCGGCTTGAAGGCGGCGTGGTGATCAAGGCCGGCAGACATGACGTGGTCTACCTGCCACGCGGAACCGTGCACAGCATCGTGTGCACAAGTCCGGATCCAGGCATCCGTCTGGCCTGCGGCGGCCGCGACATGGAACACATCTATGTCTGACGGCCCGGGTCGTATCGCGCTCGTCACCGGTGCCTCTCGGGGCATCGGCCTGGCGACGACGACGCTGCTGACGGCGCGTGGCGTGACGGTCATCGGGGCGTCCCGACACCTCACAGACAGCGAATATTCCCGGACGCTCGACATCACGGATGACGCCGACGTCAAACGGGTCGTGGATGACGTAGCGTCGGCATTCGGGCGTATCGACGTGCTCGTAAATTGCGCCGGAGTGGCGACGACCGGCGACCCGCTCGGTCTGTCGCTTGACGACTGGGACCGCGTCCTCCGCACCAATCTCATCGGCACGTACTCGTGCTGCAGGTATGTGATTCCCGTCATGCGTGGGCATGGCATCGGCCGAATCGTAAACGTGGCGTCGATTGCCGGCCGGGCGTATAGCCGTACCGCGTCGGTGGCCTACACGGCGTCGAAGTACGGCGTGGTCGGGTTGACGCGGCAGCTTGCGGCGGCCTTCGGGAGTCAAGGCATCACGATCAATTGTGTGGCGCCGTCGCAGGTGCATACCGAGATGCTCGCGGCCGTTGCGACACCCGAGCAACTGGCGGCGGTGGCGGCGGCCAATCCCCTCGAACGATTGGCCCGTCCCGAGGAGGTCGCCGAGGCGATCGTGTTTCTCGCGTCGGAGGGCGCGTCGTACATCAATGGCGCGGTGCTCGACGTGAACGGTGGGCTCCTGTAGGTGGCCTCGACCGTGCGAAGGGTGGCAGTGCTCGGACTTGGGAGCATCGGGGCTCGGCACGTGGACGTGTTGCGCCGGATCCCGGGCATTGAAGTCATCGCCGTGCCCGCGCGTGCCCGTGACGCGGGTCTTGGGTTGACGGCAGGGTCGCTGGAGGAAGCCGCGGACATGGGGGCCACCGCCTGCGTGATCGCGACCAACACGGGTCGCCATTGTGCGGACGCAGCGGCCGCCGTCGGGCACGGGATGGACGTGCTCGTGGAGAAGCCGCTTGGGATTAACGCCGACGAGGCGCGGCAGCTGTGCGAGACAGTGAGCGCGGTGCGCCGCCGGATGTTCGTCGGATACGTGCTGCGGTTCTCCGCGTCATTGTCCGCGTTTCGCCGGCAGTTGCCGTCGTTGGGACGGATCCATGCCGTTCGCGTGGAGTGCCAGTCCTTCCTGCCGGACTGGCGGCCTGATCGGCCATTTCGGGATTCGTATTCGTCAAGCGCCACTGAAGGCGGAGTCCTGAGGGATCTCAGCCATGAAATTGACTATGCGGGCTGGCTGTTCGGATGGCCCTCGGCCGTAGTCGCCTGCGTGGGGAACGGACGGCATCTGGGGATTGCCGCAGACGAGACTGCCGATCTGCTCTGGGAAGGCCATGACGGCTGTGTGGTGTCCCTGCGGCTCGACTACCTGACCAGACCCGCCCGGCGACGAATGTTGGCGACCGGCGAACATGGGTCCCTGGAGTGGGACGGCGTGGCCGATACCGTGACGACGTCGTTGGTTGACGCGACGCCACAGGTCATCAGTGCGCCCCAGACGAGGGACGAGCGGCTCGAAGCGCAAGACCAGGCGTTTGTGGACGCGACCGACCCCGCGCTCTCGACTGCGGATGCCCGACTAGCCACGGCCGTGGAAGCCGTGCGGAGTCTCGCCATCTGTGACGCGGCTCGTCAGGCCTCCGTGACCAGACACACCCAACAAGTGGAGTATCAGATCGCATGAAATCAGTCGGTGTCCTGGCGGTCGTGCCGGCACGTGGTGGTTCCAAAGGACTGCCCGGCAAGAACATCCGTCCCCTGGCCGGCGTGCCGCTCATCGGGCATTCGATCCTGATGGCGCGCCAGTGTACAGGCATCACCCGGGCCGTGGTCAGCACAGATGCGCCGGAGATCGCCGCCGTGGCCCGCACCTTCGGCGCGGACGTGATCGATCGTCCGGGCACACTGTCCGAGGACCAGACCCCCATGTGGCCGGTCATCCGCCACGCGCTCGCGCACACAGAAGCGCTCGACCAGCGCGAGTATGAGTTCGTCCTGCTGCTTGACCCCACCTCGCCTGGTAGATTGCCCTCCGACATTGATGAGGCGCTCGCGCGCCTGCAGGCCACGCCGGCCGCTGACGGCATCATCGGCGTGTCCCAGCCGACGTTTAACCCCATCTGGCACTGCGTGGTCGAACGTGACGGTTTCATGGCGAACCTTGTCGATGCGGGCGCGGCGTTTGGACGCCGGCAGGATGTGCCCCCCGTGTATCGCATCAACGCCTCGCTCTATATTTGGCGAGCCGCGTTTGTGCGGCGCGAAGAGAATGATTGGCGCACGGTAGGCCAGTATGTAATGCACGAAATTCCGGAAGTGCGTGCGATTCACATCGATGAGCCGGCAGACTTTACGCACGCGGAACTGCTGATCAAGGAAGGGCTCGTGCACCTCCCGTGGCTCGATCAGCGCAAGGGAGGCGAAACGCGATGACACGGACCGTGCAGAACCTCGCCGACATGACCTCGCGCGTCGCCTTGGTCGTGGGTGGCGCCGGCCATGTCGGTGGCGCGGCCGCGCAGGCGCTCATGGAGCTTGGGGCCTCGGTCGTCATCATGGATCTGGACCAGGAGCAATGCACGCGGCGCGCCGCAGCACTGTCCGCGCAGACTGGGCAGCCAGCGGTGGACATCGCGTGTGATCTGGCCGATGAAGAGGCGACACGTGCGGGTGTGCGGGCTGCGATTGCGACGTGGGGTCGACTTGACGCCGTGGTGCATTGCGCCGCCTATGTGGGCACCACACAGGTTCCGGGATGGGTCGCGCCCTTTGCTGAACAAACCGTCGCGGCGTGGGATGCGGCCCTCCGAGTGAGTCTCACCTCGGCATTTGTCATCGCGCAGGAAACCGCTGCGACGCTGGCCGCTTCAGGCCACGGCGTGATGGTCCTGGTCGGATCCACCTACGGCATCGTCGGTCCAGACATGCGTCTGTATACCGATACGTCCATGGGGAATCCCGCCGGGTACGGCGCGGCCAAGGGCGGTCTGCTGCAGCTCGGCCGGTATCTCGCGACCACGCTGGCACCGGCAGTGCGGGTGAATCTGGTGTCGCCGGGCGGCATCGCACGTGGGCAGCCCGTGGTGTTCCAGGACCGCTACGTCTCGCGCACGCCTCTGGGACGGATGGCGACGGAGCAGGATTTGAAGGGAGCCGTAGCGTATCTGGCCAGCGATTTG
Source organism: Vicinamibacterales bacterium (assembly GCA_038319675.1). Lineage (GTDB taxonomy): Bacteria > Acidobacteriota > Vicinamibacteria > Vicinamibacterales > SCN-69-37 > SYFT01. Next base: position 62,314 of record JBBQDM010000007.1, read on the forward strand.
TCGGCCTACGTGACCGGACAAAACCTCATCGTGGATGGAGGGTGGACGACGTGGTGAAGACAATACCGCTCGGATCAAGACAGTTGGGCGAGGGACAGCCGTGTTTCATCATTGCCGAAGCGGGTGTGAACCATGACGGCCACATTGACGCGGCGCGCCAGCTCGTGGACGCTGCCGTCAGGGCGGGCGCCGACGCCGTGAAGTTCCAGACGTTTGATCCTGATCAGATCGTGACGGCGGATGCACCAAAAGCCGCTTATCAGGTGTCGCTGACCGACGCGAATGAATCGCAACTCGAGATGTTGCGAAAGCTCACCTTGTCTGCAGCTGACCATCGCGAACTTGAGCAGTACTGTCGTGATTCAGGCATCATGTTTTTGTCCACCCCGTTTGACGAATCAAGCGCGGACATGCTCGCCACGTTTGATCTGCCTGCGTTCAAGATTTCATCGGGCGATGTGACGAACCTGCCGTTCCTGGCGCACGTGGCGCGGCTCGGCCGCCCGATGTTGCTGTCGACCGGTATGGCGACCGCCGATGATGTGGCAACGGCACTCGAGGCGATCAAGGACGCGGGGTGTGCCGACGTGCTGCTGCTGCAGTGTGTCAGCAACTACCCGGCCGACCCTGCAGACGTGAACCTTCGGGCCATGGACACCATGGCGCGCCAGTTCAACGTGCCGATCGGCTTCTCGGACCATACGCTCGGCATCGAGGTGGCGTTGGCGGCGGTGGCCTTGGGTGCGTGTGTCGTCGAAAAACATCTGACACTCGATCGCAATCGGCCGGGCCCGGATCATCAATCGTCGCTGGAGCCTGATGAGTTTCACGCCCTGGTGCGAGGCATCCGTCGTGTCGAGGCCGCACTGGGAAATGGACGGAAGGAGCCCGCGGCCAGCGAGGCGAACGTGGCAAGTGTGGCCCGCAAGAGTCTTGTCGCGGCTCGTGATATTCCCGCAGGGTTCGTGATGACCGAAGACGCCATCGCGATCCGGCGACCTGGGTCGGGTCTGCCTCCGGCCCGTCGCGCCATGCTGGTCGGACGTACGGCCGCGCGCGCGATTGTGGCCGGCACGTTATTGACGGAAGACATGTTCACGTGAGAACTATCGCTGTTGTCACGGTCGGCCGCTCGGATTACGGCATCTATCGTCCGGTGCTCGCGCGCATCCAGGCGCACCCGGACTTGACGCTCCACCTGATCGTCGCCGGTATGCACCTGTCGCCGAGGTTCGGCGACACGGTCCGCGAGATTGAAGCCGACGGCATGCCTATTGGCGACCGCGTCGACATGTTGTTGTCATCGGACACGCCCGAAGGCGTGGCCATGTCCATGGGCCTGGGCACCATCGGGTTTGCACAGGCGTACGCGCGCACGCGCCCCGACCTGCTGGTGGTGATCGGCGATCGCGCCGAGATGCACGCCGCCGCGGTGGCTGCCGTGCCGTTCGGCATTCCCATCGCACACGTGCACGGTGGCGAAATCACCGAGGGCGCCATTGACGATGCCCTGCGCCATTCGATCACGAAATTGAGCCATCTGCACTTTGTCTCGACCGATGAGTACGCGCAGCGTGTGCGCCAGATGGGCGAGCAGGAGTGGCGTGTGCACGTCTCTGGAGCGCCGTCGCTCGACAGTCTTGCCACGGTGCCGCGTCTGACCCTCGACGAACTGGGCCACCATTTCGGGTTTGGCAGCGACCGCACGCCCCTGCTGGTGACGTTTCATCCCGTGACGCTCGAGCCCGGTCAGGCCGAGCAGCAGGTGACGGCGCTGCTTGAGGCGATCGCCACATTCGATCTGCCTGTGGTGTTTACCATGCCGAACGCCGACGTCGGTGGTGGCCTGATTGCCGACCGCCTGTCTGCGTATGTTCGGAAGGCACCTGCAGCCTGGCTCGTGCCCAGCCTCGGGACGGTCGGGTACTTCAGCCTGATGGCGTGTGCCGCGGCGATGGTAGGCAATTCTTCGAGCGGACTGGTCGAGGCGCCCTCGTTTGGGCTGCCCGTCGTGAATATCGGCGCGCGACAGCAGGGACGTGTGCGCGCGGCCAACGTGATCGACGTGGCGGCTGAGCGCAACGACATTCGTCGCGGGATAACCCGCGCGCTGCAGCCGGAGTTCCGCGCGAGCCTGGTCGGCATGGTCAATCCCTATGGCAGCGGCCATGCCGCGGACGTGATCGTGAACACGCTCGCACAGGTGCCGCTCGACGCCGGCCTTGTCATGAAACATTTTGCCGACCTGAAGGGCGGGGCGTCGTAGTGCCATCTCCGGCCGTGACGTGCGTCGTCTTTGGCGGTGGGGGACACGCGGCGATGCTGATCGATGCGATGCAAGCCGCGGCTTTGGACATTTCGTGCGCTGTTCTCGACCCCGATCCGGCGCTGCTGGGCACGACCGTGTGTGACGTGCCTGTGGTCGGCGGCGACGAGGCGCTTGCGGGCCTGGTGCAGGCAGGCGCGCAGTGGTTCGTCGTGGGTGTGGGTGGCATCGGAGACAACTACGCCCGACAACGGCTCTTCGAACTGGGCCTGAGCCACGGGTTGGCGCCGTTATCGGTCCGTCACCCTGGAGCACTCGTCTCCGCCCGCGCGCGCATCGGTGCGGGGTGCGCCATCATGGCTGGGGCCGTGCTGAATGCGGGCGCAGAACTGGGCGATGACGTCATTGTCAACAGCGGCGTGGTGGTGGAACACCATTGCGTGATCGGCGATCATGCGCACATTGCCTCAGGGGCAACTCTGGCAAGTACGGTGCGTGTCGGCGCCAGCGCGCACATCGGCGCCGGTGCGGTCGTATTGCAGTGCATCGTCATCGGAGAACGTGCCGTGGTCGGTGCTGGTGCAGCTGTGGTGCGCGATGTGCCCGCCGACACCGTCGTGGCCGGGGTGCCCGCCAGGGTCCTCGCGTCGCCCGGCCTCACGAAAGGATTGCAGTGAACGTTCGCGTCATCGCCCGTCTGGATATCAAAGGCCCGAACCTGGTGAAGGGCATTCACCTCGAAGGCTTGCGTGTGCTCGGCAAACCCGAGACGTTTGCCCGCGAGTACTATGAACAGGGAGCGGATGAGCTGCTCTACATGGACGTGGTGGCCAGCCTTTACCAGCGCAACAGTCTGCTCGACATCGTGGAGCGCACCTCGCGCGAGATTTTTATTCCGCTGACGGTCGGCGGCGGGTTGCGCACACTCGACGACATCCGCGCAGCGCTGCGCGCGGGCGCGGACAAGGTGTCGCTCAACACGCAGGCGATCGCCCAGCCGGACTTCATCCGGCAGGCGTCCAGGCGCTTCGGCTCCTCCACCATTGTTGTGTCCATTGAGGCCGTCAAGCAGCCCGACGGTACGTACCTGTGTTACACCGACAACGGCCGTGAGCACACCGGCGTGAATGCGTTCGAGTGGGCCGTGCGCGCCGCCGAACTGGGGGCGGGCGAGCTGATGGTGACGTCGATCGACCGCGAGGGCACGGGACAGGGGTTCGACCTGAACCTGACGAGACACATTGCCGAGTCGGTGTCCATTCCCGTGATCGCCTGCGGTGGTGCCGGTTCGGTCGGCCACGCCCTGTCGGTCGTGACCGAGGGCCGCGCGGACGCCGTGTGCCTGGCGTCGTTGCTCCACTACGGCGCCATCCGGAGGCGGAAGGACCACGGCGATTTTTCGTCGGAGGGCAACACGGAGTACCTCAAGAACTGGCGGGAGTTCTCACGGATTCAGGACGCGACGCTGCCGGAAATCAAGGCGCACCTGCTCGCGCACGGGGTGCCGTGCCGTCCGGCCGGGGAGATGAGTTCACATGCCTGAATCCACACGTGCTTCGGTCGCCATTGTCGACTACGAGCTCGGCAATTTGTTCAGTGTCAAAATGGCGTGCGCGGCTGCCGGTTTGGACGCACACATCACCTCGGACCGCGATGCGATCCTGAAGGCTGATGCGGTGATCCTGCCTGGCGTCGGCGCCTTCGGTGACGCGATGGCCGCGCTTGAATCCATGGACCTGGTGTCGGTGTTGCGCGACGTGGCTTCGAAGGAGACACCGGTGTTTGGTGTGTGTCTCGGGATGCAGTTGCTGATGACCGAAACCCAGGAATTCGGCCGGCACCGCGGCCTCGGACTGATTGAGGGCGACGTCGTCATACTCGATGGCCGCGTCGAGGGCGGCCGTCAACTCAAGGTGCCGCACATCGGCTGGAACCGGGTGGAGCCTGGCACAGCCCCATGGGCGGGCACGCCGCTCGAGTCCGTGGCGCCCGGGACGTTCATGTACTTCGTCCACTCGTACGTGGCCCGTCCGGCCGACGATCGCGTGGTGGTGTCGCGCACCATGTTTGGTGTGCATTCGTTCTGCTCCAGCGTGCGGCACGGCAGCGTGTTCGCCTGTCAGTTTCATCCGGAGCGCAGCGGGACGGACGGCCTGCAGCTCTATCGCACGTTCGCGGCGCTGGTCGCCTCGAACCTCTCTGAAAGGTCAGTATGAGTCAACGGCTTGAAGCAAAATACGGGTTGCCTGAGCAGGTGGTGTTCTGCCGGCGTTGTGTCATGTCCAACCAGCGCCCGAGTTCGAGCATCGAGTTCAAACACGACGCGAACCGCAAGGTAGGCACGCTGCACATCGACGAGGACGGCGTCTGCGATGCGTGCAGGTTCGGCGACGAAAAAGAGCGCATCGACTGGAAGATGCGCGAGGATGAACTGCTGAGGCTGCTGGACAAACACCGCCGGAGCGACGGCGGTTATGACTGCATCGTGCCCGGAAGCGGCGGCAAGGACAGTTGCATGCAGTCGCACATCCTCAAAGCCAAATACGGGATGCACCCGTTGACCATCACATGGCCACCGATTCTCTACACGGATATCGGCCTGAAGAACTTCCGCGCGTGGACCGAGGTCGGGGGCTTCGACAATCTGTCGTTCAAGCCCAGCGGGAGAACCCACAAGTTGCTGACTCGGTTGAGCATCGAGAACCTCCTGCACCCGTTCCAGACGTTTATCCTTGGACAGAAGAACCTGGCGCCGAAGATCGCGATTAACTATCAGATCCCGCTGATTTTTTACGGGGAAAACGAAGCGGAGTACGGCAATCCCATCGCGGATACGGCATCGTCTTTGCGCGACAAGTCGTACTACATGATGAAAGACCTCAACGAAATCAAGCTGGCAGGTCTGTCGATTGCCGAACTGACCGAGAAACATGGTGTGCCGCTGAATGACCTGCTGTCGTACCTGCCTGCCGATCACACGCGGCTTGAGCAGTCAAAGGTTGAAGTGCACTACCTCGGGTACTACCTGAAGTGGACGCCGCAGGAGGCGTTCTACTACGCGGTGGAGCATACGGGATTCGAAGCCAACCCGGTGCGGACCGAAGGCACGTACAGCAAGTACAACAGCCTCGATGACAAAATTGACGGCTTTCACTACTACACGACGTTCATCAAGTTCGGCCTCGGCCGCGCCACGTACGATGCGTCGCAGGAGATTCGGAATCGTCACCTGACACGCGAGGAAGGCGTGGCGCTGGTGCGCCGGTTTGATGGAGAGTTCCCGCAGCGGTACTTCCAGGAGGTCATGGACTACATTGGGATGGCACCTGAGCGGTTCATGGAACTGTGCGACCAGTTCCGATCGCCGCACCTGTGGTCCCGCGAGAGTGGTGACTGGAAATTGCGGCACCCGGTCGAGTGACGGGAGAACGGGAGAAGGGGATGTACACAGACCTCGATACCTTGTGCATCACACGAGATGGGACGATTCGAGAGGCGGCCTCGCGGATCGACCGCAGCCGGCTCAGCATCGTTCTGGTGATTGATGCCGATCGAAGATTGGTGGGCACCGTGACCGATGGCGACCTGCGGCGCACGATGCTGGCGGGACTCCCGCTGGACTCGCCGCTGCAGGCCCTGCTCGACACGAAGGCGGCGTCAACGTATGCCGTCCCCGTGGTCGGGATGGCCGGCAGCGACTCCCGTCAGTTTCTCGCACTGCTGCAGCAGCACAAGTTGTCGCAGCTCCCCGTGGTGGATGGCAACCAGTGTGTGGTTGGTCTGGTGACGCTGAATGACTTCCTGCCCGATCAGTCGATCGGCCTGCAGGCGTTGATTATGGCGGGCGGTGCAGGCACGCGCCTGCACCCGCTGACGGTGGGCACACCGAAGCCCATGCTGCCGGTGGGCGATCGTCCGCTGATGCAGATTCTCATTGAGCAGATGCGGGAAGCTGGCATCAAACAGGTGAGCGTCGCCACTCATCACCACAAGGACAAGATTACGGATCACTTTGGCGATGGAACGGGATTTGGCGTTGAGCTGAGTTACGTCGCGGAGGATCGCCCGCTGGGCACGGCAGGCGCCCTGGGGCTGATGTCGCGTCCGCAGGAAACGATGCTGGTGATCAACGGCGACATCCTCACCCAGGTGGATTTTCGCGCGATGTTGATGTATCACCGCGCCCACTCGGCAGACGTCACCGTGGCGGTCCGGCAGTTTGAACTGCAGTTGCCGTATGGGGTGATCGACTGCAACGGCGCGGACGTGGTCAGTCTGCGCGAAAAGCCGAAGACCTCCTTCCTGATCAACGCAGGGATTTATCTGCTTGAACCTTCGGTGCACGACCACATTCCCAGTGGAGAGCGCTACGACATGACGACACTATTGGAGAAGCTCATTGCCGAGGGTTGCCCTGTGGTGAGTTTCCCTCTCCGCGAGTACTGGCTCGATATCGGCCAGATTGACGATTACAACCGGGCACAGAAAGACGTGGCGTTGTGGCAGGTGTAGAAAGTCTCAAGGGCACGCGTGTGCTCGTCACGGGTGCCGGCGGGTTCATCGGCAGCCACCTGACCGAGTATTTGGTCGCGGCAGGCGCGCGGACCCGGGCCTTCGTGCATTACCGCGGCAACGGATCGTGGGGATGGCTGGATCAGTCCCCGTGCAAGGACAATATCGAGGTCGTGGCTGGCGACATCGGCGATGCCGGCAGTGTGCATGAGGCGATGCGTGGCGTCGATGTCGTGTTTCACCTGGCAGCGCTCATCGGCATTCCTTACTCCTATACGGCCCCGCAGTCGTACGTCCGCACCAATATCGACGGCACCCTCAATGTGCTGCAGTCTGCGCGCGCCCTAGGCGTCTCGCGCGTCGTGCATACGTCGACGAGTGAGGCCTACGGCACGGCGTTGTACGTGCCGATCGACGAGAAACATTCGCTGCAGGGGCAGTCACCGTACTCGGCCACCAAGATTGGCGCCGACAAACTCGCGGAGTCGTTCTTCCTGTCGTTCGGCCTGCCGGTGGCAACCGTCAGGCCCTTCAACACCTATGGCCCCCGACAATCCACGCGAGCGGTGATCCCGACCATCATCACGCAGGGGCTGGCGGGCGGTGCGGTTCGCCTGGGGCACCTGCATCCCACACGCGATCTCAACTTCGTCGGTGACATTGTCCGCGGTTTTGCGTCTGCGGGCGTCTCGGCTGCCGCCGTGGGGCGCACCGTGAACCTGGGCACCGGCCGCGAAATCAGCATCGCCGACCTCGCCGCGCTCATCGGACGGTTGCTCGGTCGCGAGATCGAGATCGAGGGTGATGCGGCACGTACGCGACCCGAGGGCAGCGAAGTGGATCGACTGCTGGCCGACAACACGTTGGCGCGTGAGTTGCTGTCGTGGACACCCGAGGTCACGCTGGAGCAGGGACTCGTGACGACCATTGAGTGGATCAGTGGAAACCGCGATGCGTACAGAACTGGTCACTATGCCGTCTGACGTGAATCTCGACCGCACGGCGCTGCCGTTCGTTCCGCTGTCGGAGCCGCTGCTGGCCGGCAACGAGTGGGCGTACGTCAAGGAGTGCCTGGACACGGGATGGGTGTCGTCGGTCGGCCCCTTCGTTGATCGGTTTGAGCGGGCGGTGGCCGACTACTCCGGCGCCGCCTATGGTGTCGCCGTGGTCAACGGGACCGCCGCCCTGCACCTGGCGTTGTTGGCGGTGGGTGTGGAGCCTGCCGACGAAGTGCTGGTTCCGGACCTGACATTCGTCGCGCCCGTCAACGCCATTCGGTATTGCGGCGCGCACCCCGTCTTCATCGATGCACATCCCGACACCTGGCAGATGGATGCGGCCAAGGTCGAGCGGTTCCTTACTACCGAGTGTGAGCGCACCGCGACCGGGTGTGTGAACCGCCGCACTGGGCGGCGCGTCCGCGCGATAGTGCCCGTGCACCTGCTCGGTCTCGCGTGCGAGATCGATCGGATCGTCGCGGCCGGCCGCGAGCACGGCGTCGCGGTTGTGGAAGACGCGACCGAAGGCCTCGGCGTCCGGTATGACGGGCAGCAGGTCGGCACGTTCGGCGATATCGGCGCGTTCAGTTTTAACGGCAACAAAATCATCACCACCGGAGGCGGCGGTGTCATCGTCACCAACAACAAGGCGCATGCCGATAGGATCAAGTACCTGTCAACGCAAGCGAAGGACGATCCGATCGAATACGTGCACCACGCGGTCGGCTACAACTACCGCCTGACGAATGTGCAGGCGGCGCTGGGTGTCGCGCAGCTTGAACAACTGGATGGGTTTATCGTGCGCAAGCGCGCAATCGCGGCCCTGTACGCGTCGGGCCTTGCAGAGATCTGCGGCGTGACACCGATGCCCATGTCACCCCGGACGGCGTCGAACTACTGGCTCTACACCGCACTGCTCGACGAGGCCATCACGCTGGAGGCGCGCAAGCAGGTGGTGCGCGGATTGAATGCCCGCGGGATCGGCGCCCGCCCACTCTGGCACACCATTCACGACTTGCCGCCGTTTGCGGACTGCCAGGCTTTTGAAATTGAACATTCCGTTGCCCTCTACAGACGCGCCGTCAGTCTGCCATCCGGGGCTGGGTTGTCGGACGCGGCCGTGATCCGAAGCATCGCTGCCGTCGGCCAGGTCGTCGCGCTGTGATGTTCGTCGTTGAGCTACTGACGATCCGCACGTGGTTGTTTGTGGTGCTGCCGCGACTAATCTGGCGGCGTGTGCGCGGGCGCGGCGTCACGCGATGCGAGGTCATCGATGCGTCTCCTCTGGCCCTGCGTGTGGCCCAGGTGTCGGCGCGCCTCTTCGGGATCGCCGTCACGGTGCTTCGGTTCCGGATGGTCGATGTCCGCGAACCCGACGGTCTGCTGATCCGCTTCACCGCGTTTTATCGCGACATGGAGACGGTGCAGGCTGACGTGGTGGCCGACCCGGCGTTCCAGTTGTTCCTGGCGCGGTGCGGCACGGCCGATCGGCTGTCAGCCGCCGTGATCAAAACGGTGGCGGCTATCAGTCTCACGGACCGCACGACGTTGTGGCGCGTCATGTTGCTCACGCGCCTGGTGGAATGGCTCGGACGTGGGCAACCGGCGGGCGAGCGCGTCCTTATCGCGGAGCGTCGTCCGTGGGGCCTGGCGGTGGTGCGGTATGCCGCAAAATACGGCGTCACCCTCGTCGAGGTGCCCGTCACGCTCGATCTTCGGACCTTGGTGCAACGGAGGCTGGGGCCGCGCGTGCTTGGGGCGCTGCGCGCCGCCCGCGACGTGTTCGCGCACCGCCGGATTGTCGGCGCCACCAGTGCGGTTCACGAAGAGGCGGCAACGACCGGTGTGGATCTTCCCTCTCGACTCGCCGTGTCGTATCACGGCCAGTTCAGCATCAACGATCCGTCGCGATACTCTGACCTGTTTTTCTGGCAGGAGTCCGAGTTGTCTGGGCGCGATTTACTGATGCTGTTTGAGTTTCCGCAGGACCCGCTCGATCGCGAGAAGTGGCTGCAACTGCGCGAGCACGGGATCGACGCCATCGCGCTCTACCCTGGAGCCACGACGGTTCCGGAAGTGCGCCTGCACACACACGTGTCGGGCCTGCGTGGAACAGGACGTGAGCGCGCCGCCGACGGAGTGGGTTGCCCTGATGAGGTGCGATGGCTGAAACGCGCCATCGCGACTCACGAGACCACGCGTGACTACTGGCAGACACTGTTTGCCCGCGAGAACGTGAAGTTGTACCTCACCTGGTATCGCTACGACGCCAAGCACTATGCCATCGCGGACGCGCTGCAGGCTCTCGGCGGCGTGACGGCCATCTATCAGCGTGCGCACCAGCCCGACCCGGCGCCGGAGATCAGCGTGCACGCGGATCTGATGTTCGGCTACGCGCCCGCCGACGCAGAGGTCGAACGTCGATCGGGCTCGGTGATTCCGTATCACGTCTCGGTGGGGTATTTCGGCGACCACAGGTTTGCGCCGCTCAAGCCTGCGGCGGCCGAGCTCCGCGCGCGATTGCAGGCACACGGCGCTGACCACGTCGTTGCGTACTTTGATGAAAACTCGGCAGACGATGAGCGGTGGCACACCGGGCACCAGTTCATGCGGGACAACTACGCGTTTGTGCTCGAACGGCTGTTGGCGGATCCTACGCTCGGGCTGGTGCTCAAGCCGAAGTACCCCTCCAGCCTGCGCAAGCGCCTTGGGCCCGTCACGTCGTTGCTCGCGCAGGCCGAGGCCACGGGGCGCTGTTTTGTGTTTGAGGAAGGTCCCTTGCATGGGGCGTTGCCGCCAGCCGTTGCCGCGCTGGCATCGGACTTGGCCATCCACGGCCATTTGTGTGGGGCGACCGCGGGTTTGGAAGCGGCTCTGGCGGGTGTGCCGACGCTGCTGCTTGATCGCGAGGGATGGGCCATCAGTCCGATGTACGGCCTCGGCGTGGGACGGGTCGTCTTCACGGATTGGCCCGATCTCTGGCGCGCGGTGACCGCGCATCGGGCCCAGCCGGACGCGATGCGCGAACTGGGCGACTGGTCACTCATGATGGAGTCGTTTGATCCATTCCGTGACGGCCGAGGCGCCGAGCGTGTGGGCACCTATCTTGATTGGATACTAAAGAGCCTCAGTGCTGGCGCCGGACGGGACGTTGCACTCGCGGACGCGGCAGAGCGATACGCCGCGGCCTGGGGGCGCGACAAGGTCCGTTCTGTGAACGCCGGCGCTGGTCCGTGGACCGGGTAATGACGGAGCGTGTGGCGGTCTTCCAGCGAACGTTCACGGAGGATGATCAGCGTCACTTTGCCGCCCTGTCCGGCGACTGGAACCCGGTGCACACCGATCCCGTCGCGGCCCGGCGGACACCCTATGGCCACATCGTCCACGGCGTCCACGCAGTCGCGTGGGCGATGAACGCATTTCTTGTCGACCCTGCGCCCTCGTCGCCGAGCCGAATCCGAGTCACCTTCCTTCGCCCCATTGCGGTGCGGCAGCCTGTTGTCGCGACCTGGGGTGTTGAGGACGATGAGGTGGTGTGCAGCATCGAAGGGCGCAGCGGCGTGGCGGTGGCGATTCGCATGTCTCTGGGCGGACCGGCGTTTTCGGATCCCTGCCTGCCGGCGTCGCTGGCTGCCCGCGGCACACCAGCAGACCTTGCGTTTGCCGATGCGCGCGGACTAGAGGGCGTGACCGATGCGTCGGGCGACACGGCGGCGTTGACGGCCACGTTCCCACATCTCGTCGCAGCCCTCGGCACGTTGCGAACGGCGGCGATCCTGGGGCTGTCGCGATTGGTTGGCATGGTGTGCCCGGGTCTGCATTCGGTGTTTACGGGTCTGGACGTAACCGTGATCGCTGAGTCGTTGTCCTCAATCTCGTATCGCGTCACTCGCCACTCGGTCGCCCGTGCACCCGTCCGGATCGGGTTTGCGGGAGGCGGCATCTCTGGCAGCCTCGATGCGTTCTTCAGACCACGTCCGGCCGTGCAGGCGACCGTGGCTGACGTGGCGGCCTCTGTGGAGCCTGGGTCGTATGCGGGGCAGACGGCGCTCATCATCGGCGGGTCTCGAGGCCTCGGCGAGGCCACGGCGAAGTTGGTGGCCTCTGCCGGCGGTACGGTGATCGTGACCTACCACGTCGGTCGCGCCGATGCGGAGCGCGTCCGCGATGAAATCCGCGCGGCCGGCAGACAGTGTCTCGTGTTCCAGTGCGACGCCGAGCATCCCGAGGCACTTCTGGCGCAGCTTGATGGCCAGCGCGTGCGGCCAACACACGTGTTCTTTTTTGCGTCTCCACCGATTCATGCCAATCGCGGGGCGTTTGATCCGGACATGTTCGCGGCGTTTGCCGCGCACTACGTCGTCGCGTTTGATCGATTGTGTCGTGGGGTCGCCGACCGTGGCGGCGCGCGCGTGTTTTATCCCTCAACAGTATTTCTCGACGACTCGGCGCCCGGATTTGCCGAGTATACGTGCGCGAAGGCCGCCGGCGAGGCCCTGTGTCGACACATGGCTCGGACGTTGCCATCGCTGCAGTTGTACCCGGAGCGGTTGCCGCGCACCCATACCGACCAGACCAATTCGTTCCTTGAGGGCCCGGCCGCTTCAGCGCATGAAGTGATGGCCGGTATTGTGAAACAGATGTCGCGATAATTGTATGAACAGTCACGAACGCACTCTTGCCCTGGTCTTTGCGTGCCTGTCACGCATCAATGACCAACTCCCCAAAGCGGAACGCATTGCAGCTTCCGAAGACACGGTGCTCGTTGGGCCCGGCGGCCTTGAGTCGCTGACGCTGATCAACCTCCTGGTGGAGATTGAAGAGGCACTGCACGAAGCCACGGGGACGCGTGTCCAGTTGTTGGACGAGGCGCTGGCGGGGGCGGCGGGCGCTCGGTTCAGCACGGTGCGGGACCTCGTGGGTGTGATCACAAAGGAATGACGACCCGGAAGTTCACGCTCGTCGCGGACTTTAATGCCGCGAATCTGCGACGCTACTTGGCCGCGGATCCGTCGATGTCTGGCTTCGAGATTGTCGAGGCGCCGTATGGCCCCGTGCTCGCGGCGTTGGAAACGGTGCAGGTGGAGCCTGACGTCCAGCACGCGGCCCTGATTTGGGCGCGCCCCGAGAGGGTGATTTTCGGGTTCCAGCGTGCCCTCGCATCGGAGGATGTCCGAGCGGAGGATTGCCTCGCGGAGGTCGATCTGTTTGCGAGTGCAGTGCTGGAGTTCGCGGCCAGGCAGCAATATTGTTTTGTGACGGCGTTTACGCTGTCGCCCGATCACCGCGGCTACGGCCTTCTCGATTGGCGGCCTGGTGTCGGGCAGGTGCATTTGCTCGCGCAGATGAACCTGCGTCTTGCGGAACGGCTCTCACCGGCGGCAAATGTCTTCATGCTCGATGCCGAGCGCTGGATTCGTTCCGTGCCGGCGGCGTCTGCTCCCAAGCTGTGGTACGCTGCGAAGATCCCCTACACGAACGCGGTGTTTCAACAGGCCACGTCAGACATCGTCGCTGCACTTGCTGCGGCAGCGGGTTCTTCCCGGCGTCTGGTCATTCTCGACCTCGACCACACCTTGTGGGGCGGCGTCGTGGGCGAGACCGGATGGGAAGGCCTGCGATTGGGAGGGCACGACTTCGTCGGCGAGGCCTATCGGGCATTCCAGACGGAGCTTAAGGCGTTGACGCGCCGGGGAATTCAGCTGGCGATCGTCAGTAAGAACGAAGAAGACGTGGCGCTGACGGCGATCGCGCAGCATCCAGAGATGGTGCTCCGACAGCCGGATTTTGCCGGGTGGCGTATGAATTGGCAGGACAAAGCCCAGAACATCCTGGACCTGCTCGCCGAGTTGCGGCTCGGCGCGTCCTCTGCGGTCTTCATCGATGACAACCCAGTTGAACGTGATCGGGTGCGGGCGGCCGTGCCGGAGATGCTGGTGCCTGAATGGCCGGAGGATCCCGCGTTTTTCGTCCAGACGCTCGCCCGCCTGAATTGTTTCGATACGGCGGTCATCAGCGACGAAGACCGTGCGCGGTCACAGATGTATGCCGCAGACCGTTCGCGGCGATCGCTCCTGACGGGCTCGCTGTCGGACTGGTTGACCCAACTGGGCACTCGGATGACCGTTCAGGTCGTGTCTCCTGCCAATCTTCCGAGGGTCGGGCAACTGTTCAACAAGACGAATCAACTCAACCTTGCCACTCGCCGCTTGACCCCCGAACAACTTACCGCATGGGCGGAGGCGTCGAACCGCACGCTGCTCGCGTTTTCTGTCGCGGATAAATTTGGCGACCTCGGACTGACCGGCGTCGTGAGTGTTGAGGTGGAGGGCGAGGTGGCCCGAGTGGTGGACTACCTTCTGAGTTGCCGGGTCATGGGACGCAAGGTGGAGGAGGCGGCCATCCATGTGGCAGTCGAGGTCGCGCGCCGTGCGGGTGCGAAGACGGTCGTCGCGACGTTCCGTCCAACAGAGCGAAACACGCCCACCCTCAAAGTCTTCCAAGATTCAGGTCTGGTTGAGAGAAGCCCGCTCGAATTTTCGTGGGATTGCACGGAGCCGTTTCCGAAACCGCCAACCGTGGCCGTCGAGTGGCCGTGAGGCACGCTATGAATGTGTTTGTTGACCCAACCTTCGGGCCAGAATTCGAACGCGCGCCACTTCGGCTCATTGACGTCGGCGCGAGTGGCGGCATTGATCCCAGATGGCGGGCGGCAGCCCCCTACCTGCGGGTCATCGGCTTTGATGCGGATGCACGAGCGCCGCTTGAGGGAGGGCGGACGGGCGTCACCGTCACGTATCTGCGATCCGCGCTCAACGATCAGGCCGGACCGCTGCCGTTTCACCTGGTTCGCCACCAGGAGGCCTCGTCGGTATACGCCCCCAACCGGCGATTTCTGAACCAGTTTCCGGAATCCGATCGATTCGACATTGTCGAGTCGATCACCATGGACGCTGATACCCTCGATCATCAGTTGGCGCTGGCCGGGGTCGGAGGCGTTGACTTCATCAAGCTGGATACGCAGGGCAGCGAGTTATTGATCTTGCAGGGGGGACGCCAGACGTTGGCGTCCGGAGTGTTTGGGCTGGAGATCGAAGTGGAGTTCGTGCCTGTATACGCCGACCAGCCCCTGTTTGCTGACGTGGATGCGTTCGCACGCGACGCGGGGTTCATGCTCATGGATCTGAAGCCGACCTACTGGAAACGCGCGGCAGGGCAGCGCCTGGGCGGGGCCAAGGGGCAGCTCATCTTTGGGGATGCGCTGTACTTTCGTCACCCGGATTCACTGGCGGCGGTGATCGCCGGTCTCACGACGGAGGCGGACCGGCGTACGGCCGTTCTACATGCACTGGCAGTGTGCCTGCTCTACGGGTATCTTGATGTGGCACTCGACACGTTTGACGGCCACGCCGCACACTTCTCGTCGGGTGAGGCGACCGTGATCCGGAACCGTCTGCGTGCGGACGTCTGGCCAGGCACGCGGCTGCCGCACTTTCCGGGTCGCGGTCGCGTGGCCCAATGGCTCGCCCGGCTTCAGCGCCTCGTGCAACCCAGCCATCGCGGATGGGGCACCTCGGGCCGCTCTTTGGGGAATTTATGACCGAACGTTCTGAAAGTCCGCTCTCGTCCGACGCATCGATTTACCGCAAGCACAACAGCTTTGTGGATATTCGCCACCACGAACGACTGGCCGACGTCCGCCCGCGCATCGAACGCCTCGTGGCGTCCGTCGAGTCGGCCGGGTTGCCGCCAGGGCGCGCCGAGGTGGTGCTGCAGGCGTGCCGGGAACTGCTCGGCGACGGCGGGGAGATCAACGGGTTCCCGTCGTTCACCCTGCACACCAATGTAATCGAAGAAATTAGCCGCCTGACCGACGAGGAACTGCCACGGTACATGTTCTATCGGTACCGATACGAGATCTATCCGCAGCGACGGATCCTCGACGCGTTTCCGCCCTGCCTGCAGATCGAGCCGAGTGCCCACTGCAACTATCGGTGCGTGTTCTGCTACCAGACCGACGAGGCGTTTTCCGGCAAGGGCAGTTCGCACATGGCCTTCATGTCGCTCGACTTGTTCAAACGTGTGGTGGATCAGGCCCAAGGTCAGGTCGAGGCCGTCACGCTCGCGTCGCGCGGTGAGCCGTTCATGGCCCCGAAGATCAAGGAGATGCTGGCGTATCTGCCGGGCAAGTTCCTGGCATTGAAGATGAACACCAACGCCTCCCTGCTCGACGAGGCCAAGTGCCACGCCATTCTCCAGGGCGGAGTGAACCTGTTGGTGTTTTCGGCGGATGCGGCCTCGGAACCGGCCTACGGGCAGCTGCGTGTCCGCGGCAAACTCGACAAGGTACTGAAGAACCTCCAGATGTTCCGCGACATCCGCGCGAAACAGTATCCACAGTCGCCCATCCTGACACGTGTGTCAGGGGTGAAGGTGCCTGGCACGCCGGGCCTCGATCAGATGGAGACCTTCTGGGGCGACATGGTCGATCAAGTCGCGTTCGTCAACTACAACCCGTGGGACAGCACGTACGCGCGTCCCGTCAACGACATCAAGGAACCCTGCTCCGAATTGTGGTTGCGGATGTTTGTGTGGGCGGACGGCCGTGTCAATCCGTGCGAAAACGATTACAAGTCCACCCTCGCGGTAGGCAACGCGCTCACCGAAGATCTCAGCAGTTTGTGGCTCGGTGAAAAATACCAGGACCTGCGCGCGAAACATCTGGCCGCCGCGCGCGGCGAATGTGAACCGTGCCGTCGGTGCCCGGTCATTTAGTCGTTTTAGCAGGAGACGCAGACGATGGTTGCCGCCTTATTGCTTGGACGCGAAGGAAGCGTCGGGTTCCCAGGAAAAAACTTCTATCCGGTGCTCGGGCGCCCGATGATGGCGTATCCGCTGCTGGCTGCGCTCAATGCCCGCCACATCGATGAAGTGTATGTGTCGACGGATTCCGAGCGTATCAAGTCGATCGCCGTGGCCCATGGAGCGACCGTGATCAATCGTCCACCGGAGCTGGCCACCAAGGAAGCCCTCGGCGAGGATGCGTACGTGCATGGCTTCCGCCACATCCGCGACGTGCTCGGGCGTCCGGTCGAGATGATGGTGCTGCTGTTCTGCAATGCGGCGACGATCGTGTCCGCCACGCTTGACGAGGGCATCGAGGCGCTTCGTGCCGATCCCACACGCGACTCCGCCGTGACGGTCTCCTGTTACAACATGTGGAGTCCGCTGCGGGCGCGGCGGATCGCTCCCGATGGATTACTGCAGCCGTTTGTGCCGTTCGAGACGTTTGGTGATCCCAAAACGCTCAACTGTGATCGTGATTCACAGGGCGACGTCTGGTTTGCCGACATGTCCACCTCCATCGTGCGACCGCACTGCCTCGAACACATTCACAACGGGCTGCTGCCGCAGAAATGGATGGGGCAGCGGATTCACCCCATCAAACAGTGGGGCGGCGTGGACGTCGACTTCGAGTATCAGGTGCCCGGCGTGGAATTCTGGCTGCGTGCCCATGGATTCACGGAACAGGCCACACCGTACGACGACGGCCGGACCGTCTCCCGCGCATGAAGCTCGCGGTCTCAAACATCGCCTGGGAGCCGGACGCCTGGCTGGCGCATCTCACCCTGCTCCGGACGCTGGGGTGTGAGGGCATCGAGCTGGCGCCCAGTGTGCTCTGGGATGAACCTGTTGATGCCACACCGGCAGCACGCGCGGAGATCCGGCGCCAGATGGCCGACGCGGGGCTGATGTTTGTTGGTTTCCATGCGCTGTTTTTCACCCGCCCGGACCTGGAACTGTTCAGGGATGCGGCGGGTCGCCGCGAGATGGTGTCGTATCTGACCGCGCTGGCGCATCTGGCCGGCGATCTCGGCGGAGGTGTGCTGGTGGTCGGGTCGCCACGCAACCGCACACGGCACGGCCGGCCCTACGACGAGGCGTTGCCCTGGGCGGCCGACGCATACCGCGAGGCCGCGGTGGCTGCGGCTCCGGCGGGCGTGGAAATCTGCATCGAGCCATTGCCGGCGAAAGAGACGGAGTTCATCGTGTCGAGTGATGAGGGCGCCGCGTTGGTCTCGCTGGTCAACCATCCGTCGTTTGGTCTGCACCTGGACGCCAAGGCGATGGTCGAACAGGGCGAGGACATTGATGGCGCACTGCAACGCCACGGTGGTACCGCGCGCCATTTTCATGTCGGCGATCCTGGCCTTGCGCCGCCCGGCTCCACAGGGCTCGACCATGCGCCGATCGGTGCGGCCCTTCGGCGTTCGGGGTATGACCGGTGGGTGTCGATTGAAATGCGTCGTGGGTTTGGCCCCTCGGCCGATGTAATTCGCGACAGCGTCCACTACACACGCCGCTGTTATTTCGGAGTCGACGCGTGAGTGTTCCAGCCGAGCCGCTGCAGGTCTCACGGGTGCTGGTCGCGGGGGCCAGCGGCGACATTGGCGGCGCGCTCCTTCGCCAGTTGGCGGCAAGCGACATTCGTGTGGGGGCGCACTTTCACCAGCATCGCGACCGGCTCGACGCCCTCGCGTCAGAGTTGGCGTGGCCGCCCGATCGCCTGCAGATGTTTGGCGGCGCGCTCGATTCCCAGTCGGCGTGTCACGCGCTCGTCGATCAATTTGTCGCGTGGGCCGGTGGCATCGATGCGCTGATCCAACTCACCGGCACCATCACCAATCCCTGCGCGTGGGAGGACCTGACCGAGGCCGAATGGTCGGCCGACCTTCAGGTGAATCTCAGCGGGCCGTTTTTTCTCGCACAACGCGCGATGTTCCACATGCGCGAGGGCGGAGGACGGGTGGTGCTCATGAGCACGGGGTCTGCGCGGCACGGGGGCGGGCGCAACTCACTTGCCTATGGCGTCGCCAAGGCAGGGATTGAATGTCTCACAAAGGGGCTGGCCCGCGACGGTGCGACTCGCGGCATCCTGGTGAATGCCATCGCGCCGGGCTTCATCCAGACGCAGTTTCATGTGCGGCGGGCTCGCCGTGATCCGGAGGCCCTGCGCAAACGTGCGGAGCTGATTCCACTCCGCCGCGCCGGGACGCCTGAGGATGTCGCCCGTTTGATCACGTATATACTGTCGCGAGGCGGCGACTACATTACGGGTGAATGTATGTCGGTCAGTGGTGGAGATTGGTTGTGACGAACGGGCGGGTGCGCTGATGTACGATTTCTGGTTTGGTTCTGACGATGACATCCGCACGAATGAGGCCGGATACCTGCTCTTCATCAAGCGCATGATGCCCCGGTGGATCAATTCAATCCCCGATTCCGAATATCTCGCGATTCACGACACGCTGAACACCCTGGAACTGAGCGGGCGACGCCCTGTCCTGGTGGAAACGGGTGTGGGGGCGAGCACACTGGTGTTGCTCAACTACGCGATGAAACACGACGGCGTGTTGTACTCGTGGGACCCCAACGGCCCCAAGGGCGCGATGCTGCGTTCGGTCATCACGGACACGATGGTGTCGCACTACCGGAAGCCCCTGCAGGATCACTGGAAGTTCATTCCCTACATCAGTCACTCAGCGGAGCTCGGTATTCCGGTGCTCGCCGAACTGAACGAGACGGTGGACTTCTGTTTCTTCGACAGTGAACACACACTTGAGGTGTTGCGCGGAGAAGTGGAGCGCGTGAACCCGTTCCTGCGGGATGGGTCAATCGTCGCCATTGACGATGCGAATTACGCCTACGTCCACACCAACGTGGCCTACATCAACATGCAGCGTCGCAAGCTCGGTCTGCCACCGGTTCCCAGTCCGCCCGGCAACGACGGGAAACCGTTCTACGAGGAAGTCGAA
The DNA here is from genome assembly GCA_038319675.1 of Vicinamibacterales bacterium. Classification (GTDB taxonomy): domain Bacteria; phylum Acidobacteriota; class Vicinamibacteria; order Vicinamibacterales; family SCN-69-37; genus SYFT01. Next base: position 81,906 of record JBBQDM010000007.1, read on the forward strand.
TCCCTGTTGCGCGCCAACTGGAATCACGTCGACTATCTCGCCGACACCTACAAGACCACGTACCAGGATGATTTGTTCTGGAAATATTTCAGTGCGGATCGGACCGTGATGGGCAAGCTTGAGATGGAGAAGGTTGACGCCCTCGAACATCGGTACGACTCGTGGCGGGTGGCCGGTCGCCGACCATGAACGTGGTCGTCTTCGGCGGCGCGGGCTTTCTCGGCAGTCATGTGGCGGATGCCCTGACCGCGCGTGGCCACGCCGTCACCATCTATGACCTGAAGCCCTCCGAGTACGCCTCAGAAGGGCAACGCGTCATCGTCGGTGACATTCTTGACCCGGACCAGGTCAAGGCGGCGCTCGTCGGTGCAGACGTGGTCTATCACTTTGCCGGGCTTGCCGACCTCGACGATGCGACGACACGTCCGCTCGATACGATTCGCCGCAACATTCTCGGGACCGCGATTGTGCTCGAGGCGTCGGTAGAGGCCAAAATCAAACGTTTCTTCTACGCCAGCACGGTCTATGTGTACAGCGAACTCGGCGGCTTCTACCGCTGCAGCAAGCAGGCGGGGGAGTTATACGTCGAGGAATACCACCGCCGATTCGGCCTGCCGTACACGATCTTGCGGTATGGCAGTCTGTACGGTCCCCGGGCCGACACACGCAATAGTCTGTATCGGTATCTGCGTCAGGCGTTGTCTGAGAGTCGGATCCGCTACGGCGGGTCGCAGGCTGATGTCCGCGAATACATCCACGTGCGCGATGCCGCCAGGTTGACTGCAGAGGTGCTTGGTGACGAGTACGCGATGCGGCACATCATCATCTCGGGACATCACCCGACGCGTGCTGTTGATCTGCTGAAAATGATCGAGGAAATCCTTCGGCGCGATCTTGTGGTCGAGTTTTCCGATCAGCCCAACAAGTCCCACTACACCATGACGCCCTACTCGTTCACACCCAAAGTGGGCGACAAACTTGTGGGGAACTGTTATGTCGACATGGGCCAGGGCTTGCTCGAGTGCCTCCATGAGATCCACGCGCGAGGCGATCACCAGGCCCCATGATCCGTGCGGTGGCCTTCGACTTCGACGGCGTCATCGTTGAATCCGTCAGCGTAAAAACACAGGCGTTTGCCCGGCTCTTCCAGGGCGAAGGCCCGGAGGTGGTGGCCCAGGTCGTGGCGTACCATCTCGCCCACGGCGGCGTGTCGCGCGTCGAAAAAATCCGCCACTACTATCGCGAGATTCTGCGGCGGCCGCTGCCCGAGGCGCAGCTGGAAGCCTTGTGTGAGGAGTTTCAGCGTCTCACGTTTGCCGGGGTCGTCGACGCCCCGTGGGTCCCAGGGGCGCTTGAGACCATTCGGGAACTTCATGCGCGGGACTTCACGCTGTTTGTGGTGTCGGGGACGCCGGAACCTGAATTGCGCGAGATTGTCGAGCGCCGCGACCTGACCCCGTATTTCTCCGGTGTGTTTGGATCGCCGCGGACCAAGGACGTGGTGTTGTCGAGTCTGTTGGGGCCGCATCTGCCGCCCGATGATCTGCTGTTTGTGGGTGACGCGATGACGGACTATGACGGCGCCACCGCCGCGGGCGTCAGGTTCGTGGCCCGGGCAACAGCGGAGGGCCCCGACTGGTCCGACCTGGGCGTGCCGGTGTTACCTGACCTGGTCGGCTTGTCCCGGGTGATTGCGGATTTTGCCGAGCGTGCCTGACCCGCGCCCGGTGCATCTGGCCCACGTGAACGAGCGGGGCCGCGTGCTTCGGCTGGCGACGGCGTGGCGCCGGCAGGCCGGGTCGAAGCCCGTGCGGTGGTTGTTCCTCGGTCGGCGCTACAGCGACGCCCTCGCGTGGGAGGCCGCGCTCGGGGAGGGCTTTGAACGAGTGCCTTCCGGCGCAGCGCTCCAACAGGTGGCCGGAGCCCTGCGCGGGCCGTTCGTGGACTGGGTGGTGGCCCTTCGGGATCAGTCTCCCGGTGGTCTGCGGTGGTGGGCCTCACGTCTCGCCGAACGCAACACCTACGTCTCTCCTCTTTTCCGCCACCTGTGTCTGGTGCGCCTGGCCCTTGACGCTCTGGCGGGGCAGGATGCGCCGACACTGATCGTCTCGGACAACCGGGCGGTGCTGCGAACCATTGCGGCGCACGCCGCAGGTGGGGGGCCTGTCACCGGACCTCGCTGGTTTCCCGAGGTCATTGAGAAGGTCAGGTGGGGTGTCCGATTCTGCGGCGTGTGGGCGCTCCACTTGTTGCGTTCGGTGCGCGATCTTCTCGACGCGAGGACCACGGGACGCCCGGTCACACCTTTCACGCGGGAGGGTGTCACGCGCGTGCTGATGCACTGCTGCATCGACGAGGCGGCGTTGCGGCAGTATGGCGGCAGCAGTGATCGGTATTTCACCGTGCTGCCGGAGCACCTGCGGGCACGTGGTTGTGACGTCGTGGTGGTGCCCTGGTTGGAGAATGTCACCCGGTCTCGCCGGGCCGCGTTCACGACGCTCCGCAACAGTCCCACGCCGTGTTTGTTGCCGGAAGACTATTACCGTCTCCGCGACTATGTCTGGGCCGCGGGCATTGTCATCGGGCAACTCTGGTTGGTGCCTTCCACCCAGGTGGTTGGGGGCATCCGGGTCGGCCATTTGATGCGGGATGCCGCGCGGGTGGCTGCTGGGGATACGGGCCTCACGCGGTTCATCCGGTATACGCGGCTCATTGCGGCCCTCAAGGCGCGCAGGATTGAGTTCGACATCTTCCTCGACAAGTTTGAGAACATGGTGACCGAGAAGCCTCAGGTCCTGGCCTTGCGCCACCACATGCCCGCGGTGACTACGGTCGGGTTTCAACACTACTTGGCGCCGTATCCGCTGCAACTGCACATGTTCACCACGAAGGCCGAACATGCCGAGGCACCGCATCCGGATGTGATTGTGTGCAACTCGACCTTCGCGGCCGACCTGTTTGCACGAGAGGGATTTGCCGGGGCCGAATTCCGAATCGGGCCATCGCTGCGGTACCTGCACTTGCAGGCACTCTCAAAGGCCGAGCCTCCGGCGAACACGATCCTGGTGATGGTGCCGCTGGATACCGGCACAGCGGCCGAGGTCATGGACAAGGTGCACAAGGCTTTTGCAAACTGTGCGACCCTCCAGGTGTTGCTCAAGACACACCCGATGATGAGCGAGACCAACTGGCGTACCGCGTGTAACGGTCGCGTGCTCCCGGAACATTTCATTAGGGCGGTTGGTGAAATGGCCGAATGTGTTCGCCTGGCGTCGTGCGCAGTGGTCCCTTCGGGGACGACGACCGGCCTTGAGCTGTTGCTGGCGGGCATCCCGGTCGTGGTCGTGGGGCGGGAGACCGATCTTGATCTGAACCCTCTTGGATGGTTGCCGGGGACGGTCGCACCTGTGTATACGGTCGACGATCTACAGCACCACGTGCTCGACCTGCTGAGCCATTTGCCGGAGCGGACCACGGCGACCCGTGCCTGGGCTGAACAGCATCGGGCTGAGTGCCTGAGTCCCCTCACTGAACAGACGATTCAGGTGTTTCTGGATCCGCCACAATCTCGGGGCCGCACGAATTGATGAGTCGCGTACGTCAAGTCGCGGCAAGTCTCGCTGAACGAGGCCTGGTGGAGACGCTCCGCACCACAGCGCAGTTTGCGAAGTACCACACGTGGGACAAATACCAGTTCGTGTACTTTGCCGCACGCATGACCGACACGGTCTCCGAATTCCCGGCTCCGGCCAGTATCTTCATCCACGAGGCGACGCCGCTCGATGTGCCCCGTATCGAGGCGGAGGTGTTTCCGTTCCTCGTAGGGCACCTCGCGTACGAGCGCCGGTATTTTCAGTCGATTGGTGATTCGTCGTCGGTCCGCTGTTATCTGGCCGAAGTGTCGGGCAGCATCGTTCATTACAGTTGGGTCAACCTGAATGCGAGGGCTTCTGTCCTGGCTACGCTTCCCGTGGGCGAGCTTAGTGACAACGATGTCTATATTGGCCCGGTGTTTACACGCCCGGACGTGCCTGGCGCGATCTACCCTGCTGTGCTCACCCGGGTGCTGCGTGACCTGCGCGTCTTGAAGAAAGATCGGCTGTTGCTTATGGTCGACGGCCGCGTCTCCGCGTTGCCCCGCTTCTATCGGCGAATCGGTTTTCAGCAGACGGGTCGGCCTCCGGGCCCGCCCGTGCTGAGCTGGCTGCGACGCAACCGGCGCCCGGCATGAGTCGACCTTTTATTCCTGCCGCGCCGTCACTGGGGCTTCGCCATCTGCTGGGTCCGGCGCAGGCGGGGCTGTTTCCGGCGCTCGATGACGGGAACGCCCAGTTCTACTCGCGCGGCAGCGACGCCATTCGCGCGCTGTTCGAGGGGATGGGACTGCGGGCCGATGACTCGGTGCTCGCGCCGGCCTACCTCTGTGCGGAAGTGGTCGGGGCGTTTCGCGCGGCCGGCGTGCGGCCCGAGTGGTACGCCGTGGATGAGCGGGGCGCGGTGGATCCCGACGACATCGCGCGGCGTATCCATCCCGGCACCAGAGCGATTTACGTCGTGCATTATTTTGGTTTCCCGCAGGATGTGGCGAGGCTGCGCGCCGTGGCGGACGCGGCGGGTGTCTCTCTCATCGAGGACTGTGCCCACGCCTTGTTTGGGCAGGCCGGCGGACGTCAACTCGGAAGTGTGGGAGATGCCGCCATCTTCAGCCTGCGAAAATCGCTGCCGCTGCCCGACGGCGGTGCCCTCGTGACTCAGCCCCGTTTTCGAGTGCACCCGGTGGTCGCCCAGCCGAGGGGCATGACCACACTGGCCGGCCTCGGAAGACTGGCGGTCAAGGGAGCCTGTTTTTGGCTGCAGTGGCGTCCACCCGTCGGCGGCGTGCCATCATCCGCTGCGGTCCGAAGTCTTGATGCCACGGCACCGGTCAGTCCCATCACCGCGATGTCCTCGATGGCCCGCCGCATTTACGGCGCGACCGATGTCAGCGCGTTTGCCACTCGGCGTCGAGCGAACTACAACTTCTACCTCGCCCGCATTGGCGCATCGGCGCTGTATCCGACGCTGCCCGAGGGCGTCGTGCCCTTCAGTTTTCCGCTGCTGCACGACGAACGGGATCGGGTCGCCGCCGCCTTGGCGCAACGGGGTCTCGTGCTGAACATGGGATTTCCGGAGGCGCCCGTCCTCGACCGCGTGCCCGCCGACGATGCGGACCTGCGCGGTGCGAGGTTCCTGGCCGCGCGTGTGCTCGAACTCCCGGTCCATCAGGACCTTCAGCCGTCACATCTGGAGCAGATTCTTGCTGAGTTCAATCGAGTCGCCTGAAGAGTGGGACGCCCTTTGTGGCGCGTTCACCGATGCCGAGTTCACGCAGAGCTTCGCCTGGGGCGAGGCGCGGCGTCCGGACGGCTGGGTGCCGCTGCGGGTGGCCCTGCGCGACGGGACCGGGGTGGTCGCGGCGGCGCAGTGTCTGGTCAAGTCCCGGTACGGACTGCAACTTGTGTACTGCCCGCGAGGCCCGGTCTGGCAGAAGGCGGCGGGGGGCGACGATGCGCTCGGTCGCATGCTGGACGCCCTGATCGCCCGATTGCCACGAGCCGTCCTGGTGTGCGACTGGTATGTCGACCGCGACCACATCTCCGACCTCGTGTTGCGCCGCCGCGGATTCAGGCCGGTCGGCGCGGGGATCACCGCGCACCTGGACCTCAGACAGGACCTTGCCGCCATTCGGGCAGGGTTTCACAAGAAGTGGCGCAACGACCTGCACAAGGGCGAAGAATCGGCGATCACGATCACACGCCATGACGCGCCTGACCGGCTCGACGATTTGTATCAACTGGCCGGCACCACCGCGATCCGCAAGGGGTTTGTTGTGGGGGTTCCTGAGCCCGTCGCGCAGCGATTTGTGCCGATGTTCAGCGGAGACGCCGTCGTGTTTGCGGCCACTGCCGCAGATGGCGTTCTGGTCTCCGCGGCGTTGATGGTGCGTTTCCATCAGCGGGCCGGCTACCTCGTCGGGGCCAGCGTGCCGAGTACACACGCGTCGTTTCAGCGCGGGGCCTCCAACCTGATCCAGTGGACCGCCCTACAATGGGCGCAGGCGGCGGGTGCGGTGACCTACAATCTTGAGGGCCTCGATCCGGCCGGCAACCCTGGAGTCTTTCATTTCAAGGACCGGATGGGTGGACGGACGATCCACCAGAAGGGCACGTGGGTCCGGACCGGGCTGTCCGTGACCACCATGGCCGCGCAGGCACTCTTGCGGCGCATGCGGCCGGTCTAGGTCGGGACGTCGAGCACACGTGGCAGGGCAAGGACGCAGAGCATGAGTGAGCAACAACAGCAGCGGATCCTGGTGACGGGCGCCGGTGGAATGGTCGGCAGCTACGTCGCCGCCCAGTTTGCCGACGCCGAATTGATCCTGACCGATGCGGTTCCGGGTTTTGAAGCGCTGGATGTTCGCGATCCCGGTGCGGTAATGCGGTTGACCCGCGACATCAAGCCCGACGTCGTGTTGCATCTGGCTGCCGCCACCGATGTGGATCGCTGCCAGCAGGAACCTGACTGGGCCTACCACTCCAATGCCATCGGGACGCAGAACGTGGCGTTGGCGTGTCAGCGTCACGGTGCCGTGATGGTCTATATCAGCACCGGTGGCGTGTTTGCCGGCGACAAGGCTGAGCCGTACACCGAATTCGACGCGCCTCATCCCGCCAATGTCTACGGCGACACCAAACTCGCCGGTGAGCGCATCGTGGAGTCGCTGCTCTCCCGGTATTTCGTGGTTCGCGCCGGATGGATGATTGGCGGAGGCGAAAAAGACAAGAAGTTCGTCGGCAAACTGGTGCAGTTCATCCACGACGGTCGGTCGAGCCTCACTGCGGTGAGCGACAAGATGGGCAGCCCCACGTATTGTCCCGACATGCTGACAGGCATCCGGGCACTGCTCGACACTGGATACTTCGGCACCTACCACCTGGCCAACAAGGGCGCGTGTTCACGATTCGAAATCGCGAAAGAACTCTGCGCCATTCTTGAACGGCCCGATGTGCAGGTCAGTCCGGTCACCTCCGATCACTACCCGCTGCCGGCACCCCGCGCCGCGTCTGAAGCATTGCGTAACTTCAAGCTCGACCTGCTGGGCATCAACACGATGCCGGTCTGGCAGGACGCGCTGCGCAACTATGTCGAGGCGGAACTGATCCCGCTGTTGGGCCGCCCATGACTCCGCCTGTCACCGTCCTCATGCCCGTGTATAACGGGCTGCCCCACTTGAAGCCCGCCATTGAAAGCATTCTGGCGCAGACCTTCACGGACTTTGAGTTCCTCATCATCAACGACGCGAGCACCGACGAGTCGGTCGCCTGCATCCAGTCGTATGCGGATCCGCGGATCCGTCTCATCGAGAATCGTCCAAACCTCGGTACCGCGCGCACGATGAATCGCGGGATCGAGCTGGCCCGCGCCGAGTACATCGCCCGACTGGATCAGGACGATGTCTCGATGCCTCGCCGCCTTGAGGCGCAGTTGACGTACATGCGTGAACGCCCGCATCTCGATATCACCTGTACGTGGGAATATGGCCTGAACCATGGCGGCGAGCGGTTGCGGAACTGGCGGACCTGCGTCGACGACAACGGCGGATTCCTGGGCCCGCTGCTGCTGGGGAAATGTCCGATCTGGCACCCGTCGATCATGTTCAAACGACAGGCGATGCTCGATGCGGGTGGGTTTGATCCGTCGATGTCCCCGGTCGAGGATTTCGAAACGACCATGCGTATGGCGTTGAAGGGCAAAAGCGCCGGCGTGGTGCCGGAGTATCTGGTGGGCCAGCGCGACCACGCGGCGCGACAGTCCATCACGAAATATGCGCTGCAGTGGAAGCGCACGCAGGACCTGCACGATGCGATGCTCGCGCGGTTCAGCGACGGCACCGATGTGGCGGGCCTCGGCTCGCTGCTGCGCCTCGAGGATGCCTGGTGGCGTCGCGCGTCGTCGAAGGCCGATGTCGTGGCCCTGATCCGCGGTGTCGAAACCACGCTCGAGCGTGTGGGCCTGGATCTCTCGCTCACACCCGCCGAGATGGACACCATGCGGAAGGTGGTCTACCGGCGGCTGGGGCCCGGCGTGAAATGGGCCGGCGCGCTGGCGGCCTTCCCGACGGCGATCGTGTATGCCGCGTTATTTACAGGTTCCCCATTGTTGATCCCCGGCCTGCGGCCATTCGCCTCGGCGTTGAACGAGCGCGTGCGCCGTCTGCGTTACGCCGGTCGGACTCGGAGTGTTGTATGTTGATGATTCTTGGCGGTGGCCTCGCCGGCCTCACCGCCGCACACCATAGCGATGGACTGGTCTTCGAGGGCGAGGCCCGCACAGGCGGCCACGCCAAGTCGAGTCGTAATAACGGGTTTGTCTTCGACGAAGGCATTCACGTGCTGCACACCAAAAACGCCTATGTGTTGGACCTGCTGGCGAAGACCGGTGCGAATCTCCAGCCGCGGGTGCGTGAAGCGTGGATTCAGTCGTTCGGCGCGATGACCCGATATCCGTTCCAGGCCAACACGTACGGGCTGCCCATCGATATCGTCAAGGACTGCCTGGTCGGGTTCATCCAGAACGAATTCACCGATCGTAACGCCATCAAGCACTACGAGGACTGGATTCACTTCATGTTCGGGAAGGGGATCGCCTCACACTTCATGGTGCCCTACAGCGAGAAGTTCTGGGGTGTCCCCGCGCGCACACTCACGACAGAGTGGGTGAGTGTGCGTCATCCCCGCCCGAGCCTCGACGAGGTGCTGGAGGGCGCGCTCCGCGATCAGACCAAGGGGTTCGGCATCAATGCCGAGTTCTTGTATCCCGATCGGGGCGGCTTCGGCACGATTGGCGAATCGATCGCGTCGACGGTGACCGAACGCACCCGTGTGGGCATGCGTGTCACACGCATCGACGCCCGACGGCGCCAGGTCGAATTTAATCACCATCAGGTGATTCCGTACGAGACCTGCCTGAGCACGTTGCCGCTGCCCGAGGTGGTCAAGTTGCTGGTAGACCCGCCGTCCGACGTTGTGGAGGCCGCCAGCCGGTTGCGCTGTAACTCGATTTTTGTGGTCAACTTCGGCATCAACCGCCCGGGGCTGACGACCAAACACTGGATTTATTACCCGGAACGCGAGTATTCGTTCTTCCGGATCAGTTTCCCCTTCAACAAGGGGCCGAAGATGGTGCCCGACGGCTGCAGTTCCGTGTCGTGCGAAATCGCGTTCGGCCCCAACGATCCGTGGCCGCCGTCGCGGGAAGAAATGACCGCGCGTGCGGAGGCCGACCTGCGGAAGGCCGGGGTCCTGCGCCCGGACGACGAGATCGTCTTCAGTGAAACCATTCCCATCAGATACGGCTACGTCATCTTCGATGCGGATCGTCGCGCAGCCGTCAAGACGATTCACACCTACCTTGAGGCCCACGGCATCCGACCGTGCGGCCGGTATGGCGAATGGGCGTACCTCTGGAGTGACGAGGCCATCCTGAGTGGACGCAAGGCGGCCGAACAGGTCATGCGGGGACGATGAACAAACGTGATCTGGTGGCCACAGGGTTCGACGTCAGCGGCCTGACATGGGTCGTTTCTCGCGTCATGAACAGCCAGTGGCTCCGCGGGCCGATCGTCCGTGCCGTGAACTATCACGCCACCCGCGTGATGGACCGGGCGTCCTTTGTGCGTCAGATCCGCTACCTCCGTCACCACTTTGAAATACTCGATGCGGCGGGACTCACCGCGTATCTCGACGGGGGACGCCGTCTGGCTCGGCCCGGCTTGCTCCTGACGTTTGATGACGGCTTCAAGAATCACTACACCGTGGCGGCCGACGTGTTGGATGAGGAGGGCGTTCCGGGGTTCTTTTTTCTCCCCGCCGCCTACCCGGATCTCGCCTCACATCCAACGGACGCGCGGACGTTTGCCGGAGATCGGATCTTTGCAGGGGCCCCGCCATCGTCGTGGAGCACCGAGGACTTCCTGCCGATGTCGTGGGCAGACGCAAGGGATCTCGTGCGGCGTGGGCACACCATCGGCTGTCACACGATGACGCACCAGTCGATCGGGGATGGGCTGAGCCCATCGGAGTTCGAAGAGGAGATTGTCATCGCACAGCGGCGGATGGAGGATGCCCTGGGTACGGCGGTCCGCACGTTCTGCTGGCCGTTTGGTGCGGTCGAGAACTACTCGGCCCGGGGGTTTGCCCTGGTGCAGCAGACCTACGACTGTGCCTTCACGACGTTTGCCTCGCCCCTGAGGCCACACGGCAATCCCTTCGCGATCGACAGGTCCAACATCGAGGCCGTCATGCCGCTGGCCCGTGTCCGGGCGGCCGTGGGCGGCATCACCGAGTGGCATTCGGCATCGAGGCGTCGGCGTTTTGAGGCGGTCGTCGGACTCCAGGCGCCATGAGCGTTGACCGGCTGCCCGGACTGACCAAACTGTACGTCTGGTCCGTGGTGCTCGAGCCGATGCTCTTTTTTGTCCTGTTCGCCAGCAACGTGACCGGCGTGACCGGCAACGTCTCACGTCTGCTGCAGGCCGTGGTGGTGCTTGTCCTGGTGACTCGCCTCGCCGTGCGGCTGCTCACCCCGAACATACGTCTGCCTCGGTCGTCGTGGAGGTGGTCGCTCGACCACACCTATCTCGAGTACGTGGGCCTCGCCGTCGTGGCGGGCGTCATCGGCGCGTTGTCTGGAGCGTTTGACGTTCCGCTGCAAAGTCCGTCCGGCATTGTGACGTATGCGTCGACGCTGAACTCAGCGCTGGTGCGGCCCCTGTTTGAGTACGTCATCGCGGTGTACTACTTCTGGTATTTCGTGGTGCTGCCAAGGACAATGCTCCGGACGCCCCGCCAGTTGGACTATCTCTTCAAAGTATTTGGCGGCATGTTCGTGTTGTCGTTTGTCGTCGGCGTGATTGGCCTGTCGTCGGCCGCGTTGCTGGGCGTGGAAATCGTGCCGCGCCACCTGTACGACCTCCGAATGGTTGGCGCCCGGTTCCACGGTCTCGCTGGGGAACCGCGCCATGCGTTTGTATTCCTGTTTCTTGGCCTCGCGATGCTGCACCTGCGTGCCTGGTATCACGGTCGCCGGTTGTGGCGAGGTTGGACGCCGCTGATCATTGGTGCGGCCATGCTCACCCAGAGTGCAGCGGGGTTTTTCGGGATCGCCGCGTTTGTGGCGATGCTTGTGGCGCAAACGTTGCGGCGCATGTCCTTTCGCCGCATCTTCCAGTTGGTGACGGTGGTGTTGGTGGTGGGCGCGTTGACCGTGCTGGCCGTCCGTAATCTGCCACGCGCGCAGATGTACGCTGCCAACCTGCAGGGGGTCTGGCAGGCCCTTGAGCAGCGGGACACGCTGCCGGGAGCGTTGGCATCACAGGGAGACAGTGTGTATCCGGTCTATGACCTCGTGTTGAAAATACGCGAGGGAGATCTGCTCCCCGTCGTCGTCGGATCGGGATTGGGGTCCGCAGCTGCGGCAAACAAACGGCTCGTTGTCGACGCGACGGAGGCCGGCAATCCCAATTCCCAGTTTGTCCGTTTGCTCTATGAAAGCGGTCTGGTCGGGACGGTGTTGTTCATCCTGGCGTTTGCGAGACCTGTCGCGCGACTGACGCGTGACTTGCCGCCGCCGGTGCGCCACCGGTTCATGACGTTGATGCTGCTGGTCCTGGGGTGTGGGCTCGGATTCAGAAGTGCCGCGCCGTTTATCTTCCTCGGCGCGTTGACCGCCGTCATGTTGGTGCGACGTGATTCTGGGCATTGACGCTGCAAACATTCGCGCCGGCGGCGGCCTGACCCATCTGGTGGAATTGCTGGCCGCGGCCGATCCAGTCAGCCATGGGTTCACACGGGTCATCGTCTGGTCTGGACGGCAGACCGCGTCCCTGTTGCCGGCCCGCCCCTGGCTGGACGTCCGCCATGTGCCCATGCTCGACCGTGCGCTGCCATTTCGCACCGTGTGGCAAGTCACGGAGTTGACGCGCGTCGTCCAGGCGGCTGAGTGCGACATGCTCTTCTCCCCAGGCGGGTCCTACACGGGGCGATTCCGACCCATGGTGACCTTCAATCAGAATTTGTTGCCGTTTGAGTGGGCGGAGCTGCGGCGGTTTGGCTGGTCACCAATGACGCTGAAGATGTTGTTGCTCGCGCGGACCCAGAGCCGCACCTTTCGACAGGCGGATGGCGTGATCTTTCTGACTGAACACGCGCGTGCGTTTATCAGCGCAACCCTCGGTGTGCTGCCAGGCAAGGCGGCGGTGGTCCCGCACGGGCTGGATCCCAGGTTTGCCGCTGCGCCCCGACCACAACGCGCGATGCGCGACTGTTCGCCGGAGCAGCCCTTTCGTTTACTGTATGTGTCCGCACTTCTGCCCTACAAACATCAGGCCGTTGTGGCGGACGCCGTGATGCGGCTGCGGCGTCAGGGACGCGCAGTGACGCTGGACCTGGTCGGCCCGGGTTCACCCGGTGAGGTCGCGAAACTCACTACCGTCCTGCGGCGCCTTGATCCGGCCGGCACCACCATTCGGTATCTTGGGCCCGTCGACTACGCCCATTTGCATCGCCACTATGCGGAAGCTGAGGCGTTCATTTTTGCCTCGAGCTGCGAATCCTTTGGGCAAATCCTCACAGAGGCCATGTCAGCCGGTCTACCGATCGCGTGCTCGCGACGCTCGGCGATGCCCGAGTTGCTGGGGGAGGCCGGTGTGTATTTTGATCCGGAGGACGCGGCCGACATCGAGGCGACCCTCGCCGCACTCCTCGACGATCCCGACCGGCGGGCTGCATTGGCGAACGCCGCGTACCGCGAGGCTGCGGCGTATTCGTGGACCCGGTGCGCGACAGAGACGTTTGCGTTTTTGGCGACGGTCGCGCGGGACCATCACCCTGTGGATGGACACGCGTGAAGCTCCTCGTCGTCAGCCAGTACTTCTGGCCGGAATCGTTCATCATTACCGACCTGTGTCGCACCCTTCGCGACCAGGGCCACGACGTGACGGTCGCCACGGGGAAACCCAACTATCCCGATGGGCAGGTGTTTCCGGGTTATACGGAGACCGGCACGCAGGTGGAGCTGCTCGACGGCACTCTGCCTGTCCACCGTGTGCCGATGCGTGGCCGCCGATCGGGTGGCGCGGTGAATTTGATCCGCAATTATTTTTCGTTCGTCTGGTCGGGTGTCTGCTGGATGCCCTCGCTGCTGCGTGGGCAGACCTTTGACGCCATCGTCGTTTTTGCGCCCTCGCCGTTGACCATGGCCATCCCGGCGATGATGCTCAAGCGGCGGCTCCGAGCACATCTTGCGATCTGGGTGCAGGACCTGTGGCCCGAGAGTCTCGCGGCCACGGGATACGTGCGCAATCGTTTTGCCCTGTCGCTGGTTGGCGTGATGGTTCGGTGGATTTACGCCAGTGCGGACACCATCCTCGTCCCGTCACGCGGGTTTTTTGATCGGGTCGCGCGGTATGGCGCCGGAGGCAAGACGTTTTATTACGCCAATGCCTTGCCGGGCGAAAGTGTCTCCGCGACGGAAGCGGGGGAGTCCGTACTTCCCGCCGAGTTGGTCACGCTCCTGCGGCGGGACTTCTGCATTGTGTTCGCGGGCAACATTGGCACGGTGCAGGCTGTCGACACCCTGGTGGAAGCCGCCCGCCTGTTCCGCGATCTCGACGACGTAAAGCTGGTGTTTGTCGGCAGCGGCAGCCGGCTGGACTGGATCCGCGAACGGGTGAAGGTCCTAGGCCTGACAAACGTGGTGCTGGCGGGGCGATTTCCGATGACGGCGATGCCGGCTATCTACCGTGAGGCCGAGGCGGTGGTCGTGAGCCTGAACCCGGACGAAATTTTTGCGCTGACGGTGCCAGGCAAGGTGCAGGCCTATCTGGCCGCGGGGCGACCCATAATCGCCTCTTTGGACGGCGAGGGGGCGCGTATAGTGTCAGAGGCTGGCGCGGGGCTCACCTGCCCGGCCGGGGACGCGGTGGCCCTGGCCGAGCGTGTCCGGGCCTTGCGCGCCATGTCTGTAGAGGAACGTCGGCAGCTTGGTGCAGCCGGGCGTGCCTACTTTCTTGAGCACTTTGAGGCTGGGCAGCAGGCGAGGCGCCTCGTCGAGCTTCTGGACTTGCGAATTCGGAGGGGTCGTGTCGCGGATGTTTGATGGTCGGGTATTGATGATCACGGGGGGGACCGGGTCATTCGGAAACGCGGTGCTGAATCGGTTTCTGAAGACACGGGTGCGCGAGATTCGCATCTTCAGTCGCGACGAGAAGAAACAGGAGGACATGCGGATTGCGATCGCGAACGACAAGGTGAAGTACTACCTGGGCGATGTGCGGGATGCGGACAGCATCAGCCGTGCCATGGTTGGCGTGGACATCGTGTTTCACGCCGCCGCCCTCAAGCAGGTGCCGTCGTGCGAGTTCTACCCCATGGAGGCCGTCCGTACGAATGTGATGGGCACCGACAACGTGTTGTCGGCGGCGATTGACAATCGCGTCAAACGGGTCGTGGTCCTGAGCACCGACAAGGCGGCCTATCCCATTAATGCCATGGGGATGTCGAAGGCGCTGGCCGAAAAGGTGATGGTCGCGCGGTCACGCGGCATCCCCAAAGGAGGGACGGTGGTGTGTGCGACCCGCTACGGTAACGTCATGGCGTCGCGCGGGTCGGTGATTCCTCTGTTCATCGACCAGCTCAGAGGCGGCGCGCCCCTGACGATCACCGATCCCAAGATGACCCGATTCCTGATGTCGCTGGAGGACTCGGTGGATCTGGTGCTGCATGCCTTCAAACACGCACGACAGGGGGACCTGTTCATTCAGAAGTCGCCGGCCTCGACAATCGGAGACCTCGCCACGGCGATTCAGCAACTGTTTGGCCGACGAGGCCGGCCGGCGGTGATTGGCACCAGGCACGGTGAGAAGCTGTACGAGACGCTGGTGTCGCGTGAAGAAATGGCACGCGCAGAGGAGATGGGCCGGTATTTTCGCGTGGCAGCTGATGGCCGGGACCTGAACTACCGAAAATACGTGGCGGAAGGCGAGCAGCGCGTGTCCGACCTTGACGACTACACGTCTCACAATACTGTGCGCCTCGATGTGCCGGGGATTACCCGGTTGTTGACGTCTCTGGAGTATGTGCAGTCCGCAATCAAGGAACTTGGCGCCACCCCCGCACGGTCGGGGCGGTCCCGTCGGAGAGAAACGAGCTAAGGGAGTGACACTGTGACTGCGTGGTGGACGCTCGCCGCCTATTTCGGAGGCGCCTTCGCACTGTCGCTGGTGCTGGTGCCGGCCTGCCGCGCGATTGCCCGCCGGACCGGCCGGGTGGCTCGCCCGACCGCAGACCGGTGGCATCGGGAACCGACGGCGTTGTTTGGCGGCGTGGCGATTGTGCTGGTCACGATGTGCGCGCTCTTCTTTATCCGG
The DNA here is from genome assembly GCA_038319675.1 of Vicinamibacterales bacterium. Taxonomy (GTDB): domain Bacteria; phylum Acidobacteriota; class Vicinamibacteria; order Vicinamibacterales; family SCN-69-37; genus SYFT01. The sequence goes on from JBBQDM010000007.1 coordinate 97,372, forward strand.
CCTCTTGGCGATGTTGTCCTGTTCGCCGCCACGGGCTTCGGCATTTTTCTCGTCGGATTCACCGACGATCTGATCCCCCTCAAGCCGGCGACCAAGCTGGTGGCGCAGTTGGCGCTGGCGTCGGTGCTGGTGTACTTCGATCTCCGGCTCGGATGGTTTGAGGCTGAAGCCCTCGATATGGTGGCCACCGTGTTCTGGCTGGTCGCGATCACCAACGCGCTCAACCTGCTCGACAACATGGATGGGCTGTGTGCCGGTGTCGGCATTGTCGCTGGGCTCAGCCTGCTGGTCGGGCATGGCCCGATCGATGTGGCGCTCCCGCAGGCCTTGTTTCTTGCGGCGATGGTCGGCGCGGTGGCGGGGTTCCTTGTTTATAATTTTCACCCCGCCTCTATCTTCATGGGAGACAGCGGCAGTCTCTTTATCGGCCTCACGCTGGCGACCATGTCACTGGCCCTGCGTGGCGGCTCGAGTGAGCCTGGCATTCTCGCGGTGGTGGCCGTGCCGGCGCTCGTCCTGCTGATTCCAATTTTCGACATGTTGCTTGTTACCGCGCTGCGCACGTTGTCTGGTCGGCGGGCCTGGCACGGCGGCCGCGACCATTCGTCGCACCGGCTGGTAGCCATCGGCCTCCCCGAGCGCACGGCCGTGATGGTCTTGTGGACACTGGCGGCACTGGGGGGGCTGGCGGCCTGGGGGGTGCAGCGCCTCACCACCGTCGGAGGACTGTTTGCCGTCGCGGTGTTTCTGGCCTCGATGGTGCTGTTTGCCGTGTTTCTGACCCGAGTCCGTGTCTACGGAAAAGACGAGGTCTCGGTCCTGCGCTCGGGGCGTGTCACCACGATCTTTATCGAGTTCATGAACAAACGGCGGGTCGCGGAGGTGCTCCTCGACTTTGTGCTGATTTCAGCGGCCTACTATTGGGCGTATCGCCTGCGCTTTGAAGGCGTCTGGTTGGTCGAGTATTTTCCCTTGTTTCTGCAGAGCCTCCCGATCGTGCTGGGGATCCAGTTGCCCGTGTTTTTCCTCATCGGGGTGTACCGCGGAGTCTGGCGCCATTTCAGCATCATGGACGCGGTGACGATCGGGAAGGCCGTCGGCGTGGGAATGCTCCTGATCCTCTTTGCGATCCTGTACCTGTTTCGATTCGAGTCGTACTCGCGGGCGATCTTTGTCATCTATGCCGCGCTGTTGATGCTGCTGACGACCGGGAGCCGGGCGTCGTTCAGACTGATGGCGGAATTCGTGCGACGGCGGCGGCAGGGGGACCGGATTCTGATTTACGGCGCAGGTGAGGGTGGAGCGATGACGGTCCGTGAATTGTCCGCACCGGGGCGAGCGCCGGCGAGGCTGATCGGGTTTGTCGATGACGATCGTGAGACGCATGGTTCGCGAGTCATGGGATATCCGGTTCTGGGCGCATATGACAGCCTGGTGACGCTGGTTGAGAATGGTGCAGTGGACCAGGTGGTGATTTCCATCCGCCTGATGGACCAGAAGCGGCTCCGGGAGTTGGAGGAACTGTGTGCCACCAGCGAAGTTCGCCTGCTGCGGATGCAGGTGCATCTGGAATCAGTCTCCTCGGTGTCGTGACCACCGCGGTTTATACTGTGCTGTGAACTTGTCACGAAGAGGTGGGCAGCGTGAGTGAACGGAACCAGAATGACCAGGACGACTCGATTCGCGTCGACCTGTTGATTGCACAACTCAGAGCCTCGGGCCGGCTGATTCTGGGCGTGACGGTAGCGATGACCGTGGCTGTGGCGTTCGGTGCGGGTCTGTATTACGTGGTCTATCAGCCCACGCGCACGACCGCGTCGCTGGAGTTCCGGCCCACCTTTGACGGCGCCGAGAAGGGGCTGTACCCGAACGGTCTTACGTTTTCGTCCGTCGACATTGTGGCCGCCTCGGTCCTGGACCAGGTCCACTCCCGCAACGCCCTGACGGACGTCTGCCCTATTGAATCGTTCAAGGCAGGGTTTTTTGTCGAACGCCGGTCGGTGGAGGCGATATTTCTAGACGCCGAATTCCAGGGCCGTCTCGCGGACCCAGGGCTGACGTTTGTTGACCGCCAGAATCTCGCAGCCGAATACGAGACCAGGCGGGAAGCCCTGCCCGCGATGTTTCAACTGGTGTTCGTACGGCCAACTGAGTGTGAAGCACTCCCCGACGTGTTGATGAGCAAGTCGCTGGCCGATACGCTGCTGCTCTGGGCGGAGGAAAGCGAGAAGGCCCGTGGCGTGCTGCAGCTCCCGATGGACCGTTTTGTTCCATCGGTGCTCGATATTCCCGCGGACGCGGGCATGCGGGTGGTCCGGGCTGAGATGTTGCGTGCCAGGCTCCGCCGACTTGCCGTCAACGTCGCGCAGGTCAAAGCCCGCGTTGGTGCGGTTCAGGTGCGGACCTCGGATGGGACGACGTTGCAGCAACTCGAGGCGGAACTCGACAGCCTCATCAACGCCCAGTTGGTGCCCATCGTTCTGGCGGCAGGGCAGATGGATGGCACAGCGGGCCGGGCGTGGGTCGAGTCCATGCTCGCGTCCGCACGGGTGGACGCCAGCGCCGCCGAAAATCGTGTCAGCTATAGCCGGAGTGCGCTGCACGAGTACACGAGCGCCGCGACTGCCGCCTCAGCATCATCGTCACCCGAGCGTGTGTCGGACTCGTCCAGCTCTGCGGTCACTGCGCAGATCGACCGATCATTTGTTGATCGGATTATCGCGTTGAGCGTCGAGCATGTGGAGTACCGTCAGAAGCTCACCGATGCGTTGCTGCTCGCCAATTTGAACGCAGAGGAGGGACGTGTGCGTGTCACGTATTTTGAGTCGCTCCAACAGGGCATGCGCTCCATGTCCTCGGCGTTCATGCCGGAGGCCGCGTTCGATGCGCGCCTCAAGACCCTGACGGAGCAGAGTATTGCCGTCGCGACGAAGTTCAACGAACTGTTTGACGAAATTTCCCGCGTCACGCTCAGGGCGGCGTCGAGCCTGTATCAGGCGGAAAAGCCGCCGCAGATCACGACCGTCCGCGAGTTCACCTCAAGAGCCTTCCAGATTTTGGTGGTCTCGGTCTTCCTCGCGACCCTCGTGTTGATGGCAGGTTTTGTGCTGCTGCGGGCCAGATTCGCGGCCCAGTAATCTCAGCCGGTGAAATCCGGGTACGTCGCATCCCGCTCGTTGATCGCACTGGGGGCGCCAAGGGGCCACGTGATCCCAAATGCCGGATCGCTGTACCGGACGCCGCGCTGGTGGGCGGGGGAATAGTCGGCCGACACAAAATACATCAGCTCGGCATCGTCGCTGAGCGTCTGGTAGCCGTGCGCCAGACCTTTTGGGATGTATACGATGCGGTGATTGTCTGCGCTGAGCTCGACGGCGATCCATTTTTTGAACGTGGGGGACTCGGGGCGCAGGTCGAGGATCACGTCGTAGACCACGCCGCGTGTGGCCCGAACCAGTTTGACTTCATCAAACGGAGGCGCCTGGAAGTGCATGCCGCGAATGGTGCCACGACGGCGGTTGTAGGCCATCATGCACTGCTCGATGTGTGTCTCAAGGCCCCGTGCACGAAATTCATCCGGCCGCCACGCGCGCGTGAAGGACCCGCGGTCATCCTCGAACACATCGGAGTCCACAATCAGGACGCCGGGTAGCGCAGTCTCACGAAACTCCATAGGCCTAAAGGTTACACTAGCCCCGCGTGAGTTACCTCGCCCAGATCCTTCCCCTGTTTGTCATGCCGCTCGGGATAGTCCTGCTGTTGCTGGTATACGGATTGCTCCGCCGGCGTCGCTGGCCCATCGCTGCGGCCCTGGTGACTTTGTTGATCGCGAGTCTGCCCGCCGTCGGAAACGTCCTCGTACGACGGATCGAGGGGGATGGCGTCCGGTTGCAGCCGGACGGAATGCCTGTCGCCGATGCTGTGGTCGTCCTGAGCACGGGACGGACGACCGCACCTGGGCCTGCGGGCGTCAGTGAGTGGACGGATGCGGACCGCTATTTTGGTGGACTCGAGTTGTGGCGGGCAGGCCGCGCGCCGGTCCTGATCTTCACCGGGGCATGGTTGCCGTGGGATCCCGATGCACCGCTGGAGGGCGAGGTGCTCGCACGGTTTGCGCGTGAAGCCGGCGTCCCCGCTGGGAGCATTCTGGTCACCGGCCGTGTGTCAAACACCGCAGACGAGGCCCGCGCAGTTGCCACCCTTGTGCCGGCCGTTGGCCCCGATCCGCGATCAATTCTGCTGGTCACGTCCGCGTTTCATATGGTGCGCTCGGTGGAGCAGTTCGAACGGGTGGGCTTTCGCGTTATCCCCTATCCGGTCGACTTTCGATCTGGCGGGCGTGGCGTGAGCGTGCTGGACTTTGTGCCCAATCCAGGAGGTCTTTCCCAGACCCATGTGGCCTTACGCGAGTTGTACGGGCGTTGGTATTACCGGCTGATTGGGCGGTGACATCTGTTCGTGGGGCCGGAGGCTCGACGCGATCCCGACGCACAACCAGAATCCTGCCGCGACCGTGGGAATCAGCAGGGGGTGACCGAGGAGGGCGGTGATCAGGAACACCACGGTCGCCGCGCCAAACACGGAGAGGCGCCTGTCGGTCTTGCCCAGCACGAGGGTCTGACGCACAACGTATCCCACCACCAGCAGGAACAACACGCCGCCGATGATGCCGGTTTCTGCAAAGATCTGCACGAAGTTGTTGTGCGCGTTTTCGTTTTGGTAAAAACGACGGCGGATGTCCGGGTCCATGTAGGTGGCTGAAGCGCCGTGGAATCCGTCGGGCCCCACGCCAAACACCGGGTGCGCGGCTACCATGCGCCATCCGGCAATCAGCATCTCAACCCGAAACTCCACCGCCTGCATGTTTTCAGTCGACGCCGTCTGCCGGCGTACGGCGACTCCGCCAACGACTGCGGCGAGCAACACCAGGACCAGGGCCGATGCGACAACGCGCCGCCGCCGCAACAACGGCGCTATGAACGCAACCCCGCCGACCACAGCCAAAGCCAGCACCGCTGCCCGTGATCCTGAGAGGACCACGCCTCCGGCCGTGAACACGATGGCCACGGCACCCGTGAGCCGATAGCGGCGGTCCCAGACGGCCGCCCCAAAAGCCATGACGAGTGCCATCGCGAACCACGAGCCGGCGGCATTAAAATCAATGAACAGGGCGTTGACGCGCTGGGTTGCGAGGAGCTCGGCCAATCGGGCCACGGGCTGTTCGGAGCGCAAGGCGGCTTCAACCAACCGGTTGAGATTCAAGGCGGCCGCACCGGCCGCGCCGAGACTGAAGGCCCACGCGAGTTGCACCGCCTGGGCCCGCGAGACCACCGTTCTTGTCACGGCCATCGCCAGCCAGGGCCCGGCCGCCATGGCGATAGAGGCACGCAGCGGGTCCCCGAAGCGTGGTGAGACAAAAAACGCCCGACCAAAAAAATCGTCTCCCCCCCACGCGGCCCCAGCCGAGCTGGCATGAAGGACTCCGACGGCAATCACCCAGGCGCTCCACGCCCAGAGCAGCCAGACGATTGTCGGCCAGGCCGACGGACTGCGGAGGAGCCGCACCAGCTCCCGGATCGCCCAGGCGCCAATAAATACCAGCGACCACGCCTCGATCAGGGTGTAGACATCAGAAGGTGCACCGAGCAAAATGGCAATCGCGGTCGACAAAGGGCCGAGGCTCGCCACGAGCAGCAGGCCCAGCGAAGGTGCGAATCCGGCGACCACACCGACAACCCCCACGGCCGCTATGAGCGCGGGGGGGCTCGAGGCCTCTGTCGCCCAACACACCAGAATCGTCGCGGCCACACCACCAATCCCGAGGCAGACCAAGGCTTGGCCGCATCGGAGAGCCGCGTTCACTTCCGCGCCACCACCGCGTAATCCATAAACGTGAACAACCGGGCGTTGAGTTTGCCCGCGTGGGCGTTCACCACGCCGATGAGGTCGAGCAGCAGGGGATCCGGTTCGCCTCCCGGCAGGGTCTCGGGCTGCGGCACGGGCTGAAGTTTGTCGCCTTCTGCCACAGGCGCCCGGAACTGAACCTCCACCGAACTGAAGCCACTGACCTGAACCATGTACTTCAACGTGTCCGGGTGCAGGGGCCAGCGGTGTGTGATGTCGCGGATGTAACTTTCGAAAAACGCCGTCCAACACGCAGGGTTGAGAGTCTCGAGCACGAGGGGCGCACCTGGCGCGAGTTTGTGAAACGCGAGCTCGATCAGGCGCGAGAGGTACGCGGGCTCGAGGTGTTCCACCACCTGGATGGCGATGAGGCCTCCAAGTGACTGGTCAGGCTGCCGCTCAAGGAAACCCAGTGCGTCAGTCGTCTCCGCCGACAATTCACGCTCAAGACAGATCTCCACCATCGAACTGTTGATGTCAATTCCGTGCGCATCAATCCCGGACTCGCGCAACAGATCGAGTAACTCGCCACGCCCGCAACCGAGGTCGATCACTCGGGAGGCCCCTTGGAACAGGGGCACGTAGTCCTCAAGCTTGGCGCGGATCTCGGCTTGTGACCCACGGAAGCGATCCTCGAAGCCGACGTATTTGAAGGAGTTGAGATCTACGGTCTGAGTGCTCTGGTGCTCTGGTGCGCCGGTGCTCAGGAGGCGCTCGACGTCGCGCTTGAGCAGCAGGCTGGTCTGTTGCGCAAGGGTCGCCTTCTCAGAGAGATCCTCAAACGCCTTGAGCAGCGGGGGTAGCTGGGCATCGCGCCTGGCCTCGCGCGCGCCCTGCGATTCCCAGTGTTTCATCCAGTCGTCGGCCAGCGCACGGATGGCGGCATTGAGCACATGAATCTGCCCACCCATGCTGCGGTCCTTGGTGTCCACGTACAACGTGAGACTCTGCAACAGGCCCAATAACGCACCCTGAAAATTGACCAGCGACGCGGTCTGGCCCTTGATCAGCTCCAACGTCGAGGCGATCGCTCGCTCCGCTTCCCGGTGCGCGGCGACGTTGCGGTTGAGATGATCCACCAGCGCCGCGTTGAACGTCTGCTGGCGGTCAAGCGGCGGACCGATGAGCCGCCAGATGAAGCCGCGCAGCCGCCCCTTCAGCGACCGATCGATGGGTGGGGGGCCATCCGGCAGGATGGTGAATGATTCGTTGAGCGGTGTGATCTGCGCCTCGTCGTACGCAGGCGGCGGATGCGGAAAGTCGGGCAGCCGCAGCAGGGACACATCCACCGCCGTCAGCCGCTCGTTGTAGAGCCGGTCGGCCTCGGCGCGTTCCTTCTCCATCCGCTCCAGGCGGTCTTCAAGACGTTCGGGTTCCACGCGGGAACATCGTACTCCGAAGTGCGCTCTTGTGCTGGGGCCCTGGAAGGCTTTACGCGATCGTGCCTGTCGTCGGACTGCTGGGCGTCGCGTACATCCGCTTGGGGATGCGTCCTGCGCGGTAGGCGAGCCGCCCCGCGATCACGGCGTGGCGCATCGCGAGTGCCATGGCCGCGGGGTCCTGCGCACCGGCGATCGCGGTGTTCATCAGCACGCCATCGGCGCCCAGTTCCATGGCGATGGCGGCGTCCGAGGCGGTGCCGACACCGGCATCCACAATCACCGGCACTTTCGACTGCGCCTTGATGATCAGCAGGTTGTTGGGATTCTGGATGCCAAGGCCTGACCCGATCGGGGCACCCAGTGGCATCACGGCCGCGGCCCCGGCGTCCTCGAGCTTGCGACACGCGATGGGATCATCGTTGGTGTAGGGCAACACAACGAACCCTTCCTTGACGAGCACCTTTGTGGCTTCGAGCAACGCTTCGTTGTCGGGAAACAGCGTGTGCTCGTCGCCAATGACTTCCAGCTTCACCCAGTTGGAGAGGCCGGCTTCCCGTCCGAGACGCGCGGTTCGAATCGCATCCTCTGCGGTGTAACACGCGGCAGTGTTGGGCAGCAGGAAGATCTTCTCGCGGTCGATCCAGTGGAGCAGGGAGGTCACACCGGTCGCGGACAGGTCGACTCGCCGTACGGCGACAGTCACCATCTCGGTGCCCGACGCGAGGTGCGCGGCCTGCATCACCTCATGTGAAGGGTACTTGCCGGTGCCAACCACCAGGCGTGACGTGAACGTGCGGTCGGCGATTACGAAGGAGTCGGTGGGCTGCGTCATCGGTGGAAGTCCGGATAGCTGCGGTCACGATCGTGCATCGTACGCGTGGGGGTGTCGGGCCAGCGGATGCTGAACGCCGGGTCGTCCCAGCGTACACCGTGGTAGTGGCTTGGCGTGTAGGGCACCGACACGGTGTACATCACCTCGCTGTCGTCCTCCAGCGTCTGGAAGCCGTGCGCCACGCCTTCGGGCACATACACCGCGCGGCGATTGGCGGCCGTCAACTCCACACTGTGCCAGTGACCATAGGTCGAGGAGTCTGGGCGGAGGTCGAGAATCACGTCGAAAGCGGCGCCGCGCAAGCAGCGCACCACTTTGGCTTCCGCAAATGGCGCGGCCTGGTAATGCATGCCGCGCAGCGTGCCTGTGCTCGCGTTAAACGAGTAGTTGATTTGTTCGATGTGCGCATTCAGTCCACGCGCTTCAAGCGCTGCACGCGAGACCCCAACCTCGAAGAATCCCCGGTCATCCGGAATCGGCGTCGGTTCGAGCAGGTAAGCGCCGACGATGGGAGTGTCAACGAACGTCATCGTCCGCCAGTGTAGCGCACGCGTGGCTCGATTCTTTCGGAGCGGACGGGCTGAAGCCCGTCGGCTCCGTACTGTCAGCCCCCGCCTACAAAGCTCACAATCTCGATCTCGTCACCAGCCTCAATGGTGGTGGCGTCGTAGACGGCGCGTTTGACGACCACCCGGTTACGTTCGACGGCCACGGTGCGGGTGTCGATTTCGAGTGAGGCGAGCAGTGCGGCGACGGTCTGGGGGGCGGGCCACGCGTGCGGCTCGCCATTGAGCGTGATGGTCATCCGGTGACTCGTGCCAGGGTGAGTTGGAAACTGCCGACGGAGAGCCCGGCCACAAACTTGAGCGGCAGGCGGCGGGCGTCATCCGAGAACCAGACGGTCATCGGGGCGTCGGTGGCCTTGCCGTCCAGGCCGGTGACGGCCAGCGTGAGTTTGAGGGCCGGAACTGTGCCGATACCCGTCTTGATGGATTCCCGCGCGCCCACGGTGACGCGCATCTTGTACGCCTTGCCGCTGTCAGCGATCGGAATCACGAAAGGTGCCTGACCGGCTTTGAGCGGGATCGCGCGCAGCACGTAGATCGCCCCAAGCGGGTCCTGCGCGGTGGTCGGCATCTTCAGGCTCGACTTCACCGTGGAGGCAGTTTTCACCTCGTAGTCCACCGTGCCGTTGCTCCGGAAGGTCGTGGTCTTCTGTCGTTTGCGGCCGTTTTCGTCACTGAAGACAGTGGCCGTCGACGGCCGAAGTGTCCGTGTGTCGAGCATGGACTCGGCCTTGTAGTAGAGGCGGTAGAGCCGCTGCACCATCGACGAGGGCTGCGCTTCAGCGACGAGGTAGTATCGCGCGCTGCCAGCCCCTCCCGGTCGACGTTCCTTCACCGACAGTGTCGCCTGACCCGCCGTGACAAACGTCGTCCACGACACGTCGTAGGTGAGCGTCTCGCCGGCCTTGAACGGCACGGACCGGTCGCCTTGGGCCGAAGGCGAGGCGGGCCACGCGGCGATGGCCGCAGCGGCAACGCACAACGCTGCAACGAGCGACCAGCGGCGTGTTATCGGGAATCGTGAATCTGACATCTGTAATTCCTATTCTTAATCGGCAAACAGCGAGTCGAAGGCAGTCTGCAGTCCGCGGTCCGAAGTCCGCGGTCCAAGGACGTCTTCGATCAGCCTTTCTGCGTGCGCCGCAGCATTGGGCCGCATGTGCTCGGGCAGCGGGGTGGTCGGTGCGTCGAGCGTGAGTGCGCGGGCGATCACGCGTTCGTAGTCGGCCGCCATCTGAGCCACCGTATGGTTGGACTCCCAAAATTCCCGGGCGGTTCCGCCCAACTGCGCCCGAAACGCCGGGTCGGACGCCAGACGCCGCATCGCGAGCCGCAGTGAATGATCCTCGTCCAGAATATCGATCGCGACCGCCACGGCCTGCAGTTCCGGGTGCGGGGCCAGGGTCGGCAGGGGTGCGTGACATCGCCAGGTGCGCGGGTCGAGCGTGATGACGTTGGCGTGATGCACCGAGTCGATAACCACGGTCGGCAGGCCCGCAGCCAGCATCCGCAACCAGGGGCCGGACATCTCTCGCGCGGTCGGCCACCGCAGGTTCAACCCCACATCACACGCCGCCACCGCGTCGTCAAAACCAGTATCGTCGAGTCGGCCCGCCAGGTGTGTCACATTGCGGACATTGAACGTGTCGAGCAGGGCATCGAGCGGGAGGAGTGAGTCAACCTGACCGGCAAGCAGTAACCGGGCATTGGGGGCCCTTTGCCGCGTGGCGGCAAACGCGCGAATGATGGCCGCAATCCGCTTTTCCTCGGCTGCGGTCCCCATCACACCAAACACCAGCGCTTCCCCTGGGATGCCGTGTGCCGCGCGAAAACGCTGACGTGCGGTCGCCAGGTCGTCCACCGAGCGTGCCCGCCCGTGGCCAAGCGCGATGTACTCGATGGCATGTGTGGGGAAGTCCAACTGCAGCTGATTCACCATGCCGAGGGAATGACAGGCCACCAGCCGTGATGCGTTCATCACCGTGCGCTGCATGGGCCAGTGGTAGTAATACGCGCCGTCGAATCCGGCGATGGCCAACTCGGCCGCATCCGGCTGAACGTTCGGGTGGTTGTAGTGGAACTCGGCCCGATAGTCCTCGTGCCGCCGACGCGCCATCAGCGTGTTGGCGCGCGCATGGTGAATGCGGGCGTCGTGCAGCACGGTGAGTCCGGGCCACCGGTAGAGATACGGCCAGATATACCCATGCGCCCAGGAGTTGCCGACCTGGTAGATAGGCAGGTCGTACTGACCGCGGGCCTGACGCCACACAAACTCGTGGGCCCCAAGCACGCGCACCTCGCCGTTGGCGGGTGGGCCATCCGGTCCCCGGGTGACCTCCACCAGCGCCTCGTCCACCAGCACATCAACCCCGTGCCCGGCCGCTGCCAACAGCGGGACGAGATCGCCCGCGCAGGTCGCAATTCCGCTCGGTTGCGGGGGCCAGGGCGACATGAAGGCGAGACGGGCCATGTGTTAGCATCTCACTTTGATCACGCAAGGTACAAGCGTGGTTGAAGGCACTGTTTTACCGCGAAAGGCGCATTGTAATGCCCGGGTTTTTGCCAATCCTGATCATGATCGTCCTCGGCCTGGGGTTTGCGGCCGCAATGGTGGGCCTGTCCCAGCTGGTCGGCCCCCGGAAACCCACGCCCGAGAAGTCGGCGCCGTATGAATGCGGCATGCCCCCCGTGGGTGACGCGCGCGAGCGCCAGTCGGTCAAGTTCTACCTCGTGGCGATGATTTTTCTGCTGTTCGACATCGAAATTGCCTTTTTGTATCCGTGGGCGATGGCCTTCCGCGAGCTCGGGCCCGTGGCCTACTTCCAGATTCTCTTTTTCTTCGGTCTGCTGACCACCGGCTACGTCTACGTGTGGCGCAAGGGCGTGTTTGACTGGAGCAAGGACGTGCAGCGATGAGCGGTCCCTCGACGATTGCCCTGCCCAACACCGGGGTGAAGGTGCACACGGAGGCGGAAGCCTCCATCCTGACCACGTCGGTCGAAAAGATGGTGCAGTGGGCGCGCCGCTCGGCCATCTGGCCTGTGACGTTCGGGTTGGCCTGCTGCGCGATCGAGATGATGGCGATGGCCGCGGGTCGCTACGACATCGCGCGGTTCGGCGCCGAAGTGTTCCGCGGCTCCCCGCGTCAGGCCGACCTGATGATTGTGGCCGGTCGCGTGTCGCGCAAGATGGCCCCGGTGCTGCGCCGCATCTACGACCAGATGCCCGAACCCAAGTGGGTGATTTCGATGGGCGCCTGCGCCAGCTGCGGCGGCGTCTTCGACAACTACGCCATCGTGCAGGGTGTGGATCAGGTGGTGCCCGTGGATGTGTTTGTGCCCGGCTGCCCCCCGCGTCCCGAAGCGCTGATCTACGGCATCGTGCAGCTCCAGCGGAAAATCGACAACTCAAGGATGAGTGCCTGAGATGTCCACCCATGTGATGGATCTGCAGGTACTCGACCTCGTGCGCCAGTCGGCGCCCGCCGTGGTCATCGAACCGGCCGACGCGGTCGACATGCCGACGGCCTACGTGGCGCGGGAACACATCATCGAGGTGTGCCAGACGCTGCGCGATCATCCCGGCCTGCAGTTTTCGCTGCTGGTGGATGTGACGGCGGTGGACTACCACCCGGCCGACCCGCGCTTTGAAGTGGTGTACCACCTGGCCTGCATCGGCGACGCGTATGCCCAGCCGGGCGGGGCCGCGCCGCTGCGACGCCTGCGCCTGAAGGTGCGTGTGCCGGACGGTCCGGCCGGCGACCCGGAGCACGGGCCGTGGGTGCCCACGGTGTCGGCGCTGTGGCCCTCAGCCAACTGGCTTGAGCGCGAGGTGTACGACTTGTTCGGCATCGTGTTCACCGGCCACCCTGACCTGCGTCGCATCCTGACGCCGGAAGACTGGACGGGGCATCCGCTGCGCAAGGATTATCCGGTGCAGGTACGCAAGGATGCGCAGAAGTGGTCGCCGATGGAACTGACGCCCGAAGAGTTTGCGGCGAATATCCGTGCCTCGCGTGTCGCGTCCGAACGATTGGCGCAGTCGCGGACCGATGACTGAGGTTGGATTTTCGGTGACCGCGCGGATACAGGAAGTGCACCGCACGTGGATTCATGCGGTGTGTGAGTGGGTCGAAGAAGGAATCTGAGAGTTATGCCGGAACTTCGCACAGAGACGATGACCGTCAACATGGGGCCGCAGCACCCCAGCACACACGGCGTGTTGCGCCTGGTGCTCGAGCTTGATGGGGAACAGATCGTCAACGCCGAACCCACCATCGGATTTCTGCATACGGGGATCGAAAAGACCACCGAGCAGAAGAAGTGGCAGCAGGTCATCCCGCTCGTCGAGCGCATGGACTACCTGGGCGCCCAGTCCAACAGTCTCGCGTTCTGCCTGTCGGTCGAAAAACTGCTCGGCCTCGAGATGCCCGACCGCGTCACTTACATCCGCGTGCTGATTGCCGAGCTGCAGCGCCTCAACAGTCACCTCGTGTGGCTGGCGACACACGCGATGGAAATCGGCGCCATCTCCGTGATGATGTACGCGTTCCGCGAACGCGAGCAGTTGCTGAATCTCAACGAGATGATCGCCGGCTTCCGAATGTTCCCGAGCTACATCCGGGTGGGTGGTCTGCGTGAAGACCTGCCGCGCGGCTACCACAAGGCCGTCAAGGAACTGCTCGACAAGATGCCCGCCGCGCTCGACAACTACGAGCTGATGCTCACCAAAAATCAGGTGTGGCAGAAGCGCACGATCGGTGTCGGTGCCCTCACCAAGGAACAGACGATGGGGCTGGGGCTGGTGGGGCCAATGGCGCGCGCCGTCGGCATCAACTACGACGTGCGCAAGACGTGGCCCTATCTGAAGTACGAGACGTTCGACTTTGTGGTGCCGACCCAGACCGCCGGCGACGTGTATGCGCGGTACCAGGTGAAACTCATCGAGATGCGCGAAAGCGTGAAGATCTGCCAGCAGGCGCTCGAGCGGATTTCCCCCATCGGTGAATACGACTGCGGCGACTATCGCATCGTGCCGCCCCCCAAGGACCGCGTGTATACCGAGATGGAGGCGCTGATTCAGCACTTCCTGATCTACTCGCAGGGGTTCACCGTGCCCAAGGGCGAAGCGTATGTGCCCATCGAGGGGCCGCGCGGCGAACATGGATTTTATGTGGTGTCCGACGGCGGCAACCGCCCGGTGCGTGTGAAGCCACGGGCGCCATCCTTTCTGGCGTGCCAGGCGCTGCCGCACATGATCAAGGGCGGCTTGATCGCCGACGTCATTGCCGTGATCGGCTCCACCGACGTCGTCATGGGAGACGTGGATCGATGAGTTTTCATCCGTTGATGGATTACGGCCCCGGGATGCACCAGTCCCAGCGCCACCAGGCCGACGAAGGCCCGGCGTTTGTTTTCCCACCCGAGACGCTGGCGCAGATCGAAGAGATCTGCAGCCGCTACCCGGCCGAGCACCGAAAGTCGGCCGTGATCGCCGCGCTCTATCTGGCCCAGCGTCAGCAGGGCTACGTCTCGCGCAATGCGATGAAGGCCGTGGCGGCCGCGATTAGAATTACGACGGCGGAAGTGGAGGATGTCGTGTCGTTTTACACGATGTTCTACCAGCGCCCCGTCGGCACACACATCATTCAGGTGTGTCGCACGCTCTCGTGCGCGCTCAACGGCGCCGAGCGGGTGACCGAAGAACTGCAGAAGGTGCTCGGCATCGGCGTGGGCGAGACCACCGCTGACGGCGCGTTCACGCTGCACGAAGTCGAGTGCCTCGGTGCCTGTGACCGTGCCCCGGTTGTGGGTGTTAATGACGAGTGGCACGAATGCCAGCGTCCTGAAGACGCGCAGCAACTCGTGGATGGGTTGCGCACCAAGGGCGCCGCGTCACTGACAGGTTGTCATCTGCACAAGGAACGGGCGTAGTGGAACTGATTCTTACTCCTCACGTGAACACGCCGAATGGCTTCACGCTCGACTTCTACGTGAAGCAGGGCGGCTACGAGGGCCTGCGCAAGGCGCTGACGATGACCCCGGATGAAGTGGTGGATGTCGTCAAGGCGTCGGGCCTGCGCGGGCGCGGTGGTGCCGGATTTCCGACGGGCATGAAGTGGCAGTTCGTCGACAAGAAGTCGCCGAAACCGAAATACATCTGCTGCAATGCCGACGAAAGCGAGCCGGGCACGTTCAAGGATCACGTGCTCATGGAGCGCAATCCGCATCTGCTGTTTGAAGGCTGCCTGATTGCGTGCCACGCGATCGGCGCCAAGGTCGCCTACATCTACATCCGTGGCGAGTTCTTCCACGTGCAGCATGTGCTGGAGGCGGAACTGGCCAAGGCGCGTGCGGCCGGGTATATCGGCAAGAACATCTTCGGCACCGGCTTCGACTGCGAGATCTACGTGCATCGCGGCGCGGGCGCGTACGAAGCGGGTGAGGAGACGGCGCTCATCGAGTCGCTCGAAGGCAAGCGCGCACAGCCGCGGCTCAAACCGCCGTTTCCGGCCGTGGCCGGGTTGTATGACTGCCCGACGGCCGTCAACAACGTGGAGACGCTGTGCAACGTGCCGCCGATCATCACGCGTGGCCCGGAGTGGTTTGCGGCGCTGGGGCCCGAAAAGAACGGCGGGCCGAAGTTGTACTGCCTGAGCGGCCACGTGAAGCGGCCGGGCGTGTACGAAGCGCCGATGCACGTCACCATCAAGGAACTGATTTACGACGAGAAGTACGGCGGCGGCATTCGTGGCGACCGCAAACTCAAGGCCGTGATTCCCGGCGGCTCGTCGGTGCCGATTCTGCTGCCGCATCAGCTCGATGTGCCCGCCAGTTTCGACGGCGTGGTCAAGGCCGGGTCGATGCTCGGGTCCGCCGGCATGATCGTGATGGACGAGACCACCTGCATGGTGTGGGCGGCCGAAAACCTTCTCTACTTCTACAAACACGAGTCGTGCGGCAAGTGCACCCCGTGCCGCGAAGGTGGCGACTGGCTGCACAAACTGCTCGGGCGCATCGAGCGCGGCGAAGGCCAGATGAAAGACATCGACCTGCTGCTCTCGGTGGCCAACAACATCATGGGCAAAACCCTGTGCGCGTTTGGGGATGCCGCGGCCACGCCTGTGCTCACCACCGTCGGGTTGTTCCGTGAAGAGTTCGAAGCCCACGTGCGCGAAGGCCGGTGCACACTCAAGGCAGACTGGCGAGCGGAGGCGCGGGCACACGCCCACGCGCACTGAGGCACATGGATTCCCAACTCATCGGTCAATTCATCGTCATCGGCTTCACCTTCTTCATGCTGCTGAATTCAGCGGCCGTCCTGGTGCTCATGGAGCGCAAGGTTGCCGCGTTTGTGCAGCAGCGCCTCGGCCCGTATCGTGTTGGCCCGTGGGGCACGATGCAGCCGCTGGCCGACATCCTCAAACTCATGATGAAGGAGGAGCTGCGGCCCAAGGCGGCTGACACGTTCCTGTTCTACCTGGCGCCTATTCTGTGTGCCGCCGCGGCGTTTGCCGCGTTCTCGGTGGTGCCGTTTGGCGCCGACACCACGTTCTTCGGTCTGCTCGACGAACCCATCAAGCTGCAGGCGGCCGACGTCAACGTCGGCGTACTCGTGCTGTTCGCCATCTCGTCGATGGGCGTCTACGGCATCGTGCTCGCGGGCTGGGCGTCCAACAGCAAGTACTCGCTGCTGGGCGGTCTGCGGTCGTCGGCACAGATGATCAGCTACGAGCTTTCGTTTGCGCTGTCGCTTGCCGCGGTCGTCATGCTGGCGGGCAGCCTCTCGCTGCAGGACATCGTGAATGAGCAGTCCGGCTACTGGTTTGGGTTCATACCGAAGTGGTACATCTTCATCCAGCCAATCGGCTTCTTCATTTTCATGACCTCGGCAGTCGCCGAGACCAACCGCGCCCCGTTCGACTTTCCTGAAGCCGAGCAGGAACTGGTGGCCGGCTATCACACCGAATACAGCTCGATGACGTTCGCGCTGTTTTTCATGGCCGAATACATCGCGATGGCCACGATGTCGGCGGTGGCCGTGAACCTCTTTCTGGGCGGCTGGCACGGACCGTTCCTGCCTGACTGGCTCGGCTGGGTGTGGTTCCTCGCCAAGGTCTTCCTGCTGTTGTTCTTCTACATCTGGATGCGGTGGACCCTGCCGCGGTACCGCTACGACCACCTGATGGAGTTCGGGTGGAAGTGGCTGCTGCCGGCGGCGACGATTAACCTGCTGGTGACCGCCGGCGTTGTGCTTTGGATGGGGTGGTAACGGTATGGATGCCCTGTTCTTCTGGTTCTTCGCGCTGGTCGCGATTGTGTCGTCGGTGCTGGTCGTCGGCCAGCGTAATCCGATGTACAGCGTGTTGCTGCTGATTGTGTCGTTCGCGGCACTCTCGGGCCTCTACGTGCTGCTGAATGCGCCCTTCATGGCCGTGCTGCAGATCATCGTGTATGCCGGCGCCATCATGGTGCTCTTCCTGTTCGTCGTCATGTTGCTGAACGTGACGTCGGAAGAGGCGGAAGGCAACGATCCGAAACCACGGTTTGTGATTGGACCCGGGCCGCGCAAGTTTGGTGCGGTGCTGGCTGTTGTGCTGGCGGTGCAGTTGATCTGGGCGCTGCGCACGATTGCCGACGCGCCGTTCATGGATGCGGCCGGCTCAGACACCTCGGTGCGGGCCATTGGCCTGCGCCTCTTCCGTGACTACGCGTTTGCCTTCGAAGCGACCTCGATTCTGATTCTGGTGGCGATGGTCGGGGCCGTCATCATCGCGCGAAAGGAACGCTGACCGTGTTGCCTGAACCTTCGCTCAATACGTATCTGGCGCTCTCCGCCGTGCTCTTCTCGATTGGCACGGCCGGCGTCTTCCTGCGGCGCAACCTCATTACCATCCTGCTGTCGGTGGAAGTGATGCTCAACGCCGTCAACCTGACGTTTGTCGCCGTCGACCGGTTCCTCGGCACGGTGGACGGCCAGATCATCGCGTTCTTCGTGATCACGGTCGCCGCCGCCGAAGCCGCCGTCGGCCTGGCCATCGTCATTGCCCTGTTCCGGCATCGCCAGACGCTGACGCCTGACGCTTTCACGACGCTGAAGTGGTGACCCTGTGCTGCTGCTGATTCCTCTTCTGCCGTTTCTCGGGTTCCTGATCAACGCGACCATTGGTCGCCGCTGGTCACAGACGCTCTCTGGTGGTATCGCGACTGCCGCGATGGCCGGCGCGTTCGGTGTGTCGGCCGTTGCCGTGTGGACCCTGCTCGGGCTTGACCCGGTCGGGGGCGTGCGCGCCATCGACCAGCACGTGTTCACGTGGATCGCCTCCGACACCCTGGTGATTCCGTTCGCCCTGCGACTGGATCCGCTCTCGGCGCTGATGATCCTGGTGGTCACCGGCATCGGCACGCTGATTCACCTGTACTCGACGGCGTATATGCACGACGAGACGCACCCCGACTTTGCGCGGTACTTCTCGTATCTGAATTTGTTCGCGTCGTTCATGCTGATTCTCGTGCTGGGCGCCAGCTTCCCGGTGATGTTCATCGGCTGGGAAGGCGTGGGCTTGTGCTCCTACCTGCTGATTGGCTTCTACTTCACGAAGCCGGCGGCCGCGGATGCCGGCAAAAAGGCCTTTGTCGTCAACCGCATCGGTGACTTCGGCTTCATCCTCGGCATGCTCATCCTCTTCACCACGTTTGGCACCCTGGACTTCCAGGCGCTGGCCAGCCAGGTGGCCCTGATGTCGGTGGAGCCGGCGACGATGGCGGGCGCGGGGATTTTGACAGGTGCCACGTTGCTGCTGTTCCTTGGCGCGACGGGCAAATCGGCGCAGGTGCCGCTGTTTGTGTGGTTGCCGGACGCCATGGAAGGCCCCACGCCAGTGTCGGCGCTCATCCATGCCGCCACGATGGTCACGGCTGGCGTATACATGATTGCGCGCAACGCCGTGCTCTTCAGCCACGCGCCGTTCACGCTGGAAGTCATCGCCATCATCGGCGTGATTACCGCGCTTGTGGCCGGCACCATCGGTCTGGTGCAGAACGACATCAAGCGCGTGCTCGCGTATTCCACGGTGTCGCAGCTGGGCTACATGTTCCTGGCGGTGGGCGTCGGCGCGTTTGCCGGCGGCGTGTTCCACCTCTACACCCACGCGTTCTTCAAGGCGTTGCTGTTCCTTGGCTCCGGCGCGGTCATTCATGCGCTGCACGGCCAGCAGGACATGCGCTACATGGGCGGCCTCAAGAACAAGCTGCCGATCACCTTCTGGACGTTCCTCATCGGCACGATCGCCATCGCCGGCCTGCCGCCGTTCGCCGGCTTCTTCTCGAAGGACGAAATCCTCTGGAAGACGTGGGAGAGCGGCAACTACGTGCTCTGGGGCCTCGCCGTGCTCGCGGCCTTCCTCACCGCCACCTACATGTTCCGTCTGCTCTACATGACGTTCTACGGCACGTCGCGCATGCACGAGGCCCCAGCGGCTGACGCGCACCACGGCGCACCTGCGCACCATGCCGCACATGAGCACGGGAGCACCCACGCACCCGAGCACGACAGCACGCATTTGCATGACGCCCCCGCGCCCATGGCGATTGCCCTGATCGTGCTGGCGATTGGCTCGGTGTTCGCCGGCCTCTTCGGTATCCCGCATGCCCTGGGCGGCCACAACCAGATTCATGCATTCCTGGCCCCCAGCTTCCAGGCCCTCGGCTCCGTGCCGCATGAGGTCGTGTATGGCGACATCGCCACAGAGCTTGGCCTGATGGGGCTGTCGGTGCTCGTGGCCCTGGCCGGCATCGGGGTGGCCACGGTGTTGTTCCTGCGGAAACCGGAGCGCGCCGACGCGCTGGCGACGCAGTTCAGTGGCGTGCACAAACTGCTCGCGAACAAGTATTACGTGGACGAAATCTACGACGCGGTCTTCGTGCAGCCCATCAAACGGCTGTCGTCGGGGGCGTTGTGGAAGGTGGTGGATGCCGGCATCATCGACGGCGCCGTGAACGGCGTCGGCCATGTGGTGCGCGGCTGGAGTGCGGTGCTGCGACGGGTGCAGACCGGGTCTGTCCGCGCGTATGCGATGTCGTTTTTTGTGGGGGTCGTCGCGATCCTGGGGTACTACCTGTGGCGCTAACTCTACTGGTTCTGTTGCCGCTCATTGGAGGCCTGCTGGTCCTCCTGCTGGGGAAGGAGAGAGACGCTCTCGTTCGCCAGGTGGCGCTGGGTGTGTCGGTCGTGACGTTTGTCGCGAGCCTTTTCCTGTGGACGGGGTTTGACGCCGCGTCGGCTGACTTCCAGTTCGTCGAGCGCTACACCTGGCTGCCGGACTTCGGCATCTCCTACCACGTGGGCCTGGACGGCATCACGTTGTGGCTGGTGATTCTCACCACGTTCCTCACGCCCATCGCGCTGCTGTGTTCGTGGGAGTCGGTCACGCAGCGTGTGCGCGAGTTTTCGTTTTTCATGCTGCTGCTTGAAGCGGCCATGATCGGCGTGTTCATCTCGCTGGACCTGTTCCTGTTCTACCTGTTCTGGGACGCGATGCTGATTCCGATGTATTTCCTCATCGGTATCTGGGGCTACGAGAAGCGCATCTACGCCGCCGTCAAATTCATGCTCTACACGATGGCCGGCTCGGTGCTGATGCTGCTGGCCATCATCTGGATCGCGTATTACCACCAGACCGCCGTCGGGGTAATCAGCTTCGACCTGCTGGATCTGTACGCGCTCGACATTCCGGCCGGCCTGCAGACGTGGCTGTTCCTCGCCTTTGCGCTGGCGTTTGCCATCAAGGTGCCGGTGTTCCCGTTCCACACGTGGCTGCCCGACGCACACGTGCAGGCGCCCACCGCCGGCTCGGTGATTCTGGCCGGCGTGCTCCTGAAGATGGGCACCTACGGCCTGCTGCGATTTGCCTTCCCGCTCTTCCCTGAGGCGGCGATGCAGTTCGCGCCGTACCTTGCGGTGCTCGCGGTCATCGGCATCGTCTACGGCGCACTCGTCGCGATGGTGCAGCCCGACATGAAAAAACTCGTCGCCTACTCGTCAGTGAGCCACCTCGGGTTTGTGGTGCTCGGCCTGTGCGCGATGAACGTGATTGGTGTGCAGGGCGCGGTCTATCAGATGCTCGCACACGGCATCTCCACCGGCGGCCTCTTCCTCATCGTCGGCATGTTGTCCGACCGTCGCCACACCAAGATGATTGCCGAATACGGCGGCCTCAAGTCGGTGATGCCAAAACTGGTGGCGATGTTCCTGCTCATCACGCTGGCGTCCATCGCGCTGCCTGGCATGAACGGCTTCGTGGGTGAGTTCATGATCTTCGTGGGCTCGTTCCGCGAGATGGCCTGGCTCACGGCGGTTGCGGCCACGGGCGTGATCCTTTCTGCGGTCTACATGCTCTGGATGTTTCAGCGGGTCAACTACGGACCGCTGAGCAACCCCAAGAACAAGGGCCTGCGCGACCTCAGCACGCGCGAGTGGATCGTCATCGCGCCGATCGTGGCCATGTGCATCATCATGGGTGTCTTCCCGAACATCTTCCTCAAACCCATGGAGCCCTCCGTGCGGCGCGTGGTCGAATACGTCCGCGGCGTGGAACCGGTGAACGCGGCGTCTAACACGTCGGGTGTTTTTTCGCTAGCGCTCAGTTCAGAAAAGACACCCGACGTCGTGTCGCCGGCACCCGACGTGGTCTCAGGAGGTCAGCGATGAACATGAGCGACTTCCAGTCCATCGCTCCCATCCTGATGGTCACGCTGGCGGCGTGTGCCACCATGCTCGCCGAAGCGTTTCGGCGGAAGGGTGACCAGGCCGGCGACAAGTGGTTCGGGATTTACGGCGTCATTGGCCTCGGTGGCGCGTTGCTGACGTCGATCGGCCAGTGGGACCAATACCTCGTCGGATTCGGCGTGATCTCGGTGGACAACTTCACCGTGTTCTTCAACGTCACGCTCGCGGCGATTGGCCTGCTCACCATCCTGCTGTCGGTGGGCAATGCCGAACGCGATCATCTGCCGCTCGGGGAGTACTACACCCTGATGTTGTTTGCCATCGCCGGCATGATGATGATGGCGTCGACGACGGATCTGCTCGTCATCTTTATTGCGCTTGAAATCATGTCGCTGGGCGTCTACGTGATGACGGCCATCCGCCGGTCGAGCGTTGAAGGCGTGGAAGCCGGATTCAAGTACTTCGTGCTTGGCGCATTTTCGAGCGCGTTCTTCCTCTACGGCATCGCGATGGCCTACGCGGTCGCGGGCACGACCGACCTCGGGGAGATTGGTCTGCGCGTGGCCTCGTCGTCGCTGGACCCGGGCATCCTGCTGATTCTGGCGATGATCCTGCTGCTCGTCGGGTTTGCATTCAAGATCGGCGCCGTACCGTTCCACATGTGGGTGCCCGACGCCTATCAGGGCGCTCCGACGCTTGTGACAGGTTTCATGTCCACCGGCATCAAAGTGGCGGCCATGGCGGCGTTTGTGCGCGTGTTCATGTCGGCGTTTGAGCCGATGCGCCTCGAGTGGATTCCGATTCTGTCGGTGATCGCCGCACTCACGATGATTTTGGGTACTGTGGTGGGCGTGGCGCAGACAAGCGTCAAGCGCATGCTGGCCTACTCGAGCATCGCGCACGCCGGCATCCTGCTGGTGGGCCTCGTGGCCGCCAGTTCCACCGGCAAGGCAGCGATTCTCTTCTACCTGGTCGCCTACAGCGTCACCAACCTCGGCGCGTTCGGCGTGCTCGCGGCACTGTCATCAGCGGACCGGCCGCACGACGATGTGCGGGACTTCGCCGGAATGTGGAAGGAACGGCCCGGACTGTCGGCGTTGCTCACCGTGTTCCTGCTCTCGTTGGGCGGTTTCCCGCCGACCGTAGGGTTCATCGGCAAGTGGTACATCTTTAATGCGGCTGTGCAGGAGGGGATGTACACCCTCGCGATTCTCGGCGTGCTGACGTCCGTTGTCTCCGTCTTCTTCTACCTCCGCATCGTCGTCATGATGTACATGAGCGACGAGACGGCGCCAGAGCATCGGCCTGCGGTGTCTCCGATCACCACGGTCGCGCTGATGATTGCGCTTGTCGGCGTCATCTACCTCGGCATCCTGCCGGGTGGCCTGCTGTCGGTGGCTGCTGATTCGGTGGCGTCGATCTTCTGATCTGCTCGTCTGTTTTTCACCATGATGGTCGTGAAGGCCATGAAGGGTGAGGGGGTGGCTGCCGCTCTGCGGCAGGCGTGAGTGTGGCGAGGGCTCGAACGAATATCCCCGCTGCATCTATAAGGGACTCTCGTTCGAGCCCTCCCCACACTCCCGCGCGGCCCGGCTGCGCCGGGCACCCACCCCCTGATTGTCTCTACTGTCTCTTTGTCCATGCGCCACCTGCGGCTGCAGCTGCAGCTGTACACGGGTAGCTTCGCCCCAATCTGCTTACCAGCTCCTGTCAGTGGGTAGGGGATGCCCCGCTGTGGATGAAGCTGCGGAGGCCTTCTTTCAGCGTCGGGCAGTTGAAGTTGAGCAGGAAGGCCTGCCTCGCGCCTGAGAGTCTCAGGTAGGTCAGCACCTGCGCGGTGTGGATCGGCAGCAGGTGATCCACGCACTTCACTTCGAGGATGACGCGGCCGTCCACCATGAAGTCGGCCCGAAATCCGCAGTCCATGTTGACGCCTTTGTAAATCACCGGGATCGGGAACTCCTGCTCGACG
Source organism: Vicinamibacterales bacterium (assembly GCA_038319675.1). Taxonomy (GTDB): domain Bacteria; phylum Acidobacteriota; class Vicinamibacteria; order Vicinamibacterales; family SCN-69-37; genus SYFT01. The sequence continues at coordinate 120,754 of JBBQDM010000007.1, forward strand.
TGAAGCTTGCGTTCCAGCAGTTCATACAACAGGCACCGGTGGTACACGCGCTCGAAGAGGCCTGGCCCAAGCCTGCGATGGACCTCCATGGCGGCGGCGATGATCGCAAATGCGGCGGGGTCACGTTGAAGCTCAGTCATGGCTCCGATGCATTGCAACCGGGATGCCAGCGTGTGTGTCTGTTTTTCACCGTGATGGTCGTGAAGGACATGAAGGGTGAGGGGGTGGCTGCCGCTCTGCGGCAGGCTCGCGACGGAGGAGGTCCCGAACGAGAGACAGCCTGCGATGGAAAAAGCGCGGACTTGGCTGTCTCTCGTTCGGGACCTCCTCCGCCGCGCGCGGCCCGGCTGCGCCGGGCACCCACCCCCCGCTCGTCTTGGCGACACGCTGGCTCGTCGGAGCGTGTGTTGCGTTGGTCGGGGAGGCGGATTTCGGCTGCGTCCAGGCAGCTGTCGCAACGGTCTTTTAGAACTGTTGTCTGGACAGGACCCCAGGCAGGGTGAGCAGGCAGGGATTGGCTGCCGCCTGTGGCGGCAGGCGAGCGTGGGGGGCGGACTGGAACGAGAGACAGCCACGTCGGGTGCCTTTTCTGCTTTCGCGCTGTCTTTCGTTCCTGTCCGTCCCCCACGCTCGTCGGCCCGGCGAAGCCGGGCGGCCAATCCCGTTGTTCAAATTACCCAGATACCTTCACGACCATCACGACCTTCATAACCTTCACGTTTTAACGCTCTGAAGCAGCGACAGCAGAAACCACTTGTCCAAGCAGGACATCGTCGTCGTCCTCACGCACAGTGCGAAGGTCGAGCAGGACAGAGTCGTGCTGGATGCGGGTGATGACCGGCGGGGTGCCGGTGCGGAGTGCGGCTTCAAGCACAGCGGCTGAACGTGTGGCTGACGTGAGCGCGAGCAGCCTTGTAGGGATCTGGGACTGGGGCGCACTGCCGCCGCCGATCGTGGACATGCCATCCACGATGGCGCAGCGCAGGTCTGGTGCCTTCACGGTGACGACGTCTGCGAGGGCGTGGGCACGGCGTTCGATTTCTACGATCGGCATCAGCAACATTTCGACCACAGGAATCTGTGTGCGTGCGGGTTCGCGTTGCCACAGGTCCAGGGTGGCCTCGAGCGCGGCGTAGGTCATCTTCCCGGCGCGCACGGCCCGCATCAGCGGATGTGTGCGCACTTTGTCCACCAGCGCGGCGCGTCCGACGATGATTCCGCATTGGGGGCCGCCGAGCAGTTTGTCGCCGCTGAAGGCAACGAGGTCGACCCCGGCGGCGAGGCTCTGCCGGACTGTTGGTTCGTCCGCGAGGGTGTCGGGCCACGGTGTGGCGTGGGGCACACCCAACCAGCCCGAGCCCAGGTCTTCAAAGACCGGCACGGAGAAGCGTTGGCCCAGGGCCGAGAGGTCAGATAGCGCGGGACGTTCGGTGAAGCCCTCGATGCGGAAGTTTGACGGGTGCACGCGGAGCATCAAGGCTGTGCGATCGGAGATGGCCGCTGCATAGTCGTTCACGCGCGTCCGGTTGGTGGTGCCGACCTCGCGCAGGACGGCGCCTGACTGGGCCATCACATCAGGCACGCGGAAGCCGCCACCGATTTCGACAAGTTCCCCTCGGGAGACGAGCACTTCACGGCCGGCTGCGAGCGTGGCGAGCACGAGCAGTGTGGCCGCGGCGTTGTTGCTGGTGATGACCGCGGCCTCGGCACCTGTGAGGGCGCAGAGCAGTCGCTCGGCGTGTACGTGCCTGGAACCGCGCGTGCCCTCGTCCAGGTCGTACTCAAGGTTCGAGTACCCGGCTGCCACACGGGCGGCCTGTTCGACCGCCGCGCGGGCCAGTGGGGCGCGGCCGAGGTTGGTGTGGATGATGACGCCGGTGGCGTTGATGACCGGTGCCAGCGAGGGGAGGGTGGCTCCTGCCAGAATGCCGGCTGTGTGTGACTCCAGCCACTCGGCCGGGTCGGGCGTGGTCCCTGCCTGCGCAAGGCCCGTTTGCGCGGTGTCCTGCGACACGGCCACGCGCCACTCTGCGGCGGCCTGGCGGACGGCCGAGACGACGAGTGTGCGCCCGTACGTGTCGATGAGCTGCGTGAACGCGTCGCGTTTGAGCAGCAGATCGATCGACGGAATTGATCGTGAGAGGGCCATGTACCGGTTGCGGCGCTGAGAGGGGACAGGATAGCATTCGGACGTGGTGTCCGACCAACCAACGCACCGGCCGCTCGAGCGATTCTGGCCCTACGCAGACCTCTCGGAAGCTCCCTCAGACGAAGAACTGGCCGCGCTGCATCCGCAGCTGCGCGAGGCGCTGTTTGGGGCGCCCGCACGCCCGTTCTCCATCACCCTCGAGTTTCCGAGGTTTGACGGGGAGCACGCGGTTAAGGCGCTTGCGCTGGCGCAGGCCTCCGACGAGTTTCAGGAACTGACGATGGATGGCACGACGCGGTATCGGGCACGGTTTTATCCGAGCCAGGAGCCGATTCGCCTGCGCGATTTGTACGAACTGGTGGGAAGCGTACCCGGCAATGAGGTGCTGATCGACGATCGTCCGATGCCGTACGCGCGTGAGTTGTGGCTCCCGCTCGTCTGGTGCTTGATCAAGTGAGCGAGGCGAAGGGCGAGTCGAAGGGCCGGAACACTGGGCTCCGGCCCCTTGAGAGTGATTTAACTGGGTTTGGTGACGTTGCCCGCCTGTGGACCTTTCGGCCCGTCGACGATCTCGAATTCGACTTCCTGGCCCTCTTCGAGAGTGCGGAACCCGGCGCCCTGAATGGCGGAGAAGTGCACGAACACGTCGTTGCCCCCTTCACGTTCAATGAAGCCGTACCCTTTAGCGTTGTTAAACCACTTGACCTTGCCCGTAATACGCATCGTACTTGCCTGCCTTGCGAGAACAGAGGCGGTGAATCCGTCTCTCAAAAAAAAGAGACCGCACCGGCGGTCTCCGTGCCAACGATGGTCTCGCCCAACGTCGATCGGCAATGCTAGTAGGTGGCTTGATATCGTGTCAAGCCCCAGAATGGTCCCTGTGAGAAAGGTCCCCGAGTCATGCGCGCCCTACTGAGTGTCTCCGACAAATCCGGCCTCCTGCCCCTGGCCTCCGCCCTTGCCGCGGGAGGGTGGGAACTGGTGTCCACAGGGGGCACCGCCCGGGCCCTGACCGAGGCCGGGCTGTCCGTTATTGGGGTCTCCGAGGTCACCGGGTTCCCCGAAATGATGGACGGCCGGGTCAAGACCCTGCACCCGAAGGTCCATGGCGGGATTCTGGCCCGCCGGCACCTGCAGGCCGACCTCGACGCCATTGCCGTGCAGGGCATCACGCCGATTGATCTGGTGGTCGTGAATCTGTATCCCTTCGCCCAGGCGGCGGCCAAGCCGGATCTGCCGTTTGATGCCCTGGTCGACGAGATCGACATTGGTGGGCCGAGCCTGTTGCGTGCGGCGGCCAAGAACTTCCGGGACGTGCTCGTGGTGGTCGACCCGGCAGACTATCCCAAGGTCACCCAGGCGCTGCAGGACGGCGCGGTGCCCCTGTCCCTGCGGTTCGATCTCGCGCGCAAGGCCCTTGGCCACACGGCTGACTACGACCGCGTGATTGCGTCCACGCTTGGCGAAGTGTCGGTGTCGGCCGACGGCACGTTCACCCGCGGCGCGGCGTCGAGCCGCTGGACCCCGGTGCTGAGCAAGGTGCGCGACCTGCGGTATGGCGAGAACCCGCATCAGGCCGCGTCGTGGTTCACGACCGGTCCGCAGGGATTCGGGGGGGCGGTTGTCCACCAGGGCAAGGAGTTGTCGTTCACGAACCTGCTCGACCTGGACGGCGCGGCGCGCATCGCTCTGGAGTTCAGCGAGCCGGCGGCGGTGGTGATCAAACACACCAATCCGTGTGGAGTGGCCACGGGCCTCTCCGCAGCCGAGGCGTATGTGCGGGCGCGTGAGGCGGATCCCTTGTCGGCGTTCGGCGGCATCGTGGGCCTCAACCGTCCCATCGACCTGGAGACGGCGCAGGCCCTGGTGACCACGTTCATCGAGGCCGTGATCGCGCCCGGGCTGTCGGCTGACGAAGAAACACGCGCGGTGCTGGCGACCAAGCCGAACCTGCGGGTTGTCACGGCCTCGTTTGATGCGATCGAGCGCGACCGCGATGTCCGTTCGATTCTCGGCTCGTGGCTGGTGCAGGATCGCGACCGGGTGATCGAGGCGGCAGACGTGTGGCCCACGGCCGACGGACCTCGCGTCGTCACCACTCGGCAGCCCACCGAGGACGAGTGGGCGGCGCTGCGATTTGCGTGGCGTGTCTGCGCACACGTCAAGTCCAACGCCGTCATCTTCACGTCGGCGGACGCCACACTCGCCGTGGGGGCCGGGCAGATGAGTCGTGTGGATGCCGTACGCACAGCGGTGCTCAAGGCCGGCGATCGGCTGCGCGGCTCGGTGGCCGCCTCCGACGCATTTTTCCCGTTCCGCGACGGGCTTGATGTTGTCGCCGCGGCCGGGGCCACCGCCATCGTCCAACCCGGCGGTTCGGTGCGTGACGACGAAGTGATTGCCGCCGCCAACGAACGTGGGCTTGCGATGGTCTTCACCGGGCGCCGGCACTTCCGACACTAGATCATGTCCGAGGACCTGGATCGTACGGAGGCGCCTGGCTTCAGCCCGGCGCACACGCACGGGCTGAAGCCGGTGCGTCCCGTACTGATCCTGCTCGCCCTCTCGGTCCTCCTCTTGTTCCTCGGCCTTGGCGCCAACACCATCTGGGATGCGAACGAGGCGTTTTACGTCGAGACGCCGAAGCAGATGGTGCTGTCGGGCGACTACATCAATCCCGAGTTCAACGGCGAACCGCGGATGAACAAACCCGTGCTGTCGTACTGGGTGGTCGCCGGCTTTTATCAGGTCTTCGGGATTTCGGTCGGGGTTGAGCGCGCCGCCATCGCCGTTGGGGCGGTGGGCATCTTGCTCGCGACGTTTCTGTTCGGGCGCACCCTTGGTGGCCCCACCGTCGGTATTGTCGCCACACTCATTGTGGCCACCGCTCCGCGGTTTGTGATGTTCTCACGGCGTATCTTCATCGACATCTGGGTGACGATGTTCATGGTGGTGGCGCTGGCGTGTTTTCTGCTGGCCGAGACGCGGCCGCAGCACCGGCGCCGCTACCTGTGGCTCATGTATGCCGCCATCGGACTCGGCGTGTTGACCAAGGGACCAGTGGCCCTGCTGTTTCCGGCCGCAACGATCGGCACGTGGTTGCTGGTTGAGCGTCGGCTCGGCGACCTGCGACGACTGCATCTGTTGTCGGGCGCGTTGATCGTGCTCGCGATCGTGGTGCCGTGGTGGGCGGTGATTTACGCGCAGCAGGGATGGGCACCGGTGGCCGCGTTCTGGCTCGGTGAAAACGTCGGCCGGTTCACCGAGCCCATGCAACCTGGTGAACGCGACTTCCTCTTCTACATTCCGGTGGTGCTCGGCGATCTCTTTCCCTGGACGGTGTTTGTCATCGGCGGGCTCGTGTGGGGCGCGCAGTCGTTGTGGAACTCAGCCAGGCGTGGCGTCACCCACGTGGTTGACGGCGCGGTCAAGGTGGCGCCGTACGCGTCGCTGCTCATGCTGTGGATCGTGTGGCATGTGGGCGTCTTCTCGTTCTCACAAACCAAGCAGGACCTGTACATCTTTCCGGTGGTGCCTGCATTGGCGGCGCTGGCTGCGTGTGTGATGACACACGCAGTGGCGACCAGCGCGCGGTGGCTGACACCGGGCATCGGCGTGTCTGCTGTGCTGATGGTGGTTGTCGGTGGCGGGTTGTACTGGTTGTTCGGGACGCCCGCGCAGATCCATCAGATCGCCGGCGCCGATCTGCTCGCCGCCGTGCTCGGCGTTGGCGCGCTGGTGACGGTCGCGCTCGCCGTTCTCTCGCGACGGGCTGCGGCCCTCACGGCGATCGCCGCCACGATGGTGGTCGGCAACTACGTGTTTGCGCTCATCGCGCTCCCCGCGGTCGAACCCTACAAGCCGGTGTGGCCGATGGTGCAGACGATTGAGGCGCGCACCGCGCCGACCGACCCTCTGCCGGTGGTCGCGCACTACCGCAACGTGTTGCCCAGCATGGCGTATTACCTGGGACGGCCCATCGAAGACATCTTCGACATGCCCACGCTCACTGCGCGGGTGCAGCAGGTGCCGTCGATGTACATCCTGCTGACGCAGTTCGAGCTCGAAGAATTGCAGATGCGCCTCGCGCCGCTCGATCTGCCGACCTGCGTCATCTCGCGCCACACGTTGTTTGAAGCCAAACTCAAGAACGTGCTGGAAGGGGAGCCGTGGCCTGAACTGCTACTGGCAGGCGCTGGTCGCGCCTGCCAGTAGCAGGGTTCATGGTTCCTGGTTCCTGGTTCCGTGGTTCTGGCACCAAGCACCAGAACCAGTAACCAGGAACCAGTAACCATGAACCCGCGTTCAGGGTTCCAGCTCTTCCCGCGTCACCGTCGCCGCCCCGAACTTGCCGACGACGATGCCGGCCGCGCGGTTGGCGAGTCGGGCGGCGTCGCTGAGCGAGGCGCCGTCGGCGAGGGCGAGCGCGAGTGTGGCCACGACGGTGTCGCCTGCGCCGGTGACGTCGGCCACTTCGCGCGCAGTGGCGGGAATGTGGAGGTCCACTGACTGCGGACCAGACGCGTCAAACACCCACATCCCGTGCTCCCCCCAGGTGATCAGCACGTTGGCACCGGTGGTGGCATGTAACGCCCGCGCCGCTGTCTTCGCATCGTCGGCCGTCCGGATGCGTGTGCCGGTCATCAGTTCTGCTTCGTGGTGGTTCGGTGTCAGCACAGTGACGCCGGCATACCGTGACGCGTCGGGTACCTTTGGATCCACAACGATAGGGATGGCGCCGGCCGCGTTGCGGGTGGCGGCGATGACTTCGGGCGTCACCACGCCTTTGCAGTAGTCGGACAGGATGATCGCGCCGGCACCACGACACGCGTCGCGAACCGCGGCAGTCAGTTGTGCGGTGACGGCGGCCGAGAGCGGGGCTTCGTCCTCGTAGTCCACACGGGCCACCTGCTGATTGCGCGTCGTCACCACACGCACTTTGCGGGTGGTCGGGCGCGAGGTGTCGACGATCAATCGGTCGACGGCAATATCGCGTTCGGCGAGCAGATGGCGGAAGGTGTCCGCCGTGCCGTCCTGACCGACGCAGCCAATCACCAGGGGAACACCGTCCAGCGCACGCACGTTGGCTGCGACGTTGGCGGCGCCGCCGAGTCGGAATTCGTCGCGATCGAACTTCACAACCGGCACGGGGGCTTCAGGCGAGATGCGATCCACGCGTCCGATCACGAAGTGATCGAGCATCAGGTCGCCGATGACAATGATGGGCTTTGAAGGAGTCATGAATGACGACTCGCGGCGTAGGGCAGCGTGAGCAGGCCGAGAAACAGCATGAGAAATTCCGAATCACCGAAGTTGTATTCGAACAAGCCGGCTACGAGCATCGCGACCATCGCGGCGACGCCTGCACCCGCGACCGCCTTCTGGTCGCCGCTGCGCAACTGGCGCCAGAGATCGCGTGAGGCCACGAACACAAACCACAGCCACAGGGCGAGTGCCGGCAGGCCGCGTTCCGCCGCAATCTGCATCGGCACGTTGTGCAGGTGCGGGTTCACGTCGTTGACGGCATACGTGGCGTCGCGATACTGCGCGTAGACGACCTTGACCATATCGGGGCCAACGCCCGTGACCGGATTGTCTTTCACCATCTCGACGCCGGAGCGCAACATCGCGACACGGTCGCGGTTGGAGAGGTCGTTCATGTCCCAGGTCGACTGAACGCGATCGGTGACGATGGAGGGGGCCACCACCAGTAACAGAAGGCCGAGTACCGGCAGCGCCACCAGCAGTCGCCATTGACGTTCCGCCAGCAACACGCCGACGGCGGCTGCCAAGCCGACCATGGCATTGCGGGTGAGCGTGTAAAACAGGGCGACGACCAGCGCAGGCACCGCAATGGCCGGCCAGATCCATTCGCGGCCCGAGTAGAGCAGTCGCGCCAGTGCCGCGCCGCTCACCAGCATCAACACGCCTGAGAAGGTCATCCAGTGGCTGAGCGGGCCCACCACGCGGTTCTCGAGATGATCAAAGCCCCAGAGGTTGAACTGCGCGATGCCGTACACGGCGGCCGCAGACGCGACCGCGATCACGATATCGACCGCGCGGGTGGCGAGGGCACCACGGACGAACGTGGCGACGACGGGCACCATGAGGAAGAGCAGGAGCTGTTTGGTGTCCTTGAGACTCTCGAGTGGGTCCACCGACGCGGCGGCGCTGACCATGGTCCAGCCGGCGTAGGCCAGCAGCGGCAGCATGAAGGCGGGAACCTCACGCCATTCCCGGCTCCGTGTCGTCACGATCACCCAGAGAATCACTGCGAGGCCGAGCGTGATCTGTGCGACGGCGATGCTCCAGAAGGTGGCCGAGAGCGAGAGCGCCACCAGCCAGAAGCCTGCGAGTCGTTGTTGCTCATCACCGGTCATCGTCATCGCGCGTTCTCCAGCACACGTTCGGCGGCGGCGTGTACCGCCTCCGCAGAGATGGTGGTCAGGCACCGGAAGTCGCCCGGGGCGCAGACCCGTTGGTCACACGGCCGACAGGGCAACGTGCCCGCGTCAACCGACACGGTCGGAATCGTGGCCGGTCGCCACGGTGCCGAGCGTTCCGCCAGTGTCGGCCCGTACAGTCCCACGACGGGCACGTTCGAGGTGGACGCGATGTGCAGCGGTCCACTGTCGCCTCCGATGTACAACGCGGCCCGGTCGACCAGGGCGCGCAGTTCCGCGAGTGTCACGTCTTCAGCCTCGACAATCCGCGTGGCTGCTTCGGGCGCCTGCGCCCGTGCGGCACTGAGTACACGCGCGACGGCGTCCCGATCCGACGGGCCGGCGGTCAGCAGCACCCAACGGTCGGTAGATTGTCGCACTAGTTCGGCGGCCAGGTGTGCAAAGGCCGCTTCCGGCCAGCGACGGAAGGGGTTGCCGGCGCTGACATGGCAGACGATGAGTCGCGCGGCGGGATCTTCGATCGGAATCCCTTGTGCGCGGAGGCGTGTGACCAGTGAAGCGTCAGCCTCGACCGACACCGGCATCTCGGTACGGTGCTCCTCGCGGGTGGGGGAGGCGGGGAAGGCTGCGTCCACGGCCGGCAACAGGTCCCACTGGTTTTCGACCGAGTGGCGTGGATGCAGTCCGCGCGGTCGATGCACAAGGTGGGTGTACATCCAGGTGCGACCATCGATGTCGTAGCCGATGCGGCGGGGCGCCCCGGTGGCCCAGGTGAGCCATGCGCTGCGTGGTCCGCCGTGAAAATCGATGACCAGATCAAACCGCGCCTGCCGCAGACGCCGGGCCAGGCGCAGGTCGTCGGCCACCCGCCTGAGACCGCGGCGATGTGGAATGACGATCACGTCGGACAGGGCCGGGTTGCCAAGCACGACCGGCGCGGCGGCCGGCTCAACCAGGTAGGTGATGTGGGCGTCGGGAAACTGATGCCGCAGGGCTCGAACCGCGGGAGTGGTAAAGACCACGTCCCCAATCAGCCGCAGCCGGACGAGGAGGATCGTCAACGGGCCGTGGTGGGGACCTCGACCGTGGCTTCGTCGATCAACATGACGGGAATGTCGTCATTGATCGGGTAGACGCGGTGACACGACCCGCACTGCAGGCCCGCGCCATCCTTCACCACCGTGACTTTGGTCTTGCAGGCTGGACACACCAGAATTTCGAGCAACGCCGGATCAATCGCCATCGGGGAACTATAACCGGGTTCATGGTTCCTCGGTTCATGGTTCCGCGGTTCTGGTTCATGGTGGTGAACCCCGAACCGACCCCGAACCACGAATCCTGACCCCTCAACCCGACCACCCAGACCCCCACCCCGCAACCATCAACCGAGGAACCGATGAACCCGTGAATGTGAAACAATCACCTTATCCCCATGGTGATGACATGCCTTGCACTTGGAATGGCGGCCGTGCAGGCGCCTGCGCAGGTGACGACTGCGGCTACCGGCGAGGCGTATTTTTTGTTTCTGCAAGGGCGGATGCTCGAAGGCCGTGGCGATGTGGCCGGGGCCGTGGCTGCGTATCGCCGTGCCATTGAGCTGGTGCCCTCCGCGGCGGATGTGCGGGCGGAACTGGCCGGCCTGTTTGCCCGTGAAGGGCGCGCGGCTGAGGCGATCGCCGAGGCGGAGGCGGCACTCTCCACAGACCCGATCAATCACGAGGCGCATCGCATCCTCGGCCTGATCCGTGCGGCGATGGCCGATAACGCGGCGTCAACTGATGCCCAGGGGGAGCTGGTCGTGCAGGCGATCGGCAACCTTGAGCAGGCGCTGGTCGGCGGGCGACGGGATCCCGGCGTGGAGATCTCACTCGGGCGTTTATACGTCCGCACCGGTCAACACGCCAAGGCCATTCCCACCCTTGAAGCCTTCCTGCTCGATCAACCGGGGTATCCCGAAGGGGTGCTGCTGTTGGTGGAGGCGCTCGATGCTACGGGCGCCGAGGCCCGGGCCATCACGGTGCTCGAGCCGCTCGTGCAGGCGGAGCCGGATCTGGCGCGCGCGCGCAGTTGGCTGGCGGAGTTGTATGACACCGAAGGGCGCCAGGTCGACGCGTTGCCGCATTGGCGCGAACTGGCGAAGACCAATCCCCGCAACATCCCCGTGCGCTCACGTTTTGCCTCGTCACTCGTGAATCTGGGGTACTTGGAGGAAGGACGTCAGGCGCTGCTGGAACTGGCCGGTGAATTTCCGCAGGACGTGTCGGTCTGGTACCTGGTCTCTCAGGTGGAGAATCGCGCGGGTAATGCCGACGGCGCCGAGCAGGCCGCGCGTCGCATCGTCGATATTGATGCCGGCGATCCCCGAGGGCCTCTGGCACTGGCAGAGTCGCGCACGGCGCGTGGTGATTATCGTGGCGCCGTGTCGGCGCTGGAACCACTACTGGCGGCGTTGCGTTCCGCGCCTGACACCGGCGTGTACGCCCGCGTGGCCGTTGAATTGTCAGTGGCGCTTGAGGCGAGTGGCGACAGCGGTCGCAGCATTCGGGTGCTCGAAGATGCGCGCACGCGTGACGCGCGCAGTCGTGAGGTCCTGTCAGCGCTGGCGTCGGCGTATTTGCGCGAGCAGCGGCATGAGCCCGCCGAGCGGGCGTATCGCGAGCTGTTGACCGGGGACCCGGAGAATCCGGAGTACCTGCACGGTCTGGGCTGGACGTTTGTGCAGCAGGGCCAGGCCGGTCTGGCCCGCGACCCGCTGGAACGGGCGGTTGCGGCACGCCCTGAGCATGCGGTGTACCTGGATCATTTCGCCGAGGCGCTGTTTCAGTTGAAGCTCTATCGCGAGGCGGTGGCTGCGTGGGATCGGGCGCTGGCCAGTGATCGCGAAGGCATCGATGTGGATGCCGTGACGAGCAAACGTGATCGGGCCCGGCAGTTGGCGGGGCGCGAGTGAAGCGTCTGATCCCGGCGCTCCTCGCGGTGCTGGTCAGCGCCGGCTGTGCGGCGCGTGTGTTCACCCCACCCACCGGCCCGTCGGTGCCGTTTCCTGAAGCTGCCGGCGTCTGGGCCGAGGCGACGTCGGCGTGTCGTGGCGCGCAACGGTACGTGGCGCAGTTGCGTGTGCAGGGGTGGGTCGGTTCTCGCGATCAACGAATTGCGCAGACGATGGACGGGGCTGTGACGCGCACCGATGACATCTTTCTCGAATCGCGGGTCATGGGCGTCATGGCGTTTCAGATGGGCGGCGTGGCCGGGCAGTCGACGTTTGTGGTGCCCCGTGAGACGCGTGTCCTCCGCGCGCCGACCACTGACATTGTGGAGGCCTTGACCGGCTTGCAGTGGGGCGGCCGGGAACTGCTCGACGTGTTGACCGGGTGTGTGGCCACGCCGGAAGGTCCGATCAGTGGCGCGCGCACTGGTGCAGCCCTGAGTGTCGCGCTGTCGACGTCGACCACGGCGTGGTTGCGCGAGCGTGAGGGCCGGTGGCAGGTGCACGCCGCGCGGATCGCAGACTGGCTCGTTGAGTACCGCGTGTATCAAGGGGGCTGGCCCACCGATGTGCGCGTCACGTCGACCGGCACCACACCACTGGATTTGCGGTTCACGCTCTCGCAGGTGCTGGTGAACGTCGACCTGCCGGCCGCGACCTTCGTCATCAACGTCCCCGAGCACTTCCTGCCGATGACGCTCGATGAACTCCGTTCGATCGGACCTCTCCGCGAGCGTGATTCATTCTCAGATTGAAGTAATAAACATGTCCCGTGTTCTCACGATTCGTCCCACCGCCAAGATCAACCTCACGCTGCGAGTCGGTCCCCGCCGCGCGGATGGGTATCACGAGGTGCGATCGCTCATGCAGTCGATTGCCCTGCACGACACCGTCATCGTGTCGGAACGGCGCGGTCCCTTCGGGCTGCAGTGTCGTACTCCCGGTGTACCGTCGGATGAGACCAACCTGGCCTGGCGCGCGGCGCAGGCGTTGTGGACGGCGATGGGTCGCAGCGGCGAGGTGCGTGACGCACATGTGCGGATCGACAAGGCCATTCCCTCGCAAGCCGGGTTGGGTGGGGGCAGCGGCAATGCGGCAGCAACGCTCGTGGCGCTCAACACCATCTGGGGCGGCAAGTTGTCGCGTCGTGACTTGATCAGGATTGGCGCGACACTCGGATCGGATGTCCCGTTTTTCCTGCAGGGGGGCACGGCGGTCGCCACCGGGCGCGGCGAGGATCTGTATCCGGTGGATGACGTGCAGCGCATGGGCGTGGTGATCATCAAGCCGTCGTTCGGCGTCTCGACGGCCGACGCCTATCGCTGGCTCGATGAGGACCGGGCGGCGGGGTTGCCGGAGAGCCCTGAGGGGCGCGATGTTGAGCTCGGGTGGGCCACCGGCGGGGTGCCATTGACCAACGATTTGACGGCGCCGGTCGGTCGGCGGCATCCCGGCGTGCAGGAAATGATCGCCGCTTGTCTGGCCGAAGGGGCGGCCGGCGCGCAGATGACCGGCAGCGGATCCGCCGTATTTGGGCTGTTTTCCGAGGCTGCGGCCACCCGGGCGGTCAAACAGCTGCGTCGGCCGGACTGGCTGGTACTGCTGACCCGGACCCACGGCCGCCGCGAAGCCGTGAGACACATCGGGCTGTAGGCCCATCCCGTGATAAACTCCCTGTTTTGCTGGGGCTTCGGCTAGCCAGCCAGTCGGGGTGGGGCGTGGCCAAGCGGTAAGGCGCGGGTCTTTGGAACCCGTATTCGAAGGTTCGAATCCTTCCGCCCCAACCAATTTTTCGTTCGATGTAGGCGTGGTACCGGCATGAGTCACGGACAGTTGAAGTTGTTCTCGGGAAGCGCCCATCCGGCGCTGGCGAAAGAGATCGCCGAACAACTCGATATTCCGTTGGGCGCGGCGCGACTCCATCGCTTCCCGGACTCGGAAGTCTCGTTCCAGATCGACGAGAACATTCGTGGCACGGATGTGTTCATCCTGCAGCCGACCTCGACGCCGGTGGATGAACACCTCGTTGAGTTGTGCGTGATGATCGACGCGTTTCGTCGCTCGTCCGCCTCCAGGATTACGGCCGTGATTCCGTACTACGGGTACGCACGGCAGGATCGCAAGGACAAGCCCCGGGTGCCGATTTCGGCCAAGCTTGTGGCGAATTTGCTCAGCGCGGCCGGCGCCAACCGCGTGTTGACGATGGATCTGCACAAGGCGCAGATTCAGGCGTTTTTTGACATCCCGGTGGACCACCTGTTTGCGGCCCCCGCGGTGATTGAGTACCTGCTGCGGCAGAACTACGGGCCGGTCACCATCGTGTCGCCGGACGCCGGGGGCGCTGAACGCGCCCGGGCGTATGCGAAGCGGCTCGATGCGGAACTGGCGATCATCGACAAACGTCGCGGCGAGTCCGGGGCGGCTGAGGTGATGAACGTGATCGGTGAAGTGGAAGGCCGGGTGTGCATCATCTCGGACGACATCATCGACACGGCCGGCACGATGCAGAAGGCGGCGCAGGCGCTCAAGGACAACGGCGCCACCCGCGTGCTGGCGTGTGCGGTGCACGGGGTGTTGTCGGGGCCCGCGATTGCGCGCATCGAAGCCTCGCCGATCGACCGGCTGATCGTGACCAACACGGTGCCGCTGTCGGCGGAGAAGGCCGCGTGCGGAAAGATTGTGGTGTTGTCGGTGGCGCGCCTGTTGGCGCAGGCCATTCGCAGCATTCACGAGGAGACCTCGGTCTCCAAATTGTTCGTATAGACGAGAGGACGAAGGTTCATGGACGCAGTACTCGACGCGGTTCGCCGCGAAACGTTTGGGAAGAACGAAGCCGTGCGCACGCGGCAGGCTGGCCACATTCCGGCCGTGGTGTACGGCGGCGGCGGGTCGTCCGACTCGGTGACGGTGGATCCGAAGCTGCTGAGCAAAATTCTGCACTCGGAGGCCGGCCGCAACTCGCTGATTGCCCTCAACGTCGACGGGACCGAGACCAAGGTCCTCGTCAAGGCGTTCCAGATTGACCCGGTCACCCACAAGTTGCTGCACGCCGACTTCTTCCGCGTGGCGATGGACAAGGTCATTCGCGTGACCGTGCCCGTGCACCTCACTGGCGAGTCCAAGGGCGTCAAGCTGCAGGGCGGCACGCTCGACTTCGTGCATCGTGATGTCGACGTCGAGTGCCTCCCGGCCGACATTCCGGAGCACATCACCGTGGATGTCTCCGAGCTGACCCTCGGCCAGGGCGTGCGCGTGAAGGATCTGGCGACCGATGGCAAGTGGACCGCCGTCAGCGAACCAGAGAATCTGATCGTGCACATCGTGGCGCCGCGTGCGGAAGCGGTCGCGACGACGGATGCGGCGGCCCCGGCTGCGGCAGCCGAGCCGGAAGTGGCCAAGAAGGGCAAGCCGGAAAAAGACGACAAGTAAGCGCTGAGATGAAGCTCATCGCGGGTCTTGGCAATCCTGGTGCGCGCTACCGGGGGACCCGGCACAACGTCGGGTTTGAGGTCGCGGACCTCGTGGCACGACGACACGGGGTGGCCTATGCCGAGTGGCGGGGGCTGGCGGAAGTCGCCGAGTGGCGGCGACCGGAAGAGCGGGTGTGGCTGATGAAGCCCCTGACCTTCATGAATCTGAGCGGGGAAGCCGTGGGCGCGCTGATGGCGTTCTACAAGGTGGACCTCGCCGACGTCCTCATCGTGTGTGATGACGTGAATCTACCGGTGGGGCAATTGCGCACGCGCCCCTCGGGCTCCAGTGGCGGGAACAACGGACTGAAGTCCGTGACCGCTCATGTGGGCACTGACGAATTTTCCCGCCTGCGCCTCGGCGTGGGACGGGGAGATCCGGCGAGAGACCTGGCCGACCATGTGTTGTCCAGGTTTGCGCCGGACGAACAGCCCGGGATTGAAGAGGCCGTCACCCGGGCGGCCGACGCGGTTGAGTTGTGGATCCGCGACGGTACGGCACGCGTGATGAACGCGTTTAATTGAACGCTCCTTGCCGCTTCCGTGAATGGAGGCGGCCTGCACGGCCCCCATGGTGGGGGTCGGGAGTTTGTCCATGAGGAGGCATATGAGCATTCACCGACAGTACGAGCTCGTCTATATCGCGAGTCCCGACGCCACCGAAGAAGACCTGGCCGAACTGCATACGCAGGTGGTCACCGTCGTCGAACGGTTCGAAGGGACCATTGAACGCACCGAAAATTGGGGTCGTCGCCGCCTGGCGTACGAAATCAACCGCCATCGTGAAGGCGTGTACGTGCTGGAAGTCATCAATGGCCCCGCGGCCATGACCTCCGAACTGGACCGCCGCATGCGCGTGCTGGATGGCGTGATGCGCCACCTGGTGATTCGTGTGGACGAAGTGCTGGCCAAGGATGAGCGGATGAAGACCCGCCGCAAAACCAACATGGTGGCGCGACGCCTGCGTCGTGGCCTGCCGGCTGAGCCGACTGAACAGGA
The DNA here is from genome assembly GCA_038319675.1 of Vicinamibacterales bacterium. Taxonomy (GTDB): domain Bacteria; phylum Acidobacteriota; class Vicinamibacteria; order Vicinamibacterales; family SCN-69-37; genus SYFT01. The sequence continues at coordinate 136,762 of JBBQDM010000007.1, forward strand.
ACTGATCCGTCGGAAGCAGGAGCAGGATGACGCCGATGGTGGCAACGATTCGTTCGATGGAGGAGACCGATGAGCGACATGGACAAGGACAGCCGGTCCGGCGGACGAGGCGGCGGCCGAGGCAAGGATAAGGACAAGGACAAGGACGAGAAGGGCGGACGCCGCGGTGGCGGTGCCGGATTTTTCCGTCGGCGTCGTGTCTGCAAGTTCTGCGTCGAGAAGATCGACGTGGTGTCATACAAGGACGTGAAGGTGTTGATGCCGTTCATTCCTGAACGCGGCAAGATTCAGCCGCGTCGTATTTCAGGGACGTGTGCGAAACATCAGCGTGCACTGCAGACGGCGATCAAACGCGCCCGTCAGCTGGCCTTGATTCCCTACGTCACGGACTAGGCGGGAGACGAACATGGCAACTGAACTGATTCTCAGAGAGTACGTGGAACACCTCGGCAACCGTGGCGACGTCGTCAAGGTCGCCGATGGATACGCGCGCAACTACCTGCTGCCGCGCGGCCTCGCGCTGCGCGTGACCGGTGAAGCGCGACGTCAGATCGAACGCGAACGCGAGAAGGCGGGCGCGCGCGAACTGGCGGAACGGCAGGCGGCCGAAGCGGTCGCCGCAGCACTGGCGGCTGCCGATCTGTCGATCGCGCGCCGCGTGGGCGATCACAACACGTTGTACGGATCGGTCACGACCTCCGATATCGCGGAAGCGCTCGCGGCCCGTCAGATCACGATCGATCGCCGCAAGATCCTGCTTGAGGAGCCCCTCAAGACGCTCGGCGCGCACGTGGTGACCATCAAACTGCACCGCGACGTGCCCGCCTCGGTCACGGTCACGATTGTGCCGGCACTGGCCGCTGGCCAGGTCGCTCCGGCTGCGCCCGCCGCGGACGCACCGGCCGACGCCACAGACACGCCCGCCGAATAGCGGACGTTTTCGATACGCTTCAAGGCTCGGCGCGTCTCTCGCACTTCGAGAGGGACGCACCGAGCCTCGTTTTTTGCCTGCCGGTTGAGTATGCTGATCCCTTCCCATGGCCGAGCGCACGCTACCCCACAACCTCGAAGCTGAAAAAAGCGTGCTCGGCGCGATCCTGATCAACAACCACGCCTTTAACCAGGCCGCGGAAGTGATCGATGCGCAGGATTTCTTTCGCGACGCGCACCGACGCATCTTCGAAAAAATGGTCGGGTTGACCGACCGCAATGAGCCGGTCGACTTTGTCACCCTCAAGGATGAACTGACGCGCTCCGGTGAACTCGAGGAAGTGGGCGGACCCGCCTACGTCAGCGCGCTCACCGATGGCGTGCCGCGTTCCGCCAACGTCGAATACTACGCACGCATCGTCAAGGAAAAATCCACGTTGCGACGTCTGATTCAGGCGTCCAACGAAGTGCTCGTGCGTGCGTACGACGCCGAGGAGGATGCCGAGGATCTGCTCGACGAGGCCGAGCGCACGATCTTTTCGATCGCGGAAGGGCGGATGCGGTCGGGCTTCGTGAAGCTGAGTGAACTGGTCGATGGCGGCTACGCCATGCTCGAGCAGTTGCAGGCGAACCGCGGCCTGGTGACGGGTGTGCCGTCGGGATTTGTCGAGCTCGATGAGATGACCTCCGGATTCCAGAAGTCGGACCTGGTGATCGTGGCGGCACGACCCGCGATGGGCAAGACCAGCTTTGTGCTGAACATCGCCCTCAACGCCGCGCTGGAAGCCGGCAAGACGGTGGGTGTGTTCAGTCTTGAAATGTCGAAGGAGCAGTTGTTCCTCCGCATGTTGACGTCCGAGGCGCGCGTGGATGCGCATCGCTTCCGCGGCGGATTCCTCGGTGAACAGGACTACGAACGGCTCAACGGCGCGTTTGCGCGCCTGCACGACGCCAAGGTGTTTGTGGACGACACGGCCTCGGCCGGCATTCTCGAAATGCGCGCCAAGTCGCGGCGGCTCAAACTCGAACACGGCCTCGACATGTTGATCATCGACTACCTGCAGCTGATGCAGGGCCGTGGGCGGTTCGACAACCGCCAGCAGGAGCTGGCGTCGATCTCGCGCTCGCTGAAAATTCTCGCGAAGGAACTCCAGATTCCGATTCTCGCCTTGTCGCAGTTGAGCCGCGCGACCGAAACGCGCGCAGACCATCGTCCGCAACTGTCCGACCTGCGTGAATCCGGCGCCCTCGAGCAGGACGCCGACGTGGTCATGTTCATCTATCGCGAAGAGGTCTACGCCTCAGGCGACGACGAGAAACGCACCGACGTCGAGGGTATGGCGGAGATCATCATTGGCAAGCAGCGGAATGGCCCCATCGGGTCAGTGCCGCTCGCCTTCCTGAAGCAATACACACGCTTCGAAAATCTCCAGTCCGGCCGCAAGGACTGACGATGACGCGACCGACCGTCGCCCGCATCCATCTCGACGCCATCGCGCACAATTTCAGACAGATCGCCGCGCTGGTGGACGGTACGGAGCAGACGGACTTTAGTCCGTCTGTGACCGACGGGCTAAAGCCCGTCGGCTCCGAATACCGCTACGCCGAATCGAAATGTGCTGTGATTTGCGTCGTCAAAGCGAGCGCCTACGGCCACGGTGCCGTGCGGGTGTCGCAGGCGCTTGAGGCGGCCGGTGCGACGATGTTCGCCGTCGCTGATATCGAGGAGGGCGTCACGCTGCGGTCGGCAGGCATCACACAGCCGATCCTGGTGTTCGGCGCGATGAGCGTCAGCGACCTGGGCCACCTTTTTGAGCACGACCTGACGCCCACGGTCTCCACTCCGTCAGCAGCCAGAGCAATTGAGGCGGCCGCCGCTGCGCGTGCGACGCGCATTTCGTGTCACCTGAAGATCGACACCGGCATGAACCGGCTCGGCTTCCGTCACGACAATCTTGGACGCACGATGCCCGAAGTGCTGGCGATGCCGCACCTGCACATCGCCGGCGTGTACACCCACTTCGCGACGGCCGAACGTGCCGAGTCGCCGATGTTCGACGAACAACGTCAGCGCTTCGAGCGCAGCTGCGCAGCGCTTGGCGCGATGGGGGTGCGCGGCGTTATGCGCCATGCCGCCAACTCCGCAGCATTGTTCCGCGACGGTCGCAGCTGGTACGACGCCGTGCGTCCCGGCCTGTTGCTCTATGGCGTGGTGCCGCCGCCATTGGCTGCCGCCGATCTCGACCTGCGACCTGCCCTGTCACTGGTCAGCCGTATCGTGGCTGTGAAAGGACTGCGGCCGGGTGAAGGGGCGGGATATGGATTGTCGTGGAACGAGCCGCACCCCCGCACCGTGGCGGTGGTGCCTGCCGGGTACGCCGACGGACTCGATACCCGCTTGGCCAACCGAGGCAGCGTGCTCATCCGTGGTCAACGCCGCGCCATCGTCGGCTCCGTTTGCATGGACATGATTCTGATTGACGTGACGGGAATCGAGGTCTCGCCAGGAGATGACGTGGTATTGATCGGACAACAGGGCGATGAACAGATCACCGCCCGCGAAGTGGCGGCCACCATTGGCACCATTCCGTGGGAGGTTGTGTGTCGGCTCGGCAGTCGAATCGAGCGTACCTACTGAGGGAAGGTTCATGGTTCATCGGTTCATGGTTCCGCGGTGCTGTTCCGGGTTCCCGGTTCGTGGTGGCGGAACCGACCCGGCACCAGGAACCCAGCACCGAGCACCAGGTTCCAAGAACGGCACCCTGAACCATGAACCAGGAACCATGAACCATGTCTAAGACCGTCTATGCCTGTCAGCAATGCGGCGCACAAGCACCCAAATGGCTGGGACGCTGCCCCGACTGCGGGGGATGGAATACGTTCGCCGAAGAGGTGTTTGAGAAGCCCGACAAGATGGCGGCGGCACGCAAGGGTGCGGCGACGCCGATGGGCGGGGGCAAGGCGCAGAAGTATGCGGACGTCGAGGCGGTGGTCTCGGCGCGATTCTCGACGGGCATCGGCGAATTTGATCGGGTGCTGGGTGGCGGCGTCGTGCCCGGGTCACTGGTGTTGCTCGGTGGTGAGCCCGGCATCGGCAAGTCCACACTCCTGCTGCAGGCGGCCGCACACTTTGCGCGTGAGGTCGGACCGGTGTTGTACGCGTCGGGTGAAGAGTCCGAGCATCAGGTCAAGATGCGTGGCGAACGGCTCGGCGTCGCGGACGCGCCTCTGTATCTGCTGGCGGAAACGTGTGTCGAACGCATTCTCGAGGAAGTGGATCGCCTCAAGCCCGCGCTGCTCATCGTGGACTCGATTCAGACGGTGTTTTCATTGAAGATGGCGTCGGCGCCCGGCAGTGTGGGGCAGGTGCGGCAGGCGGCCACGGATTTTCTGTTCACCGCCAAGGGGCGCAACCTGCCGACGATCGTGGTGGGCCACGTCACCAAGGACGGCGCGCTCGCCGGGCCCAAGGTGCTCGAACACGTCGTGGACACGGTGTTGTACTTCGAGGGCGATCGGCATCACTCCCATCGTGTGGTGCGCGCCGTCAAGAACCGGTTCGGTGCGATCAGCGAACTGGGCGTGTTTGAAATGACCGGCACCGGTCTGCAAGCGGTCGCCAATCCTTCGGCGTTGTTCCTTGCTGAACGGCCCGTGGCGGTGCCGGGGTCGGCGGTGTTGTGTTGTCTGGAAGGGTCACGTCCGTTTCTGGTGGAGGTGCAGGCGCTGGTCAGCACGGCCACACTTGGGCAGGCGCGGCGCACGGCCAGCGGCCTCGATCACAATCGTGTGTCGCTGCTGCTCGCGGTGCTCGATAAACGTGCCGGCCTGTCGTTTGTCACCGACGATGTGTATGTGAATGTGGCGGGGGGTATGACTGTTGACGAACCCGCCGCCGACCTCGCCATCGTCGCCGCCGTGGCCTCGAGTTTGCGCAACCGGCCGCTGCGGGAACACACCGTGGTGTTTGGGGAAGTCGGCCTCGCCGGCGAAATCCGCGCTACCTCCCACGCGCCGCTTCGACTGCGAGAAGCCGCGCAAATGGGTTTCACCGCCGCGGTGTTGCCTGAAGGCAACATCGGTGGTGTCGACAATCCGAAGGGCGTGGAGTTGATCGGTGTCCGCACGGTGGGCGAAGCCCTGGACGCTCTGATACGTTGACGCGGTCCGCCGTCCGCGGTCCGCGGTCCGCGGTCCTACCGGCGCGCGGGCGGCGCAAACAACGCCGCATCGAATTCAGGATTGATCTCGTACGTCCGAATCACCCATTGCACCGAGGAGGCTGGCGAGTCGGCGGTGGCACCTGGCTGTTCGCGTGTGATCCGATGCGGCAGCAACGCGCCGCCTGACACCGCCTTGTAGTCGTGAAACGTGACCGCATACTCGCCGCCTTCTGGGCGGATGTGCCGATGGTAGGGGACGATCAGTCGGCGAGGCAGGTGCGTGTCCGCGTCGAGCAGGAGCCGCCCGATGGGCGTGTCTTCGTCGTGGAGGCTGAACACCAGCGCACCTCGGTCGTCGCCGTCCTGCACGGGGCCGATGGGCGTCAGCGTGATTCCGCTGTCAAGCAACCACAGGGGCAACATCCCGGCGAGGGTGTTGAGGTAGTTCTGCCGGGCCGCGGCGGTGAGGGCCGCCTGTCGCACGTCGCGATCGGTTGAGAGGCCGTCGCCGGCGAGGATGGTGTTGCCGGCCCGCCAGCCGAGGGTCCCGTCATAACCCACCACTGTGCGCACCTGCGGACCGGCGATGCCCTCCACCGGACTTTCGCGATGCCGGTAGAGGTGTGGCCTGGCCACTTCAATGATCAACTGGCGGTTGCCGCCCAGAGCCGGGTCGACCGAGATGCCCGTGGCGCGCAGGCTGGTGATGGCGTCCAGGGCCGCGCCACCCGCCGCCTGTCGGTAGGCGTCGAGGACGCCGGTGGACGCGTGGGCCGTCGTCTCAGGTGCCGGGCCCGGTGTGGGTGTCGGGGCACCACACCCGACCAACCAGGTGCTGAGGACAACCAGACCGGCAAGAGGGACGGAGGCGAAGGGGAGACGCATCGGAGGATCTTAATCGCGGCGGCGATGCGGCTAGAATAAAACCGATGCGCGGTTTCGTTTTTGTGCGTGGACTGTTTATTGGTGCCGTGGTGTACACCGCGGTCCTGATTCAGCCCCTGCAGGCTCATCTGCTCGTCAACGCGGCGCTGGGTCTGGTGGTGGCAATGCTCATCGTGGCCGCCGAGTCACGCATGCGCGACACCTCGGTCACCCAGTTGCTCGGGGGCCTGATTGGCTTCGGCATCATGCTGATGGTGGCGCAGGCGATCAACGAGGCACTGTTCTGGGCCAACACCGACGACACGCGTGTACGGTTTCTGCACGGCCTGGTGGTGATCGTGCTGCCGTATTTGGGGCTGGTGTTCGGCGCGCGCAAGGGCGAGTGGCTTGAACCCGCCAAATTTGTCAGCCTGTTCCGCGATGCGCGGTCGCACCGGCGGTATCGCATTCTCGACACCAGCGCGATCATCGACGGACGCATCGCCGAGGTGGCCGAGAGCGGCTTTCTCGACGGCACCCTTGTTGTGCCGCAGTTCGTGCTCAAGGAGTTGCAGGCGGTGGCCGATGCCTCCGATACGCTCAAACGTAATCGCGGGCGCCGCGGCCTCGACATTCTGCATCGCATCCAGAAGATGTCCAGTGTCGAAGTCATGATCACCGACGTGGACTTTCCGGCCATCAAGGAAGTCGATCTGAAGCTCATCGAGTTGGCCAAGACGTTGTCGGGCAAACTGGTGACCAACGACTACAACCTCAACAAGGTCGCCCAGCTGCGTGGGGTGGATGTGCTGAACCTCAACGAGTTGACCAGCGCGCTCAAACCGGTCGTCTTGCCGGGGGAGGTGATGCAGGTGTTCATTCTCAAGGAAGGCAAGGAATACAACCAGGGGGTGGCCTACCTCGACGATGGCACGATGGTGGTGGTCGACAACGCCCGCAGTCGCATCGGCAAGAATCTGGAAATTGTCGTCACCAGTGTGTTGCAGACCACGGCCGGGCGCATGATCTTCGGTCGGCACGTGGACAGCGCGCAGGGGCCTTCAGCGCAGAGTGCCGGTGATGAGGGTGCGCAGCAGGGACCCACACCGGCCGTGCCACTGCGTCGCCCACGTTCGGCTGTTCAGGCGTAATCGTGCCGCCCTGGCACTGGTGGCGAACGGTCTTCTACCTTATCCCCGCGATCACCCTCTACACGGTCGTGCTCGGCCTAGCATCGTTGCTGTCGACGCTCGTTGATCGACGCGGTCATGCGGCGGACCGGTGTGCCCGCCTCTGGTCGCGATGGATTCTGCGAACCACCGGTGTGCGGGTGCGCGTGCAGGGTGAACCACTGTCGCCAGACGCGCGCAGTTGTGTGTTCGTCTGCAATCACCAGAGCACGTACGACATTCCCGTGGTCTTCGCCACACTTCCCGCGCGGCTGCGCATTCTGGCCAAGGCCTCATTGGGGCACGTCCCGTTTCTGGGCTGGCACCTGCGCCGTTCCGGTCACGTGCTTGTTGATCGTTCGAACCCGGGGCCGTCGGTGATGCGCAAGATGGAGGACCTGGTCCGCGACGGCGCATCACTGATCGTGTTTCCCGAAGGCACGCGTAGTGCGGATGGCCAGATCGGCCGCTTCAAAGCGGGCGCGTTCGTGACGGCTGTGGATCACCATCTTCCGCTCGTACCCATCACCATCGACGGCATCAGAGCCGTCATGCCCAAGGGGCGCCTGATGACCTGCCCCGGCGAGGTCACGCTCACCGTACACCCTGCCATCAGCACGGACGGTCTCACCCGCGACGACGTGCGCGCGTTGATGACGCAGGTGCACGACACGATGGCGCGATCGGCTCGTTGAGCAATAGAGCTGTTCACCATGAGGTTCCATGAGGATCCATGAGGAAGATCATTGTGTCGAAAAAGGCCGAGGCCAGCGTCTGACGAGCGGGTTGGGTGCCGCCAAAGGCGGCAGATGCGGGAGGAGGACGGTCGGGAACGAATACACCGCATGAATGCGAACGGTGCATTCGTTCCCGACCGTCCTCCTCCCGCACGGCCAGGCGTTTCGCCTGGCCCCCAACCCTCACCTGTCAGCGACAGGCATTCCCTCATGGAACTTCATGGAGCTTCATGGTGAATAATTCTGACGGTATGACATCGATTTCTGTCTCCATCCCGGTTGCCGACGATCTCGCAAGCATCGTGCGGCCAGTCGCGTGTCGCGTGGGGCCGGTGACGGTGGTGGCGCGTGATCCGGGGCTTGATGGGCCCCTCGCAGACGCTGCCGCGCGCATGCGGACGACGGTGGAGTCGGCAGACCGCACGGCTGCGGTGAGGACCATGTACAAGCGGCTCGGGATCGATCCCACAAAAACCAGACCATCGTCAGAAGCGTTGTTGCGGCGCGTGCGCAAGGGCGACCCCCTGCCGCGAATCAACAGTCTCGTGGACGTGATCAATTGGTGTTCGCTCGAAACCCAGCTGTCGTTTGGCCTCTACGACGCGGAGAAGATCGTCGGTGCCGTCACGATGCGGCGTGGGCGTGACGGGGAGTCGTATGCCGGCATCCGCAAGGATGAGGTGCACGTGGGGGGACGCCTGGTGCTGGCCGATGAGGTCGGCGCGTTCGGCAATCCGACCTCCGACTCAGCCCGCACCGCCGTGACCGAGTCCACCTCCCACGCGCTCATCGTCATCTTCGTACCTGCGCAGCTGGCGGTCGAGGTTGGGGACGGCGCGCTGGAGCTCACGCTCCAGCGGGTTACTGGTTCATCGGTTCATGGTTCCGCGGTTCTGGAACCCTGAACCAACCCCGGACCTCGCACCCCGAACCAAGAACCCAGCACCCGGAACCCCGAACAGCACCGCGGAACCATGAACCAGGAACCATGAACCGCCCCGGCGCCCGGTGCCACGGTGCCAGGTGCCGGGTGCCAGCGCAACAAGCTAATATCCAATGGATGTACGTGACAGCCATCATCGTCGCCGGGGGCCGTGGGGTCAGAGTGGGTGGTGGTGTGCCGAAGCAGCTGCTGGAGATCGGCGGGGCTTCCATCCTTCGGCACAGTGTGCTGGCGTGTGACGGACATCCAGCCGTGAACGAGCTGGTGGTGGTGTTGCCGGCGGACTTGATACCGACCGGTGAGGTGCTGGTGGGGGAGACGCAGCGGCCGTGCCGCATCGTGTCGGGCGGGGTGCGGCGGCAGGACTCTGTGCGTGCGGGGTTTGCCGCGGTGTCGCCGACCGCGGACGTGGTGCTTGTGCACGATGCCGCGCGGCCGTTTGTGACCGCGGACGTGATCGACCGTGTGATCGCGGCAGCCGTCGAGACCGGTGCCGCCATCCCGGCCGTGGCGGTGGCCGACACGGTAAAGCGAGCATCGGTCGAGGGTGAGCAGCGATCGGTGCTGAAGACGGTGCCTCGTGAGGAGTTGTGGCTGGCGCAGACGCCGCAGGGGTTTCGCCGCGACGTCCTCGCGCGTGCGGTGGTTGCGGGTGAGAGTGCAGGTGATGCGACCGATGAGGCGCGGCTGGTGGAACTGGCCGGTGGCGCGGTCGCGATTGTGGATGGAGATCGACGGAACGTGAAGATCACGACGGCAGATGATGTGGCGGAAGCGAGAGCGCGCATGGGCACAGGACGAGTGGGCACCGGGTACGACCTGCATCAACTGGTGGGTGGACGACCACTGACGCTGGCGGGGGTGACCGTGCCGTCTCCCACTGGGCCTCTCGGCCATTCCGATGGTGACGTGGTGTGTCATGCCTTGACCGACGCGGTGCTTGGCGCGGCTGGTGCCGGCGACATCGGACAGATGTTCCCCAACACTGATCCGCAATGGAAGGACGCGGCCGGGCTCGACCTGCTGTCGCGCGCGCTCGTGGAAGTGGGAGCCCGCGGCTGGCGTGTGGTCAACGCGGATGTCACGGTCATTCTTGAGCGTCCAAAGCTGGCGCCGCATCTGGCGGCGATTCGTGAGCAGTTGGCGGCGTGTCTGGGTGTGGCGGTGGATGCCGTCAGCGTCAAGGGCAAGACCAACGAAGGGGTGGATGCCGTCGGGCGTGGAGAAGCGATCGCGTCTCATGCCGTGGTGTTGCTCGAAGGGAGCCCCTCGTGAGCGCGGCGTCGACGGGGGCGCCCGTGCGTGTGCGGTTTGCGCCGAGTCCGACGGGGTTGCTGCACGTCGGCAACGCGCGGACGGCGCTCTTTAACTGGCTGCTCGCACGTGGACAGGGCGGCACCCTGATCCTGCGCATCGAAGACACCGACACCGAGCGGTCCACGAGGGCGTCGGAGGACGGCATCCGCGGTGACCTGCAGTGGCTTGGCCTGACGTGGGACGAAGGGCCCGATGTCGGCGGACCGTATCCGCCGTATCGCCAGTCGGAGCGCCTCGACCTGTACGCGGACTATGCGCGCCGGTTGCTCGACACCGGGCATGCGTATTGGTGTTTCTGTTCCGCCGAGCAGCTCGAGCGTGAGCGTGCGGCCGCGCTCGCCGCGAGTGCGCCGCCGAAATATTCCGGACGCTGTCGTGGGTTGTCGCGCGCCGAGGCCGAGGCGCGCCGCGAGGCGGGCGAACCCGCCGCGTTGCGGTTCGTGATTCCTGTCGACCGCGATGTGACGTTCGACGATCTCGTGCGCGGCCCTGTGACCTTTCACACCTCCGTCATGGGTGACCCCGTCATCGTCCGCTCCGATGGCGGCCCGGCGTACAACTTTGCGGTGGTGGTTGATGATGCGTTGATGGCGGTGACGCATGTGATTCGTGGTGAGGATCACATCTCGAACACGCCGCGCCAGGTGTTGATCTATGAGGCGCTTGGCCTCACACCGCCGACGTTTGCACATCTGTCACTGGTGCTTGGGCCCGATCATGCGCCGTTGTCGAAGCGACACGGAGCCACGAGTGTGAACGAGTTCCGCGCGCGGGGATATTTGCCCGAAGCGCTGGTGAATTATCTGGCGCTGCTCGGGTGGTCGCCCGGCGATGGCGAAGAGCTGATGGCGGCTGACGAGATGGCGCGTCGGTTTGATGTGGCGCGTGTCAGTCATAGTGCGGCCGTGTTTGACACCGACAAACTCGCGTGGATGAATCGGCACTACATGAAGGTGTGCGACCCCGAGCGGCTCGTTGATCTCGCCCTGCCATGGTTCATTGCGCAGGGGACCGCGGACCGCGGACCCGCCTTCGCCAAGGCTCCGGCGGGCAAGCTGCGTGAAGCTGTCGCGGCCGTGCTGCCGCTGGCTGTTGGTGCCGTCGATCGCCTCGAGGAAATTCCAGAGCGCGTGAAGTTCGTCCTCGAGTGGAATCAGGCTGACGCCGCGCGGCTTCTGGCGGCGGAGCCTGACGGCCTGACGGTGATCGCCGCGTTTGCGGAGGCCATTGCCGATGCGGGGCCGCTCACCAGAGAGTCTTTCCGTGCCGCGGCCACCAAGGCGCGCGAGGTGACCGGGATCAAGGGCAAGGCCTTGTTCCATCCGATTCGTGTGGCGTTGACGGGCCACGAGTCAGGACCGGAGCTTGATCTCGCCATTCCCGCCATTGACGTGGTCGCCGGGCTCCTGGACGGAGTACCATCGTGTGCTGTCCGTGTCCGGCTGCTGGCCACTGGGACTGCGGACTGAGGACAGCGGACCGCGGACCGCGGACTGAAAATATGCCACTTATTTACGGAATCAACTCTGTCTCCGAGGCGCTCAAGGCGCGTCGGGTGTCGCGACTTATTCATGTGCGCGGGGCGGGAGCCCGGATCGATGCGCTGATTGCCAGGGCGCATGAATTGCGTATTCCGAGCGAGACCATCGATCGGCAGGCGATGGAGAAGCTGGTGCGCGGCGGCGTGCATCAGGGGGTGGCGGCCGACCTGGAGGCGCTGGCGGCGTACACGGTCGAAGAACTCGTTGACCAGGCCGAGGGGCCACCGTTGCTGGTGGTGCTCGACAGTGTGGAGGACCCGCAGAACGTGGGGGCGATTCTCCGGTCGATTGATGGCGTCGGCGGCCACGGCGTCATACGGCAGGCCCGGCATGCGGCACCACTTGATGGTGCCACGGCCAAGGCGTCGGCCGGCGCGGTGCATCACGTCAAAATTGCTACGGTGGTCAATATCTCCAGGGCCATCGAGGAGCTCAAGGAAAAGGGCGTGTGGACGGTCGGGCTGGCCGGCGAGGCCGGCGAGGACTATGACGCCCTGGACTACACCCTGCCCACCGCGCTCGTCGTCGGGGCCGAGGGGGAGGGGATGCGGCGGCTTGTGCGGGAAACCTGCGACCGTCTGGTCCGGATTCCCATGGCTGGCCAGGTCGACAGCCTCAATGTGTCGGTGGCCACCGGCGTGGTGCTGTTCGAAGCGGCGCGGCAGCGGCGCCTCGCGGCGGCCGCGAGTCCCAAATAGCGCTGAACGAGCCGTTCGGAACGCTGGCGTGCGGTTGCCGGTCTGGCACGGACCGTGCTAGCATCTACGTTTTGTGTCGGCTGGCGTAGCTCAGTCCGGTAGAGCAGCTGATTTGTAATCAGCTGGTCGGGGGTTCAAATCCCTTCGCCAGCTCCAGTTTTGTGAGGGATCGACGGCAGACGGTCGGAATTCGGCGAGGTAGCGAAGCGGTCAAACGCAGCAGACTGTAAATCTGTCGGCCATGCGCCTTCGAAGGTTCGAATCCTTCCCTCGCCACCATCCTGCGCTAGGCGACGATTAACGTAGGCGGGAGTAACTCAGTGGTAGAGTCACAGCCTTCCAAGCTGTTGGTCGCGGGTTCGATCCCCGTCTCCCGCTCCAGCCTACGCCGAGCAGCCGCTGCGCTCCTGGCTTCGGCTGGCAGGCCGGGGCGCCGGGGCTGAATAGTCGCTTTGGCCCCGTTTTTGGGCTAGGCGAGAGGACTGCTGTCGGGGTAAGATGAGTGGTTCGCTTGTGGCCGGGTGACCGGTGTGGTTGGCCGACGCGGGCAAAAAAGCGTAGGCCGATGTAGCTCAGTTGGCAGAGCACGTCCTTGGTAAGGACGAGGTCACCGGTTCGATCCCGGTCATCGGCTCCAGAAGGCAAGACCCCGGTCGTGTGTGCGGTCGGGTGGCAGGTCGGGTAACGACGTAGGTAAGCAGGCAACGCAACTTGTAGGCGCTGGGTCAGGCCCCGCCGATAGACGGAGACGAGAGAGCAATGGCGAAGGAGAAATTTGATCGTTCAAAGCCGCATGTGAACGTGGGCACCATTGGTCACATCGACCACGGCAAGACCACGCTGACGGCGGCCCTCACCAAGGTGGCGGCTGACAAGGGTTGGGCGAAGTTCGTGCCGTACGACGAAGTGGCCAAGGCGTCGGAATCGCAGGGCCGTCGTGACGACACGAAGATCCTGACCATTGCGACGAGCCACGTTGAATACGGCACGCCGAATCGGCACTATGCCCACGTCGACTGCCCGGGCCACGCCGACTACATCAAGAACATGATCACGGGTGCCGCGCAGATGGACGGCGCGATCCTGGTCGTGAGCGCGGTCGACGGCCCGATGCCGCAGACGCGTGAACACATTCTGCTGGCCAAGCAGGTGAACGTGCCGTTCCTGGTCGTGGCGCTCAACAAGTGCGACGCCGTGGACGATGCGGAACTGCTGGACCTCGTGGAACTGGAAGTGCGCGAACTGCTCACCAGCTACGGCTTCCCCGGCGACGATCTGCCGGTGGTGCGTGTCTCGGCCCTCGGCGCCCTCAACGGTGACCCGGCCGGCGTCGACTCGGTGCTCAAGCTGATGGATGCGCTCGACACCTACATTCCGATCCCCGAGCGCGAGACCGACAAGCCGTTCCTGATGCCGATCGAAGACGTGTTCTCGATCTCGGGTCGTGGCACGGTCGTCACGGGGCGTATTGAGCGCGGCAAGGTCAAGGTTGGTGAAGAAATCGAGATCGTCGGCTTCACGCCGACGACCAAGAAGATCGTCACCGGCGTCGAGATGTTCCGCAAGCTGCTTGACGAAGGTGTCGCGGGCGACAACGTCGGCATCCTGCTGCGTGGCGTGGAAAAGTCGGACGTCGAGCGTGGCCAGGTGCTGGCCAAGCCCGGTTCGATTCTGCCGCACACGAAGTTCAAGGCCGAGGTGTACATCCTGTCCAAGGACGAGGGTGGCCGCCACACGCCGTTCTTCAACGGCTATCGTCCGCAGTTCTACCTGCAGACGACGGACGTCACCGGTACGCTGCATCTGCCGGAAGGCATCGAAATGGTGATGCCCGGCGACAAGACGACGATCACCGGTGAACTGATGGCGCCGGTCGCCATCGAAAAGGGCAGCCGGTTCGCGATTCGTGAAGGTGGCCGCACCGTCGGCGCCGGCACGATCACCGAGATCATCGCGTAAGCAACCACTCATGCAGGCCAGGTTCCGGACCCGAGGGTTCGGAACCTGGTGTCTGTCTGGTGGCGTTTTTTTTGTCAGAGGTGAGTGATGCGCGAAATCGTCTCGTTGGCGTGCACCGAGTGCAAACGCCGCAACTACAGCACGACCAAGAACCGCAAGAAGAGTTCTGAGCGTTTGGAGTTCAACAAGTTCTGCCGGTTTTGCCGCAAGCACACCGGGCACAAGGAATCGAAGTAACGACCACAGGCCAGTAGCTCAATTGGTAGAGCATCGGTCTCCAAAACCGAGGGCTGGGGGTTCGAGTCCCTCCTGGCCTGCCAAGTTCGACGCGGGTACGGCGGGTGGCACGAGTGGGTACGGCAACACGGGGTCTTAGGCAGAGATGACTGACAACGATAAGGGAACGACGGAACAGGGCCTCAGTCGGCTTGGCAGAGCCAGCCGATTCCTGACCGAAGTACGCGCCGAGCTGTCCCGCGTGACGTGGCCGGGTCGCCGTGAAGTGTGGGCGACGACGATCGTGGTGATGATTGTGGCCTCGCTCTTTGGCGTGTACCTCTACGCTGTCGACCTGGGAGCCTCCGCGATGGTGCGGTGGGTGTTCAGTCGTTTTGGTGGCGCATGACCGACGTCAAAACGCGCCAGTGGTACATCATCCACACCTACTCGGGCTTTGAAAACAAGGTCCGTGAGTCGTTGGAGCAACGCGTGCAGGCCTACGGGCTGCAGGACGAAATTGGTGAGGTGTTGATCCCCACCGAGGACATCGTCGAAAAGCGCGGCGGCAAGGAAGTGAAGAGTTCGCGGCGGTTCTTCCCGGGGTACATCCTCGTGGAGATGCACATGTCCGACAACGCGTGGCATGTGGTCAAGAACACGCCGAAGGTGACGGGGTTTGTCGGCGCGGGGTCCAAGCCGCAGCCACTCACCCGCGAAGAGGTCGACCAGATCCTGCATCAGGTGACGGTCGCGGCCGAGAAGCCGAAGCCGAAGTACACGTTCGACAAGGGCGATCAGGTGCGGATCAACGAAGGACCGTTTGCGAGCTTCAATGGCACGGTCGACGAGGTCAACCACGAGCGCAATACGTTGAAGGTCATGGTCACGATTTTCGGTCGCGCCACACCGGTGGAACTGGATTTTTTGCAAGTCGAGAAACTGTAAGACGCACGGTAGAGAGACAAGAACATGGCGAAGAAAGTCACAGCTCAAGTCAAATTGCAGATTGCCGCCGGCAAGGCGACCCCGGCGCCCCCCGTGGGCACCGCGCTCGGTCCCCATGGCGTGAACATCATGGACTTCTGCAAGAACTTCAATGCGAAGACGGCGGCGCAGGACGGGCTGATCATTCCGGCGGTCGTGACCATCTATTCGGACCGGTCGTACACGTTCATCACCAAGACGCCGCCGGCGCCGATCCTGCTCAAGCGGGCGGCCAACATCGCCAAGGGCTCGGGCGTGCCGAACAAGAACAAGGTCGGCACCGTGACTGCCGCCCAGGTCGAAGAAATTGCCAAGATCAAGCTGCCCGACCTGAACACCGAAAGCCTCGACTCGGCCATCCGGTCGGTCGCGGGTACGGCGCGGTCGATGGGCCTTGACGTGATTGGCTAGCTGAGTCGTTGGACGGCTGGGCGGGTCCCGGCGGTCACTGTGCAAGACAAGGGTGGGAGGGCTCGACGCCCGTTCGGACCACCGGAGGAAGAACATGCGTAGTCGTGGGAAGAAATACGAGGCCGCCCGTGAAGCGGTGCCGGTCAGGCCGTTTTCCGTGGAAGAGGCCATTCCGCTGATTCAGAAGGTCAAGTTCGCGAAGTTCGACGAGACCGTCGAAATGTCGATTCGCCTTGGCGTTGATCCCAAACATGCCGACCAGATGGTGCGTGGCACCGTGGTGTTGCCGCACGGGTTGGGCAAGACCAAGTCGGTGCTCGTCATCGCCAATGCCGACAAGCAGCGTGAAGCGCGCGAGGCCGGGGCGGACGAAGTGGGCGGCGAGGAGATCGTCGACAAGATTCTTGGTGGCTGGCAGGCGTTCGATGCCGTTGTCGCCACGCCCGACATGATGCGCGCGGTCGGCAAACTCGGCAAGGTGCTGGGCCCCCGCGGCCTGATGCCGAACCCGAAGACCGGCACGGTCACGTTGGACGTCGTCAAGGCGGTCAATGAAATCAAGGCCGGCAAGGTGGAGTTCCGCGTGGACAAAGCCGGTGTCGTGCATGCGCCGATCGGGCGCATGTCGTTTTCGGCCGAGAACCTGGTGGCCAACGCGCACGCCCTGATGCAGAGCATCCTCCGGGCGAAGCCGTCGGCGGCGAAGGGCCGGTATGTGCGGAGCGTCACCATGTCGTCCACCATGGGCCCCGGGGTCATCATCGAGTCGTCGAACGTCGACGAGCTCGTGAAGCAGTAAGCGGAGAAGACCATGGCAGTCACACGAGCAGAAAAAGCAACCGAGCTGCAGCAGCTCACCGACGCGTTCCACGGCACGGATACCGCCGTGCTGGTGGATTATCGCGGCGTGACCGTTCCGCAGGTCACCGACCTGCGCCAGAAGATCCGCAAGACGGGATCGCGCTACATCGTTGTCAAGAACACCCTGGCGAAGCGGGCGTCGACGGGCACGGCGTTTGAGGCCCTGTCCACACACTTTGTCGGCCAGACGGCGATCGTGTTCACCGGGTCGGACCCGGTGGCGATGGCCAAGACGCTGACGGCCGCGCTCAAGGATCTGCCGTCGGCCAGCATCAAGGCGGCCGTGGTGCAGGGCCAGATGGTGACGGCGGCGGCGATGGTCGACCTGGCCAACATGCCGAGCAAGCCGGAACTGTACGCGAAGTTGCTGTACGTGCTCAACGCACCGGCACAGCAGCTGGTCACGGTGCTGTCGGCCGTGCAGCGTGATTTGGTGACGGTGTTGTCGGAAGTGCAGAAGAAGAAGGAAGCCGCACCGGAATAGCGGTGCGTGAGTTCAACAAATTCGTTTTTATTCAGATTCGTCGATTCAATTAGGAGAGAGAGCAATGGCAGACGTGACGCAGCAGCAGGTGGTGGAATACATCAAGGGGATTTCGGTGCTCGAGCTCTCGCAGCTCGTGAAGACGCTCGAGACGGAACTCGGCGTGTCCGCAGCAGCGGCGATGCCGATGATGATGCCGGGCATGGCGGGTGGCGGCGCGGCTGCGGCACCGGCCGAAGAGCAGACCGAATTCACGGTGACCCTCACGGACATCGGCGGCAACAAGATCAACGTGATCAAGGCCGTCCGTGAAGTGACCAGCCTGGGGCTGAAGGAAGCGAAGGACCTCGTCGAGGCCGCGCCCAAGGCCATCAAGGAAGGCGTGACCAAGGACGAAGCGACCGCGATCAAGAAGAAGTTCGAAGAAGCGGGCGCAAAGGTCGAGGTCAAGTAGTTCACAGGGAGGCACGGAGGCGCTGGAAGTCAGGGTCTTCGATCTTTTTGATGAGTCATGGGAGCCCGGGGGCTTCAGCCCCCGGGACCCGCGTTTGTTTTTCATGACAGGCCGACGTCTGTGTGACGTCGGTCTGCTGGTATTGGCATCGGCGTGTGCGCCACGCGCCGATGTGGCTCGGCACGGCCTCGAGGATCACTGAATGTACAGCCTGCCCAAGAACGTCTATCGCGAACGCATCGATTTCTCGAAGATCACGACCACCATTCCGATTCCGAATCTCATCGAGATTCAGAAGAAGTCCTACGAGCGCTTCCTGCAGATGAATCGTCTGCCGGCCGAGCGTGAGGACGTCGGCCTGCAGTCGGTCTTCAAATCGGTGTTTCCGATCAGCGACTTCCGGGAGAACTCGTCACTCGAGTTCATCGACTATTCCATCGGCAACTGGGAGTGCAAGTGCGGCCGGCTCGCCGGCCTTGAGCACCTGCGCAAGAAGTGCGAAGGCTGCGGCACCACGCTGACAGCCGACCCCTACGGCGAAGGCGCCGTCATTTGTTACTCGTGCGGACGCGCCAACGAAGCGCGCGGCACGGTGTGTGACATCTGCGGCACGACCGTCAACATGAAGCTGAAGTACGACGTGGAGGAGTGCCAGGAACGTGGCATGACCTACGCCGTGCCGCTCAAGGTGACGATCCGCCTGGTGGTGTGGAACAAGGATCCCGAGACCGGGGTCAAGACGATTCGCGACATCAAGGAGCAGGAGGTCTACTTCGGCGATATTCCGCTGATGGGTGACCACGGCACCTTCATTGTCAACGGCACGGAACGCGTGATCGTCAGCCAGCTGCACCGGTCGCCCGGTGCGTTCTTCCACGCGGAAGACAAGACGCTGTACGGCGCGCAGATCATTCCGTATCGCGGCTCGTGGGTCGAGTTCGAGTACGACTCGAAGAACCTGCTGTACGTGCGCATCGACCGCAAGCGGAAGTTCCTCGCGTCCGTGTTCCTCCGGGCCCTGGGCCTGCGGAGTGCGGCAGAGATTCTGCGCACCTTCTACACCGTGAACGAACTGGTGGTGAAGGACGGTCGGGTGATGTGGAAGGTGTCCGACTCGCTCGTCGGTCGTCGCGCGGGTGCCGCGCTCCAGATTCCCGGCTCCGACCTGCAGATCTACCCGAGCAAGAAGATCCGCAAGGATCAGATCGAAGCGCTGAAGAAGGCCGGTGTTGAGGCCATCGAGCTGGCGGAGTCCGAGCGCGAAGGCGCGTGGGCCGCGGCCGATGTGGTTGACCCCACGACCGGTGAAGTGCTGCTCGACGCCAACGAGGAGCTCTCCGAGCGCGTGCTGGCGATGGCGCAGGAGATGCACGTCGAATCGATCGAGGTGTTCTTCCCGGAGAAGGACGACATCGGTTCGGTGCTCTCGCAGACGCTCAAGAAGGATCCGATTCAGAAGCACGAAGAGGCCCTGATCGAGATCTACCGTCGGCTGCGTCCGGGCGATCCGCCCACGCTCGACAGCTCACGCACGCTCTTTGAGAACATGTTCTTCAACGCGCAGAAGTACGACTTCTCGCGCGTCGGTCGTCTGAAGCTGAACACGAAGCTCGGCCTGCAGACGCCGCTCGACGAAAAGGTGCTGCACCCGGCCGACTTCTACGAAGTCATCCGGTTCCTGCTCGGCCTGCGCAAGAACCCGGCCGGCGTGGACGACATCGATCACCTCGGCAACCGCCGTGTGCGTTCGGTCGGCGAACTGCTCGAGAACCAGTTCCGCATCGGCCTGGTCCGCATGGAGCGCGCGATCAAGGAGAAGATGTCGGTCTATCAGGAAATGGCGACCGCCATGCCGCACGACCTGATCAACGCGAAGCCGGTCATGGCCGCGATTCGCGAGTTCTTCGGATCGTCGCAGTTGTCGCAGTTCATGGACCAGACCAACCCGTTGTCGGAAGTGACGCACAAACGTCGCCTGTCCGCCCTCGGGCCCGGCGGCCTCTCGCGTGAGCGCGCCGGCTTCGAAGTCCGCGACGTGCACCCCACGCACTACGGGCGCATCTGCCCGATTGAGACGCCGGAAGGTCCGAACATCGGCCTGATCTCGTCGCTGTCGTCGTACGCACGCATCAACGACTTCGGCTTCATCGAATCGCCCTACCGCAAGGTCAAGGACGGCCGCATCGTGGACTACGTGATCGTCACCAACGCGGGTGGCAATCCGAAGTACTCGGTCGGGGATGTGGTGGAGGCGCACGATCTGGTCGGCGCGGACGGTCGGTCGAAGAAGAAGGGGGTCGAGTTCGAACCCCACTGCTTCTACCTCTCGGCCTGGGAAGAAGACCAGTACATCGTCGCGCAGGCGAACGTGCCGCTGGACGAGAACCTCAATCTGCAGGGCGAGCGTGTCAACGCGCGTCAGGCGGGTGAGTTCATCCTGACGACGGCCGACAAGGTCGACTACATCGACGTGTCGCCGAAGCAGCTCGTGTCTGTCGCCGCCTCGCTCATCCCGTTCCTCGAGAACGACGACGCGAACCGCGCGCTGATGGGTGCGAACATGCAGCGCCAGGCCGTGCCGCTGCTCCCGGCGCGGGCGCCCTACGTGGGCACCGGCATGGAGTACATCACCGCGCGCGACTCGGGTGCCGTCGTAGTGGCCCGTCGTACCGGTGTGGTCGACTACCTCGACAGCAAGCGCATCGTGGTGCGTGTCGAGAGTGGTGAGGCGGAAGGGCTGTCGCGCGAAATGGGCGCCGACATCTACAACCTCACGAAGTTCAAGCGCTCCAACCAGAACACCTGCATCAACCAGCGCCCGATTGTGCGCGTGGGGCAGCGGGTGGCCAAGGGGCAGGTCCTCGCGGACGGACCCTGCACGGAGCTGGGCGAACTCGCCCTCGGCCGGAACATCCTTGTGGCGTTCATGCCGTGGCGCGGCTACAACTTCGAAGACGCGATTCTCGTGTCCGAACGCATGGTGAAGGACGACTACTACACGTCGATCCACATCGAGGAGTTCGAGATCGAGGCGCGCGACACGAAGCTCGGTCCGGAGGAAATCACGCGGGACATTCCGAACGTGTCGGAAACCTACCTGCGCGACCTCGACGAAAGCGGCATCATCCGCATTGGTGCCGGCGTCAAGCAGGGCGACATTCTGGTGGGCAAGGTCACGCCGAAGGGCGAGACCCAGCTGACGCCGGAAGAGAAGCTCCTGCGTGCGATCTTCGGCGAAAAGGCCGGAGACGTGAAGGACGCGTCGCTGACCTGCCCTCCAGGTGTGGAAGGTATCGTGGTCGGCGTGCAGATCTTCTCGCGCAAGGGCATCGAAAAGGATGACCGCGCGAAGCAGATCGAGGACGACGAACTTGCGTTGATGGAAACCAACCTGCAGGACGAAATCCGCATCCTGCACGAGGAAACCAAAAAGCGCCTGTCGCAGCTGCTGCTCGGCCGGACGCTCCGGTCGGACCTGTTCGACGGCGATGGCCGCGAGCGCGTGGCCCGCAAGGGCACGGAACTCACCGACGTGGTGATGGCCGAACTGCCGTTCTCGGTGCTCGTCCGTGCGCGCATTGAAACCGACGACCTGGGCTTCGAAGACGAGCTGCGTCGCATGGAGGATCGGACCGCGCAGCGCGTGGACGTCATCCAGCGCGAGTTCGAGGACAAGAAGGAGAAGATTCGCCGCGGCGACGAACTGCCGCCGGGCGTGATCAAACTCGTCAAGGTGTATGTCGCGATGAAGCGCAAGCTGTCGGTCGGCGACAAGATGGCCGGTCGCCACGGCAACAAGGGCGTCATCGCCCGCATCCTGCCCGAAGAGGACATGCCGTATCTGCCGGACGGCACCCCCGTCGAGATCGTGCTGAACCCGCTCGGTGTGCCGTCGCGTATGAACGTCGGACAGATCCTCGAGACCCACCTCGGCTGGGCGGCGCACGCCCTGGGCCTCTACTTCGCCACGCCGGTCTTTGACGGCGCGCGTGAAGGCGAGATCAAGAAGTGGCTCGACGAGGCCGGTCTGCCCAAGGGCGGCAAGACGCGCCTGTATGACGGCATGACCGGTGACAACTTCGAACAGGACGTGACCGTCGGATACGTCTACATGCTCAAGTTGTCGCATCTGGTCGATGACAAGATCCACGCGCGGTCGATCGGCCCGTACTCGCTCATCACGCAGCAGCCGCTGGGTGGCAAGGCGCAGTTCGGCGGACAGCGCTTCGGAGAAATGGAAGTGTGGGCGCTCGAAGCGTACGGCGCCGCGCACATCCTGCAGGAACTGCTGACGGCGAAGTCCGACGACGTGGTCGGTCGCGCCAAGATTTACGAGGCGATCGTCAAGGGCGACGCGTCGTTCCAGCCCGGCCTGCCGGAATCGTTCAACGTGCTCATTCGTGAGCTGCAGGCGCTGTGTCTGGATGTGCAGCTGCTGAAGACCAAGGCACGGCCTGGGGCGGAACCACCGCCCGAGGAACCGAGTGTCGAACCCGAGCCAACTCCGGAAACACCGGTGGGAGCGTAATTGATGAGACCCAATCCGCAAGACAAAGGTCAGCTCACGTCCGATTTCGACTCGATCCGGATCAGCCTGGCGTCGCCCGAGACGATTCTGCGCTGGTCACACGGTGAAGTGACGAAGCCGGAAACCATCAACTACCGGACGTTCAAGCCCGAGCGGGACGGCCTGTTCTGCGCGAAGATCTTCGGCCCGGTCACCGACTGGGAGTGCCTGTGCGGCAAGTACAAGCGCATGAAGCACCGCGGCGTGATCTGCGACAAGTGCGGCGTCGAAGTGACGCAGGCACGTGTGCGTCGTGAACGCCTGGGCCACATCGCCCTGGCCACGCCGGTCAGCCACGTCTGGTTCTTCAAGGGCCTGCCCAGCCGCATCGGTCACCTGCTCGACATCACATTGCGTGATCTCGAACGCATCCTCTACTTCGAAGCCTACGTCGTCGTCGACGCGGGTGACACGGAGCTGAAGGACAAACAGCTGCTCACCGAAGAGCAGTTCCGCCAGGAGCGCGAGACCTGGGGCTTCAAGTTCAAGGCCCAGATGGGCGCCGAAGCGATCAAGGAACTGCTGCGTCGCGTGAACGTGGATCGACTGTCCGAGGAGATGCGCGAGAAGATGCGCTCGGAAACCTCGACGCAGAAGAAGCTCAAGTTCGCCAAGCGCCTGAAGGTGGTCGACGCCTTCCGCAAGTCGGACAACAAGCCAGAGTGGATGATCCTGGACGCCGTGCCGGTCATTCCGCCCGAACTGCGCCCGCTGGTGCCGCTTGATGGCGGCCGCTTTGCGACGTCGGACCTCAACGACCTGTACCGCCGCGTCATCAACCGCAACAACCGGTTGAAGAAGCTGATGGAGCTGAAGGCGCCGGATGTGATCATCCGGAACGAAAAGCGCATGCTCCAGGAAGCCGTGGACGCGTTGTTCGACAACGGCCGTCGTGGCCGTGTGCTGCGTGGCGCGAACAACCGCCCGCTCAAGTCGCTGTCGGACACGCTCAAGGGCAAACAGGGCCGGTTCCGTCAGAACCTGCTCGGCAAGCGCGTCGACTACTCCGGCCGTTCGGTCATCGTCGTTGGTCCCGAGCTCAAGCTCCACCAGTGCGGTCTGCCGAAGAAGATGGCGCTCGAACTGTTCAAGCCGTTCATCTACCACAAGCTCGAAGCGCGCGGCCTGGTCTCCACGATCAAGCAGGCGAAGGAGATGGTCGAGCAGCAGCGCACTGAAGTGTGGGACGTGCTTGATGAGGTCATCAAGGACCACCCGGTGATGCTCAACCGTGCACCCACGCTGCATCGTCTGGGCATCCAGGAGTTTGAGCCGGTGCTGGTTGAAGGCAAGGCGATCCGGATTCATCCGCTCGTGTGTACGGCGTTCAACGCCGACTTCGACGGTGACCAGATGGCCGTGCACATTCCGTTGTCGCCCGAGGCGCAGATCGAAGCCTCGGTGCTGATGATGGCGAGCAACAACATTCTGTCGCCGGCGTCCGGTCAGCCGATCGCGGTGCCCTCGCAGGACATCGTGCTCGGGTGTTATTACCTGACAAAAGCCAAGGTCGGCGCCAAGGGCGAAGGCCGTGTGTTTGCAGGCATCGACGACGTGCTGCTGGCGCTCGAAGCGGGTGTGGTGGAAACCCTCACGCCGATTCGCATGCGGTACACCGGTCGGATGATCGACCTGACGGCCACCCGTGACTCGCAGGACGTGCTCGACGGCGCCGAGACCGACATCACGAACAGCATCATCACCACGACCGTCGGTCGCGTCATCTTCAACGACGCGTTGCCGGCCGAGATGCCGTTCATCAACGGGTTGCTCAAGAAGAAGGGCCTGCAGCAGGCGGTGCGGTACTGCCACCTCAAGTTCGGCCTCGAGCCGACCGTGCGGATGCTCGACAGCCTGAAGAACACGGGCTTCCTGTATGCCATGAAGTCGGGCATGTCGATCGGCATCGACGACCTGATCATCCCGGCCAAGAAGGGCGAGTTCGTGCAGGGTGCACGTGACGAGGTCATCAAGGTCGAGGGCCAGTATCAGGACGGCGCGATCACCAACGGTGAGCGTTACAACAAGGTCATCGCCATCTGGTCGGAAGTCACCGAACAGATTGCGGACGAAATGTTCGGGGAGATGGAGGCGCTCGACAAGTCGGGTCGCAGCTTCAACCCGGTGTACGTCATGGCCGACTCCGGCGCCCGAGGCAGCAAGCAGCAGATTCGTCAGCTGGCCGGCATGCGTGGTCTGATGGCCAAGCCGTCAGGCGAAATCATCGAGTCGCCCATCACGGCGAACTTCCGTGAAGGCCTCACCGTGATGGAGTACTTCATCTCCACACACGGCGCCCGCAAGGGGCTGGCGGACACGGCCCTCAAGACGGCCGACTCCGGCTACCTCACACGTCGACTCGTCGACGTGGCGCAGGACGTGATCATCAGCGAAACCGACTGCGGCACGCTGGACGGTCTCGAAGCGCGCGCCATTGTCGACTCGGGCGGCGAAATCGTCGAACGACTCGGCGACCGTATCGTCGGGCGCATGGCGCTCGAGGAGATTGCCGATCCGTCGACGGGGCAGGTGCTGGTTGAGGCGGCCGAGGAGATCAACGAGGCGCTGGCCGAACAGATCGAAGAGGCGGGCATCGAACGCGTCAAGATCCGGTCGGTGCTCACGTGTGCGGCGCGCCGCGGCGTCTGCGCCAAGTGTTACGGGCGCGACCTGTCCACCGGCAAGATGGTGGAAATGGGCCTGGCGGCCGGCGTCATTGCCGCGCAGTCCATCGGTGAACCCGGCACACAGCTGACGATGCGGACGTTCCACATCGGCGGCACGGCGTCACGCGTGGCCGACCAGTCCACGATCGAGACCCGTCACAAGGGCACGGTCCGCTTCGACGGCCTGCAGACGGTCGCGGGCCGTGAGCGGCACGACGACAAGTCCGTGGCGCCGACACGCGCAACCATCGTCATGAACCGGTCGGGTTCGATCAACGTCGTGGACGACAAGGGTGTGGTGCGTGAGCGCTACTCCGTGGTCTACGGTGCGCGCCTCAAGGTGAAGGACGGCCAGACGGTCGAGAAGGGCCAGATCCTCGTTGAGTGGGATCCGTACAC
Organism: Vicinamibacterales bacterium; assembly: GCA_038319675.1. Lineage (GTDB taxonomy): Bacteria > Acidobacteriota > Vicinamibacteria > Vicinamibacterales > SCN-69-37 > SYFT01. Next base: position 162,128 of record JBBQDM010000007.1, read on the forward strand.
GTTCTCGATTCTGACCGAAGGCGGCGGTATGGTTCGCTTCAAGGACATCATCGACAAGGTGACCGTCCACGAGGAAGTGGACGAAATCACCGGCATGTCGCGTCTGATCATCGTCGAGTCGCCGGACGAGAAGAAGCAGCCGGCGATCGAGATCGTCAGCAGCGATGGCAAGATCGTCAACCGCTACCACATGCCGTCAAACGCCCACCTCATGGTCACCAATGGTGAAGAGGTGCAGGCGGGCGACGTTGTTGCGAAGATTCCGCGAGAGACGACCAAGACCAAGGACATCACGGGCGGTCTGCCGCGCGTGGTCGAACTGTTCGAAGCGCGCAAGCCGCGTGAAACGGCCGTCATCTCCGAGATCGACGGTGTGGTGCGCCAGGGTGGCATCGTCAAGGGCATGCGCAAGATTCTTGTGGTGCCGGATGACGGAGGCGAGGCAAAGGAATACTCGCTGCCGCGTGGTGTGCACGTGAACGTGCAGGAGGGCGACCGTGTGCATGCGGGTGAGCCGCTCATGGACGGTCCGCGCAACCCGCACGACATTCTGGCCGTGCTCGGTGAGAAGGAAATTCAGGCGTACCTGGTCAACGAGATCCAGGAGGTCTATCGTCTGCAGGGCGTCGGCATCAACGACAAACACATCGAAGTCATCGTGCGACAGATGATGCGGTGGGTGAAGGTTGAGGATGTGGGCGACACCGAATTCCTCATCGACGAACAGGTGGACAAGTTCCGGTTCAACGAAGAGAACGAGCGCGTGTTGACCGACGGTGGGCAGCCGGCCAAGGGCCGTCCGCTGCTGCTCGGTATCACGAAGGCGTCGCT
>JBBQDM010000008.1:0-162458 GCA_038319675.1 Vicinamibacterales bacterium
TTACGGGTCGGTTTTCCTAAACTCCCCCCCCGGGGCGGCGCTTAGTTCTGGTGGCCCCCACTGACCTTAATTTAATAAAAACCTACCCGAAAGGTTTTTTCGTCGCGATGACGTAGAAGTTGGTGCGCCAGCGGCGGGGGAGTCGATCGGGGTTGAGCACGGTGAGCGCCATCACCCCAAGACGTCCCAAGTGTCGGCGCACCTTGTCGCGGAAGAACGGCGTCATGACCGGCACGTCGGCAAAGCTCACAATGAAGCCGTGGCGGACGAATCGCCTTTCGAGCTGCGAAGCCGTGTGCAGTGCGCAATGGATCTCGCGCCACGCCGTAAAGCTGCGCCACCGGATCGTTTCGAACACCGTGTTGGTCCACTTGTTCGGCGTCTGCAACAGATAGGCCCCGTTGTCGCGCAACACCCGCGTGACCTCGCGCAGGTGCGCATCGCTGTCGGCGATGTGCTCGAACACATCAAAGCTGAGCACGAGGTCGAAGTCTCTGTCGCCAAAGGGCAGTGCGGCGCCATCAGTCAGCTGTAACGGCAGTGGGCCATGCAGGTCGCGGCTCTGCGCGATCCGTTCCTCGCTGACTTCAATGCCATGCGCGTCCACGCCCTGATCGAGCAGCCACTTGAGCAGCGAACCGCGCCCACTGCCAATCTCCAGGACGCGGAGACCTGGGCGGAGAAGTCCCGACTCGATCAGGAACCGTTGGTTCGCCTCCAGGTTGCCCAGCTCCACCTGACTCACGTCGTGGTCTCCGTCTTGCCGCGGAGCACGCCCCAGAGGCCGCCGATCAACAGGCACATGGTGATCCCTTCGCCGAGGACCGTGGCGAGTGCGGCGCCCTCATGTCCCGAGCGAGGAATCAGCCACAGGTTCAGGCCGACGTTGGCCACCAGGCCGACCACCGTGCAGCGCACGAGCAGTCGGTCGTGTGATGACGATGTGGCGATCGCATGCAGCACCCAGATGACAAACACCAGCGGCAGGCCGAGGGCGAGCAGTTGCAGCGCCGGTGCGCTTGCGGCGTATTCCGCACCGGGTAGCCAGCGAATCCACACGTCCGCGCCGACCCACAACACGAGACCAATCGGCACCGCGAGTGCGAGGCCGGCACCGATCCCGAGCCTGGCGAGCCGCTGATGGGCGAGCCGGTTCGTGGTCCACAGTGCGGAGAGGCGCGGTGTCAGCACCGACCACAACACGGCAGCGGCATACGCGGTGCCTTCATAGATCCGGTACGCCGCGTTATACAGTGCTGTCTCGATTTCAGGCGCCATCGCCCGCAGCATGATCGTATCCACATAGTTGTAGGCCGTCAGCACGATCATGAACGCGCCAAGGGGGAACGCACGACGTTGCAGCGCCGACCACGCCGCGGGTTCGTACCGCCATGTGGGTGTGCCAAGGCTATGGCGCGTGATGACCAGTGCCACGGTGACGGTCACCACACGTGTGCCGAGAAACACGAGAGCCAACCCCAGCACGTCGACGCCGAGATACAGCGCGCCCGTGCCTGCCACAGTCAACAGCAGGCGGTCGCCGGCGACGAGGGCCGCATCCATGCCGAAGGCTTCCAGGCCAATGAGTCCCCCGCGCACACTCAGGAACCACGAGCGCAGGAGGGACGAGCCCAGCATCACGGCCACGACCAGCAGCTCCGTGGGGTCCTGTGTGATCAGGACGCTTCCCAGGAGGCCCACGATGATCACGGTGGTGCCGGTGATGAGTTTGAGGCCGAGTTGCTGGCGCAGCAGCGCGAATCTGGAATCCGGAGATTGTGCGACTTCACGAATGGTGAGCTGATGCGCCCCCATGTCGATCAGCGCCTCGCCGATCATCGACACCGCCAGGGCGTAGCTGAAGATCGTGAACCCGTCGGGCCCGAGAAACCGCGCGGCCGCGAAGTACACCAGCGCCATCAGTACGGCGCTGCCGGACGAGACGGTCGCAAAGGCGAAGTTGCGTGCAGTCATGGTGTCATCGCGACAACAACAGGCGTGCCACACGCCAGTAGAGGGCGAGCCAGGTATCGTAGAGCCGCTTGGCCAGTTGCCCGACGCCGCCGCCGACCATGTCGGCGCGCACGATGAGTGGGGCCACCTGCAGCAGGTCACGATCCGGGCGCTGCCGCATGCCCTGAATCACGGCGCGTTCCGCACGAAGCGTCCGAAGCCAGGGACGCAATTCCCGCACGGCCTGACGCCACTCGCGGAAGTGCCCCTTCGCCACGAGCATCGCGAACTGCAGGATCTCGTGGACCAGCAGAGCCGGCGACAACACCACCAGCGTGCGCACTTCGTAGTTCTTCAGCAGGAAGTGCCAACGATTGCGAATCTGGTGCACAAACAACCACGTGGAGCGCGGCTTTACCTGATGTTCGACAATGGCCTGCGGCACTTCAAGCAGTTGGTAGCCGCCCATGCGGATGCGGTGCGAGAAGTCACCGTCTTCCTTGCCGATGAAGTACCGGTCATCCCAGTCGCCAATGTGTGCCGACACGGCGCGGTCGATGAGCAGGGCGACCGCGGGTGCCGCACCGATGTCGCGCACGTCCGTGCCACGCGCGGCGAGTGGCTGGTCGAGATACGGATTCACCGCCTCGCAAATAAAATGCAGCCCGCCGCCGGCATACTGCAGCCGCCCCGGATCGTCGGCGTGTACCGCGATGGGCGTGGCCGTGCCGACACGGGGATAGTCGTTGAAGGCCGCCCGAAGGAGCGTCGGCACGTCGGGCCGGATGTACGCATCGCCATCGAGCAGCAGGACGTATTTTCTGGTCGCCGCCCGCAGCGCCCAGTTCCGTCCGGGGTCCGGCCCCACGTTCTCCTCAAGGCGTCGCACGGTCACCGCCGGCCAGGTGGCCGCGATCCATTCGCCTGTGCCGTCGGTGCTGCCCACGTCATACACGGAGATGCGATCCTGCGGCGCACCGGCCGCTTCGAGGCAGGCCATGACACGGGCAAGCGGCGTCCGGGCGTTGTGCGCGACGATCGCGACATCAACATCATCAGGGAACGGTGGTGGAGAAGGAGTGGGCGTCACACGAAAAAGACGGCAGCCGCTGGTGGCTTCGGAAGCGGTTCCAGTCTATCATTCGAGCGTGTCGGACAAGTCGGACACTGCCCGTCACCCCATCCTGTGGCGCGAGTGGGCGGGTGTATTGCTGGTTGCGTGTGTGCTCACCGTCATCATGACGGCGCCCACAGTCACCCGACTCACCGAGGTGGGACGCCTCGGCACCGGTGACGGCCGTTTCAGCATCTGGAACGTGGCCTGGGTGGCACACAGCCTGTCCTCATCGCCGCTGAACGTCCTGAACGCGAACATCTTTCACCCCGAGACCGGCACGCTCACGTACTCGGAGATGAATCTGGTGGCGGGTGTCATGGGGATGCCGGCGTATCTGGCGACCGACTCGCCGCTGGCCGCACTGAATGGGGCGATCGCCGTCGGTACGGTGTTGTCGTTTTTGTGCATGTGGGGGCTCGTCCGCCATCTCACCGGTTCGTCCGGTGCGGGAGTGGTGGCGGCGACGATGTTCACGTTCAGTCCCTTTGCATCCGCACGCACCGCTCACATTCAGCTGTATCTGATCTTTGTGTTTCCCCTGGTATTGCTGGCCTTTGCCCGGCTGGTTGCATCCCCGACGCCGTGGCGTGGGGCCGCGTTGGGTGCGGCGCTCGCGGTGGCCGCGTTGGCCTGCGGGTATTACGGCCTGACGCTGGTGATCGTGCTCGGTGTACTCGTGTTGTGGTGGGCGAGTCGCGACCTGGCGTATTGGCGCGCTCTGGCGGTCGGAGCCGTGGTCACGGCCGCACTGGTGTTGCCGGTGCTCGTGCCGTACATGCAGGTGCGGGAGGAGGCCGGGGCCGGGTCGCGAGGGCGAAGTCCTGAGGCCTCACGCATGTACTCGGCGTCGTGGCGCGATTACCTCACCTCGGGTGCCGTCCTGCACGCGCCGTGGTCGAATCGTCTCGCGGAAAGCCGTCCGAAGGGGCAACCGGTTGAAGTGCTGTTTCCTGGCGTTCTGGCTCTGGCCGCGGGACTGATGGGGTTTGGCCTCGCACTGCGTGCCGGCGGTCGCACACGGCGATGGGCGCTGGGCACCGCCGCGATCGCCGTGGTGGGAGCCTGGGCGTCGTTTGGGCCGGATGGTGGCTTGTATCGTGTGCTCATTCAACTGCCAGGGATGGACATGCTGCGTGCGCCGGCCCGGTTCGGCATCCTTGTCACGTTTGGCCTGACGTTGACCGCCGGGTATGCCCTCGCATTATGGACGCGCCAGCGTGCGTGGCTGGCAGTGGTGCTGACGGTGGTCGCCGCAGTGGAAGTGCGCAGCCGATGGCCGCTCGACGAGATGCCGCCGTTGCCGGGTGCGTATCGCATGCTTGCCGCGCTGCCGACGGGTGCGGTCATCGAATATCCCTTCCCCTATCGGCGACCCGACTTTCACAACCACACCAAGGCGATGCTGCCGTCGGCGTTTCACTGGCAGCCGCTGGTGAACGGCTACTCGGATTTCACTCCTGAGGGGTTTGAAGCCTTCGCAGGGCCGGCGAACGCGTTTCCTGACCACGAGTCGTTCCGACTTCTACGTGAGCGCAACGTACGCTACGTCGTGTGGCGTGCGGCGGAGTACAACGACGAGGCGCGCGCGGTGCTTGAGGCGCGGTTCCCCCCGTATGTGGAACACCTGCGTCTCCTCACACGTGACCAGGACGTCTGGCTCTACGAGATCGTCTCGTGGCCCGAGGACAGCGCACGATGATGCGCCGGTTGTGGGTGCGCATCGCGGTTGTCGTGGTGGCGTTGTCCGCTGCGACGGCGCTTGTGGATGTGCCCACGGTTGTCGGACCACACAAAGGGGACGAAGCGACGTTCGTCGCGATGGCGTTGAGTCTCGCGCACGATGGCGACCTGAAGTACACCTCGGAAGACTTTGACCGGTTCACCGCCCTTTACGGGCGGGGGCCGGAGGGTGTGTTCCTCAGACGAGGCTACGACGTTGACGTCCGGCTACAGGCCGCGTGGCCGCCTGTCGAGTTGGTGCGGGAGCCGGTGCCGGTGGAGCAGGGGCTCGATTACAGCAAGTCGTTCGCCTTCGCCGTCTTTGCCGCGCCGTTTGTGGCCGTGTTCGGTCTGAGCGGCATTCTGCTGATGAACACCTTGCTGCTGCTGGCCGTCGCCGCGTGTTCCGTAGCGTTTGCGCGTGCCCGTTGTGGCCCCGTGGCCGGCACGATCATTGGCCTGGCGTTCTGGGGTGCCACCGTGGTGCCCGTGTATCTGATTTGGCTCACTCCAGAGATCCTGAATATCGCGCTTGTCGGTGGCGGGCTGTTCTTCTGGCTCTACAAGGAAGTGGCTCCGCCAACCGCCTGGGCCGGATGGCGCGCACCGTGGACCGATTGGATGGCCGCGTTTCTGATCGGGATCGCCACGTTCTCCAAACCGCCCAATGCGGTGTTCATCGCGCCTATGGCGTGCCTGTTCCTGTATCGACGTCAATGGCGGGCGGGCCTGCTCGCCGGCGCGCTGTTCCTGCTGGGGAGCGCCGGTAACTTCGGCCTGAATGGGCTGGTCACGGGCGACTTTAATTACCAGGGCGGCGATCGCAAGAGCTTCTACACAAGTTTTCCCTTCGACGGCACAGGCTACACGTACGACTCGCTCACACAAACCATGGCTACAGACGACGCCGAAACCGATGTGCACCTGGCACCCAATCGGCTGAGGGCCATGTTGCCGTCGAACATCCTGTACTTTTTCTTCGGCCAGTACGCCGGGCTGTTTCCCTTCTTCTTTCCGGGCGCTGCCATTCTCGTGGTGTTCCTCTGGCGATGGCGGGAGGCCACGCTCTGGCAATGGTTGCTGCTGCTGGCGTGCGGCGGCGGTGCGCTGGTGTTGCTGATTCTCACGCCAAACTCCTGGAGCGGCGGCGGGGGCCCGGTGGGGAACCGGTATTTCATCAGCTTGTATCCGGCGCTGCTCTTTCTCCTGCCCACGGGCCTGCGCGTCTGGAGTGCCGCCGCAATCGCGCTCGTCGGGCTGATCTGCATGGGCCCCGTGATCGCGCGACCCGCACAGATGTCGCAGGAGCCGTGGCGCATCGGCGAGCAGTGGCCGATGCGGATGCTGCCGGTTGAACTCACGCTGCTAAATGATTCGCCCGTGCGTCTGCTACCGTCGCGTGGCCGCATCCCGTTTCACATCAATGCGTTCGTGTTGATGTACTACATGGACGGCCACAGTTATTCACCCGAACCCGCTGGCGGCATCCCCGGCGCGCCGCCCGACGGGTTCTGGATCGCCGGCGACCGGACCGCTCGTATCGGACTGCGGTCGAATACTCCGCTGACGAGCGTGACCTTCACACTATGGAGCCGCGAGCCCAACGAGTTCACGGTCGGGATGCAGGGGCGATCGGCCTCGCTGCGGCTCGCAGCAGGGCAGACCGGCACGCTCCGTCTGATTCCTGGTGACCCGGTCTACATCGGTGGAAGTTATGCCTACGTATGGACGATGACCACCACAGCCGGGTTTGTGCCGGCAGAGACCGACGAGGGCTCCACCGACACACGCAGCCTCGGAGTGTTTGTGAAGCCGGTGTTTGAGACGGAGCCTGCGCCCGGTCAGTCCTCAGCGCCGGTGTCCACGCCGTCGGGCGTGTCGCGCCCCTGACGCCGGGCGAGAAACACCACGGCGCCCGACAACGAAAACACCATCATCAGCGCCGCTCCAATCAACGACACCGCGAGTGCGGACTCGAGCGGCAGCCCAAGACGGCCGAAGTAGACACCAAACGTGGCCTCACGGACGCCGAATCCGTTGACGGAGACCGGCGCCATCTGCACGACAAATGACAGCGGTACCAGAATCGCCAGATGCGCCCACGAAATCGGTACCTCCAGCGCATACGCTATCGCCCCGTAGAACGCGACGAGCACGGCCTGCACGACGACACCACCAGCCAGCCCCAGACCAAGGGCACCCGGTGCGTCACGAAACTTCGCGAGAGCGCCGACAAGCCGGGTGATCCGTTCCTCAACCCATTCCTGATGCAGCCGCTTCAGAGGGTGCAGTAGACGCCCAACCAGCTCCGGCCACAGCAGCACGGGCACGGCCAGCCCGACACCAGCCACACACGCGGCCCAGAGCAGCATGGCGCCCCAGGGGCCCAGCGTCTCAGCCGCACGGGCCGTAAGTGAGGCGCCCACGGCCGCCACAAACAGCAACCCGAGCAGGCCCAGCCCTCTATCCACCAGCACGATCGTGGTGGCCAGCGTCTTTGACCCGGTCGGCCCGGCGGTGTCCCGAATACGAATCACATCTCCGCCGATATTCGACGGCAAAAAATTATTAAAGAACGTGGCCACCAGATACGACTGCACCAGCATCGTCACCCGCGCGACCACGTGTTGGGCCCGCAGCAGCAGGCTCCACCGCCAGGCGCTGACCAGCACCATCGCGAGATACAGCAGCAGGGCGACACCCAGCCACGTCCACGAGGCGGTGCGGGCCACCGCCCAGAGGTGCGCCATATCCACCCGGGAGAACAGCACATACAACAACCCGCCTGAAATCAGCCCCTTCAGGACCCAGAGCCAGGGGCGACGATGTGCACGCGGAGGATTCACAGCGATGTATCCTACAAGGGCTTTTTACGGCATGCACATCCTCATGATCGCGCCCGAGCCTTTTTTTGAGCCTCGGGGCACACCGTTTTCGGAATTTCATCGCATTCGGGCGTTGACAACCCTCGGGCACACCGTGGACCTGGTGACGTATCCCTTTGGCAAGGACGTCGAGATGCCAGGGCTGCGCATTATCCGGAGCCTGAAGCCGCCGTTCATCTCCCGCGTGCGGATCGGCCCGTCGTGGGCCAAGGTGCCGCTCGACGCGTTGCTGACGCTGACCTCATGCCGGATGGCGCTGACCCGGAAGTACGACGTCATCCACTCGCACGAGGAAGGCGGGGTCATTGGGATCGTGCTGGCCGGCCTGCTGCGCAAGCCGCACCTCTATGACATGCACTCGAGCCTGCCACAGCAGATCTCAAACTTCGGCTACGGCAAGGCGAAGTGGCTGGCCAAGATGTTTGAGTGGGTGGAGCGACTGATGTTGAAACGCTCCCAGGCCGTGATCGTGATCTGCCAGGACCTCGACGATACCGTCAAGGCACTCGGCGTGAACGTGCCGACCGTGCTCATCGAGAATGCGTCTGGCGCCGCGCCGCGCCTTGGGGAAGGCCTCGGCGTACGCCAGGCACTGGGTCTTGGTGCCAACACCCCAGTGGTGCTCTACACCGGCACCTTCGAGGCGTATCAGGGACTCGACCTGCTCTACGACGCCATGCGGCTTGTGGTCGAGACACAGACCTCAGCGCGCCTGGTGATGGTGGGCGGCGATCCCGATCAGGTCTCCGCCGCCAAAGCGATGGCATCCAGCAAGGGGCTCGACTCGGTGGCGATCTTCACCGGCCAACGTCCGGCAGAAGAGATCCCCGCCTATCTCGATGCCGCGAGTGTGTTGGTCTCCCCACGCTCAAGCGGTACCAACACTCCGCTGAAGATTTACCAATATCTGCGCTCCGGCCGCCCCATTGTCGCCACACGGCTGCGCACACACACGCAGGTGCTTAATGACGACGTGGCGATTCTGGTGGAGCCGACCGCGGCTGGCCTCTCCGGAGGCATTCTGCGCGGTCTCTCCGATCCCGAGGCGATGGCCATCGGCGACCGTGCCAGACATCTCGCGAACACCACATACAGCGACGAGGCCTTTATCGCCAAAACCAAACATGTGTATGAGGTGCTGATGCGATGAATCGCCAGCACTACAGCTACACGCACTACGCCAACCGGCAGGTGGCCGAAGGATTTGACTCCCTTCGGTTCAGCGGACCGATCGGCGAACTGCTGTCAGACACGCAGGAGCGCTTGTTGCTTGATGCCATTGCGCCGCTCGCCGAGTCGCCAGTGCCCGGTCGTCCGTGTGCCGGGGTGCAGGTGCTTGACGTCGGCACGGGTACCGGTCGCGCGGCCATCGGCCTGGCGTGTGCCGGAGCCAGGGTCACCGGCGTGGATGCCTCAGTGGAAATGCTCGATGTGGCCCGCACCCGTGCGGCCGCCATCACCGAGGTGCCTCTCGACGTCACGTTTGATGTCGGCGATGCACACGCGCTGCCGTTTCCGTCCGAGCATTTTGACGTGGCTGTCTCGTTGCGTGTGTTGATGCATACACCCGACTGGCGTCGCTGCGTAGGGGAACTCTGTCGTGTCTCGCGTCAGCGGGTCATCGTCGACTTTCCCTCGCTGACCAGTGCGGCGGCGCTCGAGAGTCTCGTCCGTCATGGTCGACGCGCCCTTGGGGCACAGGTCGAGTCGTATCGCGTGATGTCCGAGCGCTCCGTGCGGGCCTCGTTCGCGGCTGCGGGATTCCGGGTGGTGTACGTGCATCGCCAGTTTGTGTTGCCCATCGCGGCGCACAAGGCCATGGGCTCCCGCGCACTGACCGAAGGACTTGAACGTGGACTGGGCGCGGTCGGGTTGTTGTGGTTGCTCGGGTCGCCCGTCACGATGGTGGCCGAACGATGAGAGTGCTGGTCACCGGCGCCACGGGGTTCACGGGAGGACATCTGGCGCGTCGCCTGCGTACGCAGGGCGACACGGTGCGCGTCATGGTGCGCAATCCAGCGCAGGCCGCCGCACTCGCTGCGCAGGGGTTCGACGTCGTCACCGGCGATCTCGCCGTCGCCTCCACATTGCCCGCGGCGTGTGCGGACATGGACGTGGTCTACAACATCGCGGCGCTGTACCGCACCGCAGGCCTGCCCGATTCAACCTACCGCGCCGCGAATGCCACCGGTGTGGCTGCCCTGGTTCAGGCTGCGGCGGCGGCCGGCGTCAGGCGTGTGGTGCACTGCAGCACGGTCGGCGTACACGGTGACATAGAGCATCCTCCGGCGAACGAAGACGCCCCCCTGCGCCCGGGTGATATCTACCAGGTCACCAAAGTCGAGAGCGAAACGCTCGCGCGGGACGCTGCGGCAGTTGCCGGAATTGAGCTGGTCATCGCACGACCGACGGGCATTTACGGGCCCGGTGATCGGCGCCTGCTGAAACTGTTCGGTGGCGTGGCGCGTGGCCGATTCCTGCTGTTGGGCGACGGCCAGATCTTCTACCATCTCACCTACGTGGACGATTTGTGTGACGGCTTCCGGCTCTGCGCCACCGTGCCTGGTGCCGCCGGACGTACGTACATCCTGGCCGGTGGGGAAGTGACAACGCTCAAGGAGTTGATCGCCATCACCGCTGAGGTGGCAGGTGTCTCTCCCCGGGTGCTGCGGTTGCCCGTCTGGCCGGTGTGGATGGCAGGCGCGGCGTGTGAGGCCATCTGTGCGCCGTTTGGCATTTCGCCGCCGCTCTATCGACGCCGCGTTGACTTTTTCACCAAGAGCCGTGCCTTCGATATCTCGCGCGCGAAGGCCGAGTTGGGGTTCGCGCCGACCGTGTCCCTGCGCGAGGGCATCGGTCGCACACTGGAGTGGTACCGTGCACAACGCTGGATCTGACCACAACGAGCCGGGGCGCGACATTCCGCGTGCGCAGGACCAACTGTTCAAGGCGCCAGGCGGCGCCATCGGCAAGTACTCCGCGCTCATTGTCGGCCGCCCCGGCCTGCTGGCGCTGCTGAAGTACGAGTTGGTGATCATGCTGGCGCAGTGGGTGCCGGGTGCGCTTGGGCTGGTGCTGCGGAAAGCGCTCTACCCGATGTTGCTCGGCGCGTGCGGCCGCAACGTCGTGTTCGGCCAGGGTGTGGTGTTGCGCCATCCGCACAAGATTCGGATCGGCGACAACGTCGTGATCGACGACAACTGCCTGCTCGACGCCAAGGGTGAGGCCAACAGAGGGATCACAATCGGCAGCGGCGTGTTCGTCGGACGCAACAGCATCCTCTCCTGCAAAAACGGCGACATCACACTGGCCGACGGGGTGAACATCGGCTTCAACTGCGAAGTGTTCTCCGCAGGCGACGTCTCGATCGGTGCTGACACGCTGCTCGCGGCGTATGCGTACCTCATCGGTGGCGACCACGACTTCAGCGATAAGAGTGTGGCGGTCAGTGCCCAACCGCGTCGGGCGCAGGGCATTCGCGTAGGCAGCGGCGTGTGGATCGGCGCGGGCGCCAAAATTCTCGATGGCGTGACGATTGGCGATCGCGGCATTATCGGTGCCGGGGCCGTGGTGCGCTCGACGGTGCCCGAGGGCGGGACGGCCGTCGGCGTGCCGGCGCGACTGCTCGGGCAGGCCGGGGGAGCCTGAGCCCACGCGATGGCACGCATTGCCGTTGTGACATCCACTCCGCCCGGTGTTGAGGGTGGCCACATGGTGATCGCACGATCACTCGTGACGGCGCTCTGTGAGCACGGGCACCAGGCCGAGGTCGTCACCACACCGTCTTATCCCTTCGGGCATCAGGCGCGCGAATACCTCGACACCTGGCGCACGAACGTGCGCATGCGTGACGGACAACGCATTGACCACATCATCAGCACCCGATACCCCTCGTATGCCGTCCGCCACCCCTCCCACGTGTGCTGGCTCAATCACACGATGCGCGAGTACTACGATCTGTGGGACGACTTCCGTGCACGCCTTTCTCCGCAGGGGCGCGTCAAAGAAGGTGTGCGCCGGCAACTGATCCACGCGGCAGACTCCCACTTCTTCTACTGGCACGTGAAGCACATGTACGCACAGTCGAAGACCATTCAGACCAGGCTCCGCCAGTGGAATCGCACGTCGTCAGACGTGCTGTACCCACCACCTCCTCAGCGTCCGTATCGCTGCGACGGCTACGAGCCGTTTCTGTTTGTCGTCTCACGGCTGGCACCGCTCAAACGTATCGATCTGATTCTTGATGCACTCGCCACACCGGCAGCCACGGGCGTCCACTGTGTCATTGCCGGTGAAGGAGAGATGCACGCCGCGCTCCTGCGCCAGGCCGGCGCCCTGGGTCTCGAGGAGCGCGTGACTTTTCTCGGGCGTATCGATGACGCCACGCTGGTGGATCAGTTGGCGCGATGCCGTGCGGTGGCGTTTGTGCCGAAGCAGGAGGATTACGGGTTTGTGACGACGGAGGCCTTCGCGTCGTCCAAGTCCGTCATCACCACCACCGACAGCGGGGGACCGGCCGAACTTGTCGTCGACAGGGTGAACGGGCGCGTGGTGCCGCCCACCGCAGCGGCGCTCGGCGAAGCGATTGCCGGGGTGATGGAGGACGCCGCCCACGCGGAGCAGTTGGGTCGAGCGGCGCACGCCACGGCGTCGACCATGCGCTGGTCCGAGGTCGCGGCCACGCTGGGAACGCCCGTATAATCAAAAGCTTCCATGTCCTACCGCACACCACTCGAACAACGGATCGCCAAAAAGACCACCCAGGCCATCATCGAACAGAACCTGATCGAGGACGGCGATCGCATCATGGTGGGGCTGTCGGGCGGCAAGGACAGCTGGGCACTGATCCAGATTCTCGACGTGCTGCAAAAACGGGCGCCGATTGACTTCACGATTTGCGCGATCAATGTGAACTCCGGCTACACGGGCTTTCGGCACGACCTCGTGACGCAGGCGTGTGCGGAGCGCGGGTGGGAGTTGCACATCGAACACACGACGATCGGTGCGGTGATCGATGACATCCTCGATGAAGGCGAGACACCGTGTTCGTTGTGTGCGCGGTTGCGACGCGGCGTGTTGTATCGGCTGGCCGATTCGGTCGGTGCCACCAAGATCGCGCTCGGGCATCACATGGACGACTTTGTCGAGACGCTGCTGCTCAACGTCTTTTTCCAGGGGTCACTCAAGGCCATGCCCGCGCGGCTGACCTCGGACAACGGCAAATACACGGTGATTCGTCCGCTGGTCTACGTGACCGAGGCTGAAGCCAGAAGCTACGCCCAGGAGAACAACCTGCCGATCATCGGCTGCTGCTGCCCGGCGTGTGGCGACCTGAGTCTGAAGCGGCAGCGACTCAAGCGGATGATCGCGGAGCTTGAACTCGAGCACCCGGACATCAAGAACTCAATGATCAAGGCCATCGGCAATGTGCAGCCGCGCCATCTGCTCGATACACGTCTCAATCCGGTGGGGCAGGCCGCGGCCGCGCTCGCGGACCTGCCCGCGTAGGCCGGAGGAATTGCCCGATTTCGGGAAAATTGCCTGTCTGTAACGACCGGCGTCACTCAGACCGATATGCAGGTGTCATGAAGATGAGAAGCGCACGTCCCCTTCGTCTTGTTCTCGCCACGTGGATGGTTTTGGCTATGGCCTCGACGGCTGCCGCGCAGTCCCGGCCCCTGGTGACCGAAGACCCGGAAACCGTCGGCCCGGGCCAGATCCTGATTGAAGGCGGCATCGACTACGCCCGCGAGGCGTTTTTCCCCGCGTCCGGTCTCCAGGGCAACCTGTGGCGCATCGGCACATTGGGTCTGAGCATCGGTATCAGTTCGATCGCTGAGCTGCAGATCGACGGCGGTGTGCACAATCGGCTCGCGATCACCAACCGGTTCGCGGCCCCCCTGGACGGCATGCTGACGGTGGACGGTGACAACACCAGCGACGTGGAAGACATCGTCGTCGGCACGAAGATCCGGTTTTTGTCAGAGGGCGCGCGGCGTCCCTCGATGGCCGTCCGGTTTTCGACGCGACTGCCGAATGCCGGCAACGAAAGTGGATTGGGCCTCGACACGACAGACTTCTCGATTGGCATCGCCACCGCCAAGACCGTGCAGTCGGTGCGCGTCGTGGGCAACGTGGGCATGGCGATTCTTGGTGACCCCGAGCGTGGGGATCGGCAGAACGATGTCTTGACCTACGGCATCTCGTTCGCGCGCGCAGTGGCGACCGGAGTGGAGGTCGTCGCCGAGTTCAACGGGCGAGCCAGCCTGCGCAATGGTGTGCCGCCGATTGGCACCGAGAGCCGTTCGGTGATGCGCGTGGGTTCCCGCCTCACACGGGGCGCCGTGCGCCTCGATGGCGCGCTCCTGTTCGGTGTGACCGAGCGCGATCCCACGTGGGGCATCACGACGGGATTCACCTGGGTGTTTAACGCGTTCCGGCTGCCATAGTACGGAGCCGACGGGCTTCAGCCCGTCGGATACCAGACGGACTAAAGTCCGTCTGCTCCGTACTGCTTCCTTTCCGAGATGGCCGTAGACAGCCGCGCTTCGACTCGCGCGACTTCGTCCTGCACCCGTTCGGAAGACCATCCACACACACCAGCCGCCAGCGAGGCTGCTCGCTCGAGAGCAGCCGCACCGGGATGCCCCGCGGAGGCCAGCGGTGTACGGCGGAAGACCAGGTCAGCCAGGCGAACGGCGGCCGAGTGTCGGGCGGCGTACACAATCTCACCGCAGAGTACCGGCGTCGTTGGCGACACGCGCTCGAGCCCGTCACCGTCCGCTGACGCGGCCACCACGTGCACCCCTTCAGTGCCGTACCACGAAGCGAGATGCTGCATGACGTCTCGGTCGAGTGTGCGGCCGAGCGTCCGAAGTGTCTCCACGAGCAGTCCATCACTGTCGGCGACATCGGCATGTGGCAGCAGTGTCGTGCCCGTGCGCCCCGTGCTTCGCGCCAACCTGAGCGCGTCCACCGCTCGTTCGGCTGCCAGGCGCGCTGTGGTGTACTTCACGCCGACCAGACTCACCACACCCGCGACGGTCGCGTGGGTCAGGACCTGCGACTCCGGCATCAGGTCGACGTGCCCCTGCCGTTCGAGGGCGGGCACCAGCGCGTGATGCACGAACCGGATGTCGGCGGGCGTGACGGCCAGGGCGGGAAATGCCGCATTCACATCAGCCAGGAAGGCATCGATTACCTGTGGTGTGACCGGATCGCCGCCCGCGGGCGCCGTGTGATCCGCCTGATGTGTGCCGACCAGCACCCGCCCCTGCCACGGCACGGCGGTATACATCCGGCCGCTGGGGGTGGAGGCGGCGAGTGCGATATCGCGTGCCGGCCGATCGAGCAGCAGATTCATCGCACGCACCAGCGGGGGAGCCGGCCCAAGGCCAAAGGAGGCGTGCAGCGCGGGGAGTCCGCTGCCGGCAGCCAACAGGACATGTGTGGCTCCGACCACAAGCGTCTCTCCCGTCACCGTGTCACGCGCCGAGACGCCGGACACTCCAGGGCCATCCCTGAGCAGTTCGGTCGCCTCCACGTAATTGCACAACACGGCACCCTGCGCCGCAGCAGCCATGGCCACGCACCAGGTCAGCCGATCGGGATGAATGGTCTGGTAGTCGTACCAGATGGCCCCGCCCGACAACCGCGTCTCCGCAATACCGGGAAACAGGCGACGTGTGGCGGCGGCGGATTCAAGGCGTCCGTTCGGCAGGTGCAACTCGGGCAGGACCTGCTGGTTCCGTCCGCGGCCAATGAGGTCGTAGGCCTTGAACCCTGCGCGCACGGCGAGACGTGACCGTTTGGTGGCCCGGTAGGTGCCAATCAGGAAGGGCAGCGGTCGAATCAGATGCGGCGCGATGCGCGCCCAGGCCCGGCGTTCGTTGATCTGCTCCCGACACTTCCGCACATGGCCGGTCTGCAGCGCGCGCAGGCCGCCGTGGAGTGTGCGCTGGTGGTTGAAGGAAATACCTCCGCCGAAGTCGCCGCGGTCGATGAGTGCCACCGACAGTCCTCGCGTGGCCGCGTCGTAGGCCGCGAACAGGCCGTGAATGCCGCCGCCAATCACCAACACATCAAAGCGGGTTGAAGCGAGGCGCGCCAGGTCACGGGTCATACCTGCCATATAGTAAACCCCGCATGAACGAACGTGTCCGTGACTATTGGAATACCCACATCCACGACCTCGAGATCTCAACCCATGCCCCCGGCACCCCGGGGTTTTTCGCGGATCTTGACCAGTACCACTTCGAGAAGCTGCATCACCTGCTCGAGCTGATCAGGTTCGACGAGTGGAAGGACAAGGACGTGCTCGACGTGGGGTGTGGAGCCGGGGTGGAAGTGGTCCGCTTCGCCAGAGCAGGGGCCAGGACCACGGGTGTGGACATCGCGCAGAGCGCCACTACCCTCGCACGCCAGAACCTGGAGCAGCAGGGGCTTGAGGCGCGACTCGAAGTGGCTGACGGGGAACACCTGCCGTTCCCGGACGCATCGTTCGACTTCGTGTTCGCCCACGGCGTGGTGCAATACACCAGCGACGGCAAGCGGATGGCCTCCGAAATCCATCGCGTGTTGCGGCCGGGTGGGCTCGCCGTGTTCCAGGCGTACAACCGGCACTCATGGCTGCACGTGTTGTCAAAAGTCATGAAGACACCGCTGGAACACGAGGACGCCCCCGTGCTCATGCGCTACACCGAGCGCGAGTTCCGACGTCTGGTGTCGGTCTTCACCGACGTCCGGCTCGTGTTCGAACGGTTCCCTGTGAAATCGCGCCTGCACAAAGGCTGGAAAGGCATGGCCTTTAATACGTTGTTTGTCGGCGCCTTCAACGTGCTCCCTCGTGCGCTCGTTCGCCGCTACGGGTGGCACATGCTGGCGTTTTGCCGCAAGGGCGATCGGTAGGGCCTGCCCCACATGCGCGTCATCAAGGCTCACGCGTACGGCAACGATTTTTTGCTCGCACCGGTCGACGACCTCACCGACACGGCCGTGAGCGCGGCCGACGCCCGGCGCCTGTGTGCCCGCCACACGGGCATCGGGGCTGACGGTCTGATGCTCATGGTGCCGACGCCGCGCGGAGCCCAGACACGTCTGCTGAACGCGGATGGCAGCCCCTCGGAAATCTCGGGCAACGGACTGCGGTGTGTAGTGGCGTGGCTGGCGGCCGACCGCGACCTGAGCCCGGGCACCGAGGTGGTCATCGAGACGGGGGCAGGGGAACGGCCCGTGCACATCCTGGCACGCACCGGGCCGCGGATCGAATGCCGCGCGGCAATGGGACGGGCGCGTGATGTCCAGGAGGAGGTCATCCACGTGGCGGGTGAGCCCATCCGCTGCGTCACGCTCAACATCGGCAATCCCCAATGTGTGGTGCTCAGCGACGCCTCAGGACTTACGCACCAACGCCTGCACACGGTCGCCGCCGGTCTGGCCACCCATCCGCGCTTTGCCGAAGGCACCAACGTTGAACTTGCGACCGTCGAGGCCCCGGGACGCGTGCGTATCCTCATCTGGGAACGTGGTGTCGGTCCCACTGAGGCGTCCGGCACCGGCGCGTGTGCGGCGGCGATCGCCGCGATCACACACGGAGGTGCCACCTCGCCCGTCGAGGTCGTGGCGCCCGGCGGCACGCAACGGGTGGAGGTCCTCGATGGGGAGGTGTGGCTCACCGGCTGGGCCGAAGTCATTGCCGACATCGAGTGGCGAGGCACGCGATGAGGCGGTTTCATCAAGCCGCGGGCTCGGGGGAGAGTTACTCACCGGCCGAAGATTTGTTCAACCGACGGCGTCGCACCGCCGGCCTGTTGCTGGGCCCCCTGGCCGCTGTCGGCATGGTGCTGCTGCCAATGCCCGGTGTGTCAGACGCCGCGCAGCACCTGAGCGCGATTCTTGTGCTGATGATCATCCTCTGGATGACCGAGGCGATTCCGCTCGCGGCCACGGCGCTGCTGGGACCAACCCTGGTGGTGGTCACGGGGATCGCGCCCGCCCGCAGGGCGTTCGCGGCGTTTGCTGACCCGATCATCTTTTTGTTCATTGGCAGCTTCATCCTGGCCGAAGCCATGTTCGTGCATCGCCTTGACCGGCGCATGGCGTTTTCCGCCTTATCGTCGCCGTGGATCGGCTCGAGCGCGTTCCGGCTGGTGGTGGTCTACGCCTGCGTGTCAGCCGGCCTCTCGATGTGGATGAGCAACACGGCCACCACCGCCATGTTTTTCCCCCTCGGCATGGCCGTGCTGGCCGAGCTCGGCCGCGGACGGAACAACGACCCGGCGTTCCAGCGATTTGCGCTGGCGATGATGCTGGTGACGTCGTTCGCCGCCTCAATCGGCGGCATGGCGACACCGGTCGGCACACCGCCGAACATCATCGGCAAAGGCCTGCTCCTCAGAAACGCCGACATCGATATCTCGTTTGCCGGGTGGATGGCGTTCGGGTTGCCGCTGGTGGCGCTGATGATGGCCGCCGTCGTGTTGTGGATGTTGTATCCGGCCTCGAAGGGCGTCGTGCTCAGCGCACAAGCCACCGCGGGCGTCCGTGATCAGCTCAAGGCCCTTGGCCCCATGGGCGCCGGCGAGCGAAACGTCGTGCTGGCGTTCGGTCTGACGGTGTTCCTCTGGACGTTGCCCGGTCTGCTCACGCTCACGCTCGGCGCGCAACATGGGTGGACGATGCGGTTCAGTCAGATCGTGCCGGAGTCGGTGGCCGCCATCCTCGGCGCCTTGTTGCTGTTTGTGCTGCCGGTCAGTTGGCGGGCACGCAAGTTCACCCTGACATGGGAGGAGGCGTCGCACATCGACTGGGGCATCATCCTGCTGTTTGGAGGCGGCCTCGCGATGGGCGGACTCGCCGATTCGACCGGACTGGCCGAAGCGTTCGGGCGCTGGGTGGTCAGCTTTGTGCCTGGCGCGGGCACGATCGGTCTGACGCTGGTATTCACGGCTGTCGCCATCCTGATGTCGGAGGCGGCCTCCAATACCGCCGCCGCCACCATTGTCGTACCGACAGCCATCGCTGTCTCGATCGCGGCCGGGGTCTCACCCTTGGAACCGGCGCTGGGCGCCACCTTTGGCGCCAGCCTGGGCTTCATGATGCCCATCTCCACCCCTCCAAACGCCATCGTCTACAGCAGCGGCTACGTGCCGATCGGCGCGATGATGCGGTACGGCGTGGTGCTTGATGTGATCGGCTACGTCGTGATCGTGGTGGGGGTCTTGAGCTTCGGCTGGATTGTCAGATAGTGCGTACTGCCCGCCGGGGCGGATCGCAATAATTGCCAGGTCTCAGGATCGTACGCGGCGGGTGACCGCATCAAATTCCGTCTGCAACGCCGCTAACGCGGCCTCCATTTGACCAATCGCCACCGCATATTGCTCGGTCTCAATGGCCGTGCGCGCTTCTTGCATGGAGGAAGATGCGGCGGCCACCGCTTGCCGCAGGCGCTGTGCGCCGCTGCCGGTGATGCGTGGGGTGGTGGCGCCTGACAGTCGCAGTTCGATGCTCTCGGCCAGTGATTCGAGCGCCGTCACGAGGCGTTCGGCTCGGCCGCGGGCTTCGGCTCTGGCAGTGCCGGCACGGCTCACGGCCTCGTAGGCGAGGTCGCGGGCGGTTAACGCGGCGTTGAGGGCCTGGCGGTAGTCGCCCTGAGCGACGGCGGTGTCGTATTCGGCCAGCGCCTCTTCAGCCGCGCGCAGGTCGTCGGGCGCGTACGCCTCGGCGGATGCGGCCCGGGCGGCCGCGATGGCGCCTTCGGCCTGGCCCCGCTCTTTCTCGGGCGGGTGAGAACACGCGGCTGACATGGAAAGGCAGACGAGCATGACCAGCAAGCCACGGGCGGCGACGGGACGAGAGAAAACGCGCATGAAGACTTCAAGTATAGGCGACGAAAAGGAAGGGCCGCGCGAGAAACTCGAACGCGCGGGCCTGGCCGCCATGAGTGATCAGGAGCTGCTGGCGATCGTGCTCGGCCACGGCAACGCCAAAGCCTCTGCGATGGCATTGGCAGGAGCGATGCTCACACACGCCACGGGCGTGCACGGCCTGACCAAGCTGACGCGGGACGAGTTGCGGCAAACGCGGGGCATGGGGGATGCACAGGCGGCGCGGGTGCAAGCCGCTCTGGAACTGGGGCGCCGGACATTGGCACGCCCACCGGTGGCGCGGCCACGTTTTGTCAATCCGCTCGAAAGCGCCGACTACCTGCTGCCAAGGTTCGGGGCGTTTCCGGTGGAGCGGTTCGGGCTGGTCCTGCTCGACACCAAACACCGGTTGTTGCGCACACACATTCATTCCGTCGGCGCGCTGGATGCCGCGATGGCCCATCCACGCGACATCTTCCGGATCGCGGTCGGTGGCGGAGCTGCCGGGGTGGTGTTGTTTCACAACCATCCGTCCGGCGATCCGTCGCCGAGCCCTGAGGACATCAAGTTGACCGCTCGCCTCGCGCGGGCCGGGGACATCATCGGCGTCCCGGTCGTGGATCACCTGATTCTGGCCGACACGGAGTTCTACTCGTTCCGCGCCGCGGAGCTACTGATTCACTTTGAGTGACACGCCGGACAGCAGAGCATTCCACCATGGAGTGCATGGAGATCCATGGAGATACCTGTCACTGACCAATGAGGGTTGGGGGCCAGGCGAGTAGCCTGGCCGTGCGGGAGGAGGGTGGTCGTGAATGAATGCGCCGGTCGCCGTCATGCGGCGTATTCGTTCACGGCCACCCTCCTCCCGCATCTGCCGCCTCTGGCGGCACCCAACCAGCGCACAGACGCCACTGTCTCTCCGCGCCCCGCGCCTGGCCTCAACGAAAAGGCACTCTTCCTCCATGGCCCCCCATGAACTCCATGGTGAAGATCCGGGCACTGGTGGTCGGTCGAGGAATCCGCGGCGGCACAGAGACCCGCGGGGCGGGTACAATGCGTGATTGCAGCATTGCCTATGTCCCGTGTCTATCTGACTACCGCCATCGACTACGTCAACAACCGCCCGCACCTGGGGACGGCCTACGAGAAGATTGCCGCCGACGTGATCGCGCGGTATCACCGCCTCGTCGGTGACGAGGTGCGCTTCGTCATGGGCAACGACGAACACTCCCAGAACGTCTTCAAACGCGCCAAGGAACAGGGCCTCGATCCGCTCGCGTACTGCGATCGCATGGAGCAGGAGTTCCGGGAGGTGTGGGGACGGCTGGATGTGTCGTTTGACGACTTCATCCGCACTACGGAGCCGCGACACAAGACGGCCGTGCAGACCATGGTGCAGCGATCGCTCGACGCGGGGGACATCTACGAGGGCGTGTACGAAGGCTGGTACTGCGTCTCGTGCGAGGAGTTCAAGCCCGAGAAGGGCCTGATCGACGGCCAGTGCCCGGTCCATCGGAGCACCCCCGACTGGATCAAGGAAAAGAACTACTTCTTCAAACTCTCGAAGTATCGCGACGCGCTGCTGGCGCACTACGCCGCACACCCGGACTTTGTCGCGCCCGAGTCACGGAAGAACGAAATGCTGCGCCTGCTCGAGGGCGGGCTTGATGACATCTCGGTCAGCCGTGCGGGCCAGGCGTGGGGCATTCCGCTGCCCAACGATCCGGGCAGTGTGGTGTACGTGTGGTACGACGCGCTGATCAACTACGCGGCCGCCGTGGGCTTCGGTACAGACGACGCGATGTTTGACCGGTGGTGGACGCAGACGGGTGAGTCCGACCGCACGGTGCTGCATCTGGTGGGGAAGGACATCACGCGTTTCCACTGCGTGGTGTGGCCGGCGATGCTGCTCAGTGCAGGTCTGCCGTTGCCGACCCAGATCTTCGGCCACGGATGGGTGCTGTTCAAGGGCGAGAAGATGAGCAAGTCGCTCGGCACGGTGATCGACCCGCTTGCGGCCGTCGAAAAGTTCGGCCCCGACCCGCTCCGCCTGTACCTGACCAAGGAGATCGTGTTCGGCAACGATGGCGACTTCTCGTGGGATCGCTTCGAAGAAAAGTACAACGCCGATCTCGCCAATAACCTCGGTAACCTCGTGAGTCGGTTGACGTCGATGGTCGCGCGGTATCGCAACGGTCGCGTGACCGCCACCGCCGCCGAACCGGCACTGGTGGAGGCCGTCGCGGTGGTTGAGACCACGTGGCGCGACGCACACAGTCGCCTGGCGCTCGACGAGGCGTGTGCGGCCGTGTTCCGCTGGATCGATCGGCTGAACGAATACATTGCGACCTCGGCGCCCTGGCATCTGGCCAAGGCCGGCGATCAGGCCGCACTCGACGCCGTGTTGTGGAACGCGACCGAAGGCCTGCGCCTCGCGGCCGTCATGCTCTCACCCGTCATGCCGACATCCTCAGCGGAAATTCTGCAGCGTCTGGGCGAGGACGCCACGGCAGACACCTGGGCATCCGCCCGCGAGTGGCGCACCACCGGAGACCGACAGGTCACCGTGAAGGACGCGCTCTGGCCCCGACTCGAACCCAAGAAGGAGACCTCTGTGACCGAACCCATCCCATCCCCTGACGTCACCCCGGCCGTCGTGCCGGCACAGCCGAACGCGCCGACCCCGGACGCGGCACCCAGCCAGTGGCCGCTTGAGTCGCGCGTCACGATCGACGACTTTTTGAAAATCGATATGCGGGTGGCCAAGGTGCTCGAGGCCGAGAAGGTGCCGAATTCCAAGAAGCTGGTGAAGCTGAAGATCGACCTTGGGTCCGAGCAGCGCACATTGGTGGCCGGTATCGCGGAGGCATACGAGGCCGAAACGTTGGTCGGACGGACGGTGGCGATTGTCGCGAATCTCAAGCCCGCGAAATTGATGGGCATCGAGTCCAACGGCATGATCCTGGCGGCCAGTCCCGACGGCGGCAAGCCGACGCTCGTGGCGTTCGACGACACGGTCGCCCCTGGCACCCGCATCAAGTAACGCGTGTTGATGGTCACCGATTCCCACTGCCACCTCGCCGACGAGGCGTTTATTGACGACCTCGACGCGGTCGCCACGCGGTCGCTGGCCGCAGGCGTCACGGGGGCGCTGTGTATTCTGTCCGCTGACACCCCTGAGGAGTTCGCGCGGGTGCCGTCGGTGCGGCAGGCGTGGCCGGGCGTGTATTTTGCGACGGCCATCCATCCCCATCGTGCGGCAGCCTATGCCGGACGCCTGGACGCCCTGGTGGACGTGGTGCGCGACGGGGCGAGGCGCGTAGACGCCGTGGCCCTGGGGGAGATGGGACTCGACTACCACTACGATTTCGCCCCCAAGTCGGTGCAGCACGAGGTGTTCGCCGCACAGATTGGGCTGGCCCTCGAACTGGACCTGCCCGTGGCCATTCACACGCGTGAGGCCACCGACGACACACACGCGATCCTCCGCGAGGCTGGCCGAGGACAGGTGCGCGGGGTGTTTCACTGCTTTACCGGCAGTCAGGACGACGCGATGCGGGCGCTGGAGCTGGGCTTCTATCTGTCCATCCCCGGCATCGTCACCTTTCCGAAAGCGGGGGCGCTGCGGGACGTGGTGCAGGCCCTGCCTGAAGACCGTTTGCTTGTGGAGACCGACGCACCGTACCTCGCACCGGTGCCTCACCGCGGCAAGCGGAACGAGCCCGCTTTCATGACCGAGACCGTGCGTGTCATCGCCGAGGCGCGCGGCATGGCGCTGGAGGCGTTGATCGCACGTCTGGACGCCAATTTTCAAGCCTTTATCGGGCGTCGTCGCGTTGACACTCCCGCAAAGGCTGTGGTCTGATTCCTGTGACGTGACGCACACGTATCTGACCCAGCACGAGAACAACGAGCAGTGAACCCCTC
Source organism: Vicinamibacterales bacterium (assembly GCA_038319675.1). Lineage (GTDB taxonomy): Bacteria > Acidobacteriota > Vicinamibacteria > Vicinamibacterales > SCN-69-37 > SYFT01. The sequence continues at coordinate 23,469 of JBBQDM010000008.1, forward strand.
CGCCACTTCTGTCCCGGATCTCGGCCGGATCTTTGAACCGGTGCGCGACGCGCTCAGTCGCGTCGAGCAGGAATTTGCCAAACACCTCGAATCCAAAGTCGAGCTGATTCCGCAGATGGGCCGCTACATTCAGATGAGCGGCGGCAAACGGGTGCGCCCGGCGGTGCTGCTGCTCGCGGCGAAGATGTGCGGCTACACCGGCGATCGTGATGTGCTCAACGCGGCAGTGGTGGAGTTCATCCACACGGCCACGCTGGTCCACGACGACATCATCGATGAGGCCGAGACCCGACGCGGGCGTCTGGCCGCCCACTCGCGCTGGGGCAACGACGTCACGGTGCTGCTCGGCGACTATCTCTACATCCGATCGATGGCGATGGCCCTCACGCAGGACTCGCTGGAAGTGGTGCGCCTGCTGTGCGAAGTCACCCTGCGGATGATCGAAGGGGAACTCTACCAGCTCACCAAGATGGGCGACGCCGCGATCACCGAGGAGGAACACCTCGAGATCATCCGGCGCAAGACGGCGTTTCTCTTTTCCGGCTGTGCGGAAATCGGCGGAGTGCTCGGCAACTGCACGGACGCGCAACGGGTGGCGCTGCGTGAGTACGGCTTTAATCTCGGCATTGCGTTCCAGATTGTGGACGACGTGCTTGATTACACGTCGGATGAGAAGGTGCTCGGCAAACCCATCGGGGGCGATCTGCGCGAGGGCAAGGTCACGCTGCCGATCATCCTGCTGCAGCAGCGCACAGGCCCGGAAGTGGCGGCGCTCATCCAACAGGTGGTCACCGACCGACAGGTGACGCCGGAGGCCTGGCAGTCGATCAAGACCATGCTCACAACCCACGGGGCGACCGAAGCCGCATACGAACGCGCGCTGACCTACGGAGAGGCGGCCCGCACGCACCTGCTCGAGGCGTTCCCGGCGTCAGTCGAACGCGACGGATTGGTGTCGCTCGTCGATTACGTCCTCCAACGCGACCGTTAACACTCCGGTGGATCCCGCCACCCGCATCCACGCGCTCCGACAGCTCCTGCGGCACCACGAGGAGCAGTACTACGTGCATGACGCGCCCGAGATTACGGACGCCGAGTTTGACGCCCTGCTGCGCGAGCTGACCGAGCTGGAAGCTGCGCACCCCGAGCACCACGACCCGGATTCACCCACGCAACGTGTCGGCGGACGCCCTGCGGAAGGGTTTCCCACTGTGGCGCACCTGCAGCCGATGCTCAGCCTCGAAAACGCCTACAGCGTGGACGAGCTGCACGAATTCCACGCGCGCTTGTGTCGCGCGCTGGGCGTGGCCATCGACAGCCCGTTGCCGTACGTGGCGGAACTCAAAATTGACGGACTGAGTATTGCGCTGACGTACGCGCAGGGCCGCCTGGTGCGCGGCGTCACGCGTGGTGATGGTGTGCAAGGCGAGGATGTCACGCCCAACGTCAGGACCATTCGTGCGATCCCCCTCCGCCTCAATGCGGCGGGTGGCCCGGTGCCGGCGCAGATGGAGATTCGCGGCGAGGTGTATTTCCCGCGGCAGGCGTTTCTCGCGATGAATGCAGAGCGGGAGGCGAACGGGGAGCCGCTGTTTGCCAATCCCCGCAACGCCGCCGCCGGCACGATCCGGACGCTTGATACGACGGCGGTCAGCAAACGGGGCCTGCGCGCGTTTGTGTATCAGATGGTGCTGCCCGGTGACACAGTCCGCGGTCCGCAGTCCGCAGTCCGCGGTCCGAGCGCAACGAGTCACGCGGCGACGCTCGCGCAACTGCGTGCCTGGGGCTGTCCGGTGGAGTCGCATGCGCGCCTCTGCGTCGGCATCGAGGCGGTTGCGGCGTTTTGTGATGAGTGGCGCGAGGCGCGGCATGCCCTCCCGTTCGAGACCGATGGGGTGGTCATTAAACTTGATGACCTGGAGGCGCGGGCGACGCTTGGCGCGACGGCGAAGTTTCCCCGGTGGGCGATCGCGTTCAAGTTTCCGGCCGAGCAGGCACAGACCCGTCTGCTGAAGATTGCCGTCAACGTCGGACGGACCGGTGCCGTCACGCCGTATGCCGTGCTGGAGCCCGTGCATCTGGGCGGCACGACCGTGCAGATGGCGACGCTGCATAACGCCGAAGAGATCGTGCGACGCGACATCCGCGAGGGTGATCTGGTGCGCATGGAGAAAGGCGGCGACATTATTCCCAAGGTGCTCGGCCCGGTGGTGGAGGCACGTCCCGCCGACAGCCTCCCGTGGGTGATGCCGACCACGTGTCCGGCGTGTGCGTCGCCGCTCACACGCCCCGACGACGAAGTGGTGTGGCGCTGTGACAACGCGTCATGTCCCGCGCGCATTCGGCGTGGGCTGCATCACTTTGCCTCGCGCCGCGCGATGAACATCGAAGGTCTGGGCGAGTCGCTTGCTGATCAGCTGGTGACCGCCGGCCTCGTGCAGTCGTTCGCGGATCTCTACGCCCTGACAGTCGAGACACTCGCCGGCCTTGACCGCATGGGCCCGAAGTCTGCTGCAAATCTGGTCGCCGAAATCGACAAGAGTCGCACCGCCGATCTCTGGCGCGTGTTGCATGGCCTCGGGATCCGGCACGTGGGGGAGGGTGTTGCCAAGGCGCTGGCGCGTGCGTTCGGGTCGATGCAGACACTGCGGACGGCCTCCGTCGAACAGATCGAGGCGGTGCCCGACGTCGGTGCGGTGGTGGCGCGCTCGGTGCGCGTCTTTCTTGATGATCCGCCCAATCAATCCGTCATTGACGCCATGGTGGCACAGGGGGTGCGGATGGCGGATGCACACGGCGGCGATGCCAACACGCTGCGCGCCTTCACGGGCAAGACCTTTGTGCTGACCGGCACACTCGTGACCATGACGCGCGAGGACGCCACCATGAAGATAGAAGCACTCGGCGGCAAGGTGTCGTCCTCGGTCAGCAAGAAGACGAGCTACGTGGTGGCCGGTTCCGAGGCAGGCTCCAAGCTGGAGAAGGCGAACGCGCTTGGTGTGCCGGTGATGAGCGAAGATCAGTTTGTCGCTCTTATAATGGCCAACACGGCTCTATGAAGACTCTTGTGGCAAGTGCGGTGGCCCTGGCGGCCGTGGTGAGTTTCCTGCTGGGGCTCGTCGTCTCCGGCGGTGCGCCCAGCGGTGTCCGTCGGGGTGTCCTCGCGCCGGCGGCGCTGCAGACGAGCCCGCTCTCCGTGTCCATGTCCCCGACGCCCCGCACGTCCGGCGCGGCGGTTGATTTTTCACACGTCGCCGCTCGCCTCAACGGCACGGTCGTCAACGTGGATGCCGTGGCGCGCGATGAGCGCACACGCCAGACGCCTCGCCGCTTTCAGCGCGACATGCAGGACGATGCCGGGATGCCAAGGGAAGGGTCTGGCAGTGGGTTCATCATCGATGCCGCCGGCTACATTCTGACCAACCATCACGTCATCGAGGGGGCCGACCGGGTGACCGTGACGCTCAGTGACGGCCGGGCGCTCCGCGCGACGGTGGTGGGTATCGATCCGGCCATTGACGTCGCGTTGTTGCATGTCGTGACCGATGTGCCGCTGTCGGCCGCCCCGCTGGGCGATTCGTCGGAGATCAAGGTGGGGGAGTGGGTGTGCGCGATTGGCAACCCGCTGGGCTACGTGCACTCGGTGACCGTGGGTGTGGTGAGTTTTCTCGGTCGCAAACTGTTCGACCAGAGCCTCGATGCGTATATCCAGACCGATGCGGCCATCAGCTTTGGCAACAGTGGCGGTCCACTCATCAATGGTGCCGGGCAGGTGATCGGCATGACCACGGCGGTCAGCTCGCAGGCCCAGAGCATCGGGTTTGCCATCCCCATCAATCAGATCATGGACGTGTTGCCCCAACTGCGCGAGCGCGGGCGCGTCGCGCGCGGGTATGCCGGCGTGATCCTGACGGCCGCCACGCCAGGATTAAACGCGGCACTGGGCCTGGGCGCCGATCGCGGCGCGCTCATTCAGGAAGTGCCGGAGGGCACCCCGGCGGCGCGTGCGGGTCTGCGCCCGTATGACTTAATCACGGCGATTGACGGCCGACTGATTGAAGACGATCAGGCGTTGATTCGTGAGATCGCGAGTCGGGTGCCGGGCACCGTCGCGCAGTTGGAAGTATGGCGGGACGCGGCCACGCGCCATGTCTCCGTCAAACTCACCGAGCGGCCACTGCCGCCGACCGTCCGCGCGGCCAGTGTGCCCGGTGGGGTACACGCGGTACTCAGTCCCGAGCAGGGGCCCCTGGGCGTGACCGTGCGCGATCTGGACGCCGCCACCATCACGCGTTTTGCGTTGCCGGAGACGGTCCGGGGTGTCCAGATCATCGACATCGACACCACGGGGCCGGCACGCCAAGCGCGGTTGCGTCGCGGACAGATCGTGCTCGAACTTAATCGTCAGAAAGTGACATCGGTCACCGACTTCCAGCGTGTGCTCGCCACCGTGCGTCCCGGGGCCGTGGTGGCCGTGTTTGTCTTTGATCCGCTCACCCACGAGCGGGCCATTTTTGCTGTGACTGTGGATCCCGCATGAAAGCACGTCTGCTGGTCGTTGATGACGAGGTCGCCATTCGCGACACGATGCGGATGCTCCTCGAATACGACGGCTATGACGTCCTCGTCGCCGGATCAGGCCCGGAGGGTCTCGCGATGGTCGAGCGCGACAATCCCGATCTGGTCTTCCTGGATGTGAAGATGCCTGGCATGGACGGCCTCGAAGTACTCAGCCGCATTCGGGGACTGAACGACGCCCTCCCTGTGGTGATCGTCTCTGCACATGGCTCGACGACGACGGCGCTGGAAGCGGGACGACTCGGGGCCTTTCGTTTCATCGAAAAACCGCTCTCGAAGGACTATGTGCTCGACGCCGTGCGTGAGGGCCTTGAACTGGGCAACCTGCGGCGGGAGAACCGACAGTTGCGGTCGGCTCTGGAAACGCGTCACCAGGTGGTGGGCGACGGCTCCGGACTCAAACGGGTGATGGATCAGGTGCGCAAGGCCGCACCGACCAGTGCCACGGTGTTGATCCTCGGCGAGAGTGGGGCTGGCAAGGAACTGATCGCCCGGGCCATCCATCGCAACAGCCTGCGCGCCAAGGAGCGCTTCGTGCAGGTCAACTGCGCCGCGATTCCGGAAGAGTTGATTGAGTCGGAACTCTTTGGCCACGAGCGCGGGGCGTTCACCGGGGCGACCGACAAACAGACCGGCAAGTTTGAACAGGCCGATCGCGGCACGATCTTTCTGGATGAAGTCGCGGACATGAGTCCCAAGACACAGGCCAAGGTGTTGCGCGTGTTGCAGGAGGGCGAGGTGGAGCGCCTCGGCTCCGCCAAAACCATCAAGGTGGATGTGCGCGTCATCGCCGCGACCAACAAGGACCTGCAGGAGGAAATCGCAGAGGGCCGGTTTCGCGAGGATCTGTATTTCCGTCTCAGCGTGATTCCGATTCATGCGCCGCCGCTTCGCGAACGAACTGACGACATCCCGGCGCTGGTCCAGCACTTTTCAGCGCAGTTCAGCCGTGACAACAACAGACGGCCGGCGCGGTTTTCGACGCAGGCGCTCGAGGCGCTCAAGCAGGCGCGCTGGCGCGGCAACGTCCGGGAACTCAAGAACGTGGTGGAACGCCTGTTGATCATGACCGAGCGAGACGTGATTGACGGCGCAGACGTCAGGGCGGTGGTGCAGCCGGGCCAGCCGGGCGATCCCGGCGAGCGCGACCGTGTGACGCCCGCAGGCGCGTCGGCGCCCCCAGGCACCGCAGACGAGGCCCAGGACGACCCCGCGGACAGCGCAGGCACCCTGCGCGAGTTCAAGGAGGTGACCGAGCGGGCCTGGCTCGTCACCAAACTGCGCGAAAACGCCTGGAACATCTCGAAGACTGCCGAGGTCATCGATACCCCGCGCAGCAACCTCTACAAAAAGCTCGAGCAGTACCGTATTTCCCAAGACACAGACGGATAGGCGACAATAGCTATTCCGTCGTGGTGGAACAGGCGATCGCCCTGGGCTTGTCTCAGGGAGGAAAGTCCGAACTCCGCAGGGCAGTGCGCCGGGTAATTCCCGGTCGGGGCAACTCGAAGGACTAGTGGCACAGAAAATATACCGCCTTGAGTGAGGCCGCAAGGCCGAGTCGAGAGGTAAGGGTGAAAAGGTGCGGTAAGAGCGCACCGCGTCTGCTGTAAGGCAGATGGCAGGCAAAACCCCGCACGGAGCAAGGCCAAATAGGGAGGCGCTTGAGGACGGCCCGTCCGAAGCCTCCGGGTAGGCTGCTTGAGCGTGTGAGTGATCACACGCCTAGAGGAATGATCGTCCTCGACAAAATTCGGCTTACGGTCCGCCACGACGGAACTTTGTAAACGACGCGAACAAAGATTACAGTACGGCCCGGAGGGTACAGCTCATGAGTCTTCTGAAGCGAACGCTGTGGATATCTGCGGCGATTCTTGGTGCGATGGTGTGGAGTGGCCCGTTGGTGACGGCTGAGCCGGACGGCCGCGGCGTGGAACGCCTGCAGGCCGATCAGGCGGGTGCCGCTGGTGCCCAGGCCCAGGCGGGTGGACGTGGACGAGGGCGCGGACAGGTCATCCGTCCGGTCGATGGCATGTGCCCGGCGGGCACGGCCATGATTGCCCCTGACCAGTGCTCACGCATCGTGCCTCCGGTCAACGGCGTATGCCCCGCGGGCACCACGCTGCAGCGTCCCGGCAGCTGCATGTTCCCCGAGTTTCCGCCGCCGTCGATTCTGGACTACCGTCCGCGCAGCACGCTGGTGGTCGAAGAGCATCTGGTGCCGCGGGCCAAGTACCCCGTGATCGACATTCACAGCCATCTCGGCGTGAGCGAGCTCAATCTGGAGAAGACCATCGGCGAGATGGATGCGCTCAACCTGCGGATGCTCGTGAACCTCAGTGGCGGCAGCAACCCCGACCAGGTCAAGAGCCGCGTGGACTACCTGCGCAGCACCAAACACGCGGATCGGTTTGCGGTGTTCGCCAACGTCAACTGGAATCAGCCTGATGCGCCTGGCTGGGCGGAGAAGGCCGTGGCCGACCTGGAAGCCTCGGTGAAGAACGGCGCGGTTGGGCTCAAGATCTCAAAGGGCCTCGGGCTGCAGAACCAGAAGACCGACGGCACGTTGGTCAAGGTCAACGACCCGCTCCTCAAGCCGATCTGGGACGCGGCCGCGCGCCTGAACATTCCGGTGATCATCCACACGGCGGAGCCGGAAGAGTTCTTCTCTCCCATGGACATGCAGAACGAGCGCTGGCTGGAGCTGTCGCTGTTTGAGGATCGCCGCAACTACATGCCGGGTCGGCCGACCTTTGCGGACCTGCAGCGCGAACGCGACGAACTGTTCATCACCAATCCGAAGACCACCTTCATCGGTGCGCACTTTGCCTACTACGGTAACAACCTGAAGAAGGCCGCCGAGCTGCTCGACGCGGCCCCGAACGTCGTGCTCGAAGTGGGCGCGGTGCTCTACGATTTCGCCCGCCAGCCGCGCGCGGCCCGCGAATTCTTCATCAAGTACCAGGACCGCGTGTTGTTCGGCAAGGACGCCTACTATCCGGAAGAATTTCCGTACTACTGGCGCGTCTTCGAGACGGCGGATGAATACTTCGACTACTACCGCGATTACCACGCGTTCTGGAAGTTGTACGGCATGGACCTGCCCGATGAGGTGCTCAAGAAGCTGTACTACAAGAATGCGCTGCGCGTGACGCCCGGCCTGCCGCAGACGGGCTGGCCGCAATAGGGGAATGAGGCAATGGGGCAGTGAGGCAATGCCCCATTGCCTGATTTACTCTCGTCGCCCGGCCGTGGCGGGTCCTGCCGCCGAACAGCCCCATCTGGTGCTCGCTCCGCTGCGCGCCAGACGGGGCGGCCCCGTTCGGCGTCACCCGCGTGTGGCCGGGTGTGTCGGGCTGGAGGCGTTGGGTAGCCTACGAGCCTAGCGTGACCATCGACCGGCCGCCGGCTGGTGCGCGGCAGGCGCTACTCTGATCGCAATGCGTCAATCGGATTGACCCGTGTGGCCGACCACACAGGTCGCGCGGCCGCAAGCGCGACAACGACAAGGAGCAGCGTGATGGTCAGCGCATACACGCGAGGATCGAATGGGCTGACGCCCCAGAGATACGACGCGATGAGGCCGGCACCCCAGTAGGACAACCCAAGGCCCGCAGTAATACCCCAGACACACGTCCACGCCGCTTGGCGCAGCACCAGCGCGGCGATTCTGCGAGCCGACGCCCCGATGGCCATGCGCACACCAAACTCGCGTCGCCGCTCGCCGACCGCCTGCGCGAGCAGGCCAAACAACCCCACGGCCGCCAGCACCATGGCAACTCCGCCCAGGAGCGACAAGACCCGCGCAAACATGTGAGTGCTCGCGAGATCACGGTCGATCCATGAAGTCAGTGCCCATGCCCGATCGAGTGGCAATGTGGGGTCCAGTTCAAGAGCCGCATGTGCCGCCACTTCTCCAAAGTGTGTCGTCGTCACTCGTGACTTCGCGAGGATCACGCTCCACAGCGTCCCAAAGTCGTCCTGAGTTATCGGATAGTAGATGAGCGGCTCGCCGACCTCGGTCAGGCTCCAGACTGCGGTCTCGCGCATGACGCCGACGATGATGAACTCTCTGGTGGGATTGCCAAGCGTACGCGGTACTGTGATGCGTTCGCCGACGGCGTTGTCTCGACCAAAAAAACTCCTCGCGAGCGATTCGGAGACCACCACAGGCCCCCCCGACGCGAGAGCGTCGCCGAAGGTCTCATCAGCGTGAAAATATCGGCCGAATCGCAGCTGCAAGCCCAGCACGTCAACAAACGCCGCATCGGTCGCCACCCGCCGCACATCCGTCGTGTCGTCTTGGCTCTCGCGCGGTGACTGGACACGTTCAATCCGGCTGTAGCCGAGCGGATACCCGGTCGCAATGCTCAGCAACTCCACGCCTGCATCGGCACGAAGGCGCTCGGCCAGCTGTCTGGAGTACGTCATCGCACGAGGCGGCGTATACCCATGCCCTCGCACCCCGACGTGCTGAAGCACGACGCCGTCCGGCTCGAACCCGGGATCAATCTGGCCCACGTTTCGCACGGTGGTCACCAGCAGGCCCGCGCCGGTGACGAGCGCCAGGGACAACGCCAGTTGTAGCGCCGCGAGCCCGGTCCGCATGCGATGCGACCCGATCGTGCCGCGGCCGCTGGACAGGGCGAGGCCGCCCTGCAAAGAGATGCGGGCACCAAACCACGCGGGTGCGAGCCCCGCAAGGATGCCGCAGGTAACGGCCACGACGACTGTCACACCAAGCACGAGACGATCGATGGGCACCGCGGGTGCTGAGGCCATCACGTCAATGCCGGGCAGCCACCACGTCTGGATCGCACCCTTCAACCAGAAGGCCAGGCCAATGCCTGCCAACGCCCCCAGCACTGCCAGCGTCACGCTTTCTGTCAGCAGCTGCCGAATCAGCCGGCCCCGACTGGCGCCAAGGGCCATCCGCACCGCGCGCTCCGGCCTGGCGCGCACGCCCTCCGACAGCAGCAGGTTCGATACGTTGGCACATCCGAGCAGCAGCAGGACGCCGGCCACCATCAACAGGCCCTGCATCTGCCGCTGCAAGCCCGCTCGTTGAAGCTCCGAGGGCCCCAACCCCGGAAACACGCGCGCACGGACCGTCTTGAACTTGGCGTTGTCGCTAGGATGCCGCTCGGCCAGGAGAGGCATCAACGTGTCCAGCTCGGCCTGGGCCTCCAAGGGGATCCGTCCGGCGGCAAGGCGACCGATGAACATGTAGAACAGCCCGCTCGAACGATCGCTGAAGCGCTGCGATTGTTCCTCAGTGTAGTGATTGACGTACGCGTAGGCGCCACCGGGGTACCAGACGTCCACCTGGCTGGTCGGCGACGCGCCTGCAAACGAGCGCGGAACGACGCCGACGATTCGCAGCGGACGGCCGCTGACGTGAATGGTCTGATCAAGCGCCTGCTCGGGAGTGCCAAACGCCTGCGTCGCCAGGCCATGCGAGATGACGGTCACCGGCTGTCCAAAGGGAGGCGCGTCTTCTTCACTCGTAAACCCACGGCCCGCCGCTAGTCTCACGCCGAGCACGTCGAAGAAGTTGGCCGTCACGAACCCAGCCTGCGCTTGTCGAGGCGTCGAGCCAGGTATCGCGAGGCTGGCTCCGCCCTCCTGCCACCCGGCAAGTCCCGACAAGGTGTGTGACGCAGCGCGCAGGTCATCGAGATTGGCGTAGGACACGGCACTGGGACTCATCCCACCCGAGTCGCGCCACGTGCCGTTCCAGATCACGACCAGCCGGCCCGGCTCGGTGACGGCCGGCGACGGCGTCCACAGCAGCCAGTTGCCGACCGAGACGATCGCGCTCGTCGGACCAATGGTCAGCGCGAGTGTGGCGAGCACTGACATGGAGAACCACGGGCGACGCAGGAGCGAGCGGAGCGCAAGGCGCACGTCCTGCCACAGCTGGCTGAGCCATCGACCCCGGGCCGGCGCGCCTGGTGGCGGCAAGTTCAGGGGCACGCGCGTTTCAGTCTCAGCCAGGCGCAAGGCCAACGCGCCCGGCTGATCCAGGTCGGTCAATGCCTCGCGGCGGGCGTCGTTGCCGTCCATGCCCCCAGCCACGCGCTCGCGCACCTGATCGTCAAGGTGCTGCGATAGCTCCTCGACAATCTCGGCCTCACGTTCAGGCCGCAGTGACAGACGCGCCACCCGTTCGCGGATCTCCCGTTCCCAGCCGGTCATGACAACCCCGCGATGCGATTCACCGCCTCGGCGAACACCTTCCAACCTGTGCGCTGCGCCGCCAGCACTTTCCGGCCCTCCGCGGTCAGCCGATACATCCGTCGGCGCCGCTCGCCGGCGGCTTCGATCCACGCACCTTTAATCCAGCCTCGCCGCTCAAGTCGATACAACAGCGGATACAGGGAGGCGACCTTAAAGGTCAGCGCCCCCTGTGATCGCGCCTCGATCAACTTGCCAATGTCATAGCCGTGCCGGGCGCGGTCCTCAACCAGGGAGAGGATCAGCAGCTCGGCGCTGCCTTTCTTGAGTTCAGTTTCCGGCAGCCATGGGTTCATATGTGCTGACGCAACATATCACAACAGCACCTATTGGGCTGATCACGCGCTTGGCGCGCCCTGCGACACACCCGGCACACGCGGGTGACGCCGAACGGGGCCGCCCCGTCTGGCGCGCAGCGTCAGCGAGCACCAGATGGGGCTGTTCGGCGGCAGGACCCGCCAGGGTCGGGCACCAGACAGCGTGCGGCCAACGGGGAACCAGAAAATCAATGAGGCAATTGGGCAATGGGGCAGTGAGGCAATGGAATTGCCTGGAATTAGGTAATGGCTGAATGCAATTCCCGCAATGAGAATAAATGACTGCGGCCATTGCGTTGGCTCATTCGCCCACTGCGGAAATTCCATTGCCTCACTGCCTCATTGCCCCATTGCCTAATTTTTCCCCTGTCCCTCACGTAGAATTGTTCCCGCATGTCCATGTACCTCGTGACCGGCGGTGCCGGCTTTATTGGTTCCCACCTCGCTGACGCCCTTATCTCCCGCGGTCACCAGGTTCGCATCGTCGACAACTTTTCGAGTGGCAAGAAGGCCAACGTCCCCTCCGGCGCCGAGATTGTCGAGGGCGATTTGGCCGATGCGGGCGTGGCGGCGGCCGCCGTGGCGGGGTGTGAGTATGTGCTGCATCAGGCCGCGATTCCGTCGGTGCCCCGGTCGGTGAACGACCCGTTGGGCACGAATCGGGCGAACGTGGATGCCACATTGCAGATGCTGGTGGCGGCCCGTGATGCCGGAGTCAAGCGCCTGGTGTTTGCCGGCTCCTCGTCCGAGTATGGCAACTCGCCCGTGCAGCCCAAACGCGAGGACATGCGGCCGGCGCCGATTACGCCGTACGCTCTGCAGAAGTGGGCGGGGGAGCAGTACTGCGCGATGTTCTCCTCGCTCTACGGACTCGAGACCGTCTCCATCCGGTATTTCAACGTGTTTGGCCCTCGTCAGGCTCCGGACTCGCCGTACTCGGGTGTGATTTCGCTGTTCATCAAGGCGTTTCTCAGCAAGCAGGCGCCGATGATTCACGGCGACGGCCGCCAGACCCGCGACTTCACCTACGTCAGCAACGTGGTTGATGGCGTGCTGCGCGCCGCCACTGCTGAGGGTGTATCGGGGGAGGTCATCAACGTGGCGACCGGTGGGCGTGTGTCCCTGCTCGAACTCGCACGCGCGCTGCAACTGATTACCGGCACCGACCTGCAGCCCACGTTCGGCCCGGCGCGCGACGGCGACGTCAAGGACTCACAGGCCGACATCTTCAAGGCGCGCAAGATGCTCGGCTACGAGCCGTCCGTCCCGTTTGAAGAGGGCTTGCGGCGCACTGTCGAGTGGTTCAGCACGCAACCCCGGTAGGCGCGTAAGCCGGCCAGAATCTTCCTCACGTCAACCACGGTCGTCACTGCCGCGCGTCCGTGCGCGTGTACGCCCGTGGTACATCAGCGATAACTCCTGACACCTCAACCGGATGCGGACTCACGACCGTGGTGTGCCGACCTGGCGCGCCGCATGCAATCCGACATGGCCGGGACCCGGCCAGCCGACCCGCACATCACCATGCGGCCCCCCGACCCTGCAGTCAGGAAGCGAGCGGCTGAGCCGGTCCCGATGTTGTGCCGGGTGTATGGGACACCCGGCGTTTTTCAGGAGCTTGTCATGTTGCGCACACTTAGCATTGCCGTCTTCGTTGCCGTTGTTCTCACCGGCGCCGTGGCTCCCGCCATGGCCGCCCCCAGTCAGACCGCCACCGCCCAGCAGGCGCCGCCTCCGACGCCGCCCGCGCCGGCGCTGACCAATCTCAACACCGCGACCGCGGCTCAGCTGGTGGCGCTCCCCGGCATTGGTCCGGCCACCGCCACGCGCATCATCGAGTATCGCGACAAGAACGGCGCGTTCAAGAAGGTCGAGGACCTGATGAACGTTCGCGGTATCGGCGAGAAGACGTTCCTCACGCTCAAGCCGCTGATCACCGTGACACCCCCCAAAGGCGGCGCGTGGTAACACGCAGCGGCGAGGCGGGAGCCTCTCTGATCGAACTGCTTGTCACCGTGGCCCTTGTGGCCACGGTGACGGCCCTCGGCGCACCGCTCATCGGACACGCGCGGGATGCACACAGTGGTCGCCAGGCGGCTGCACTGCTGACCGGGCATCTGCGGTCTGCACGGCAACACGCCGTGCTCTCGGGTCAATACACCGCCGTGGTGTTCGATCGCGTCACCGACGTCTTCGGCGACGTCTGGGGACTCACCACCTGTGTGGATGGTGATGGGGACGGGGTGTCGAGGGCGGACATCACGGCCGGCATTGATGCCTGTCATACGCCCGCGCAGCCGATGGCGGCCTGGATCCCCCACACGGTCATCACGGACCTGACCCTCGGCACCGCACGGCTTGTCAGCTTTGGTCCGCTCGGCACCTCCTCGTCGGGGTCACTGGTGATCACGACGCGTCGGGGTCAGCGGTTTATGGTCCGCGTGGCTGGTGTCACCGGCCGTGTCCGCTGGGAGGTCGCGTGAGGCGTCGACGATGTGTGGTGGGGAGGGATGTGGTGATTGTCACAGAGACCGAGCACGAGGTGCAGCTCGAAAGTGCGGTCCGTCTCCGTCCCGGCAGTGTGATTGATGTTTGTGATCACCGCATACGCGTGGCGCATGTTGGCGCATGGATGGTCACCAGGCTGGGTAAGGATGGCCCCGTCTACCGCGGCGTGTGCCGATGGGACGCACCGACGGGGTAATCACGCATGGCACCGCGTCTGATTACGCGATTGACACGGGGGAATTGATCGTCACGAAGTTGGCATCGCTCTTGATGGCAGAACGGCGGGAGGAGACGCGATGCTCGTGGGACGCAGCACGGTGATGCAGTCGCTTCGTGCGCAGATTGGCCGGCTTGGTGCCACGCACTTCACGGTTTTGATCACCGGGGAGAGTGGCACAGGAAAGGAACTGGTCGCGCGCAGCCTCCACGGAACCGGTCCCCGTCGGCGCGGCCCGTTTGTCGCCGTGAATTGTGCGGCGCTGGTCGAGAGTCTGCTGGAGGCGGAACTGTTTGGCATTGAGGAGCGCACGGCGACCGGTGTGCGAGGTCGGGTGGGCAAGTTTGAACTGGCCGAGGGGGGCACGTTGTTTCTTGATGAGGTCGGCGACCTGTCAGCCGCCGCCCAGGCCAAGTTGCTGCGCGTGTTGCAGGACCTCTCGATTGAGCGGGTGGGGGGAAGTCGTGCGCGACTCGTGGACACACGCGTCATTGCCGCCACCAACCGAAGCCTGGCGCTCCAGGTGGAGCGGGGTCAGTTTCGTGCGGATTTGTTTTACCGCCTCTCGGGTGTGGAGGTGCTCGTGCCGCCGCTGCGTGATCGGCGTGACGACATCCCGCTGCTCATCGACCATCTGCTGGGTCGGCATCATCGCCTGCGCCGATTGGGGGCGAGCGACGCAGTGGTCGAGGCGTTGTGCAGTTACGACTGGCCGGGCAACGTCCGGCAATTGGAACGGGTGCTTGAGCGGGCGATCGCGCTGGCTCCCACGTTGCGAATTGAACTGAGCGATCTGCCGGACGAGGTGGTGGCGGGATACCAGCCACTGGACCCCGGACGGTTGAACGCGGATCTCAGCCTGCGTGCCTGGAGCAGTCGGTATGTCCGCTTGGTGCTCCACAAGTATGCCGGCAACAAACGGCGCACGTGTCACGAGCTGGACATCAGTTATCACACGCTGCGCGCACTCTTGCGCTACGGCGCCGGCGCCCCACCGGGCGACGCGTCAGCGCTCACCGGTGCAGGGTCACCGCTCGAGGGGTGTCCGCGAGCTGGCCAATGAAGGAAGGAACGAATGGGTATTGAGCTGTTTGTAACGATGGGATGGCAGGCGCTCGCCTGCTACGTGGAGTGGGTCATGGGGTTGGCGGGCATCACCGCCGACTTCGAAGCGTGTCTCTCCTCGGCGAGAGACAACATGTCCACACAGAGCCTGTGGGACTGCGTTGGCGCTTTCGGTGACCAGTACACCGCTCTGGCTCTCGAGTACTTCGGCTGTTTCAACTAGGAGGACATGGATATGACGATGACCACGGTTTCACGAAAGACACAGCGCGTTGCCACTCTGGCCGCGCTCGTACTCACCGCGGCGACCACCACGGTCGCAGCGCAAGTGCCCGCGTCCGGCGGACCGGATGTGACGGTGACCCGGCTGGCGGGCGCCCGGGTCCTGATCGAGGTGGCGGACGCCGGCGTCTCCGTCCGCAAGGAGATTGCGGCGGACGCCTCGCATGCCACCATCACCACCGCCAAGGACGAATTGCACCTGCGTGTAGTGCGGGGGCAGATGACGGTGAGCTCGCCCGGCGGCAGCGTCACCCTCGGCGGCGGTACCGCTGACGAAGTCGCCCAATTGATGGCCGTACTCCAGCGGTCGGACGCGGCGGTCAAGGGGCTGGCGCTCCTGAAGCGGGTGCCCGCCAACACCCGCGACTTCGGCCGGCAGTCGCTGCTGCTCACCCGCGCCATTCTCGAGCTCGGCACCGGCCCCTCCGACGCCGTCTCCCTCCATCGTCGCGGCGTGGCGGAGGAGCGGGCGCGGCGCTTGACCGCGCGTCCCGTCGGGGCTAGTGTCACCCGCGTGGCGATGCAGCAGGGGTCGCAGGACCGTACAGCGGCTGAGTGCTGGGACCTCTACGCTGAGGAGGCCATCCGGATCGCGAACGACTTCGCGGAGTGCACCGACAGTCTGCGCTGGTACGACGCACTCGGCTGGACCGCCTGCTCGCTGATCTACACCATCCGTGCGGAGGGGGCGATGTTCTGGTTCCTTAACTGCAACGGCGGCATTCCGTTCGGGGGCTGATTTCCATCAGGGGGAGGATGTCATGGCGGCAGTACTGATCTTTCTGGCACAGGTGGCGATCGCCATTCTGGTGAGCGGCCTTGTGCTGCCGGGCATTCTGTTTCTTGTGCCTGGCTCCCGCACGCTGGGCCCGGCGGTCCTGGCCATCGTGGCCGGCACCATTTTCCTCCTGCTGCGGCTGGCGTGGCCGCGCAAGGCCCAACCGTGATTCACCGGTAAAGACGACGGTCGCGGGGGTGGCGTCGGCCACGGTCATGGTTGACCCGGTCGTGGCGCAATAGTACGTTGATAGGCGACGAAATGACGACGCCACCCCCTGCTGCTTTGAAGAAGACGCCCTTGAATGCCCGGCACCGTGCGCATGGCGCGCGAATGGTTGAGTTCGGGGGCTGGGACATGCCGGTGGAATACACCGGCATTGTGGATGAGCACATGGCCGTGCGCACAGCGGCCGGTTTGTTCGACGTGAGCCACATGGGCCAGATAGAAGTGGCGGGACCGGGTGCGCTCGCAGCCGTGCAGTGGATCAGCTCGAACGATGCCTCGCGGCTGGCGGTTGGGCAGATTCAGTATTCGGCGCTGACGTCGCCCGAGGGCACGTTTGTCGACGACATTCTGGTGTACCGGATGGCCGAGCAGCACTTCATGCTCGTGGTCAATGCCGGCAACATCATGAAGGACTACGAATGGATCCGGACGCGGGTGACCGAGCGGGGCGATGACGCGAGCGTCGTGAATGCCAGCCCCCGGTATGCCTTGATCGCCGTGCAGGGTCCCAAGGCGGAGGCAATCCTGCAGCGGCTCACCGGCATCGACCTGCCGGCCATTAAGTACTACTGGTTCGCTAATGGGGAAGTAGCCGGGGTGCGCGTCATTGTGTCGCGCACCGGGTATACCGGCGAAGATGGCTTCGAAGTGTTTGTGCCGCCGGTGCAGGCCGAAGCCGTCTGGAACGAGCTCCTGAAGGCGGGCGAGGCGGAGGGCATCAAGCCGTGTGGTCTTGGTGCGCGCGACACGCTTCGACTGGAAGCCTCCATGCGTCTCTGTGGCTCCGACATGGACGAGCAGACGTCGGTGCTGGAAGCGGGCCTCGGCTGGATTGTGGGTTGGAAGAAGGGTGACTTTCTGGGCTCCGACCGCCTGCGCGCACAGAAGGCGGGCACACTTGACCGTGTTCTTGTCGGCTTCGAAATGACCGAACGTGCCATCGCCCGTCACGGCTATCCCGTGGTGATCGGCAATGAAGTGGTGGGCGTGGTGACCAGCGGCACGCAGACGCCATATCTCAAAAAGGCTATCGGACTCGCGATGGTCCCGATCTCACGATCCACACCTGGCACGCCCATCCAAATCGACATCCGCGGCAAACACCTCAACGCCGTCGTGGTGCCGGAACCCTTTTACAAACGGGCCAAAAAGGCCTGACGCCTCTTCATCTCATCCATTCCCAAGGAGTACGCGCATGAATCCGACCGATTTGAAGTACACAAAAGATCACGAATGGGTGCGCCTGACCGGCGACGAGGCGACCGTCGGCATTACTGACTTTGCGCAGAAGCAGTTGGGGGATGTGGTGTTTGTGGAACTCCCCGAGGTGGGCCGTACGTTGACCCAGGGGGAAGTGTTCGGCACGATCGAATCGGTCAAGGCCGTCTCGGAACTGTTTTCGCCCATTGCGGGTGAGGTCGTGGCGGTCAACGCCGACCTCAGCACCCATCCGGAGGCCGTCAACGGGCAGCCGCACGAGGCGTGGATGATCAAGATTCGCTCCTCGAACGCCGGTGACCTCGCCGAGTTGCTTGACGCCACCCAGTACGACGCGCTGACCCAGTAACCCATCCACTCCCGCGAGGTTCGTCGCCGTGTCCGATACGTTCCAGTCCCGCCATCTCGGTCCGCGTGCGACCGATCTTCCAGCCATGCTCTCTGCCGTGGGCGCCGCATCGCTCGACGCACTCGTGCACGACATCGTGCCGGCCGACATCAGGCTCACCGCGCCGCTGGCCCTGCCGGCTGCGGAGAGTGAAGCCGGCTATCTTGCCCGTCTGCGTACTGTGGCCGCGAAAAACATCGTGTGTCGCAGCTACATCGGCATGGGGTACTACGACACCATCACACCAGCCGTGATCCTGCGGAACGTGTTTGAAAATCCGGGGTGGTACACGCCCTACACGCCGTACCAGGCTGAAATTGCGCAGGGGCGACTCGAGTCGCTGCTCAACTTTCAGACGATGGTGACGGACATGACCGGGATGGATGTCGCCAACGCGTCGTTGCTCGATGAGGCGACGGCTGCCGCAGAGGCGATGACGTTGCTGGCGCGTGTGTCCAAACGGCAGAGCGCCACTACCTTCATCGTGTCGCCGCGAATTTTTCCGCAAGTGCGTGACGTGCTGGTGACGCGAGCCGAACCGCTCGGCATCACGCTGCGATTCGAAGACCCCGGGACCGCGACGATTGACGAGGACGTGTTTGGCGTCTACGTGCAGTCGCCGGACGACCATGGGGAAGTCCGTGATCTCACGGCGCTGATTGCACGTGCGCATGCCGCGGGCGCTCTTGTCGCCGTGGGAACTGATCTTCTGGCCCTGGCGGTGTACGCACCTCCCGGAGAAGCCGGCGCCGACGTCGTCATTGGCTCCGCGCAGCGTTTTGGTGTGCCGCTTGGATATGGCGGTCCACACGCCGCGTTTTTTGCCACGCGAGATTCGTTCGTGCGTCAGGCGCCCGGTCGCATCATCGGGGTGTCTGTCGACTCCAAGGGCCGTCGTGCCTATCGCATGGCGTTGCAGACGCGCGAGCAGCACATCCGTCGCGAGAAGGCGACGTCCAACATCTGCACCGCGCAGGCGTTGCTCGCCAACATCGCCGCCTTCTACGCGTGTTATCACGGTGCCGAGGGCATCCGTGCCATTGCGACTCGGGTGCATGCATGTGCCGCGCGTCTGGCGGCGGCCGTCACAGGTGCCGGGTGGACGCAGACCAACGCCGCGTTCTTCGACACACTGCGCCTCGAGGGCACTGCGGCCAACGTCACGGCGCTCACAGCGGCTGCAGACAAGCATCGCATCAACCTTCGGCACGTCAGCGACACGGTCGTGCAGCTCTCGCTCGATGAAACAGTGACCGAGGCGGACATGGCCGACCTGGTCGCGATCTTTGGGGAGGCGTCAGGCAAGAAGACCGCACTGCCGACGACCGCCACCGCGATTCCGACCGCGCTCGCGCGCACGACGCCGTATCTGACGCACCCGGTCTTCAATACCCATCACTCGGAGACGCAGATGATGCGGTACATCCGGATGCTGGAGAAGAAGGACATCGGGCTCGACGTCGCGATGATTCCGCTCGGGTCGTGCACGATGAAGCTCAATGCCGCCGCCGAGATGATTCCGGTGACCTGGCCGGAGTTCTCAAAGCTGCATCCGTTTGCGCCGAAGGCGCAGGCGGCCGGCTATCAGCAGGTGATCACGGATCTGGAGCAGTCGCTGTGCACGATCACCGGATTTGCCGCCGTCTCGCTGCAGCCGAACTCGGGCGCGCAGGGAGAGTTTGCCGGCCTGCTCGTGATTCGTGCCTACCAGCAGAGCCGCGGTGAGTCGCACCGTGACGTGGTGTTGATTCCCCAGTCGGCGCACGGGACCAACCCCGCCAGTGCCGCGATGGTCGGCCTGAAGGTCGTCGTGGTGGCCTGTGATGCGCAGGGCAACATCGACATCGCCGACTTAAAGGCAAAAGCCGAAGCCAATCGCGACCGCTTGTCGTGTCTGATGGTCACGTACCCGTCCACACATGGCGTGTTTGAGGGTGGTATCCGAGAAGTCTGCGGCATCATCCATGACAACGGCGGCCAGGTGTACATGGACGGTGCGAACATGAACGCACAGGTCGGGCTTACCAGCCCCGCGTCCATCGGCGCGGACGTCTGCCACCTGAACCTGCACAAGACGTTTGCCATTCCGCACGGCGGTGGTGGCCCCGGCATGGGCCCGATCGGTGTGGCGGCGCATCTGGCGCCATTCCTGCCGGGTCATCCGGTGGTGACGACTGGTGGGGCCTCTGCGGTGAGTGCGGTATCAGCCGCGCCGTGGGGCAGTGCCAGCATCCTGCTGATTTCGTACGGCTACATTTCGATGCTCGGCGGTGAGGGTGTCACGGCCGCCACCAAGTACGCGATGCTCAACGCCAACTACATCAAGGCGCGCCTCGAGAAGCACTACCCGGTGCTGTATGCCGCCGCGAACGGCCGTGTGGCCCACGAACTGATCTTCGATCTGCGCCCCTTCAAGGCCCACGGCGTGGATGAGACGGACGTGGCCAAACGCCTGATGGATTACGGCTTCCATGCGCCGACCGTGTCGTTCCCTGTCGCCGGCACCTTGATGGTGGAACCCACCGAAAGCGAACCGAAGGAAGAGCTTGACCGCTTCTGTGACGCGATGCTTGCCATTCACGGCGAGATCCAGGACGTCATCAGCGGCAAGGCCGACAAGGCCGACAACCCGCTCAAACATGCACCGCATCCGGCCATGGACGTCGCGGCCGACGAGTGGCCGCACGCCTACACGCGCGCGCAGGCGGCGTACCCGGTGGCCTCGCTGCGCCAGCACAAGTTCTGGCCCACGATCTCGCGCATCGACAATCCGTACGGCGACCGCAACCTCATGTGTGAGTGCCCGCCGGTCTCCGAGTACGAGTAAGGCTCATCGCGGACGGTTCATGGTTCCTGGTTCATGGTTCAGCGGTGCTGTTCTGGGTTCTTGGGGGATCGGTCCTGGTGCTGGGTTCAGGGTCGGTGCTGGGTTCACGGGCACCCGGCACACTGAACGCAGCACCCCGGAACCCCGAACGGCACCGCTGAACCATGAACCGATGAACCGCTGAACCCGCGCGGTCGAAGCCCTACTGCACCCGCGCCCGGAATGCGTCGAGCAGCGCGCGTGTGACCGGTCCAGGTCGGCCGGTGCCAATCGCGCGTTCACTTACACGCACCACCGGCGTCACTTCGCGGGTCGTCCCGGTGATGAACGCTTCGTCCGCCTGGTAGACATCATCAGGCGTGAAGGACCGTTCGTCGGTGCGGATGCCGAGCTCGCGTCCCAAGTCGATGACGAACTGGCGGGTGATCCCCGGGAGCAGACCATCCGAGAGCGGGGCAGTCACGAGGTGCCCGTCCTGCACGATGAAGAAGTTGGACTGCGAACACTCCACAATGTGGCCGTCCTGATTCTGCATGAGCGCCTCGTCCGCATGGTGGCGAAGCGCCTCCTGCATCGCGAGTGCGTTGTTGAGCAGGTTGTTCGACTTGATCGTCGGGTTGAGTGCGAGCGGGTGATTCCGACGCACATCGACGAGCGCCACGGAAATGCCCTCCGTAAACGTACGTTCAGGCGGCGCGGGGAAGAGCTTCACAATAATCACGAGCGTCGGCACCGGACACGCCGCCGGATTGTAGGTGAGCGCCCCAACGCCGCGCGTCAACAAGAGACGGATGTAGGCCTCGGGCAGCGGCCCGACGAGCGACTCATGCGCGGCCATGGTGTCGGCGATCCACCCGTCCATCTGAGCATCCGTAAACGGCACGTCGAGCTCCATCAGGCCCGCAGAGCGGCGCAACCGCTCCATGTGTGGTTCAAACAGGAAGGGCACCCTCCGGTAGGTACGGAGCGTCTCGTAGACCCCCTCGCCGTAGAGGAACCCATGGTCAAAGACCGGAACCACCGCCTCCTCCGCCCGGGAGATGGTGCCGTTCACATAGACAACTGCCTGCAGTGCACGCATAGGTGCGCGTATAGTACGCTCGGTTCCGACTGATATGCGAGTGCTGAATACGGTACAGATGCGCGAGGCCGACCGCCGGACGACCGACGACGTGGGGCTGCCGTCGATCGTGCTGATGGAAAACGCGGGACGTCAGGTGCTGACGGCGATTGAGGCGTCGTTTGAGGAGGCCGCCGCGCTGACCTATGCCGTCCTCTGCGGCAAGGGCCAGAACGGCGGCGACGGGTTTGTGGTCGCCCGCACGATGCTCGAGCGTGGCATGGATGTGACGGTCTACCTCGTCGGACGAGGGGCAGACGTGCGTGGGGATGCCCGCACCAACCTGCATGTGCTGGCCAATCTCTCGGTGGATGTCATTGAGATCGCCGACGCTGCCGCGTGGGAACTGCACGCACCGGCGGTGCTCGCGGCCGACGTGGTGGTCGACGCCATCCTCGGCACCGGATTGACCGGGCCCATCACCGGCCTGGTCGAGTCCATCGTCGAAGACCTGAATGCCTCGGAGGCGGCAGTCGTGTCGATCGATCTTCCCAGCGGCCTCGATGCGAGCCTGACAACTGTCCCTGGTCCCGCCGTAGACGCCACACTGACCGTGACGTTTGGCGCACCCAAGCTCCCGCATGTGCTGCCGCCCGCCGAAGACCACGTCGGCAGCCTCGTCATCGCCGACATCGGCATTCCCCAGTCGGTCATTCAGCAGGTGGAGGGTCCGTGGGTCGAGTTGCTCACCAAGTCCGCCATGCAGCCCCATGTGACGCCGCGTGCCGCGGAGAGTCAGAAGGGCGACTTCGGACGTGTGCTGGTGGTCGCCGGCTCGGTCGGTAAAACCGGTGCGGCATACCTGACCGCGATGGCGGCGTTACGCTCGGGCGCGGGACTGGTGACCGTCGCCACCCCCCGGTCCTGCGTGCCGGTGGTGGCCTCCCTCGGGGCCGAGTACATGACGATGGGGTTGGACGAGACCCCTGATGGGCAACCTGCCTTCGAAGCGGCAGATGCCGTCGTGGACTTCGATGCCGACGTGATCGTGATTGGCCCAGGCCTGGGCCGCAGTCCGTCAACCGCCGCGTTTGTACAGGCGGTCTTCGCCCGAGCCGGCGTGCCGGTCATCCTTGATGCCGACGCGCTGCATGCGTTTGCCGGCGAGACCGACCGCCTGCAGGGCCGCGAGGACGCACCGATGGTGATCACCCCGCACCCCGGGGAAATGGCGCGGCTTCTCGACGTGAGCGTGGATGAGGTGCAGGCCAACCGCCTCGATGTCGCGAGGGATTTTGCCACCACCCACCACCTGCACGTGGTCCTCAAGGGGCACAGGACGGTTGTCGCGGCCCCTGACGGGCGCGTCAGCATCAACATGACCGGCAACCCCGGCATGGCCACCGGCGGCACGGGTGACGTGCTGTCGGGCATGATCGGGGCGTGGTGCGCCCAATTGCTCGATCCCGGCGCGGCCAGTCAGCTCGCCGTGTACCTGCATGGCCTGGCCGGCGACCTCGCCGCCGACGACGAAGGTGAGGTGGCGATGGTGGCCGGGGATATGGTGGACCGCCTCGGTGATGCGGTGCTGGAACTGTGTGCGCAACGCAAGAGCACCCCCGGAGTGGAATCGTGAGCCGGCGTGCGACGGCCACCTCGACCACGACGAGCTCAGCCTCTGAGGCCGACACCGTGGCGGCGGGACGCCGGTTTGCGGAACGACTGTCGGCAGGGGACGTGGTGTTGATCACCGGTCCGCTGGGGGCAGGCAAAACCGCCTTCGTACGCGGCCTGGCCGAGGGATTGGGGGCCTCTCCAGGGGATGTCTCGAGTCCGACGTTCACGCTCGTGCAGGAGTACGACGGCCGCATCCCGCTGTTCCATGCGGATCTCTATCGCCTGACGGCAGCCGAAGCCGCCGACCTGGGCCTCGACGAGATGGGGGAGGACGGCGTGCTCGCGGTGGAATGGCCGGATCGCTGGACACACGCGCCAGCCTCGGCGTGGTCCATCACCATCAGCGACGACGGCGGCGACGCCAGAACAATCACCGAGACGCGGGGCGCGAAGAGCGCGCAATAGTTGAGAGGTTGGGAAGCCGACGGGCTTTAGAGCCCGGACTATTCACCATGAGGTTCCATGAGGATCCATGAGGAAAGGCACGGACTCGGCCCACGACGCACAGAGAGCACGATGACGGACGCTCAGAGAGCGGGTTGGGTGCCGCCAAGGGCGGCAGCTGCGGGTGGAGGGTGGTCGGGCAAAAAAAGACGTCGGGTGTCTTTTTTTGCTACGCGAAAATCTAAAAAAGACACCCGACGTCATTTTTTTCCCGACCACCCTCCACCCGCACGGCCAGGCTTCGCCTGGCCCCCAACCCTCACGGGTCAGTGACAGGCATTTCTTCATGGAACCTCATGGAGCCTCATGGTGGATCGCTCTGCTGCTTCGACCCAGCGCTTACGCGGGGCTCAGGGCAGGCTGCACTTATTCGACGCGGTAGTTGGGCGCTTCCTTGGTGATGATCACGTCGTGCACGTGACCTTCACGCTGGCCAGCTGTCGTCACACGAATCAGTTCGGCGTCACGCTGGAGCGTGGGGATGTCCTTGCAACCGCAATACCCCATGCCCGCGCGCAGGCCGCCCATCAACTGGTGCACCATCGCCTGCACGCTGCCCTTGTGGGCGACGCGGCCTTCGATGCCTTCAGGCACCAGTTTGTCGGCGCCCTCCTTGCCATCGAGATCAAACTCATCCTGGAAGTAGCGGTCGCGGCTGCCGCGACGCATCGCGCCGAGTGAACCCATGCCGCGGTATTCCTTGAAGCTGCGCCCCTGATAGAGGATGACTTCGCCGGGACTTTCGTCGGTGCCGGCAAACAGACTGCCAATCATCACGGCACTGGCGCCTACGGCAATCGCCTTGGTGATGTCGCCCGAGTACCGAATACCGCCATCGGCAATGATGGGCACGTCGCGCTCGGCGGCGGCACGTGCGCACGCCGCCACAGCGGCCACCATCGGCACACCGATGCCGGCGACCACGCGCGTGGTGCAGATCGAGCCGGCCCCGATGCCGACCTTCACCGCATCCACACCGCGATCGATGAGGGCCGTTGTGGCCCCCGCAGTCGCGACGTTGCCGGCGATCAGGTCGACGTCCGGGTACTGCGCGCGCAGCTTCTCGACCATGTCAAGCACACCCTGGGAGTGACCGTGCGCGGTGTCGATGATCAGTACGTCCACATGCGCCGCCACGAGCGCCGCAGCACGCTCCGGTGTGTCTTTGCCGACACCAATGGCGGCCCCCACTCGCAGGCGGCCCAACTCGTCCTTGCAGGCCATCGGATATTTGACGAGCTTCTGAATGTCCTTGACCGTGATCAGGCCCTTGAGCCGGAAGTCCGCGTCCACCACCATGAGTTTTTCCACTTTGTGGTGATGGAACATCTCGCGCGCGGTGTCGAGCGTGGTGCCGACCGGCACGGTGATCAGATTTTCCTTGGTCATGATCGCCGAGATGGGGCGATCGGTGCTGGTGGCGAACCGCAGGTCGCGATTCGTCAGAATCCCGACCAGCAATCCTTCCTTGCTGCCATCGTCAGTGATCGGCACACCGCTGATGCGATACCGCTTCATCAGTTCGAGCGCCTCGAAGATCTTGTGCGTGGGGGACAGTGTGATCGGATTGACGATCATGCCGCTCTCGGAGCGCTTGACCCGATCCACTTCCTGCGCCTGTTCGTCAGGGGTAAGGTTCTTGTGGATGATCCCGATGCCGCCCTGTTGCGCCATCGCGATGGCCAGACGACTTTCGGTGACGGTGTCCATCGCGGCCGACATCACCGGCACGTTGAGGCGAATACGGCGGGTCAGTCTCGAGGAGACGTCCACGGCGCTCGGCAGCACCAGAGAGTGTCGCGGCACCAGCAGCACATCATCAAACGTCAGCGCTTCCGTCAATCCGCGCGCCACCTGTTCGGCCGCCCCCAAGGTCTCACTCATCTTCGCCATCCTTCACATTCCTCACGCCGCATCCGCCCGTGTCGCCTGCGCCCTGTCGTCAGGCGCCGTGACACTTCTTGTATTTTTTACCGCTGCCGCAGTGGCACGGATCATTACGGCCGATCTTCGGCTCATCACGACGCACCGTCTTGATCTCCGCATCGTCGCCACCCGTACGCGCGGGGAGTGGGGGACCAGCCGGGGCAGCCCCGCGGGGGATCGCTCCCGCCGGTGTGCTGCCGCCACTGAGCGTCATGGGCGGTGCCGCGGGTCTGCGCACCGGTGTCGGCGGCACGGGCTCGCCCCCGTCGGACACCACGGGACGCAGACGCCACAGGTACCGGACGATTTCTTCATCGATGCGCTGTTTCATCGCCTGGAACAACGCGAAGCTTTCCTTCTTGTATTCCACCAGTGGGTCGCGCTGCCCGTAGCCGCGCAGGCCGATGCCTTCCTTCAAATGGTCGAGGCCGTACAGGTGGTCCTTCCACTGCGCGTCGACAATCTGCAACATGATGTCGCGCTCCACGCGGCGGAGCAGCGTCGGATCCACGATGAGCGTCTGTTCCTTGGCCTCGTATTGCGCGACAGCCATTGCCAGCAAGGCATCCACGATGTCAGCCGCGGTCATCTCGTCGAGTGACAACCCGACAAGCTCCTTGGAGTCGAGACCAAAGGCGTCGGCCATCGCGAGGCGCAGGGCATCCAAGTCCCACTCTTCGGGATCACTGTCCTTCGGCGCGTGCAGTTCGACGAGGCCGTCCACAAAGTCCTCGGCGAGCATCATCAGGTAGCCGCGTGTGTCGAGGAACTCCTCCTCGTCCACCTGCACCTTGCCGTCGAGCAGTTGCCGCCGCAGCGTGTACACACTCTCACGCTGCTTGTTCATCACGTCGTCGTATTCAAGCAGGTGTTTGCGGGTGGAGAAGTTCTGGGCTTCCACCTTCTTCTGCGCGTTTTCGATCGCCTTGCTGACCATGCGCGCCTCGATGGGCACGCCCTCTTCCATGCCCAGACGCTGCATGAGTCCGGAGATACGCTCCGAGCCCATGAAGATGCGCATGAGGTCGTCTTCGAGCGAGAGGTAAAACCGCGAGGAGCCGGGATCGCCCTGACGACCGGCGCGACCACGCAACTGGTTGTCGATACGCCGGGCCTCGTGTCGCTCCGTGCCGATGATGTGCAGGCCGCCCGCCGCCACGACCTCGTCGTGTTCGGCATCGGTGAGGGCTTTCAGCGCGGTGAAGATGCGTTCGTAGTCGCCACGCGGCACCCGGTAGAACTGATCGATGTGGTAGAAGTAGACGAACTCCTCGTCATCGACATACTTCTCCTGGCCCTTCGGCAACCGTTCGGCCACCTGTTCGGCCAGGCACTGCTGGCGCGCCATGTATTCCGGATTACCGCCCAGCAGAATGTCGGTGCCGCGGCCGGCCATGTTGGTGGCGATCGTGACCATGCCCTTGCGTCCGGCCTGCGCCACGATCTCGGCTTCCTGCGCGTGAAACTTTGCATTCAGCACGACGTGTTTGATCCCGCGGCGCTTGAGCATGCCCGCAAATCGTTCCGACTTCTCGATCGACACCGTGCCGACCAGCACCGGGCGGCCTTCCTGCTGCCGTTCGATGATGTCGGTGACAATCGCCTCGGCCTTTTCCTTGTCGGTGCGGTAGACCAGGTCGGGGTTTTCGATGCGCTGCAGTACCCTGTTGGTCGGCGCGACGATCACATCGAGTTTGTAGATCTTCGCAAACTCGTCGGCTTCAGTTTCGGCCGTGCCCGTCATGCCCGCCAGCTTGGAGTACTTGCGGAAGTAGTTCTGGAAGGTGATGGTGGCGAGGGTCTGGTTCTCGCGTTCGATCTTCACCTTCTCCTTGGCTTCCACCGCCTGGTGGAGGCCGTCGCTCCAGCGGCGTCCCGGCATCAGGCGTCCGGTGAACTCGTCGACGATGACGACGCCGCCGTCCTTGATCATGTAGTCCACGTCGAGCCGGAAGAGCGAGTGGGCACGCAGGGCCTGGTGCACGTGGTGGAGCAGTGGCATGTTGACCGGGTCGTACATCCCGTTGGACCCTGGCGCCAGCCGATGACCGAGAAACTCCTCAGCCTTCGCCATGCCGGTTTCGGTGAGCTGCACCGTTTTGGATTTTTCGTCGACGATGAAGTCGCCGGTGGTCTCCAGTTGCTCGCGGTCCTCGGCCTTGACGTTGCCCTGCACGACGGCGCCGGGTTTGAGCCGCGGAATGAACTTGTCAACCTCGTAGTACAGGTCGGTGGCCTGTTCGGACGGACCCGAGATGATCAACGGCGTTCGGGCTTCGTCGATCAGGATGCTGTCGACTTCGTCGACAATCGCAAAACTGTGTCCGCGCTGCACGTACTGTGCGAGGTCATACTTCATGTTGTCGCGCAGATAGTCGAAGCCGTATTCGTTGTTGGTACCGTAGGTGATGTCGGCACGGTAGGCGGCCTGCCGTTCGGCATCGTTGAGCTCGTGCTGGATGACACCCACGCTGAGGCCGAGGAA
Organism: Vicinamibacterales bacterium; assembly: GCA_038319675.1. Taxonomy (GTDB): domain Bacteria; phylum Acidobacteriota; class Vicinamibacteria; order Vicinamibacterales; family SCN-69-37; genus SYFT01. The sequence continues at coordinate 51,704 of JBBQDM010000008.1, forward strand.
GCGGTAGAGCCGGCCCATCCATTCGGCGTCACGACGCGCCAGATAGTCGTTGACGGTGACGACGTGGACGCCGCGTCCGGAGAGGGCGTTGAGATACGCGGGCAAGGTGGCGACCAGCGTCTTGCCTTCGCCGGTCTTCATCTCGGCGATGCGACCATCGTGCAGGATCATCCCGCCGATCAGCTGCACGTCGTAGTGCCGCATGTGCAGGGCACGCCGGCCGCCCTCGCGCACCACGGCGAAGGCCTCGGGCAGCAGGTCGTCAAGGGTTTCACCGTCGGCGAACCGCTGCTTGAACACCTCCGTCCTGGCGCGCAGGTCCGTGTCGGTCAGGGCCTGCAGGTCGGATTCGAGGTCGTTGATGCGGGCCGCGATGGGCCGCAGACGTTTGAGCTCTCGCTCATTCTGGGTGCCAAAGATCTTGCCGAGGAAGGTATTGATCATGCTTGGAAGCCCCTGACGACCCGTATCGCCAGCTCAGGGCGGGCTCTGCGGCGCAAGGGGATTCCGACGATTCTACCCCGCTTGGCGCGCAGTGTCACACCCACCGCGCGTCGGGGGGCGACTCAGCCGCCGAAGGGCACCAGCACCACGTTGGTCCGTTGGTCGACCGTGGCCATCGAGGGATAAAACCGATTCGGGGTGGTCGACATGAGTCCGATGATGTCACCCGCCCGAGGCACGTAGGAGCGCAACGGCTCGGCCGAGTCCATGTAGAACGTGCCGGCAAACGGGTCGGCGTTGATGCCCTTGCACGGCTGGCCGGGCCGGAACCAGCGGGCGGAACCGCCGTACCACTTCCCGCCGATGAAGGCGAACATCCATTGGTTGCCCTGGACCAGTTCGGCCGGGTCACCAAAAAAAATCGTGCTCGGCCAGGTGGCGAGCGCGGGATGGTCCACACACACCGAGCTGTTGTTGGCGGATGCGGACGTGACACGCGCCCCGACGGGCCACGTGGCAATGTTGCCGGAGCCCATCACCACGGTCACGGTGGACAGGTCAATCTGGTCACCAGTGTCAGGGCGGCGGTCGACCGCCGCCGCGACGCTGAACGGGCCGACGGTGGCGCTGGCGGGGTCGGAGGCGCGGGCGCGCCAGTAGAACAGGCCGAGCGGCAGGTCCACGGTGGGTGTCCATGTCGTGTCACCGGACTGCTCGTTCACAACGCCGCTCGTGAGCAAGGTGGTGAAGGCGGGGGAGGCGGCGACCTGGAACTCGTACGTCAACACGCCCGTGTCGCCCGTGCGGACCACATTGCGCACCAGCAGCCTCGGGCGCCCGGTGAAGACGGGTTCCTGATTGGAGGGCACCATGATGGTGGGCGCGAGCAACCGGACCTGCGGGCGGATCAGAAACGACTGGCCGGCAGAAAACGCCCCGGCCGTGCCATCGATGACAGCACGCGACCGCCAGTGGTAGAGCTGATTGCCGGCCAACGGAGGCAGTGTCACGGTCGTGATGCCGCCCGACCCTTCGGGCAGGCCGGTCAGCGCAACGACCGGCGAGGCGAACGTATCGGCAGTCGCGACTTCAACGTCGTAGGTCACGACAGCCGGGCCCGAGCGCACGGCGTTCCGGAGCGTGACGGTAATCGGTTGCGCGGCGAACGGATAGGTGGCGTCCCCCGACAGGGCTTCCGCGCGCGGGGCCGTGAAGGTCACCGCTGGTCCGGAGGGGGCAGCCTGACAGGCCGCCGTGAAGACAAGGGTCGCCAATAGGGGCCACAGCCGCAACGTGCGCAACAGGAGCATGGGTAAACCTCTGGACGGGGTATCGGGGACTTACGGGCGTGCCAACAGGCGCAGCGGATTCACCGTCTGGCCGTTGAGCAGAATTTCGTAGTGCAGGTGGGCGCTGGTGGCCCGGCCGGTGGCGCCGACGTAGCCGATGATGTCGCCGCGCTTGACCGACTGTCCGACGCGTGCGGCGATGCGGGACATATGACCGTAGCGGGTGGCGATGCCAAAGCCATGCTGCACCACCACGGCGTTGCCGTAGTTGCCCGCATAGCCGGCAGACTCGATGGTGCCATCGGCGGTGGCGCGAATGGGTGAGCCGTGCGGAGCGGCGATATCGAGACCGCCGTGGAAATCAGGGGCGCCCGTGAAGGGATCCTTGCGAGTGCCGAACATCGAGGAGAGATACCCGACCACGGGCCAGATGGACGGTGTGGCCGAGGCCAGCGCCTGCTGCTTCTCTACGCCGCTGCGCACGGTCTGCAGCCGTTCTTCCAGTGACCCGAGCAGATCCTTGAGAATGCCGAACGTGCTGTCGGGGGAGCCCATGCTCGCCAACGCCGGGGGCGCTGTCGTCAACGCGCCGCCGCCCATGGCGCGGTTCCGGACCAGCGCCGGAAGGTTGTCGATCGCCCGCTTCATGGCCGGGTCGAGCTGCGCCTGTTCGCCCAATTCGGTCATGGCCGACTGCAACGCCGTGATCTGGGAGGCGAGTTCGCCGGTGGCCTCTCGATAACTCTCGTTTTCCACGCGCAACGCTTCCCGTTCGTGGGCCAATTGTTGAATCTGGGCTTCGCCGGACCATCGGGCGCCAAGGCCGATGAGCACCGGGACCGAGAAGAGGGCGAGTGTCACAAGAATCACAGGGCGTCGCGCCACCGTGAACCGACGTACGGCTCCGGTCTGGCGATTGGCGACGAGGACCGTGAATTTTGGACTCTGCATGCGTGAAGCCCCGCAAGGTTAGCACGGCGGCACCGGGAACGCCAATAGACGAAAAGGCTTCCCATTCCCTGTCCAAGACCGCACAATCTGGCACAATAAGAACCATGTCTGACCTGCTGACTCGCCGCTCCGTCATCACCGGTGTGCTCGCCACGGCCGCCGGCATTGTGGGCCTGCCGCGCACCGCCTTCGCCCAGGCCAAGCCGATGCCGTCGAGCGCCAAGCCCCATCTGACCGTCTACAAAGACCCCAGCTGCGGGTGCTGCCAGTCGTGGATCGACTACATGCAGGCCAAAGGCTACCGGTCCACCACGTTTCACGTGGACCTGGGCCCCATCAAGAAGCAGTATCACGTGACGCCGAACCTGCAGAGCTGCCACACGACGCTGGTGGACGGCCTGGTCATCGAAGGCCATATCCCCGAGGCCGACATCGTCCGCCTGCTCAAGGAGCGTCCCGCCGGCGTAATCGGCCTGACTGTGCCGGGGATGCCCGCCAGCGCGCCCGGTATGGACCAGCTGCCGTTCCAGCCGTACAGCGTGCTGACATTCGACAAGGCGGGCAAGACCACCGTCTGGGCGCGGCACACCAAGCCGGCGTAGGGTCGCCCGTCGAGCTACCAGATGGCGCGCACGGTGCCCGAGTCCCGGATGGTCGTGTCCCGGGTGACGAGTGGGAGCCCCAGGTCGCGAGCGGCAGCCACAATCAATCCGTCGAAGGGATCGCGCGTGAAGCGCAGCTCGTCGGCGTCGAACACCTGTCCCGCATCGAGTGGGTGGGGCTGATACGCGGGATTACTGAACAGGTCGGCGAAGAACTGGCGCCCTGGGCGACGCAGGTTGATGCGGACGCCTCGCGCCAGCAGGCTCACTTCCCACATCACCGCGGCCGGGACGTAGATGATGACGCCCTGCCGCTCGGCGGCCGCAAACAGCGCCCGGGCTTTGGAGCCCAGTTGGCCCCCGCCAGCGGCGTGGAATACCAGCGCGTGTGTATCGGTGACCACTGCCGCCTCAGCCACGGCGTCCGGCCTTTTTCTTCCGTGCAGACGCCGGTCGCGGGGCCCGCGCGATGATCGGTCGAGTCAGCGAACCTGTCACCACGGCGGTCACGTACGCGTCGGCCTGATCAAGGTTCGGGTCGTCCTCGGCGATATCGATGGTGCCGCACACCGACCGCACCGCATCGGCCCCGTGTCCGCCCGTCCGCGCTGCGGTGATCACACTGTCGAGCGCCTCGCTCAGACTCCGCCGCTTGGTGGACCCGGCCCGGCCCCTGAGCCAGACGAGGTTCTGTTCATCCAACGTAACAGAAACAGGCTGTTTTGGCATGAACATACGATAACACTCAACGGCGCGTGAGGAACGGGTTCACCACGCGCACACCGGCCTTCGTGAAGTCGGCTTGATTCCTGGTGGCGACTATCAGCCCGTGGGTGAGCGCGGTGGTCGCAATGAGCGAGTCCTTGATGGGCATCGCCACGCCTTTGCGGCGCAGCCGGGCGAGCAGGTCGGCCCACTGCAGTCCGTGCGTGGCGTCCCACTCCAGGCATCTGATCCCCGAGATCCCGGTGGTGAACCACTGCTCGAGCGATGTGCGCTTTTTGCCTTTCGGCAGCAGCAGGATCCCGAAGCGCATCTCGCCAAGAATCACTGGGTCAACAACGCACTCGGCTGCATGCGTCCGCAGCCACTCCACAACAGTCGGGTCGGGATCAGGTTTCGTTGGCTCGCACAGGACGTTCGCGTCAACGAGATACGTCACAACGTGTCCGTGGACTCCGACGAAATCGCCACAAAGTAGCCCTTCGTCGGACAGTCGAGTAACCAGTCCACCAGCGCACTCGCAGCATGCCCGGGCCGCCGGGTGAGGCGGTACTCACCGCGGCCCAGGCGTTCGACATCGAACTCCTGACCGGCCTCGATCCGATCCTGCTGCCGCAACTCAGCGGGCAACACGATCTGGCCCTTGGAAGAAATCGTGGTTTTCACATAAGTAAGATACTGACTTACTGTAATCATTTCAAGCCTCCTGTGTGGGTGCCCGGTCGGGCACTCGAAACTGCAGCGCCTCGGCCACGTGATCGCGGCTGATGTGATCGGCGCGTGCCATATCCGCGAGCGTGCGCGCCACGCGTAACACCCGACTGATGCCGCGCACGCTCAGATGCATCTTCGTGACGGCCGTCGCCAACACCGTCTGGCCCTCGCGCGTGAGGGCGGCCGCCGCACGCAGCGCCTTGCCCTCGAGCGTGGAGTTGAGATGGCCTTGCCGTACCAGTTGCCGTGTGCGTGTGGCCTCCACACGTGTGCGCACGGCCGCAGAGGCCTCACGCGTTTCCGGGCCGGTCAGATCGCTCCAGGGCACGGCCTGCACATCCACCCCGATGTCGAACCGATCGCGCAAGGGCCCGGACAGCCGACGCTGGTAGCGGTCCACGATGGGCAGGGGGCAGTGGCACTGGCGGTGGGGATCGCCGTGGAAGCCGCACGGGCATCCCCGCGTTGCCTTTTTCCAATGTCACCCTGATTGCGAAAAAGCCCAGGAATTCCGCGTATCCAGCCGAACTCGTAACCATCGGTGACCACCTCCGGGCACGCCGCCTCGACCTCGGCCTCCTGCAGCGGGAGGTCGCAGCCCGACTCGGCGTGTCGATGTCGGCGGTACTGAACTGGGAAATGGGTAGAACAGAGCCGCTAACCCGATCCCTGCCTGCAGTTATTGATTTTCTTCAAATGGACCCTCGACCAGAACCGGAGGCAATCGGCGCGAAGTTGCGTTACCGGCGGCAGGCCCTGGGCCTGCCGATCGAGGCATTGGCTCTGGAGCTTGGCATCGACCCGGGGACGCTCAGAGGGTGGGAGCGAGGTCAGCTGCCAGCGACCGGCCAACTCAAGGTCACTCGTGACCGATTGTGCCGATTGTTTGCCGTTCGTTAGCCCGGGCAAGGAGGGGGCTACTCTACGAAATCGGGGCTGAGGCCGCACGAAAGAGGTTGCCGGGCGCGCTCCAAAAGGTGAGCAGAGGAATTGGTCATCCCCGAAAACGGGCTGACCCAATTCCGCCCTTGAGAACTTCGCGAGCGACGCCTTGAATGCTCAAGCCCGAGCGTACAACGATCGGTTCGTGATGCTCAGTCGAATCGGAAATCAGAACATCGTAGTCGCCACCCCGAACATACCTTTTCAAGGTAGCTTCGCCATCGACAAGGGCGACGACGATCTCGTTACGCTCCGTCCTTTTGTTGCCTAAACAAGACCAAGTGGCCGGCTTCGATCGTGTGCTTGTTAAACTTCGCGCAATTCATAGACTGTCCCCTTACGCGCAGCAAGAAAAGCTTTCCGCCGCTGGAATTAGCAGTTTTGTTGGGGAGGCGGATCCAGGCCTCAATATTTTGCTCGGCGAAGAGTAGGGCGCCAGTCGGAACGACGCCGACAATGGGGACGGAAACGGTTTGTTCCTCGTTCCTTCGTCCACGCGGTCCGCGAATGCGGCCGGGAGAGTCTCGACCAGTCGCTCCCTCAAGCTCAAGAACGAAAAGCTAGCGCGAAATTGTTCTGGCTGAGATCCCTCCAAGCTGCCGAGAGAGCTCCGCAAGTGTGGGCGATCGCCCAGTTCGCACCAGAGATTAGTTGACAGATTGAACTACGCGACTCCGATCGCACAGTGGCCGACGTCCCATAGGACGGCTGTAATGTCATGTTTTTGTCTGACTAATCTGTCGACGGTGATACCATTGTTGCTAGAGGGCCTCAGCTTGCGGCCGACACCGGTCAACTAGAGGACTAATCACTATGGCTAACCAGCAGAAGCCTGACCATCCACCCAAGCCTGACCATCCACCCAAGCCTGACGTTCCGCCGGGGCCGCCAGATCCACCCAGGCCACCAAAGCCGCGTCCAGTGGGATGATCTCCCCTTGGTGGGAGAAGTTCCCTGGTCGGCTTGAGGCTGAGTTGGCGGGCCTCGCTGCAGACGGCATCGTGGCGGTGCGGGACGAGGCGGCATACAATAGAGGTGTCCTCCGCCTCACGCTGACACTTCCGGAAGGCAGATGGCGCTCGACGTCACTTGTGGCGGTGTTTCCAGAATCGTATCCATTCTTCCCGCCAGCTGTCCTCGATCTCCATAATCGCTTAGGCCGGCATCAGAATCCCTTTAGGGGCAATCTCTGCCTACTGGGTCGATCGACCAGCCATTGGAGACTGTCGACCACGCTCGCCGAGCTATTGGCCTCTCAGTTGCCGATTCTGGTCCGCTCTCTCGGAAACATTGACCTAGCAGAAGCCACGAGTTTGGAAGACCCGCAAGGTGAGCCGATTACTGCGTTCTTGGACTACGAACGGGACAGTGTTGTGATCGTCGACAGCGATTGGGAGCTGCCGACGGGCGTCGATGAAGGTGTGCTTTCGCTGCGCCTACTGGAGAATTCTGAGAACCCTTTTCGTGCTGAAGTGGCGACGGTACTGTCCGGCGAGGGGAGAGTCCTGGCGCGCGCACCGTTTGGGAGTGAGGATGCACAAGTAAGGACACGATGGATTCGGACCGACGGAACCTTCCCGGACGCCAACCCATCGGCACTCCTGGATGATCCCTTGGTCGATGAGGCGCTCAAGCGATGCCCATGGCACAACGACCTACAGTGCTTGGGCCTGGTGTTCGATGAAGAAGTCGGCCATCGCGTTTTAGGCACGGGCTGGGCATTCATTGTGCGAAGAAGGGGGAATGCACCGGGGTTTCGCAAAAAACATCACTTCAAGACGACCTTCGTGAGGGCCGCCCGATTAGGTATTTCCGACCTCTCGGCTCGATTTCCAGCATTTCGAGCGCTCCAGGACGCAAAGATCGCGGTTGTCGGTGCTGGATGCCTGGGTGCCCCTAGCATTTTGGAGTTCGCAAAAGGGGGCGTCGGCGAAATCAGAATTCTTGAGCCAGATATCGTTGATGCTGGGACCATCGTTCGCTGGCCTCTCGGTCGCCCCGCGATAGCAAGGGAGAAAGCAAGAGTCCTTCTTGAACAAATTCGATTCAACTATCCGTGGGTGAAAACCATCGGATGCAGCAGCCGACTGGGCCTAGCTTGCGAGAACCCGCAACTCACTGAGCGAAAAGCGCTCGCGACAATGTTGGACGGAGTTGACCTGTTATTCGACGCTACGGCTGAGCCGGGGATTCAGTATTTCCTCGCGGAAATCGCTCGCAGCCGATCTATTCCTTATGTCTCTGTCGACGCCACTCGAGGTGGCCTTGGAGGCACTGTGCTTCGGCTCAAGCACGAGGGAGGCGCCTGCTGGGGCTGTTTGCAGCTGGCCCTAGAACATGGTGATATCGGGAAGCCGCCTGAAGATGAAGACGGTTCGGTTCAACCAGCCGGCTGTGAGGCGGTCACCTACGTGGGCAGCCACTTCGATCTGCAAGAGGTAGCCCTACAGGGCGTGAGGCTTGCTATGGCCAGCCTTTGCGGGAAGTACTTCCCAGCGTTCGGGAACTTCGAGTGGGATGTGGGGGTCCTGAGCATGCGCGACGCCGGCGGTCAGAGGACCGAGCCGCGTTGGTCAGTGTTTCCTCTTAAGAAGTACGCCGATTGTCCAGTCTGTAACCGATGAGCTCCTGCTACATCTCTTCATCAGCGATCGAGTTGATGACGTACCAGGCTGATGTCCATGAGCCGTTGGAGACGGGAGGCATCTTATTGGGCATTGCATCAAGGGAGGACATCTGGATCGAGGAGGCAATCGGTCCTGGTCCATTGGCTAAACATGAGAAGAGCTGTTTCGTTCCCGACCACGAGTATCAAGAAAGAGCCATCGAGGCTGCCTATGTTGAATCGGGACACCGGATCCAGTATCTAGGCGACTGGCACACACATCCAGGCGGACCGCTGGTCCTCAGCCGGTCCGATCGGCGAACGTTCAAGGCGATCGCTCGATACCAGCCGGCGCGGCAGCCGCGGCCAGTGATGCTGATACTCGCAGGTGGCTTTCCCTGGAAACTTGGAGTCTGGCGGATTACACGCAGCCAGTGGACGCTGAGCCTTTCTGTGGACGAGATGAAACGCGTTGTCGTCGCCGATTGACCCGAGAGTCCGCAAGACAACCGGCCTCGGAGGCGCGGACGAGAAGCCGAAACGGAAACAGAAGGGCAGCAAGAGCGACTGCATCGGGATCGAAGGGGTTCAGGCCCATCGGACAGCTATCGTTGAATAACGGCGTGGAGCACACAATTCATGCGATAAGACGTAGGCGGTGGAGGGTGATGCCCCTGGCGATTCCAAGTTTCGAGCTATGTGGTTACCCGGTTGCAGTCGTCGAGGCAAATAGTACGGATCTTGAACCAAATGGAACAGCGGACACTGGGCGCGGGCCCGGCGCAACGCCAGGCGCTTTGCCCCTCTTTGAGGGAGCACCACGAGACCACGCCAACGTTCATGCGTGCTTCAGTGCTGCGGAGACTGCCAAGCTGGAACGTCTTGGAGTCACGTTTTCGATGCAGGGTCTTCGCTTCGCGAGAGAACTTGCTGATCCGGAACTCAGGTTCACCTGGCAGGCCATTTCCGCGTTGGGACGTCGGGCTCCGAATTTGAAAGATACGGCCAGGTGGATGATTGGCGATTGGATGAACGCTGCTTCCCGAGGTCATGACGAGCACTGGCCTTTGAGAATCATTCGCGAAGAAGACGAGTTCCATCAGTTCAGACAGCGCCTGCTTGAGCTATCCGGGACGGCCCTCGTTGCTCTGCAGATGTTGGAATTCACCGTTGGCGTTGCTGTCCGTGCACTAGAGCTGTCGCCAATTGCAATGACAACTGAGGATGTGTTTAGCCCAGACAAAGTCATCAGAGGACGCACCCTGGGCCGACTGAACCGAGAGCTGAAGAATAGACGCATTTTCGTCGACGATTTTCAAGAACGGATGGACTGCTTCGTGGAGTTGCGAAACAGGTTCATTCACAATGCATGGACGGCATCGTTTGCTGAGCGTCCTGACGATCACGTTCAACGAATGAAAGCACTTCACGGACTGCAGAGGTTGCTGTTGTCTCTTATTCGCGAGACAGATGCGATTAATACGGTGTTTAGGGGGCTTGTGGCGACAATAGGTGAGTCCATAACAGATCAGACGAATAGCGTCCGAGATTGGCTGGACGATTCCGATGGCAGCCTAGCCGCGTTCAATCGAGTGCTTAGAGCTCCATCGGAGCCGTAGAAGGCCGATTCCTCGGAGCAACCATTTTGTTCGCCATCGCCTCACGGCCGGAGGCGCCTTCCTAAAGCAGCGTACACGGCCGCTCCCTAGCGCTGGTTCTCACCTACATTCGATGCGCGAAATCAGTGCTCGATCTGCAACTTCCTGAATAAGACACGATTCCGTTTCTTAGCATCACCCAACATCTTGTTGTAAGGAATTATTTCGACATAGGTCTGGAGAAGATCGAAATACCCGAAGAATCCGGCGCCATCGGAAGATCGCCTCAGGCCTCCCCGCGCGGCCAATTGAAGCAATTCAGGACTATCGTCACAAACGATGTAGACGAACGCAGGAATCATCGGATTGTTCACAGAAATCGCTCGCCCATCATCCATCTTCCTTTTCCCTGAGCGAATCTCAGAAACCATGCGGTGCGCTTGATCGATCGGGTCTTCATCGCCAAAGTCGGTGCGACCGGGCCGTTTGAACTCGACCACCACGACAGAGCTGATAACGTCGTCATCCGGCGCGAAGCTGGTGGCTTCGCCGAAGATCATCATGTCGGGGCGCGACTTTGAGGCAGAGGTGATCGTCGACACGTTTGACAGTTGTTTGTCGGAGGCAAGATAGCCGTGAAATGCGAGGCGTTCGTCGATGATCCATAAGTTTTGCTGCTCGTACGGCACGTCCGTGGATTCCACCCGCATGGGATAGATGATTTCGTGGAGCACGCGCTCTAGATCGTAGTCGGCGGTCGTTGGGTTTATCGCCAGACTCTTGGCCAAAAACTCAAGCATGACTTTGCGATGCACGATGTATCGCGCTAGGGACGACTTTCCAAGTTCGTTGGCTCGAACAAGATAGTTTTCGACCTGTTGCTCATAATCCTCTGGCCGCTTTCCGACCGCTGTCACCTGTTTAATGATGCGCGCGTGAGCCTTTCGCAGCTCTCGCTCTTCGACGTAGCGTTGTTGCTGGAGGACTTCGTTGATTTTCGATTCGGATGCGTCACTCGGGACAAGGTGGATGAATCGTTCGAGGTTCTTCAACATCGGGCGCAACTCGGGCGTCTTCTTGATGAAACGCCGCACGCGCTTCTCGGCCTCATCAGCAGCTTGCTTTAGGAACGGTGCGAGGTCGAGCTTGGCAGCCTCGATAGCGGCGGAGCGGATCGCAGGAAACCTGATCAAGTCAGGGTCGTCTTGAAAGAGCCCGTGGCTGCTCGCGTCTGTCATCGGAAACGTAAAGTGCAGTCGGTCAGGGTTTGTGTGCTGATTCAGGTACTCGCCTTGCACAAACCCAACATATACAAACTTGTCGCCATCGTCGCCCGAGAGCTGCTTGTCGCCGATACTGGGTATGTCGTTGGTCAGTGCCTCAGAATGAACGGCTCGGTAGTTGCTCGCATAGATCAGCCGATGCTTACTGTCGCCACGGCCTCCGGTCTTTAACTTGAATCCGGTGAGCTCGAATCGCTGGCCTTGGATCACAAACTCCCGCGCCTCGACCTTTTGAAACGTCGCCTCGAATTGATCATTCATTCGTAGCTTTTCACCATCGTCGATAATCTCGACAATTGGGCCGTCTGGATTCAGGAAGTACGGCACACCATGCGCCAAGATGCCGGTGGCGATCGCCTCCGGCGTGGATTCGCAGTGGGAACGCCACGGCTCCCTCATGCCGCGCAGTTCAACTGTGGTCCTGTTCGTCCGCTCATGTGACGGTGTTGACGGAGGAACGTCAATTAGCCGGCCGACTTTTGGGAATGACAGCTGTTGATGGAGCATGCTGCCACCTGCGTGGAAGTGACTGTCAATTTCAACGGAATTGAATACCTTCAAGTACGTGAACCGGCCGATGCCTTTCGCACCCAGTCTGAGTTTGTGTTGCGAGTATGCGGTGAAGAAAGACTTCAGATTGTGCTGCGTGAAGCCTTCACCGTCGTCTGTGATCGTAAATCCAGTGACACAGCCTGGCCAGGCGGGATCCAGAGTCGCCTCGCGATGGATCACGATTTCAATTCGGCCGCGGCCCTTCTTGGACTTCAGTTCGGAGATCGCCTGGAACGCATTGACCACCGCCTCGAACAATGGCTGTAGCGCCTTGCTCTTGGGCACGTCGATTGAGGCGAGCTTCCCATCGAGACTGAAATCCATAGCAGTATTGAGAGATTAACATTGTGGCCGGGGTATGACAGGGCTGGTCCCGCCGACGACAATCGGTCAGTGTGTCAGCGTCGAGCCTGAGCATATCCACGGCCGACCGCTTAGATCGGGGAAAGGCCTGGCTGAATGGTGATCAGTTGGGAAGGCTGATCCTCATCCCCGCGTTGCCTTTTTCCAAGTTGACTATCAATGCCCAGAAGCCCAGAGATTCCGCATATCCAGCCAAACTTGTGACCATCGGCGACCACATCCGAGCACGCCGCCTCGACTTCGGCCTCCAGCAACGCGAGGTCGCGACCCGGCTCGGCGTTTCGCCGTCGGCGGTATTGAACTGGGAAAGAGGTAGAACAGAGCCGGTAATCCGATCCCTGCCCGCAATTATCGATTTCCTTCAAATGGACCCTCGACCAGAACCAGAGGCAATCGGCGGGAAGCTGCGGCACCGGCGTCAGGCTCTTGGCCTGCCGATTGAGGCACTCGCTCTGGAGGTTGGTATCGACCCGGGGACGCTCAGAGGGTGGGAGCGAGGTCAGCTGCCAGCGACCGGCCAACTCAAAGAAACTCGTGCCCGATTGTACAGGTTGCTCGCCGTTCCGTGAGCCCGGGCGAGGAGGCGTGCTTCTCGACGAAATCGGCGCTGAGGCTGCACGGAAGAGGTTGGTGGGGCGTGCTCAGAAGGTGAGCGAAGGAACTAGTCATCCCCGAAATGGGCTGACCCAATTCCGCCCTTGAGAATTCCGCGAGCGACCCCTTGAATGCTGAAGCCCGAGCGTACGACGATCGGTTCGTGATGCTCAGTTGAATCGGGCATTAGAACATCATAGCGCCACCCGGAACGTACCTTTTCAAGGTAGCTTCGCCATCGACAAGGGCGACGACGATCTCGTTACGCTCCGCCCTTGTTTTTTTTCCTATCTGAGGGTCTCCAACACTGCGGAATACCGATCCGTCCACACATGGCCGCCCCAATTCCCGACAGCCGGCACCCATGCCGATCCGAGTTGCCCAGCCTGGCTGGCGAGGCCTGAAGAATTGCCCAAGTTCAAGCTAGCGGCGTCGGCTCTAAAGAGCAGCCAGTCGGACGCTTCAGACCCTCTACCGGGAAACTCCCCGCTGAACTGAGCGGCCCCGAGGCCAAGGCCAGTGCCGACAGCCACGATAGCGGGACCAAGATCTAGATACTTGTTCGATATGTGAACTAGCAGCATGCCTCCATCTCGCAGTTTTCGAAGGTACAACCTGAACGCCTCCATCGTCACCAAGTGTACGGGAATCGAATCACCACTGAATGCATCGACAACGATCAGGTCGACCGCACCGTCGGCCAACTCTGACACTCCTTTTCGCCCATCGATGTTCCGGACATTGATGGTCACGCCAGAGTCTGCAGCCTCGGACAAATAGTTGAATCCGTCTGGCCGCGTAGCCAGTTCGATAACTGCAGCATCAATCTCAAAGAACGTCCACTCACTTCCTGGAGCCGCATAGGCAGACACAGTTCCCGTTCCCAGTCCGATTACAGCTCCGTCTGGTGGACTGGAATAGCTGCCAACTACGTCTCGTACGGGACCATAATATGTCTCACGGAGCCTGTCGTTTGAAGCCACGCCCTGGCTTCCGTGCAGAATTCTCCCATTGACGAGCGCCCGCGTACCTCCAGATTCAATAACCTGGAGCGTTCCGTAGAACGTTCTCGTCCGCCACACCTCTACGGGGTTTTTGCCAGCCACTATTAGTGTTGCTACGATCAAGCCGAGGATGCCTCCACGGAGTAACCAATGCGGCCGGGCCATGAAGGCCAAAGAGAGCGGGAGCGCCAACCGAACAGCAGTTGTAGCCAACCTTGTCTGTGATCCCAGCGCCCGCAGGATTTCCTCTCCGATCAGCACAAGCGCCAGTCCACATCCGACCAGCGCAACCGCCTCGAGTCCGTCGCGCCGAGACACGCTCGGCCCACGAACACTGAGACACATGTGTGCGACGACCAAGGCGATCGGGTATTCGAGGAATCCATTGAAGATTAGCGGCGCTATGACGCTGTTTGCGATTCCCCCGAGAGTCCCCCCGACTGCCAAGCACAAATAAAAGGCCGTAATCCGTTCTTGAGTTGGCGCTGAACAGGCCAGCCTTACTGCTAATGCCAATTGAACAACTGTCGACAGCAATAGGTGGGCGCCGAGCGACCTCAGCGGATAACCGGAGCTTGCCAGAAACAGCAACAACACTGCGGCAACCGTAGCAGACCGTCCCACCACAAGGTGCCAGCTAACTGATTGTCTTATCGTCGTTAGTCCAAACGCCAGCGCATGAGCAATCAGGAAGCCCGCAAGCGGAGCAACCCACAATAACGGGACTGCAGCTACATTGTATGAAAGGTGGGCTGTAACACCCAGAAGCAGGCTGGTGCCAACAGCAGGAAGGGAGACCCATGTTACCAACTCCGATGTAGCTACCGAGGCTGTGAGGTGCGTTCGATGAACGGAAGCCCTCGTGGTAGCGCTCAAGGACGGGATTAAACATAAGAGCGCAAGCCCCAGCCCCCACCAAGGCAGTACACCAAGCTGTTGGGTCAGGTCACTAGAGCGTTCAATCAAAGCAGGATAAGCCACCAGACCGAGAATATTCCCCAGCGTACTGACCGCGTAGAGCTTTCGGTGGCCACGGCCTTCAGAACCGCCGCCGTTCGAATCGCCATGCCAGGAGAGTATAATTGGGGCAGTGGCAAATAGCGCAGCACAGAGTGGTCCAATTGTCCGACCAACCAACAGGAGTAGAGCGATCGTCTCGTTACCCTCGGGTCGCCCCTCCAACAAGGCTGGCCACTGAAAGGCGAGCATCGCTGCTGTCGACAACACGAGAGCATGAACCCACACTTGAAATCGCCGATCGACGACACGAGTGAGGAGGTGAGCGTATACATAGCCAAGCAAAAGACACGCCTGAAAGCACAGCGCAACCGTAGTCCAGACCATCGCGCTTCCACCGAATGCGGGCAGTAGCGCCTTCGCAACCACAGGCTGAGCGATGAATGTGACTATCCCGTTAAGGGGTAAAGCGACTATAAACAGGACGCCCAGGCTAGATTGACGACGTCGCACAGGGTCGACGATGCCGGACCTCATGGGTGGTGCCGCACCCCGAGAGCAAGGCAGAGGCTTCGGCGGTCCCGACCTGCGGTGGCAAGAGAGAAAAGACCCAAAATGCCTACGCTGAGAGCCGAGGAGAGCACTGTCAGGGGCTCAACACCACGAACGCCGAACAGCAGCGCTTCAACAGTTGAGGAAAGCCCAAGCAGAAGTAGAGCTCCCGCAGAAGTCGCGACCAACCACGAAACCCAGGCAGGTCGAAGCACTTGCTCAAATGCCACAAACCGACTCGCACCGAGAGCCATCCGAATCGCGGCGTTCTGACCAGAGGTATGAATCACAGTCATGAGGGAATACAGCCCGCTAAGCATGCACGCGAAGCAAGCAATCCCAGCCACGATAGCAAGCAGGGAGCTCACGGCGATCTGAGGCGATTGCTTTTCCGCCAGAGCTGACTCTGCGGACTCCCAATCCTCAAGCGCACTCTCGGGCGAGACTTGTTCGAGTAGATAAGAGACCATCTCTTCCGCAGCACTGGTGGGTAATGTTGAGCGAACGGTAAGGACCCAAGTATCCCAGCGGTCCTGGATCGGCAAAAACACCATCGGCTCGGTCGCCCTTAAGGGGCTGCGATGCTTCATGTCGGCCACAACGCCGATTACCGGGGTACGTTCCCTGCTTACGGTCACGACCTCGGGCAGAACAGGCTGTTCTCCAAATAGCGCTGTGGATGCCGCCTGGTTCATTACCACGCCGGCCATTTCGGAACGTTCGAAAGTACGTCCGGCTGTGACCCTCATTCCGACAACATCGAAATACGAGGGTGAGACCCAGGCTGCAGTAAATAGCGGGGGCTCCTCCGCCGCTAGTGTTCCAACCGGGAGACCAGATCTGCCGTCCTCGAGGAGTCGGGCTCCAGTGGAGAACGTTGCTCTAACGTCCGAACCAGCAGAATCGATTGACGCAACTAGTCGCGTCATCGTGTCTGCGTTGGCATGTCGAATCCTAGCGGTTGACA
The DNA here is from genome assembly GCA_038319675.1 of Vicinamibacterales bacterium. Taxonomy (GTDB): domain Bacteria; phylum Acidobacteriota; class Vicinamibacteria; order Vicinamibacterales; family SCN-69-37; genus SYFT01. The sequence continues at coordinate 67,844 of JBBQDM010000008.1, forward strand.
GCCCCTCCAGCGAAAAGCCGAGATCTACTCGTGCGATAGCCAGATAACTCTGTGGAACAAGAATCAGGAGGCCAACCAAGGGAACGCTCACGAGCGCATGACAGCCTGCGAAGAACGGTCCAAGGCGCGCGAAAAGGCGAACCGTGCGAGGGAGAACGGCCAACGCCCCTGCGGCAATTCCCGCAACCAAGACGACCATTGCCACACTCACAGTCAACATAGTTGGCGCAAGCCCCAAGTGTGGTTGTTGAAACATCCACCAGCGCCCTTGGTCAGCAAGGAACTTCTGTGCCATTGGTAGAGCCAGGCGAGCACAACCCAGCCCAATCAAGAGTCCGGGCAGGACGAGCATGCTCGCGCGTACGACGGAATCAGTCCATATGTGGCGGGCGCTCGCGCCGAGAGCACGGCGAACCAACAACTCGTCCTTTCTGCTATGGGCCTGCTGGAAGAAGGCGTGCACGACGGTAAACAACGCGAGGCCCAGCAGAATGGAGACTATCAGGTAGAGGAGAAGGATCCAGTGCCTAAAGCCTTCCGTCTGTGGAGTGGGCCAGAGATCGACATCGACTGTTGTATCGACACCTATCGGCAGGACTACACTCCCGGGGGCACGGCTCCGCTCCCTCAGTACGGCCACACCAAACAAACGTTCAACGCTGGTGTCCGGCCCAAGAAACCGCCAAGCCAATTGACGACGTTGATCAGGCGGGAAAACCCGGTCGTCCTCAATGACTCCAATGATCGTTTCCGTCAGCCCTTCAACCGTGACGAACTGTCCCAGGGCCTGAAACGCTGAACCAAACGCCTCTATTGCGATTGCATGAGGGATCACAACAGCCCTCGGTTCATTGACCTGGGGCCAACGACCGGCAACCAAACGAAGGCCGACCATGTCCTTAACGCTCTCCGTTACCTCCAATACCGGCAGCTCACGACCGTGTCGACTCAGTTCAATCGGCGCAGAGAAGCGGTAGCCGCCGACAGCTCGAAAGACGTCGACGCGAGACTCAAGTTGAGCGAGGTGGTCGGTCGAGAGCCCCACCGGAAGCGGGCCGACCTTCGGCGAAAGGGTCGCAAAGAGCCTGCCGGCCGGATAAGGCAGTGGGCGATAGAGAAGCGTCTCAGAGAAATGGGAGACAAGGGCGAATGCGCCCAGCGTTGCGGCCAGTGACACAATCGCACAGGCGTAAAGGCCCGGTCTGTGCCGCACTGGACGAATCGCCCAGTGCTGAATCGCGGTCATCAGGTACATATGCCTGCCTCACAGAAGGGGCTACGGCTTGCGCTCTCGGGTCACCAAAGGAATCCGCAGACAGCTATCAACTGCCGGAACTGTCGTCAAAACGATATCACCTCCGGTTGAATCAATTGCGATTGACGGCATGCCGGGGGCCTGGACGTACCTTAGCTGCGAACCAAAGAGGTTCGCGGTCTCAAGAAGGACGCTGTCGCCACCGTACGCAATGCCTGTCGTCAAGGCCAACAGCGGGAGAGGGCACTCAGCGCCGCCCACTCCAGCAATCTCTCCACCGGGCGCGCCGGAGCCTGTGAACAAGACGGATCGGCTGGGCCGTGAACGGGCGAGGACGACATCGATTGAGTTAGAGAGTGATGCAAACATCTTGCAGGTGGGGGCAAATCCGACTGCAGCTACATAGACACGCTCATTCGGAGCCACCTGAGCCAAGGGAAAGCGCCCGGGGCTGATTGGTGCGATCCTCCGGAAGCCGCTCGCCAGAACTTGAGCGGCGACGGGCTGTCCATTCGGTCCACGAACTTCCAAGATGGCGTCATTCGGCGCGACAGCTATGGACACGTTCGTGGTCGCTCCCTCCTGCACCTGAAACCTGATCGAACCCGTACCTGCAACAATCGAATGGACCATCAGGTCATACGTTCCTGAGCTTAGGCCCGCGAGCTTTGTGCCCACCGTCGACGGTTCAACTACGATTCGACTTGTCGACTGGTACAGCCTGTCGTCCATTGGCCCATTGAGCGACAAGACCATCGGAGCTGTGACTGGTGCGTCGTTCGCGTCGACAATCGAGACATTTGCTCCACCAGTAGGCAGCGCAATAGTCACATCGCTCTCGCCGCGCTGAACATCGACGACGTAGGCTGGAAAAATAATGGGATCGTTTTGAAAAAAGGCTATGGAATGTCGCCCGGTTGGCAGCGTGACCGAGAACACACCATCAACGACTGGAACATTAACTTCATCTCTCGTGTCATCGCTCTTCAGCCGAACCTCGCCGCTGGACAGTGGACTATTGCCAATGACGACTAAGCCAGACAGATCTGATTTTCCTGGTAGCCAGCTGTTTACGACGGCAGGGATCAGAATGACCACTGCGATCAGGCCCAGGGCGTGAACAACGAGACGAATCTTTCTTGCCAGCATTCTTCAGGCCTCCCGCTTCGAATGATGTTTCGCAGATCGCCACACACGGTACGAGGTGCGCCAGCAACAGATACGACGGCTCGCAGCTGGCGCACCTCGACTTTGCGCGATACGCAGGTTAGGTTCTAGAACGGTGGGCAGTCTATGGAGCCACTGGTGTAAGCCGTCTTGGTCTTCGGGTCAATTTTCTTGCAGGTCGCATCGCAGTAGGTACCTTTCTGCCAGAATTCGCCAGGACACGTGTCCTCGCCTCCACAGTTGCTCCAGCCGAATGCACCTTCCATCATGGAGCAGGTGAAAGTTGTGTCTTCGGCCTGGATGGACTCCGGAACCACGACTGCCGCTACCGCAAGGAATGCGCCGACTATTAGAGCAAGTTTTAGTATTCGTGTCACGTTGCCGGTCATTTGTGCCCCTTTCGATTCGCATCTCTGGTCGACCAGTACCAAGGTGCGACAATTGATGCGTTTGTTTGGTTGTCTAGTCCGAGGCGGTAGTATACACACGCTCAGGGTATTTGCAAGAGGCCGTCTCGTTTGTAGTCGTGTGCAGGCTGGGCACGCCAGACCGCCCTAACTAACCCGCATAATTCATATAGAGGAACGCACGAGGCAATATCGCGCGTGTGAGCTCCCGCACGAGTTCCCGTGCAGGGCAGACGGTCATGCCGTTCGGGTGTGAGCGGCGTGTAAGCGATTCGCCTGAAATTGTGAGACACCTCCGGCGTGTGCCGGTGTCGACCGGGGGTACGGGGCGAGATTTATCGAGAGGTGGCGCCGAGTGCGCGGGCAATCTGGGCCCAGACGCGTTGCTCCGGGTGGCCGCGTGGGGCATGACAAATCAGCCGACGTCCCTGGCGGACGATCCAGACGCCGATCGTGACGAGCGCCTGGCGCAGGCGCGGGCCTTGGGCGCCGCGCAGCGTGGTCTGGTTCGCGTAGATCTGCAGATGCTGCAGCAACGCATAGGCCGCAGCGGTGAGGAGCACCCGAAATTGATTGGCCCAGAACAGCGGACAACGGGTGCGTCCGAAGCTCATCCCCGCGTTGCCTTTTTCCAAGACCACCCTAATTGCAAAAAGACCAAGGAATTCAGCATATCCCGCCAAATTGGAATACCTAGGCGACCACCTTCGGGAGCGCCGGCTAAACCTCAAGCTCTATCAGCGGGACGCTGCGAAGTGGCTCGAAGTCTCCGTGGACACGGTCAACCGATGGGAATTGGGGCACGTGCAACCCAATTTCCGGCAGCTTCCGGCCATCTTGCGGTTCCTAGGGTACGACCCCAGACCTGAAGGGGGAGGGCTGGGAAGCAGCCTCAGAAGGCATCGGGAAGGGTGCGGTGTCTCCCAAGCTGAGATGGCCAGTGATCTCGGAGTAGCACCGGAAACCGTCGGCGCGTGGGAATCCGGAAAGCACCTGCAGCAACTTCGACAACGGATGGACCTAGTGCGAACGTTAAAAAGGGGTGGCCGGTCGGGATAACGACGGGTCAACGCAGTTGTCGTTTGACATGGCTCTCATTCAAGGGCGAAAGGGCGCAGGAGCGGAAACTGTTTCCACCGACGCATTTGTCCAAGCCACGCCGCAGTAGTTTCGTTCTGGACTAATACTTGACACTAGACGGATAGTTTATATAGTATCCGCGCACTACAGGTTTTCTCTCAAGGAGGATATCTGATGGCGTGGCTACGTCTTGTTCGTATATGCCGCTTTTGTCGTGATGGCCATCGCCTATCTTTTTCTGCAGCGAACAGACTGCACAGGCGCAATGCACCCCGACTTCTGAACAATTACTGCTGTCCGACCGGCTCTCTCGCTGGAACCTGCAATTACGGTAACGGCGAAAAAGGATGTTGCGACTCGACAATTCGGCTCTACAACTCTTGGAGGACGCATGAGTGCAACAGCACCGCGTGAGACCGTCAGATTCTGGATGGATGGCGTAACCACCGTGGCTGCGCTCGCTGGTGTTGCAATCCTTTTGTGGATGAACTGGGCGCTGTTGTTTCCGCCACCGCCCTCCGTGCCGGAATCGCCGGTGTCATTGGCGGGCGCCACCCTTCGCGGAGTCGACACCGCTCCCGTGATACTCGTCGAGTACTCGGACTACCTGTGTCCGTTCTGTTTGCGCTTCGAAGACGACATCCTGCCCACGCTGAATCAACGATACATCGACACTGGGCGCATGCAGTTGGCGTTCAAGCACCATCCGATTGAGCGGATACACCCAGGTTCGACACTAGCGTCTCAGGCGGCGTTGTGCGCCGGACGTCAGGACATGTTCTTGTCGATGCATACAGCGTTGTTTCGCGAAGGCGCGGGCCTGAATGAAGCGCGACTGGTGCAGATGGCGCAATCAAATGGTCTCGATACGCAGCAGTTTTCCCAGTGCCTGTTCGGCGACGTGTCCCTGCAAGTCCAGCGTGATATCAAGGAAGCCGAAGCTCTTGGGCTTTCGGGGACACCGGCATTCCTAGTCGGCAGCCGTCTGGCCGACGGTACTGTGAGAGTCGTCGAAGTCATCAAAGGTGCGCGACCGGCGGCCGACTTCGAGGCTGCGATTGAGCGCGCCCTAGCGTCGCCAGGGTTTGCCCCATCACGGGCGCCCCTCGTATTCGTCGTCGGGGGAATAGGGACTGCGGCCCTCGTGTGGTCTTGGTACCGACGACGTCTGGTCCGTCACACAGTCTAGGTAATGAATGGAGGTGAGAAGGTATGAGAATGCTACGCAATGTCTCGATCGCGCTCTTTCTGTTGTCTGCGATAGCCGCAGCATCTGGTACGGCGGATGGCATTTCCGTGGAACTCGAGGCACGAGCCAGCGAATGCACCATCGTCCAGCCTAACAGCATGTGCACTCAGTGCGGCGGAGACCGGCCAAATCCGGTGTGCTGGATTCCTGTGGACGACAGCTGCAGCGCACTGGATTGTTCTAACGAATCGAATTCTGTCTTTATGTGCGAAGGTGACCCACCAACGGCGGGCCAAGAGATCAAGTTCTGCACGTGCACGCCGTGTAGTTAACAACAAGAGTCTGCCACATGCCGGTCGAGGCTATCGAGCACCACAGCGCGGGAGCCTCGACCGGAAATCCGGATGGTAGGATTCAGAGGGATGTCATTTCAAAAGATCTTTCGGGGCCGCTCCGCATTTTTCTTCAGCGTGGCGGGGCTAGTCGCGGCGTGCGGCGGCCTCAACCTCGCTGTGTTTTCGCTCGCAAATGCCCTGTGGCTTCGTCCAGTGCCGGTCAACGACGCCGAGCGGGTTTTCGTCGTAAATCCGTCGACCAGCAATCTCAAGTTTCCTGTCTATGAGTCGTTCGAGGCGATCGCGGACCAGGTCGCCGGCGGCCAGAACCAGGAGCCGGTGTTGCGCTTTCCGGACCAGCCGTGGCCGCCCGAGGTGATGGGTGTAACGCCGAACTACTTCAGGTTGTTTGGTCTCGATATCCGGGGGCGGAACTTTACCGAGGAGGATAATCGTGTGGGCGCGGAGGTTGTGGCCGTTATCAGCGACCGTTTTTGGTCGAGAGCCTTTGATCGCCGTTCCGAGGTCATCGGAAGTGTCGTCCCGAGTGACCCCGTTTCAGTCCGCATCATTGGTGTGGCGCCGCCCGGGTTTGAAGGTGCGCAACGGGGAGAACGCACCGACATTTGGTTTCCCCGCGTCGTCTTTCCGCGACTACTGCGTCTACAGCCAGGAACGACGGCGCTACAAGGGATACTCTGGGTTCGCTTGGCCCGTGGTGACACGGTTGCAGAAGCAGAAGCACGCCTCGCCGCAGCGTTCCAGTCTCCGAGAACGTTGCTCCCGGTAAGGGAAATCTATGGGACTCCGAGCACGCGCACAACGTTACTGCGGGACGGTGGGGCGACTTGGGTCGTCGCTGGACTGGGTTGCTTGGTACTGATCGGGGCGTGTGCCGCGCTCGCATCGTTGCTTCTTGTGCATTTTGAACGCAGGCGTCTGGAATTCGGGATTAGGGCGGCGTTGGGGGCCTCATCGGGCCGCCTCATCCGGTCCGTCATTGGTGAAGTCGCGGCCATCGGTTTTGCGGGAACGCTTGGCGCGGCTGCTGTGGCCGAACTGGCACTTCGGGGCATTGGGGGCCTTCGGCTGCAGCTGCCGGCCGGCGTCGATTTCACCCGCCTGGATCTGTCTTTCGACTGGAGGGTTGTCCTTGCCGGGCTGACGCTGACCACGCTTACATTAGCGATCGCCGCTTTGCTGCCCATGGCTCGGCTGACGCACGGGCGACTACTGTGTGACCTTGCGAGTGGCCCGACCGTAACGGCATCTAGGGCCTCTCAGCGTTTGCGGCAAGGGCTCCTTGGGGTCTTGGTCTGCGCCACGACCATCGTGCTGGTCTCCGCGATGCTGTTTGTCCGATCTGTGCATCGCGCATACTCGACATCGCCGGGATTCGACGTCGGACGCCTGATCTTCGTCTCGGTGCCAATTACGCCATTTCGGACGTCCGTGAGCGACGATTTCCGCAGTGAGCGGGTGCGATTGGTGCGGGAGGCTCTGCGAGGCCTTCCCGGTGTAGAAGTCGCAGCGATTTCCGGTCCTCCGTTCGGCGAGACGAGGCAACTACAAGCGAGGAACACCAGAACCCTTTCAACGCGCGGCCGTGTGCACCGCGTTCGAGCCCCGATGATGCTTGCGAGTCCAGAGGTGCTTGCCGCGCTCGGTGTGCCGATCGTGGCGGGCCGCGACTTAACGCCCGCAGATATCGGCGCCCATCCGAGGCCGATCGTCGTGACCAACTCGCTCGCACGGACTCTGTGGCCTTCGGAGACTCCACTCGGGCAATCGTTTGGCGACGGCTACTATGTGGTGGTTGGGGTGGCCAAGGACTTCCTGTTTGGCTCGCTCGCCGCACCGGCCGACGGTGTGATAGTGGTGCCAACCTTCGACAATAGTGCCGTTGCACAGTTCATATTGAGGGTCAGTCGGACTGACAGGGCGGTAGTGGACGACTTGCGCCGTCTGCTGAGTAATGTCTTGCGGGATACGCCACCGGCGACGGCGCTGACTGGACGGGAGCTGATCGAACGCGATCTCGGCCGACAGCGTCTTGGCGCTTGGTTCTTCTCAGGGTTCGGCTTGGTCGCCCTCTGGGTCGGGGTGGGCAGTGTGTTCGGCATGGTGGCGTACCTGATTGAATCGCGCCGTCGGGAGTTTGGCGTACGGCTAGCTCTGGGCGCGTCGTCCAGCAACCTCATTTGGCACGGAATGAGTGCAGCGCTCCTGCCGGTCAGTATCGGGCTCGGGGTCGGCCTGGTTGCGGCGGCTGGCGTATCGCGCCTGTTCGAGGCAATGTTGGTCGGAGTTACGGGCCTGGACTTGCTAAGCTATCTGGCCGTGGCGGCGATACTACTGTCCGCGGCGGCGGCGGCGGCTCTTGTAGCAGCTTCGCGCCTCCGTCTCTTGGCTCCCGTAGAGGCACTGAGGACGTCGTGAGAGACGGTTTCGGAGAATCCTTGGTCGTGAACTTGAGGTGATCGTATGAGTAGGCGCCTGATGATGACTATGACTGCGTTGCTCGTTTTGGCTGAGGGCACCCGTATCGTTTACGCGCAGCAGAAGACGGACTTTTCGGGCACGTGGAAGCTAATGGAGTACCGTTACGGCGATAAGGTGATGTCGACGAAGAATCCGATTGTCAGCGGAGCGCCCCTCAACTGCGGCGTCCAGTGCACGATCACACAGACGGCTGAGTCGCTGACCGTCTCTCGGAAACCTTCTCCGTCAGGTGAGACGCCTCGCGGCGAGTCCGTCTTCCTCGACGGACGGTCCATGGCTAACCGAATGACCGCCACCTTGGCGGGCCCCGTATTGCGCCTCACGCAGGCGTTCGCCCATATCACGGTGACGCAAACAGTCGTGCGTGAGGGTAACAAGTTGATCATGGTCACGACCGTGGCGGAGAGTCCGACAGCTCCTTACTCTCTGACGTACGAGCGGTCGCCAGTCGGCCGGTAAGAGCGCGATGCTCCGGCGCTTTTTTGACAGAACTACTTGGAGTCGCCAGTCCTTCGTACAGCGTCGCCACCATGAGATGCAGGTCGACGAGGCGTCGACGAGGCCAGGCACCTTGCGCGGCGTATCCCTGGTTGTAGTGACCACCCCAGTTGGGCGTCAGGCCGGGCGTCAGGAGCCGGGGCGCGAGGGACGCCCACCGAGGAAATTGTGAATTTACAGAGTGAATATTGGAGCCGGCGAAAGGACTCGAACCTTCGACCTCCTGATTACGAAACGTCACCACGCTTCCAGGAGCTCCGCATCCTCTGCAAGGGCACCCTCGCCACCATGGTGCCCGCACGACGACGATCGCAGACAACCAGAGCCAGGCTGCCTTAATAGTCGTCGGTACGATGGCCCCTCATCCCCGCGTTGCCTTTTTCCCATGCGACCATAACCACGAAAAAGCCAAGGAATTCTGCATATCCACAGAGCCTTGAGCACATCGGCGACCACCTGCGCCAATGGCGGCTCGGCCTCAAGCTGAGTCAGCGAGAAATGACGCAGCGGTTCGGCGTTTCCGTGAACACCGCCGCTCGGTGGGAACTGGGTCAACGAGAACCCGCCCTCAGGCACCTGCCGGCCATCTTTCGCTTCCTCGGGTACGATCCACGCCCGGTAGCAGGAGGTCTCGGACAGCGGCTCCGTCAACACAGGCGAGGCCTCGGAATTTCTCAGTCAGAGATGGCTAAAGAATTCGGTGTGGGCCCAAGCACCCTGCGCGCCTGGGAGTCGGAAAGGAAAGTGCCGAATTCACGGCAGCGAGCCGAGCTACTTCGGATGTTGCGTGGCGCTTTCGGTCCAGGTGCGGTCTGACCTGCGGACTACCCTTTGCAACGTCGGCCTCGGTCTACCGCTATGACGAAGTCGCGCCGGCTCAAGCACCGAGAAACTCACTTCACCGGATCGACCAACACTTGAGCATCATTGACCGCATCCTGGAACCGGCCGCCCGTGAGGACGTTCAGCATCTTGACTAAGTCCGCGATGTCGGCGTATTGAATGTTGGCTGGGTGAGTGAGGCGATAGGCGGTCGCCGCCTCTGTTAGGTGATGGGCAACCCCATACCGCTCGCTCATCGACCCGCTGCTGGAATTCGCAGCCCGAGAAATCGGAACCACGCGAACATATTGCATCCCTTTAATTCCCGCGACACGTCGATTCATGACGTGATCGATGACCTCATCCCGGCTCAGCGATCCAAAGACGTCGCAATACGCGCGCCGATATTTTCGATAGTCAACGTGCACCCAGATTTGCTGCACCGCATGAAATACACTCGATGCCGGCAAGCGCCAGATCGGCAAGCGATCATCGAGTGGAGCCGGATCGTACGCCGAAACCAGCAAAGCTTTCGCAGGATCGCCGGGTGTTAGCACCCGCTCGATGCTTCCGATGAAGGATTCAATCGCAGCTCGGTCACGCGCCCCAATGGGCACATGGAGGCACGGGGGCAAGCCGAAGCTTCTCGATGCGGTGATGCCAGCTTGGTGATCCTTCTGGGGAGGTTGCATCGGCGCCAAGCTTCGGTCACAAGCTCAGCAGACCCCGACGGGAGCCGCGCCTAGTCTCTTGTGATATGGATGCCGAGCCCAAATGCCCCTAGCACCACGGCCAGAATCGTGGTCAAACAATTGCCGTCGTATTTGCCTTCGAACAGCATCTCGGCAAACAGTGACAGTCCGAAACCCAGCACGAGTCCCGAGGCGGTCCCAAAGTGCCGATATGGCCCGCCTCGCGAGACACCGGAGATCACAGAACGTTGACTCCGCCGCAAGCGATTGTCTGCTGCGAACCGTCGCTCCTGACAATCGTTATCGCGCTGCGCCCAATATTTGTCAAAACACGCCCATTCCAAAATACGCCGCCATCCTCAGGGATACACAGCACTGACTCGCCCGATTCACATGCCAACGCGGCAATGTCGCCATAGTCATCAGGCGAGTAGTGACAAAACACACTTGCACCACAGAGCAGATCGAGCCCCGCCAGGTCCCGCAGGCCAACCACATTCTCGTCGCGCTCGCGGCCGAGCGCTGCTGGTGCGATTGTGCGGCCCATCAGAATCGCGCCAGCGCTGCAGCCATAGACCACGTGCGTGCCCGTCGCAATACAGCGGCGCAAATACGGGAGGTGGCCTTCACGCCGAAGCCAGTCGAGCAGGCTGAAAGTGTTGCCGCCCATTATGAACACAGAGCCAACCTCATCGAGGCCCTCGCTGAATGAACTGGTGTCCATCACCGTGCGGATGCTGACCTCCGCCAGAGCTGGGCGATCTGCAAGCCATGCCTCGGCCTGATCCAGAGTCCATATGCCAGGAATTACTACGGCTTGTGGCAGGAAACCAATCGATGGATTTGGACCTAATATAGATCGATAGTAGTCATCGACCTCCAGAGACTCCGGCGCATCGCCTCCTCCCGCCAGAATTAGTCTTATTGACATACTATTAAGTCTAGCATCTGGCCTAGCAAAGTCTATTGACGCGATGCCATCTGCTGCACTCGGCCATCGACCAGCGCTACGCGGAGAGTCACACCTCGTCTGCGCCCTGCATTCTTGATTGCACGCTGAACTTGCGCGACGCGCCTGTCCCACCGGTCGCCGCTCTGTAATCGAACGACCAGGAGCCAGCCATGTGTCACATCGTCGCTCTTAAGATATGCCGGGAGTTGCGCCCTGAGGCCTCGCCAGAAACGAGGGTGTTCGAGCTTCTTAACCTCAATATGAACTCTTTGGGAGAATCCGCTCGAAAGGGTGAAGTCAATCCGTCCTACTCCCAGTTTCACCTCCCGGCTCAAGATCACGCCGGTCGCCGCGCACTTTGCCCTCGCCACCATCGCAAAAACGTCCTGGACAACGCTCTCCGGTCTTTCTTCTCCATTGTCGTCACGGAACAATATCCATCCGCCTTCGACCTCGACGTAATGGCGAAAATCGGCAATCAAGGATTCGATGAACTGAATGAGCGCCGGCATACTGGCTGCGCCAGTTCCCGAGCCTCTACCAAAGTACGTCCACTTCGAGGAATGCAATCCGGATTCCCGTGCTGGCTGGACAGCACTCTGGGGCATCGGCAAAAGGATCGTGGAACCTTGGAATCCCCTGCGCGCGCCAGGAATCGCACGCACGGCGCGCGAGAATCGCTCTAAATTTCCTAGAAATAGTGCCTTTAGGACCGGCTGCATCGCGTCGCAGATCGGTCGCAGAACACCCTCAAGGTCTCTTGGCATACCCAGCTGAAATACGTGGCCCCGAGTCGAACAAATCGTATATTCCGCCAACTCTTTGTTGCCAAGCAGGGCTGACTCTGCCACGTAGAAGCCCAGGTCCTCGTGCTTACTCATGAAACTGTCGGTCGGCAGGTACAGTGCGCGCCGTTCGGCAAAATCGTGCATGAGCACGTTGATGGTGTGACCTGCCTCGCCCAGAACAAGGGCGAGTATTAGCGCCAGGGGCGAATGGACCGGATCACGCGCGGCCTTAAACCGCTGAAGGTGGGCGCGCACAGCCTCTTCAGTGAGGTAATACTTGAATCGAATCTCTGGCAACCGGGAGACCGTGGGAGTGAGATCGGCCCCCAGCTCTTCGGCTCCACCTTCAGATAGGTGCCTCCGGATCGCGCCGTGTACGCCTTCGAGTAGAAGGCCGTAGGCTTTACCATACGCGGCCAGGAAATGTGCCTCCAGTTGCGCGTACTCATGCTCCACGTGTCGGCGGAGATGCTCAGGTAGACCCGATAGAATCCTCGCGACCGCCGCGGACCAGACAAGCTCAACGGCATGGAGTTTACCGGCTGACAGCACTGTAAAGCGTGCCTTAATCAGTGTTTGGCGGCGGCCCGTGCGCGGTTGGAAGTGCACCGCAAGGCACCTGCCCAGATCAACCATTTCTGTCACCAACTCGACTACGTGACCACCACGTAACTCGATTGTGTGCCCAGCGATCTTAGCGTCTTTGGCCCTGAGGAACGCTATCAGGGAGCCGATAGTGCCTTCGATGACCGCGTTCTCCACTGAGTCCAATTGCTCTGGCCAACTCTGATCGAGAGTGTCAATCATGATCCGGCAGACACCAAACCCGAACGATCAGACCCGTCGGGCAACTGGGATGATCATGTGGTCGGCACTCCAGTACTCACATCCCTCATACGGGTGCAATCCGTCAACGCGCACCAGGCGAACATCGGCGAAGGACGCCAGCAGTTTGCACAAATGCTCGTGGCGAAAATCAATCGTCTCGTCCGAAAAATACGTCAGCACGCCCCCAGGACGCAGTAGGGAAGGGGCCACGGGAATGAACGGATAGTGATTCGATTGCCACTCCTCTTCGGTCAACGGATAGGTGTCGAAGAGGATGCCATCAAACTGAACTTCCAATGTTGGGACAACATCTTGCCAGAATCCCTCTATGACCTTCGTTGGCGTCGTTTGAGACATGGCCCACTGTCTCGCTCGGTCTGCGATCGTTGGGTGGGCTTCGATGATCGTGTAGGTCCTGCAACCGTGCTTGAGAATGGCGTCGGCTGATATTCCCATGCCGAAGCCGACTTCGAGGATGTCGCCGTGGTTCTCAGTAACGAGTTCAGCAAGTTTTTCCATCAACGGGACTTCCCAACGTTGCATTACCTGCCAGCTCCCGATCAGAAGCTGAGTGTCCGACTCCTGGACCGGTAAGCTTGGCCATGCCGCGCGCCCCCCGGGATATTGCGAAAGCTTCATTTCAATTCCTCTCAATCTCTTGCGCACCGCGAATCCGGAGCGGGCAGGCGGCACCCGTGTCGGAGTCGAGGTCCGGCAACCAGTACTGCCGCCAGTCCCAGGTTAGATCTGCTGGCTTCGCTCCCAGAGCCGCCGCTGGGGGCATGCCATCGTAGACCACGAGATCTCCTCTAATCCGACTGCGGACTTCAGAAGCGCGAGTTGAGCCACCCACGATTTCGTCGAGGTTGTCGAGCCGCTGAATGATGAGCATCAACCCATCGGCCGAGTACCGGCTGCGCCGATTCGTGTAGTTGGACGAGTGACCGTTGACAAACACTGGAGTGCCTGCAAAGCAGAACGACCACTTGGGATCTGACGGTGCAGTGGGCACCGAGCTCGGCCAAGGCATGGCGTCAATGTCATGAAGCTGCTGGAGAATGACCCAAAATGCGGCCTCATGCATGCGCAAGTCAAAGACGTTTGCCAGTGACCTCTCGAATACGGCGAGCACTGGCCGACGTCCATCAGTCTTCTTTAGTGCCAGGAAGGACATCAATGCGGCTCCGAGCGGCTCAGCACTTCGATAATCGTCCAGGAGAAAGAAGAAGAAATCGTCAGTTTTCAGTGCTGTTCTTGCAAAGAAACACGGGAACCGCGGCACGGCGTCCTGCACCGTTCGAATCAATCGAGAGTGCGCCGAGACAAGGTAGTCTGGGATGCGCTCAAGCGCGTTGCTAAAGGTGCTGTGGCGGAATAGACCTTGGTCGTGCAAAGCATCGCTATCGTTAACTAGCATTCCGGCCCGCTCCTATCAGGCTGCCAACGGACTACCGAGAGTTATGTGTGCCAACCTCGTATGCACTTAACTACACTGGGGGGCGTATCTTTCTATCACAATAGAGGTTGTCTGTGGCGTCCGCGCGGCCCACTAACCCGGATAGTTCATTAACTCATCTGACCAAGGCATCGTAGCAGTTGAAGAACTACTTCATGCGGAGTCGTGTCAGCGCCCCAACGACGGTCTGTGCAATCGACTGATTCTGGGCAGCCCGTCCGGCGGCCTGTAGTTGCCTCACGCGGACGTTGTACCCGCGAACCGATTTGTCGGCCGCTCCCGGAGCGACGTCGAATTGACTCAAGTGGGCAAACAGTTCTTCGGGTGCGAGGACGTGAACCCTTTCGGAGCCAGGTGTCTCAATATCCTTCGAAACTGCCGCTCTCAATTTGCCGAGCGACCGACGTTCAACGACGACTGAGATAACTTCGCCGATTCCTGCGGCCAGGCACTTCCGAATGTTGCCGATCTCGTAATCTGTCCTTGACGCGACAGACACCTCGCAGGCAATAGAGCGACCGCCCCTTTCAAGAAGGACGTCAATGCTTCCGAGGCCGTCGAGAATTGGCTTTTCGACCGTGGCTTTCCAGCCATTCGCGTCAGCCCACCTCCGGATCAAGTTCTGGAGGTATTTGTGTTGCGCACCGCCACGACCCGGCAGGGCCAACGGCACCTCGGGTACCACATGATGGTCACGGACAGGCGGCGGATCAGCTGTCGGTGGCTGTTCTGCATCGCGACTTGGTCGTGGTGGACGTCGTTCGACTACAGGTTCTTCCCGACGGGCGTGTTCCGGTTCGACCACGACAGGCCGGCTTGCATACTGTTCGCGCGACGACCGTACGACGCGCTGGTGGCGGTCCTCCGCATCGGCAACGCGCGGAAGCGGCGGCGGGGCATCCAACGAGAAATCGGTGTCCGCTCGGTCCACTCGGCAGATCGCCTGCCCGACGCCAAGATTCTGGATGTCCCTGGTAGTGAAGCCCGAAAACCCGTCTTCCAGTTTTCGTGCATCGTCGTCTCCAACACGGAAGCAGATTCGGGTAGCAGCGTTCGCCAGAACAGCGCCGGCAACATCGCGGTCCTGGTTCCACAGTTGTCGGAGTTCTTGATGAGCGAGCACCAAGCCGATCCGGTACTTGCGCGCGCCCGTGAGGAGCGTGGCCATCGACGGTGTCACGAAGTGCTGGAACTCGTCGAGGTAGACGAAGAACGGTCGACGGTCCTGCTCCGCAATGGACTGCCGACCCAAGGCAAGCTGATGGATCTTGGCGACAAAGAGACTGCCGAGCAGCGCCGCGTTCTCCTCGCCGATTGCACCCTGTGCCAGCTTGACGAGGAGAATCTTCCCCTCGTTCATGATGGCGGAGAAGTCGAGGCTCTTTGGCTGAGTGACCATACTGCGCACGAGTCGCGGACGCAGGAACGTGTCGAGGCGTGTCAGTAGCGGCGCTTGCGGTCGTCCCGCGAGGAGCGGGAATTCCTTCTGCCAGTAGTACACGACCTCGCGGTCCTGGACGGTCTGCAAGAACTCCTTCCGGAATTCCGCTTCAACGAGGAACCGACGGAGTTCAGCCAGCGTTCCACCTCGTGGACTTTCAAGGAATGCCAGGATCGCGTTAGAGAGCACCGATGTCATCTGGTCGCCCCAGCTTGTCGAGAGCCGGCGAAACACGGCGACGAGGTCGGATGCAAGGAGCGTTTTTTCGAGCTCAGAATTAGCCGACAGGATGTTGAAGGCGATCGGGAAATCCGTGTCGGCGGGATCAACTAGGATGACGTCATTGATTCGGCCATCAGGGACATGAGCGAGCACGTGATCAATGAGATCGCCGTGCGGATCGATCAAGGCGAACCCATGTCCGTGTTCCATGTCCTGGGCGAGCATGTTCAGGAGCAGGGTTGACTTGCCAGTCCCTGAAGCTCCAACGAGGTGGGCATGCCGCAGCCGCTGGTCCAATGCGACGGTTACGTTCTGCGTGACGCCACCGTGCGTGTTGGTCCCGAGACACATCTCGTGGCCGAGAAGCACCTTCGGCACGGCCCTCGTCCGTCGATGTTCGCGGGTTAGCCTCCTGGCTCTGACGACTGTCGAGGGAGGATGAACGAGGGACACCAGTTCCTCGCTGTTGAGGAGCATGCCGGTGCGGTGGCTTTGCCGTGCAAGCACGTCGCCCACATGCACGTCATCGGGGTAGTCATCGTTTGAGAGAGCGATTAGCTCATTGCTCGACGGATTGCCCAATTGCGCGAACGATCCGCCAATCCGTTTCGCGACCTGCCACGCCCGTTCGTGGGCAGGACCTCGCACTGCCAATCGGATGACGGCAGCAAAGAGCGGTCGGTCGGTCTTGTCTTTAGACAGTGGAAGAAGCTCTGGCGCATCGGCGAAGAAGGCATCACCTTGCCAATCCGTCACCGAGCGCATGATGCTCGCCGCCCAGGGTGCGCGCGTGGCCTGGAACAGCACCTGGACGACGGCCACCTCGCCGTCCGCGAGGTCCCCCAGAGAACCCAACACGCCTATGAGCGGATCTGTGTCAAAACGAGGGAACGTCTTGATTGGACGCATGAACTCTTGCGACAGGCCGAAATCAACAACGACCGCAGGCCCTCGTCCAAATGTCCACGCATCCACAAGAGCGTTCGTCTCTTCAGAAATGACCGCCTCTGGAAAGTATGCTCGGACTTGTTCCTGCACGTGACTGGCGTCGGACAGGGCAGAGGCCATTTGGAGCCTGATCGATTCCGATGTCGCTAACACCTCGAAGCTAACTGGCGCGACACACGTCGATAAACTGAGCAGGAAGTGCTCGGCGAGTTCGGGAGCAACCTTAACGTCTGGCGGCAGAGCGACCTGGATTTCAGTGATGTCGTGATCGCTAGCAGGTTCCGGTTCAGGTTCGGTGACTTCTTGAGATTCGACGTGTACTTCCCGCACACCCCCACCTACAAGCCTGCTGAACCAAGCTCCTAGTGGAGTCGGCTTGCGAGCATCATCAGTGATGGGAACAACTGGAGCGGGATCAAAGACAAATGGCCTGAAAGGTGGTTCAAGTTGAACGGCGTACGGCGCGAGATCCCAACCGCGTCCACGCCGTTCCCACTCGTAGAACGAAGAGGTTAGTCGGACGGCCTGGGCGAACGTTGCGGAGTCGTCCTCTTCAAGCTCCAGAGACATCACGCCGCCTTACGTGCGTAGAACTCGCGCATGACGGGTTTTCGCGCGGATTCGGTGAGCGCCCGGATGCCCTTCTCAGCCGTCATGGTGTCGATGACTTCGAGCACCGCGTTATGCACTGCGGTCTGAAACATCTCCATCGTGTCGAGGCGGTAGAACGTTGCCGGCTTGAAGAGCCACGCATACAGCGGACCGAGCAGAGGCAAAGCCCGAATATACTTGTCGTCGAACTGACCATCAGCAGCGAGCGTGTTCGCCGCGACTAATCCACCAAAGACCACTACCAGGAGAATGACGGTGCCCCACGTAAAGCCGAACGAGACCAGCATCCAGAGGGCCACAATGAGCATGCAGATGAGCACCAGAGCCCTCAGGATCGGATTCATCGTCGGCAGGTCTTCCGTGAGCCACCAGGACACAAAGAAACCGGTGCCGAACGGGGCACCGCAAACATCGAAGCTAAACGATTCGCGCGTGACGTGCAAATACTCCCGCTTGGCGGACAGGATTCCGGCTTCCTGATAATCGACACGGGAGTTCTTCGTTTCCGGGACCTGCCGGCGGGAAAGTGCCGCCTCAACTCCTTGATAGAAGGCCAGAGGTGAGGCCTGGAAATTCTCGATGAGTGTGGACCAATGAGAGACGACGCTATCCAGGCCTTGAGCAGCCATGCAGTCCTCCGGATGGATGTGGACGCCGCTTAGTTCCAACCGCGAGACTAAACCGCGATAGCCATGACGCCGAAATCCTACACCAGAAGCAAGGAGGTTTCTCAACCCCTCAGGTGAGTCCCACTTTCGGTTATTCTCTCGAGCATGAACGACGACCCAGAAGCGGCGGTGGTCCGGTCATACCGGAGCACGGTGGAAGCATTCAGAGGACTTCTGACAATTGCTGAGGGCCTCGTAGCCGCACATCGCACTGGCCAGATTCCGACTGCAGATGACTTGGCGCACATCGAGAAGCAACTTCTCAGTGGGAAGACAAAGGTGGAGAAGCTCGATGTGTTCCTTGCTCTGTGGCGCAAAAACTGATGACCAGGTGCACTGAGCCCAGTCGATGGGCGGCTGACACGGCTTCCCGGAGTCGAACCGTGTGCTCAAGTGTGGGGCCGCGCTATGGATATCCTCGCACGTTGGCAGCGATGTCGGCGGCGAGTCTGAGGCGTGTCCGATGCGGGATCAACCCTGGGCTTGCGTCAGATAGTGTGACCTCCGAGATTCCCAGGTCGATTCATTTGTTGCGATTTACATTATCCCGCTTTGAAGAATCAGGATTGTCCCTGACGTACTTGCGTCCCTCAACCTTGATAACGTGCGCATCTGGGTGCTTGCCTGCCTCTACTTCTTTGACTGCCGTCGTTCTTGGGACTTCTGGGCGATTGCCAATCTTGTAGGTTTCGTTTCTGCCCCCGGGGCCGTCGTTGTTGCCAATGATCTTTGTCATAGTCTCCTCTTGTATCGTTCAGGTTCGATGGTATTGCTCTGAATCTTCGCCGCTACCGCCCGCAGCAACTGCTCGCGGAGAACTGACCATTGCTCGCTCTGCAACGCTGCACATTGCTGTCGAAGGTATAAGGACCAGCGGTGCAGGAGGCGGGCGATGTCGGACTGGGCTTGCAAGACAGCGTGCCGCCCAGCGAAGCGAGCCACAGCGCCGCCAGAACAACGAACATGAACGGTCTTCTTCTCACTGAAGATTCTCCAAATCTAACGAGCTCCGACCTCGATTACGGCAAAGCTCCGATTTCAGGACCCTGCCAGTCCGCCTCTCGACCGTTCGGCTGGCACCGGCCCCAACAGCAAGTCCCCGCCGCCACCCTTCTTGCGTGGATATCGCGCCCTGAACTGTTTGACCGCGGCCTCGCTCACATCCGAGGCGTAGCACATGGGAGAGGCACCGCCGGGGCGGCTGTACGCGCTCCTCGCGCCGCAACTCCGCCCAGCACGGTCTCGATTGAACGGGCAAGGGCAGCTACCGGCATGCCCTGCAATCGATCGCGCGACGAGTGCCCCTTTGGCCTCGTCATCGGTCGCGTCGGCCACCGTCACACAGGCTTCGGCCCGCTTGAGGAAACCATCGTTACAAGTCCATCCGCCGCGCCCATCCGACTTGGCGTTGACAGGAAGGCCGCGCTGCGCCTCAGAGGCTCCAACTGAGGCCGCGAGGAACGCGAGCAACACGAAGAGGCGCAGCCTGAGCATGAGGATTCCTCGAACGTCAACCGCGGCTATCGGTTGTGACAGCTAGGTGAGCAGATCTTGCAGCCGTCTGCTGTGGGGTAGGTGAGTTTCGCCTTGGCCACCGCACTCTGGCAAATTGCATGCTCGCCGAGGGCCACCCGGTTGACCGGATCCGGCAGTTCTAAGCAGGTTTCGAGATTATGGACTTCATGCTCGCCTTCGGGTTGAGCATTCCTATTGACGCAGTACAGTGCCATTTTGTCTCCTCGCGATAGATGTCGCCCATCAGAAAATGCACTCAGTAGCGGCCGGATGGGTCGCCTAGTCTAGCTGGACGCCGCAGTATAGTCTTAGTGTTCGTTCATTTCAAGCGCTCGGCTGAGGCGCACCGCCCCAGCTATACAGCTCTTGCCCAGGTAGGTGTATTGTCATTTCCAGCGTGTTCACTGTGCGCCCCGGGCGAACGCTATTTGGCGTCTTCCTGCCATCCATATAGTCTCGTGCTACAATTCGCCGCCTATTAGGCTTACCAGGAGTAACCCGATTCCCTTTTACAACTATTTGCGCACTAAAGTCCGTGACTCCAGTGAGCGCCAGAGGGCGATCGCGAATCTTTCAGCGCTTCGAGGGCAGCTTGACGCTAGCGTGCCCAACAAGGATTCAGACGACAACCTCTTGCTGGCGACCTGGAACATCCGCGATTTCGGAAAACCCGGCATACGCAGAGGTTGGGGCAGACGCTTGCCCGAAACCTGGTTTTACATTGCAGAGGTCATTTCTCGCTTCGACTTCGTGGCCGTGCAGGAAATCGGCTCGATCCGCCCTGAATGGGAGCACGTCATGGATATCCTCGGCCATTCGTGGCGGTACTTGGCATCAGATATCGGCCATACCGGCCTGTGATCGAACGGGGAGCGGCTAACCTATGTTTACGACACCCGCAAAGTGTCATTTCAGTGCATCGTCGGCGAGATCGTCTTGCCGCCGAAGATGCTGATCAGTCAGACCACCGCCAGCGTCGACGGGAAGAAGGTCACGGCTGGCAAGCAGTTCACTCGTGCTCCCTTCTTTGCGTCGTTCCAAGCGGGGTGGTTCAAGTTTGACATCTGCACCGTGCACCTCTACTACGGTTCTGCGTCGGGCGCAAAGCTGGAACAGCGGATCGAAGAAATCGACCGTATTGCGAAGTTCCTGAGCACAGAAGCGGACCGCGCGCTTGGCGCCGAGCGAGCGCTGATCCTGCTCGGGGATTTCAATATCGTCAGCCCCGAACACCGGACGATGGAGGCGCTGACTCAACACGGGTTTGTGGTACCTAAGGCTCTGCAGGAGAAGCCGTCGACACCTACGGCAAAGCACTATGACCAGGTCGCGTTCAAGACGAAACCCGACGTCATCGAATACACAGAACGCAAATCCAATGATCCGCTTCAACGCAACGCCGGGGTGATTTCTCTTTTCGACTCCATTTTCTCAGACGCGCAGTTCAAGGACTACCGCGAGCGTGTTGCCCTGGACAGCACAGCGGGCAAGAAGGCTGATACGGCGGCCAAGCTCCGTGCGGCACATCAGCAATGGCGAACGTACCAATTTTCTGACCACTATCCGATGTGGGTGAGGCTTCGGGCCGACGACAGCGACGCCTATTTGGAGCGCCTGCGGCGGAGACTTCCAGGGGCTAGCAGACTACGGTGGTTGCTTTGTGGCACAACGTCGGGGCCAGGAACGCCGGAAGGTCGGATGGCGTGATTCTCGAAGCTGAAGGTCGCTCGGCGGTCAACGCCAAGACTTGACGAAGATGTGCGAGCCTTTGTCGCTTCTTCCGACCACAAACAACATCGTGGGGTTGGCAACGATGAGTATACGCGATGACGAATGGGGGCAAGGTATTTTGTGTTGCGGTGATGATGCTGGGGCTCTACGTGTACGGGAGGTCAGGCCAAGGCATCGAAAGCGCGATTGAGGCCGAGTCCTACGTTGGTGTCTTCTCGAGCCCGCAGGTATTCCTAGCGGCTCCAGGCGGCAGTGCGACCAGCATCAATTTGCGTCGAGGTCCTGGCCGCGAATTCCGCGCATTCAGCGAGGCCAAGCGCGGAGTTCGTCTTATTGGCACCGCGAGGAGACTCGATTCTGAGGGTGCTTCGTGGATCGAATTGGAATCGGGACAGGGGTTCGCCAAGGAATCAGTCTTGGTGAAAGAAGTGAAATGAGCTCAACCACTGCGCCAGGGGTCACAGACTCCGTCGATTTTTTTGGCACCGCGTGTGTCATGCCCAGGCCATGGACACTTGGGTGGTTCGGTCGCATCTTCTTCTACTCTTCGATTGGGACGCTGTTGATTTTGGCGAACTTCCCGAAGTTCCTGACGACGTTGGTCATGGTCAACGTTTCGAATCCGGACTGGCAGGCTGCACTCCTTGCGCCTCTTCAGGTTGTCGAAAGCACGCTTGGGCTGGTCATCGGCGGCCAGCCCCTCCAATTCTTCGAAAGAACAATGACGGCCGCACTCTTGTTCTCGTGGCTCTTCTTTGGCACCTTGACCCTTTTCTGCGTGCGGCGCAGGAGCTTTCGAATGCTCTTGTATTCAGGGATGGGCCTCATCGCTGGTTTCTTCGTCTTGCACATGGCGGCTTGGATTGCCGCGACAGTGGTGGTCACGGTCAGTGGTGTCATTTACGTCGGACGCTGGGTCGCTGGCGGGATTGAGGCTATCGTCGGATTTCTGGTGTCGAACGGATGGGTGTTCGGCGGGCTTGGATTGCTGGTCGCCATAGCGCTGCTGCGCTCACAATTCGCTCTGATGCCGCGACTATTTGCGCGTTATTTCGTTCAGATCTTCGGCGGTGTTGCCCTGGTGGTTGTCTTGGCCTTCGCGGTCCCGGCATTTTATAACTGGGTCATCGCTCCTGTCCTGAGGTTCTTCTGGAGGTTGTTGACGCCCTTGCTTGCGTGGGGAGGGAGCCTGGCTGTTCCGTTGGATCGCGGCTGTGGTCGCCACAGTCGTCGTCGTGGCCGGTGGACTGTTTACCCTGGCTATTGCATTGGCGGCGCTGGGCAGTTTGCTCGTATCGCAACTTCAAGCAGGTTGGCACGCGGCGCGAAGCAATCGGCATGCCTTGATCGCCGGCTTTGCAATTGGCGGATGCTTGGGATTCGTTGTGCTCGTGAGCATCGCAACGCCCGGCGTAGCCCTCGCGCTGAACGCGGGTTGGGACAACGTGTTAGGCCTCGTCGGGTTCGGAAAGGAGTCTGCGTCAACATTTATGACTGATGCGTTTCAAAGTTTGCTGCCCGGAACCGTTACAGGCTTCGCCTTCACGCATCTGACTGATATACAAGCACCGGCCTTGGATGGTCTCGTTTTCGCGACGGTAATGGCCGCAGCCTTCGTGAGTGGCGTGAATAGATTGTTCTCGTCTACCGCTGCCCAGATCGAAGAGGTCCCGGTGAAGTTTATCGTCCTGGAGTTCGGCAAAATGGCTCTGGGGACTCTTGCCGCTGTGCTCCTGGTCTTTCTGGCGGCCGTCACCGGTGATTCGGACGCCTAAATGGGACTCCGTCAGAAGCTCACTTGGTGCCCGGGGTCATTGACCCATTCTTTCTAGAGGGGCGTCGATCTCCCCGCCGCCGGTGCCACTTAGTCTGTCAGGAGAGCTCCTCTTCACGACGAGCCGCCGCAAAAGACGCCTCCGGTCGCTCCGCCGAGCGCATGGGAACCAACGGGTACACAATCCGGGTACTTGGGAACACGTTACCCATACAGGTGTCGCATTCCACCGTCGGCGCGTCTTGAATATCCTCGAAAGCACGCCGCAAAGCTATTCCGCAGCGCCCACAATTCAAGTGGAGGAATATCATCACATGTCTCCTTGCATTTTCCATACCGTGACCGTCCCCTGTCGCAGAGCATGAGGTTCTGACGCTAGCGAGAAGAGCGACGAGCAGGTGCCGGCCCAGAAACCGACCTTTCCAATCCCAGCGCACGGCGAGAGGCCCGAACTGGACCCAGAGCTGCGATCAAGAGAACAAGAACAACTTGCACCACAGCTGCGGAAAGGTCGCCAACCGAGTGGACCTGAGGCTGGACGGCGGCGCTATCAAATTGCGGGAGTTCAGAGTGCGGTCGGACTGCATGCCAGAAGTGGGTCCACGAGACCGATGTGTCATTCCAAGGTAGCCTCAAATTCAAGGTGCCTCGGTCGTCGAAGAGCTTCCGATTGAGAGCGACCTCGTGGGCCGCAATCGCATCTTCCCACTCCCTTCGAGCCTCCCACCCTTGTCCGCTGATGTCTGCCAGCGAAGACTGGAGCAGAGTGCCTGGAGTCAGCCTCAGAATGAACCGAACCGCGCCAAGCCAGCGCCGTTGATCGGCCAACCAGGACCTCAAAGTCTCGTCAGCCTGCGCACGAGCAGCGCGCATTTCCTTCCTCCACTCTTGTTCGATATGGGGAAACGCGGCCGTGGCGGCTCGGTCCAACTCGAATACTGAGGCGGAAGGTGGAGCGGACGCCACCAACTGCTCGACCAAGCGCTGCTCGGCTATGCGCTGCTGGTCGGCGTAAGTCTCGCGCCGTTCCTGCTCCATTCGCACACCGGGCGTCGCATTCGTTGCGAATCCTGCTATCGCTGAGAAGAACTGTGGTCCCAATAGGATGAGCACGGTCCACGTAGCGGCCGTCATCGCTGTGGCGGCAATCGGACTGCGGGTAAGTCCAGCAACCGCCGCACCGATACCGAACATGGTTGCCAGATACCCCCATACAAAGAAAACTGTCGGCCACAACGAGACGGCAAGATCGTGCTCAGGGCCGAGCAGTCGCGCCGCGAACACCAAAACAGCCGTCACCCAGACCATGGAGATCAGCGCCAAGGTTAGGCATCCGGCAAATAGAATTGCGCCGGTCAGCTGCCAGTCCGGCACAGGAAACACCGTCGGCAGTCGCAGCCAGCCGTGCTCGCGGTCGATAGAAACCATCCAGAATCCAAGGGACATCCCCAGCAACCCGCCGAGGACTCGGATCACCGCCTCGGGATCAGTCAGCACATCAAGGGCACCGAGAGGATCCTGGGAAGAGTAAGGCGCGCGCGACTCTGCACCTGCCGGCCCAAAGTCCCACCCGGACGGAATAGTAGGCTCGACGCCCGCAATCAGTAGGGAGGCTGGATTCGGCGGCCGGAGAACGCGGAGTGAGCGATCCAACTGTCTCCCACTCGGCCCGACCGCTGACTGCAGACGAAGGCGGAGGCGCTCCTGAAGTTCGACGGAGTACCGGTCGAGAGCATCCTGGTAAGCCGAGTGCCTCGATGCGGTCGCAGAAAAGGAGCTGAGAATGCATATGAAAAACATCCCCCACAACCACCAGGCATAGAGTGCCTGCAGGAAATGGGCACGAACGAGGCCGAGGTAGCCGACAAATCGCGTCATCTCGCACCATCGGCAGTTGGAGGAAGGCTCAACGCGCCCAGCGACAATGCATCCTCCGCACGGTCGGTCACGATGAAAATGTGGCGGTGGTGCGCAAGCGATTCCCTTAGCAGACGCCCGAACTGGGCGCGGCCTTTCGGACCAACTTCTACCAGGGGATCTAGAATCGCCAACACCGGCGACACCGTTAGGCGGGCGATCGCAAGCCAAGTGAAAGACCGCAGTTGAGCGTCCAGGTGCCGAGCCGGCTGGCCTAGAAAATGATCCGGAATCTCAAGCGTTCTGAGCACCTTCCGAATGCTCTCGGTGGTTGGAGTCGTTCCGCCGAGCTGGCAGTAGATCCGGCAGTTGGCGACAGGGGTCAGTCGCTCGAGCAGTGGAGCAGTGGGAGGTGTGACGAGCACCCGCCGCCCACCAGCCTTGGCGGCCGTTAGGACCTTCGACGCCCTCTCGTCTGAACACCACCAGAGCCCTGCGCCGGTTTCCAGCCACTCAGGCATCGCCACGTGGCTATTGTGGCCTAGAAGACGGCTCCTCGTTTGCTCTGTGAATCGGCTGTAATCCTGGCAGGTTGACGCCAAAGAGATCTTCAACCTGGCGGGCGATGCGACCCGAATACGCGCCCGACCAGTCGTGGGTCACGACCCCGTCGGCTCCGATGGCAATGGTGCGAGGTGTGCCGCCCAAGTTGAGTGCTCGCACGGCACTGCTATCAAGCTGCTCGATAACCTCGACCTGCAGGCCTCTCGTCTCGGCATATGACCGAACGCCGGCCTCTGTGGTCACGACAACGACCTTATAACGTCCCTCGGCAGCTCGCGCTACAGCTTCTAGATTGCTCCAGTTGCGTTCGCACCATGAGCAGGCCGTGCTGAAGTGGTAGACGATGGTCGGCACTGAGCCTTTAAGCTGGACTTCGACAGTTTGGCCGGAAATCGACTTCCCGCCGATTGCGGACAGCTGCTTGCTCACCAAACTGACTGGCGTCGCGGAGCGATTCACCAGCGCGAGGATCTTCTGTGCCTGAAGCACGTTGACCCCCATCGACACGATGAGCAACAACATCACCACCGGCATCCAAATCGACGGACGAATTCGCATCTAAAACCTCCACTGCCTGTCTCTGCAAGGCCGGGGCCATATTTGCCTCCGCCAATGCAACCTCCAGAAGCAAAAGACAGCGCAATCGATTGCAGCCCGGCTGCAAGAATCTGCAGGCACCGGACGGAGACGACCGTGAAAGCGCTGAATGGTGTCGTCCACCACCTGGCACCGTCGTTGCTCTAGCCGACTGTATGAACAAACTCCCCAGTCGTGGAATCGCTCTTCTGATGGTGACCTGCCTGCTTGCGATTGGCTGGTCCAGTTTGTCACTGCGGGCTGAGCCAGAGGCTCTTTTGTTGTGTTGCGGGGGGCTCGGCGATTGTGAGTCTGGGAAAATCTGTTGCCATCCGGACGGTCTCGGCCTGGACCCCTGCGACGACGATGACCGCCCAGGGTACTGCATGGCGACCTGTGTCCCGCCGGCGGTCACGTAATGGACGGCGGATCAGAGAGGAAGGGGAAGGTCCTGCTGTTCCAGACAGCTGATGAGCTTGCTCTCTTGGGAGCGGCAGCCAGACTTTACGAACTACAGGTCGAGTTGGCGGAACTCAAGTCGTTCGTGCGCCAGGCGCAATCCGAGTTGCCGCAGTCTGTTACGGGACCTCGTAAAGATGACTGGCGCTCGACTGCTCGTGTTCATGTCGGCCTCAGCGGCCACTAATCCCATTCTCGATGAGTTCATTACCTTCTGATGCCTCGTCAAGTCGGTGTTGCTTCAGTTTATAGAACAGAGAGCGCTGACTAATGCCGAGCGCTACGGCCGCAGCAGCGCGGTTGCCCTCAAATCGACGGAGAGCAGCCTGGATCAATCGGCGATCAGCGTCGGCTCGCGCTGTCTTTAGGTGTTGGTCCTTTCCACTAGGTAATGGGAGGTTCGGTATTGTTTCCGCTGATGTCTCCAAAAGATCCTGTGGCAAGTCGAGCTCACCAATCATTGCACCATCGGCCATGATCGCACCGTGCTTGAGAACGTTCAAAAGTTCACGCACGTTCCCCGGCCATCCGTGCTGCTGCAGGCGACGAAGGGCTTTTGGCTTCAGACCGAGAATGGTCGTCCGGCACTCAGCATTGACCGCCTGGAGAAGATGGTCGATCAAAAGTGGTAGGTCCTCGATGCGTTCGCGGAGCGGGGGCATCTCGACGGAGAAAACCTTCAGGCGCCAGAACAGATCCTCGCGGAATCGCCCCGCACGCACCTCGTCCGAAAGATTCTTGTGGCTGGCGGCGACCACCCTGACGTCGACCGCGACGGCCTTGCTTCCTCCGAGACGAACAACTTCTTTTTCCTGAAGGACGCGCAAGAGTTTTACCTGAAGATCAATTGGGAGGTCTGCAATCTCGTCGAAGAACACTGTGCCTCGTTGCGCACGTTCGAAAATCCCGCGCCGATCCTCCCGGGCGTCGGTGAACGCTCCTTTTTCATGGCCAAAGAGCTCGCTCTCGGCGGTGGTAGGAAGGATCGCGCCACAGTTAACCGGCACAAATGGTCCAGCAGCTCTCGCGCTACGCTGGTGAACTAAGCGGGCGGCGAGCTCCTTACCCGTCCCGCTCTCGCCGGACAGCAGCACGGTTACATCACTTCCAGCCACTCGGGACAAGCGGCCTACCGCCACGCGAATCGACTCGCTGCGCCCAACAATGCCGGAAAATGAGGTCTGTGCTTCGAGTTGCTCCTCGAGTTCAACAACGCGCGCGCTCATTCTTCGATGGTTGAGCGCGCGCTCGATTTTGAGAACCAGTTCGTCGTTGTCGAAGGGTTTCGGGAGGTAGTCAAAGCCGCCTGTCCGGATCGCTTCGACGGCGGAGGCAATGGAGCCGTGAGCCGTGATGAACACCGCGACTACACCTGGACTGAATGCCTTGATGGCAGCGAGCGTCTCCACTCCGGACATGCCAGGCAGCGCGATATCCAAGACGAGCGCGTCGTACGGCTCCAGCCGATAAGCTTCAACGGCCGCCTCCCCGTTATCAGCCGTCTCTACAAAATAGCCGGCGGTCCTGAGAACTATGCTAATGGCCTCACGTAGGTGCGGCTCGTCGTCAACGATCAGAATGCGGGGCATGAATAGTCACCGGCAGTTCAACAGAAACAACCGTCCCAACAGACGGCTCGCTCAGCACAGTGATGTTGCCGCCGTGCCGGTGGATCGAGTCCCGACAGATGGACAAGCCCAAGCCGCCACCCTGCGGCCTTGTGGTGAAGAACGGCTCAAAAATACGTTCCAAGGCTGGGCGAGGGATGCCCTCGCCACGGTCCGTCACTCTTACGCGAGCGACCGGCCGACCCTCCTCATCAACGATCGCATCGCACTCTACACCAATCGCGTCGCCCCTGCGACTCGCCTGGCAAGCGTTCATTAGCAGATTAATCAAGACCTGACGCAACTCGTGAGCGTCCCCGAGGACCCAATGACTCTCAGCGACGGAGGCGTGAATTGTCTCACCTCGGTGCTTGGCGTAAGACTGGCAGAACGTGACGGCATCAATCGTCAATGCGGTGAGATCTATGCGCTCGTCCCTCGATGGAGTCGGTCGGCCGAGGCTTAGCATCCCAGAGAGAGCGCGATTCACCCTATCCACTTCGGCGATGACCGCACCGAGTAGCCTCTCGCGCTCGCCGGCTGGCGCCTGGTCATTTTGCACAAGCTGGACCATCGAACGTACCGCCGCAAGCGGGTTTCGAATCTCGTGCGCGATCCCGGCCGCCATCTCACCGGCAACGCTCAGCCGGTTCGAGCGGACCACCGCCCGCGACCGAGCCCGCTCGTTAGCGGTCTGTTTCGCGGAGTGGAGAGCGGACGCTACTTCGGATGCCTCAATCGGCACCTTCGATGGCACGAGGCTCGATCGCGACGGACGACATAGGCCAGCCCATGCGACCAACTCTCCGTCCACAATGAGCGGCACAGCCAAGTCCGCCGTCCAATATCGGAGAGCCTCCCGTTCCTCTGGGCCAAGAGCAGCGCAGACACCAATTGAGTCTGGAATCGGAAGAACGCTGGCATTCACGCGAAGCCACCGGGGCAAGAGGCTCCAAGAAGGGAAGGGTACAGTGCCGGTCGCGAGGTGCCGCGCCATGCCAAGAGTGGCCGTCGGCGTAAAGCCCTCATCGGCTGTGCCGTCCACTTCGAAGAGTGCACCGCCAGAAGCGTCGAACAGCTCGACGATCGCCCGAAGGGAACGGTCCGCCGCCGATTCAGACAACTTGTCCATCTTCTAGGCGGGTTCGTCGGACTAGTTCTTTGCGGTGTTCTTGGCTGCCTTTGCGGCCAAAGCTTTCCGCCTGACCCAGTACTTACGCATTCCCTCGCTGATGGCAGCCTTGCCTTTGGACGAGAACTTCCGCGTTCTCGGTTGTTCAGCTTGCCCCTGGGCCCGCTGCCGACCCCGCAACTCCGGGAACACTCGATAAATTTCGGCGATCTCGGCTTGAACCTCATCGAGCCGAGCCTGGGCTCCAACCAAGGCCCACTTCTTGTGTAAAGTCTCAGATTTGCTCACGCGGGAGGCCTCCTACCTCTGGCAGATTAGTGTACTACAGGTCGCTTTCGTCTGGGCCGAACCGCAGCCGCTACCGCCAATAGCACCGGCAGCACTCATACTGCCAGCGCAGCCGGTGAGGGCTTTTGAGGAGACCTGCATGGCTGGTGAGTTCTAACATCAGCTTGGCGCTTGCATCGTCGAGTACTGCGCCAATGAGGAAGTCCAAGTCTGCATCGACGGTGTTTGGACCGGTTGTCAGAAGGAGTGCGAACCTCCCCCGCATCTGTAAGCGGCGGCCTTGTGGGCGTTCCCACTGTTGTGTGACACCTCTGCGGGCCAGAACACGGTGTCGGGTCGCTGGAGCCGGCGTCAGACGAATCGCTCTCGATGCAAGTTGCTAGGTATCTTGTGACTGGTGCTTCGCTCGCAAACCTCCTTCGTGGCAGTCGACTACCGCAGTGGTCGGGCCGGCATTGGAAGCGACAGTAGCTGACTTGGCAAAGAGTCCACTGGAGATCGCTCGTCATCAACGCGTCCGGCTTGAGGCTCGACAGTGGCATCTCGGAGCCCGCTCCGAAATGTCCCATCTTAGTTCGGGCAAGGCCTCGAAGAACGGTTACGAGCCAGCCGAGAGGAGTTCCTTCGAAGATTCTATGCGGAGAATCGCCTGTTGCCATTGCGTGCCGCGGCCACGAGTGGTTGGGTCCAGATGCGAACGAGCGTGCCTCGGACGAGGCCGACGGGCGAATAGCGAGGTCGATCGCTACTGGAAAGCACAACCACAGGCAGCGCTACCGGCGCGTTGGGACGTCGGACCAGTGAGGAGAAGGCTGCTACTCATTCGGACTCGTTTGCACGGAGTAGTACACTCGGCGGTGTCACAATCGTTCGCGTCGTGGTTGCGACAGTAGCGAACGCGGCTACTGCGACAAGAAAGCCTGCAGCAAGCATGAGATCGATAAGCGACGGAAGGGCGATCGGCCCAACCGTTGACGTAAGGCCGCGAACGGCGAGTGAAGTTCCAATCACTCCAGCACAGGCGCCAAGTGCCCCTGAGATCAGAGGCTCCTTGGTGAGTTGCGCCACGATACGGCGGCGACCCGCTCCGAGTGCCATTCGCAGTCCGACCTCTCGCCGTGCACGATAAGCGCTCTGTCTCGCCATTGACATCATCGTTAGAACCGCCACCCCAATCGCGAGTGCACCATAGATGCTCCATAGAGTAGCAACCACAACTGAGTTGCCCCGAGCTGCATCGATCGCGGCTTGAAGGGGTTCAGCTCGAAGGACGGTGACTCCTGCCATCGAAGAAAGAGCCTGAACCAAGTTATCAAGCGTGCGCATGCAGCCTTGACCACATGCGCCTAAGAGTTGGACCTGAACCGCACCGGTTGGGTCAATGGAGCCGTCGATTGCTGCGTGGCGACGATAAACTTGAAGAACCGGGTTGCTGGTTTGGTCGACAGTCCGAAGGTCCGGAGCAATCCCGACCACCCTCATCGGTTGTGGGTCACCATCAAATGTGACCGTTTTCCCCACTGCGCCTTCGGGAAAGAGACTCTTGGCAGCAGAACTGTTGATTACCACCTCGTACTCTGAATCTGAAAAGCCCGGACCATTCAGGGCAAGACCGATCACGTCAAAGAAGGCAGCGTCAACAAGTGAAATCGCCGCCATGATCTTTCGCTCGTCTGACCCGAGGAAAACGAAACCACGCTCGTTCGCCTTGATCGGCAACGCATTCACGAGACTGACGCGCGCCAACCCGGCCGCTCGAGCCAGGTCGGCGATCTCAGCACGTCGATGCCTGTACCGGGCGCCGTCGATCATTGACCGCTGTATCACCAAGCGAACGGACGCGACACCATCAGGGGAATATCCGAGATCCACGTTTAAAAGCTCTCGCATCGCTGAGAGGGCGACGAGCGTTCCTCCAAGGAGCACCGTTGCAACGAGTGAAGCAAGTCCGACGAAGAGCCTGCGGGCGACCTTTACCGCCCTTCCATCACTACTAGGGACGAGCCGACCTTCAGCACGTCCGACAAGTGAAAGCTTTCGGCTCGCTACAAGTCCAGCAAGAACGACAGTGACAACAACGAGCGCGAAGAGAAGGAGTGCCACGCCGATCCAGAGAGGAAAGGAGTCCGACGCAAGGAAAATGAAAGTGCGAAACTCCGCCAGATAACCTTCAGCGAGGTGCAGGCAGAATGAACTCAAAGCAAGGGTGCCTGCTACTACCACAGCAGCCAAGAGCACCGCCTCGGCAAAAATGACGTTTCGCTGATGTCGCTTTGGAGCGCCCAAGCAGACGTGGACCGCGAAGTCCCGCTGTCTGGCCTGAAACGACTCCATGGCGAAAATGCCAACGTTTCCCAGGCAAAGCGTGAAGGCTACCAGTGTCGAGAGGAACAATACGAATAGCCCTGGACGCACTGCCGCTGTGAGACTTTCCGAGAGCAGCACCCCACTGACCATCTGGCCGTATCGGACCCCCGTCTTTGGCGTCAACGTAGTGTTCGCGGCTTCTAGAAGTTGGCGCATCTCGACCTTGAGCCGGTCGAGGCCTACTCCGCGCTTCGGTAGTGCGATCCACCCCGTTTGCGAACGCACAGGTGGCAGCCCAGGAGCACCTTCTACTAAGGGCGGTCGCGAAACCGCGGATTTAACTCGCGGGATCCAGGCTTGCGCTCCAGACGGGAATCGCAGCCTGGAATCGGTGGTACCAACAAGCCTCAGATTGTGGGGCCCTATCCGGCACTCAAGAACCCCTACAGTTCCTTTAAGTTGCAGGAATAGGTCCTGGCTTATAACGATGACCCTGGGATCTCCCACCTCATCGTCTGGCAGGAGCCGACGGCCGGTGAGGATAACGTCATCAAAAATGTCAAAAAATCCACTCGACACCTCGGCCACACGGAGCCACTTCGCCAATCCTGCGCAGCTGACGTGAGCGTCGCCAACTCTATAGATAGAAATGAAGTCGAGTCCCGGAGCTTGCCCCCACCATTCAACAGGATCGGTGAAACCGGTTCCGTGAGCTAGGCCGCCTAGCGTGACCACCTCGTTCGCCCTCGTACCTGGGAACGGGTTTAGCACAATCGTACGATAGGCGAGCCCGACAGCTATCGACACCGCACCCGTTGCAGCCAAGAGGAGAATCGCGGCCCACCAAGACGCATTCGTCCTTGCTCTACGCCACGCGTGGGATATTTGCCTCACGATCACGCCCTTCTGGACCGAGTCCAACATCGCGCGCACGCGGGCTGGCCACAGATTTCTGGCCAGCCCGCAAGCGTTCCCACAATCTAGTCAAGCGGCGGGTCTTCTCCGCAATTCGAGCATGTCGTCCAAGTTCCACCCGCTAGGCACATCTGGGCCTTGGGCGGGGTGCACACTGACGCAATGCAGGCACCCACGCTGTACGGCTGACCAGCATACAGGCAAGTCGTCTGTGCGTCAGCCGTGGCAGGCACCGCAAACACGAGTGCGCCTGCCAAGCTCGGGAGTAATAGCGCACCGCCCAAGCCGAGTTTCTGTTTCAGAAGCATAGTTCATTCACCTCCTCTCTGTTAGGAATTCTGGAGGAAGTGAAAACCTACTCTGGTTCTGGCTCTCCAGTTACCGGGAGGCACTCGAACCAACATTGCGACCATGTTCCGTCCGGCTTACAGGTCGAGTATATGAAGCCCCACTCGCAAGACGGAACAATGATGCACGCCCCTGGAGAGTACCCACCGGGGCACTCAGCCTCACCCTGCTTAGCATCAAACAGCGCCTTCGCATCCACTGCGTAGGCCGCCGTGACGAACATCACAACCGACAGGGCACCGATGATTTTTTGCTTCACTGCTGCTCCATTCTCAACCGAGACCATAACGACAATAGTTGCTGCCTACGGAACTGCACTGCCAGGAGCGCTAGTCAGGCCAGGTAGCCGGAGGTTAAATGTCGCCTCAATCTGGCTTTGGCGAATGTCAATGAAGGCGCCCATCCACGCACGCTTGATTTGCCCTGAGCGATCTATAAAGAGAGTCATCGGCGTCGCATCTAGTAACGGAAGATCCCCAGCCAGCTCACGATCGATAAGGAACACATCGAACGGAAGCGGCTGGGTCAGAAGATGAGCCCGAAGGTCTTCGATCGACCCCGACGCGCTGAGGCCGATCACCCGGTAGTCATCGCTGACGTGCTTACCAAGGGCGACAATATTGGAATGGTTTGCCGTGCACCATCCACAGGAAGGCGAGAGCACGTAAACCAGTGTCTCTCTTGACCACGCTGACTTAAACGAGGTCTTGCGGCCATCGAGAGCAACCAATGCAATATCAGGCAGCGTTGAATCGATCTGAATACGACCAAGAGCCGGCGCTTGGCGTCGGTTCAACTCGGCGCGGCCAAGCCACACGTTTATCGACAATGAGGCGGCCAAGACGAAAAGTAGCACCGTCGTGCCAAGGTTTGCAGTGAGTACGCCAGCGGCCACGCGGACAGCTTTTGTCACCGATAGCTTCATTTGTCGTTCCTCATTCTTGTCCAGCCGTCATCCAGCGCCCGGCCTCACACCGCTCAAACGCGTTGTCAACAGCACGGTAAAGGCCTGAGTCGTATGTTTCTCCATGTTCTCCAGTGCATGCCTTCTGCGCACTGCCGGGCGAGCCATCTGTCGCACCAAAACCTGGAGCGAGCACCCATCGGTTTCCCGCAGCACACAACTGAACCTGATCGTTTATTCTTCGCATAGCCCCCTGCGAGGACAATAGCCCAGCTTCATCTTTGCACTGGGTTACGCTACTCTTCACGTCATTGCCGTCATTGCCGTCTTGGGTGTTGTCAGCCGCTCCACAGCCCAACGGGAAGACCAGAACGAGAAACAGCGCGGCGCAAATAGCTCCTTTCTTAAGAACGAGTTGAGAGCTTGGATAGGGACGAAGAACACTCATTGATGAACTCCCAAAACCGACACCTGAAATTCCCGGTCCTGGCCCCCAGCAATTTCTCCGGTCGCCCTCGGACACTCGTGCGTCTAAGTAGGTAAACTACAAACAGAGGTTAGTCAGTCAGCCTGGCGGTGTCAAGCAGAAACTGCTCAGACGTTTCATTCATGGCTATAGATAACAACGGACAAGCTAAGCGGACGATGAGACTTCAATAGTTGGTGTTGGTCTCGACTTCCCCCCACCACATCTGCGAATGAAGTCTGCCGCAAAGACGGCCTGAATGTCCGCGGACAATCGGCCGCCCCTGGATCCGAGGTCGAGGCCGCCTTGCACAAAGTGTTAGCGAACGGTTAAAACCCGCCACGGCAGGTAACGGAAATCAGGCATCCTTTGGAGTGCGAGAAATGAAGCTGTGCCAGCAATTGTTGATGAGTTGTGGCAGGTGTAGGTTTATTCGCTGATGGCTCAGAACGGCGGGGGCAGAATGGGTGAAGTAGGTGAGCGGGCGGCCGCTGAACGGGCCACCCGCTCCATTCAGGGGCGCGGATTTCTTTTTGATTCCGCAACGCAGTCGGCTTCTTGGCTTTCTCGGCCCCAGGGTCACCGCACCAATTCTGTGGCCTCTGGTTTCCTTGAATTACTTCTGTGGGGCGGCATGCACCGCTTGCATATTCATTAGAGTATTGACTTCCGCAGCGGTCTTGCCGGTCAAGGTCTGGATCGTGGAATTTATGGCCGTCATGTCGTTGGCCACTAGAGTGGCCGCGTAGAATGGGAGTATGGCAGTTTATCTAGTTACTTGGGACTTAAACCGCGAAAAACCGAACTACGCGGCGGCGCGCGCGGCTTTCATGGCTCGGCTTGAACGGTACGCAAATATCCACGATCCGAACTTGGACTCCGTGCGATTTATGTCGACAGAGAGAACACCCAGTCAAATTGATGCCGACTTGCGGCAGGGAATGGACGCAAACGACCGCCTGGTCGTGACTCGAATGAGAGAAGGCGAGCACCAAGGTTGGCTGCATCAAACTGTATGGCAATGGATAAACGCAAGACTTTAAGCCAGGCACCTGCGGCTCGTAGACGACTGATGAAGGAACGGCATGCACGAGGTAAACCAAGAATGCTCAGTTTCGATGAAGCTCTCCAGCAATCACAAACCGCGCCTCATCTCTTGCTAGGGAACGGGTTCAGTCGCGCCTGCCGAAATGAGATCTTTGCGTACAGCGCCCTCTTTGATCGTGCTGATTTCGCTGCTCTCTCTCCGACGGCCCGAGCCGCATTTGACGTCTTGAATACACGGGACTTCGAGGTTGTAATGCAAGCGTTGCGGAGCGCTGCGTCTTTGATGCAGGCCTACGACCCAACAAACCGTTCCCTGATAGATCAACTTTTGGTTGACGCGGCCGGCCTGCGTGAGGTTCTCGTCACAGCCATCGCTGACAATCATCCTGAATTGCCGTCGGATATCGAAGCCAGTCGATATGCCGCATGTCGACAGTTTCTCTCTGGGTTCAAGACCGTTTACACACTCAACTACGATCTGCTGCTTTACTGGGCGCTAATGAATGACGAGGACGGTCTCGAGGTCGAGTGCGATGACGGTTTCAGAACCTTGGACGATCCAGAAGGAGACGGCCAGGAGGACTATGTGACATGGGAGCCAGGGAGACCTGGACAGAACATTTTCTACCTGCACGGGGCTCTTCACATCTTTGACGCTGGCGCTGAAGTCCAGAAGTACACATGGACGAGAACTGGCGTGCGACTCATCGAACAGATCCGAGCCGCCCTTAACAACCATCTGTACCCGATTTTCGTTGCTGAGGGTGAAAGCAAGGCTAAATTCACAAAGATCAGGCATAGCGATTTCTTGGCAAAGGCGTACCGCAGTTTTCAGGCGATTGGCGGCACCTTATTCATATTCGGCCACTCGATGGCGACCAGCGACGAGCACATCATCAAATTGATTGAGAAGGGCAAGGTGAAACAGGTCTTCATCAGCATCTTTGGGGATCCTGAGAATCCGGCGAATAGGGCGATACAGCGGAGAATGGACGTGATGAAGGCATCAAGACCAGCAAAACGCCCGCTCGAGGTGCAGTATTTCTCAGCGGAGACGGCAAAGGTGTGGGGCTAAAGGTTTGCTTCAGTGGGTGGGCACCTGATCCAAGGCAAACGTACACAGGTAGTGCGGGCGGGCGGCCACGTCCGTCTTTTGCAACGAACGGCAGGTATTGGTACGATAGATATGTGCGAGCTTGGGAACCTGAGCGGTTCCTCCGCAATGATCTGGACCACTCTGGGGTGGGAGTCAACTCGCCACCCACGCCGCTAAAGGAGACAGCTATCCCGTGAGAGCGCCGTGTGATGTCTCGAAGACAACCGCAATCCCGTGCACGAGACTCATCCAATCCGGCATCAACGTAGGACGGTAATGACTGCCATAGCGTCCAATACCAGAACGCTCCACATCAGCCGTATGACTTGAATACGTCGGTCGACCAGCCTGTACCAAGAAATGCACAACAGGAGGGTCACGAGAACGGCCAACACATGCCAAGGATTGTAAAGGAGACTGGGGAAGCCGCCTGCCTGATATAGGGCCACGCTAAAGACAATCAACGAGCAGAGCTGGAATACAACGCCGATCGCCGAGGTCGCCGACTCTCCAACGAGCAATGGAACCGTACGCGAACCCACCGATTTGTCACCGTTAGCATCAAGGATGTCCATGAGGAGTTCACGGCCCGCGATGAAAAGAACGGCGGCGATTACAAACCCTGCCGGATTAATTTCAGTGCGACCTAAGACGAGCCACAACGGGGCAGCGGACATCAACCCGGTTAGAAGGACTTTGAAAGCAGCGAAATGCTTGATGACAAGGTTGTAGCTCACGACACCGATCAGCGTGGCTGCGAAGAGCAGCGTTTCGCCTGCTGAATAGCCACTGAAGAACCAAGACGCAACCGCACACATGAGCATCGCAATACCGTATCGACGAACGGCACCGGCGGACACCATTCGAGCGGGGATCGGTCGCCACGGTTTGTCAATAGCGTCTCGATCGCGGTCGAAATAGTCGTTTAAGGCGAACCCGCCCAGGGCGCACAGGACGAATGGCAGTGTTGCTTGTGCCGCGACGGCCGCCGGCAGGCCAAGAGTGGTCAATCCTAGATACAGGACTAAGCCAATCAGCGATGTGGACACGATGCGAGTCGACGAAATGAGAAGTGTGACGACAGTAATAATCGAATTCTTGATCGCGTTCTTCCTCTCACGGTCGGAGTTCAATCCCTCCACAATCAACGCAACAATGACAAAGGCGAGATAGGCCATAAAGCCAGGGTCCGACTTGAAATAAGTCGGCGAATCAGGACTGAGAATTGTGCGTTGCACGACGAACAGAACTAGCATCGAGATGTAAGACAGCCCACTAAGAACGCGCAAAGCGTTCATGCGCTCGGAGAACACGCGATCGGCTCCAGCGATATCAAGCGTGCGGCTCTTCCAACCAGGACTGTCACGAAGCCGTGGATACACAACCAACCCCAATCCCACCGCGCACGCGGTCAGAATTGCAGCTGAAACATTATCCCGCAGCCACGGGTCCGTTAAGGGGTACTGAAAGCGCCAATCAACAAAAACGCAGCCAAGTAGAATGCCGGAAAACGCAAGTTTCCAAAATAGCCACTCATAATGCGAACGCCCACGAAGTTTCTGAACGGTCGCCGCCTGTTGGGTCCACCACCAGAGCGCTGTCAGAACATGAATTGCGAACAACGCTACGAACCACAGGCCCCGCTCCGAAAAAGTGTAAAAGGCCGGAACTATCCAGGCGGTCAGAGTGAGAACACTCAACGTTGCAACGTAATAGCGTCGTGAATGCGAAGTCCTAGCGCACTCCGTTATGAGACCCGCCTTGTCTTCCAAAAACTC
Organism: Vicinamibacterales bacterium; assembly: GCA_038319675.1. Taxonomy (GTDB): domain Bacteria; phylum Acidobacteriota; class Vicinamibacteria; order Vicinamibacterales; family SCN-69-37; genus SYFT01. Next base: position 106,070 of record JBBQDM010000008.1, read on the forward strand.
GTTGGCAGCGAGACGTCCAGTGATCTGCCACGCCTCGAAGACAGCTAGATAGCCTGCGATAGCTATTGCAAATATCAGCGAACTTACGTTGTCCGCGTGAGGCCTCAACCAGTCCACATGAAAAGCTCTGCTGACAATGACGAGTAATAAACCGGCCCCGGCGACGAAAATGTTTAAGCGGAGTCTCCAGTCGCTGGATCGCGTCACCACTTCTGATGTCGCGAATGTCGCCATCAGCACACACAACGGCCAAAGCGGAGCGAGGGAATGGTGGAGGGTGTTCAGGGACAACCCAATATAGAGGTTGGTGCCTACGAAAAGCGCAGCTGGCCAGGCGAGAACATGCCGAATGGGAGGGTCCGGACGATCCCGAAACTTCCAGAACAGAACTAGGCCGTATCCAACGACAAGCGCTGCATGGGTCGCGAAACTCAGCAACAGAGTGGCGCTAGGCGGGTTGTCGAACACGAAGTGGCTGAGCAGCAGAACAATGGCCGACGTTTCGAGCCAGATCACAACACTCAACGCGATCAGCATCACTTGGGCAGGCAGGTCATCGTGATTGTCGGTCACGGCGGCAGCCCGCGCGACATCAGGATCGCTAACTGCAGTTTGGCGACCTGCCGCAGCAGCCTCGCGATTGAAGGAGACCGCATAGCAGAGCGCGAAAACTGCCGACGAACCCAAAGGAATAACCAGTAGGAGCCAGTCGTTCATTCCCGCCTGAGGCAGCGCTATGACAGCTCCACTGACCAACGCCAAAGCCGACACAGCCAAGTAGCCCAGCGCGCGAAAAAGGTATGTCCAAGGATTCGCCGCCGCTGTGAGAAGTACAGGACGTGCCGTCATCTATCGCCTAGTCCTATCGCTGGAAGCGGCACGGGAACATGTCGCCCGTGAAGGGTGATGATCCGGGCGCACCCCCGTCTTTGTCAAGGACAGGAACCGGGGTGCGTCTGGATATGAAACCGACGTTCCGACGATGCCAAGGTTATGGCGCGTCATCGAGCAGTCAAGAGGAGTTGGCATGGTCCGTCTACGAAGTTGGAGCTATCTTGCTCCGGCACTGGTCCTTGGATTGGTCGCCATAGTGTTACTAGCGGTCATTCTGTCGTTGCCGTGGGGGGGCAGGTAGGGCTGACATTGGTCATCGTCTGCGCGCGAAGCGTGACGGTGGCCATTTTTTTTGCCTACCATCGAGGCTGCCATCGGCTCAGGGTGAGTGCTGGCAAGAAGCGACCTGCTCGTTATTCCAGAAGCGCTGCCGGGCCGAGCGGAGTGCGATGGCTGGCTCGAGCGGCACCTGAGGAACGTCATGCGCATTGTGAAAGAGGGCGAAACGCCTACCGCAGCAATCCGATGGCGGCTCCGACGAACAGGGAGGCGGTCACTTCTTTCTTATTGGAGCGCCAACCAAATCTGATGCCGCCGAGCGTACCGCCAGGGCCCTCGATGAAGTACATGGGGACATCGACCGACCACACTCCCTTCCACTCGCCATCCTTGGTTCTCTGGCGGCCATAGCTCACGGATGGCGTGATGGCCTTGTACTCAGAAAAGAACTTTCGGATTTCCAACGTTCCCACTAAGCCCTCAGTCAGGATGGGCTTGCCGCGAATGGCGGATATGCACGTTGTCGCGGTTTCATCGTCTACGTTCTCCAGTCGCCGGCAAAGGTTCTCCGACCTGCCGGCAGGTTCGTAATTGCGGGTGCCGGTAAGCGAGCCAATCACGAATCCAGTCGGCACAGTGTACCGACCGATGCGGGCGGTGAACCCGACGTTGCCGTGATTCTCCGATTGCGATTCGAGCGTTACCGGTAACAGGAACGCGTACTTCGCTTGACTCACGCCGACCTCAACTCCACGCAGCCAGATCGGTTCGTGTAGGCCCTGATAAAAATCGAACAGCGACAACTCGTCGATACCACCTCGCTCGAACACGTAGGCGCGATCGCAATCCTCGAGCGTCTTCAGTGGGTGCGGAGGCGTTGCCTCCGAGTTGTGCGCCTCGATCAACTTCTTGCAGAGCAGTTCCAGATCCCTTCTTTCGACAGGATTCGGACCTGGATTACTGAAGGAGCTCAGCGCGTAGCGGAATTCGGCGCCACTACTGAGCCCGGTCAACGTCGCCGGGCTCGTCTCCTGGGACGTGTTCAGCGGGCTAGACAGTGATAACCGCATCTGCGTGGTGCCAGTGCCCCAGTCGAGCGCCACGGTCCCCATTTTGTCCTCACGCTCGGCGTTCATTACCAACTGAACCCCTGGGGCCGCGATACCAGCAAAGGTCACCGTCGATGGTCCGGCTCCTGTTCCCGATCCGGCTGGTCCGGTCTTCGGGGGCGGCGGCTGAGGTGCTTCCTGCGCTAATGAAGAGGACGCCAATATCGAGAACAGCAAGAGCGGCGAGAGGACCTTCGTCACGCTTTAGCTCCTACGAGACGGTGAGCGTGCGGAAGCCTGCCGCGACAGCAGTGTCGTTTATCGGTGTCATGATGGCCCCGGACGCCGTCAGCGTAAACGGCGTGCCTTCCCGGCCTCGCACCTGCCACGTCATCGTGTGTTTGCCCGATGGCAGCGTCATGCTTCCCGTCTTGACGAACGTCGCGCGGTTCAGTCCGGCCTGAACAGTCACAATGCAGACTGACGAAGAGCAGTTGAAGGCCACGACCGCAGTCGCCTTCGCGGCTGCCTTCATAGCCTTGATGGAAATACCTTCGAAGTCGTCTTCTTTTACCTTTGGCGCCATAACACTACTCCTAAGACTGCATGACAGATTGCATCGGGCCAGTCCTAAAGTCAACAGTCCCTCGGATATGCAAGGCCTTGACTACTCGCTTGGCCGCGCTGCGCGAGCGACAGCTTTTCAATAATTCTCCCCTCGGATACGCGAGTCCTAAAGAGGCAGGGAAGCGACACGGGTTCAGCCGCTCCGAATTCGGCCGAGTGCCGATGAGGCGTACTTCTCGGTTGCTCTCGATGGTTGCAACGGGGAAGAGCGAACCCAACATCGACCTTGATATAACGCTCCATAAGTTGTTTCCTGAGGTTTTCCCCATCGAACAGCAGAGGCACAGGACTAGCCGCAGAAACTGACCTACGGCACACTCACTTCAAGCCCCGCGGCCTCGGCCTGAGCTTTGAAGCGCAGGATGATGTCGCGGTCGGCTGGCAAGGAGAAGAGAGCGTTCCCTGCGTAGCCACGCTCCTGCATCCACGCGTCCGCCCTAGCCGTGCTCGGCGAGAACGTGACAGAACTACCTTCTATTGTTTGAAGAATGTCGCCCATGCCTATTTCCAATCGCCCTTCTTCGTTAAATAGCGGACCCATGTCATCGGGAAAGGTCAACTCAGGACCTACCCGGCTCTGAAAAGCTCAGCGTGACCTCCGCTGAGTTGACATCCCGCTTGGTGCCAAAATGCTACCTTAGCGAGTTGACGCTGTCAGGCACTTCGCGCAGTCGTCGTACCCGTCGGTATGCGCAGCAGTTAGAGACGTGTATGGTTTGTCATTTCCGGCTTTAATAATCTCGTCAATCTGACAAGTAGTTTTCTCGTTGTCCAGGTCGTGGACTTCCTTCTTGCTCGTCGACTTGTTCGCCAGATATTTTTCTCCATTCATGTTTCCCTTGTTTCTTCGTGCCATGCCGCCCTCCAATTTGTAATGGTGCTAGTTGTGGCTGATCGCGACTCAGCGCGCGCGGCTGAAGTCGCGTGTTTATCCCTATAGTCTTGGTAGTCTGGCAGATTATTGTCGTTTGATCAAACTAAAGTCAACGCGGTTCGTCAGTGCGGTACGCGGATGGCCTGGATGTCCGCAGTCAGTCGGGCACTTCTCGAGCTTAGATCTAAATCATCCTGAACGAAATGCACTGCCACACCTGCATCAATCAATTCTGAAGGACGAGCCCAGTCGCTCAGGTTACGAGCACTGCGATCGATTTTGTGCACGATGGGCCCGCCGAATGCCCGCGTCTCAGTTCCCCCATCACCTCTTGAACCGGAGGTGGTCAGAGGGTTCGGAAGCCGGACGTTGATCCAGATGCCGGCGGCAAGATGGGCCCGGAACTGACAAAGGCTAGCGCCAAGGCGACCGCGCCTGGCTGCAGAAGTACTTGGTGAATCCGAAGGCCGAGAACCCGAAGGGAGAAGACCCCGACCACCTGGTCGCATACCTGCTCTCGCTGAAATAGCACCGGGCGAAGTCGAGCCGGAGCCAGGAGCGAAGCGACTTGTGGCGTCCCCACAGGGAACGGGCGGGCTGCAAACGGAGATTTCACGGTGGGTCGCTGCCCGATAGCAGTTCCGGGAGATTGGCGTCAGGCCCTACTTGTGCCACTTTGCCGACGACCCAGTCTCACCCCTGTCGGTGTGAGCGAGCTGCCGCGACATCGCGGTAGTTCATCAACAAGACGCCCACGATCCCGATAACAATGAGATAGCCAATAGCTTCTCGGGCCGGATTCTGGAGCGCCCCCTTGAACAACTCAAATGAGGACGCGAATGCCATAATCGCGGTGCCACGGAGAACCCATGCCCTGGGAGTCCGCTCGCTCGCTTCGCGCAAGAAGAACATAGCCCAAACGGCCAGGGCCACGCTTCCCACCAAGACCATCCACCACATGAGAATCTGAATTTCCGCTGAACTCATGGCAACTCTCCCGTCTTCAACCTTCTGCTCCCTGTGTCATATACTGGCAGGGGCCAGCCCGGTAGGTCCAGGTGGCCCCTGCCGAACGCTCAAACTCTCTTATGGCCGGAACGCCAGCACGCGTGGGGCGTCAAAACTCGGCGCCTCAAGTGATGGCGAGATGTTAAGTTGGTAATTGTTCTGATAGCAATTATACGCTCCGACGGCCAACACCGCCACGCCGACGAGTACGAGAGCATTAAGGCCAGCGAAGCCCAATATGGCTCTTTTGGTAATCGCCGTTGCGGCTTGGATGTAGGAGTGGGATCCCCAAGCCCCCAGTGCGAAGGCTCCGGCACTCGCCGCGGCCAATCGAATCTCATCGACGCAGGGAGGCGCTAGGTCTGGAGAACCACCGTCCGGGACTTGAACCGCTGCGGGCTCGAGCTCGGAACAGTTGTAGTAGTAATAGCAGTCCAAAGCTGCCTCTTCTAATGCGATTTGTTCCGCTTCAACCATTTCGCCTTCATAGGCGTAATACGCCATAAGAATTTCGGCATCCTCCTTCTCCTGTGGGGTCGCGCATTCGGCCCAACCCTCCTCATCCTCACACAGATCGTTAGGAATGATGGGCTCGTCGGCCTTGGATCCGTCCGGTTGCTCATGCAATTCCATTTGCTGCGGACCCGATGTCGCTTGGTTTTCAGGTTGAGCTTCAGGCAAGAAGGTTCGACTCATCAGCTTTCCTTCGACGATTGTGCTAACGAACGTCCCACCCGCCGTTGGCTCTTTCAAGAATTCCACAGGAAGGGCGCGAATCTTGCGATGTCGTTCGGCAGGATCCCTCTCTGAAGCAATGTCGAAGACCTTGAGCCACCTCCTAGCCCTCTGCCCAGCGCGGTCGGAACGCTGTGCCATCTTTGCGACTCCTTCCTTGACCTTCAGGATCTCCGCTTCGGTTTGGCTCGCGAGGGCCTCGATGCCACGGGTCTTGTTTGATGCAACGTTGACTGACGCAGCAAACATGGGCTGCATCCCAACTGTCGCCAAACAGAAAACTGCGAATAAGGCGGCGCTCTTCTTCCAGAGTAGTTTCATCGAGTAGTCATCAGCGCCTAGTACTACCGGTATTGGTAGTTATCTAAATCCTAACTATCAAGGCGGCGCGGTGCGCAACGTAGCACAGGACTACACTCTGGCGCAAGACCGTTCGGTCGCGAACGGCCTCGCGTCGGCTGCTAGTCCGGGAGAATTAATTGCCCCCAAGGCAGCAGAATGAGGTTGACCCGATCGCGTGTACGGGCCCTTGATTGGATTGATTCCTGCCTGAACATGCCATTTATCAACTGCCCTTCATCAAGACGCTTTCGGGGGGGAAAATGACAGGCACCAGCCCAACTAAGGTGCCGATCACGACAAGTAGAAGTGGACAACACCGGTGTCAGGGCTCTGCTGAGCCATGGGATGCGAGCTGTCGCTGGCGCAGCGTCGATCTTGGCGGAATAACATTCTGGCCACCTTGACCATCCTCAAGCACCAGGTACACTTCAGCTAATGGCTATTACCGTCGATCCCTTCTCTTGCATCCCGCTCCATGTTCAGGCGTTTTTTGACGATACGCCGCTCGGTGACGGGACGGGATTCACAGTCCTCAAGGGCGACCAGCGGTATCTGATTACCAACTGGCACATTGTGTCAGGCAGAGATCCAGTGACGCGGTCCTCAATCTCGAAAGACGCGGGAATCCCGAACCGGTTGGTCGTATGGCTTCACGTGGATGGCAAGTTCGGGCATTGGAACACCGTGCAGATTCCATTGGTCAACGACAGCAACAATCCGCTTTGGATTGAGCGGGAGCATCAGGCCTCGGGGCACATGGTCGACGTTGTCGCCCTCCCGGTTCCGACATCGGCCGGAGCCGCTTTTTTTGATCTTGATCTCGGGCTGAAGGATGTTGATGTCTTGATCACGCCCTCCGAGCCTGTGTCGATCGTGGGTTTTCCACATGGCCGTTCCTCTGCCGGTAAGTTGGCGATATGGAAAACCGGCCATGTTGCCACCGACCTTGAAATCGACTTTGAACAAAAGCCCGTGTTTCTCATCGACGCCACCACGAAGCCTGGAATGTCTGGCTCGCCCGTGCTAGCCAGAAGACCTGGGAGTCGGCCGACCAGTATCGGGCTGACAATCGGTGGAGGAACTGTTACTCGATTCCTAGGTATCTATTCGGGACGGGTCTCTGATCAGCCCGCCGACAAAGATAACTGGAACCTTGGCATGGTGTGGAAGGTGTCCGCCATCGAAGACTTGTTGCCATAGGCCTTGTACTATTCTTCGAAATCCGTATGCTCTGTGCGTTACACGCCCAGAGTCATGTCCTACGACAACTTCTCAATCTCCCTCCCACCTGGGTACGCCGAGTCCATGGAGCAGGAGGGAAAGCGATACGGGTTCAACCGCTCGGAGTTCATCCGGGTGCTTTTCGAATCGTACCTCACGGTTACTGCCACGAAGGTCATAGGGGGAAGAGGAAGCCCAACATCGATCCTGCTACCAAACTCCCAGACTTCTTTCCTGAAGTGTTGCCCCATCGAAAAGCAGAGGCGCAGGAATGGATGCACGAATACCTACGCCTCGTGTTGAGAATCGTAGGGGAGGCAGAGGAACGGAAAAAGCAAACCGGCTCTGTCGACCGAGACGCTGTCGACCTTTACCCTCCCGATGAACCAGCCGCGGAATCGGAATCCCACCGACCGAGGATCGCCTGAATTGAATTGGGATGGTACGCTGGAGGGGAGGCAGGTTCTGATTTCTTGGCACGCTCCTTCTCCTGACGCTCTCGTGCCAAACGTTCCTGTTCCTCTCGAGCTTTCTGCAGCTGTTCCTTCCCGATGACCCACGCCTCTTCGACGACGTCCTCGGGAGTTCGAATACTGTCATTAGAATGGCCGCCAGTTGTGACCCTCGTCTCTGGATGGGTCATTTCCGAAAAGTCGCTCAACGAGCGGCTTTTCTGTTGGAGCGGTAATTTCGCGTTCAGCGATTTTTGGCACCCCCAAGCCGGGATTCGAACTCGGATACACGTTGTAGGATCAGGGTTTTTCCTCAGGACGCCGCTCAAAAGCGCTGCGTCGATGCGATCGGTTCGAACGCACACACCCGGACAGCTTCTATTGTGGCAGCGGTAGTACACGCGGCCCTTTTTCAGTTCTCCCACGACACATCGTCCGCACCGGGTACACAGCAGTTGCCGGCGGAATGTGAAGTGGTGTCGGACTCGTGCTTGGCGCGTTGATCGCCGCCTTAAGACTTCCTGCACGCGCTCGAACAACCCCTGGCAGATGAGCGGCTCATGAACTCCCGCGAAGACCTCTCCGGTGCGCCGCAGACGCAATTGGCCGGCGTAGAAGAGGTTGTTCAAGATGCGAGACCACCCGTTGATCGAGACGGGTCTGCCGCTTCGATTTCTGAGTCCGGCCATGTGCATTTCCAGCCGCAGCGTGCGGAGTGTGAGGTCACCCGAGGCATAGCGTTCAAAGGCGTGCCGGAGCAGGGGAGCCCGCTCAGGGTCTGAGGTCTTCGGCTTGGCCCGTCCGTTGTCCAGATATCCGAGAGGGGCCGCCATGGGATAGAGACCCTGACGAAACCGACCCCGCATTCCCTTCATCGTTTCCTCTCGGAGATTACGTACAAAGTCCGCCGCAACCACCGCCTGGATGTCGGCGGCCAGGCGCCCGCCGCGGGAATGGAGGTCGAGGCCGTCATGGACGAAGCGGACATCGGCCCCCAGGTCAATGAGCTCGCCAATCTTGGCCCAGTCGTAGAGATTCCTCGCACCACGGTCGATGCGATGAATGAGGACACCGGCAGCCTGGTGTTTCCGGAGCAGATCCAGCACTTGTTCGAACACGGGCCGACGTCTGCCGGCAGCGCTCTGCGTTTCGGTGAGCCAGCGGCTGATGCGGAGATTCTGGACGGCCGCGTACTGCTCGATGGCCAGCCGTTGTTCTGATAACGAGACGCCCGTAGCGCCTTGGCGAATGGTGGAGACGCGCAGGTAGGCGATATATGAGGATGACATGATGGGGATTGCTAGTGAATAACAGTTCTGCGCCCTTGGCTCTCGACTACGCTCCGAACAGGACGGAAGACGCGACTATTGGGCGTCGCGCTTCGACACTACCTGACTTGCATCCCGAGCCTGACCTAGGAGAGAGCCAGGAGCACATTTGTGGTTCATCACCTGTACAGGTGCGCAAGGGTACTTTACAATTCTAGGCACCCACAGGGGGAGTCACCGCCATGCACCTAGAACAACTATCCATCAATCGGTTTCGTTCGTGCCTGTCAACAACGGTGCACTTCCACCCGGCTCTGACCGTCTTGGTGGGTGAAAACAATGGCGGGAAGTCAAATATTCTCGACGCCATAAGACTTCTGACAAAACCACTCAATGGCCGACGTGATAGGTATGCTGATGATACCGACGTTCGACGCAGCGTAGAGCCCCATACTTTTGTAATAGAAGGAGAGTTCGCCGGACTAAGCCCTACGATTAAGGGACTGTTGATTGCTGCGGTGCCGGACCCTGCCTCGGACCGAGCACTAGTCGGTTGCAAGTATGAAGCCCGGTCGGGTACCCGCCCCCGCGGTCGCTTCTCTCACTTGGTCGGTCCGTTGCAAGGCAGCCCAGAGGAGGGCTCCCTAGAACTGATTCGACACGTCTTCTTGCCCGCGCTTCGAGATGCTAACCAGGCCCTCGGCTCTGCCGGGGCCCTTCGTGTTATGGCCCTCCTTCATCAGTTTCTTCCTCAAGAGGAAGAGGCTGACTTCCTGACTGCACTGCGACGCGATACGAGTCCGACGGCAGCCCTGACCAGGATGAACTGCGATATTGATGACGCGCTGAAGTCTCTTACCACTGGCGTTCGCAGTCAGTCAGCGGCAGTAGGGTTCGGTGTTGAACGCGTTGAGGATATTGCAAGGGAACTGTCGTTTCGTCTTGGAGATTCCGATGACGCACTTGGGGACATCCGATCTTCAGGACTTGGATACGCGAACCTGCTCTATATGGCGACTGTCGTTGTTGAACTCGCCAAGGCACAGGATGCGGACTTGACACTATTCCTTGTCGAAGAGCCTGAAGCTCATCTCCATCCGCAATTGCAGCGACTTGTATTGGATTTCTTGCTTGAAAAGGCGAACGCCTCTCTTGTGCGCACCGTCGGGGCCGGCGTTCCAGAGGGTCGAATACAGGTTGTTGTAACCACGCATTCGCCCAATTTGACTGCGTGGGTATCTCCTGCACATTTGTCGGTTGTGAGGTCTGTGGCCGAAGATCCTCCGCTCGGTGCGAGTACTAAATGTGTGCCCGTCGGACGTCTTGGCTTGGCCGATGAAGTGCTGAGGAAGATCAGTCGATACTTGGATGTGACACGGTCGGCATTGATGTTTGGGCAACGAACGATGTTCGTCGAGGGCATGGCTGAGGCTCTGTTGATCCCAATACTGGCTCGAAAGAAGGTGTTCATGCACGATGCCGATTCACTCGCACGGTTCCGGGGCGCCCTTGTTGTGCCGATAGATGGAGTAGATTTTCGTCCGTATGTAGAGATCCTACTGACAGCGTTCGAAGGTGTTCGCATCGCCGATCGAGTTGTTGTTGTTACGGATGGCGATCCACATCTAGATGGCAACAGGAAAGAGGATCTTGAGGACTGGGCGAGGGGTGCGTCGGCATCAGGTGCTCTGGCCGTGTTTACCAACTCTCACACATTGGAACACGAGTTGTTCCTAGCTGGCAACGAAGCCGTCCTAAAACAGGTGTTCTTGAAGCTCAGGCCCAGATCTGTGCACCGCTGGGAATCTGACATTGAGGCCTTGGGCGCGGCTGAGCGGCCATTAGCATTTGTCCGTCTACTAAAGTCTTGTGACGTGCGCAAAGGCGACTTTGCGCAAGTTCTGGCGGACTGCGTTGAACGAGACGAGCCGTTCAATGTTCCAGCGTACCTAACCGACGCCATCAAGGCACTCTCGCGATAATGGAACTGACTCCTGATCAGATTGCATTCGTCAGGCACCCTGGAGAGGTGTTCTTGGAAGCTTGTCCGGGCGCAGGAAAAACGTGGGCGATCTTGGCGAGAACTGTAGCAGTCTCGCAGGCCCTGCCTCCTCGACATGGTGTGGCGCTTCTGTCGTTTACAAACAAGGCCGTCGACGAGCTCGTGGCTAGAGTACCGTCTGAGTGTCAGCAGGACCTCGTCTTTCCCGGATTTATCGGAACGGTAGATTCGTTCGTCAGGTCATTTTTGTTTGCGCCCTACCACAACAGCCATCCAGGAAGAGTTCCGCAAGTTGTAGACAGCTGGGACGCTGTCGATGACGTCGCTGTGCGTCTGTCTGCGCCTGACAATTTCGGACAGGGCGCCAGTCTCGAGGCGTTCAATTCACTTTCTGGCCGAGTCTCAATCGCTCAGGTCGCACCCACAATGCGAAACCACGTCGAGGCTCATCGTGAGCAGTATGAGGCTGCGGCGCGGAGGCTGAGAACCCGGCTTCATCGTTCTAACAGGTACAGCGCATCTGATGTGCGGGCAATTGCGCTTTCGAGATTGGAGACCGAAGATGGCCCGTCCGCCCTGGGCGAGGCCCTTGCCGCACGATTCAAGCACGTTATCGTTGATGAAGCGCAGGACTGCAACCGTCAAGATCTCCTTTTGTTCGCGTGGCTTCGTCGACATGGCGTCTTGGTGACGATGGTGGGCGATCTCGATCAGTCGATTTTTGATTTCCGGGACAGCTCCCCAAGTGAAATCAGAGCGTTCGCAGCTACCTACGCCGCTGGTGATCGTCAGCGGCTTACTGGCAACTTTAGAAGTGCCCCCGCAATCTGTTCGCTAGCAGCTTCACTGAGAAGCATCAAAGTGCCAGACCGGGCGGTAGGAGTGTACAGCACCTCTGACACACCAGTATTCCTATACATATATCAACTGCGCCCAAGCATTGCAGTTGGACGGCGCTTTCTCGCACATGCTGAGTCCCTTGGAATTGATCGGCGCAATGCGATTGTATTGGCGCACAAGGAGTCAGTTGCCAGGCAGGTTGCGGGCGGCTTAGCAGCCGCCTCTGGGAATTCCAGATTGGAGCGCTTTGCACTGGCTGTTGCTGCAATTCATGGTGCCAGCTCGGCTTCTGAAAAGACGCGGGCCATCTCTGCAGTCGAGCATTTGGTGCTTCAGTTCCAGGGACGGATTGAGAGCGGCGAGTCGGTTCGCTCAGCCACAAGTCGTTTGGGTCTAAATGCTCGACTGTTGCGCCGGCAAGCGTTTGATTGGGTTTTTAGGATGCAGGCGACGTGTGACACCGAGGAGGCTTCGCTGGAGTCGTGGCTTAGAAGTGCTCAGGCTGGCCTAGAAGGACTTCGTGTGGAGTCGCCAGAGCAGACTAGCGCCCGCCGGTGGCTAACGCGCCCGAACCATGACAAGTGGAGCCGCGTCCTCATTACGTCTGCACGAGAACAGTCGCTGGCTCACTCGACGGTACACTCCGCGAAAGGAGGAGAATACGATGCGGTATGCGTGGTTATTCCTCCTGATGATCAGTCAGAACGAACGACGCGTCTCTGCAGAGCTTGGAGGGACGATCTGGACGATGAAGCGAGGCGTGTCCTCTATGTAGCCGCGACCCGGGCCCGGCGCGTTGTTGTAGTCGCAGTTCCCCATTCATTTCGCGCGGCTTGTGAGACCGCCCTAAGGACTTTCAACGTCCCGTACGCACTTCTTGATCCGTGAGGTTTTACGGCGCCACGGTCGAGTCTGCGGCAGAATCCGGATCCAATTGACCGAGGATCGCCTGAATCGAATTGGGATGGTACGCTGGAGGGGAGGCAGGTTCGGGTTTCTCGGCTCGTCGTTTCTGCTCGCGGTCTCGTATCAGACGTTCCTGTTCCTCTCGAGCCTTCTGCAGTCGTTCCTTCCCGATGACCCAGGCCTCCTCAGCCACCTCTTCGGGAGTTCGAATACTGTCATTAGAATGGCCGCCAGTTGCAACTTGTGCCACCTTGACTGTGGATAGTCGGGAATATGGCGTGGTTGAGCGACCTTTTCTGTGCACAGCGGTGTCGCATTGCGCCACCTTTTCCTCAAGACCCCCAGCGGGATTCGAACTTTCCGCGTCCATACTCAGGAGCAAAGCCAATACTTCTTCTCGAACACAGAGCCGGCATGAAGAGCCATGGCAGCGGTAATAGATGTGGCCCTTCTGGCATTCTCCGACGAGGGACCGACCGCATCGTGAACAAGACAGCGCAGCAGTGAAACGAAACGTGGATGCGCGTCGCTTGTGCCTGCCACGTCGAGCTCGCAGCAGCTTCCGAACGTCTTCAAACAAGGCCTCCGATACTAGAGGCTCATGGTTGCCAGCGAACTCTTCGCCGGTGTGACGTAGACGCGTCACTCCTGTGTAGAAGCGATTGTTCAGCATGCGGGACAGCGTTGCCACGAGCAAGACGCGCCCCTGTCGATTACGAAATCCATCCTTGGCGGCGCGGCCGGCCAAAGTCTTCAGCGTGTATCCCCCGGAGACGTACATCTCAAAAAGCTTTCGGACGTATGCCGCCCGCTCTGGATCGAGACGCTTCACCTTGCCGGTTCCGCAATCGAGATAGCCAAGTGGGGCAGAGAATGGATACAGGCCTTGGGCGAGCCGGCCCCGAAGCCCTTTACAGGTTTCTTCTCGAAGGTTGCGGATGTAATCCGCGGCCAGAATGGCTTGAATGTCTGCGGTCAATCTGCCGCTCCGGGATTGCAGGTCCAGATCGTCTTGAACGAAATGTACCGCCACGCCGGAGTCGATCAATTCCGAGAGGCGAGCCCAATCGCTCAAGTTCCGGGCACTGCGATCAATCTTGTGCACGATGAGACCTGCCGAGTGCCCACGTTTTAGATCTTCCATAACTTCATGGAAGACCGGTCTGTCCCGATCCGCCGCCGTGTGCATTTCGGTGCGCCAGGACTGAATGAATAAATTGCGTGTCTCAGCGAATCTTTCGATGAGCCGCCGTTGTTCTGAAGGGGAAGTGCCTTGGGTGCCTTGGCGCTGGGTCGAGACGCGCAGGTAAGCAACGAATCCTTTCTTGTGCGAAATGGACTTCATGTTTGTTGGGGTTAGCTGGTAGAAGAAACGTTGCTGCCGCTTTTCAGTCAGAGGTCCTGTACAATTCCAGTTGAGCCTTGATGATTCCGTAGTTGAGCGTAGAATTGAAGGCGCGCGATGCCAAAACAACTATCGAACGAAACAACGAAGGAGGTTGCGACGCAGTCGCCGGTTCTTCCAGCTCGGGACGTTCCAGACAGAACCCGTCTATTCTTGTTTGTTCGTGCCGGTGGTCGATGCGAGTTCGACGGATGTAATAAGAATCTCCTCGAACACCACCTGACGCTCACCGCGGGCAATTTTGCGGAGATGGCTCACGTTGTGGCGTTCAGCGAACGTGGCCCACGTGGTGATGATCCACAGCGACCAGACGACATCAATGACATCTCGAATCTGATGCTCCTGTGTCCTCAGTGTCACAAGTTGATTGATGACAATCCCGAGAACTTCAGTCGAGAGACACTCGACGCATATAAGAAAGATCATGAGGCAAGGATTGAGCAGCTGACGGCCTTAGGACCTGATCGAAAAACTGCCGTCCTGATTTTCAAGGCTCTGATTGGAGGACAGGCGATCGCCATGCCGCTGGATCAGATTTTTGAGGCTACTGCTCCTCGATGGCCTGCATCTAAACTTCCAATGACAATCGACCTTACTGGTATTACTGGTGGAGGTTCGGCATTCTATGAGACAGCGTGCGAGACAATCCAGCGTGGTATCGATCGACTCCTGGGGCCTGAAGGAGAGGGTGTCCGGAACGGGCACGTGTCGGTGTTTGCCCTCGCCCCGATGCCTTTACTAATGTGTTTGGGACGTCAACTTTCGAACAAAGTCCCCACCGACGTCTTTCAGCGGCACCGTGAGGATGAGCGGTGGACGTGGAGACAGGACGGGCCGCCGATAAATTATATGGTCCAGCGCGTTCGTGATGGCCGACCAGATAAAGTAACGTTGATTCTTTCATTGAGCGGAAGTATTCCTGTGGCGAGCCTGCCGGCCGATAGTGCTGATGCGACAATCTACGAAATTGCGCTTGATGGCATGGTTCCGGCACCGACGTTCCTTCGCCGCCGTCAGGATCTTGAGGCGTTTCGGCCGGTCTATCAGGAAGCTCTGGCCGTCATCCTCAAGGAACATGGGTTATTGGCGAGTATCGATCTGTTTCCTGCAGTTCCTGCACCGATTGCAGTTCTCTGCGGCAGGGAGCTCTTGCCAAAGGTGCATCCGAAACTGAGGGTGTTCGATTACGACAGGGCGCAGGGCGGGTTTGTTTTCACTTTAGAGGTTTAAGAAACACACAAAACATATATGACAGATACCGAATATCTCACACAGATCCTCGCAGATCAGAATCTCGGCTCAGATAGCGCTGAGTTGAAGGCATTGATTGAACATCGCGACGAAGTTGAGGAGTTGCTCCGCTCTTCATTTCCAGACAGTTCGCCAACAATTAGATACGGCGGCTCACGTGCTAAAGGCACGTTGATCAAAGAGTCTTACGACCTTGATATCGTTTGCTACTTCGAAAACGATGACGTCTCGGCTGGCGAGACTCTTGAAGACATTTTCACTAATGTCGAAAAGGCCTTGGCCACGAAATATCAGGTCCAGAGAAAGCGATCTGCGTTAAGACTGAGAGATTCAACCAGTGCAGTAGACTTTCACGTTGACGTCGTGCCGGGGCGATTCACGGACGATACGAAGACCGATTGTTATCTGTGGCAAGCAGAAGGAACGAAGCAGCGCCTTAAGACGAATCTTGATGTTCACATTGCACATGTGAGGGACAGCGGAGTTGTTCCGGCGATTCGGATTCTGAAGCTCTGGAAAGCCCGCAGAGCTCTGCCGGTCAAGCAGTTTGCGTTCGAGCTCATGATCATCGCCCTTTTGGGGAATTCAAAAACACTCTCGCTACCGGAACAGGTCAAGAAAGTGTGGACTGAAATCAGCGACCGTTCTGAAGCCGTCGCAATTGAAGATCCTGCGAATCCAACTGGCAACGACCTTTCAGATATCCTCGCGGGTGTTTGGTGGCATTTGTCAGCCACTGCCAGCGATGCCCTAGCAACACTGGAGGCTCAGGGCTGGAGTGCGATTTTCGGTGACATCGAAGAAGAGGTGACTGAATCAGTGTTGCATTCAGCTGCCGCGACCTCGTTTCCATCAAAGCCACACGGCTCCGCACTCAATGGCTGATGAATCCTCCCTGCGAGAGCTATTGCAGGGAATCCGAGAGCGGTACCCAGAGCTTGGATTCGCGAGAGATGAGCAGGGGTCGATGTTGCGGGGCTCGTTTCCGGTTTTGTATGGCTCTCGTGTGCTGAGTCGCTTCTTGATTGAAATGAGATTCCCCGAAGGCGTCGAGAACTTGCCTGCAATCAAGGAGATCGGTGGCCGCATTCCTCGAAGAGAGGGCCTGCGACATACCAATCCGGATGGCACCATCTGCGCTGGGGTTCCGGAAGTGTGGCTATTGAAAGGGAAGTCGTCACTTCTTGATTACCTGGATGGGCCAGTGCAAAGCTACTTTCTCGGGCAATTGTTCGTCGAACGAGGATTGCAATGGCCTCACGGGGAATGGGATCATGGGTGTGATGGGTACTACCAAGCGTACGGTGAGATGCTTGAGGTGACGGTCCCGGAGACGATCAAAGGATACTTGGAACAAATTGCGAAGCCTGAAGGTCCAGACGAAAACGCACTTTGTCCTTGCCTTTCTGGGCAAGTGGTTCGAGATTGTCATCTTGAAAAAATCAATCAACTTCGCTCGAAAATCCCCATTTCGATCGCTGCGAGTGCTTTGAGTCGACTGAGGTGGTGTTAGAGGACCGACCTACAACAACGCTCTAACCATCGAAAGCCGAGCTACCGGACGAACCAGAATCCCACCGCCCAAGGATCGCCTGAATCGAATTGGGATGGTACGCTGGAGCGGAGGCAGGTTCGGATTTCTTGGCGCGCTCCTTTTCTTGGCGCTCTCGTATCAAACGTTCCTGCTCCTCTTGAGCCTTCTGCAGTCGTTCCTTCCCCATAGCCCAGGCTTCCTCGGCGACCGCTTCGGGAGTTCGAATACTGTCATTAGAATGGCCGCCCCCAGAGATGAAGGCGCGTTTCGCGATGATGGAAAGAGGAAAAGACGGCTCAACAACAACGTCTTTTCCGGTGGCGATCCGGTTCGAACTCAGGCGCAGGACCATTTCGCGCTTCGAAACGGAATCTGCCATTTCATAGCCCTGCTGAGCCACAAAAGCCAGTTCGAACCTGTTCGTGAGGAAAGTCGCCAATTCCACGTTGGGATCGACCTGGGAAGCTAGAGAATCTTCCAAGGACCGTCGCTCCTCATTCAAGGCGCGCTGGCGCGCATCAAAGGCAGGTTTGTCGAGGACGCCATCAAGCAGGGCGTCCACGAGTTTCGCCTCTCGCGATTTGAGTGCTTCCAGCCGTGCAGCAATAGCGGACTTTCGATTCTGCTCATTGCCGCCTTCACGTTCCCTCACATAGGTGAGGTGTTCCAGCAGCAAGCGCTGCCAATCTTCGGTAGGCGCGAAAGGGCAGAGGATTGAGCGAAACGCAGCGTCGAGCGATTCTTCGCGGAATGATCGCGTCTTACACCCCTTCCCATGACAGCGGTAGTAGGTGTGGCCTTTCTGAACTTCACCAACCAGAAATCGTTTGCAACCGCCACACGCGAAAAGACCTCGGAAGAGGAAGTCGTGCTTCCGCACACGAATCTTGCGCCGGCCGGCAAGGCACGACTGAACACTCTTGTACAGTCGCATCGGCACGAGGGGCGTGTGCTTCCCCAGGAACGTCTCACCTGTGGACGGCAGTTCCAGGAGCCCGGCGACGAATGGATTGTTGAGGAGCCGCCACATGTCATTTCGACCGAGTCGGCGCCCTCGTCTGTTTCTCAACCCCCGACGATACATTTCGTCCGTGAGGGTATCGAGAGTGAACCGGCCTGAGGCGTAGAGATCAAAAGCCAAACGGATGAACGGTCCTCGGACGGGGTCGATTTCTTTGACCCGACCGCCACCTGAATTGAGGTATCCCAAGGGGGCATTGAATGGATAGAGCCCCTGTTTGAGGCGCCCGCGGATGCCTTTCATCGTTTCTTCGCGGAGGTTGCGGATGTAATCCGCCGCCACGATCGCCTGGATGTCTGCAGAGAGTCGGCCGCCTCTGGATTTGAGATCGAGGCTTTCGTTGGCAAAGTGCACAGATACCCCGAGGTCCATCAGGTCGGCTAGGTCCGACCAGTCCCGCAGGTTGCGAGCACTCCGATCGATCTTGTGGATGACGATGCCCTCCGCGTCGCCCTTCTTGAGCCTCTTCAGAATGTTTGAGAACAATGGGCGTCCCTTCTTAGCCGCCGTGATTCGTTCCTCGAACCACTCGGCAATCCTGAGGCCGTGTCGAACGGCATACCGCTCGATGGCAGCTCGCTGCTCTTCGAGCGAGACGCCTTTTGTGCCCTGCTTCTGTGTCGATACACGGGTGTATGCAAAATAGTCGCTCATTTAGTTGTGTGGATGGTGGCCGGAGGATTGGGCCGTACGGATCCTGCCAGTACCTCTGGATTTGTCAAGGAACAGCGTCTCTGCTGTTCAGTGATCACACCAAGAATCAAGCGCAGGTAGTCATGGAGCCATTCGTCGGCTTCCTGCTGCTCCTCACCATCGAGTTCTGGGAAAAATGTTGTAGGACGCCTCATGACCCTACGGTAATCAGAGAACGCGTTTCGCCGAAGGTGGCGCGACGTTCCAACGTCTGCACATGCGATTGGTCCATCACGCCACCTTCTCAGACCTCGTCCGATACCGTAACGTCGGAAAGATGTCATCACATGAAAAGAGAGGAGCACCGCTCCACAAACCGACACCGACACTCGGTTTCCGCAGCAGAGACGGCTCCATGGTGGAGTGCGTGTTTGACGTGAAGGAGGGCAAGACGGCTCTCTTGTGCACAGACGGAGACGTCGGCGAGGACCGACAGGCGCTTGTTGTCGACGGATGCGAGTACGTGCCGTTCTCTCCGGGCAACAACCTCCTGACGCATCGCGTGGTGCTCTTGCCATCGGAGGTGGGGACGATCAGCGAACATGACGACCTGATCGCCGACATCCGAGCATTTATCCACCGTTATCTCGAAGTCAGCCCCGCCTTCGAAGAAGCCTCCGCGCACTACATTCTCCTGACCTGGGTCTACGACCACTTTAACGAATTGCCGTATTTGCGCGTGCGCGGCCAATATGGCAGCGGCAAGTCCCGGTTCCTGCTCACGGTCGGCTCTCTCTGCTACAAACCCATCTTCGCGAGTGGTGCCTCGACCATCTCGCCAATCTTTCGCCTTATCGATCAAGTGGGCGGCACGCTCGTGATTGACGAGGCGGACTTCTGGGCGAGCGACGAACGTTCTGAGGTCGTCAAGATTCTAAACAACGGGAATGCCCGCGGTTTCCCCGTCTTGCGAAACGACATCTCTCCGTCCAAGGAGTTCAATCCCAGGGCGTTCAACATCTTCGGCCCGAAGCTCGTTGCCACCCGGCACGCCTTCGAGGATGAAGCGCTGGAGAGCCGCTGCCTGACCGAAATCCTCAGTGCACGTTCGGTGCGGAAAGACATTCCAGTGAGCCTGCCGTCCACGTTCCATACAGAAGCAGAGGCCATCCGTAACCGGCTCCTCGCGTTTCGATTCGCCTGGGAGCCATCCGTTGTGACGGAGTCGGCGGTGGACACCGAAGGGCTTTCAGCCAGAAGGGCACAGATCATCGCTCCACTTCTCACTCTGGCAGGCGACGTATCTGTTCGAGGACGGCTCGTTCAATTCGCAGGCAGTGGAGCAGCGCACCCGCTCCAGTCGACCGCCGAGGCCTCGCGGTGCGTGCTGAGTTGTGTGAAGAAGCTATTCGCCATGAAGGCGCCGCTCTCCATCAGTGCCATCACAGCCGAGTTCACGTTACAATGGAGTGAGCGTTACAGCATTCCGGTGACGCACCGATGGGTCGGCACTGTGTTGCGCCGGCTCGGACTTCATCCTCACAAGAGCAACGGCGTTTATATTCTCCCGCCAACAGACTTACCACTTCTTCTGGAGCTCTTCCAGGAGTATGGTCTCGTAGACATTGGGGACATCGGGGACGTCCATCAGGACGCCGGCCCCGTCGTAGCCGTCGAATCTCTGCCGTCTCTGTGAATCTCTGAGCAGTCCTTTACACGTCCCCGAACTCCCCGAAGTCCCTGCCCGACTCTCTTATCCACAGGTGTGTTTCGCCACGCCACCTCGGTGAATGTCTCGTTCTTTCATACGCTAGATAACATGTTGCATGGGTCATTGGACAACTACATCGAAATGCTCCGACAGCGTCACGGATTGTCGCAGAGCGAGTTGGCCGTCCTCATTGGAGTCGAGCAACGTGCATCCGTGTCGCAATTTGAACGTGGCATTCGTCAGCCGAATCTCGAGACGCTGTTGGCGCTACAGATCGTTCTCGGCGCTAACGCTGAAGACATTTTTGCCGGCGTCGCCCACGACGTACGAGATCGAGTCACATCGAAAGCCAGGGCGCTTCTCGAAAGCATCGACGATACACCATCCCCGGAGAACATCGCCAAATACGAATTGCTCTCCCGCCTGGTGCGACCGGACGATATCTCAATCATTCCCTCATGGCGCGAAGAGTAGTGGTCCGCATCATCGGCGTGGCTGGCACGAACCGCGGACTGGCCTTTGCGGTTACGGAGAGTCCGAGCAGGCTCATTCGGTGGGGCCTGCGCCGCATGCCCGCGACTAAAGCGGACATGCAGACCACCCTGAAGCGGATTGTCCAGGAATCTCGCGTGCTGTTCGTGGCCTTCGACACCGAGCGCACCGCTCGCCAGCGGCGGCGGGGACGCACGCTCGGAATGGCCGCGAAGAAGGTGGCCTCGGACGCTGGCACCATGTTTCTGTCCGTCTGCAGCAAGGACGTGGTGGGCGGCAGCAGCCGAGTCTCTCCAACCAAGCGGGACATTATGAAGGCCGTCCTCGAACGCTTCCCGCATCTTAAGCCCCAGTTCCCACCTCTCAGGAAACCCTGGCAAAGTGAGGATGAGCGAACAGGACTCTTCATGGCTCTCGCGGCAGCTGTCGCGGCCTGGGATGATCTCAGGCGCGGGCGGTGAAGAGAAGTCAGGGCATTACGTATCTGGCAGAGACGAACCACCGGGAGGCGGTGCCATTCGGCATCAAGCAGCCAGACCGCCGTTTCCACCTGTACATCATCGGCAAGACAGGTACTGGCAAGTCCTCGCTGCTTCTGTCTCTGCTGCTCCAGGACGTCGCGGATGGCCGCTCCCTCGCGCTGCTCGACCCTCACGGAGACCTCATCAAAGACCTCTTAGCCCGTTGGCCGGCGTCACGGAAGAACGACGTCACCTACCTCGACACGCCGGCAGGGAACTGGACCTTCAACCCGTGTACGCCAGTGCCGGCCGAGCAGATTCCGCTGGCAGTGGCCGAACTGATTGAGGTCTTCAAGAAGCTGTGGGTGGATGACTGGGGGCCTCGGCTCGAACACTTGTTCCGGAACGTGCTGTACACACTTTTCGAGATGTCCGGAGCGACACTCGAAGACGCCCAGCGGCTCCTCACCGACCGTGACTTCCGGCGGGAAGCTGTCCGAGAAGTGAAGAACCCGGCTGTCCGTGATTTCTGGGAGAAGGAGTTTTCGGCCTACAGCCCAGCCTTCCGAGCGGTGGTGACGGCGCCGCTCTTGAACAAGCTCGGCGCCTTCCTGACCGATCCTCGCCTCCGAGCTATCCTAACCGACGGGCGGAACTCCTTTGACCTCACGCGCATTATGGAGGGCGGCGGGGTGCTCTTGGTCAACCTCTCCCGCGGGGAGATTGGGGAAGGAGCGGCCATGCTCCTCGGTGGCTTGCTGGTGGCGAGAATCGGCCTCTCTGGGTTGGCCCGGGCCGCGCATCCGGAGGCGGAGCGCCGGGACTTCCATCTTTACCTCGATGAATTCCAGCTCTTCGCCACGGCCTCGCTTGCCACCATGATGGCCGAGTTGCGCAAATACCGCGTGCCGATGGTACTCGCGAACCAATATCTCGGCCAGCTTGACGCCAGCGTCCGGGATGCCGTTCTCGGGAACGCCGGCACCCTCATCATCTTCAGAGTGGGCGCAGACGACGCCGGCCGCCTGGCTCGAGAACTCGCCCCGAAGTTCGAGAGCGCCGATCTCATCGCTCTGCCAAACAGGAACGTCTACCTGCGACTCATGATCGACGGGGAGGTCTCGAAGCCCTTCAGCGCGAGAACCTTGGACATCGAAGCGGTGCCGGCAGAGCGACAGCAGCCAACTCTGACTACGACTTCTTCATCTCCTCCGCGAACCTCTTAGCCATGATCTCGGCGTGCTCATGCATCATCTCCACTCTGAGATACCAGCCAGCATGAGCCACTCCGATGGCCCAGAAGAAGATGCCGATACCAAAGATGAGAGTGATGAGGGCAAGAAGTAGAGCCCCAAATTGATGACGAACCCGCCCCACATGCCACGAACGGCGAAGTAGAGGGGCGAGATGAACATGACGGCGAGGTACTTCATGTTTTCTCCGAGAGGACGAGCTGAAAGGCGGAGGGATGAGACGCCGAACGCTCTGACGAGCATCCGGCGCCGTGGGGAGACTCACCAGCTGAGGCGGTACGCGAGACTCTTCGTTTGGCCGAGCGAGAAGGTGAGGGCCTGATTCTCAGCGAGTGGCATGGCGAAGCCCCCTCGACCCATCAGCCGCCGATTCTCCAGTGCCTGGATATCTTGACGGGCATCACCGTACTGAAAGAGGCCCCACGTCCCGATGGCACCACCGGCGAGACCAATGATGATTCCAGCATTCATTGCTCCGCCGTTTCCCTCGACGTAGCTACCGGTGCTCATGAGCATCACAACCACGCCCCCGGCCGAGGCGGCGCCACCAATGAGGAGTTTCCTCATCCCGGCCTTGCGACGGTTTTGGGCGTCGTCGTACTCGCGTTGCCATTCTGCAGAGGGGGTCTGCGGTACAGCCACGCTGAGGTGATCGATATCGAGGAACCTCAGCGGTGGTGAAGGGGCTTGGGCGAAGGCACTGGCGGGGAACAGGCCCAGGCAGAGTGCCAGGGCGAGAAGACGCTTGATCATGTCGGACTCCTGAAACGCCCAGCGCGTGGCAACTCGCACGGTGAACTGCAAAACGGCTAGGTGAAGCCCTAATCTTTTAATCGATCCCCCCCCCCCCCCTAGTCAAGAAGAAAATTCTGTAAGTTCGTAAGTGCCACAGAGAATTGAAGTTGCGGAGATCGTCAAGACGGCGGATCGCACCTTATTTCGCTCCTATGCCAACTCCACTTGTGTCTCGCTGACTCCCTCCAAGTCGGCCCTTCCTGCCTGGACACCCAGGCGATTGGTCCCGCCACGAAGCGGGTGTCCAGGCAGGAGGGCAATCCTGCCTTCCATGTTCTTTCACGAGGAGACACTCCATGCACGGACTCATGGTCCATTCAGGCGCGAGCCGCGTCGGCAGGCAAGATCTGCCGGCACTCTTCACTCCAGCCGCCACCGACACGCACAAGCCGATCTCGCATCATGTGCTGGTCGGGGCACTGATCGAAAGCCTGGCCTATCGCCAGATCACCGTCACGAGTGACGAGTACGCCGTGTCACCCGATGGCATGCGGTTTTTCGGAGTCCTGGCCCTGAGCCTCGACCACGATGGACTGCGGCTGGCGCTCGGCATCCGCAATTCGCACGACAAATCATTCAGCCTCGGCATCACCGCCGGGTATCGAGTGTTCGTCTGCGACAACTTGGCCTTTCACGGCGAATTCATGCCGGTGACCAAGAAGCACACCAAACACGTTGACGTGGTCGAAGTGGTGAACAGCGCGGTTGACAGAGCGCAACGCCACTTTCAACCGATGATCGCGCAGGTCGACGCTTGGCGTCGCCACAGCCTGCCGGACAACGCGGCCAAGGGCGTCATCTACGACGCCTTTGTGGCCGGTCAGCTACGTGTCCCCACAAGACTCGCCGCCGACGTCCATCGTCACTACTTCGAGCCGGAGTACGACGAATTCACAGACCGCACGATGTGGAGCCTGTCGAATGCCTTCACGTCGGCGTTCAAGCGCCTCCAACCGATCCCGCAGTTCCGCGCCACCGCCGCCTTGGGCAAGTTCCTGGCGGGTGTGTCGTGAGCTTCCCGTTGGGCGCCATCGTCGCCACGCCGGGAGCACTCGAACTCCTGGAGCAGGTGAGTGTCCGTCCGGAGGTCATCCTCCAGAGGCATGTCAACTGCGACTGGGGAGATCTCTCACCTGAGGACATCGCGGAAAACGAGCTCAGTCTCCGCGAAGGATTCCGTCTGCTTTCCGCATACCGCCTTCGGGGCGAGGAGAAGGTCTGGGTCATCACCGAAGCAGACCGTAGTTCCACCACACTGCTTCTTCCATCCGAATACTGAGGGAGGAACCGGTGAATCCACTCCTGCGACAACGTCCGCCAGCTTGGAAGCAGAAATTTCAAGCCGATCTCGCCCAGTGCCACGCTGTGACGCTCAGCGTCACGATTCACGTCGATCCGACCGACGAGGTTCTCGTCGGCGAAGTTACCAGCACACGGGGAGGTTCGATCGAGCGCCTCCTCTGTGAAGAAGTTCAATCGAATCTCGAATCACTGACCTATGTGCGAAATGTTGCTGTGTCTCAAGGCACAGCGGAGGAGAAGTTCATGACCATTAAGTTCGTTCCGAATGACAAGGGCACGCCGCCAGGCAAACTCGCCGACGCTGAACTCCATTTCAGCGGCGGACCACTCGACGGCCTCACACTCATTGGCTTCGCAGTCTGGGAGCGCAAGAGTGGCGGGAGGAACGTAACGTTCCCGGCCCGGCAGTACTCGATGAACGGCGAACGAAGGAGTTACGCGCTCCTCAGACCGATCGTCGACGTCGAGAACCAGTACGCCCTCCGCGACCTCATCCTTGAGGCGTATCGGGAACACGAAGCCGCCCTTGCCATTGACGCCTGAACCTCGACGCGAGCTGGTGCTCGCACGTTGCCTTCCGTATGAAGGCTCGGCCCCGACGAAAGTCGGGGCCTTTATTTGTGCGCGGCCGGAATTCTGGCCCCGCCTCGGCTCATCGCGGCCGCAGACTCACGGTTTCAGTGGGGTTGCCTTCAGTTTTCCAACGATCGTCGTGAAGTCCAATTGGCGTTGCTTCAGTTCGGCCGAGAACTTGTCGACCACCTCGGCAAAGTCGTAAGGAACAAACAATAGCCGCAACTCGCCAAGCGCCTCGACTGTCTGCTCAGCCCAGCCTGCCAGTGTGTGCGGCGTCAAATGAAACAGCCCATCGGAAAATGTGTCGGCAACTGGATGCAGCGTTGAAGCTCCGGACACGACAATGACCTCAATCACGGAAGTCGGGCTGTTGCTCAGTCTCTTCGCCACCCAATCCCGGTGACCTTTCGCCTGAAGCAGATCCTTCTTAGCCAAGTCCCCGCCAGGTAGTTTTTCTGTCTTGGCTTCAAACGCAAAATGGATATCACCGGCGAAAGTCCACACGACGTCAGGCGAACCCTGTTCCGTGGAACGCGTCACATCCGCTCCAAGACATCGGCCTAGACCTTCAAGCCCTTGATGGAATTGAGTATGCGCACGGTCCGAGAGCTGCTCCACGCAACGCGCTCCTTCGCGCGCGAAATTCGGGCCTGCCCAGCCCCACTCATCGATCAGATCCCAAATGGCTTCAGCATGGGGCTCCCGCGCTGACACCGGTGGGACGCTATCGTTCGAGCGCAGGGCCAAGCGCAACCAGCCTGAGTTTACGCCGCAGCTCGTCGCGCGACGAAGTGCATCCACCGATGCAGCCGAGTCGGAGTTGAAAACAGCCGCCGAGCTTGCCAGATACCACCACCAGGCTCTGTAACCTGCGAGTTCAGGTGAAGTGATTCGGTCTGCGATACGATGCGCAGTCCCTCTAGCAAGATCAAAATCCTCATCCCAGAGTGCTCTAGAAAAGCGAACTTCGTCGGCGCCCAGGTCTTCGTACTCCGGAGCCGAGGTATCAGTTCCTGAGAGATTTACCTCTTCAATCGCATTGTTCGCCTCCTCGCGGTATTCAGGAGCAGATAGGAGCTGAGACACCATTTCGACGAAGTCTTCTGGGTGCGCTGCCGCAATTGCGGATTGCTCGACGCCCCACTTTATCTCTCGCTGAAGCTCGAGCGGCATGCCCGCCAGGCGCGACGGCGACGAGGCGATGCTGGCAAGGGACTGGCCCAGCCAAACAACCACCGCGAAGTCGGTTGCACTCCTCGTGCACCGTCCCATTCCCTGAACCAGTCGGGTGCGCTCGCGGCGCCGAAATATTGGCCCCAATTTCCAGCGTTCGGTAAGGTGACGTTCAAGAGGCGAGATGGCGAGTGGCGAGTCGGCCATTACTAGGAGCCGGCATTGGTCATCCGGGAGGTCAAGGCCGTCGTAGCGCCCCGCCAGAGTCAGGAGCACGTCATCTGCATCGACAAACGCGTCCAGTGTGTCAGCAATATCGCTGGCCCCAACAGTAGCAGGCGAGTGCTGCATTTTGGCTGTCAGTTCCGCAACCGTACGCTGTAATACGCGATCGGAAGGCGTGAGGAGGACCGCCCGGCGTGGAGAGAGCTTGTCCCATACCTGGCCAGTTAGTCGCACGGTGCGTTCCCTAGAGGTATGCACTCCGGGAACGAACACGTAACGACGTCCCCATTGCGGACTCTGCGCCCGGATAACTGTCGCGTCTAGGCGACCATAGGCTCGAAGAAGATCGCTCTTGCCGCCCAACGTTGCCGACATGAACACTCGCTGGCTAGGCTCACTAAACGCCGCATGGGTGTGGGTGGGTGGAACCAGCGGGCGGATGACGATTTCTGATGATGAGGCTAGAATTAGGCACGCTTTGAGCCGATGCTCTAACACGCGCCAGCCAAATCTGACGGCATCAGAGTCAGACGCAGCCAGCGTCAGCGCGAGGGTGCCAAGGCAATCCGGTGCGCGTGGCACGTCAATCAGTTCGACTTTTCCAATAATTGACCGACTTTTGATCGCGTACAGCTGCCCATCGCCAATTGCAGGGCGGAGGTCGGCGAGCACAGCGGCATAGAGGGGGCCGTCCTTGCTCCGTCTGATCTTGATCGTCCAGTGGTCCGATACAAACTGTTCAGCACCATGGGCATCATCGAGTATCAAGAGTCCGCATTCGTCGATGAGGGGATTGATGTTAAAGAGATTCGAGTAGGTACTAACGCCGATGGCTGCGGAAGTCGTGAATCGTCCGACTTCCTTATAACTTCGTGCTTCTTTGTTTCCGCGCAGGTCTGCGACGTCTAGACCAAGATGCGTGGCCTCGGTCAACACCTGGCCGGCGAGTTGGTTCGTCAGCGCCAGATATGCAACACGCTGCCCCGACTGGCGCTTCCACTCGGCGATCAGAAGTCCGACAGTCGTCTTTCCTGTTCCAGTGGGGAGTTCGAGGGCAATGTCTGATGCATTGGCTACCTGGGTGTAGGCCCGCAATACGTCCTGTTGTGGACCTCGGAGGTATCCGTGGCTCTTGCGCCGCCCTGAGAGCCGAGTAAACAGTTCCTCAGGGCTATTGTGCGATCCAGCCGCCTTCACGGACCGGAAGGTTGGACGCTTTGGTCGATCCTGATCCATGGTTGTTGAGTACAAACTATAGTGGAGCGTATTGGGTGTGTCAGTGAAAAAGTAGCAGGATCTTTAGCAGGACGATCTGCAGAGTTCACTCCTAGTTGTTGCACGGATGGCACGCGTCTTAAGGGTCCTCCGGACGGATGAACCGTTCATTTTTTCTCGGAATTGCGGGTTGTACTTCTTCACCTCACAGGATTATCCTGTGAGCACCAGGAGGAAACTTGAAGTCTGTTCGGCCCCCGGTCGCCGCGCCGCCAAAAGAAGTCGGCATCTGGATTCGCGTCTCCACGGAAGACCAAGTACGTGGCGAGAGCCCCCAGCACCACGAACGCCGTGCCCGCGCGTACGCGGAGTCCAAGGGATGGAACGTGGTCGAGGTGTACAACCTCGAAGCCCTGAGCGGAAAGTCCGTCATGGGCTTTCCTGAAACGCAGCGGATGCTCGCAGACATCCGAAGCGGACGGATCACCGGCATCATTTTCTCCAAACTCGCGCGTCTTGCACGCAACACGCGCGAGCTCCTTGACTTCGCGGATATCTTTCGAGAAAACGACGCGGACCTCGTCTCGCTCCAGGAGTCGATAGACACCTCCACTCCGGCCGGCCGGCTCTTCTACACGATGATTGCGGCCATGGCGCAGTGGGAGAGGGAAGAGATTGCGGACCGTGTCGCGGCCTCCGTTCCCATCCGCGCCAAGATGGGTAAACCGCTCGGAGGGGCGGCGCCTTTCGGCTACCGCTGGGAGGGTCGTGAGCTCAAGATCGACGACAAGGAAGCTCCAGTCCGCCGGCTCATGTACGACCTCTTCCTGAAGCATCGGAGGAAGAAGGCCGTCGCCCGGCTCTTGAACGAAGCCGGCCACCGCACCCGTAACGGCGGGAAGTTCTCGGATACGACAGTCGATCGCCTCCTCCGTGATCCGATCGCCAAAGGCACCCGCCGCGCCAACTACACCCGTAGTCGAGGAGATGGCAAGGCCTGGGACTTCAAGCCGGAAAATGAATGGGTACTGTCCGCCATCGAGCCGCTGATCTCGGAGGACATCTGGAATCAGTGCAACGCCGAGTTGGACGCACGCCGCGCCACGGCCAAACGCCCCGCCAAGCCCGCAGTCCACGTCTTCGGCAGCATCACCTGGTGCACCTGCGGCAGCAAGATGTATGTCCTCCACAGCGGCAAGCACGTTTGCCGAACCTGCCGGAACAAGATTCCTGCCGACGACCTCGAAGCCGTCTTCCGGGAACAGCTCAAAGAGTTCTACCTGTCCTCGGATGAACTCAGCGCCTATCTGGATGCCGCCGATGCCGGCATCGTGGAAAAGCAGAAGCTCCTCGCATCGGTCGAAGCCGAGCACGACTCCGTCCGGGCCGAGATGGACAAGGTCTACAAGCTCTATATGGGGGATCAACTCTCAGCGGAGGGCTTTGGGCGGTCCTACAAGCCCCTGGAAGAACGCCTCGCGCAACTTGAAGACCAAATCCCCCGGCACCAAGCTGAGCTCGATTTCGCCCGAATCTCGAACACCTCCAGAGACGAAATCATCGCCCAGGCCCAGGACCTCCACGCGCGCTGGCCAGACCTCCTGCCGGAGGAAAAGCGCCAAATTGCTGAAGGAATCGTCGAGCGCATCGTCATCGGAGACGGTGACATCAGCATCGAGCTGCACTACGTTCCGACTCCGTCTGAAATCGTAGGAAGAAGGCAACGCGGCCACACGGATTCATCGCGCCCACCAGCATCACGCGCGCAGGAAACGTCACCGAGCGACTGACACGCGCCACGTGAACCACGCCGGATTCCAAAGGTTGCCGTAACGTCTCGAGCACGCGCCGACTGAACTCGGGTAACTCATCAAGGAACAGCACACCGCTGTGCGCGAGGCTTAGTTCTCCCGGTCGAGGAATCGCGCCGCCGCCCACAAGCGCCATGTCGGAGCACGTGTGATGCGGCGCGCGAAACGGCCGCACGGAGATCAGTCCTGCGCCTGCCGGCAACAGTCCAGCCACTGAATGAATCGACGTCACCACCAACGCCTCTTCAAAGTCGAGTGGCGGCAACAACCCAGGCAACCGTCTCGCCAGCATCGTCTTACCCGCGCCCGGTGGTCCGCTGAAGAGCAGGTGATGACCACCGGCCGCCGCGATCTCCAGCGCTCGTCGTCCCATCAATTGGCCGCACACGTCCGCAAGATCGTCTTCGCCGAGCGGGCGCGTACCTGTGCCGACAGCGACCGGCGTGGCGGGAGTAGGCGCGTCTTCACTCAGGATGCGCACCGCATCACAGAGCGACGATGCCGGGTGCAGGGGAAGGTCGGAAACGATGGAAGCCTCGGGAAGATTGGCGGACGGGAAGAGGAGCGCCGAGCGCTGATGGCGACGGGCTGACACGGCGATCGGCAACACCCCGAGCATCGGCGGAATGCCGCCATCAAGCGACAGACCGCCGACCACTGCCATCTCGCGTCCGTCGCGGTGGGGCAGCATGCCCGACGCGGCGAGGATGCCGAGTGCGATCGGTAGATCAAACGCTGCGCCGACCTTGCGGAGATCAGCCGGCGCGAGACTGACGGTCACGCGCCCGGGTGGAAACGGAAAGCCGGAGTTGCGAATCGCCGCGCGCACGCGGTCTCGACTCTCGCGCACCGTGGCGTCGGGCAACCCGACCATGACCACGCCCGGCAGTCCACCCCGCGAGACATCCACTTCGACCGAGACCGGTACCGCATCCACACCACAGAGGGCCGCCGCATGAAGTCGTGCAAGCATGCCTTCTGTAAGGCAAACCGCGCGCCAGTTATTTCCCGCACAGATGCGAGCACCGTACGCAGTTTCTGCCTCGCCAGGCAGTCAGCGCGCCGAAGAAACTGCGTACGACTAGAATGCAGGTATGGCCTCCCTGCGTTCCGATTCCCGAGGAGTGATTGTTGCGTGCCCCTCATGCGGGCAGGCGAATCGTCTGGCATTCGACCGCCTCGGACTCGCCACCCGATGTGGCAAGTGTCAGACCGATCTCGGCGGCCCGGCGATGCCCGTCGATGTGGCGAGCAGCGCAGATTTCGACGCCCTGCTGCGCACGTCGCGGCTTCCGGTGGTCGTTGACTTCTGGGCCGCGTGGTGTGGACCGTGCCGCATGGTGGCGCCTGAGATTGCCAAGGTCGCTCAGACCCGCGCGGGGCAGTGGCTTGTGGTCAAGGTCGACACTGAGGCAGTCCAGGACTTGGCGGCTCGTCTCCAGATTCAGTCCATTCCCACCATGGCGGTTTATCGCGATGGCGAGCTTGCGGGCAGAACGTCCGGCGCGATGCCTGCAGACAAAATCGAGGCCTTCGTGCAGCAGACACTATCTGCGGGTCGCGCGGTCTAGGCGCTCACCGCATTTCCCTGATCGGATTTTACTCGGCCGCACGCTGTCCGGTGCCCGGCCGTGGCGGATCCTGCCGCCGAACAGCCCCATCTGGTGCTCGCTCCGCTGCGCGCCAGACGGGGCGGCCCCGTTCGGCGTCACCCGCGTGGGCCGGGTGTGTCGGGCACCTTGATCGTGCTTGACGTATCATGCTAGAAATTTGGCACGCATGCGTGAACATCTGGCCCCACTCGTTCACTACTGGCGACGACATCCCTCGCAGGCCGTATGGATTGTCGGCGTCCTCGTCGTCGCCAGCGGGGTCACCACCGCCGTGTGGACCGTGGCTGATGGTCTGTGGTTGAGGCCCTTGCCGTTCGCGAGTCCGGAACGACTCGTGACCGTGGGCTGGACCACGCAGACGAGCGCGCAAGCGATGCTGAATGTGTCGACCGACGAGACCGTCGACATCCGTGGCGCCGCCGCCGACGTCATGACGGTCGCGAACATCGAACTCGCCAGCTCCAGGTTCACGGCGGTGCAGGGCGCGATGACGCCGCTGTCGATTGCGTACACCACCACGAACCTGTTCGACGTGTTGGGCGTCGGCGTGGCGTTGGGGCGCACCTTCGTGATCGAGGATGCTGACGCCGCAGGTGGTGTCGCGAAAGCGATTGTGTCGGACCGCCTTTGGCGGCGGCTATTTCCCGGCACGGATTGGCTCCCTGGTCGCACGATAGATATTGAGGCGAGCACCAGCCCGCAGACGGTGGAGGTCGTGGGCGTCCTTGCGCCGGGCGTCGAGACCCCGGGACTGTCCTTGTGGGACTCCGCATCTATTGATCTGTTTGCGGCGATGCCTGAAGGCCGGCGCCCGGGTGGGTCCATGTCACGGCGGATCTCCGATCAACGGATCATCGGTCGCCTGCACCCAGGAGTCACACGTGAGCATGCCGAGGCGCACATGACTGGCGTGCTCCGGCAGATTGATGAAGACCACCCGTTGTTCCAACGGGTTCGGACAGCCACACTCCCGTCGCTGCAACAGAGTTGGCTCGGGCGCTCGCAGGGACTTCTGGGACTGCTTGCCGCCGCTGCGGGCGTCGTGCTACTGGTCGCGCTCTCGAACCTGGCCGGCCTGTTGGCCATCATTCGTGCTCGTCGCACGCAGGAGCGCGCCATCAGGTCAGCACTGGGTGCCAACCCTCTGCGGCTGCGCCTATCGTGGCTGGCGGAGTTGGCGCCTCTGGCCATACCCGCGGGACTCATCGGCGGATTGCTCGCCGTTCTTCTGGTCAGCGCCTTCCAGTCCCTGGCCCCTGCCGAGATTCCCCGGCTCGATGCTCTGCGTCTTGACGCCGTTGGCTGGATGGTCGCAAGTTCCACCGCTTGGATGGTGCTGCTGGTTGCCGGAGTTGCAGGGCTTCCGTCGGCTCCTGGGCGCGCGTGGTCACCGCTGCAGGGACACGGCACAACATCCGGCTCCACGCGCCGACGCCTCCTCACCCACGGCATCGTCGCCGTGCAGACCGCACTTGTCCTCACGCTCCTTGCCGGAGCCGGACTCATCACCACAACGCTCTGGCGAATGCTAGACCAGCCACTGGGATTCAACGCCGACGATCTCGCGATTGTGCAGATCAGAGTGACCCAGCCGCACTTCCGTGATGCACCTCGCTACCAGCAGGTGATGGACGACATGCGCCGTGCTGTAGAGGCCTTGCCTGGCAACCGGACCGTCGCACTGGCCTTTGATCCGCCGCTCGCGGAGATAGCGTCAAGGATGCGCGCGACGTTCCCCCATCGCGACCCGGCATTGGTCCCGACGAAGTTCATCACCGACGGCTTCATGCGCACGCTTGGGGCGACGATGGTGGCCGGGCGCGACTTTGACAGAGCTGATTTTTCCGGCCCAGCCGTTGCGCTCGTGAATGAGCGGTTCGCCACTGAATTCTTCGGGAGCCCTGATGCCGCAGTGGGCCAGTCGTTCGAGTTTGGCCCGCCGCACGAGATTGTCGGCGTCGTTTCTGATATGCGTGAGGGAGCACTCACGTCAGCACTGACACCCGTGCTGTATCCGCTCCTCGACACGCGCCTCAGACCGGTGGGCATGTTCCATCTCATCAGCCGGGAAGACCGGAGCGGGTCCGGATCGCTTCGAGCCCTGGAGCAGGCCGTGCGCCGGGTCGACCCTTCGGCGAACATTGAGGCGAGTTGGCTGACTGATCGGCTCCGCACCCAGACCGCTGTCGCACGGACCCAGACGTTTGTTCTTGTCACGCTGGCGATCGTGACGTTCGCGCTGGCGCTGCTCGGCATCCACGCGGCGATTCGGCAGCTGGTGGATGACCGTCGGCGGGAACTCGCGATTCGCGCCGCGCTCGGAGCGACACCACAACGACTCGTGTCGCTCACGTTGCAGGGCACGGCTGTGGCAGTCACGGTAGGCGTTGGACTTGGCGCCGTGCTGAGTGGGCTCGTCGCTGGAGTGACCGAACAATTCCTGTTCAACACCAGCCCGTTCGACCCCGTCATCTGGGGCGCGGCCGGTCTGGTGCTCATGTCGACGGCCCTTGGCGCTGCGTGGTTTCCTGCACGCGAGGCAGGACGCGCCAACCCAATCGTCGCGCTGCGCGCGGGGGAGTAACACCGTGCTGTCTGGCAAGTCGCCGACACGCCCGGCCACACGCGGGTGACGCCGAACGGGGCCGCCCCGTCTGGCGCGGAGCGCAAGCGAGCACCAGATGGGGCTGTTCGGCGGCAGGACCCGCCACGGCCGGGCACAGACAGTGTTCGGCCAAAGGAAAACAGGGCAGGCGAGAGAGGAGCTGGTGGCGCGCTGCGTTGGCGCGTTACTGATTGCGATGGATGGTGAGGCGATCGCCCACGTCGATGCGGCTGGAGCTCAGCGAGTTCCAACGCTTGAGCTCGTTCACCGTGATGTCGAACTCACGGGCGATGCGTGTAAGCGTGTCGCCCGACCGCACGCGATACGTCACGGTCGTCGGTTCCGGCGGGGCCGCCGGACGGGAGGCGAGAGCCGCGCTCACAGCGCGCGGAATCATCAGCGACTGACCGGCGCGCAGGCGTGACCGCGTCGTCAACCCGTTGGCCGCCGCCAGATCCGCCGTGGTCACCTTGTACTGACGCGCCACGACGGCGAGCGTCTGTCCTCGCCGCACCGCGTGCCGCTCGAACTGCGCAAACGCGGAAGGGCTGGCCTCGGCGAGCCGGGCCTCAACAATCGGCGCGGTGCCAATCGGCACTTTCAGATCGTGCGCGCCCACAGGCGTCGTGGTCCTGCGCAATTCCGGGTTGAGCTCGCGGAGCTCCTCAATTGAGGCTTCCGTCCACTCAGCGACCGCCCGCAGATCCAACGCATTGGGCACCGTGACGCGGTCGTACGCCAACGGCGGCGCGTCGCCGGGCGTAAAGCCGTACTGCGTCGGGTTCTTCGCAATGATGACGGCCGCGAGAATCATCGGCACGTAGTTGCGCGTCTCACGTGGCAGGAACTTCGACGTGGCCGTCAGGTCCCAGTAGTCGTTGAGCCTGGAGGACTTCACCGCGCGCGACACGCGGCCGGGGCCGGCGTTGTAGCTGGCCATCGCAAGGTGCCAGTCGCCGTCGAACATCTTGTTGAGCGTCTTGAGATACTGCGCCGCCGCACGGGTGGACTTCTCGGGATCCGACCGCTCGTCGATGAACCAGTTCTGCACCAACCCGTGTTCCTTGCCGGTCGCCGGCATGAACTGCCAGATGCCGCGGGCGCTCGCGCGCGAGAGCGCGTTGGTCTTGAATCCGCTTTCCACGATCGCGAGATACGCCAGGTCGAGGGGGAGTCCCTCAGCACGAAACACCGACTGCACCATGGGCATGAACTTCGCGCCACGGTTCAGGCTCTCCTGCATGAACGGGCGCATGTTGCCCTGGAACAACTCGATGAACGACAGGATGCGGTCGTTGACCTCAATCGGCAGGTCGTGTTCAGTCTCGGCCAGGTCGGCCACCACGATGTCACTGGTCGCCTTGCTCGGATCGGGCAGGTCCAGCATCGCCACCGCGAGCAGGTCGTCGATCACAGCCGGTTCCATCCGCGCCATGGTGAAACCGTCCCCCTCGCGCAGGGCCAGAATCTCAAGCGCGCTGATCCGACTCAGCAGCCGGTCGTAGTGCAACCGCACCCGCGGCTCACCGCGCCCGCCAAAGGGAGAGGCCAGAATGACGTCCACGGCCTGGTCAAACAACGCGCTGGCCGTCGTCAGATGGCCGAGCTCAAGTTCGCGCTGGCCGGCCACAAAGTGGCCTTCAGACTGCGCAATCAGGCTGTCGATGGAATCAGCCACCGGGGTGGTCGCCGCCACCGCGAGCACTTCGGTGTCGGGCGTTGAGGCCACCGGCAGGGGCACGGCAGGTGGTGCGGGAGCCACGCGTGCGCTGCACCCCACAGTCAGGGCGGCCAAAACGACGCTGGTCAGCACACGTCTCATCGTCTTACTGTCGTCCTTCCTGCATGGTCGCAATAGAGGGTACCAGCCGCCCCGGGGTCCGTCAACCTGGCGAGCGGAACGAACAACCAGCGCTAAGTACCTGCGGAATCAGGGCCTATCAGTCTCGCCACGTCGCCTGCACGAGCACGCGATGGGCATCTCCCAGGTCTCGCGCCAGCGGCGTCACCACGGTTCGGTCGTTAATGACGATGGTGCGTCCTGCCGCCATGGCTTGTTGGACGTCGGCCTCGCACACAAAGTCGGCAATTGCGTGCGAGAAGGCGGGTATCTCGGCGACCGGAGCAAACTGTGCCTGCACCGTGGCTGGCGACAACCCGCGCGGAGCCGGGATCACGGGCCCCTTGGGCAGGGCTGCTGCGGCTCGTCTGGCCGCGGGACGCAGTTCCCAGGCCAGTCGCTTGATGTTCAGCAGGTGCCTCGGCGTGATGTTGTCCGACGTGATGTTGCCGCCGTAGCCGCCACATCCCAGCGTCATCGCCGGGTCGAGCCCAGTCGAGAGGCCGATCGAGCCATGAGTGGTGGGCGTGTTGACGACGATGCGGAAGGCGGGTTTCTTGAGGCCGAACTCCAGGATCACGGCGTCGTTGTTCGAGTGGATGGACATGGTGTGGCCCATCCCGCCGTACCGCAGGATCTGCTTGCAACGCTCACAGCCGTCGTGCCAGTCATTGACGACATACCAGGAGAGCACCGGGCAGAGTTTTTCGATCGAGAGCGGGTAGTCGCGCCCGACGCCCTTCAACTCGGCGATCAGCACGCGTGTGCCGTCAGGAATCGTGATGCCCGCTGCCGCGGCGATCGTGGCGGCCGACCGGCCGACAAACGCCGGATTGGGGAGCCGTCGCTCTGTAATCAGGATCTTCGCCAGCGCCTCTGTCTCAGCCGCAGAGAGGAAATGCCCACCCTGTTTCTGGAACTCCCGCCTCGCTTCTTCGGCGACCGCACTCTCGACCACCACCGAGTTAGGTGACGAGCACAGCAGGCCATGGT
Source organism: Vicinamibacterales bacterium (assembly GCA_038319675.1). GTDB lineage: Bacteria > Acidobacteriota > Vicinamibacteria > Vicinamibacterales > SCN-69-37 > SYFT01. Next base: position 142,416 of record JBBQDM010000008.1, read on the forward strand.
CAAAATTTTTGCCGGTGAGAATGTCAGAGGCCGCCTTGGCGACGTCGGCCGTCCGCTCGATGAAGCAGGGCGCATTGCCCGGGCCGACGCCATACGCGGGTTTGCCGGCGCTGTAGGCCGCACGCACAAGGCCCATGCCGCCGGTGGCGAGAATCACCGAGACGTCGCGGTGCGCCATCAGTGCCTGCGTGGCCTCAAGCGACACCGTTGTCAGCCAGTTCACGGAACCTTCAGGTGCGCCGGCCTGCAGCGCGGCCGCATTGAGCGTCTCGGCCACCATGGTGATGCAGCGCTGCGCGGACGGGTGCGGACTGATGACAATCGGGCATCGCGCCTTGAGCGCGATCAGAATCTTGTAGATCGTTGTGGACGTCGGATTGGTCGACGGCACAATGGCCGCCACGACGCCAAACGGCTCGGCGATCTCCTTGACCTTGCGCGCCTCATCGTGGGCGATGACACCCACGGTGCGCATGGGGCGGATGAAGGCGTGGACGTCCTCCGCCGCGAACCGATTTTTCTGAATCTTATCGGCGAGCACCCCAAAGCCGGTTTCTTCCACCGCGAGGCGGGCAAACGGCTCAATACGGGCGAGGGCTGCAGCCGCGACGGCGTCGACGATGCGGTCGATCTGGGCCTGTGAGAGCTCCGCCAGGAGGGGAGCCGCGCGTTTGGCCCGTTGGGCGAGGGCGCCGGCCTCGTCGCTCATGGGTTACGGCTTCGCTGGGGTGCCTGGCTTGGGCAGCAGGCGTTCCACATCGGCGTGAGGACGAGGAATCACGTGCACCGACACCAGTTCGCCCACCCGGCGGGCGGCGGCGGCTCCGGCGTCGACGGCGGCCTTGACGGCCCCCACATCGCCCCGGGCGAGCACGGTCACAAACCCCGCGCCGATGTATTCCTTGCCGATGAGAGTGACATTGGCGGTCTTGACCATGGCATCGGCCGCCTCGATGGCTCCGATGAGACCGCGCGTTTCAACCATGCCGAGGGCGTCTGAAGTCATGCAGGTCCGTGGGGGTTCGATCGCCGCAACGCTAACATATTGAAGAGTATAGGGGCAATACGGTACGATGCGACGGTTGTGAGGCTTCAGACCATGTGGCGTACAGGAATTCGGGCGGCAGCCGCCGTCGCGGTGGCGGTCGTGGGTGCAGTTGGCTGTGGGGGCACCGATGATGCCCCGCCGGTCGCGAGTGTCGCAGTGACGCTGAGCAAGTCGGCGGCCGCGCTGGGCAGTCCGATCGACATGACCTACCGGTTCGAGGTGCAGGAAGGCCAGTCATTCGACGGCCCGTATCGTGTCTTCATGCACCTGTTGGATGCCGACGGGGTGCTGCGCTGGGCCGACGACCACGACCCGCCAACCCCCACGTCGCAGTGGGCGGCCGGCACGCCGATCGAATACACCCGCACCAGCTTTATCCCCGTCGTGCCGTATCTGGGGGAAGCGACAGTGCGCGTCGGCCTGTATCGCGCGGATGCGACCGATACGCGCGCCCCGCTGGCCGGCCCTGAACCGGAAGGACGGGCGTACAAGGTTGCCACGCTGCGTTTGTTGCCGCAGTCGGAAAACATCTTCGTCGTGCTGCGCTCGGGCTCGCACCCCCCTGAGTTTGCGCCGGAGAACCCTGCCCGTGAGTGGTGGTGGAGCCAGAAGGAGGTCGTGGCCAGCTTCCGCAACCCGAAAGTGGACGCCACGTTGTACCTCGAATTTGACGCCCGGCCCGATCTGTTCGACCAACCGCAGGTTGTGAACGTCTATCTTGGCAGCCAGAGCATTGCCACGTTTGCCGCAGATAACAAAGATCCCCTCCTTCGTCGTATACCCCTTCGTGCGGACCTTCTCGGCACCAGCGATATGGCGGAACTGCGCCTGGTGGTGGAGCCGTCGTTTATTCCGTCGGCAATTGGCGCCGGCCAGGACCTCCGTGAATTGGGCATTCGGATCTATCACCTGTTTATTGACCCGGCCTGACGTGTCTCGCCACTGGCTGCCGCTGGCGCTGGCGGCGGCGCTGGTGGTCGGGGTGCCCGCGTCAGCGGCGGCCGACCTCGTCACCCTGCGCGGCGGCCGGGTGCTGAACGTGGCCGCCGTCGTCTTTGAAGGCGACGAGGTGGTGATGACGCTGCGCACGGGTGGAGAGTTGCGCGCGCCGCGCGACTTTGTGGTCGATGTGCGGCCCGACGAAGTCCCCTGGCCGGAACCGGAACCCGAGGTGGCCGCGCCTGAGTCCACGGTGGCAGTGGTGCTGCCTCCGGTGCCCAGCGCCACCGAACTTCATGAATTGATCACCCGCATGGCCACCGACTACGGTGTGGACGTGCATCTGGCGCACGCGGTGGTGCGCGTGGAATCCAACTATCGGCCGAATGCGGTCTCCCCCAAGGGGGCGATGGGTCTGATGCAGTTGATGCCGGCCACGGCCCGCCAGTATGCCGTCGAGGATCCGTTCGACCCGGCCCAGAATTTGTCCGGCGGTCTGCGACATCTGCGGGGCCTGCTCGATCGCTACGGTCGCGGTCGGGAATCACTGGCGCTGGCCGCCTACAACGCGGGCGAGGGCGCGGTCAGCCGGTACAAGGGCATTCCGCCGTTTCGTGAAACCCAGAATTACGTGCAGCGCATTCTGTCGCTGACGGGACAACAGTAGGACGCGCCCGTGGAATTTCGCTGCCGCGTCGCCACCGCTACCGGGCAAGTCTCATCGGCGACATATGTGGCGGAGAATGAAGCCCGTCTGCGCATGGAACTCGAAGACAAGGGGTTGTTTCTGCTCTCGGTGCAACCGGTGGGCAGTGTCGGGGGGTTTTCGTTCACCCTGCGCAACCGCAAACGGAAGATCAGCAGGGAAGAGTTTCTGATCTTCAACCAGGAGATGGCGACACTGCTGCGCGCCGGGTTGCCGCTGGTGCAGTCGCTCGACATCCTGCGGCGCCGTGTGCCCAACCCCACCTTCAAGCAGGTGCTTGACGATGTGTATGAGCGGGTGCGGTCGGGCAGTGCGTTGTCGGATGCGTTCGAGGCGCAGGGCGGCATGTTCACCGGCATCTACCACGCCTCACTGATGGCCGGCGAAAAATCAGGCAGCCTCGAAACGGTGTTGCGCCGCTACGTGTCGCACATGAAGGTCATCGCCGGCGTGCGCGGCAAGCTGGTATCGGCGTTGATCTACCCCGTGGTGCTGCTGGCGCTCTCGGCCGCCGTCGTCGGCTTGATTGTGTTCAAGGTGGTGCCGGAGTTTGCGCTGTTTTATGCGGGGTTCGGCCCCGGTGCGGAATTGCCGGCCTCCACACAAATCATGGTGGCGTTTTCGACCTCCGTGGTGGACTACTTCTTTTTGTGGGTCGCGATCCTGCTCGCGATGGTGATCGCAGTCAGCGTGTGGATTCGCCAGCCGGGCCAGCGCGGCCGCCTCGATCGCGCCATCATGCGGTTGCCGTGGTTTGGCCCGCTCAGTCGCAAGTTTTCGACGGCCCAGGTGGCGCGCACGATCTCCACGCTGCTGGCCGGCGGCATCCCGTTGGTCAACTCGCTCGACATCGCCGCGAAGTCTGTCGGCAACCAGGCGGTCGCTGCCGACCTGGGCATCGTCGCCCGCGAAGTGCGGGAGGGGTCGAGCCTGGCGCATGCGCTGCAGCAACGCCGGACGTTTCCGGATGTGGCCATCGAAATGGTCGAAGTGGGGGAGTCCACCGGCGCGCTGGCCGAGATGCTCAACAGCATTGCGGACTTCTACGATGAAGAAAATGACACCAGCCTCACGCGGTTCTCGAACCTCGTGCAGCCGGTATTGTTGATTGTGATGGGCATCGTGATTGCGGGACTGCTGCTCTCGCTCTACATGCCTCTGTTCCAACTGTCGAGTCTGGCCCGGTGATGTAATGGCTGCCGAAACCGAAAACCTGTACGCGGACGGCGACCCCGCCGCGGTCGACCACGCCGGCGAAGCCGCGCGCGCCAGGAAGCTGGCTGAGCGCTACGAACTCGAGTTCGTGGACCTCACGCGATTCCTGATCAACAACGAGTTGTTCCGGAGCATTCCGGCCGACCTCATGTTGCGGTACGGATTTGTGCCGTATCGTCGCGACGGACAGACGCTGCTGATCGTGGTGTCGGACCCCAGTGACCTGCAGGCCATCGACGAGATCGGCATGCAATTGGGCATCCCGGTGCGCGTCACCGTGGGCGCCCCCTCGGCCATTCAGGGGATTCTCAAGAAGAGTGAGAGTTCCACGCGCGTGCTTGAGGAGGCCACCGAAGGCTTCCAGATGCAGATCCTGCGCGACGAGGACGGGGTCGCCGGCGACGAGAACCTGACGGTCGACAAGTTGACGTCGGACGCAAGCCCCGTCATCCGTCTGATTGACACGATGGTCTACACGGCGCTGCAGCGTCGCGCGTCGGACATCCACGTCGAGACCGGTGATGATGCGGTGCATGTGAAGTACCGCATCGACGGTGTACTGCAATCGGCGATGAAGCCCATCGACAAGCGCCACCACAGCACATTGATCTCGCGTATCAAGGTCATGTCGGAACTCGACATCGCCGAAAAACGTGTGCCGCAGGACGGCCGGTTCAAGATGCGGGTGCGCGGCAAGACGATCGACTTCCGTGTGTCGATCATGCCGAGCGTCAACGGAGAAGACTCGGTCATCCGTATCCTCGACAAAGAGTCAATCAGCGAGCAGTTCACCGAACTGAAGCTGGACATCCTCGGATGGCCGGAAGAGGAGATGCGCCGGTTCCGGAAGTACATCCGCGAGCCGTACGGCATGGTGCTCGTCACCGGGCCCACCGGCTCCGGCAAAACGACCACGCTGTACGCGGCGCTGTCCGAGATCAAGACATCCGAGGACAAGATCATCACGATTGAGGATCCGGTCGAATATCAGCTGCGGGGCATCACACAGATTCCGATCAACGAGAAGAAGGGTCTGACGTTCGCGCGTGGTCTGCGGTCGATTCTGCGACACGACCCCGACAAGATCATGGTCGGTGAAATCCGTGACCCCGAGACCGCGCAGATCGCGATTCAGTCCGCCCTGACGGGCCACCTGGTGTTCACCACCGTGCACGCCAACAACGTCATTGACGTGCTCGGCCGCTTCCTCAACATGGGCGTCGAACCCTATCAGTTCGTCTCGGCGCTCAATTGTGTGCTGGCGCAGCGCCTTGTGCGGCGCATCTGCCTGGACTGCAAACGCCCGGCGAACATCACGGAGGCGATGCTGGTGGAATCGGCGCTTGATCCCGCACTGGCACGCACGCATCAGTTTTTTGAAGGCGGCGGGTGCATCGAGTGTGGCGGCACGGGCTTCAAGGGCCGCACCGCGATCTGTGAGCTGATGGACCTGACCGACCGCATCCGTGACATGATTCTCGAGCGACGACCCACATCAGAGATCAAGCGCGCGGCGCGCGATGAAGGCATGAAGTTCCTGCGTGAGTGCGCGGTCACGCTGGTGATGAACGGGGAAACCACGTTGCGCGAAATCAACAAGGTGACATTCGTCGAATGAGTATGTTTGCGCCTCAGCCACCGGTCGTTGCGTTTGAGATCGCCGCCGACCGCGTCACCGTCGCCGAAGTGGGCACAGGCACCGAGGGCCTTGCCGTGTCGGCGTATGCCTCCGAGCCGCTGCCCGAGGGGGCGGTCACGCCGTCCCTGTTGGGCACGAACGTGCCGGATCCCACGGTGGTCACCGCCGCGTTGCGACGCGCCTGCGAGAAGGCGGGCCTCCGGGTACCGAAACGGGCCGCACTGGTGGTGCCCGATTCGGTCGCGCGTGTATCACTGCTCACGCTGGCCGAACTGCCGACCAAAGCCGCCGACATTGATCAGCTGATTCGATGGCAGATCAAGAAGGCCACGCCGTTCCCGATTGAGGAGGCGCAGGTGACCTCGGTGGTGACCCACCATGAACCGGGCGCGACCACGGTGGCCGCCATCGCTGCGCAGCGCGACAGCATCGCGCAGTACGAGGCGACGGTCACCGCACTGGGCACCCATGTGGGCCTGGTGGACATCGCGAGCCTGAACGTCCTGAACGCCATCGTGGCCAACGGCAACGCTCCAGCCGGTGATTGGTTGCTGGTGTGCCTGGCCAAGGACTCCACGTCACTGGCGATTGTGCGCCAGGGCGCGCTGATGTTTTATCGCCATCGGCTCGCCGTGGACGAAGAACCTCTGGGAGCCCTGGTCCACCAAACGGCGATGTATCACGAAGACCGCCTGGGGGGCGCCAAGTTCTCGCGGGTGTGGCTCTGCGGTGCGGCATGGGCGCCGGGTGGCGGGGATGCCGTGCGCCGGGAAATATCCACCCGGCTCGGGGTACAGGCCGACTCGGTGGACGTGCGCGCCACTGTCACGCTGCGCGATCGTATTACCCCCGGGGCCGAGGTCCTGGACGCACTGGCCGCGCCGGTGGGCGTGCTGGTGCGCGAACGGAAGGTGGCCTGACCATGATGCTCAGAGGCAACCTCGCCACTCGACCGTTTTTCAACGAACGACTCGTCTCACTCGCCTTGATCGTGCTGACGCTGGTGGTCGTGGCACTGACGATCTTCAACGTGATCCGCCTCACCGCCTTGTCGTCGACACGATCGGCTCTGCGTGCGCAAATCAGTGCGGACGAAGCGCAGGCGCAGGAGATCCGCGCCGGGGCCATGGCCGTTCAGACCAGTGTCGACCGCATGGCCTTGCAGCAGTTGACCACGTCCACCCGGCTCGCCAACACCCTGATTACGGCCCGCACGTTCAGCTGGAGCACGTTCTTCGGGTACATCGAAGACGCCATTCCGTTTGATGTGCGCCTCACCGCCGTGTCGCCGGAGATCGAAAAAGGCAACACGCTCGTGACCATGCTCTTGCTCGGTCGATCAGAGACCGACATCGACAGGTTCGCGCGAGCACTGGAAGACACCGGCGCGTTTTATGACGTGTTGTATGCGGTGGCCGACTCCACGGAAGAGGGGCTGAAACGGGTGACCCTTCGCGGCTTCTACCTGCCCCCGGCCGTCAGCAACGACGGCGCACCGGAAGGTGGTGTGCAATGAGCCTGTGGCGCCGTGTGTTGACCGAACGTCGCGTCGTCGTGGTGCCGTTGCTGACGGCACTCGCGATCAACCTGCTGATTGTTGGCCTGGCGGTGGTGCCGTTGACGCGCAGCGTCGCCGGCGACGAGACACGCGCAGGCGACGTCAAACTCGCGCTCGCGGAGGCACATCGCGCCGCCCGTATCGCCAACGACACCAGAACCAGTCAGGTGCAGGCCGCGGAGGAACTGTCGAAGTTTTATGCCGAGGTGTTGCCCAGCAGCCTCGCGGATGCACGCTCGCTGCTGTACCCGGATCTGGCGGCCCTCGCCGCCGAGACCGGGCTGACCTACGGCAGCAGCATCTTTGAGCCGGAGGAAGTCGAAGACAGTCCGCTCATGCGGTACCGCACTGACGTCACGCTGACGGGCGAATATGCCGGCATCCGGCGCTTCTTGTATCACCTCGATACGTCCCCGAAGTTCTTCGTTGTGGAGCGCGTCGCGCTGGGGCAGAGCGGACAGCTGCGGGGCGGCGGGGGATCACTGGAGGTGGTGCTGCAGGTGGCCACGTACTACTCGCGAACGGCCCCGGCCCTCGCGGGAGGACGACAGTGAAACTGAGCGCGTCCACTCCCGAAGAGCAGCGTCGACAATACCTGCTGCTCGGCGTGCTCGTCATCGTCGCGCTCGGCGTGTTGTACACCCAGTTTGGCGGGAGCACGACTAGTGAGCCGCTTGCGGCGTCCAACCTGCCAGTGACCACGACACCCACGCCGGGGACGACCGGGGGACAGGCGGGCAGTGGACTGCCGGAGCCGTTGCAGTTGACGGCGCTCGAGTCGAGCGCCACGCAACAGTCGGGAGCAAGGAATCCTTTCGGATTCGGATCTCGTCCGGCACCGCCTCCGCCACCACCACCCCCGCCACCACCGCCGGCGCCGGTACGCGTGGCGCCACCTCCGCAGACGGGGCCGCCGCCGCTGCCGCCCATTCCCGTGAAATTTCTGGGATTTGTGGAGGACCCCGCGCGGCCCGGCCGAATCGTGGCGCTGAGTGTGGCCGGGGGCGTGGTCGTGGCGCGTGAAGGCGATTTGGTCGACGGTCGGTATCGACTGGTGAAAATTGGCCTGGAATCGATTGTGATGGCCTACGGCGATGGTCGCGGGCAACAGACCATCCGAATGTCAGGCTAGCAGGATACGGAAACGACAATAGACGTGACGGTTCAGAAGGAGCCTCGGTGGTGAGAACGAGAATGCAGCGAAGTGCGGCCCTGGTGTTGGCCCTGACCATTGTGGGCGGGTGTGCGACCGGTCGCGCGGTGCGACAGGGGGAGCAGGCCGCCAAGAGTGGCGACTGGGACGCGGCCGTGGCGTATTACCGCGCGGCGTTGGCCAAGGAACCCGGGCGCATTGACGTGCGCATCGCGCTGCAGCGCGCCACCGCCGCGGCCTCGGCCGAACATGTGGCCAGAGCCCGCGAGCTTGAGGCGCAGGAGCAGTGGGCGGCGGCGGCCGCAGAGTATCGCCTGGCCGCTGACCTCGACCCCGCCAACGTGTTTGCCGCCGCCAAAGCCGTGGCGATCGAACGTCGGCTGCGCGAAGAGATCGAAGCCATGCGTCCGCCCTCCCGCATGGACACCTTGCGCGATCAGGCGCGGCAGGTGTCGCAGGTGCCCGTCCTCGCCGATCCGCGAGCGCCCGTCGATCTGCGCTTCACCAACACGGCGGTGCGCGAAGTCCTGACGTCCATCGGACTGTACGCCGGCATCAACGTGTCGTTTGTGGAGCAACCGAGCATCACCTCGCAACTCGCCCGGCCCTATTCGATCGACTTGCAGCGCGAGACGCTTGAATCGGCACTGCATCAGGTGCTCAACGCCAACCAGCTCACCTTCAAGGTCGTCAACCCGCGCGGCATTCTGGTGTACGGGTCGGATCAGAACGGACGCACGGCGCACGACGATGTGTATGTGCAGGTGTTCTACCTGTCGCATGTGGATGCGCAGGAAATGCAGCAACTGCTCTCGCAGCTGATCGCGCAGGTGCCTGGTGTGCGCCCTCAGGTCGTGCTCAACAAGAACACAAACGCCCTCACCGTACGCGGCACGTTGCCCGTCCTCCAGGTCTTCGATCAGCTCATCACGGCCAACGACAAACCCAAGGCCGAGGTGCTGATTGACGTGGAAATTCTCGAGGTCGACCAGCAGCGGGTGAAACAGCTGGGCCTGAACCTGAGCCAGTATGCGCTCGGCTTCACCATGTCGCCTGAAGTGGCTCCGCCCAACACGGCCACCACGCCCAACGCGTTTCCGTCGCAGCCACCGCCGTTCAACCTCAATACGGTGAGCCAGGGCGTCAGCACGGCCGACTTTTATACCACCGTGCCCAGTGCCCTGATTCGGCTGCTTGAGTCGGATTCCAAGACGAAGCTGCTGGCACGTCCGCAGCTGCGGGGGCAGGAACGCGCGACGTTGACGCTGAAACTCGGTGACGAAATTCCGATTCCCACCACCACGTTTGCCGCACAGGCCACTGGAGGCATTGCCAACCAGCCGGTCACGTCGTTTTCGTATAGACCCATTGGCATCAACCTCAGCATCACGCCGCGCGTGAGTTTTGACGGCGAGATCATTCTCGACATCACGGTTGAGAGCAGTCGCGTGGGCGCGAATGTGGACGTGGCCGGGCAGTCGCTCCCGTCGTTTGGATCCCGTATCGCGACCACGACCATGCGCATGCGGGATGGCGAGTCCAATCTGCTCGCCGGTCTGATCAAGGAAGAGGACCGCGAGGTGGTGCGCGGCATGCCCGGACTCAATCGCATCCCGTTCATCCGGTCGCTGTTTGGCGGCACCGACACGACCGTGGGTGCCAGCGACATCATCATGATCATCACGCCGCGGATTCTGCGTTCGCAGGAACTGACGCCGGCGGATTTGGCGCCGATGTACGTGGGCACGGGCAACAATTTTGGCGCCACCTCGCAACCCCCGCTGATCACGGAGCAGTCCCTGGCCGGCGTCGCTGCCGGACAGGCAGCTCCTCCCGCCGGCGCCACGCCCCCGCCGGTAGCCACGGCTGCGCCGCCCACAATCCAACAGCCCCCGCCGGCGACACCCCCAACAGGGGCCGGACGCGCGGTGGGCATCGTGCCGATTCAAGGTGGGGGCGACGCGCCGCCGGCTGCAAGCGGCCAGGCGCGCATCGTCATCACTCCGCCCGGCGCTGAGCTGCAGATGGGCGGACAGCCCTACAACGTGCCGCTGACAGTGACCAACGCCTCGCAGATGTCGACCATGAGCCTGACGGTCACCTACAACCCGGCCGTGCTTCGGGCCACCGTGGTAAACGAAGGCAACCTGATGCGTGCGGACGGGGCCACGACCACGTTTGTGCCGAGGATTGATGCCGACACAGGACGCATCGACCTGGCGATTACTCGTCCAGGCGACAAGGTGGGCGCGACCGGCAACGGACTGCTGGCCACTATCGTGTTCGAGGCGATCGGACCGGGGCAGTCACAGATCGCGCTGGCCGGCGTGGCAATGAGTGCGGCGGGGCAGCAGGTGCCCCTGCAGTTGGTGCCCGCGACCGTGACGGTGAAGTAGGGAGGCGGAGGCCCATGACTCGACGAGCATTTTTTCGCAAAGTCGCGGGCTTCACCTTTATTGAACTGCTCGTGACCACGGCCGTGTTGCTCATCCTGGCCTCGGCCGCACTGCCGTTGGCGCGGGTGACGATGAAGCGGCAGCGGGAGGTGGAGTTACGGCGGGTGCTACGTGAGATGCGCGGGGCCATCGACAAGTTCAAGGACTATGCGGATACCCAGATCATCGCGCCCTCCGAAGTGCCGTTCGGCAGCGAAGGATATCCGGCGTCGTTGACCGTGCTGGTCGAAGGGGTCGCCCGCAACAACGACGCAAGCGGCAGCAAGATCAAACTGCTGCGCCGCATCCCGATCGATCCGATCACGGGCACGACTGACTGGGGCATGCGCTCTTATCAGGACAACCGCGACTCGGCGGTGTGGGGCGGGCAGAACGTCTATGACGTGTACTCGAAGTCCGAGGGCACGGCCCTTGACGGCACCAAATACAAGGATTGGTAACGATGCGCACGAACAAAGCCCGCCGCGATCACGGCTGGACGCTGATTGAACTGCTGGTGGTGATTTCGCTGATCATGATCCTGGCCTCCGTCGCCATGAATCAATACAGCACGTCGATACGCGCTGCGCAGGAAGCGACACTCAAGACCAATCTGTTCCGCATGCGGGATGCGATCGACCAGTACTTCGCCGACAAGGGGCAGTACCCGGCCTCAATTCAGGCGCTGGTCAGTGACGGGTATCTGCGGGCGGTGCCACTCGACCCCATCACGCGCTCCACCGACACCTGGTCCACCACCCCCGCCGAGCCAGACCCGAGCCGCCCCTCATCGGAGATCGGGATCTACGACGTCAAAAGCGGCTCTGATGGTATGGCGCTCGACGGCAGCCGTTACTCGGACTGGGAATAAGGTTTCGGGTAGGGTTTTCGCGGCGCTCTTGATTCGCGAAAACCCTACCCGAAACCCTTTCTGTCCGAAACTCTAGCCGGTGTCTGCGCCTAGTTCACGGTGGCAGTCACCGACGCGGTTCTGGACGGACCATAGGTCGGCTTCACGGTAATCACCACGTTGTATGACCCACGCTGCGAGTACTGGTGGTTCGCACTCAACGACTGCGTCGTCCGCGGAGTACTGCCATCGCCGAAGTCCCACGTGACACTGTCGATGGATACTCCCGCCGGAACGCCGGACACGGTGAAGTTCATCCCGGTGCCCAGTTGAACAGGGTTCGGGGAGACGGCCCCTGAAATTTGGAAGTTCACCACAGCAACACTGCCAGAGGCCCCGACGGGCTGGCCGTCCTGGTCGGTCGACGAGACGGTCACATCGTGAATTCCCACACTGCTGTAGATGTAGTTCACGGTCGTGGCTCCCGTGATGGTCCCGAGGGTTCGGGATCCGCCGTCGCCGAACCGGATCACCACATTCGACAGCACCCCGCCTGCAGTGCCGGTCTGGGGTGTGATGGTGAAGGTCGCGGGCGCTCCGACCGTCACACTGCCGGCCGGGATGCTGAGCGACAGACTTGACGATGACCGCAAGGTCAACGCGGCGTTACCCTGTTTGCCGCCCGCTGTGGCGGTCACCGTGGCGGCCGCATTGGTCGTCAGGGCCACCGTGGCGAGCCCCGCCTCGTTGGTCACTGCCGACACCGGAGAGAGCGTGCCAGAGGTTGTTGTGAACGCTACCGGCACACCACGCAGGGGATTGCCGCTGGCATCCTCAACACGGGCGGTCACGGTGGACGTGCCACCGCTGGAGGGCAGACTCGTCGGATTGGCCGTCACCAGCACGCGCTCAGCGGCCGCTCCGCCAATCAGCACCTCAAGTGTTTGCCGCGCAGCGCCCGAATACGCCGTAACGATGGCCGTGCCCGAACGACCGTCTGCCGTGAACTTCACCGTCACACGCCCGTTGTTGGTGCGGGCCTCTGCCGGCTCAATCTTGCCCAGGGAGGTAGTGAACGACACCAGCGTCCCGTTGTGGACCGGAGTCCCGGACGACCCCGTTGCCGCGTTGTTCCCTGTACCCGTGCCCGTGCTGCCGTTTTCGATCAGCACGGCCACCACATCCGTGGCGCCGTTGATGGGCAACACATTGGTGGTTGAGACCATCGAAATCACCGTACCGGCCGGGGCCAGCAGCGGCACCTTGTCGCACGAGGCCAAACCGAGACCAATGGTCGTCAAAAGGCCTGAGAGCACTATGGGGGAGAGGCGGCGTGGTACCATGCGGATCGTTAAGGATATTACGTTCATGCACTTAGAGGGTCAAGGCAGCGTGGGCCCGAGACGCCTGTCCAGTCGCCCATACCTCCGATTGGACGATGGCGGCTTCACGATGGTCGTGTTGCTGGTTGTGATGGCGGTCATGGCCGTCGGCATGACTGCGATGTTGCCCACCTGGCGACAGCAGCAGATTCGTGAGCACGAAGAGGAACTGATCTTCCGGGGCCAGCAGTATGCCCGGGCCATCGTGCTGTATTCCCGCAAGAACAACAACCTCCTCCCGGCGAACATCGATCTGCTCTATGAGGGCAAGTTCCTCCGCAAAAAGTGGAAGGACCCCATTACCGGTGAGGATTTTGGCCTGCTTCCCGCCGGGCAGCCGGCAGCTGCGGGGGTCGGTGCCCCCCAGGGGCCAGGCGGCACCACTGGCGGTGCCGTCGGCGGTCGCGGCACGCCCACACCCCAGACCGGGGGTGGCCGTGGCGGCGCTGCCGGGTCGGCCTTTGGTGGCCAGCAGGTCATTGGCAGCATCCAGGGCGTGTACAGCACGAGCACTGACACGTCGATTCGCGTGTACCAGAATCAGCAGAGGTACATCGACTGGCAGTTCACCGTCCAGACAGCGTTGCCACTTATGGGCGGGGCAGCAGGCGGGCGAATGGGCGGCCCAAGCGGGCGCGGCGGTGGCGACGGGCGCGGTGGCAACCAGGGTCGAGGGGGCTTTGAAGTGAACCCCGGCCGAGGCGGGCAACCCACGGGCGGTCGAGGACTGCAACCGATTGGCCCGCCAGGTCAGGGGCGGGGTGGCGGCGTCCCAACTGCGCCCGGTCGCGGTCGCGGCGGGCTCGATCACTGATCCGAACGAATTTCCCTACCCGAGGTCTACGCTCACAGCGTCGTGCAAGCGCGCACGCATCGGTACAAAACGCTCATTACTGCGCGTCGGATGCACGCGGTTGGTCAGCATGACCACGTAAAGATCGCGCTCCCAGTCAATCCACAGCGACGTACCGGTAAACCCGGTGTGGCCAATCGCGGTGGGTGAGAGGCGTGTGCCACACGACGAGGTCGGCAACATCGTGTCCCAGCCCAGCGCGCGCGAGCTGCCAGGCACACTGTCGCGGCTCGCGAAGCGTCGCATCGCGGCCGGGTCACCGAGCCACGTCTCCTCGGCAAAGGTGCGCAGTACTGTCGCCCCGAACACGCCAACCGCCTCTGCCGACCCGAACAGTCCCGCATGCGGCGCCACACCACCCAGCACGAACGCGTGTTCGTCATGCACCTCCCCCTGCAGCACGCGACCTCGCCACGGGTCGTCTTCGGTCGGAGCAATGGCGTCCCACATCGCGCGCGGGGGGGTGTAGCCGAGAAACGGCGCAGACGCCGGCCACATGGCCCGCCAGAGGTGATCAAGTGAGTCACCGGCGCACGCCTCCACCACCCACCCCAACAGAAGGAACCCGATGTCGGAGTACACGGCGGCCGTCCCTGGCGGCCGTTCGAGTGGCACCGCCAATACGGCCCGCTGCAGCGCGTCGGGTGTCTGGGCCGACTCCCAAAGCCGGCGATACGCTGCCAGTCCGGACGCATGCGTCAACAGGTGGCGAATGGTGACGATGTCGGTGCCCGGGCCGGACCAGGTCGGCAGGTAGCGTCTCACCGGAGCATCGATCGACAGTCGGCCCTCGCGCTCCATCCGCATGACCATCGACGTGGTTGCGATCACCTTGGTCAAGGAGGCCAGATCGAACATCGTCGCCTCGGTGCACGGTGGCGCGGCGTCCGCGTATGTGAGGTGCCCCACCGCGTGTCGCCACACCATACCGGCCGAGGTGCCGACTTCACACACAATGGCCGGTGACGCGGCGACGTCACGCACCTCGTGCATCAGCGCCTGGGTGCGGGTGAACATCAGCGCTCGTCGTTGGCCAGCAGCGCGGGACGCAGGCGGGTGAAGTACGCGCCACGTGGGCTAACCGCAGTCAGCAGGCTGTCGTAGGAAAACAACACAATGCCCTCGGCGTTGGCCGCGCGCGCCGCACGAATGTGATCGGCTGTGCGTGCGACAGGCAGGCGCCATGCGCCGATGCCCGCCCACACGGGACGGCCGTGGGCCCCGCTCTTCGTCGCCTGAATCTGCTTGGAGAACTCCGCGACCGTCGTCGCGTACGCCATCGGTGCCACCGCATCGAGCAGGCCCTGTTGCGCCCACGCCGACCAATCCTGCAGTTTGTACCGGCGGGCGTCAGCCGCCACGGGAATGACCGCCGCCGACACCACCGCCTGCGGACGCGTCTCCTGCACCAACGCGCGGATCCGCGACACCAGGGTGGTCAGCCGATCGCGACGAAAGGCGTCCCACGCCTGCGGGTAGGCCCTGGTCCACGCCGTGGGGTCGGTCCGGCGCAGCGCATCGAGGCGCTGACGCTCTGCCGGGGTGGCCGCCTCGAACCGATCGGCGCGAAACGCGTCGAGCGCACCGGCACTGTAGTCAAAGTCCGGAGTGGGATACCGGATGTAATCGAGGTGCAGCCCGTCGAGGGTGTACCGCTCCAGCAGGTCACGAATGATTGACAACGTGTACACCTGCGACCCTTCCGGAATCGGCGACAAGAAGAGGCCTTCGACCGTGGCATTCCGGTCGCGTGTCCATCGGGCCAACGGGGTCAGGTAGCCGGTGCTGGCCGGGTCACGTGTCGCCATGGAGGCCGCGAGCGCCTGCGGCACCATCACCCACGCCGGATGGCGCACCACCACATGGGTGCGCGCCTGCGGCAGTGTCGCCGCACTCGCCACCAGATTGACGTTGAGCCACGCATGCACCTGCAGGCCCGCCGCGTGTGCCCGTTCGATCGTGCGCTGCAAGGGATCAAACGTGGAAGGTTGTCCCTGCAGTTCCAACGCCCGCGGCTCGAGCGTGCTTGGGTAATACGCATCGCCACGTCCACGTACCTGCACAAGCAGAGTGTTGTAGCCGCCGTCAACAGCGGTCCGGATCACCTCATCCACGCGCTCCGCCGACGCGAGTGACGAGCGGAGCACCCACAACCCGCGCACTTCATCGGTCACCGGTACCGGAGTCGTCGCCACCGACACCGGCGCACCAAAGGCCGTGAGCCACACCACACACAAGACAGCAACCGTACCGCGACAGAACAGGACCATGAGATTTCTTGACGGTACCAGTCGCCTTCGCGGGGTGTCAATGCAGTACGCTGACACGGTATGTCTGTGTTGGGCATTGATGCAGGCGGCACCAAGACCGTGTGCCAGATAGCGGACGACGAGGGCGGGCTCCTGGGCGAGGCCCGGGGCCCGGGGGCCAATCTGCAAAACGCGGGCGAGTTGCAGGTGGAGAAGGTGCTGCACCAGGTGATTCAGGCCGCCACGTCGCAGGCCGACACCTGGCCGACGACCGCGTGTATCGGCATGGCCGGTGTGGACCGTCCCGAGGATGCCGCCATCGTCCGCGGCATCCTCTCCCGACTGGTACCGCGGTGCCCGGTCGTGGTGGTCAACGACGCGCTGATTGCACTCGAAGCCGGTGCACCCGGCGCGCCGGGCGTGGTCATCATCGCCGGTACCGGTTCGATCGCGTATGGACGCAACGCCCAGGGCCACGCGGCCCGCGCAGGCGGGTGGGGGTACGTCCTGGGCGACGAGGGCAGTGGGTACTGGCTCGGCCGACAGGCCCTCCGCGCCGTCCTGCGCGCCTCGGATGGTCGGGGCCCGCAGACACCGTTGACGACGCGTGTGCTGGCGCACTACAAGGTCGCCCGTCCTCAGGACCTCGTGCGCGAGATCTATTACGGTCGTTTCAAACCGTCGACCGTCGCTGCGATTGCGTCACTGGTGGAGGACGCCGCCAATGACGGCGATGCGTGGTCCGCCGCGCTCATCGACACCGGTGCCCAGGAACTCAGCCGCGCAGCCAGGGCGGTGTGTGACCGCCTCGATCTGCCGGAAGGCCCCGTCGTGCTCGCCGGCGGCAACTTCCGGGCTGTGCCACGTCTGGCCGCAGGCGTCACAGCCACCTTGACCCACGCGCATCCACACACCGTGGTGCGCCCCCTCGACCGCGAGCCGGCGGCAGGGGCCATTCACCTGGCGATCGCCGCCAGAGCCGGCACGCTTGTCATTCCCACGTATCGTGATTCCGACGCATGACCATCACCACGTATCGCACTGCAGCACACGCGGCCCGCGCGGCCGCCCGTCGTCTCCTGGATCAACTGGCCACCACACCCGCGCTTGTCATCGGGTTGCCAACCGGCGCTACGCCGATCCCGCTCTATCGCGCCCTCGTCGCCGCCCATCGTCGGGGCAAGGCGGATTTTTCGCAGGCGACGACGTTTAACCTGGATGAATTTCTTGGTGTCGGCCACGGCGATGCCGGCAGTTATCGCACCTTCATGGAGACGCATCTGTTCTCGCACGTGAACATCGCGCCGCGACGCGCGCACGTGCTTGATGGACGGACGACGAACTGGCGTGACGAGGTGCGCCGGTACGACGCACGCATCGCCCGAGCGGGCGGGCTGGACGTGGTCGTCCTGGGCATCGGTCGCAACGGTCACCTCGGGTTCAACGAACCGGCTGACGCGCTCACGCCGCGCACCCACCGCGTGACGCTCCGGGCACAAACCAGACGCGCCAATGCGGAGTTGTTTGGGGGCGACTGGCGAGCCGTGCCGACGCAGGCGTTGTCGATGGGGATCGGCACGATTCTCAGTGCGCGGGAAGTGGTGCTCATCGCCACCGGCACGGCCAAAGCACGCATCGTGGCGCGCGCCCTGCAGGGCCCGGTGACCACGCGGGTGCCGGCGTCACTGCTGCAGGCACATCCGCACGTGACGGTGCTGCTCGACCAAGAGGCCGCAGCTGCGCTGAGGGTGTGAAGTGTTATTTGGACTCGAGCAGCGTTCGCAGGTGCGGTTCGAGATCCTCACCAATAGCTTCGCGAACCGAGTCGTGTGACTCGCGCAGGCGCTTGCCGGCTTGGGTGTATGTGAGGCCGCCTTTCTGCATCACGATGGCCACCTTCACATTCCACTTCGCCTTCACCAGCAGCTTCCGCGCCTCCTCTGGTTCGACGTCGGTCACCATGGAGACGATGCGCTGGGCGCGATCTTTCAGCTTCTCGGAGCCCGTCTTCACGTCAACCATCAGGTTGCCGTACGTCTTGCCGATGCGCACCATCGACACGGTGGTCAACATGTTGAGCACAAGTTTGGTGGCGGTACCGGCTTTCAGGCGCGTGGACCCCGCAATGATCTCGGGGCCGACCGACGGAGCGATGATCAAGTCCACGTAGTTTTGCAGTTCGGTGCCGGGCCAGCAGGTCACAAAGATGATGCGTGCGCCCTTTTTGCGGGCCACCGTCAACGCGCCCCGCACGAACTGGGTGATCCCGGACGCGGAGACGCCCACGATCACATCCTTCTTGGTCACACGCAGGCGCGCGAGGCAGCGTCCGCCTTCCTCGTAGTTGTCCTCGACGCCTTCACGGGCCCGGAAGACCGCCTCCTGACCGCCGGCCATGAGGCCCTGCACGAGTTCAGGTTTGGTGCTGAAGGTGGGCGGCATCTCTGCGGCCTCGAGAACGCCAAGGCGACCGGAGGTGCCGGCCCCCACAAGAATCAGGCGTCCGCCTTTTTTGAGCGCGCCGCTGATGATTTCCACCCCGTGCGCGATGCGCTCGCGCTCCTTCTGCACGGCCGCGACAACCTTTTTGTCTTCGGCGAGCATGAGGTCGACGATGTCGAGAATCGGCATCGTGTCGATCGACAACGAGGCGGTGTTGATGGCTTCGGTCGGCAGGGACTGCCACTTGGATTGATACGGCATGGAAGGAACCGGAAAAAGCGAATTAAGGTTTAGAGTAGTCCTCACAGACAACGAAGGCAAACCGCCCATGGAACCCGTCGCCGCCTACCTGCGGCACCTCGAAGTCGAGCGCCGTGTGGCGCGTAATACGCTGGCCGCGTACCGGCGTGACCTCGCCCGGCTGCAGCTGTTCGGCGACGCCGAGTCGCGCGCGCTGACCGCCCTGGACCGCCCGGCGCTTGAGGCGTGTGTGCGTGACGCCATGACCGACGGTTTGTCACCCACCTCGGCCGCGCGGTTGGTCGCCACCATTCGTGGGTTCTACAAATACCTGCGGCTCCGCGGCGACGTGTCCGGGAATCCTGCCGAGGACCTGCATGCACCGCGGCTGTTTGCCTCGCTTCCGCGCTTTTTGTCCACCGCGGATGTGGACGCGCTGCTCGCCGCACCGGAGACCGACACACCAGGGGGACTGCGCGATCGCGCCTTGATCGAAGTGTTGTACGCCACGGGCCTGCGCGTCTCGGAGCTGGTCGGTTTGCGGTTGACCGACATCAAGGCCGAACAGGGCTATCTGCAATGCCTCGGCAAGGGCAACAAGCAGCGCCTGATCCCGCTTGGGGATATTGCCGCTGAGTGGATCCGCCGGTATCTGCGCGACGGGCGACCGCATCTCACCCTGAAGCGCGACGCGCCGTGGCTGTTTATCAGTGCGCGCGGCGCACGGCGCCTGTCGCGCGGCAGCTTCTGGGCCATCCTGAAACAGTACGGCGCGAAGGCGGGTATCACGGCCCACCTGAGTCCTCATGTGTTGCGCCATTCGTTTGCCACCCATCTGCTCGAGCGGGGGGCCGACCTTCGGGCGATCCAGACCATGCTCGGGCATGCCGATCTCTCAACGACGCAGATCTACACCCATGTGTTGGAAGCGCGCCTGCGGCACGTGTACGACACGTTTCATCCCCGGGAGTGAAAAACGTGCCCTGATTTTTCACCATGAGGTTCCATGAGGATCCATGAGGAAATGCAAGAGCTTTTACCGTGACGGTCGTGATGGTCGTGATGGCAGCGAAGACATCATGATCTTGGGAGATGACGACAGACAGCGGGTTGGGTGCCGCCATAGGCGGCAGATGCGGGAGGAGGGTGGTCGGAAAGAAATGAAGTCGGGTGTGTTTTTTTGCATCGCTGAAATCTAAAAAAGACACCCGACGTCATTTCTTTCCGACCACCCTCCTCCCGCACGGCCCGGCTTTCGCCGGGCCCCCAACCCACACCGGTCAAATACAGGTATTTCCTCATGGAACCACATGGAACCACAAGGTGGATCGCTC
>JBBQDM010000009.1:0-159424 GCA_038319675.1 Vicinamibacterales bacterium
CCGGCCCGGGGGGTTGGCCCCGCCGGCCCGGTTCGGGCCGCCCACCCCGCCCCCGTGGGTCTGGGTACACCGCCTGCCCGACGTCGCCCTGCTCGCGCTCCGCATCGCCATCGTCGCCGCGGCCGCGGCGGCGCTGGCGCAGCCGGCGCTGGTCACCCCGCCTGCGCCGGGCGGTCGCCCGGCGCAGGCGGTCGTCGTCGACTCGTCGGCCAGCATGCTGCGCACGCTGGCCGACGGGCGCACCGGCGCGAGCGCGGCGGAGGCCGCGCTTGCGGCGCTGGATGTGCAGCCGGACGCAGGACCCACTGCGCAGGATGTGGTGATCCGCACCGAGGACCTGCGTGATGGCGTGGCGCAGGCCGGCGCGTGGCTGCGGACGCAGCCCCGCGTCGGCGAGGTGACGGTCATTTCGGATTTTCAGATGGGTGCGTTGGTGGACGCGGACCTCGACGCGCTGCCGGCGACGGCAGGGCGTCGATTTGTGCGCGTGGGGGTGACCGGCACCGTGCCTGCGCCGTCAGGCGCGGGCACGGTGCGGGTGCACGGCGCCGCGGCGGCCGAGGCCGCCGCGCGTGCCGTGGTGAGCTCGGAGGCGATTTCTTCCGAAATCGCCTCCGAGCTCACCACACCCACCATCGTGATCGCCTTCGAAGGTGCCCCCGAATTCGCCGTTCTGAAGGCACGCGCCACCCCCATCGCCACCCCAGCGGTGTACGAGATCGCGCGACGTATCGACCCGGAAATGACGTCGGGTGTCTTTTCCGGCTCCCTTGTCGATTCGGAAAAGACACCCGACGTCATTTTCGAGCTCATTTTTCTCTCCACGCTTCCCCCAGACTCGGTCGAAGCCGCCGCACTCATTGCCGGAGCGCTTCGTGCCTCGGCCGAGTCTGCCGTGTCGCTGGCAGAGCGCGAGCCTGACGTGTTGCCGGCCGAGGTGGTTGAGGCGTGGCAGCGTGACCCGCGCGCCGACGATGTGCCGCGGAGTGGGGAGCCCGCACCGCTTGGGCGCTGGGTGTGGGCGCTGGTCCTGGTGCTGTTGGCCGTGGAGACATGGGTGAGGCGCAGACGCCCGGCTGTGATGGCCCCGACCCGAAGTGAGGAGGATTCGCATGCGCGAGTGGCCTGAGTCCCGCGTTGTGCTGAGCCTGCTGGCGCGCGTCACACGTCTGCGGTGGCTGCAGGCTGTGGTGATGGGTGCGGCTGTCGGGCTGACGCTCGGTGCCGTGGTGGTGTTGATGGTGCTGCTCAATGGCGGTACCGCACGCACCGGCGTGCTCGTGGGACTGGCATTCTCGCTCGTTGGCGCCGTCGTGGCGTGGATGCGCTGCGACAGATCGGAGTCAGGTGCCGCCGCGGCCGTGGAAGCGCACGTGCCCGCGTGTCGCAACGTGGTGGTCACGGCAGCGGCGTTGTTGAAGGACTCAGGTCCGACTCCGATCGAGGTCTGTCGTGTGGTGTTGCAGGACGCGGCGCAGCAGGCCGACCGCATCGAGCCAGGCCGTGTCGCGCCGTGGGTGCAGCCGGCGGGGCGCTTCGTCGCCGCCGCGGCGCTGTTTGCGGCGGTGTTCCTCGTGCAGGTGCCGGGAGCCACGAGTTGGTTACCAGACCTCGCGACCGAAGCGTCCTCAGCGCCGATGGTGTCCGGGGTGCATGTCACCATCACGCCGCCCGCCTACACCGGTCTGCCTGTGGAGACGGAGCGTAATCCCGATCGCATCGTGGCACTGGCGGGCAGTCGTCTGGATCTTCGGATCACTGGCAGCGGTACGACCATGACGGTCGAAACTGCGGCAGGGGCAGCGGCCGCCGGGCGGCAGGACGCGACGACGTTCACCTCCACCGTGGACGTGGCCAGCGATGGCTTCGTCGCGATTGAGCCCGCAGATGAGGCGGGAACGACAGGTCCCAGGCGACTCATCGGGATCACGGCGACACCGGACCGTCCACCCGCGCCGCGCGTGACTCTGCCCGGCAAGGACATGTTCCTGCGTGAGGCGACCGACACGCTGGCGATCACGGCAGAGGCGACTGACGATCTGGGTCTGCGCTCACTGCACGTGGCGTACACGAAGGTGGCCGGCGTCGGAGAATCGTTCACGTTCACCGAAGGTGACGTGCCGTTGACGCTGACGCGCACGTCCGCGCGTCAGTGGACAGGTACTGGCACATTGCCGTTGGCCGCGCTGGGGCTCGAGGTGGGCGACATGGTGGTGTACCGGGCCCTGGCCACCGACACAAGACCCGGCGCGCGCCCGGTTGAGTCGGACGCGTTCATCATCGAGATTGTGTCGGCGAGTGAGGCGATGGCGGAAGGGTTTGCCATTGACGACACCCAGGACAAATACGCGCTCAGTCAGCAGATGGTGATCCTCAAAACCGAGCGGCTGATCGCGAAGGCGACATCGAAGGCTGCACCGTCGGCAGAGGTGGTTCGTGAAGAGGCCCTGATGGTGGCGGCCGAACAGCGCTCGGTGCGCGCCGAGCTGGTGTTTATGACAGGGGGGCACTTCGAGGACGAGTTCGTCGAGGCCGCACATGAGCACGAGATATCAGACGGCCGTTTCGCCAACACCGGACGCGCCGACCTCGCACGTGCGATCCGCGACATGAGTCGTGCCTCGGCTGAACTGACCGAGTCGAACTTGCTCGTCGCACTGGAATTTGAGAAGTCTGCGCTTGAGGCCATGCAGCGTGCGCTGTCGCGGCGTCGGTTTATTCTGCGGACGCTGACGCAACGCGAGTCGATCGACGATACGCGCCGGCTGACCGGCACGATGTCGGACGTGGCTCGTGCGCGCCGGGCCATCGCGGCGCCGGTGGTGCCGCCCACGATTCTGGCGTTTCGAGATGTGATGGCCACGCTGGGCGATGTCGCTGCCGCGCCCGCGCTGACGGGTGCCCATGGCGAGGCGCTGACGAGCCTGGTGGGCACCTTGCTTGGGGTCGACGCCAGTGATGCGACGGTCATCGATGTCGTGGCGGATCTCTCGAAAGCCAACGAAGCGATCCTCGCCGGCAGGCAGGGCGATGCGCGCATCGCGTTGACGGCTGCGGCCGCGCGCATGACGACCATCCTGCAGACCGCGGCTCCGGCGTCGACAGCTGGCGACGATGCGGAGATGCGGCGACTGCGGGGCGCGCTGGCCGACGCGCAACGTCGCGGAGGTGGGCGCTGATGGTCGAACGCGTGTGTCGCATTACAGCGATTCTGATCGCGGTGCTGGCGGTCGTTGATCCGGCATGGGTCGTGGCCCGGGCCGTCCCCACGCGCGTCGCCATCCAGACGACGCCGGGCGCGAGTAATGCCGATGTGGCACGTGTGCGGGGCGCGCTGGCTGATGCATTCACGATCGACGCCGATGCGACGCCGATGACCGCGGCTCGAGTGGTGGTCGGTCGCGACCTCCCGACCGGATTCGGAGATGGTCCCACGTTCATCGTCGTGCCTGATGCCGCGACAGATGCCCCCGAGATTCACCTGGTAGGCGTCAGCGACGAGGTGGCGCTGAATGCCGTCAGTCGTGTGAGCGCGACCATCGAGGTGCCGGCGTCGACCGCGGCTCAGTCGGTGAACGTCACGCTGCTCGCCGACGGCGTGCCCGTGGACGTGCAGACGCGGGTGGTGGAACCGGGTACGGCCGTCGTCACGACAGACCTGCTGTATGCGCCAGCGCGAACGGGCCTTGCGCGCCTGCGCGTCACGGCCACACTGGGGGACGGGCCGGAGGTCGCGGCCGATTCGGCGACCGAGGTGGTCGCGCGCTCCCTGCGAATACTGGTGTATGACGCCCGTCCGTCGTGGGCGGGCACGTTCATTCGCAGAGCACTCGAAGACGATCCCCGCTTTGATGTTGTTGTCCGTGCCATCACCTCGCGTGGAGTGGCGGCGGAGGCCGGGGCACCACCTGCGACGATCGACAGGGCTGGCGATCTGGCTGACTTCGACCTGATCGTGGTCTCGACTCCCGAGGTGCTCACCGTGGCGGCGGCGGCTGCGCTCGAGTCGTACCTTCGCGAGCGTGAGGGTGCGGTGGTGCTGGTGCCTGGTGACGACGGCGCCGCGGTGTTGTCGAGACTGACCGGTGTGCCGACCTGGAGCGAGGAGCGGCGGCCGGACCTCGAACGTGTGGAGAGCGCGGCCGGCGTGTGGACCGCGAGCGAGTTCCTGTGGCCTGGCACATGGCCCTCTGGCGCGGAGGGGGTGGCTGGATGCCTCACGCCGCGTCGGTGCGCGGTGTGGCGTGTGCCGATGGGCGGGGGGCGCGTGATTGTGAGCAGTGCGCTTGATGGATGGCGCACGCGCACAGCCGAGACCTCGGGCTACGCGTCGTTCTGGCGGTCGGTGGTCGGCGACGAATCCGCAGCGACTCCGCGACCCGTCGATGTGCGCCTGTCCTCACGATTCGTGACGACCGGCACCGATGTCATCGCCATCATTGACGTACTTGGCGCTGCAGTGCCGCGTGCGGAGTGGCAGAGCACAGATGGCGCGGTGCTGCCCGTGCGCCTGTGGCCCGACGCCGCGGGGCGCTATCGCACGCAGTTCCGTGCGCCGGACGTCCCGGGTCGGTATCGCCTGGTCGTGAACACCGACGGTGCACGGACCGCTGAGGCCACCGCCGAATTTCTGGTCGTTGAACCGGGCGACTCGTACACACCGGTACCGGCCAGCGAGCGCGCGTTGTCTGCCTACGCGTCCTCCCGCGGCGGTGCGGTCGTCTCGATGGGAGAGATCGATTCACTACCGACGCTCGTGGATGCCGCCGTGCCGTCGCAGCCGGTGGCAACGCCGACACGGCCCATGCGTTCGCCCTGGTGGGTCGTGCCGTTTGCGGGCCTGCTGAGTGTGGAGTGGTGGTCCCGTCGGCGTCGTGGCGCGCGGTAACAACCCACGCATTACGCCGAGCACCGTCTGTGTGTTTCACCGGCGCCTTCAGCTTGACACTCCGCGCCGCGCCTTCTAACCTTCGTCTCCATGCACTCACGCGAGCAGGTCAAGGCGATCACGGACGCGATCTTTAACATGGCCACGGCCGATGCGGTGGAGGTGAGTTTTAACTCCTCCGAACGCTCCGGTACCCGGTTTGCCAACTCTTCAATCTCGGCCAATCTGGTTCAGTTCGATCAGTCGCTGAACGTGACGACGTACTTCGGTACGAAATCGGCCAGCGTCTCCACGCGCGACTTTTCCGAGGCCTCCCTCAAGCGCATCGTCGCCGAGGCTGAGACAGAGGCGAAGGCGGGACCTGATCGGCCGAACGCGCCGAACCTGCTCGGACCGCAGGAGTACATTCCGGTGGATGCGGCGTTGCCGGCCATGCGGAACTTTGGTCCGCTCGAGCGGGCAAAGATGGTGCGGACGAGCATTGATATCAGCAAGAAGATGGGCACGGTTGGTTCGGGCTACATCCCAAAGATGCACCAGGCGACGTGCCAGGCCAACTCGAACGGGCTGTTTGCATTCTACGAATTGGCTGAGGCGAGTTTCATTCTGACGTGCCGCATGCCCGACGGGAGCGGCTCGGGTTGGGCCGGCACCACGGGCATCAAGGACCTCAGCATGATCGACCCGGTGGAGATCAGCGAGGTGGCCTCGCAGAAGGCGCTCGACAGCCGCAACGCCCGCGCGCTTGAGCCGGGACGGTACACGGTGATCCTCGAACCGCGCGCCAATGCACGGTTTCTCTCGCTGATGACCGGCATCTTTGGCGGAGGTGGCGGCGACTTCATGCGCGACAAGAAGCCGGGCGACAAGATTTTCAGCGACCTGGTGACGCTCAAGAGCGATATCGGCAATCCGATTCTGCGACAGAACACGATCCTCGGCAACAACACACCGGCCGCGCCGGTCACCTGGCTCGAGAACGGGGTGTTGCGCAATCTGTCGGGCGGCCCCAACAGCACGAACCCCGGTGCGGGCATCAACCAGAGCCTGGTGATGGAAGGCTCCGACCTGAGCGTGGCCGACATGATCAAACAGACCAAACGCGGCCTGCTCGTGACCTTCCTCTGGTACATCCGCGGTGTCGACAACGAAACCCTGCTCAATACGGGCATGACGCGTGACGGACTGTTCTTGATCGAAAACGGCGAAATCACGATGCCGGTACAGAACTTCCGGTGGAACATGTCTCCGCTGGTGGGCTACAACAACATTTCGCTCGTCGGCAAACCGGTGCCGATGCACATGGGCGAGTCGTACGACGGCGGCAACTCCGGCCTGATTCCCCCCGTGCGCATGGAAGACTTCTACATGACGTCACTGTCACCGGCTGTTTAAGGAACTGATCATGAATTTCACACGCAGAAACTTCATCAAGACTGTCGGCGCCTCCGGGCTCGTCCTGGCGTCACACGACATCATTGCGGACCTGATCGCGCAGTCGCCGACCGGCGATCCGCTGCAGTCGAAGTTCAAGGGACTGGCCGACCAGGTGCTGGCGCAGGCAAAAGCCGCGGGCTGCACGTACGCCGACATCCGGTTCACCCGGTCCTCAGGACAGAACGTCAGTGCCAGTGGCGCCTCCGGTCGCGGCGGCCAGTTGGCCGGTGCCCGGGGTGGGGGCGGTGGTCGCGGCGGCGGCGGTGGTGGTCGCGGCGGTGGAGGCGGACGTGGCGGCGGCGGGGGCCCCCAGGGGTTTGCCTCGTTCGGTACTGGTGCGGGCCCGCTGGGGCCTGCCGGGTTCGGCGTCCGTGTCATTCACAGCGGCGTGTGGGGCTTCTCCTCAAGCCCCATCGTGACCGAAGACGAAATCAAGCGTGTGACCGCGGTCGCGATCGACGTGGCCAGAGCCAGTGCCATCGCCAAGACGTTTGATGTGCAGCTGGCTCCGGTGCCCGCGTATACGGCGCACTGGAAGACGCCGATGGTCAAGGACCCGACCACGGTGCCGATGTCTGACATGCAGAATTACGTGCAGCGCGTGGTCGACATTGTCATGAAGACCGAGAACGTGGCGTCGGTCAACGCCAGCGTGAACATGGGCTACGACTGGCGCTACTTCGCGTCGTCGGAAGGGTCGTACATCGAACAGGAAATTTACGACACGCAGCCACAGTTCAACGTGACGGGGCGCGTGGGCGACGTGACGCGGTCGCGGCAGTTCACCGGAGAGATGAAGACCGGCGGCTGGGAGATTGCGGAAAGCTCCGGCATGATCGAAAACGCCGAGCGCATTGCCTCGGAAGCGGTGGAGTACTGCACGGCCAAGCCGCTCGGGATGGGCGTGAAGGATCTGATCCTGTCGCCGTCGCACGCGATGCTGACAATTCACGAAATCATCGGCCACCCGACCGAGCTCGATCGCATCATCGGCTACGAGGCCAACTACGCCGGGACCAGCTTCATCAAGGTCAGCGACGTCGGCAAGCTGAAGTATGGCTCGCCGCTCTTCAACGTCACGGCCGATCGCAACATCCCAGGTGGCATGGCGACCGTGGGGTATGACGATGACGGCGTGAAGACGCAGAGCTGGCCGATCGTGCGCGACGGCATTCTCGTGGGTCTGCAGACCAACCGCGAAACCGCGCACTACATGGGCGAGACCGAGAGCCGGGGCTGCACGGGCGCATTGTCATGGCGCGACTATCCGTTCCTCCGCATGCCGAACCTGCACGTGGACTACGACCCGAAGGGGCCGTCACTCGAAGAGATGATCGCCGACACCAAGGACGGCGTGATGATTGACGGGCGCGGCAGCTACTCGATCGACCAGCAGCGCTACAACGGTCAGTTCGGCGGCAACGCGTTCTGGGAGATCAAAAACGGCAAGGTCACCCGCATGGCGACCAACGTCGCCTACCAGGCGATCACCACTGACTTCTGGGCGAACATGGACGCGTGCGGCAATCAGTCGACGTGGCAGATGTTCGGCACCGGCGGCGACGCCAAGGGCCAGCCGACGCAGACGAACTCGATTTCGCACGGCTCCCCGTGGATGCGAATCAGCAAGATCCTCGTCGGAGCGGCGTTCTCGTAAGAGTTGATCACAGGGAGGCACGGAGAACACGGAGTTCTTCTGGGGTGGGCTCGCTGGGCTTTTCACCAGCTTGGAGAGACTCCGTGCCTCCCTGTGTAATCCTCTTTAAAGAGACTCCGTGTCTCCCTGTGAAATCGTTTCACGCTGTCATGGCGTAGACGACGATGTTGACGCCGAAGCGCGTGTTGTCTTCCTTGCGGAAGCGTTTGTTGCGCCAGTCATAGTCCCACTCGCAGCCGTAATCCTTGTTTGAATAGAGCACCCCGAGGCGTCCAGGGCGTCCGGCGCTCGGCACGTGGTCCACGGCGCGCAGGTAGTCGTGCACCATGTCGTCGCCCCAGCCGTTGAGTTCGTGTGAGGTCTGCGGCGGGCCGTCAGGGAAATCAAAAAACGACGTGTACAGCGGGTGGGTATTCGGGATCTTGGGCATGGCCGCTTCGGCCGGCACGTCGGCGTAGGTGCGGCGCATTTCCTCTTCAAACGACTTGGCATACAGACCGTCGATGTCGTGGTTGCAGTCGTCGGAAAACAGCAAGCCGCCGGTCCGGGTGAAGTGGGCGAGGTTCTCGCGCTCGTGTTCGGTGAACCGGACGAGTTTGTGGCCGGTCATGAAGAGAAACGGGAACGCGAAGAGTTCCTCTGAATCCAGCGTGATGACCACCTCCTGCGGGTAGACCGGGATGGTCGTGTACTGCAGGAGGCTGTCGAGGATATTGGCGGCCACTTTGGGGTTGTAGTCCCAGTCGCCGGAGTCGTACCGGACCCTGGCAAAGACAAATTCCGAACTCCGAGGCCCGGTCGTTCGTGGCGGCGCCTGCGGCGGGGGGGCCTGTTGTTGCATGGACAAATTGTAATAGTAGGATTAAGACATGACACATTTCTCCCTGCTTCGTCGTGGTGCGATCGCCGCTGTGGTTCTCGGGTTGGCCGTGGTGGCCGTGCCGGAAGCGCAGCAGCAGCGCGCCAGTCCTCATGAAACCGTGTCCGCAGAGATTGCGGGCGCAAAAGTCAGCATCACCTATGGGCGTCCCAACATGAAGGGCCGTACCATCTTTGGCGGACTCGTTCCGTGGAATCGCGTGTGGCGCACGGGGGCCGATGAGGCCACCATTCTCACCACCGACAAGATGCTGATGTTTGGCAACCTGCACGTGAGTGCCGGTTCCGTGACCCTCTGGACACTGCCCACTGAGACCGGCGCCTGGAAGTTCATCATCAACAAGGAAACCGGTCAGTGGGGCACCGCCTACAAGGCCGAGAACGATCTCGGACGCGTCGACGTCACGACCGAAACGCTCGACACCGCCGTCGAACAGTTCACCATCGCGATCGAACCGGCCGGCAAGGGCGGGCAGATCGTCATGAGCTGGGACAAGACCAAGCTGACCGTCCCGTTCACGATCATGTAAATCGAGGATGGGGGCTGGGGTGGTTAACCCCAGCCCCCTCCTTCCGTATTAGCCGTCAGAGGGACTTATGAATCTGACGATGAGACGGATGATGGTGGGCGCGGGGATGGCGGCGGCCCTGGTGTTGGTGCCGGTGGCCCAGGAGCGGGTGCAGGCGCAGCAGGCCCCGCAGGCCACAAGCGGTGTGAGCGCCGATGCGCAGCAGTCCGCCGAACAGACACGCAACGAATTCCGTCAACTGCTGCGGCAGTTTCCCCCGTCGCTGGGGCGGGTCCTGTTGCTGGATCCGACGTTGCTCACCAACCGCGCCTATCTCGAACCGTACCCCGCCCTCCTGCAATTCCTCACCGCCCATCCGCAGGTCGCCAGAGACCCCGGCTACTTTCTCGGCCACCTGGCTGACTCGGGGCCCTGGGTCGAGCCGCAGTTGCGCGATCCCGCCATCGCCACCCAGCGCGAGGCCATCAACGCCTGGCGCAGCATGTTTTCGTCCATGACGACCTTTGCCGTCTTTGTGGTCATCCTCGGAACCCTCAGCTGGCTCATCAAATACATCGTCGACCATCGCCGGTGGTTGCGGGCCACGAAGACGCAGTCCGAGGTGCACGCCAAGCTGCTCGAGCGGATGACGACGACCGATGATCTCAAGGCCTATATGGACTCCGAGGCTGGGCAGCGCTTTCTGCAGGCGTCGCCGCTGGCGCTCGAATCTGCGAATCAGCAGTCGGTCGGCGCGCCGTTCAGTCGTATCCTGTGGTCCGTGCAGGTCGGCGTGGTGCTGATCGCCCTGGGTGTGGGGTTCCTTGTGGTCCGTCGGGGGATGTCAGGGGAGGTCACCCAGTTTATCGGGGCCTGGGGAACCTTGGCGATT
Source organism: Vicinamibacterales bacterium (assembly GCA_038319675.1). GTDB lineage: Bacteria > Acidobacteriota > Vicinamibacteria > Vicinamibacterales > SCN-69-37 > SYFT01. The sequence continues at coordinate 10,263 of JBBQDM010000009.1, forward strand.
GCCCTGGGTGTGGGGTTTGCGATCTCCGCCGCGGCCTCTTACGTCATATCCTCCAAGCTCGGATTGCTCGACCAGAAACGCCAATGACGATACGGGACACGGTTTTCCGCGCACGTGCACTGGATGCCACTGCTGATGCATCGGCCGAGCTAGACGTGGCGTTGCAGATGGGCGAAGACGCGTTCCGTGGGTTCTACGAGCGAACATCGCGCATGTTGTGGGCCTATCTCGCGCGGCTGACCGGTGATCGCCAGGCGGCCGACGACCTGCTCCAGGAGTGTTATTACCGGCTGCTGCGGTCGAAGGTGCCGCTAGAATCCGAGTCGCACCGCCGTCACTATCTGTTCAGGATCGCCACCAACCTCGTGCACGATCGCCATCGTCAGCACAAGGGCCGGCCGGTGGAACTTGGCGGCGACGCGGCGGACGTGGTGGCCAATGTGTCCGACCATGCCGAGGGCACAGCGCGACGTGTGGAAGTCAGTCAGGCGTTGGGTCGTCTGAAGCCGAAGGAACGCGCGTTGTTGTGGCTGGCGTACGCACAGGGCGCGTCACACGAAGAGATTGCCGGTGTGGTGGGTGTGCGGCGCAGCAGTGTGAAAGTGCTGCTCAGTCGCGCACGTCGCAAACTTGCCGAGGTGCTGTCATGACCACGCGTCGCGACGACGGATGTGCGCACGAGCGGGATGTGCTTGATCTGGTGGCGGTGGGGCAGTGGCCCGGCCGCGCGGATGCGGCGCTCACGTCACATGTGGCCGGATGTGCGACGTGTCGTGAGGTGGCGGCCGTGGCCGTGGCCGTGCGCGAGTGGGCCGACGACCCGCGGCCGGTCATAGTGCCCGACGCCTCGGTGGTCTGGTATCGCACGCAGGTCCGCGCACGCGAAGACGCCGCGCGCCGCGCGTCACGTCCCGTGCTGGCTGCACAACTTGTCGCCCTGGCGACGGTCATCCTCGCCCTAACGACCATCGGCCCCAGCGCCCAGTGGTATCTCGCGCTGGTACCCGACTTGACCCTGGCGACATGGAGCTGGCCAGACACTTCGAATGGGGCGTGGCTCGGCTGGGGAGTCCTGGCGGTCGTCACCACCGTGCTTCTGGTCGGCAGCCTCGCATGGGCGTTGGCTGACGACTGAGACGCAGTCCGAAGTCCGCAGTCCGACGCGGTTCTGTTACACTAAAGGTCTCTCCCTGCCCGCCCCGGTTCCCGGGCGCCGGTGATTCCCTCGAATATGTTGATGGAAGTCCTTAGGGAAGACAGGACCATTTCGTGCCGTTTACAACTCTAAAACTCCACCCGAGCCTGCTGAAGGCCATCAAGGAGCTGGGCTTTGCCCGGCCCACGGCCATTCAGGCCGACTCGATTCCCCCCGCGCTGGAGGGCCGTGACGTCCTCGCGTGCGCCATGACCGGCAGCGGCAAGACCGCGGCCTTTCTGCTTCCGCTGATTCAGCACCTGATTGACGCCCCACGCGGTGCCACCCGCGCGCTGGTGCTCACCCCGACGCGTGAACTCGCTGCCCAGATTCTCGAAGACCTGCAGGACCTTGCCGTTCACACCCCCGTCAGCGGCGCCATCGTCATTGGCGGCGTCGGAATGGGGCCGCAGGAGCATGCGTTCCGCCGAGGTGTGGACATCATCATTGCGACGCCTGGTCGCCTGATGGATCACATGAAGCAGCCGTACGCCAAGCTGCCGAAGCTCGAGTACCTGGTGCTCGACGAAGCCGACCGCATGCTCGACATGGGCTTCCTCCCCGAGATTCGTCGGATTCTCAAGGCCCTGCCGCCGCGCAAACAGACGATGTTCTTCAGCGCGACCATGCCGCCGCCGATCGCGGATCTGACGCGTGAGATGTTGAAGGACCCGGTGCGGATCGCCGTGGAGCGCCAGGCGGGGCCGGCCGTGGGCATCACCCAGGCGGTGTATCCCGTGCCGCAGGAACTCAAGTCAGTATTGCTGCTGAAGTTGCTGCAGGGTGACGCGATGGATGACACCCTCGTGTTCACGCGCACGAAGCATCGTGCCAATCGTCTGGCGGACTTCCTCGTGAAGAACAACATCAAGGCGGACCGCATCCATGGCAACCGGTCGCAGGCACAGCGCACAGCAGCGCTGGCCGGCTTCAAGGAGGGCAAAGTGCAGGTGCTGGTGGCCACCGACATTGCGGCCCGTGGCATCGACATCTCCGCGCTGGGACACGTCGTGAACTTCGACGTGCCGCTGGTGCCGGAAGATTACATTCACCGTGTCGGTCGCACTGCGCGTGCGGAAGCGACGGGTGATGCGTTCACGTTTGTGGCGCCTGATGAAGAAGGCGATTTGCGCCGCATCGAGGCGGCCATCAAGAAGCGCCTGCCGCGCATCACAGTCCCGGACTTTGACTACAACGCCAAACCCCCCGCACGGTTGGAGATTCCGATCGCCGACCGCATCAAGGAGATCCGTGCCCGCAAGGCGCAGGAACGCTCCCGCGCCGCGGAGAAGGCCGCACGACGCGGCGGCGCTCCGGCATCGAGCCGGCCGGCGCAGTCACGTCCGGGCGGCGGTCGGTCCGGTGCTCCACGACCGTCAGGCACCCGATCGTTCGGGCCTCGTCGGGGGCGCTGAACAGTCCGCAGTCCGCGGTCCGCAGTCAGAACTTTGCGACTAGTGCAACGGCGGTGATCGTGTCGGCCTTTCGGAATCCTGGCACAGGCGCGTTCACCCAGCGGGTCGTGTGTTTGACCCGCATCGACAACAGCGAGTTGAGCCGCGCCGAGAGGCTCGCGACGTTGCTCAGTCGCCGGTCGCGGGCATCGTCGAGCGAGATCACTGTTTGAAATTGATTGTTGAACGACGCCGTGTCCGACAGGGTGAACGTGTAGGCAAGGCCTGACGTGGCGATGGCTGTCGAGAGTGTCGCCCCACTGCGGCGGCGCTCGTTCGCGTAGCCAACGCCGGCGTCGAGCGTCAGCGAATGTCTCTCCGTCGTGACAGCCTCCAGGCTCAGTCCTGTTTCCGCCGTGTTGCGGTGGTTGATGCCGGCGAACCGGTCTCGCGTATACGCGTGACTGGCGACGACAGACAGCGTGGGCGTGAGGTGTCGGCCGACCTGCGTGGTGACCCCGGTGGACTGTGCGCGAATCTGGCCCTGATCCTCGTTACGCACAATCGACGCCTTGTTGGTGATGGTCCACTCGCCAGGTCGGAAGGTGAGCGACGTGCCGGCCCCAAGCGATCGCGTCTCTGAGTTACCGCTGGTGCCCACGTAGGAGAGTTCCGCGCTGCCCTGAAACGCCTGTGGCGGAGGCGCGGGCGGTCTGTCTTGCGTCACTTCGACCACCCCTGCCGACACCGTCAGTACCCACACGCTCACACTCAGCCACGTCATGTTCACACTCCTTAACAGCTTGCCGCGCCGTAGCCTTGGCGCAGGCGGGTCCGCAGTCCGCAGTCCGCGGTCGTTCAGTCCTGGCCGAGATGATGGTGCGGGGCCAGGTGGTTCGTTACGTAGTCATGTACCGCCGACTCGACCGTCATCACCGGGTCGGTGTAACCGGCGGCACGCAGTTTCGCCATGTTGGCGCAGGTGTCGTACTGGTAGGCCTTCGCAATGTCCGCGGGCATGTCGAAGTAGTCGATGTGCGGGTCGCGATTGACGGCGGCGAAGATCGCGCGCATCAAGCGGTTCCAGTCGGTGGATTCACCTGTGCCGATGTTGAAGAGGCCGTTGTGCTCCGGATGGTCGAGCAGCCAGAGCGTCATCGCGATGGCATCCTTCACGTAGACAAAGTCGCGGCGTTGTCCGCCATCGGGGTACTCCGGCCGGTCGCTCTTGAACAGGCGAACACGCCCCGTATCCCGAATCTGTTCGTACCCCTTGCAGACCATCGAGCGCATGTCGCCCTTGTGCCATTCGTTCGGGCCGTACACGTTGAAGTACTTCACGGACGCGATCTGATCGAGCCGGCCGGTATCGCGGGCCCATAGGTCAACTTCATGTTTCGACCGGCCGTACAGGTTGAGCGGTTGCAGTGCGTCAAGGCCTGCGTGGTCATCCGAGTACCCCTGCGCGCCGTCGCCGTATGTCGCTGCGCTGCTGGCGACAATGCACCTGGCGCCGGCGTCCAGGGCCGCCTCGCACACGGCTTGTGAATATTCAACGTTGTTCTCGCGCAGGTAGTCCCAGTTCGTCTCGGTGGTACTGCTGCACGCGCCGAGGTGAATGACGGCCCGCATGCGCGACTTCCACTCACCCGCACGAATCTCTGCGAGCCACTGATGATGGGGCAGATACGCGGCGTACTTCAGCGGCGCCAGGTTGGCAGTCCCGACCGCTGATGGCCGTGTATCCACACACACGATGTCGGTGATCCCGCGAGCGTTGAGTGCCCACACGGTTGCGCTGCCCAAAAACCCGGCCGCGCCGGTGACGACGATCATGAGGTAATTATAGAACGCCCCCGACGTGCGCTCACTTTTCGAGCGACACGTTCGAGCTGCGCCGCAGAGATCACCTTCTCGGCCACCAGTGCGACGAGGAACCGTTCAGCCGACCCCGTCCAGACGGTGTCGATCATGTGCTTCACGGCGTTCGCCGCCACTCGCGCCGAGGAGGTCTCCGCGCGATACCGGAACACCTGGCCCTCGACAGTGTGGCTGAGCAAACCTCTGGCTTCCAGGCGACGCAGCAAAGTGCGCACGCTGGAGTCCGTCAGCGGATGAGTCTTGTGCAGCCCCTGCCGGACGTGTTCGGACGTGACGGGGCCTTTGGCGACGACCACGTCCATGATCGCGCGCTGCAGCGGCGTGAGCACTCCACCTGATTTGGCACTGCCGGACATCTCACATACAGCAACAGGTGTCGCGACGGCTGTCAAGGGCATGGACGCAGTCCGCGGTCCGCAGTCCGCGGTCCGCAGTCCGCACTGCGGGTTATCGCAGGCCGAAGGTCACCGTGACCGTCATGATCACCGGCACGGCCTGGCCGTTCAGACGTGTCGGCGTGTATCGCCATTGCTGCACCGCCTCGATGGCCGCGCGGTCGAGCATCGGCACTGACCGCAGCACCGTGACGTTGCGCACGACGCCGGTGGCGTCGATGGTCGCTTCAAGAATCACCGTGCCTTCCAGACGCGCCGCAATGGCGACCTGGGGATAGAGCGGCGCCCGATAGGTCACACGGGTCGGAGCCTCGACCTCGCCCCCGACGCGGACGGGGGCCTGCTCGATGGGAGCAGGTGGTGTGCGCAGTGGAGACCCGCTGCGGCCGGCGCCCAGCAGACCGGTGAACCCTCCTGGGGCGCCAACCCCGGGGATGCCGCCAGGCACCGCGAGGGCCCCTGGCGACGGAGGCCTCGGCACTTCGTCGGTGACACGGTCCGGGGCTTCAACCGGGGCCGCGTCCGGATTGAGCGTCGACACGGCGACGGTGGTCGAGGGCATCGCAGGCACCGACTCCGCAGGCATGGGGGCAGTCGTGACCAGCATCAGCGCCGGGAGCCGATCGTGGACCGGCGGGAGTGTTATCGCCGCCGTCAACGGCAGGATAAAGAACAACGCGAGCACGATGACGTGCGCGATGACCGACACACCTGTGACCCACGGACGTGAACGCTGACGAGGTGTGTCGACGATGACCTGATCGAAGAACGTGCGTGGCATGGTCCCTCCTTGTCCCAGGGCGAACGCCCTTGGGCTCCAGATGCTGGCGCGAACGCGTCAGCAGAAGAAGGAGAGGCCTCTCCGGTGTCGTGCTGTTCCCTGTCTGATAAGACACCGCTGCTACAAATTGGTTCGCAACAGGAGCCAGCCCACCGCGGCGCCGGCCAGCACGAGCCAGCCGGAATGCAGACGTGTGCGCAGCAGCACAGCCACACTGACGAGCGCCAGGATGCCGGTGAGCCCGTCGAACACGGCGACGCGCGCGAGTTGCCACGTGACCGCCGCCATCAGGCCCAGGGAGGCGACCGTGACGCCATCAAGCAGTGCCCCCATCAACGGCGACGAGCGCAGCTTCGGCACGATCGGGGCGGTGATTGCGACAAACACAAACGCCGGTAGAAAAATTCCGAGAGTGGCGACAAGCGCGCCCTGCGGACCATCAAGCAGGTACCCGACGAACGTGGCGGTGGTAAACACGGGCCCTGGTGTGATCTGCCCGACGGTGATCGCGTCGATCAGTTGGGCTTCCGTCAGCCAGCCCAGTCGCTCCACAAAGTCTGCCCGCAGGAACGCGAGCAGCACATACCCGCTGCCGAACAACACGGCACCCGTCTTCACAAACATGCCAAACATCAGCGTCAACGAAAACGGCGTGGCGACCGTGGTCACCACCGGAGCGGCCACCGTCGCGGCCACCGTGGCCGTGGTGCCGCCGGCGAGCAGTGCCCCGATGGCCGCTGCGATGCCACGGCGGGTCGAGATGTGTGCGAGCATCGCGAGCGCCGCCGCACATCCCAGCACCACGAGTTCGTCCACACCGAGGAGCACGGCGACGAGCGAACCGAGCCCCAACACCACCAACCACGGCGATTTCAGTGCGGTTGTCCCCATGCCCCACAGTCCGTGGGCAACGATCGCGATGATGACGGGGCCAATGCCGGTCATCACGGCACGGACGTCAGGCAACGAGCCGTACGTCACGTAGATCCACGAGACACCGATCACAATCAGCATCGCAGGCAGGATGAAGGCCGTCCCGGCGACGAGCAGGCCCCGCCAGCCCGCACGATGGTGGCCAATGTGGATGGCCAGTTCCGTGGAGTTGGGGCCGGGAATCAGATGGGTGGCGGCAACGAGATCGAGGAACTGCTGGTCGCTCAGCCATTGCCGCTTGGTGACGACCTCGGTCCGCGTCATCGCCACGTGCGCGGCGGGGCCGCCAAAGGCAATGGTGCCGAGGGTGCCGAACAACCGCGCGAGTTCCCACAACATGCGCGGTCATTTTCCCACCCTCACGCGGCAAATGCCCACCGGAGACATGTTGAAACGTGGGAGGCGCTGGCGGCACGGATAGTGCTTGCAGGGAGGCATGGTCACGACGGCAGACGTGCGCGCAAACCCGGCCCTGTTGAAGCTGGACCTCTACTGCAAAGGGGCGAGGTTGGATATGTCGGTGCTGGGGGAGGGGGGCACCGGGCGGGGACTCATGCGCACCAGGGCCGGATTGGGATCCGGCCTTGAGGTGGTTCTGCCCGGAGGGCTGTGGACGAATGTGCCCGTGCTGGAAGCCTTCGCGCAGACGTCACCCTACACCTTCACTCGCACCGATGACGGACTGCGTCTGGACCGGGAGGGCGAGTTCATCGCGGACGTCGCGTTGTCGCCGCGCCCCACGTGGTACGACCATACGACGTCCTCAGGGAAACCGATGGCGCGCGTGGGCACGTTGCAGGGAACGTACCTGGGGGTGTACCCGGCCAAGGTCTGTGACTACTGGGTGACAGGGTCCGAAAAGACGAACTGCCACTTCTGTTCGGTCGGACTCAATCTGGGCGTTGACGACGCGACGGAAAAATCGGTGGAGGAGGTGCTCGAGGTCGTGCATGCGGCGGAGCGGGAGTCGGGCATCACGTATGTGGACTTCAACACCGGGCACTACGAGGGCGACACCTATCTCGATATTCTCGAACCCTATCTGCGGCGCATTAAAGCCGAAACGCGATTGCTCGTGGGCGTGCAGACACCGCCCCATCACGATTTGTCACGGTACGACCGCCTCAAGGCCATGGGGGTCAATCGCGTGTCATTCTGTTTCGAGATTTTCGATCGTGCGCGCTTTCGCGAAGTCTGTCCGGGGAAAGACGCCGAGTATGGACTCGATCGCTATCTGGAGGCGATCCGGTATTGTGCCGCGCTTGGTCGCCGCACGTCGCTGTCGGAACCCTGGGTGACCAACGGCGAGATCGTCGCCGGTCTGGAATCCCCCGAGTCTTCGATGGCGGCAATCGACTGGATCACATCGGTGGGTGCGATTCCGACGGTGTGTGTGTTTCGGCCGCTGCGTGGGACGGACTACGAAGATCTTGATCCGCCTGACACCGAGGCCCTGGTGCCCGTGTTCCGGCGACTCTACGAGGCCTGCATGGACGCGGGGCTGCCGATCGGCTGTGCGCCGAACATCCATGTGTCGCTGGTGTTGTTGCCTGAAGAGTGTGCGTCGTTCTCGGATCGGTCGTATCCGTGGCAACGCACGAAGCTGGCGGCCATGCGCCGCACCTTTGCGATGCTGTTCGCGGCGCGGTCGGTCAGTCGTCGTCCTGCGTGACGGTGACGCTCGACACCGGGATGTGTATCTGCCGGCCGTCGAGGCCCGCCAGTGCGTCGGCGGGGACCACCGCGACCACAAATCCCCGTCCGTACAGCTCGTGGGCGACGATGGACGCCAGCGCGATGAAGGTGTCGACCTTCGGCAGCAGGATGGCGGCAGGGGCCATCCCGAGGCGCACCGCCTCGAGCAGAATCGCCGTGGTGGTGCTTGAGCCGCGCGTCCACGGCAGGGCGAGCACACAGCCGGCCAGGCACTGACCGCTCAACGGGTGGCGCCGGTCGATCACCTCACCTGTCGCGGCGTCGTAGCCGCCCCAGAAGCTCAGCGGTGCCGGGCTGATGACGAGGGTGCCGGTGGCCTCACCGGCCACCAGGACGTCCGTGGGGGTGATGGAGGTCATGCCGCACCCCACGCCGAGTCGTCGCGCACGACACGTCCGCGCACCGCCGACTCGATACAGTCGTCAAGGTTGCCGTACACCACCTGTCGATTGAGGAGGCCCGGCACGTAGTACGCGTATTTACCCGAGTTGGTCATGATGGTCTGGATCGACGCGGGCAGCATGGGCGTGGCGAGCACACAGGTATCCACGGTGAGTCGCCCCCCGAAGGCCTCAAGGTCACGCAACATCCCGCTGTCGGCGGCGAGTGTCCGCATGATCCGACTGGTTGTCACCAGGAACTCCACCGAGTCGGCCTTCCGGCGACCTCGCACGAGCGGCGCGAGTTGCCGGAATTCGTCGAGCGAAAAATGTGGGCTGCCCAGCAGCACGAGATCCACCGGGGCGTCGGCGTTGGTCGTGAGGTGGCGCCTCGCGTCGCGTAACTCGGCCATACCGACGCGGTGGGTGGCCTCGGGTGTGCGTCCACCAAACGCTTCAGCCACCGTGGCGGCCTCGGGGGTGATCCCCACCAGATGAAAGAGTGCGACCGAGCCGGACGAGGCGGCGGTGGCACCGAGCGACTTGAGTTGATCGTCGGTGGGACGGACGGTGAGGCCCTCCACCACCGGAATGCGGTCGTCGGCGAGACGTCCCAGCAGAAAGCCGAGCACCGGATAAAACTCGTCGCGTGCCTGCAGATGTGCAGGCACCTGATCGAGTGTGATGAGGATGTGTCCGAGCCGACCCTCGTCGGTGTGCAAGCCCACGTCGGGCACCCGCCCGGTGATAGCGGCACAGATGTCGAAGAGGTCCGGGTAGCGTTCGGTGCGTGCACCAATCACGGAGTTGGCAAACACGATCGCGTTGGATTCCCCCCAGGCGATCTGCTGTCCGAACACCGGACGCGCCTGCGTCTGGTACGGGGCGCACGTCCACGTCTCGCTGCATCCCATCGCGCGATACGCCACCATCTGGCGATGCGCCTTGCCCGCCCACTCGGGCGCGACCGGCCACTCCTGCCAGTGATGTTCATCCACGCCACTCACATTGAGCGAGGAGGGGACGACGACACGCGCACCCAGTCCTGCCAACCGCTCCGCAAACTCGAGCCCCGCATCCCCGACGTAGATGGAGCTGTCGATGTGCGCGTGACTGACGTCGATCAGTCGCGGTGCACGAACGATGGCCGCCATGCGCGACACGATGGACATGGCCAACGCCGGCGCCGGCCCCAACTCGCCAGCCAACATGGCCCGATCCCGTACGCTCAAACGCTCACCCCCGCTCATCTTCCCATCTCCTCATCTCCCCATCTTCCCATCTCCCGATCCGCATGTCAGAGAGTGCGCAGCACGAGCACCGTCTGGTCGTCGGTTTGCGCCCCGAATCGGCGACACACCTCGAAGATGGCATGTTCGATCTGCGTGAGTGTCGCCGCGGCACCTGTCTGTTCGACGGCGCGCTGCAGGCCCTCAAGGCCCAGTTCGCGATCCCGGCGGTCAAACACTTCGAGCAGCCCGTCGGTGACGACGACTACGACGTCGGCGGGCGCGAGTGCGAGGGCGTCGCCGGTGTAGTGCGTCGGGTCGATTAACGCGATCGCGAGTTGTGACTCCCCGACCCAGACGGCACGCCCGGTGGATGCCGAGAGGTGGAGCATGGGGGGATGTCCGGCACACACGTAGTGAAGCCGCAGGTCCTCGGTGAGACGCAGGCAGGCCGCCGTGATGAACATGTTCGACTGCCGCAGCGGGGTGATGACCGCATTGATGCGACTGACCACGGCCCCCAGGTCGCGTCCCTCCATCGTCGCCGCACGGAAGGCTGTCTTGAACATGCCCATCAACACGCCGGCGGCGACGCCATGCCCACTGACGTCGGCGACGGTGGCCGTCCAGGCCGAGTCGTGGATCACGACATCCACCAAATCGCCACCCACGTCCCCACTGGGACGGGAGCTGCCGCGCCATTCGAGTCGGTCGGTGCGTCCCTCCACGGCTGGGACGAGTGTGGCGTGAATCTCGCGGGCGAGTCGAATCTCGGTGTGCGCGGAGGTAAAGCGCAGACCTTCCCGCCGAATCAGCGTGAAGAAACACACGAAGGCGCCCATCAGGCTGGCGATGGTCAGGCTGCTGATGGTCTGCAACCGGCCGGCCACCGCCGCCAGCGAGGGGCCATCCAGTGACACGATGGGCGGGCGGTCGGGCATCCAGCGGACGATCGCCGCCGTCAGCAGCAGGTGGATCACGATTGGCACCGCCATCCAGCGGGGCGCACGGATGGCCGTGGCGGTGAACGCGATCGCGATCGAGCCTGCGAAGACCGTGACCAGTGTGATCTCCCACCACGGTACGATTTGCAGGCGCATGGCGGACTGAAGCAAGCCGAGGGGCGCGAAGCAGCAGAAAATCCCCGCGAAGAGTGCCGCCTGGGCGCTCCAGGGCATGGAGGAGAAAAATTGGCGGACCAGCCGTTCCTGCTGCGCGCGAGGCATCAGGGATTCTTGATCGGAACCGGAGCGGAGTAGGATCAATTCATGAGATTTGTGCGGCTAGTCGGCGTGGCCCTGGTGGCGGTGGTGGCGGCAGCGTGGCTGTCTGCCGGTGACGCGGACCGCGGTGTAGTGGAGGCGCAGACCCAGCGGCCGACGGCCGTCGTGACACCGTTGGCCGAGGCCAGTGCCGCGCGAGCGGGGCGGGAGATTCGGCTGGCGTTGCGCGTCGTGCTGCCCTCGGCGGACCTGCATGTGCAGGCAAACAAGCCGCGCGAAGAGGGGCTGATTCCCACGGTGTTGACGATTGAGGCGCCGGCGGGTGTCACCATTGAGGAACTGGTGTATCCCGAGGCCACCGAGTTTGCGGTGCTGGGGTTTGATCAGCCGCTGCTGGTGTACAACCATGACTTCGTCATCGGTGTGCGGGCGACCGTGGCTGCCTCAGTGGCCCCAGGCACACTCGCTATACCGGCGCGGCTGCGCTACCAGGCCTGTAATGACACCGTGTGTTTCCTGCCGCTGACGGTCGAGGCGCAGTGGGCGCTGCCGGTGGTGGCCAGGGATGCCGCAGTTACACGACAGCATCAGGACGTGTTTGCGGCGATCAAGTTCGGCAGCGGCCTCGTGCCGCCCCCACCATCCGACGCACCGGAGCCCACGGCGGTGCCCGCCTCGACCGACCTTGCGGACGGTGTGGCTGCGCTCGACGCGTTCACGATCGCGTCACCCGCCGGCGCGTACATGTCGAGCGATGACTTTCTCGAATTTATCGCCAATGCTGAGGCCGGCGTCATGCCGTCCGGCTGGTTCGAGGGACGAGGACCGATCGCCATTCTGGCCATCGTGCTGCTCGGCGGACTCGCGCTCAATCTCACGCCGTGTGTGTTGCCGATGATTCCGATCAATCTGGCGATCATTGGCGCAGGGGCGCGCGCGGGGTCGCGACGCCGCGGGTTTGTCCTGGGCGCCAGTTACGGTGCGGCCATGACCGTGGTCTATGGGGTCATCGGGCTGGTGGTGATCCTCACAGCGGGGGCGTTTGGCGGCATCAATGCGTCACCCTGGTTCAACCTGTCGATTGCGATCGTGTTCGTGGTGCTTGCGCTGGCGATGTTCGACGTGATCCTGATCGATTTCTCGAAGTACTCGACGTGGCTGCAGCCGAAGGGCGGACAGCAGGGGAGTGTGCTGCTGGCGTTTTCGATGGGCGGCGTCGCGGCACTGCTGGCCGGCGCGTGTGTGGCGCCGGTGGTGATTCAAGTCGTGTTGTTTGCGAGCGACCTGTATGCCGGCGGTTCTCAGATGGCCCTCGCGTTGCCGTTTGTGCTCGGACTGGGCATGGCGATTCCCTGGCCCATTGCGGGGGCGGGGATGGCAGCGCTGCCGAAGCCCGGCGCGTGGATGGTGCGGGTCAAACAGATTTTTGGTGTGCTGATCCTGGCGACCGCGGCGTATTACGGATACCTCGCCTACACCTTGTTTGAGAATCGGCGGGTGGACAGCGCGGCCGTGGCGTCGAGCGTCGAGGAGATGCTCAAGAGCGGCTGGCATTCCTCGCTGGCCGTGGGCCTGGCGGAGGCCTCGCGTGACCAGAAGCCGGTGCTGCTGGACCTGTGGGCCACCTGGTGCAAGAACTGTCTGGTCATGGATCAGACGACCCTCAAGGACCCGGCCGTTCTGGCGGCGCTTGAGGGCTACGTGAAGATCAAGATTCAGTCAGAAGACCTGGACCATCCGGCCACCAGCGACCTCATGCAGCACATCGGCGCCGTGGGCCTGCCGGCCTACGTCGTCCTACAGCCCAAATAAGCGGCCGACGCGTATAATCCCCGCACCGGAGGATGTTTATGCCCGTACGACAACTGATCGGTACTCTCGTGTTTCTTGGTGTGCTGGTCTCGGTTGCGCCGGCCCCGGCGTTCGCCCAGCAAGTGGCCGCTGACGGTGTACCCGTGGATGCGTTGGGGCATCCGCAGTACTCGACGTTTTCACTGTGCGCCGTGGACCCCGCGACGCAACAATCCGGTGCGGCGGTCACCACACGGGTGCCGTTTGTCGGCCGGGCGGTGCCGCATGTGCGCGCCGGCGTCGGTGCCGTGTGCACCCAGGCATCCACGCGTGTGGAGAACGGGCGGGAAGGCCTCGACTTGATGGCCAAGGGCGTCGCGCCCGCCGAAGCACTGGCGCAACTCCTCGCCGCAGACGAGCAACGTGAGTCGCGCCAGGTCGGGCTCATCGACATGTTGGGCCGCGCGGCCGCGCACACCGGCGAACGCAACGGGGTGTGGGCCGGCAGTCGTCAGGGTGTGAATTACACCGTGCAGGCCAACATCATGGTGGGGCCGGAGGTCATCAACGCCGTGGCCGACCACTTCGAATCCACAGCCGGCACCGGGATGCCGCTGGCCGAGCGCATGATCCTGGCGATGGCAGCCGGACAGGCCAAAGGCGGCGACCGCCGATGGGGCCTGCTGCAATCGGCGGCCATCAAGATTGCCGACCCGAACACACCGGGCCGGGGTGGCGACAACATCGCGCTGGCGATCGAGGTCGGTGAACACGCCGAACCGGTGGGTGAGTTGAAGCGCATCTACTACACCACCGCTCGTCGTCTCGGCTACCGCTCGTTCTCGCGTATCGACGGTGCCGATGTCGTGGAACTCAAGCGCATGTTGCACGCGCTCGGCTACTGGCGTCCGTCACTCGAGGCCTTCCCGGCCAACGCCTCCACACGCGAGTTCGGTCTCTATGACGACGAGGCGATCGCGGCCGTGGACAAATTCCGCGCCGACAACGAGATGGTCTATCAGGGCAATCCTGCTGGGCTGGTGGACGAGCGATTTATCAACGCCCTGCGTGCCGCCTACTTCGCCAAACGCAAGGGCGGAGGCGCGTAGCGCACGGTCGAGCACCGGGTCCTGCCGATAGATATCGTCGGCAAACCGCACGGTGCCATCGGCGTCGACGGCTGCGGTGGCGTAACTCAGCACCACACGGATCGGACGCCGCACCACCACACTGCGCGATTCTGTGCGCTGGGTGGCATCCACAATCGCCTGCCGGAACCAGCCCGACTCACGGAGCATCCATTCGGCCAGCGACTCGGGATCCTGCACGCGCACACAGCCGTGACTCAGGTCGCGTTCGGCGCGCTCAAACGCCTGGCGCCCCGGCGTGTCGTGCATGAACACGGAGTACGTGTTGGGGAAATTAAATTTGATCAGTCCCAGCGCGTTGCCCGTGCCCGGGCGCTGGCGCAGACGTGCGGCCCCACTGGCGACCAGTGCGAGGGAGTCGCCGGTCAGCGGCAGCACCGGCGCGCGGTCGCCATCACCCCGGACGATCTCGTAATTGTTGCGCGCGAGGTAGCCGGGATCACGCCGCGCACGAGGCAGCAGTTCGCCCCGGGCGATCGACGACGGCACGTTCCAGTAGGGCCGCAACACGACGTCGCTCACCATCGCGGTGAACACCGGGGTGGGCGTGCGCAGCGCGGTGCCGACGATGACGCGGGTGGAGAAAACGGCTGGGCGTTGCATCGCGCCAGCCTCCCATGCCCAGAGCCGGTACATCGGAATGTTCACCAGCACGAGGTCGGTCTCGAGGTAACCCGAGAGCCAGCGCAAGCGTTCGAGTGCCAGCTCGAGTTGTCGCACGCGCGTCGAGAATGGCACCTGCAGGGTGTGGATGGTCTTCATGCCGAGAATGCCATCCACCTCGAGACCATGCCGCGCCTGAAATCGGCGCACGCCCTCCACCAGTGCGCGCGACAACGTGTCGTCTTCCGGAGCCGGGGTGTCACCCGGCAGGTCCCCCACCGCGATCAGTCGGGTATGCAGCGCGAAGACCCCGGTGTAGACCTCGCCTTCGCGGACGCTGCGAGCGGGCGTGGGCAGTGCGTCGGCTGCAGGAGTCGCCGCGAGCGCACGGTAGGCCGCGAGCGCCTGTTGCACGTCGCGGTATGCCGTCCACTGCGGTGTGACCGCAGCCACCAGGTCCGGCAGATGACCGCTGGTCAGGGCCCGCTGCACGGCTGTTGGCAGGTCGTCCACGCGTGACTGCGGTGTCAGGTCGTATCCGAGGGTGCGTGGATTGACGCGGCCGACAGAGAGGTCGGTCAGATACCGCAGCAGACTGTCGGTGAGGTGCTCGGCAGCGGTGGGATACCACGCAGAGTCGAGGCCGTGGGACGCCGCGTGCTGCAGCACAGCCACGGCGTCCTGCCGTGGGTCGGCCGAGCGGGAATCAGCCGCCGAAGCGGCGACCAGCACACCCACCAGGACGATGGCGGTGCGCATGGCCTGTTACCGAGTCGTGGCGGCCGATGACGCGGCAGCACAACTGCCGAGGTAGGCCGACGAGGCGAGCCACTCCGGGTTGTTGGCGTAGGCGAAGACGAGCCCGCCGCCTTTGACCCTGTCGATCAACTCTCGCGCGACCGCCGGTCGCACCGCAGGACAGCCCCAACTGCGACCGAGTCGCCCCATCGAGCTGATGATGTCTTCGTTCACATAGGGCGCACCGTGCATCACAATCGCCCGTTCACGCGCCCGGTCATTCACGCCGCGCTCCAGCCCGTCGAGCCGCAGCGAGTATCCGTTCTGCCCGGTGTACGACTCCGCAGTCACGAACAAGCCAAGACTGGTCTGATGTGAATTCAGCGTGTTCGAGAACCGTTCGGCCATGTTGCCGCCTGTGCCCTGACCGTGCGACACCAATTCCTCGTACAACAGCACTTTGCGGGGAAGGTCCACCACCCAGAGCCGCTTTTCGGTGGACGGCCTCGAATAGTCGATGATCGTAAGCGTGGCCGGATCCTCAACGGCGCCGGCGCGCTCTGCACACGTCGCCGCCGAGAGCGCCAACTCCAGGACGTCGGGCGACAAGGAGCCGTACACTTCGACCGGGCTGACCGGATTGGTGGCGGTGGGGGCTGCCGATGTGGCCGGGACTCCGAAAAAGACTCCCACGCAGGCAATAAGTACAGAAGTGGATAGTTTCACCATATTTTATGGGCTATTCTGGGGACCCCCCTATTCTACCATCCGCACCACCAGAACCGGGCATTCTGCGGCCCGCACCACCTGTTGCGTCGTGGATCCGAACATTTTGAGCCCGATGCCGCCCCGTCCCTGGGCCCCCATCACGATCAGATCCGTGGATTGGCTCCCGGCCGTCGCGAGGATCTCGCGATGGCTGCGCCCAGTGGCCACGACGGGGGTGACCTCGCACCAGGGATGCGGCACGGACTCGGCGAACGTGCGCAGGCGGGCCTCGGCATCCGTCGCCAGATGCTGCTGGAAGTCCACGATATTAAAGCCGCCGTACGGCGTCGGATCCTGATCGGCCAGCCACTCGATCACGTGCAGGGCCGTCACGCTGCCGTTGGATTGGCTCGCCAGGTCGAGCGCAAACCCATACGCCTGTTGCGACGACGGCGAGAAGTCGATTGGACACAGGATCCGCGAAAAAATCGCATCGTCAGGCGCAGGCGCCGCGTGGGGAGGAATGGTCAGGACGGGGCAGTGTGCGCGCTGCAGCACGCGCTCGGCGACCGACCCATGCAGAAAGCGATCAAATCCGCGCCGACCGTGGGTGCCCATCACAATGAGATTGGTGCCAAGCGACAGGGCGCGGTCGAGGATGGTGGGCCAGGCATCACCTTCTTCGATGGCGACCTGCATGTCCACACCCTCAATCCGATCCAGACCCAGCACGCGACGGACATCAGACGTCACGCTCTCTTTGGTCGGGGGATAGACGACGTGTGCGAGCTCGCCAATGGCGTCGGGTGGCAGTTGCACGGCGTCAAAGGTGGGCACCACGTGCAGCACCGTCAGCCGCGCGTTGTACCAGCGCGCAATGGACGTGGCGTAGGCCAACCCAGGCGCGGCCGCGCTACTGAGGTCGGTAGGGTAGAGGATATGTGTGAACTTGACCATAGCCGACCATACAGCAATCCCTGTACCGATGTGCTGTACGTTTCGGCACTGGCGCGGACCGGTGGCGTCGGGGCCCAGTTCGGGGGCGTGGTGCGAACTATTCCCCGATCCCGCCAGATCGACCGTCGGCTACATCATGGTCATGGCCGAGCCAAACGTCATGGCCATGGCGATGGACATCAGCACCATGGTGACGACCACGATGACGATCGTGGCCACAATCATGAACGGGACGACCTGGTCAGTGGGTGTCTTGAGCAGCACGGGGAGGCCCAGGTAGAAGACGTAGATCGCGTACAGCGCCGCGAAGAGTCCAAGCACGCCCAGCGCCGGCAGGATGTTGAGGACACCGGCGATCCAGACCGGGGTGGACGCGTAGGCGACCAGCTTCAGCGCATCAACGCGGGTGCCCGACGACTTGAACTTCGGGGCCAGCCATTCGAGGATGACGGCACACACGTAGGTGCCGATCAGGCCAAACACATACGAGACCACCATCAGGCTCAGGCCCGCGGTGATGGAGCGTCTGAAGAAGCCGGAGCCAATGAGACTCCAGCCGATGAAGGTGGCGACGACCGGAATGGCCGAGAGTGGAATGATGTACTCGCGATACAGCCGCCCCACATCGGTGGACTCGGTGGCGATGACGGGCCACTCCGTGACGGGCGTCTTCAGGATGTTCATCACGCGGGTTTGCAGACTCTCCATGCGGGCTCCTTGTTCTGACGCTGGGGACCGGGAGAGCGTAGCCGAATCCGGGCACCGTGTCACGCGGCTCGCCGCAGCCCGCCGACCGCCCTATGATCAGGACTGATGACCAGTGACGAGACACGAGAGGCGCATCGCCAGCGACTGCTGGCCCGGCTCGAGGAGATCGACCTGCAGCTGCAGCGGTCGAAGGATTCGACGCCGGCGGTGGCCCCTGATGCGGCGATCGGCCGTCTGACTCGTGTGGATGCGGTACAGGCCGGGTATGTCAGTGACGAACTGCGGCGCCGCGTCACGGCCGAGCGCCTCCGTATCGAACGTGCGCTCCAGCGTATCGAGGATGGCAGCTACGGCATCTGTCAGGCCTGTGAAGGACCCATCCCTGAGGCGCGTCTGCTGGCCAGACCCGACGCCGCCCTGTGCGTCGATTGTGCCGAAGTCGCGGAACGGCGGCGCAGGTAGTATGCGCGGGCTGATCGGTCTTGGGGTGTCGGTCGCTATCGGTTTCTGCGCGCTGGTCGTGTTGGTCTGGCTCGCGCAGCGGAGCCTGATCTACTTCCCGGCACGAGACACGCCCACTCCGGCGGACTACGGGCTGCCCGAGGCCGAGGTTGTGCGCGTCACGACCGACGACGGACTGGAGTTGGCGGCGTGGTACGTGCCGGCTCCGGAGCTCACTGCAACGGGCTGGACCGTCGTGGTCTTTAACGGCAACGCGGGTCATCGTGGTCACCGTGCGGGCCTGGCGATGCGCTTGGCAGGGCAGGGGCACGCCACGTTGCTGGTGGACTATCGCGGCTACGGCGGCAATCCGGGGACGCCGACCGAAGATGGCCTGGTGCGTGATGCGCGTAAGGTGTGGGCCATGCTGACCTCACGACCTGATGTGGACCTGTCGCGCGTGGCGTATTTCGGCGAGTCGCTGGGCGCCGCGGTGGCCGTGCAACTCGCGGTGGAGCATCCCCCCGCCGCGCTCATATTACGGTCGCCGTTTTCCTCGCTCGCCAACATCGGGCGCACGCACTATCCGTGGCTCCCTGTGCGTTGGTTGCTGCGCGACCAGTTCCCGTCCATCGACCACATCGCGGGTCTTGACGTGCCGCTTCTGGTGATTGGCGGCGACGCCGATCGCATCATTCCACTCGCCGACACACAGCGCCTGTTCGACGCCGCCCGCTCTCCGAAACATCTTGTCGTCATCGAGGGGGCCAATCACAACGATGCGGCGCTCGTCTGGGGACCAGAGGTGATGCAGGCCGTGGCGGATGTGCTGCGCGAGCGCTGACTCGCTGCGGTTCATGGTTCCTGGTTCATGGTTCCGTGGTGCTGTTCGGGGTTCTTGGGTGTGGGTTCCTGGTGCGAAGGTTCAGGGTCGGTGCGGGGAACCCGGAACGGCACCGCTGAACCATGAACCGATGAACCATGAACCGTCACCGCCGTATGGGGCACTAAGCCCGTGCCTTCAGGAAAGCCTCGTTGATGGCGTACGCGGCTTCGGCCCCTTCCGCCGCCGCGACGATCACCCACTGCACGGAACGCGAGGCGTCGCCCGCGACGTAAAGGCCGGGCAGATGGGTGGACTCGTAGGGGCCGGTCCGTACGGTGCCCTTGTCGTTCAGCTCACAGCCCAGCGACTCGGCCAGAGGCGAACACAGGCTCTGTCCGGTCGTAAAAAACAGCGCACGACGCTCGATCGGCGCGCCGCTCTCGAAGACGATGCGCTCAAGCTGACCGTCGGTGCCTTCAAGCCGCACGATGGGGTCTTCGCGCACCGTGATGCCACGGCGGGCGAGATGCGCCAGTTCCGTCGGGTCAATACCGCACGGACCATCACTGACGATCACCACATCCGTTGACCACCCGAGCAACGTGAGTGCCAGCCCGTAGGCCCCCGCCTCACAGCCGTACACCGCCATTGGTTGATCACGGAACTCGTAGCCGTCGCAGTAGGGACAATGAAACACACTGGTGCCGTACAGCTCACGAAAGCCCTGGATGTCGGGCAGGTGGTCGACGACGCCGGTGGCGAGCAGCAGTTTCGGTGCGGAGTAGCTCCTCTCCGCCGTGGTCACGCGAAACAGGCCGTCGACGCACGTGGCGGCGGTCACTTCGTGATCGATGAATGTCACAGCCGGATAGGTCGCGAGCTGCGCTCGTGCGATGGCGAGGAACTCCGATGGCGGCACCCCGTCGCGCGTCAGGTAGCCGTGCATCTGGGCCGCGGCGGCATTACGCGGGTGCCCATGGTCGAAGACCAGCACCCGTCGGCACGCGCGCGCCAGCACGAGCGCCGCGCTCATCCCGGCCGGTCCCGCGCCGACGATTATCACGTCTGTGTCAGGGGTCATAACAGTTACTACAGAGGCAAGAGACATGCCAGGGCAAACTGGCATATGCCCACAGGGATTATAGGCCGTAGGTATGTATAGGGGTAGTAATAGGTACCTCGCGTCGTCCTTTCTGCGTTTGGCCGGCCGTTCGTGCGGGTACGACTCTTGCCTTCAACTGGTCCTATGGCAAAGGCGAAGGAGATCCACGATATCAACGGCATGCTCGATGTGATCGAGGAGAAGGCCAACGACAGCACGTCCGAGGTGACCTTCGAGGATGTGCTGGAAGCGATCGGGGAGCGTGCCTTTGGCCCGCTGCTCCTCCTGCTGGGACTGATTGTGGTGGCGCCGCTCGTGGGTGATATCCCCGGCGTGCCGACCATCATCGGGCTGATGGTCCTGCTGATCTGCGGACAGTTGTTGATCGGTCGCAGGCAGTTCTGGTTTCCAGGGTGGATCCGCACGCGTTCGATCACGGCGACCCGTATTCAGAAGATCGTGAAGAAAACGCGGACACCCGCGCGCTGGGTGGATCGTCTCCTCCGGCCGCGGCTGCAATGGCTGGTCAGTGGTCCAGGTCTTCAGGTCATCGCCGGGTTGAGCGGGGCGGTGGCACTGGCGATGCCGCTGATGGAGGTGGTGCCGTTCAGCGCCAATCTGGCCGGCGCGATTCTGACGGCGTTCGGACTGGCGCTGATTGGCCGGGACGGCGTGTTCGCGATTGTCGCCCATCTGCTCGTGCTGGTGACCGTTGGCATTCTGATCGTGGGGCTGAGGTAGTGGCGTCATACTGGCACTTGGCGGAGCAACCGCTTTGTGTGGGGCGCAGGAGGAGTGTGGGGACGCAAAGAGTGCGCATCGACGAACTGATGGATGACCCCGGGCTGGACCGGGCGTCCCATGTCCACGCGCTGCGTGCGCTCGGGCGTGCCGCGGCTGTCAGTCGCACGGCAGCGTCGGTGTGGCCGGCGATCAGAGCCGCGGCCCGTCGGCAGGCCGATCGCCCGTTGCGTGTGCTCGACATCGCGTGTGGCGGGGGAGACGTGGCCGTCGAGGTGGCGCGGCGCCTCGCCAGAGCCGGAATCGCGGGCGAGGTGGTGGGGTGTGATGTCAGTCCGGTCGCCCTCGAGTATGCCACCGCGCTCGCGGCCCGACGTCACGTGGAGCGCGTGCGGTTCACACGCCTGGATGTATTGCGTGACTCGTGGCCGACGGGATTCGATGTGGTGATGTGTTCCTTGTTCCTGCACCATCTGTCCGACGAGGAAGCGGTGACCGTGCTCCGGCGGATGGGGGAGGCGGCTGGGCAGGGTGTCGTGGTCTCAGATCTGCGACGCACGACGCTGGGCTCTGTGTTCGCCTGGGCCGGCTGCCACCTGTTGTCGCGCTCGCGTGTGTTCCATGTGGATGGGCTGCGATCCGTCAACGCCGCGTTCACGACAGCCGAGGCCCTCACCCTGGCTCAGGCGGCCGGGTTGGTGACGGCCACAGCGACGCATCGGTGGCCGCAGCGTTTCGTGCTGACGTGGACGCGAGTCGCGGCGTGATGCCACCCATCACAGCGACGATTGACCTCGACGCCGCCGCGGCGACCGTGTGGGACGTACTCGTGATCGGGGCCGGTCCCGCCGGCGCGTCAGTGGCCGCACAGATGGCGGCCGCCGGACGATCGGTGTTGCTGGTCGAACGCCAGGCCTTTCCCAGATACAAGGTGTGCGGAGGGTGCCTTAACAACCACGCGGTCGCCCTGTTGGCACGCCTGGGTATCGCCGACGACCTGCACGCCTACGGTGCTCGTACGTTGTCGACCCTGCATCTCCATTCCGGAGGCCGGAGAGCGGTGCTGGCGTTGCCGGGCGGCCTCGCGATCACCCGTGCCACACTCGATACGCTCCTTGTGCGTGCTGCGGTCGCGGCCGGCTGCGCGTTTTTGCCCGAGACGACCGCGGTGGTGGTCGGCGAACCCGACGTGTCGGTCGGCGACACCGACGACGTGCGCTCCGTGACGCTGCAGCAGACGGGCCGTACGCGTGTGCGTGCCACCGCACGTGTGGTCGTTGTTGCCGCTGGCCTCGGACACCAGGCGTTGCGCGAGGTGTCGGAGGTACACGACGTCGTGGCGCCAGGCGCGCGGGTGGGTGTGGGCACGGTCGCGGGTCCTGGGGTGTGTGCTTCGATCGACGGTGTGGTCACCATGGCGGTCGGTGCCGGTGGGTATGTCGGCATGGTTGGCGTCGAGGACGGCCGCGTGCAGGTGGCGGCGGCATTCGACCCCGCCTACCTCAAGGCGGCGGGTGGGCCCACGGCCGCCGTGCGCGCCATCCTCGACTCTGCGCACCTGCCTATGGCCCGCGACCTTGAGGGGCTGACGTGGGTGGGGACCGTACCGTTAACCCGGCACGTGTCGGCCGTCGTCACCCGTCGGGTCTTCGTCATTGGTGATGCGGTCGGGTATGTCGAGCCGTTCACCGGTGAGGGGATGGCGTGGGCGCTGTCGGCAGCGGAGGCGCTGGTGCCTCTGGCGTTGCGGGCGGTGCACACCTGGGACGATCCGATCGAACGGCAATGGCAGGTGTGCTGTGACACACTCGAGTCGCGCCACCAACGCCGGTGTCGCGTGGTCGCACGAGTGCTGCGGTACCCGGCCGTGTCCCACACAATCGTGGCTACCCTCGCCCGTCATCCCCGACTGGCCGGTGTGCTGATGGAGCGCTCATGACATTCCGCATTCACGGTATGGGAACCGCATCGCCCCCGTTCGCGATCTCGCAGGAGCACGCGGTGCAACTGGCCGGCGCCTACGGGTGCGTCACCGAGGAGCAGCGGCGGCAATTAAAGGCCCTGTATCGGCTGACGAAGGTGAGGTCCAGATACAGTGTCCTGCTCGACTCTGACAGCCGTGACGGGTTCCCTGCGCACGCGTTTTTTCCGCCGATGCAGCACGAGGGCGACCGTGGACCGACCACGGCCGAACGCATGGCGCGCTATGAAATAGAGGCACCGCCCCTGGCCGCTCGCGCGGCCGCCGCGGCACTCGCGGATGCCGGATGGGCCGCCGACTCTGTCACCCATCTCGTCACAGTGTCGTGCACCGGGTTTGCCGCACCCAGCGTGGACGTGGGACTCATCCGGATGCTCGGGCTGCGTCCCACGGTGGCGCGCACGCACGTGGGGTTCATGGGGTGCCACGGCGCGCTGAATGGGTTGCGTGTGGCACAGGGGCTGGCCGAGACCTCCGCCGATGCCCGGGTCTTGGTGTGCGCGGTAGAACTGTGTTCGCTGCATTTTCAGTATGGCTGGCACGTCGAGTGGCTGGTGTCCAATGCGATCTTCTCGGACGGTGCCGCCGCCATCGTGGGGGCGAGCGAGCCTTCCGCGCCCGCTGATGAGTGGGCCCTCGTCGCCAGTGGGGCCGGGGTGCTCGAAGATTCTGCGGAGTTGATGTCGTGGCGCATCGGCAATCACGGCTTCGAAATGTCGTTGTCCGCGCGGGTGCCAGGCGTGATCGAACGCGCCCTGCGTCCCTGGATGGACGACTGGTTGTCCACGCAGGGCATGACGGTGGACGACGTGGCCACATGGGCACTGCACCCGGGTGGACCGCGGATTCTGGAAGCGTGTGCCGAGGCGATCGGACTCGGACGTGAAGACTACGCCATCTCGCGTGAGGTCCTCGGTGAGTTCGGCAACATGTCGTCCCCGACGATTCTGTTTATCCTGGAGCGCCTGCGTCGCCGCGATGCGCCGCGGCCGTGTGTTGCTATCGGCTTCGGGCCAGGGTTGGCGGTGGAGGCGGCGTTGTTTCGCTAGATGACGTCGCACGTGTTGTGACGTACGCCACGATCACGGCGGCATCGCTCTGGGAGGCACTGCCGTGGTTCCGTAGAAACTCGGCGAGTGCGGCGGCACCGGCGTCTACACTCGAGGCGGCGCGCAGGTAGTCAACCGAGAACTCGAGGGTGTGGCAGGTGCCGCAGTAGGTCGCGTACAGCGCTTCTCCACGAGCCGTGTCGGGTGCCGTTGCCTCAGTCCCGGCGTCGCTCGACGCCGGGCCCGTCCACCGGACAAAGACGCCGAACGCCAGGGCCACCGCGAGCAGGGCCCCCACCAGTACAAACAACGCACGCGTGACCATGACATGTGTCATCGGATTACACCATCTGGAATCGCTCAGAGTGCACCTGTCGG
This sequence comes from Vicinamibacterales bacterium, assembly GCA_038319675.1. Taxonomy (GTDB): domain Bacteria; phylum Acidobacteriota; class Vicinamibacteria; order Vicinamibacterales; family SCN-69-37; genus SYFT01. The sequence continues at coordinate 34,561 of JBBQDM010000009.1, forward strand.
TCAGGCACACCGAGGTCAGTGAGGCACGCCTCCATGGCGTCCATCATGGGCACGGGCCCACAAATAAAACAGTCGAGGTGTTGGCGGTCCGCGGGCAGGTGCCGCGCCAGCACCTCACGCGTAATGAAGCCACGCTCACCGTTCCACTCAGGGCCTGGTGTCTCGAAGACATGGCATACCCGCAGGTCGAGTGTCGTGGTGAGTGCCGTGAGTTCGTCGCGGAACACCACACGTGACCAATCCGACGCCGCATAAAACAACCAGATGGGCCGGGTGTCGCCCGCGTCGCGCAGTGTCAGCAGCATCGAGCGCATCGGCGCGATCCCGATGCCGCCGGCGATGAGGACGAGACCGCGGCGTGTGTCGGTGGGTGGCGTAAACGCGCCGAACGGGCCGTCGATCCAGAGACGCCGACCGGGCGCAAGTGTCGGCACCACCGTGCCCGACCAGTCACCAAGCGCCTTGATCGCGAACGCCACACTGCCATCGGCTGACGGCGCGGCGGAGGACGCGAGTGACAGGGGATGTTGTTCAGACACGATCGGGTTGGAGCCCGTGATCAGCCAGGCGAACTGGCCGGACACAAAACGGAAACCCGGGTGGCCGTCGGGACGTGCGCGCATGAGCCGCACGCTGCCGCCGATGTCGTCATTGGCCACGATGGTCCAGGGGCGTCGCAGCAGCAGGAGGGGTCGCACGAGCCGGTAGCGCAGCAGGAGGCCGGCAAACAACACGCCGTACCCCAGCAGCAGCCAGCGCAGTACCGGCGCCTGTGTGTACACCCCGATGGTCAGCAGGTGCCAAATCGCAGCGATCGTGACAACGCACGACAGCACCAGATGCACGATCTGCCAGGCTTCGTACGACAGTCGGAGCCGGCGGCGCCAGAGCGATGTCGCCACGATGAGGAGCGAGGCCCACAGCGCGATGGCACCCGTGCGCAGCCCCGTCGGGCCCGACCAGGGGCTCCACGCGCTCCAGGAGAGGTCGCTGAGCAACAGGGGATGCAGCAGGATGAACGCGAGCGCGGCGATCCCCATGCCGCGATGCCACTGCATGAGCGCATCGCTGCCGAACGGCCGTGATACCGGACCCAGTCGTGACACCAACGCAAACTGGACGAGCAGCAGCGCGAACCCGAGGAAGCCGAGCGCGATGCTGACCTCGGTCCAGAACGCCCGCGACGCCGGCGCCGCGCCCGCCAGTGCTGCCACGCCAAGCGGTGCCAGGATCAACACCACATACGCCGCAAACCAGATGATGCGATGCGTCGGCGTGCTGACAGGGCTGTTCACCACGTGGACACGCTCCCTGAGGGTGCAGCAGCAGAGCGTCCCACCATGGAGTTCATGGAGAGCCATGGAGAAATACGTGTGGTGTGATCACTGAGGGTTGGGGGCCAGGCAAAGCCTGGCCGTGCGGATGGAGGGCGGCCGGAAAGAAAAGACGTCAAAAAGACACCCGACGTCTTTTCTTTCCAGCCGCCCTCCATCCGCAGGTGCCGCCTCTGGCGGCACCCAACCCGCTCGCTGTTCATCCGCACAAAAATCTCCGTGCCTCCGCGCCTCCCTGTGAAACACCCTCTTTCTCCATGGCCCTCCATGGCCTCCATGGTGAAAAGCTCTTTGTCGCCACCGCTCATCGTCGTCCGTCCAGGACGCGCTGAGCGAGAACGCCGACCGTGAATGTCACCAGCGAGCCGATGAGCACATACCACTGCCAGGTGACGGCCGTGCCGAGTTTGACGGCCAGCATCACCGACGAGCCGGTGAGAATGCCGGCGAACGCCGCCGGTTGCGCCACGCGTGTGAGCGTGCCGAGCAGGAACACTCCGAGGATGATGCCGTTGGTGAACGAGGCAATCCCGAGCACCTCGTCCACGACGCGACTCGAGAACGAGATTGCGATGATCGCAATGCCCACCTGGAACAGGCCGAAGGTCAGCGTCATCCACCGCGACACGGACAGATAGTGCCGGTCGTCCTTCCGGCCAGCGGTGGCCGGCTGGTAGAAGTCGTTCACCACGGCGGCTGACGACGAGTTGAGCGACGAGGAGAGCGTGGACATCGCGGCGGCAAAAATGGCCGCGAGCACCAGGCCCACCACGCCCGGCGGCAGATGGTTGATCACGAAGTACGGAAAGATGCGGTCGCCGAGAATCCGGCCATCACGCGTGAAGCTCGCGATTTCGCCCGGCGCATATTGCGTGTAGTAGACAAACAACATCGCGCCAATCAGCAGGAACAGCGCAAATTGCACGAACACCACCACGCCGCTCCAGAGCAGGGCTTTGCGGGCATCGGTCTGGTCGCGCGCACACAAAAACCGCTGCACCATCATCTGGTCGGTGCCATGTGTGGCGGTCGTCAGGAACGCGCCTCCGATCACGCCTGACCAGAACGTGTAGCCGCGTGTCACGTCCCATGTGAAATCAAAGAGCGTGAACCGGCCAGCCGCGCCCCCGACCTCGCGCACCTCGGCCCAGCCGCCGGGAATCTGTGAGAGCAGCAGGAACATCGCCACGAGCGCGCCGCCCATGTACACACACAGTTGGATGACGTCCGTCCAGATGACGGCCGTCATGCCGCCGAAGTACGTGTAGATGATGGTGGCGAGGCCAATCACACTCACGGAGATCACCAGCACCACGTAGGTCGGGTCCGCCCCGGGAAACCAGCCGGCGATGAGGGCCGCCGTCTGCGGCGTGGCCAGCAGCGCGGCCGCGAGCACAAGGCCGGTCGCAAACAACCGGAGCCCGTCCGCGAAGCTGCGTGTTGCAATGAACACACCCGAGACCAGTCGCTTGACGGCCGTACCGAACCGTTCGCCGAGCAACTGATACGCCGTCACCAACTCTCCCCGGAAGTACCCGGGCAGCAGCACGGTGGAGACGACAATCCGGCCGATCAGGTAGCCGATGACCAGTTGCAGGAAGGTGAAGTTGTTGAGGTAGGCGAAGCCGGGAATGCTGATGAAGGTGACCGTGCTCGTCTCGGTGGCGACGATGGAGCCACAGATCGCCCACCAGGGGAGGGTCTTGCCCGAGAGGAAGTAGTCGCGCGTGGTGCGTTGGGCCTTTGAAAAATACGCGCCGAAGGCCACGATGGCCGCGAGGTACGCGACCAGGACCACAAAGTCCAGCATCTGCATGCCGGAACTATACAGGGAGACACGACGGGAGTGCCCGTCGTGTCTCCCTCGGTGAGCCTTACTTCTCGTTCATCCAGAGGTCGTCGAGAATCGAGAACCGTTCGGTGCCCACATCGCGGCCCCCGACGGTGAGCGTCACACTGTAGACGCCGGGTGTAATCGCGCCGCCGCCTCCGCCGCCGCCCCGTCCGCCACCACCACCGCCCGCGCAGGGTTGGAGGGTGGCATCGTCGGTGCCACCACCGGTCAGCGGCCATTGGAATCGGTTGAGGCCGGCGGTGCCGGTACCGAGGCAGGCACGCACCACCGTGTCCGTCGCCGTGTTGCGAATCGTCACGCGCACCTCGCCCGACGTCGCCGTGCGCAGGAAGTAGCTGATGGCGGTGCCACGGGGGGCGGGCTCACCACGCCAGTGTTGCAGTCCGGGCACGGCGGTCGAGTTGCGCGGGTCGGTCTTCCAGGCCACTGCGTCGCGCGGAGCGAACAGGACCTCGTTCTGTTTCATCTTCTCGGGCGTCATCCGCTGCAATGCGGAGATGTCGTCCATGATCCACACGCTGCGCCCGTGTGTGCCGAGGATGAGATCGTTGTCGCGCGGGTGCACAAGCACTTCGTCCACACGCACCGTCGGCAGGTTCGGCATGAACTTGTGCCACTGCTGGCCGTCGTTGAGCGAGATGAAGAAGCCGAACTCGTGCGCCACATACAGCAAGTCCGGATTGACCGGGTCCTGACGCACGGAGTTGACGTGGCCCCACGGCAGATTGCTGGTGATGTTGGTCCAGGTCGCGCCGTAGTCGGTGGTCTTGAACACGTACGGGTTCAGGTCGTTCTGATGGTGCCCATCGATCGATGCGTACGCGGTGCCCGCATCAAACCACGAGGCTTCCAGACCTGAAATCCAGTACTCACGCGTGCCGCCGGGAATGTTGCGGCCGACGTCGGTCCATGCCCGTCCGCCGTCGCGGCTGACCTGCAGGTTCCCGTCGGCGGTGCCCACCCAGTAGAGGTCCTGCACGACCGGAGATTCAGCAATTTCGAGGATCGTTCGCGCTTCTGTGGCGCCGATGCCGTCACCCTTGGAGGGGATGCACGGTTGGGGGGCGGCGCCGCGTCCGCCGCAACTGGGCAACGCGTAGGAAATCCCCATCATGCTGCGTGTGCTGGCGTCGATATCCTTGCCCACCGGTGCGGTCATCGTCCACGTGTCGCCGCGGTCGCGTGAGATGAAGAGGCGGTTGCCGCCGTAGAGGATCGTCTGCGGGTTGTGATGCGAGATCCGGATGGGCGAGTTCCAGTTGAAGTTGATCTGTGTCCCGTCCGGTGGCTGCGGCACGATGTTGCCGCCGCCGCGTCCGCCGGCCGTGGGGCGAATGCTCGGTGCGCTGCCATCCACGTTCAGGTTGTAGCGACGCAACGCACCGTTCTGGGATTCGGTGTAGAAGATGCGGTGATCGGTGGGATCCACCTGCGTCTGGAACCCGTCGCCGCCGCCGACGCTGATCCAGTCCCACATGCGGATGCCCTGGCTGGAGCGCACGGAACTGGGCCCACACCACGAACCGTTGTCCTGCAGGCCGGTGCACACCCAGTAGGGGCGCCGCATGTCGGCCGACACGTGATACGGCAACCCCATGGCCTCTGTGCGAATGGCCTCGAAGCTCTCGCCGCCGTCAGGCGAGATGGCCAGACCGCCGTCGTTGCCGTACATCACCAGCGTGCCGTCAGGCCCGCCGATCCAGATCGCGTGGTTGTCCACGTGCCCGACGCCGTTGCCCTGGATGCTGGTCCACGTGGCACCGCCATCGATCGACTTCATCGCGCTCACGCCACCGGTGTAGACGATCTGCTCGTTGGTGGGGTCCACCTCGATGTGGCTGTAATACATCGGACGATTGTTCTGGTTGGACATGAACGTCCACGTGCGGCCCTTGTCGGCCGAGCGCCACACACCGCTGCGCGTCGGGTCGGGCGCCGCGCCCCCGCCGCGCGCACCCTGTTCGGCTGCCGCCGCCGCAGGGGCGGGCGTGGGCGCCGCGCCGCCCTCGGGCGCGGATGTCGGGGCCACTTCGATCTGCGCGTAGACGACGTTGGGGTTCGAGCGCGACATCGCCAGCCCCACACGTCCCATCACGCCGTCAGGCAGTCCGCCGCCTGACATCCGCCGCCAGGTCTTTCCACCGTCGGTGGACTGGTGCATGCCGCTGCCCGGTCCGCCGCCGATGAATCCCCACGCGCTGCGCTGGCGCTGATACATCGCCGCAAACAACACGTTGGGATTCGAGCGATCAACCACCATGTCGGTCGCGCCTGTGTGCTGATCGATGTAGAGCGTCCTGGACCAGTTCTGGCCGCCGTCGGTCGTCATGTAGACGCCGCGTTCCTCGTTGGGACCAAACAGGTTGCCCACGGCCGCGACCCACACGATATTCGGATTGGTGGGATGGACGATCACGCGTCCGATCGACTGTGTCTCGCGCAAGCCCAGGAAGGTGAACGTCTCGCCGCCGTCGGTGGACTTGTAGATGCCGGTGCCGAACGACGAACTCTGCCGATTGCAGGCTTCGCCGGTGCCGACGTACAGAATGTTCGGGTTGGACGGAGCGATGCCGATGGCGCCAATCGAGTGTGTGTGGTGCTCGTCGTGAATCGGAAATTTCAGATCAAAGGTGATACCACCGTTGGTAGTTTTCCACAGACCGCCCGTGGCGTAGCCGATATAGAACGTCCGCGGGTCGCGTTCAACGACGCCGAGGGTGTGGATGCGACCGCCCTGGCCGGTCGGCCCGATGGAGCGCCACTCAAAGCCCTGCAAATGCGGGTCGGTCGGTGCGTTGAACGACGCCGGTGCGCCGGTGCCCTGGGGCACTGACGGGGCGGCGCGCAGGCCCGTGGCAATCGGACCCAGCGCCATTGCACAGGCTGCCGCGATCAACAAACGGGTGAATACGCGTGAGCGAACGTCTGACATGACACCATCCTCCAAACAGAAACGGGCCGGGGTTGCGGGGATGTTACTCCAAGCCACTCTGCAGATGAACCGGGTATGATGCAGACACATGATCCGACGCTCTGTTCAGGCCGTCCTTGCGGTGGCCCTTGCGGCGGTCGCAGGCAGTGGAGTGCTGGCCCTGCGCGGCGTGCCGGTATCGGCGCAGGCGGACACCGCCATGCCCGTGGTGTACGTGGTGACGATCGAGGGCGTGATCGATCTGGGCCTCGCGCCGTACGTCGCCCGCACGATTCGTGAAGCCGAGGCCGCAGGTGCTGCCGCCGTCGTGCTCGACATCAATACATTCGGCGGCCGGGTTGATGCCGCCGTCGCCATCCGCGACTCACTGCTGAATTCACCCGTGCGCACGATTGCATTCATCAATCAGCGGGCCATCTCGGCCGGCGCGCTCATCGCACTGGCGTCCGAGACGATCGTCATGACCCGTGGCGGCACGATTGGCGCCGCCGCGCCGGTCACCGGCGGCGGCACGGGGGAGTCGGTGCCGGCCGACGAAAAATCCGTGTCGTACGTCCGCAAGGAATTTCGCGCCACCGCCGAAGCCCGCGGTCGCCCGCCCGAACTTGCCGAGGCCATGGTCGACGAGGACGTCGTCGTCACCGGCATTATTGAGGCCGGCAAGTTGTTGACGATGACCACAACGGAGGCGATCGAACAGAAGGTGGCCGACTTCGTGGCCGACACACTCGATGAGGCGCTGACCGTGGCTGCACTGCCCGGCGCCACGGTCCAACGCATCGACGAAACCTGGGCCGAGTCGGTCGTACGCTTCCTGACACATCCGGTCGTCAGTAGTTTGTTGATGACGCTCGCGCTGCTCGGGATTCTGCTTGAGATTCGCACACCGGGATTTGGCGCGCCTGGCGCCATTGGGTTGTTGTGCCTGGGCTTGTTCTTCTGGGGCCACTGGATCGTGCAACTGGCGGGGTGGGAGGAACTACTCCTGCTCGTAGTGGGCATCGTACTGATCGGGGTCGAGGTCCTGATTATTCCCGGCACGTCTGTGGCTGGGGTTGCGGGAGTGATCGCGCTGGTCTCTGGACTGGCCATGGTGCTGGTCGGCGCCGGGGCCACGGGGCCGGTCGTGATTCAGGCGCTGGGCCGTGTCGCACTGTCGATTCTGGTGGCCATGGTCGGCACACTGCTGTTGATGCGGGTCCTGCCCCAACTGCCGTTTGGTCGGCGCTTGGTGCTTGATACCGGGATGGCGGCCGGCCTTGGCTGGGTCTCTCCACCGGAAAGCGATCATCACTGGCTCGGCCGCAGCGGTTCCGCGTCGTCGCCCTTGCGACCGGCGGGGATTGCCGTGATTGATGGCGCTCGTGTGGATGTGGTGTCCGACGGCGCGTTTATTGAGGCGGGTACGGCCATTGTGGTGACCCGCGTGGATGGGAATCGAATCGTCGTGTCTGTGGAGAAGTCGAATGTTTGATATTGAGACTCTTGGGGCCATTGGCCTGTTGTTTCCCGCCATCATCCTGCTGCTGGCCGTGTTGTACCTGGTGCCGATTCCGTTGTGGATCGCGGCATGGTCCTCAGGCGCGTATGTCGGACTGGCCACGCTGATTGGCATGCGACTGCGTCGGGTGCCACCGGCGACGATCGTGAACGCGCGCATCAGTGCGGTGAAAGCCGGGTTGACGATCAGCGTCGACGACCTTGAAGCCCACTACCTCGCCGGCGGCAACGTCGTGCGGGTGGTGATGGCGCTGATTTCAGCGGACAAGGCCAACATCGAGATGCCGTTCAAACGTGCGGCCGCCATCGATTTGGCCGGCCGTGATGTGCTCGAAGCCGTCAAGATGTCGGTCATCCCGAAGGTCATTGAAACGGCGCGCATCGCCGCGGTGGCCAAGGACGGCATTCAGTTGATCGCTGTGTCGCGCGTGACCGTGCGCACGAACATCGACCGACTGGTGGGTGGTGCCGGCGAAGAGACGATTATTGCGCGCGTGGGTGAAGGCATGGTCAGCACGATTGGGTCGGCCGCCACCCACAAGGACGTGCTCGAGAATCCGGATCACATTTCCAAGAATATTCTGGCGCGTGGATTGGACGCGGGTACGGCCTACGAAATTCTCTCGATTGATATCGCCGACGTGGATGTCGGTGAGAACATCGGCGCCAAACTTCAGATCGATCAGGCCAATGCCGACAAACAGATCGCGCAGGCGAAGGCGGAAGAACGGCGCGCGATGGCCGTGGCGCTTGAGCAGGAAATGCGCGCACGTGTTGTTGAGGCCGAGGCCGAAGTGCCACGCGCGATGGCCGATGCATTCAAGGCCGGCAATCTCGGCATCATGGACTACTACCGCATGAAGAACATCCAGGCGGATTCGTCGATGCGTGAATCGATCGCCGGCGACAGTGGCGACGATGATCCGACGAAGAAGGGGTAACGATGTCGATTGAGGGCATCCTCCTCTTCGTGTTTTTTGTGGTGATGCCGCTGGTGCAGCAGTGGCGCGAACGCCAGAAGAAGCAGCAGCAGCGTCCGGCGCCGAGGCGTGTACCGCCGCCGGCGGAGGCGCGGACAGAGCCGCAGCCGGAGATGCTGGAGGATGACGGGTTTGAGTGGGGCAGTGGGTGGGAGCCGGTGCCCGAGCCGGTGCCAGTACCGGTGCCCGTGCCCACGCGGGTGCAGACGCGTCCGCCTGTCGTGCGGGTGCCTCACCCCGTGGTCGTCAAGGCCTCCGTGCGCAGGAGTGTACCCGCACCACAAGACCGCGCCGCACGTGTGCACCGGCGACAGTCCGCAGGGGCGGCATCAGGACTCTCCGGGCGCGCCGACCTGCGTCAGGCGATCCGGCAGATGGCCATTCTGGGGCCGTGCCGGGCGACCGCGCCGTACGGCACAGGCGAGTAGAACGTCGCGTAAGACGACGCGTAGAGCGGCGCTTACACCGCTGAAACATACCTGAGGTATGGTGGCACCTTACGAGAGGGGCACCAGATGGACCGACGAGATTTTTTGCTCAGAACAGCGGCAATAGCCACTGGAGCCGCCGTGCCGCTGCAGGCGTTACTGGCCCGGGCCGCTGTCGGCGCACCCGTGCGGCAGACCGGGGGGTACGGCCCCCTGCTGCCGGTCAATGATTCCACCACCGGCGTGCCCCTGCTGCACCTGCCTCCGGGCTTCAGCTACTTCACATTCGGCTGGACACGTGATCCACTCGACGATGGCACGCCAACCCCGAACCTGCACGACGGGATGGCGGCGTTTCCACTTGAGAACGGGCTCATACGGCTGATTCGCAACCACGAACGCGGCACCGGGACGCCGTTTTCGACTTCACTTGCATACGACACCGAGGCGGGTGGCGGCACGACCACGCTTGATCTCGACTTGCATGCCGCAAAGGTGATGCGCAGCACGGCCAGCATCGCGGGCACCATACGCAACTGCGCGGGAGGCCCCACGCCCTGGGGCTCATGGCTGACCTGTGAAGAGACCACGGCCGATCCGGTGAGTGATCCCCGTTTGACGCGCGAGCACGGCTGGATTTTCGAAGTGCCGGTCGAGGGGCGCGCCACGTTGGAGCCGCTCACAGCCATGGGCCGGTTTGTGCACGAAGCCATTGCGGTCGATCCCGCCACGGGCATGGTCTACGAGACCGAGGACAAGGGCACGTCCGGCTTCTATCGATTCACGCCGACCGATCGCACCAGTCTGGCGGCGGGCGGCACGCTCGACATGCTCGCGGTGAAGGGGCAGCCAAAGCTCGATACCCGGCGCGGGCAGAAGGCCGGCGTGACGTATCCGGTGGAATGGGTTCGGATTGAGCAGCCCGAGAAGGCGCACGTCGATGTGGCGAAAGCCGACGGGCTGGGCGTATTTGATCAGGGCCTCGCCCAAGGTGGTGCGATCTTTGCGCGCCTTGAAGGCGCGTGGTATGGCAATGGCGCGATCTACTTTGTCGCCACCAGCGGCGGCAACCAGCAGCGGGGGCAGGTGTGGGCCTACACACCCGCGGACGAGACGATGAAGTTGATCTTTGAGTCGCCCGGCTACGACATTCTCGACATGCCCGACAACCTGTGTGTCAGTCCCCGGGGCGGGTTGGTGTTGTGCGAGGACGGATCGGGTGGCGCGCAGTTCCTGCGGGGACTGACGCTTGATGGCCAGATTTTCGACTTCGCCCGCAACAGTGTGGTGTTGCGTGGCCAGCGCAACGGTTTTGAGGGCGACTTCCGGTCCAGCGAAATTGCCGGCGTGACGTTCAGTCCCGACGGTCGCTGGCTGCTGTTCAATATCCAGACGCCCGGCATCACGTTTGCCGTCACCGGCCCCTGGGCCAACGGAGTGCTGTGATGCGACGCACATGGCTGGCGAGTGTGTGGGTGGTCGGCGCGATCGCCGGCCTGGCGGCGTGGCCGACATTGGGGCGGATCGCCGACGCATCAACGGCCGAGGCCGCCTTTGTGCAGGCGATCCCCGGCAGCACGTTGCGCTGGTACAAGGGCAACACCCACACGCACACGCTCAACAGTGATGGCGACAGTACCCCTGATGAGGTGGTGCGCTGGTATCGCGAGCACGCGTACCACTTTCTGGTGCTGACCGACCACAACTTCCTCACCAGTGTGGACGGGCTGAATGCCGTGCACGGGGCCGACGAAAAATTTCTGGTCATCAAGGGCGAGGAAGTGACCTCGTCGTTTGAGGGCAAGTCCGTGCACGTGAACGGACTTGATGTGGCCGAGCTGGTAGCGCCGATGCGCAATGCACCGTCGCTGGTTGCCACGATTCAGGGCAACGTGGACGGCATCCGCAAGGCTGACGGCGTGCCGCACATCAATCACCCTAACTTCCAGTGGTCAATGACCGCCGACGATATCGGTCAGGTACGCAACAACCGGTTGTTTGAGGTGTACAACGGGCATCCCACCGTGCACAACGACGGCGGGGGCGGCGTGCCGTCGCTCGAGCAGATGTGGGATCAGCTCCTGAGTCGTGGCATGCAGTTGTACGGCATTGCGGTTGATGATGCGCACACGTTCAAGCAGCCGGGTAATCCGAACGTGGCAGGCCCGGGACGGGGGTGGGTGGCGATTCGGGCGGCGCGGCTCGAGGCGCGCACGTTGCTTGAGGCACTCGAACGTGGCGATTTTTATGCGTCCACCGGTGTCGAGCTTACCGATGTGCGCGTCTCCGGGACGGAGCTGACCGTGGTGGTGCGTCCGCAGGGCAACTTCAAGTACCGCATCCAGTTCATTGGCGCGGGTGGGCAGGTGTTGCGCGAGGTGGTGGAGCCGACGGCGACGTACACGTTCACTGGCGCCGAGCCGTATGTGCGGGCCAAGGTCATCGACAGTGGCGGGCGCGTGGCGTGGGTGCAGCCGGTGTTTGTCCGCGAGCGCACCGCGTTCGGCGCGCGCTGACACCACGGGGGGCACAGGCCCCGCTGCGCATTCCTCAGACGCGTCAGTGTGTGCGGAGTTTGCCCAGCGAACTGTCGATCGAGCGTTTCAGTTTGTCGGCAGCGCCCTCAAGGGCGTCAACGACTTTTGCCGCCTGATGTTTGGCCACGATGGGTGGGCGGCCCTCCAGACGAGCCTCAATGAGGCAGCGGATGTCCGGCGCACCGGCTTTGGCGCCGTTTTCGTCGCTCAGATGGATCTCCACGCGGGTGATCTGGGGGCTGAAGTGGGTCAGCGCCGCCTCCACCACCGTTGTCGCCTGGGCGGTCAGCTCTGCGCTGCCTGTGATGTGCCGGTCGGTGTTCAGTTGAATGTGCATACGTATGTTTCCGATAGTTCGTGTGGTTTTAGTGTGTCACGAACGTCCTGTGGGTGGGTACGTGTAGATTGTACGGCGAAGGAGCGGGTGGTTCACTCGTCATCAACACGTGCCTGATCCACTCGTCCCCCTGATCCCGATCGTGCATGCCGGCGCGACGTGGTGCATGACCGGACTCATCTGGTTTGTCCAGATCGTGCACTACCCCTTGATGGGTGTGGTGCCTGCAGACGCGGGGCCACTCTATGCGCGCGAGCATCAACGGCGGACGGGGTGGGTGGTCGGGCCGGTCATGCTGCTGGAGGCCGGTGCGGCACTGCTGCTGGTGTGGTGGACGCACCACGAGTCTGCAGGCATACCTCTGGCGTGGAGCGGACTGGCGCTGCTGGCGCTCATCTGGGTCTCGACCGTCGCCGTGCAGGTGCCGCTGCACGCCAGGCTGGCCCAGGGGTTCGACAGGGCCGTCTGGCAGCAACTGGTGGCCACCAACTGGGTGCGGACGGTGGCGTGGACCGTGCGGGGCATCCTGGCGCTCGTGGTGCTCTGGTAGCGCCGCCCGGAGCCGCACACAGGCGAACGAGGTCTCTCAGCGTGCTTCGTTATACTCATGCCGGTATGTCTGATCGGACGTGTCTCATCATCGGTGCCGCGGGGGGCATCGGTCGAAGCCTGGTTGAGTGGCTGCATCGTGACGGCTGGGCGCTGGTGCTCGCCGGCCGGACGCTGGAGCCACTCACTGAGATCGCCGCGACCTGCGCGGCGCAGACGGTGTGTCTGGACGCCCGTGATTTCGACGCGGTGGATGCCGTGTTCCGCGCCCACCCCGGTATCACCGGTGCGGTGAATCTGGCCGGGTCGATCCTGCTCAAGCCCGCGCACTTGACCACGGCGCAGGACTTTGACGAGACCATCAGTCTGAACCTCCGAACGGCATTCGCCCTTACGAGGGCGGCGGGCAGACACATGAAGCAGACAGGCGGCAGCGTGGTGCTGCTGTCGTCATGTGCGGCGGTGACGGGCCTTCCGAATCACGAGGCAATCGCTGCGGCGAAGGCTGGCGTGGAAGGGCTGATGCGTGCCGCTGCGGCGACCTACGCGGGCGCTGGCATCCGTGTGAATGCGGTGGCGCCCGGGCTCGTCGCCACACCGATGGCCCAACGGATTACCGGGAATGAGGCGGCCTTGAAGGCCTCAATGGCGATGCATCCGCTGGGCCGCATCGGACAGCCGGAGGAGATCGCTCGTGCCATAACGTTCCTGCTCAGCCCAGACAACAGCTGGATTACAGGCCAGGTGCTGGGTGTGGACGGGGGGCTCGCCCACGTACGGGGGCGGTGACGCCTCGTCCGTCCGAGTAGTTGTTCCAATGGAACGCGGCCCGTATAATCTCTGGCACAGGTGACTCATGTTTAGACGCAGCGACTATTTCATTCTCGCAGCCGCATTCTTGTCGTTTCTCTTCTCAGTCAGTTTGTGGTTCATGGGGCATCGCGAGGAGGGGTTGTTTGTCGGCATCTGGGTGCCGTCAATCCTCTCTTTTGGAGTGTTTGTGCGACAGTCAACACGTCCGTGGGAGAAGTAACGTGTCTCCGATCTGGATCTTTGCAGTCGGCCTTTTTGCCTCAGGCTTGTGCGTGGGGTTTCTAGTGTTTTCGGCGAGTGAGTTGCGTCGGCTCGGACAGGAGTCAGACGATCGCGTCGCCCACCCACAGTCGCCCACCCGATCGTCGACCGCTCGCTGAGTCTGTCTGTACCTGCGCCTGCACCCATTGCAGGCGGGTGCAGCCGGTGTCCGTTACTCCCCTCGCTGGAAGAGCCTCTTGGTCGTGCGCGGTGGGGCCGGCGGTCGTCGCGGATCCTCGCTCGGCGCATCAGCGGGAGGCGCAGTCGGTGGGGGATCGATGCTCGGCTCGCGTTCGACGTCCGGCGCGCGGGGATCGTCAGGCGGCACCACCGGCGGCTGAGGGACCTCCGCGGGCGGCACCCCCCCCGCGGGCCTGCCGTTGCCGGTGAGCAGGAGTGTGTTGGCCTGGTGGGTCGACACATCGAGCAAATGCCACTGCAACTGGTCGATGGCGTGCGCGTTGGCCGCGCGGGCGTCCATGTCGGCGAGCAGCTCCAGAACGTCGGTCCAACGGATGGATGTGGCCATACCTCCTCCTGCTGCAAACTCGGGGCCACCAGCGTACAGGCTGTCTACACGGGGATTACAGAGGCAGAGGCCCGTACGTGGGTGGGTGTGACACACACCACCATGTAGGTCCGTCGCGACGTACGTGTGGCATGTCGGTGCCATGGGGAGCCGAGCGGGGGGCGCGGCTCCGTGGTGGCAAGCAGGCACAACCCTTGCTGTCTCGAAGACATGAACACCACGCCCAGTCCCATCTTCACCGGACCCATGGTCGATTTGCTGCAGAGTGTCCGTTGGCAGTTTGATGAGGCCCCGGACGCCGTGCTGACGATGGCGGAGGCGGAGCGATTGTGGCCGATTGGCTCGGAGCGTCTGGTGGTGCTGTTCGACACCTTCGTGGATGTCGGCTTCCTGCAGCGTGTCGGTGATGGTGTCTACCGACGTCGCCCCGATGCGAGTGCCTGACCGTGCATCAGTCCAGATCGCGTAACTCGTCGGTGAGACGTTCGTGCATGGCCGGGCTGGAGGCGGTGGGAACCGCGAGCGCTGGTGTCTCGTCTCGCAGCGTGGTGAAGCGCCGCACCAATCCGATGATGAGCAACACGCTGCCGGCCAGCACGATCGGCGGCAGCACATAAAGGATCAGGTTGGCGCCCTGCGCGGGCGGCACCACCAGGATGCCGGGGCCGTGTTCCGTCACGTAGGCCGCCAGAATGGCCTCGCGCGTCTCACCCCTACTCAGGCGTGCCCGAATGTCTTTCTGCACGGCGGTAGCCGTCGGGGATTGGTGGACCGACACCTGCTGTTGGAAGCAACACGGCGCCATGAGCAAATCCTCGATGGCACGGGCTTCCTGTTCAATATCAGTGGCTGCCAGTGAGGTCGTCGCCAGTCCGAGCGCGACCACGGTGAGCACGATGCGGAGTGCCAGACGGGTCATGCCTGTGGTGGTCGCACGTCCTGTGCCAGTGAGCGAGCGGCGTATTTATAGCGTCTGCCGCTTCCTGACCGCGGAATTCTCGGCATGATTCGCGAGCATCGCTGAAAAAGCACGCGTTGGCTCGCCTTTGCCAATGCGGTAAAGCTCCGGGAGCAGGCGAGCCGAGGCTCAAATGGTCAAGGCCGCAGGAAGGAAGCAGTCCCACCCCCTGACACCGTTCTGCTTCGGGGGAGGTTCGTCCCAGTAAACGGTAAAAATAGGCTCTGACCGCCCCTTCCCGCAAACCTTAAGGAGGAAACTGCAATATCGATACCAGCGGTGATTTTGTAACGAAGGGTCGACGTCCCCCCACAAATGAGTAGCGTTTAGGTGCCTGACGATTGTCGATGACGCCACGCGTGAAGTGGTGGCTGTCGTTGCCGGCGCACGAGCCTACGACGCATCAATCCGCAACCCAGGCGCAACCAGACGTCCTCAGTCTTCGAGATGAAATGCTGTAAGTGATCGATTCTAAATGGAGCCGGCGAAAGGACTCGAACCTTCGACCTGCTGATTACGAATCAGCTGCTCTACCAACTGAGCTACGCCGGCGCTAGGCGGTGGGGTGGTGCTACTGCGCGGCCCACGCGGGCCGGACAGACCCCGTAGTGTAACACGCAGACAGAGGTGAGGTGGGCGAGAACACAGCAGGCCCCCGGGACACACGTCCCGGGGGCCTGTCGAGTCGGGGCTGTTACGCCTTGGCGGCTTTGGCCTTGGCCTTGCGATACGCCGCCCACCGCTTGCGCGCGGCGTCGGCGATACGTTTGCGTGCTTCCGGCGAAATTTCACGCCTGGCTTTGGTCACCGCAGACGACATCTTGCCGCCCGCCCGCTTGATGTCGGGACCGGCCGCGCCAATGTCCCGCTTCATCCGCTGCGCAACCGCGATCACATGATCAAGCTCCGCAGCAATTTCCGTGCGCTGACGTTTCACTGAGTCAACCTGCAGTGCGATGCGCCCCAGCATGCTGCCGATCTTTTCGGCGGCGGCGTTCATCGTGGTGTTACCCGTGGTTCGTGTTTTTGCCATTTGGACTCCCTCCGCGGAGTCACTTCAATTTTACGACAGTACGCGGATGACAACACGACGGTTCTGTGCGCGTCCGTCACGTGAGGTGTTCGGTGCGACAGGTTTTGCCTCCCCGAAACTGATGATGTTGATCTTGTGCAGCGGAATCTGATGCGCCTCATAGAGATATCGCTTCACCGTGTCGGCACGCTCAAGTCCGATCCGCTCGTTGATGCTCGCAGGTCCCGTATTGTCGGTATGACCTTCGATCTCAAAAAACGCACCCTTGGGGTCGGCCAGCAACTGCGCGACGAGTTCATCGATCCGCGCCTTCGCAGCATCCGGCAGGGTCACGGCATTAAACGCGAAGTTGCCCTGGTCTTCACTCAGCACGACCTCATAGACAAGTTTGCGAGAGGCGGCGGCGAGCTCGTCGGTGCGGGCCCCGACGGCCTTGGCTTCGTTCTGAGCGGCGACCGCGCGTTCGGCCGCGCCGGTGGCAGTGGCCTGCGCCGCGCCAGCCTTCTGATCGACCTCAGAGATGCGGCCTTCGTTCTGCTTGGTGCGCGCCTGGGTCTCTTCGAGAGTGCCGGTCAGGACGGTCACCTTGCCATCCACATCATCGACGCGGGTGTTGACGAAACCTTTAGTGGCGCACGCGGCGCCCGTGACGCTGGTGGCCAAAACAAGAGTGGAAGCAAGTATCAATCGACGCATGGGAATCCTCCTTCAGGAACAAACGGTCAGGGTCTGGATGCAACGGAATATCCGGCGCGCGCGCGCACGGTATGGTTCTGCCTGGTGCGCACCGACAAGCTGTGCCACCCCGGACGCGTGTCCGGTTCGAACGCCAGCACGTAATGCGTGCGAAGGCTGGAGACAATCGTGTGACGGGCGCGCTGCATGGACTCACCGGCCCGCACGACAAAGGCCTGTCCGCCGGTGCCAGTGGCCAGCCGCGCGAGCGGATGATCCTCGGGCAGCCCGCGTCGCTCGTCGTCGGTCTCCGGATGGGTGTCTGACAACACCGCGAGAATGTAGACAGGCACATCAATGGAGGCCAGGTGTGTGCGTACGTCCTCCGGAGTCACCACGCTGCTGGTGTCGACCCCGTCGGTGAACACCACCACGGCGCGACGCGCCCCATCGTTGGCGGCCACCCCCCGGCTGGCGCCCAGCACGGCGTCATAAATGGAGGTGGAGCCAAACGCACGCGTGCCGCGCAACGCCAGCATGTGCGCGGGGCTGAACGGGCCCACAGCGACACGTGTCGCCAGGGCCTCATCAAAGGTGTAGATGCCGACGCGATCGATGCCGGGGGTGAGGGCCGACAACAGGTCGCGCGCACCGGCCTCGGCCGGGGCCATCGCCGCATTCACGTCCATGCTGCCGCTCGCGTCGAGCAACAGCGCGGCGGTGACCGGGCTGGTGTCGGAGGTGAACTGGACGATCGGGCGGATCGTGTCGTTGGAACGCACCTCGAAGTCTGCCTGCGTCAGCCCCGTGACCGGCCGACCACCTTTCTGCACGGTGACCGCCACGGTGACCAGCCGTGTGCTCGACGTGAACGTCGGCACCTGTTGTGCCGTGACGGTCGTCATCGCAACGCCGACAAGGGCGGTGATGGCCAGGAGTGCAGGTCGAATTCGCATGGCACCCCCCACTGTTTCAATATGCTTGCCAACTCAGATCGGGGCAAACCTGCCTTTGTTCGGCAGATATCGTGTAAGAGTTACGCGTGTTAGGCAGAGGGAGGGTAATATCGAGGAAGTGCAGCAGCCATTAATGACGTTCGTCCTCGTGCTGGCCACGGCCGTGCCGAGTCTGGCCCAGGCGCCGGATGTGTTGACGCGCGCCCGCCAGGCGTACAACGCCCGGCAATTTGACGAGGCCATGACCCTCGCGACCGAGGCCCGTGGCATCGAACGCCTGTCGCACTCGGCCGCCGTCGTGTTTGCGCGCGCCGCCCTCGAACGTTTTCGTCGTGCCGGCGATGTGGCCGACGTGGCCACCGCACGGCAGGCCCTGTTGTTGGTGGACCCGGCGCGTCTGACCGCCGGGGAGCTCACTGAACTGCGCCTCGGTGCTGCGGAACTGCTGTTTGTGGACGAACAGTACGGCGCCGCCGCCGAACTGTTTGCGGCCCATCTGATCGGGGCGAACGACGCGCAGCGCGATCGCGTGTTTGACTGGTGGGCCTCAGCGCTTGATCTGCATGCCCAGCTGGCGCCTGACGAGGAACGTCGGCGCCGCTACGGGCGGCTGCTCGCGGGCGCGGAACGGGAACTCGGTCGCACACCGGCAGCGGCCTCCGCGACGTATTGGCTCGCCGCCGCCGCTCGCGGCATGGACGATCTCGAACGGGCCTGGTCGGCGGCAGTCGCGGGCTGGATTCAGGCCCCGCTGGTGTCGAGTGGGGCAGACGTCATTCTGGTGCGGCATGACCTCGATCGACTGATGCGCGAAGCCATCGTGCCCGAACGTGCGCGACGCGCGGCGTCGGCCGCAGAGGCCGAGGCGCTCACGGTGGCATTCGCAGCCGAATGGGACGCCATCAAGGCACGGTGGCAGCGATGAGAACAGTCCGCGTGGTGGTGCTGCTCGGGGCGTTAGTCTCAGGCGCATGCGCGGCCAAAGCCGATGTGGCGACGGCGACAGGCGTACCGGCGTTGGTGCCGCCCACGCCGCCGGCTCGTGTGATCGTGCCTGCCCCGGCGGTCCCGACGTTGCCGGTGGAGCCGGTGGTTCCCGCGGCAGCCCCGACACACAGCGGCACCACGACACGGCCCACCCCGCCGCCGGCCCGCGCGACGCCGCCGCCGACGTCGACCTCGGCTGAGACGCCGCCGCCGGCTGTGCTGAGTACGGTCATGAGTGCCGACTTCGAGAAGCGCATCCGCGTACAACTGGGGCGTGCTGAGGTGGATCTGGCTCGCGTCAACCGACAGACACTCGGCACCGAGGCGCGTGCGCAATATGATGCGGCTCGTGGCTTCATTCGCCAGTGCGAAGCGGCTTTGAAGGTCCGGAACCTCGTGTTCGCCGGTCAACTCGCCGACAAGGCCGCGACGATGGCCGCTTTGTTGCGGCGATAGGCGCGCGCCTTACGGGGCCTATGCCCCGTGCGACTTCACGGCCGGCAGGGTCACCGTGAAAGTCGTGCCCTGACCCGGAACCGACTGCACCTCGATGTCGCCGTCATGCAGGCTGATGGTGCGGTACACGAGCGCCAGACCGATCCCCGTGCCGTCAGGTTTGGTCGTGAAGTACAGGTTGAAGATCTTTTCGAGATCCTCGGGCGCGATGCCGGTGCCGGAATCTTCAATCGTCAGGCGGACACACTCGGTGGGAGCGGGTCGTGCGGTCAGCTGCAGTCGGCCGCCCGTCGGCATGGCCTGGCAGGCATTCAGCGCCAGATTCAGCAGCGCCTGATGCAGCAGGCCCTCGTCACCCGCGATCGCCGGCACATCGTCGGGCGCGTCCACTTCGACACGCACTCCCGTCTTGCCGGCCTCGGCGTGGACCACCGGCAGCAGGTCCTCGAAGAGGGCCCGCGGGGTGATGGACGTAATGGTCAATTGCTCGGGTCGGGTGAAGGCGAGAAAGCCCTGCACGACATCGTCGAGCCGGCGCATCTGATCGCGCAGGACGGTGATGTGTTCGTGTGTGCCCGGGGCCTCGGTGGCCTGCATGCGCAACAGTTCCAGATGAATACGCATGGCGTTGAGGGGATTTCTCACTTCATGCGCGATGCCGGACGAGACGCGGCCCAGGGCCGCCAGGCGTCGTGACAGCCCGGTTTTCGACAGGCGTCCCTCCTGCTGTTCGTGCGCCAGTCGGGCGCTGACGACGTTAAAGGAGGCGCCGAGGTCCGCGAATTCATCCTGCTGGGGAAAGTCGAGTGTGATGTCCGTCTCGCCCTTGCCGAGTCGCGCCAGGCCCGCCCGCAACAGCAGGATGGGGCGCAGCAGCCATTGCGCCAGCACACTGGCCACCAGCACGGCGCCGACCAGGAGCGTGCCGGCTGTCAGCAGGGCTGACCGCAGAGCCCGCTCCAATTCATGCTGCAGCAACATGATGGAGATGCCGACGCGAATCTCGCCGAACGCTTCCACGCCACTCCCCGAGTCGAGCAGCAGGGGCAGCCGCACCTCGCGGGTCAACCCGGACGAATAGATCGCACGCACCTGCTGCCACGGACTGCCCCCGGCCAGCGCCGCCAAATCATCTGCCGGTGGCAGTGTGGCGCCGAGCTGAGTGGGGTCGTTGTGGGCGAGGGCCACGCCGTGGCGATCGACCACCGCCGCGTACAGGGTGTGGGGGGACGACGACGCGGATTCCAGAGTGGTGCGCAGGCCTCCGTCGGTGGAGATGGCCGTGGTCAGATCGCCGCCGTCCTGCGACAGGTGGGCAATCATGTTGTAGATGTTCTTGACCATCAGGTCGGCGCGTGTGCGTGTTTCGCCGATCAGCAGGCCCGCCAGCGAGAGGACGTAGTAGCCGCCGAGCAAGGCGACGACACCAAAAACGATCCCTGTGACGCCGGCGACCTGTTTCGTGCGTACAGAAATCCGCATCTACTCATCATCCTCTGCAGGCTCCGCGTCGCCTGCGGCCTTGGCCGCTTCGCGCGACAGCTTGTTGTGCAGCGTCTTGAGGCTCATGCCCAGCAGGGCCGCCGCCTTCGTCTTGTTGCCGCCGGTGTGCGCCAGGGTGAGGGCAATCAGTTGCCGCTCGGCCTCCGCCACCGTCAACCCGGCATACAGTCGGCCGTCCGCACCGGCCTCCGGACTCCGCGCGTCGGCACTTCGCACCGGAGCGCTCTGCACGTCCGCATTCTGCACGTCCGCACTCCGCACGTCCGCACTCCGAATGTGTCGCAATCCCGTGAGGTCGGGGACGCCGATCGAGCGTTCGCGCGTGATGATCGTGGCGCGCTCGATCACGTTGCGCAGTTCACGGACGTTGCCGGGCCAGCTGTGCGCCTGCAACGCGGCCATCGCGTCCGGGTCCACGTCCACCACGGTCTTCTGTTGTTCCTTCGCAAACTGCGTGATGAAGGCCTGCACCAGCAGCGGCAGGTCGTCGAGACGCTCACGCAACGGCGGCAGATGGACGGCAAACACGTTGAGCCGGTAAAACAGATCCTCGCGCAGCTTGCCGTCCTTGACCGCCGTCATCGGGTCGATGTTGGTGGCGGCCACGATCCGGATGTCGATGGCTTTGTCCCGATCGCCGCCGACCGGTCGCACGACACGCTCCTGCACCACCCGCAGCAGTTTGGCCTGCAGGGCCGGATTCATCTCCGAGATTTCGTCGAGAAACAACGTGCCGCGATCCGCCAGTTCGAAGGATCCCTGTCGCCGCGCCACCGCACCCGTGAAGGCACCCTTTTCGTGGCCGAACAGTTCACTCTCAAGCAGGGCCTCGGGAATGGCCGCGCAGTTGATCGGCACAAACGGTCGCGACGCACGCGGGCTCAACTGGTGAATCGTCTGTGCCACCAGCTCTTTGCCGGTGCCGGATTCACCCGTAATCAACACCGACGCGCCGGTGGGAGCGGCCTGCTCGAGCAGTTGATACACCTCGCGCATGGGGCGGCTGGCGCCGATGAGGGTGCCGAAGCGCCCGTGGTCGCGCAGTTGACGCCGCAGGACCGCCACTTCCTGCTGACGGGCCAGTCGCTCCACCACCTGATCGAGCAGGATGCGGAGGCGCTGCGGATCGATCGGCTTCGAGACATAGTCATACGCGCCGAGTTGAATCGCCTCCACGGCGGTGTCCACGGTGGCTTGTGCCGTCAGAATCAACGTCGTGATTTCGTGGCCCTGCTGCCGCAGCGCACGCAGCAGGTCGAGGCCGCCCATGTTGGGCATCACCAGGTCGCTGACGATGACGTCCGGTGCGGCCGTGGCAATCGACGCCAGGGCCTGCGCCCCATCGGGCGCGTTGGAGACCTCGAAGCCCCAGCCTTCCACCAGTCGGGTCAGGCCGGTGCGTTGGGCCGGATCGTCTTCCACAATCAGCACACGGACGCGGGACGGTGAGAACGGGGCCTGAGCACTCATGAGGGTCCACTGTAGCGTGATGTGCCGGTGTTTTTCGATATGCTTAGCCTGGATTCTGCAGATGGCTCCCCTGACGCCCACCCGCCTTCGCGCTGCTGCTGTCGGCGGAGTCTTGCTGTTCTGCCTCATGGGGCTTGTCCTCGCCTGGGTCTCCTACCAGACCTACGAGCAGGACTACCGGCACCAGACGCAGGCGCGCCTTCAGGCGATCGCCGAGATGAAGGCCGCTGAGCTGGAAGCGTGGCGACACGAGCGCCACGCCGACGCTCGCTTCTACGTGGACAACCTGACAGTGGTTGACCTGTTCGAGCGGGTGCAGCGCACACCGACCGATGCACGGGCCCGTGCGTCGCTGGTGGATCTGCTCTCGCGCATGCAGCTCAATCACAACTACGCGCAAATCGCCGTGTTCGACGCGGACGGGCGACAGTGGCTGGCCGTGCCCGTTGATGGCCCTGATGATGATGGCCACATGGCGGACGAGGTGCGACGGGTGGTGGCGCAGGGCGACGTGTCGTTTCTGGACCTGCATCAAGACCGCAATGTTGGCGCCCATATGGGCATCGTGGCGCCGTTGCGGTCACGCCCCGATGCAGCTCGACCGGGGCCAGGCGCCGTGGTCCTGCGCATCGACCCCAGCCTGGCGCTGGAGCCGTTTCTGACCGCCTGGCCGGTGCCCAGTTCGTCATCGGAGACGCTGATTGTGCGCCGCGAGGGAGACGAAGCCGTGTTCCTGAACGCGGTGCTGGGTGTGGGACAGGCGGCCGACATCGTCCGCGTTCCGCTCAGCCGCACGGACCTGCCGGCGGTGCGCGCCGTGCTGGGCGAGATCGGGGCAACCGAGACGGTCGATCGCCTCGGGGTGCCCGTGGTCGCGGCGCTGGTGCCTATTGAGGGCAGTGCGTGGTTTCTGGTGGCGAAGACCGCGCAGGCTGAGTTGTACGGGCCGCTGCGCGAACGCGCGAAGGTCACCGTCGTGATGGTGGTGTTGTTGCTGGCGGTCGGAATAGCTGGCGTGGGGTTGGTCTGGCGAGGACAGACGCGGCACATGGCCGACTCCGAGAGCCGGTTGCTTGAAACCTTGAGGTCGATGGCGGAGGTCATCGAGGCGAGCCCGGTCGTGCTCTTCCGGTGGCGAGCTGTCGAAGGGTGGCCCGTGGAGTGGGTGTCGTCCAACGTCAATCAGTGGGGGTACTCCCAGACCGCACTGATCGCAGGGGACCCACCGTTCCCCGCGCTCATTCACCCCGCCGACCGGGCGCGGGTGATTGAAGAGGTGCAGCAGTTCACCGAAGGCGGGGCCGAGGCCTTCGGCCAGGAATACCGCATCTGCGCGGCCGACGGCCGTGTTCTCTGGCTGGACGATCGCACGTCCGTGGTGCGCAATCAGGCGGGTGAGGTCGAGGCCTACAAGGGCATGCTCACCGACATCACTGAACGACGACAACTGCAGGCGCAGTTTGTGCAGGCGCAGAAGATGGAGACGGTGGGACGCCTGGCCGGCGGCGTGGCCCACGACTTCAACAACCTGCTCACCGTGATCAACGGGTACGCCGAGTTCGCCCTGACCGAAATACCCGAGGGGGATCCGCTGCGCGAGATGGTGCAGGAGATCTACGACGCCGGACAACGCGCGTCCGGATTGACGCGCCAGTTGCTGACGTTCAGCCGGCGTCAGGTGGTACAGCTGGTGTCGCTGAACGTCAACGTGGTCGCCGAGCAGATGCAGAAGATGCTGCAACGGCTGATCGGCGAAGACATTCGCATGACGTTTGATCTCGATCCTGGTTTGTGGTCGGTGAAGGCGGATGCCGGACAACTCGAGCAGGTGATCATGAACCTCGCGGTGAATGCCCGTGACGCGATGCCGGGGGGCGGCACCCTGGTGGTCACCACACGAAACATTGAGGGCGACAATCCGGCCGACGATGTGGTGCTGCTGGCCGTGGCTGATACCGGCTTCGGTATGGACGAGGCGACACAGGCCCAGTTGTTCGAACCGTTCTTCACGACGAAGAAACCCGGGCAGGGCACAGGTCTTGGTCTGGCGACCGTCTACGGCATTGTCAGCCAGGCCGGGGGGCGCATCGAATGCTCGAGTGCGCCCGACCGCGGCACGACCTTTCGTGTGTATCTGCCGCGGTTGACGGGAGGCGACAGTGACGCCGTGCCAGGGGCCGCACGGGAGGGACTGGTGCGCGGGCACGAGCGGATCCTGGTGGTGGAGGACGAAGAATCGTTGCGTCGCATTGCCCAGCGAATTCTCGAAGCCGCCGGCTACACGGTCGTGTGTGCGGCCAACGGCGTCGAGGCGGTGGCGTGGCTGGCGGATGCCGAGGGGCAGGTGGATCTGTTGCTGACGGATGTCGTCATGCCCGGCATGAGCGGGCACGAACTGGCGGCGATTGTCACGCCAACCTATCCCACTCTGAAGGTCGTGTTTACGTCAGGCTATCTGCCGGAGGCATTTCCGGCGCGCGGTCAGTTGGGGCCAGAGGTGCACTTCGTGGCGAAGCCCTACTCCCCCTCGTCGTTGACCGCGAAGGTGAGGGACGTGCTCGACCGAACGTGATATCGTCCGGCCAACCCCGGAAGGATATTCACATGACGACGACTCGATCCCTTGTCCGACTTTCGCTTATCGCCCTGCTCGCGGCCGTGCCATTCACGCTGCTGGCGCAGCAGGCACCACCGGCAGCACAGGCCCCGCAGGCCCCTGCGCCCCCCGTGAGCTGGGCTGACAAGATTCTGCAGCAGGAGACCTACGCGACGCCGCCGCCTGAGCTGGCCTCAGCGGTGCTCGCGCCGCGCCACCTCAACATGACGCTCGGTAATCTGAGCCCGGACAATCGGTGGTTCATGCGCGAGGTCGGTGATGGCCCGGTGGTGATGGCGACGTTCGCCCGTCCGTTTGATGAACTGGGCGGACTCTTTCTCGATCGCAACGCCAATCGAAGCCGGGCCCTGACGATTCGCAACAACGTGGCGATCGAAGTGATTGCAGCGACGGATGGCACCAGGCGCACCATCGCGTTGCCGGCCGGGGCTCGTGTGTCCGGGGCCCAGTGGTCGCCGACCGGCACACATATCGCGTTTCTGATGCATGGCACTGATGCGACCCATATCTGGGTGGCTGACACCGCCACGTTAAAAGCGCGGCAGGTCAGCAAGACCCCGATGCTCGCCACGATGACATCGAGCGTGCAGTGGACGATGGACGGCACACAGGTCGCGGCGGTGTTTCTGCCCGACGGCCGTGCGGCGCGACCGGCTGAGCCGGTGGCCCCCCTGGGCCCGGAGGTGAGTCTGGCCCTGACCGATGAACGCAATCGCCTGCGCACCTACGCCAGCCTGATGCGCACGCAACACGATTTTGAACTGCTCGAGTGGCACGCCACCGGGCAGATCGCGCTGATCAACATTGCGACACAGGCCGTGAAGAAGTTCGGCACGCCGCAGATGTTCCGGTCGTTTGACTTGTCACCCGATGGCCAGCACGCACGCATCACGCGCATGACCAAGCCGTTTTCGTACATTGTGCCCGCAGGCAACATCGGACAGGTCGAAGAGGTGTGGGATGCGACCGGGAAGGCGCTGATCGAACTGTCGTCGCGTCCGCTCAATCTGGGCGTCCAGGCCGCGGGCGGCGGCGGTGGTCGTGGTGGCGGCGCGGGCGGCGATCAGGGCGGACGACGTGAGTTGTCATGGCGGCCCGACGGGCAGGGATTCACGTACGTCGAGCAGGAACCGGCTCCGGAGCCTCCGGCAGGTCGTGGGGCGGATGCCCCGGCGGCCGATGCGGCACCCCCGGCGGCGCGTGGCGGCGGTGGACGGCAGGGTGGTGGTCGTGCGGGCGGCGCCCCTGCGGCACAACGCCCCGACCGTGTCTACCAGTGGTTGGCCCCGTTTACTGACGACACCAAGAAGGTCATCTACGAGAACAACACCCGGATGGCGAATCATCGGTTCTCGGAAGACATGCAGATGGTGTTCTTCCGCGAAACGGCGAGCGGCACCGCAACGGATTTCGTCGTCACCCTGACCGCGCCGGACACCAAACACCGGCTGGTCAGTTATCGGACGGAAGATTTTTATGCCAACCCCGGATCGCTGATGAGTCAGCGCGGGGCGGTCATGTTGTCAGGCGATCGCGCCAACGTGTTCTACTCCGGCACCATCAATGACAAGGCGCCCAGAGAGACTGGGCCGAAGACGTTCATCGATCAGGTCACGATTGCGACCGGCGCGAAGGAACGGATCTTCGAGAGCAGCAATGCCGGCGTGTTTGAGCGTGTGACGAGTGTGCTCGACATCGACGCGCGCCGCTTCGTCCTCGGCGTCGAGAGTCCGACGATGCAGCCGCAGCAGTTCCTGATGGACAACGGCGTGCGCAAGCAGCTGACCAACAACGAAGACATGCATCCAGACCTCACGAATGCGCCGCAGGAGCGGTTCACGGTGCAGCGGCCCGATGGGTTCAAGTTCCGCGTGACGGTGACGTTGCCGCCTGGATATCAGCCAGGCACACGGTTGCCCGCCCTGTTCTGGTTCTACCCACGGGAATACCAGACCCAGGAGGCCTACGATCAGCCGGAGCGCTCGTTCAACATGCACTCGTTCCAGAACTTCGGCGTGCGGTCGATGCATTATTTTGTGCGTCTCGGGTATGCCGTGGTCGAGCCCGACGCGCCGATCATCGGTCCGGCCGGGCAGATGAACAACAACTACGTGCACGACCTGCGCAACAACCTCGCGGCCACCATTGATGAACTCGAACGGCGGGCGCTGGTGGATCGCAGTCGACTTGCGCTCGGCGGACACAGCTACGGCGCGTTTTCCACGGTCAACGCCATGGTGCACACGCCATTCTTCAAGGCCGGGATTGCCGGTGACGGCAACTACAACCGCACGCTGACGCCGCTGGGGTTCCAGAGCGAACAGCGCGACCTGTGGAGCGCCCCCAACGTGTATCTCAACATGTCGCCGTTCCTGCAGGCCAACAACCTGACGGGCGCGCTGCTGATGTATCACGGCACCCACGATCAGAACGTGGGCACGGCGCCTGACCACTCCCTGCGACTGTTCCACGCGCTGAACGGGTTGGGCAAGACGGTGGGTCTCTACATGTATCCGCTTGAGGACCACGGCCCGGCGACGAAGGAAACGATGCTCGACCTGTGGGCCCGCTGGGGTGCGTGGCTCGACAAGTACGTGAAGAACGCCGGCGTGGATGAGCCGACGTCGGCCGCCAGCAGCACTGGTGGCGGAGGCCGATAATGTTCATGCGGCCAGCGCACGTGCGCCAATTCCTGGGGGCTGGCGTTGCGCTGGCCGCTCTTGTGTCTACACCCCTCTGGACCTCCGCGCACGATCAGGCGCAGGTCCAGGACGTTCGGGCCGATTACGAACGCGCCGCCTTGCTGCGCGAGCGTGTGACCGGTCAGGCGCTCGATGTCATCGCCAACCAGGCGTGGATTGAGGGCACCTCGAAGCTCTGGTACCGAAAATCCGTCGTGGGCGGTTCGGCGTTCGTGTTGGTGGATGCGGCGGCCGGCACCAAGGGCCCCGCGTTTGATCACGAACGACTCGCCACGGCACTCTCGACAGCGACGGGGAACACCTACACGGCCGTGACCCTGCCGTTCACGGCCCTGTCGTTCACCGACAATCAACAGACTCTCGAATTCACCCTCAGTGGCGGAGCGGCCACCCGCTGGCGCTGCACGCTGAGTGCGTACGCGTGCACACGCGTGACCGGAGCTGCGGCTGCGGGAGGCGGGGGTCGGGGCGGTGGGCAGGGACGCGGCGGTGGCACGGGTGGCCCGGCGACGGTGCCCCAGGTGCTCCAGGCCCCGGACGAGTCGGCCGAAGTGATCATCCGCAACTACAACGTGTGGGTGCGCACCGTGCCCGACGGCGACTTCCGTCCCCTCAGCACGGACGGGTCGGAAGGCAACGCCTACACCTTCAACTCGCTGCGGTGGTCGCCGGATTCAAAAAAAATTGCTGTGTTCAAACGACGGCCCGGCTACAACCGGCAGGTGCATTACATCGAAACCTCACCGTCCGATCAGGTGCAGCCCAAACACTCATCCATTTCTTATCGCAAGCCCGGCGACGAGGTGGATTTCGACCTGCCAGTGGTCTTCAACCTGGAGTCACAGGCACGCCACGTAGGCGACCAGTCGCTCTTTGTGAATCCGTACGCCAACTCACGTCTGGCGTGGCGTGAGGACAGCCGAGCCGTCACGTTCGAATACAACCAGCGCGGCCATCAGGTCTACCGTGTGCTTGAGATTGATGCGGTCAGCGGCCAGACCCGGACGATCATCGAGGAGACGAGCCGGACGTTTGTTGAATATTCCGGCAAGCGCACACGTGAAGACATCGCGGATGGTCGGGAAATCATCTGGGCCTCCGAACGTGATGGGTGGAACCACCTCTACCTGTACGACGGTGTGACCCGCCAGGTGAAACATCAGATCACCAGGGGTGCGTGGGTGGTGCGAGGTGTGGATCGCGTGGATGCCGATGCCCGGCAGATTTGGTTTCGCGCAAGCGGCATCAACCCGGCGCAGGATCCCTATTTCGTGCACGTGTATCGCATCAACTTTGATGGCACCGGTCTGACGGCGTTGACTGAGGCGGATGGCACGCACGCCGTCACGTGGTCCTCCGATCGACAGTTTTATGTCGACACCTGGTCGCGTGTCGACCTCGCGCCGGTCGCGCAACTGCGCCGGGCCAGTGATCAGTCGGTGGTGATGGATCTCGAGCGTGGCGACATGGCGCCGCTGCTCACCACCGGCTGGCGCGCTCCTGAAGTGTTCGTGTCAAAGGCCCGTGACGGCCAGACCGATATCTGGGGCATCATCATTCTTCCCACAAACTTCGATCCGACGAAGCGATATCCGGTGATCGAAAACATCTACGCCGGTCCGCAAGGCTCGTTCGTGCCGAAGACCTTCAGCACACAGCTCGGCATGCAGGCGCAGGCCGAACTCGGATTCATCGTGGTGCAGATCGACGGTATGGGCACGTCCAACCGGTCGAAGGCCTTTCATGATGTGGCGTGGAAAAACCTGGGCGACGCCGGCTTCCCCGATCGCATCCTCTGGCACAGGGCCGTCGCGGCCAAATACCCGTGGTACGACACGTCGCGCGTCGGCATCTACGGCACGTCAGCCGGAGGGCAGAACGCCACCGGCGCGCTGCTGTTCCATCCCGAGTTCTACCATGCGGCCGTGTCGTCTGTCGGCTGCCATGACAACCGCATGGACAAGATCTGGTGGAACGAGCAGTGGATGGGCTGGCCCATTGGCCCCGAATACGCCGCATCCTCCAACGTGGACCACGCGAAAAATCTCCAGGGCCGGATGTTGCTGGTGGTGGGCGAGATGGATACCAACGTGGACCCGGCGTCTACCATGCAGGTGGTGGATGCGTTGATCCGCGCGGATAGGGACTTTGACCTGCTGGTGATCCCCGGTGCCGGGCACGGCTCAGGTGGCGCCTACGGGGAACGCAAGCGGTTCGACTTCTTCGTCAAACACCTGCGCGGAATTGATCCACCCAACTGGAATCAGCCGATGCCGAACGCCTCATCAGAGGCGTTTGATGAGGTGACGCCGGGCTGGGTCGCCTCAGAGGACTGGGACCTCACGACCTCACGGCTTCGGTGAAAACATCGCCTCGGTCTCTTTGTTGAACAGGACCCACAATCCGTAGGCCCCGAGGGCGGTGCCGAAGGGGAAGCTGATCAGGCGGATTGCCGAGAGGATAATCGCGAGAATACGCGCCCAGGGCTTGAAGGTGAGCAGTCCCCATCCGGCGATCAGGCCCGGGATGCCGAGGCACAGCCAGAAGACGAAGGCGGCCGCGCCGGTGAAGCCGAGAATCGACGCGCCGACCATAGCGTCGTCGCCGCCCTGGGCGCCGACGAACGTCGCCAATATCCCGAGAATCAGTGACGAGGCAAACGCCAGCAGCACGTAGAACGCGCTGAAGACGATAAACAGCCAGCCGAGCACCTTCACGTGAGTCGTCATTCCAGCCCTTCCGCCGTACGGCGTTATTCGTCGTCTTCAGGCGTCGTCGTAGCCGGGTCGTCGAAGTCACCCGACACCAGCGGCGCATCGTCGTCCGGCAGGTCGTAGAGGCCCCCGAGGCGACCGGTGTAGCGCTCCTTGATGGGCCCCTTGGGGCCACGTTCCTTGGTTTCCCAGCGTTTTTCGCTTGAGGAGCCCTTTTTCTTGGGCGGACCGAAGTTTTTGCCCGGAGGTGAGGGCGGGCCACCAGGGCGGAAGCCCCCGCCACCGGCACCCGGGGGGCGCGGCGTGAAGCCGGCACCAGGCGGTCTGGGCGCAAACCCGCCGGCGGGACGTTCCTCGCGCGGCCGGGCCTCGCTCACCGACAACGAACGGCCCATGAAGGGCTGTTGATTGAATGTGGTGACGGCCTCCTCGGCCTTCGCGCGGTCGATGTACTCGACAAAGGCGAATCCTCGGGGGCGACCGGTCTCGCGGTCGACCGGAATCACGACTTGGGACGGTTCACCAACCGCGGCGAAATGCGCGCGGAGGTCCGCCTCGGTGGCCCCGTAGGGCATGTTGCCGACGAACAGACGTACTGCCACTTTGCTGATGTCCTCAGTTAGCTCGATGAAGAATTGACGATCGTAGGAGTGTCACGGGTGGAAAAACCAGGGGATGGTGTGGACCGTCGGAGAATAACAAACGTGACTCCAAATCGCAAATGCCGGATGCGATACGATGGACCGCTTGGCATCCATGGGCGATTCCTCACCGACGCCGCGCACCCGGCCAGCAGGGCAGTTGGTGGTCCGGGGCGCGCGGACCCACAACCTGAAGGGGGTCGATCTGACCCTGCCGCACCGACAACTGGTGGTCTTCACCGGGGTCAGTGGGTCGGGCAAATCCTCGCTCGCCTTTGACACGATTTACGCCGAGGGGCAGCGCCGCTACGTTGAGTCGTTGTCTGCCTACGCCAGGCAGTTTCTCGAGCGGATGGAAAAACCCGATGTGGACGCAATCGAGGGCATCGCTCCGGCGATTGCCATCCGGCAGAAAAATGCCGTCCGCAATCCACGGTCAACCGTCGGGACGACGACCGAGATTCATGACTACCTGCGCCTGTTGTGGGCCCGTGCCGGCCGGACCATCTGTCGCCTGTGTGGGCGCCAGGTCGAGCGCGAAAGTCCCGATGTGGTGGCGGGAGCACTGCTGGCGCTGCCCGAGGGCACCCGTCTGCTTGTGGGATTTGACTTGCCGCTGCTCGGCGGCGATCTGACCGCCGATCGCGATGAGGCCGATGCCGAGATGGACGCGGCCGGTGACCCGCGCGAGGACGCGTCAGCCGTGACAGGCGGCGATCCGATGGCGGCGACGCTTGAACGTCTGCGCCGGCGCGGATTCGGCCGGGTGCTTGTCGACGGCGCTGTGGTGACGATCGAAGAGGTCGACGCCGCTCGGCTCAGGGGACGAGAGACGCTGGCCGTGATCGTGGACCGCGTCAAGGTGGACGAGAGTGTCCGTGGCCGCCTCACGGAGTCGATTGAGACGGCGTTCCATGAGGGGGATGGCGCGGCGTTTGGGATGGAAGTGGACGCAGCCGGCACACCCGGCACCGTGCATCGCTTCTCCGAGCGCTTCGAGTGTCACCCCTGCGGGCTGGCTTACGAACTGCCACAGCCGCGGCTGTTTTCCTTCAACAACCCGTTCGGGGCGTGCCCGACCTGTCATGGGTTTGGCAACGTCATTGAGCTGGATCTTGATCTCGTGGTGCCCGATCACGGCAAAAGCGTGGTGAACGGAGCGATCGAGCCGTGGACCAAGCCCCACTATCGCGGGTGCCTGGTGGATCTGAAGCGCAGCGCGAAGGTGGCCGGTGTGCGCCTCGATGTGCCGTGGGCTGACCTGACCGATGCCGAGAGGCGCTTCATCGTGGAGGGGCAGGCGGGCGCGGTACATGACGACGCGGGTGACTCGGTGAAGTATCCGGGCATTCGTGGCTTCTTCAAGTGGCTGGAGCGCAAGAAGTACAAGGTGCACGTGCGTGTGTTCCTCAGCCGCTACCGTGGATACCAGACATGCCCGGAGTGCGCCGGCACGCGGTTGCGCAGGGAAGCGCGCGACGTACAGGTGAGCGGCCGGACGATTGACGTCATCTGCGCGCTGACGGTGAAGGACGCCACCACGTTTTTCGAGACGCTGGAACTGTCGCCCAAGGAAGCGGCGGTCGCCGACAAGGTGCTGCGCGAGATTCGGCGTCGGCTGGGATTTCTGACGGATGTCGGACTCGACTATCTGACGCTGGATCGGTTGTCGTCCACACTGTCGGGCGGCGAATCACAACGCATCAACCTCGCCACCTCGCTGGGGTCGGCGCTGGTCGACACCTTGTATGTGCTTGATGAGCCTTCAATCGGGTTGCATCCCCGCGACAACGAACGACTCATCGCCATCCTGCGGCAGTTGCGCGATCAGGGCAACACGGTGCTCGTGGTGGAACACGACGCCGACATGATTCGTGTCGCCGACCACATCGTGGACCTTGGTCTTGGAGCCGGTGAGCAGGGCGGCCGTGTGATGTACGCCGGGCCGCTGGCGGGGCTGTATGACGAGCCACGGTCACTGACGGCGAAGTATCTGCGTGGCGACCTCGTGATTCCGATTCCAGAGACACGCCGCAAACCCCAGGCGCAGCGCCTGCGCGTGCGTGGGGTCACCGAGCACAACCTCAAGGGGATTGACGTCGAGATTCCACTCGGTGTGTTGACGTGTGTCACTGGCGTCAGTGGCTCGGGCAAGTCCACGCTTGTGCACGACGTGATCTACGCGGCGGCGCGACGCGCCAAAGGCGACTGGGACAAACCCGTCGGCCGCTACCAGCAGATCGAAGGGCTGGAGTACATCACCGACACGATTCTGGTGGACCAGCAGCCCATCGGTCGCACACCGCGTTCGAATCCGGTGACGTATTTGAAGGCTTTTGATCCGATCCGTGAACTGTTCGCCTCCACCAAGGAAGCCAAGACACGTGGGCTCACCGCCAGTGCGTTTTCGTTCAACGTGCCCGGTGGTCGATGCGAGACGTGTGAGGGCGAGGGACAGGTGCGCGTCGAGATGCAATTTCTCGCCGACGTGTTTGTGCCGTGTGACGCGTGTGACGGCAAACGGTTCAAGCAGCAGGTGCTCGACGTCAAATACAAGGGACGCAATATCGATCAGGTGCTCGGGCTGACGGTGCGTGAGGCCCTCACGTTTTTCGCCGGCACGCAGAAGGTGGCGCGCCGGCTGCAGGTGCTCGATGAAATTGGTCTGGGGTACCTGCGCCTCGGCCAGCCGGCCACCACGTTGTCCGGCGGGGAAGCGCAACGCATCAAGATCGCGTCACACCTGGTGACGCAGGGTGGCGAGCGCATGCTCTATATTCTCGATGAGCCCACTACCGGGCTGCACTTTGACGACATCGCGAAGTTGCTGGCGGCGTTCCGCAAACTGCTGGCGGCGGGGCATACGTTGCTGGTGATTGAGCACAACCTCGATGTGCTCAAGACTGCCGACTGGATCATCGATCTGGGACCTGACGGCGGTGCGGCCGGTGGCGAGGTGGTGGCGTTCGGCACGCCGGAGCAAGTGGCCAACCATCCGACCTCGCACACGGGCCGCTACCTCAAGCCCGTGCTCGACGCCTGGGCCGCCGACGACGAGTAAACCCATCTAGACATCGGTGGAGCGTTTTCCGGAGCCGACGGGCTTCAGCCCGTCGGAAACAGACGGACTAAAGTCCGTCTGCTCCGTACCGTCTTGCGGCGTTATCGCGCCATTTGCTCGACGCGCGCGTCGAGGGTGATGCGTTTGCCGCGACGCACGACGTCGACCTTCACCGTACTGCCAATTTCCTGAGCCGCCACCGTCCTGAAGAACGTCGTCGTGTCCGTGACCTCGATGTCGTTGACCGCGACGATCAGGTCATAGGGCCGGAAGCCGGCGCGCACCGCTTCAGAGGGCTGATACATATTGCCGACGAAGATCCCTGGGACTGTGGCGATGCCGTAGTTACGGGCCTGCTCGGCCGTAATGGCCTGCAGCTGCACGAGGCCGTTGATCGCGCCGCGCCGCACCTGGCCGAACTTGATGAAATCGTCCATGACCGCGCGCGCGAGGTTGGAGGGCACTGCGAAGCCGATACCCTGATAGCCGCCGGTTTGCGTGAAGATCTGCGTATTGATGCCGACGAGTTGCCCACGCGCGTTGACGAGCGCCCCGCCCGAGTTGCCGGGGTTGATGGCCGCATCGGTCTGGATGAAATCGACGAACGCCTGTTCGCTGCGGCTGAGTGCCGAGACAATCCCAAGTGAGACCGACTGGTTGAACTGATAGGGATTGCCGATGGCCAGCACCCACTCAGCGACGCGCAGCGACCCTGAATCGCCCCAGGGCATCGGTGTGAGCCCGGTGGCCTCGATCTTCAGGAGTGCCAGATCCGTCGGCGCATCGGCCCCAACGACGGTCGCCTCATACTCACGACCGCCCGGCAGCGCGACTTTGATCTCGCTCCGAATCGACCCTCGGTCGTCGCCGATGACGTGATTGTTGGTGAGGACGTAGCCATCACTGGAGACGATCACGCCGGAGCCCAGACTCTGCGACGGTTCGATGAACG
Source organism: Vicinamibacterales bacterium (assembly GCA_038319675.1). Classification (GTDB taxonomy): domain Bacteria; phylum Acidobacteriota; class Vicinamibacteria; order Vicinamibacterales; family SCN-69-37; genus SYFT01. The sequence goes on from JBBQDM010000009.1 coordinate 69,341, forward strand.
ACCGGCCGCGGCCACCGAACCACTCCGGCCAGGGATCGCGACGCTCGATGAACTGGGTGGACGAGATGTTCGCTGAAGCGAGAATGGCGCGTTCCGCGATTGATGACAGATCGGGGAGTGCGCCGCTCAGTATCGGCGCGGTCACCTGGGGTTGTGATGCCGCCGTGTCGGGCGCCGCCACGCTGTCCGATGTCAGGGTCAACTTGCCTGCCAGCACAAGTCCGGCCGTGACGCCCAGGCCAAGCATGGCCACCAGTACGACTACACGTTTCACAAAGACCATCACTGCACCTATTCGACGTCAATCCGTCTGACTTGGGCGGACCCGACCTTGGGGATGGTCACAGTGAGCACCCCGTTGGCCAGGTCGGCGACGATCGCGTCTGAATCCACTGGCAGGGCAAACCTGAACGACCGGGAGAAACGCCCCTGTGCCCGCTCAAATTGTTGATATCGCTCGCACGGCTCGGGGTCGGGGCGGCGGCCGCTGACGGTGAGGGTGTCGGCGGCGAAGGCCAGATCCACGTCGGCGCGGTCCACGCCGGGCAGTTCAATCGTCAGCAAAAAGTGGTCCGACACCTCGCAGAGATCGGCCGCCGGCACCCATCCGGGCGACGTGCGCCCGAAGAGGCTTTCGAACCGTTCCTGCATGGTCAGCAGGTCGCGCACCGGGTCCCAGGGCATGGAAACGATGCTAGCAGAACTGGTAGCATCAGGAGTTCCGCAAGCAGGAGTTCTGACCGTTTATGAGTGCAGTACAAGCGTCACGCCTGAAAAAGGGCATGTTGATCAAGTTTGATGGGGCCCTGGTCCGGGTGCTCGAAGTCCAGCACATCACGCCGGGCAACCTGCGCGCGCATGTCCGCGGCAAGATGCGGGATATCCGCAACGGCCGCCTCGTCGACCACAAGTTCCGCGCCGACGACATGGTGGATCGGGCGATTCTGGACGGCCGGCAGATGCAGTACCTCTACCGCGAGGCCGACATGTTCGTGTTCATGGACACCGAATCATTTGAGCAGACGCACATGTCGACCGAGGTGCTCGGCGATGCCGCGCAGTACCTGCTGCCCGACTCGCTCATTGATGTCGAGTTCTACGACATTGAGCCGGTGGGCATCCATCTGCCGCCCACCGTCGACCTCAAGGTGGTCGACACCGCGCCCGGCATCAAGGGCGCCACCGCCTCCGCGCAGATCAAACCAGCAACCCTTGAGACCGGCCTGGTCGTCACCGTCCCGTCCTTTGTGAATCCCGACGATGTCGTGCGAATCAACACGGAGACGGGCGAATACATGTCGCGGGTGTAGGACATGGACCATACACGCCTGGCACGTCCCGGCTGGCTCGAAGTGGTCACCGGCAGCATGTTCAGCGGCAAAAGCGAGGAACTGATCCGACGGCTGCGCCGCGCCCAGATCGCGAAACAGCGCGTGCAGATCTTCAAGCCCGCCATTGATGACCGCTACGGACCGGCTCACATCACGTCGCACAGCGACATGAAGATCCCGTCGGACAACGTCAGCTCGTCACGCGAGTTGCTCGACCGCGTGTTGCCCGACACCGAGGTGGTGGGCATCGACGAGGGCCAGTTCTTCGACCAGGAATTGCCGGCGGTCTGCAACACGTTGGCCGATCAGGGCAAACGCGTGATCGTGGCCGGCCTGGATCAGGACTATCTCGGCAAACCGTTCGACCCGATGCCGCAACTGCTTGCCATCGCGGAGTACATCACCAAGACGCTGGCGATTTGTATGGTGTGCGGTGGACCGGCCAACCACACGCAGCGGTTGGTGGCCTCACGAGAACGTGTGCTGGTGGGCGCTGGCGACAGCTACGAAGCGCGGTGTCGGCACTGCTTCGACCCAAGCCTGGGGCAATAACGCTTCTACCAGGGCAATGGAATGAGCGGGCCTTCGCCCAGAGCCATCGGGTCGCCGAGCCAGGACGCGGGCGTGAAGAAGATGAACGCCAGAATGGCGATCACCCAGAGGTCGTAGGCCACGGTGCCGCGGTCGTCGGTCCAGTAAAACGCGCGCCAAAGCACCCCCAGCGGGCCAGTCGGCTTCGGGTGGGTTCGGCCTTCCAGTTCCACGTAGGTGTAGTAGATGCGGCTGGCCACCGTCACAATCGAAAGAACGCCGATCACCCACATGACGGCGGCCATGCGGTTGCTGAAGGCGCCGATCATGAACAGCACAATCCGCTCCGGCCGTTCCATGAAACCGACCTTACACTTCTTGAGCAGGCTTTCTGCGCGCGCGCGGGTGTAACTCGTCATGGTGGCAAACACCATGGCAATCGAGGTGATGAGCACGTAGTCGGTGCGACCGAGTGAGGAATACAGGTAGATCAGACCGACCGACAGCGAGAGGTCCGAGAGGCGGTCGATGACCGAATCCCAGAACCCGCCGAACTTGGTGTCCATGCCGGACTGCATGGCGACCTTGCCGTCGATAAAATCAAAGACGCTGGCACCGACCATGATGATGCCGGATGTGACGAAATCCCCATGGGCCAGGGCCCAGCCAGCCCAGACGCTGATCAGCACCCCGGTGAACGTCAGCAGGTTGGGATGGATCCGCAGCCGGATGCACGTGGCGATGATCAGCCGGAGCGGAAAGTTGAACGCGGCACCGATGGCACCCGTGAAGGTCACGGCGGATGGTAACTGATGGCGATCCATGAACTCAAGGCCCAGATGGCACGCCTGCCCGAACAACCGGGGGTGTATATCTTCTTCGGGGAGTCCGGCGAGACGCTGTACATCGGCAAGGCGCGGGTCCTGCGGGACCGCGTTCGGTCCTATCTGGGGGCCCAGGGGACCAATCCGCGCATCGATGCGTTGCTTCGGCAGGCCACGCGCCTCGAGACCATTGTCACCGACTCGGTCGTCGAGGCCCTCGCCCTCGAAAATCAGCTGATCAAGCAGCGGAATCCCCGGTTCAACATCCTGCTGCGGGATGACAAGACCTACCCGTACCTCCAACTGACCACCAACGAATCCGCTCCCCGTGTGCTGGTGGCGCGCCGCGTGGAGCGCGACGGCTCGGTCTACGCCGGGCCGTTCATGCCGGCCTCGCTGGCGCGCCAGACGATGGCGTTGACGCACCGGTTGTTCGGGATCCGGTCGTGCAACGAAGTCATCGACGGACAGCGGGACCGGCCGTGCCTCGAATACGACATCAAACGCTGCGTGGCGCCGTGTGTGGCGTCGCTGTGCACGCCGGCGCAGTATCAGCTCGCCGTTGACCAGGCGCGCCTCTTGCTGGAAGGCAAACACGGGGAACTCGAAGAGACGCTGCACGGGGAGATGATCGAGGCCGCGCTGGACGAACGGTTCGAACGCGCTGCGTTCTTGCGCGACGCGCTCCGCACGATCGAAACCCTGCGCGATCGCCAGCAGAAGATGGCCACGCCCTCCCTGGGCGATCGCGACGCTGTCGCCGTCACCGCCGGCCCCGCCGGCGCCGTCGTCCAGATCTTCCAGATGCGCCGCGGCCGTGTCGTCGACCGCGTCGAAATGACGTCGGGAGGCTTTTCCGAGGTAGAAACCACGAATTCCGCCCAGTTATCGAGTTCCAGCGACGAAAAAGCCTCCCGACGTCATTATTTAGAGGCGGCGGATGTGCTGGAAGCCGCCTTGCAGCAGTTTTACGCCGAGCAGGTGCCGCCGCCCGAGATTCTGGTGTCCCACGCTTTGGAGGTAGAAGCGCTTGAGGCACTGGAGGCCTGGCTCACGGCACGCGCCGAGCGGAAGGTGCGTGTGGTGGTGCCACAACGGGGCGACAAGCGCGGGTTGCTGGAGTTGGCCATGCGCAACGCGGCGCTCGCCTACGAGAGCCACTACAGTGAGGGCCACGTTGGGGCCTTCGCCGCCCTCGAGACCTTGCGCGAAGTGTTGAGCCTGCCCGCGCTGCCGCGCCGCATCGAGTGTTTTGACATCTCCACTCTGCAGGGCACCAACACCGTGGCGTCGATGGTGGTGTCTGTGGACGGCCGGATGCGTCGAGGGGAGTACCGCAAGTTTGCGATCAAGGGGCCGGCGACCGACGACTTCGCGGCGATGGAAGAGGTGGTGCTGCGCCGGTATCGCAAGGTGCTCGAGCACGGGGGACCGTTCCCCGATCTGATCCTGATCGACGGCGGCAAGGGCCAGCTGACCGCCGCGTATGCCGCACTTCGGCAACTCGGCCTGGAGCAGTTGGTGGCCGTTGGGCTGGCCAAGCAGGAGGAGCTGTTGTTTCGCCGCGACCGGATGGAGGGCATCGCCCTGCCGCACGAGACTCCGGCCCTGCGCCTGGTGCAGCGCATTCGGGATGAAGCCCATCGGTTCGCCGTGACCTTTCATCGCGCCAAACGCGCCAAGTCCGCGCTCCGCTCCGAGCTCGACGACGTGCCGGGGATCGGTCCCCGGCGTCGCAAACAGTTGCTGACCACGTTCGGGTCCCTCGCCGGCGTCCGTCGTGCCAGCCGCGAAGACCTGGAGCGGGTGGTCGGAGCCAAGGCCGCGCAGGCCGTCCTCGCCCACTTTCAGTAGGGTTCCGCTCCCCGGCCCAGCGGGGGCCGCGTGATATCTTCTGTAGGTTGTCGCTCGAGCTCGCCATCCCCGCGTTTCTCATTCTCGTCGCGTCCCTGTCGTTTCATGAGGCGGCACACGCGTGGGCGGCCGACCGTCTGGGGGACTCGACTGCGCGGCAGTTGGGGCGGCTGACGCTCAATCCGCTGGCGCATATCGACTGGATCGGCACGGTGTTGTTTCCGCTGGTCGGCATGTTGTCGGGTCTGCCGCTGATCGGGTGGGCGAAACCCGTGCCGGTGAATATGCGAAACTTGCGGGCGCCGCGTCGCGACTTCGCCCTTGTGGCGTTGGCCGGCCCGGTCAGCAACCTGGTGTTGGCCGGGGCCGTGATCCTCGTGCTGTTGTCGCAGGGCGGGGTCGTAACGGAGACCGGCGCCACGACGCTGTCGTTGACGCTGTATCTGGCGGTGTTCATGAACGTGCTGCTGGCGGCGTTCAACATGTTGCCCGTGCCGCCGCTTGATGGGGGCAACGTGCTGGCAGGTCTCGTGCCGGAGTCGGCCGCGCAGCTGTTGGACAAGGTGCGGCCGTTCGGAATTTTTGTGTTGTATGCGTTGCTGCTCCTGGGGGGCGTGGGTGCGTTGGTGGCCCCCATCGAGCGATTTTTGAGAGCGTTGTTATTTTGATTGCCAAACCCCGCGTCGTATCAGGCATGCGTCCCACCGGGCGCCTGCACCTGGGCCATCTGGTTGGTGCCCTGCAAAACTGGGAACAGTTGCAGCAGGTGTACGACTGTTTTTATTTCGTGGCGGACTGGCATGCGCTCACGAGCCACTTCGCGTCCACCGAGGCGATCACGGCCGACGCGCTCGACAACGCGGCTGACTGGATCGGCGCAGGTGTTGACCCCGAGAAGAGCACCCTCTTTATCCAGTCACAGGTGCCTGAACACGCGGAGTTGTACCTGCTGCTGCAGATGATTACGCCCATCACCTGGCTCGAGCGTGTGCCGACCTACAAGGAGCAGATGGAGCAGTTGACCGACAAGGACCTCGGCAACCTGGGGTTTCTCGGCTACCCGCTCCTGCAGACGGCTGACGTCATCATCTACAACGCGCACTATGTGCCGGTGGGTGAGGACCAGGTGCCGCATCTGGAACTCTCGCGGGAAGTGGTGCGCCGCTTCCACAACATCTATGGCGAGGTCTTCGTCGAGCCCCAGCCGCTGCTCACGCCAACCCCGCGCCTGCCCGGACTCGACAACCGGAAGATGAGCAAGAGTTACAACAACACCATCGACCTGTCGGACACCGCGGCCGACGTGGTGAAGAAGATTCGGCAGATGTACACCGATCCGAATCGGGTGCGCGCCGACATTCCCGGCACGGTCGAAGGCAATCCGGTGTTCATCTATCACGATGCCTTCAACCCGAATCGCGAGGAGGTGGACGACCTCAAGGCGCGGTACCGCGCCGGCACGGTGGGTGACGTCGAGGTGAAGACCACACTCGCCACAGCCGTGAATGCGATGCTGGATCCGATCCGCGAGCGGCGGGCGGCGGCGCTCGCGAAGCCGGGCTACCTGCGCGAGGTGCTGATGGAAGGCTCGAAGAAGGCGCGTGTGGTGGCGCAGGAGACCATGGCGAAGGTCAGGGCGGCGGTGCGACTTGAGTACTGAGCCCGAGGCCCTGCCACGCTCGTTCACGACTGCAGACGCGCCGGCGGACTTTGAGTCGATTCTCGGGGCCTATCCGGTGCGCCTCACGCAGTTTGAGGGGCCTCTCGACCTGTTGCTGCACCTCATCAAGAAACATCAGCTCAACATCTACGACATCCCCATCGCGTTGGTCACCCGGCAGTACCTCGACTATCTCGAGGTGATGCAGGAGCTGGACCTCGACATTGCGGGGGAGTTCCTCGTGATGGCGGCGACGCTGATCCACATCAAGTCGCGTCTCTTGTTGCCGCGCCCCGATCCGAAGCAGGAAGACCCCGAAGAAGATCCGCGCGAAGCCCTCGTGCGTCGCCTGCTGGAACATCAGAAGTTCAAGGCGGCTGCCGAACTGCTGCACGATCGCGAAATCCAGCGCAGCGCGCAGTGGGGACGACCCGACGGGCGAGTGGCGGAAGTGGTGGGCGCGGCGCCGGAGCCCGAAGTCGAGGTGGACCTGTTCAGCCTCATGGCCGCCTTCCGGCAGGTGATCGAGCGGGCGCGCAACCGGCCCCAGGTCTACATGCCGACGGAGTACATTTCGCTGGAAGGCCGGATTGATATCCTGCTCGCGAAGTTGTCGGAGACCGAGGCCTGCGGGTTCGAGGACCTGTTTGCGGATGTGCAGACCAAGCCCGGCATTGTGGTGACCTTTCTGGCCCTGTTGGAGATGATTCGGCTGAAGTTGGTGCGGGTCTATCAGCAGGGGAACTTTGGCCCGATTCGGGTCTACAAGCGCGAGAAACCCCAGGGCTCGCCGGACTTTTCCGCGTGAGGCGTTGTTGTCATGTCTGAGTTGAAATCCATCGTCGAGGCCTTGATCTTTGCCTCGCCGGAGCCGCTGACGCTCAAGGCGCTCGGCAAATTGCTGGATGCCGAGCCCAAGGAAGATATCGAAGCGGCCATCGTCGAGCTGAAGACCGACTACGAGCGCCCCGCCGGTTTGCAACTGGTGGAGGTCGCCGGCGGCTACCAGATCGTCACCCGGCCCGAACTGCACGAGTGGGTGCGACGCCTGTTTCACGAACGCACGTCGTCGAAACTGTCGGTGGCCGCACTGGAAACACTGGCCGTCATTGCGTACCGGCAGCCGGTGACGGCCCCTGAGGTGGCGGAGATTCGAGGCGTCAACACCGCCGGCGTGCTCGGCACGCTCGTGGATCGCAAACTCGTCAAGATTGTCGGCCGCAAAGCGGTGGTCGGCCGTCCGTTCATGTACGGCACGACGCGCGACTTCCTCGAACGCTTCGGACTCAACGACATCAACGACCTGCCGAAGGTCGAAGACATGTCGGAACTGCTGGGCTTCGACCTGCCGGGCGGAATCGGTGAACCGGAACCGCAGTCGGCGCTACCCTTTGAACCAGAGGCCGCCGGCGATCAGCCTGACGCCGGCATCGAGCCTGTGGCGGATGCACCAGAGACTCCCGACGAGGCACACGACGATGGCAGCACAGAAACCGCGGACATCGACGACTCGGACATCCCGACCACGTCCGACGACGAAAAAGTTCACTAGCAAGGCCGGTTCGGCCAAACGCCGACCAGCGGCAGGTTCAGGCGCTCCGAAAGCGGTGCGTCCAGGCGGCGGACTCAAGTCTGGCGTCACCAAGCCGGGTCGTACGACCCGCGCGGATCACGCGCCGGCCCAGACTCCGACGAGGCGCACTCCGAACACCGGCGCTGCCACCGGCGTTCGTCTGCAGAAGATCCTCTCGCATGCCGGTGTGTCGTCACGCCGCGTGGCTGAAGAGTTGATCCGTCAGGGCCGTGTCGAGGTCAACGGCGTGGCAGGGGCACTCGGCACACGCGCGAATCCCGCGATCGATGACATTCGTGTGGACGGTCGTCGTCTCAAACTCGGTGGCGATCGCAAGTACTACCTGATGTACAAACCACGCGGCGTGGTCAGCACCCGTTCCGATCCACAGCAGCGGACGACGGTGATCGAGGTGCTGGCGCGTGCCGGGGTGAAGGGGTATTTCTATCCGGTCGGTCGACTCGACTACGACTCGGAAGGCCTGATCATCATGACCAATGATGGCGACCTCGCCGAGAAGGTGACGCACCCGAAACATGAACTCGAGCGGGCGTACGAAGTGCGCGTCTCTGGCCTGCCCGATGCGCGTGACCTGGCACGACTGACCAGAGGCATTGTGATCGAAGGGCGCCGCACGTTGCCCGCCGAGGTGCGTGTCATCCGGACGTATCCCGACAAGTCCGAACCGCAGGCGCTGATCGAGATCGTGATCAAGGAAGGCCGCAATCGTCAGGTGCGCCGGATGTTCGAAGGCACCGGGCATCCCGTGATGGAATTGCGCCGCACCCGTATCGGCCCCATCACCGACCGACGGATCAAACCCGGCCAGGTGCGCGAGTTGACACCGACTGAAGTCAAGGCCCTGACGCGCTCGTAGCGCCTACCGGCCGATGGCCACCCACATCGACATCAGCTGCCATACGTCTTTCGCTGAGATGTGCGGGTTCGGGTCCGCGTGCGAGACTGCGGGGGTCAGCAACGACGTGACGTCGGAATGCCCCTGTGCCTGCAGATGGGCCGCGAGGCTGGTGGTCTCGGTCTGCGGGATCACCGTGTCAGTGCGTCCGTGAATCAGGAACACCGGTGCGCGCGGCATGGGTGATCGTTCGGCAGACAACGCCGGGTCACCGGCGATTGTTTCAGCGAACGGCAACAGCATGGGGCCAAGGCGCGTGCCGTCGCGCGCGTTCACGTCGCGCATGATGGTGCGCGCCGGTTCAGGCAGCGTTTCGCCGAGTTGCCTGGCGTACTGGAACAGGGACGCCGCATCGGCGCGTTGACGCCCGTCGGCCATTGAGGCATCAAGAAACGCGCGGATTCCCTGTTCGAGCGGTGCCACCTGCTCGGCGGGCACAACGTGGGGCAGAGCCCCCAGCAGGAGGATGGCCCCGCCGTAGTCGTGCGCCGGTTGGAGGGTGCCGTCTGGCAGTACGCCCGTGCACAGATAGCGCACCACGCGAGGCAGATCGCTGTGGCCGCCGAACGAGACGACGCGGTCGATACGGTCGACCACCGCCGGTCGCCCTGCCGCCACGACCGTGAGCCCACCCCCGAAACTGATCCCGATCAGACCGACCGTGCCCTGTGGGGTGAGTGCGGGGTCATCGGTCATCCAGAGCACCGCATCTTCAATCTGGTCGGTGGCTCGGCCCACAATGCGCAACGCCCTGAGGTCGGGCAGCGGCAGGCTCAGCACCAGGTGACCGGCGCCCGCGAGGCGGGTCGTCAACTGGGCGAGGCGCGGTTCCTCGACGCCGCCTCCGTGCACGCCGGGGACGACAATGAATGTGCGACCGGAATGCCGTGTGGGCAGATAGAGGCGGGCAGGGATGCGGCCGTGTCTGGTCGGCACGTCCACGTCCTGCATTGACACGGCCTGCACCGAGACGGGTAACCAGCGGCGCAGGGGCTCGTCGCGCCCGGAGAGGTCAATCAGCAACGCCAGGGCCGACACGTACGGCGCGGCAAGCCACACGAGGAGGGCGACGACGACGGTGCTGATCAGTACGCGGCGCATGGAAACTTCGGGACCATAATAGTCGGGTGTTGATCGCGATTGACGGCCCGTCAGGGGCGGGCAAGGGAACTGTGGCGAGGGCTATCGCCACGGCGCTGCAATTCAAACATGTGGATACCGGCGCGATGTATCGCGCGGTGGCGTGGCTGGCGCGTGAGCGTGGCGTCGATCTGACGAACGGCCCCGCGGTGGCGGCTGTCGCACGCAGTGCGTCGTTCGAGTTATCGGTGCAGGTGGTGGTGGATGGCCACGACGTGACATCCGCGATCCGCACGCCGGATATGGACGCCGCTGCGGCGGCTGTCGCACGCCACCCCGAGGTGCGCACGATGCTGGTCGAGCGGCAGCGGCAGATGGGACGCGACGGGCACGTGGTGATGGAAGGCCGCGACATCGGGACGGTCGTGTTCCCGGATGCGCCGGTGAAAATTTATCTCGATGCATCGCCGGAGGAGCGTGCCCGGCGTCGTGCCTTGGACCCGGCGCATGCGGCGGGCAAAGGCGGCACTACGCCTGACCATGTCGGGCAGATCGCCCAGGCGCTCGCCGCGCGCGACCAGTCGGATCGCACCCGCACCGTCTCTCCGTTGACGAGAGCGGATGACGCCACGTACATCGACACCACGGGGATGCCGATCGACGCGGTCGTCAGCACGGTACTTGAGGTTGTTCGAGGACGAACGGTCTAGAGAGCGTTTTCGGAGCCGACGGGCTTCAGCCCGTCGGAAACACACGGGCTGAAGCCCGTGTGCTCCGTACGCACTCCCTTAAATTTCGTCGTCGTTCTTGGACTTCGGATCGAGTTCCCACCGATGGGTGTCGCGCTCTTCGATCTCGGCCCCGCCCATCAACTCTTCGTCATCGTCGTACTGGACGCCGAGCGCTTTGCCGATATCGTCCACCCGATCCTGATCGGGTGTGGGACTGTCGCCTCCGGGGGCCTCGTCGCCGATCGCGTAGGCGTCCTCCCAGTTGGCATCCACGTCGCCGGCGGTCAGTTCGACGCCCGACACGGTGCGTTTGTTGAGTTCGGACTCCTGTTCATCGTGGCCTGAGCGTGCGGACCGGAGCAGGCGGGCATCGTCGCCCGTTCCGACAAACTGGTCTTCCAATTCCACCTCGGGAAGTCGTTTGCGTTCCCGCAGCAGCCTGGTCGGCACCGGTGGCAGGGCCGGCTTCGCCTTTGGCGCGGCCTTGGCTTTTGGTTTCGGCGCCGCTTTTGGCTTTGATGCCGCCTTGGGCTTTGATGCCTGTGTTGGCTTCGAAGTCTTGGCAGCCTTCTTCGGCGGGGCCTTCACGGCGCGCCTGGCCGCCGATTTTGGCTTCGGCACGGCCTTCGCTCGGCGCTTTGCGACGGGCTTACGGACGGCCTTCTTGGCGGCCTTCTTGAGGACCTTCTTGGCGGTTTTCCTGGTTGAAGCCTTTGTTTTCAGTGCTTTAGAAGCTTTTGCCGCCTTGCGGACGGGCTTCTTCAGGGCCCGTTTCGGGGCCTTCCGCGTCACCGTGCGGGCCACCTTTTTGGGGGTCTTTGCCTTCGCCTTCTTCGCTTTTTTCTTGGCCATGACTGCTGTTCCTTCCCTCTGGTTTGACCTGTGACGCCAGTCCGGCGGATAATTGCCTGCTGATCGCAATCCCGCGAGACGCTACCGACAGCCTGTCGAAGCTGTAATTCGACCTTCAGGGCCGACTAGGAGGCCCCTCCCCGCAATGAGCAATGTAGACGAGACGACGAAGACGCACGGCCAGACCGCGAAACCGAAACCGGGCAGTTCTGGCTTTACCTCCATGCACTCCGACTCCGATATGGACCCGCAAGAGTTTGCGCGTCTGATGGAATTGTACGATACCAGCTTCCGCAACCTCGCGGAAGGTGAGGTCGTCAAGGGCACGGTCGTGAAGGTGACCCAGACCGAAATCGTGGTGGACGTCGGATTCAAATCCGAAGGCATCATCCCGATCGAAGAATTCATCGACGAAAACGGCGTTGTGGCCGTGCAGCCGGGCGACATGGTCGACGTGTTGCTGGAACGGACCGAAGACCGCGAGGGGCACGTCGTGCTCTCGCGCGAAAAGGCCGAGAAGATGAAGATCTGGGACGAGGTCGAGAAGGCCTACCAGGATCGCAAGGTCGTGATTGGCCGCGTCATCGAACGGATCAAGGGTGGACTCGCGGTCGACATCGGCGTGCGGGCGTTCCTGCCTGGTTCGCAGATCGACGTGCGCCCCGTGCGCAACCTGGATGCCCTCAAGGGCCAGGAACTGCGCATGCGCGTGATCAAGGTCAACAAGAAGCGCGGCAACATCGTGCTGTCGCGCAAGTCGCTGCTTGAGGAAGAAAACGCCGAGAAGAAGAAGGTCACGCTCGACACCCTCGCCGAGGGCAAGGTGCTGCGTGGTTCGGTCAAGAACCTCACCGACTACGGTGCGTTCATTGACCTGGGCGGCATCGACGGTCTGCTGCACATCACCGACATGTCGTGGGGGCGCGTGACGCACCCGTCCGAAGTGGTGAAGGTGGGCGACGACATCGACGTGATCGTGCTGAAGTACGACGCGGCGACCGAGCGTGTGTCGCTCGGCCACAAGCAGCTGGTCGCAGACCCGTGGAGCAACGTGATGGATCGGTACCCGGTCAGCATCCGTGTGACCGGCAAGGTGGTCAGCCTGACCGACTATGGCGCGTTCATCGAACTGGAACCGGGCGTCGAAGGCCTGATTCACGTCTCCGAAATGTCGTGGAGCAAACGCGTCAAGCACCCCTCGAAGATGCTCAACCAGGGTGACCAGGTTGAAGCGATGGTGCTCGGCGTGGACCCCGCGGCCCGCCGGATTTCGCTCGGCCTCAAGCAGGTGGAGTCCAACCCGTGGAACGAACTGACCGACAAGTACCCGATCGGGTCAAACATCACGGGCAAGGTGCGCAACCTGACCGAGTTCGGCGCGTTCGTCGAAGTGGAGGACGGCATCGACGGCCTCATCCACATCTCCGACATGTCGTGGAGCAAGATCAAGCACCCGTCGGAAGTCCTCAAGAAGGGCGACGATGTGGAGGCGCAGGTGTTGAGCATCGACGCCGAGAATCAGCGGTTGTCGCTGGGCCTCAAGCAGCTGCAGACGGGCATCTGGAAGGAGTTCTTCGAGAAGAACCATGCCGGCGATGTTGTCGAAGGCAAGGTCGTGCGTCTCACCAATTTCGGCGCGTTCGTCGAACTGGCGGAGGGCATCGAAGGCCTCATCCACGTGTCGGAGTTTGACGCCGCCATCGGTGGTGACAAGCTGGAACTGAAGACCGGTGAGAACTACCAGATGAAGATCATCCGTCTGGTGCCCGAGGAGCGGAAGATTGGCCTCAGCATCCGTGCGCTGAAGGACGAGCAGTACCGCGCCGATTGGGAAGCCTACACCGACTCGACGGGACGCCCGGAAGCGACGCTCGGCGATCACTTCAAGAACCTCAAGTAGGGTTCACGGTCCGCGGTCCGCAGTCCGCGCTTTGGAGCCGTGGTGGCAGGGCAACCTGCTGCTACGGCTCTTTCCTTTTGTATGTGCCAAGTAAGACAGACACAAGCACCAATCACGCGATAGTGTGTACGTGCAGATCCATGTTGATATTGTTTATGGCTCCTTCGCATGGTCCGCTCCCCCGTGTCACGCGTCTCGCACGCCTCGGTGTGCTGGTGTGTTGTCTGCTCGCGGGGGCGTGCCTCGATGAAAATGCGATTCGCGTCGCCGCGATCGACTTTGAGGGCTCCGAAGCCTACAGCGCCAGTGACCTGAAGCGCGTCATCGAGACCCGTGAGGGTGGCCGGTGGCCCTGGTCGCGGTGGCGCGGCTTCGACGAGCTCACGTTTGAGCGGGACCTTGAGCGCCTGCGCGCGTTTTACCGTGACCGTGGCTTTGACGAGGCGATCGTCAGTGTGGCGGCGGTGGACCTGGCTGATGACAAACGATCGGTGCGCCTGCGCATCGCGATTGATGAAGGCACGCCGCGTCTCGTGACCGACGCGGTGGTCGAGGGCCTCGAGGGGCTTGAGACCCTGCCCCCCGATGTGTTGGCCCGGCTGCAGTCGCTCGATCTCGGTGTGGGCCGGCCCCGCGACGTCGCCACGTTCAGCGCTGCGCGCGAAACGACGCTCGCGTTGTTGCGGGACAACGGATATCCCCACGCCAGCATTGAGATCCTCGAAGAGCCCGGCCCCGAACCGCGCACCCTGGTGGCCCGCGTGCGTATCACGCCTGGTCCGGAAACCCGATTTGGCAGCATTGAGATGAACGGACTGTCGCGCACAAAACAGGTGGTGGTGTGGCGCGCGATTACGTTTTCACCCGGCGATCTGTATCGCGAAAGTGACGTGCTCCGGAGCCAGCGGCGTCTCAATCAAATCGGGGCTTTTGAGTTTGCGCATCTGGGGCCGGTGGCGGAGGCCAAGACCGCAGAGGCCGCCGTGTTGCCCATGGTGGCAACACTCGCCGAGGCGCGGCCGCATCGATTCGAGGTCGGCGTCGGCTACGGCACCGAGGATCGCGTGCGTGCGGCCGTCGAGTGGCGCAATGTGAATTTTTTCGGCAACGGCAGCCAGTGGGTCGGCACGGCGAAGTACTCCACCGTCCTGCGAGGCGCAGGCTTCGGTTACGACCATCCGTACCTGCTGCCCAGCGGCGGCACCCTCGACGCCAGGGCCGGGGCCTGGTGGACCAATGAGACGACGTTCTCCGCGCGCACGCTCGGTGGGCACGTCGCCGTGATGCATGGCTTCGGGCGTCGGGATCAGTTTGACGTGCGCACACGGTATCGCAACGAATGGCTGACCTACCAGGTGTCGGCGGAGGCGCTCGCCGATTTGTCGTCGGTCGATGAACGGATCGCGCTGGGTCTTGATCCGGTCACGGGTCGGGGGGATGGCACCATTGCCGGTCTTGAGCTGCGGGCCGGACGGACGGCGGTGGACAACCTCGTCGACCCCTCGCGTGGCGTCACGGTGGCCGTCGCCGCTGAACATGTCGCGCCGTGGCTGGGATCGACGTTCCGCTATGACGAAGTGAATGCCGAAGTGCGTGGCTACGTGCCGCTGGGACCACGGCTGCGCCTGGCCGGCAAGGTGCGTTACGGCACCTTGTCATCGGCAGACACGGCCGACGTGCCGTTTGCAGAGCGATTCTTTCTCGGCGGTTCCACCAACCTGCGCGGCTGGGGACGATACGAAGTGAGCCCGACCAGTCGGGAGGGCGTGCCGATCGGCGGGCGCACCTTCCTCGATACGTCCGTGGAAGCGCGCGTCGACGTGTGTTGCTCCGTCGGGGTGGTCGCGTTTCTCGATGCCGGCAACGTGTGGACCGATGACTGGTATCGCCCGTTTGGCGACCTGCAGGTCGCGGTCGGCGGCGGACTTCGGTATCAGACGCTGGTCGGTGTCATGCGCGGTGATATCGGGTATCAACTGACGCCAATCGAGCGCCTCCGCCTTGATGGCAAGTCCCAGACGCGCCGCTGGCGCATTCACCTCAGTTTTGGACACGCGTTCTGACGTGACGATACGACGACGACTCATCGGGCTGGCGCGGATCACCGCGTGGATCCTGGCAGCACTGGTCCTGCTCGGGACGATCGCGTACTGGCTGTCGGGCACCGGGTGGGGCCGGTCGCGACTCGCCAGCGTCCTGGAATCGCAGGCGTCACGCTTCATCGACGGGGAACTCCATGTCGGACGCCTCGAGGGCTCGTTGTTCAGCGGCGCGACGCTCCACGATGTCCGCGTCATACGTGGCGGGGACGTGGTGTTGTCCGTGGCGCGGATCGATGGCCGCTACCGCTTCCGCGATCTCATTTCGTCCGCCGTGGTGATTGACGACCTGGTGCTGACCGGCGTACGGATGACCGTGACCGAATCGCTTGAGGGCTGGTATGTCGAGGGGCTCCAGCTGCCGGAGTCTGATCCGGATGCGCCCCCATCCACCGGCACCATCAGGATTCGCAGCGCGTCGTTTGTGGATGGCGCGGCGGATGTTCGGCCGATCAACCGGGAATACGACCTGGTCGAGGTCGCCGCTGAGGTGGCCGTGCTGATCGATCGAGACATCACGGTGGACATTAACCGCTTCGCAGCGCGGGAGGCGCTGGGTGGTCTGGTCGTCACGTCGATGGTCACGCAGGTGCTCGTCATCGAGGACCGCGTCACACTGACTCCGATCGATCTGACGACATCGAACGGTCAGGTGCGCGGGTCGCTGGCGTTTCTGCCTGAAGGCGTCCTGGAAGCCCAACTCGACAGCGACCGCGTGGTCCTGACCGAATGGCGCCCCTATGTGCCCGTCCTGGAGGGCATCACGCTGACGCCCGCGATGACGTTGTCCCTCGTTGGACCGCTCCGGGCCCTCCACGTGACAGGCCCCATCACCGATGCTGTCGGCGGCGACGCGAACGTGGACGTCGTCATGAACCTGAGCGATCCCGTCTTCACCGTGCGAGGGTCGGCGATGCTCAACCGGTTTGATGCGGCACCCTGGGCGGTGCGCCCCGAGTGGCCCACACGGCTCAACGGCCCCGTCACCTTCGACCTGCGCAGCGAGGCGGGGACTGGTCTGGTCGGCACATTTGCGGGCACGCTCACGCGATCCACCTACGCCGAGTACGAGATCCAGCGCGCGCGCATGGACGGGCGCGTCACGACCGAAGGCGTGGCCGCCTCATTTACGGCCGGGGCCTACGGCGCGTCGTCGACAGGCACGATGACGTACGACTTCGCGTCGGAGACCTCGACCACGACCGGGACGATTCGCAACGGGAGTGGCGCGCGTCTGCCCGCGTTCATGGAGTTGCCGCCACTCGACGGCGACGTCAACGGCACCTACACGGTGGTGATGACGCCCACGATGTTTCAGATCGAAAGTGTGTTGACGGAGTCCACGTTGGAAGGGGCGTCGATCAGCGCCGGCACCATTGCCAACATCAGAATTACCAACGAGACCGATGTCGCGTACTTCGTGTCTGGCCGAATTGATGGCCTGGATCCGAAGCGAATTGCGCCGAAGTTGCTGGAGCCGGGCGACCCGGCCATCGAATGGCCATTTGATGCGGCCACGGTCTCCGGGCAGGTCGAAATCGAAGGCGCTGGTGCGATCGCGGACGCACTCATCGATCACCGGGCGACGTTCTCGGGCACGTTGGATGGCGATGTGGATGGTGCGCATCTCCGGAATGTCGTGCTGTCGGGCGCGCTCGCGTCGCGGCGACTGACCGCCACGGTTGAAGGGACGGCAGCCGGATCGTGGGAGCGGCTGGCCCAGTGGGAGGGCGGGGCGTTGGAACCCGACGGGGTGTTTGCGATCACGGTGAACATCCCCGATGTCGGCGCGGCGGTCAGTCCCACATTTGGCAACGGTTCGGTTGACCTGACCCTGGGGCCGTCACGCTTTGATGGCATTGAGATCGTCTCGGCCCGACTGGTGGCGACCGCCGAAGATGGCTTGTTCACGATCACGCAGGGGCTCGCGTCAGGCCCCGTTGGGCGACTCGAGGCCACCGGGACGGTCGCGCTGGGCGACAGCGGGACGTCGAATCTCTCGTACCTGGTGGACCTCTCAGACCTGGGACTGCTGCCGGAATCACTCGGGCTCGACGCCACAGGACAGGTTCGCACCGAAGGTCGGCTGACGGGACCGTTCGCCGATCCGGCGTTGCGTGGGACGTTTGTCGCCTCGACACTGGCGAGGGGCGACCTGTCCGCCTTGCACGCCACGGGCGAGTACGACGTGCGTGTGCCGGAGTTCCTGGCCGAGCGGTTGACGGGGGAGGCGAAGGCTGAGGCGACCTTTATTGAGGCGGGGGGGCAGTCGTGGCCCCGCGCGTCCGTGACGGCCACCTTCGACCAGGGGACCACCGATATCGTTTCCACGATCGAACACGAACGCGCCACGATCGATCTCACTGCGGGGATCCGCACCGAAGACGACGGGACTCTGGAGGTGACGGCACGCGCGCTGACGCTGCGGATGCCTGGCGACTCCTGGTCGATGCGTGAGGGGGCCACGGCGGTGATTCGCTCGTCGGAGACACACCTGTCCGTGGGCCGACTCGAACTGGCCAAAGGTGACGAGCGCATGGTGTTCGACGGCACGTTGCCCTTCACAGCCACCGGGGCGTCGTCGAGTGATCAACTGCGCATCGAAGTCACCGCGGTGTCGGTCGCGCCGTTTGTGACCACACTGCTCGGCGAGCCGCGGGTGACAGGGCAACTCAATGGCACGGTGCTGGTCACCGGCGCGCTGGAGGACCCTCTGGTGGACGCCACGTTTGTCCTCGCGGAGGGGGAGGCCGATGGTGTGCCCTTCCGATCCATTGCGGGCACGGTCGACCTGTCTGGTGCGGTCGCAACCGTGGCGGTCACGCTGGACGCCGAAAAGCGCGGTACCGCATCGGTGAAGGGGCGCGTGCCGATGGATGCCGACGCCGCCGGGCTCGACCTGACGGTGCTGGCCAATCTCAGCGACGTGGGCGTGGTGGCTCCGGCGTTGCCCTACGTGACGAATGCCTCCGGTGCCGCGCAGGCGGATCTCCGGATTACGGGCAGTCAGGCGGAGCCGCAGATTGACGGCACCGTGTCGATGGTGGACGTGCAATTTGATGTGCCGGAGACCGGCGTCTCGTACCGGCGACTCAACGCCGGTCTGCGTGTGACCGACTCGGTGCTCATTGTGGAGCAGTTCACCATGGAGGATGCCAACGGTCATGTCCTGCGCGCCAACGGCCGGCTCGACGTGCTGGCGCAGGGCCGGGGCGGAGACGTCGACCTGCGGATTGTCGCGCGCGACTTCCGGTTGCTGAACAATCGCTTTGGCGACCTGGATGTGACGCTCGATTTGACGGCCGCCGGCACCCTCACCGCACCCCAAATGATCGGCTCGGTCCGCATTGAACGCGGCCGGTTCGAGGTGGATGAACTGCTGCAGCAATTCACGCCCTCCACGGCGTACGTCGGGGCGGCGGCACCGACCACCGGCGAGCGTGCCGCACCGGTGCCCCCGTCCGTGTTCAGCGGCGCCGCCTTGTCGATCGATGTCATCCTGCCGGACAACGTGGTGGTGCGGGGACGTGGAATCCAGACCGACGATGGGCCCATTGGGCTGGGGGACATCAACCTCACGCTGGGTGGCACGCTGCAGGTGACGAAACAACGCGGTGGCGAGGCGGGTCTGTTCGGACAGGTCAGCGTGGTGCGGGGCACCTACGACTTCCAGGGACGACGATTTGCCATTCAGCGCGGCAGCCTGTTGCGCTTCCGCGGCGACGACTACACCAACCCCACGCTGGACATCACGGCGACGCGTGAGGTGTCAGGCGTGACGGTGCGGGCGAGGATTCAGGGGACGGCGATGTCGCCGTCGCTCACGTTGACGAGTGACCCATCGCTTGATGAAGGCGACATCCTCGCGCTGGTCGTCTTTAACCGCCCGATCAATGAACTCGGACAGGGCGAAAAAATCTCGTTGGCCGCCCGCGCCGGCAGTCTGGCTGCCGGGGCGTTGGTGGGGCCCATTGCCGACTCGGTGGCGCGTGCGCTCGACCTCGATGTGTTCGAGATTCAGACCGCGGAGGCTGGCAGCGTGGGGGCAACGGTCACAGTGGGCCGACAGGTCAGCGACCGGTTGTTCGTGGGATTCCGCCATGAGTTTGGGGGCGAAGGCACCAATCGACTGACGTTTGAGTACCGCCTGACCGAATATCTCCGCATCATGACGTCGGTCGCCCCTGGCGGCCAGCCCGCCAACCGGTCCGCGCGCACGGAGACCGCTGGCATTGACCTGATCTTTGTGATTCGGCGATAGGCGTCTATAGCACTTGCAGGTTCATGGTTCATCGGTTCATGGTGCCGTTCTGGGTTCATGGGCCGTGGTTCAGCGTTCCTGGTGCCCGGCGTCGAACCCCAAAACCCGGTACCAGGAACTCAGCACCCTCGAACCCAGAACAGCACCATGAACCGATGAACCATGAACCAGGGATCGCGCCAGGCCTCGTTTGACCCGCAGTCGCTAACTCGCGGATAATGCACGAGTTAGCGACATGACCAAAGCCGAACTCGTCGAAGAGGTCTCCAAGGTCTCGGACCTGACCAAGAAACATTCCGAGCTGATCGTGGATAGCGTGTTCCAGAGCATCGTGGACGCGTTGCACCGCGGCGAGAAGATTGAATTGCGCGGCTTCGGCAGCTTCCGTCTGCGGCAGCGGGAACCCCGGAAGGGTCGCAACCCGAAGACCGGCGACAAAGTGGATGTGCCGCCCAAAAAGGTGCCGTATTTCAAGCCCGGCAAGGAACTGAAGGACTTGATCAATAACGCGCCTCTGCCCGACGAGTCCCTCCCCGGACCGGACGGGCACGAGTAACCCCATGGACCGGCTGTGGACTCCATGGAGGCTGGCCTACGTGACCGCCTCCGGTACGGACGTACCGGGTTGCGTGTTTTGCGCGGCGGCGACGCGGGCCGAGGCCGAGCCGCTCATCGTGTTTCAGGGCGTCACGTGTTTTGTGATCCTGAATCTGTATCCCTACAACAACGGCCATCTGATGGTGGTGCCGGCGCGCCACGTCGGCCGGTTGTCCGCGCTGACGCCTGAGGAACTCGAGGAGGTCATGCGACTCACGCGGGCCTCGGAGATGGCGCTGGAGGAGCGGTATCACCCGCACGGCTTCAACATGGGACTCAATCTCGGCAAGCCGGCCGGTGCCGGCGTGCTCGATCACCTGCACATGCACATCGTGCCCCGCTGGAATGGCGACACGAACTTCATGACGGTGGTGGGCGAGACGCGTGTGTTGCCGGAGACGCTCGACGAGAGCGCCCGCCACCTCCGGCCGCTCGTGGCCCGCTTCGCAGGCGACGGAGTCTGACGTCGCACGCTTAAGAGCGTTCCACCATGGCCATGGAGGAAGACGGTGTTTTACAGGGAGCCGCGGAGGCGCGGAGATATTGATGTGGACGATCTGTCAGCGGTTGGGTGCCGCCAGAGGCGGCAGATGCGGATGGAGGGCGGTTGGGAATGAAAAAAGACGTCGGGTGTCTTTTTTTGCATCGCTGAAATCGAAAAAAGACACCCGACGTCTTTTTACATTCCCGACCGCCCTCCATCCGCACGGCCAGGCTTTGCCTGGTCCCCAACCCTCACTGGTCACTGCACGTGTATTTCTCCATGGCCCTCCATGCCCTTCATGGTGAAAACAACCACCATCAGGCATCCCGGGTCTTCACAGGTGTCTCTCCACGTCTCCGTGCCTCCCTGTGAATGATCCGCGATAGGATCGCGTGATGGATTTTTCGACTGATCAGACGCAGGACGCCTTTCTCGAGAGCGTGCGCCGTTTCGCGACGGACGAGGTGGCCCCCGCGGCCGCCGAGATTGATGTCACCGGCGCCTTTCCCCGCGACCTGATCGCGAAGGCGGCTGCGCTGGGGCTCACCGGGGTCACCGTGCCGACCGCCGCCGGCGGCGGGGCCCGCCCCTACGTGACCTACGCGTCCGCGCTTGAAATCGTGTCGGCCGCGAGTGCGACCGTCGCAGTGATTCTCTCCGTGACCAATTCGCTGGTGGCCGAACCGCTCGCCGAGTTCGGCACGCCGGAACAACAGGACCTGTGGCTCCGGCGACTGGCGACCGGTGAGGTGCTCGGCGCGTTTGCGCTGTCGGAAGCCCAGGCGGGGTCTGACGCCGGCAACCAGCAGACGACCGCCCGGCTTGACGATCAGGGCTACATGATCTCCGGCCGGAAGGTGTGGGTGGCCAATGCCGAAGTCGCCGATGTGGCGATCGTGTTTGCGGCGACACAGCCTGGCGCTCGCGGGCGCGGCGTGAGTGCGTTCCTGGTGCCGCTCGACAGCCCGGGGATTACACGCGTGCCGTCGCCGGACTCCCTGGGTGTGCGCGGCCTCGGGTGCATGGACCTGGTGTTCGACAACGTGCGCGTGGAAGCCAACGCGCTGCTGGGCGAAAGCGGCAAAGGATTCCGGATTGCCATGCGCGCGCTTGAGGGCGGTCGTGTGGCCATCGCTGCGCAGGCGCTCGGTGTGGGCACGGCGGCCCTTGACGAGGCGATCAGCTATGCCAAGCGACGGGAGGCCTTCGGGCAGCCCATCGGCAACTTCCAGGCGATTCAGTTTCAACTGGCCGATCTGGCGACCGATCTCGAGGCTGCGCGCATGTTGATGTGGAACGCTGCCGATGCCCGCGACCGCGCCAGCCGCGCACGCTTCGAAGCCGCCATGGCCAAACTGCAGGCGTCAGAAGCCGCGCATCGTGCGGCCGATCGGGCGATGCAGATTCTGGCGTCGGAAGGCTACCGCCGCGGCTCGACCATCGAGCGACTCTTTCGCGATGTGCGCGCCGCCGAGATTTATCAAGGCACCTCGGAAGTGCAGCGCATGATTATTGCGGAGCACATTCTTAGCGCGTAATGCTCTCGGAGCCGACGGGCTTCAGCCCGTCGGTAACAGACGGACTGAAGTCCGTCTGCTCCGTACACCAAGCACTACTGAAGAATGTTCTTGGCGATCGTCTGGAGCTGAAGATTCGACGTGCCTTCGTAGATTTGCCCGATCTTGGCGTCGCGATAGAGCTTCTCGACCGGGTAATCCTTCACGAAGCCGTAGCCGCCAAACAAGTTGATGGCCAGTGACGCGGTGCGCTCCGCGGCCTCCGAGGCCACCAGTTTGCACATGGCCGCTTCCGTCAGGAACGGCTGGCCGGCGTCGCGCAACCGGGCCGCGTTGTAGACGAGCAGGCGCGCGGATTCCACGTCGGTGGCCGCCCGCGCCAATTGGAACTGCACGCCCTGATAGTCGGCAATCGCCTTGCCGAACTGCTTACGTTCCTTCGTGTATTTGATCGTGTGATCCAGCGCGCCCTGCGCCAGGCCCAGCATCTGCGCCCCGATGCCGATACGCCCCTCGTTGAGCGTTTCGATCGCCACCTTGTACCCCTTGCCGACGTCGCCGAGCACATCAGCGGCCGTCACGGTGCAGTCCTCGAAAATGAGTTCACAGGTGCTCGACGCGCGGATGCCGAGTTTGTCTTCCTTCTTGCCGACCGTGAACCCCGGCGTGCCGCGTTCCACGATGAAGGCCGTGATGCCCCGGTAGCCCGCCTCGGGGTTCACGGTCGCAAACACGATGAAGATGTCGGCCTCGTTGCCGTTGGTGATCCACAACTTGCGGCCGGTGATCACGTAGCCGCCCTTGCCGTCCTCACGCGCGCGAGTCTGCAGGGCAAACGCATCCGACCCTGACCCCGCTTCCGACAGCGCATACGCGCCAATCGTGGTGTCGGCCAGGCGCGGCAGCAGACGAGACTGAATCTCGGGCGAGCCCCACCGCAGAATGGCGTTGATCACGAGGGTGTTCTGCACATCCACCAGCACACCCACCGACGGGTCCACTCGCGACAGTTCTTCGACCACCACCACGGAGTGAAAAAACGTGCCGCCCGCCCCGCCGTGGGCGTCGGGAATCTCGACCCCCATGACACCCAGGCCAAACAGGTCCTTGATCAGGCCGGGGTCCATCTTGGCGTGTTCGTCCATCTCGCGGACCAGTGGTCGGATGCGGGTCTCCGAAAACTTGCGGACGCTCTGGCGGAGCAGGACTTCTTCGTCGGTCAGGGTGGTGAGGGGCGTGATCGCTGCGGACATCCCTGTCAGTTTACCAGTATGATGCGAAGAGATTTCATGAGGATGTGTCAGTGGCGGGTGGGCCTGCGGACCGCGACCGGCGTCGCGCTGGTGACGGCCGTGCTGGGGGCGAGCTTGGCAGCCCGTGGTGAAAGTCGCCCTGCATTCGCGACGTGCTGCATCCCGCCTGCCTGCGTTGCTCCTCCCTCAAATACGCCCGGTATTCTCGGTCGTCGCGCCTTGGCAGCCGGGCGCATCGCGTCGCTCTGTGCCACGGGCGACTTTCACCACGGGCTGCTGGTCGGGCAGGCGGGGCAGGCGCAGAAGCCGCCGCCCCAGGCCGATCCGCAGCAACCGCCGATCTTCACGACCCGCATCGACAGCGTCAGCGTGGACGTGGTGGTAACCGACCGCCAGGGCAAACCCGTGACCGACCTGACGGCGGCGGACTTCACGATCACCGAAAGCCGCACCCCGCAGGCCATCGATTCCTTCAAGCTCATCCAGATTGACGACGACATCGATCCGGACCCGGCCCGGCATCGCGAGATCCTGTCGCTCTCCGATCAGGAACGCGAGTTGAGGCGCGATGACGTGCGC
This sequence comes from Vicinamibacterales bacterium, assembly GCA_038319675.1. GTDB lineage: Bacteria > Acidobacteriota > Vicinamibacteria > Vicinamibacterales > SCN-69-37 > SYFT01. The sequence continues at coordinate 93,383 of JBBQDM010000009.1, forward strand.
GTGATCGTGATTTATCTCGACGACTATCACACGCGGTTGGGTAACTCGATGGCCATTCGGGAGCGTCTGTCGCGGTTCGTCCGGGACCTCGACCCCCGTGACGTGGTGGCTCTGATGACCCCGCTGATGTCGACCGCGGCCATGACGTTTTCCCGCAACCATGACGCCACGGCTCGGCAGATCATGCAGTTTCAGGGGCGCAAATACGACTACACGCCCCGGCACCCGGCGGAGGAGGTCTATCAGTACCTGACCGCCCAGCAGATTGAGTTGTTGCGCAACCAGATTGTGGTCGAGGGCCTGGAAGGACTCGCGGTGTATCTGGGGACGGTGCGCGACGGGCGCAAGTCGGTCGTGTATGTGAGTGAGGGCATGTTGAGCCGCATTCCAGCCGGCACCCGCACCACCGGGTTGTACGGCGGCACGGGCGGGGCCATGGTGCCGCCTCGCACCATGCAGGAACAGATGGCGGCCCAGAGCGCCACCGGTGCCGGTCTGTCGTCGGGGCAGTTCGAGTTGCTCGATCAGTTGCGCCGCATTTTTCTCGCGGCCAGTCGCAGCAACACGGCGTTTTACCCCTTGGACCCGCGTGGGTTGGCGGCCTCCGAATTTTCGCTGGCCGACAACGTGGGCTCGACGGAGGACCGTGATGCGCTCAGGGAGTCGATGGACGTTCTGCACGTGTTGGCCTCCAATACGGATGGCCGCGCCATTGTGAACTCGAACGATCCGGTACCGGCCCTGCAGCAGATGCGGCGCGACAGCAGTGCCTACTACCTGCTGGGGTACACGTCCACGCTCGCGCCCCGCGATGGCAAGTTCCATCCGATTCGGGTGACGGTCAATCGCCGTGATGTCGAGGTGCGGGCCCGCGCCGGCTACTGGGCCTACTCTGACGAGGACATCGAACGGGCGTCCCGCCCCGCGTTTGTGCGGCCGGTGGAAGTGGAGCGTGCGTTCGACGACATCGTGGATCCGCCCGGCGCCGTGGTGCGCAGTTGGTGGACCACCGACCGTCGGCCGGATGGTCGCGCCGACGTGACCATTGTCTGGGAGGCCCTGCGGACCACCGGGCCCGGCGCCACGGTGCCGGCGCAGGTGAATGTGACAGCCGGCACCGAAGCGGGCGACCTGATCTATCGAGGGCGTGCCGTGCGTGAAGCCGATCCCACGGGGCGAGTCGCCGGACGCGTCACGTTCCCCTCACCACCAGGCACGCTGGTGGTGCAGTTGGTGGCTGAGACCGCTGACGGAGATCGGCTGGATGCGCAGACGCGCGACATTGTTGTGCCCGATCTCACCGGTGCGGATCCGATCGTGACGACGCCGCTGGTGTTTCGTGGACGCACCGCGAGAGACATCCAGCAGTTCAAGGCCGCGGCCTCGCCGCTGCCGACGACCGCCCGTCAGTTCTCGCGGACAGAGCGCCTGCTCGTACGATTCTCCGTGTATCTGCCTGGTGGGGCACCGGCCTCTCCGGTGGTGCGCCTCCTGAACCGCAACGGTGACGTGATGTCGACAATCGCCGTGACGATGGATCCGGTGCGCGGGGCTGAAGCCGAGGTGGTCCTGGGCAGCGTCCCCCCGGGGGACTATCTGCTGGAAGCCGCCGCGTCGGATGCGCCTGATGCGCCACGCGTGCTGGTGGCGTTCCGCGTGACGAGTTGATCACGCACACTTCGTGATAATCTCCCGCCACGATGGCAAAACTTGAGTCCTTTTCGTCCCGCTGGGGCCTGATTCTTGCGGCACTCGGCATGGCCGTCGGCACGGGGAACATGTGGCGGTTTCCGCGCATCGCGGCGGAAAATGGTGGCGCCGCCTTCCTCATTCCCTGGTTCATCTTCCTCTTCATCTGGTCGATTCCGCTGCTGATTGCGGAGTTCTCGATCGGCCGCGGCACCCGCCGAGGCGCGGTCGGCGCGTTTGCCACGCTGACCAACGGACGGTTCGCCTGGATGGGCGGCTTTGTCGCCGTCTGCACCGTGATGATTTTGTTTTATTACTCGGTGGTGACCGGGTGGACGCTGCGGTATCTCGTGGCGGCGTCGATGGGTGAGTTTGGCACGGCTGACCCGAAGGCCTACTGGGACGCCGCGGCGTCCGGGTGGCAGGCGGGTGGGTACCATGTGATCTCGGCGCTCATCGGGGCGTGGATCATCCAGCGCGGCGTCGTGCGCGGGATCGAAGCCGCGAACAAGGTACTCGTGCCGGCGTTGTTCCTGCTGTTGATCATTTCCGCCGTTCGCGCCGTGTCGCTCCCTGGTGCGGAACGGGGACTCGACTTCCTGTTCAACCCGGACCTGTCATCGCTGACTAATTACCGGACCTGGCTGGAGGCGCTCACACAGTCGGCGTGGTCAACCGGCGCCGGATGGGGTTTGATCCTGACGTTTGGCATCTACCTCAAGAAGCGCGAGGACGTGGTGCTTAACTCCGCGACCATCGGCTTCGGCGACAACTCGGCCTCGCTGCTGGCGGGACTCGCCATGTTGCCGGTGGTGTTTGCGATCCTCTCGCTCGAGGATGCCACGGCGGCGCTGCAGTCAGGCAACGAAGGGCTGATGTTCATCTGGGTGCCGCAGCTGTTTGAGCGCATGGCGGGGGGCGCAGTCATGCTGCCGCTCTTCTTCCTGGCGCTGGCGTGTGCGGCGCTTTCGTCACTGATCGCCATGATCGAACTTGCCTCGCGCATCCTGATGGACGGCGGCATGGCACGCAAGAAGGCGGTCCGCCTCGTGACCGCGGCCATCATCATCGTCGGCATGCCCTCGGCGCTGAACCTGACGATCTTCAAGAATCAGGACTGGGTGTGGGGCGTCGGGCTGATGATCAGCGGGTTGTTCATCTCCCTCGTGGTCACCATGTATGGCTCCACGAAGTTCCGCAAGGAGTTCATCAACGTGACGCCTGGAGGCTGGCACGTGGGCCCCTGGTTTGAGTACGTATTGAAGTACTTGATCCCGGCTCAGTTCGTCATCATGTTTGGCTGGTGGATGTACACCGCCGCGACGGTCTACGACCCGACCGGATGGTGGAACCCGGATCCGATCAACCACACGTTCAGTGTGGGCACCTGCATTGTGCAGTGGGGCGTCGCCCTGGGGCTGCTTGGGTTCTACAACAAACGCATCGCGGCGGCGAGTACGCGCGAACCCATCGAGGAGGAGAACGAATGAACACCCGCACCCTCGTCATGATGACGCTGATGCTCGGCCTCAACTGGGGCGGCTTCGTGTTTTTGCTCTGGTACGGCGCGAAGCGAGCGAAGAAGCAGTAGGCAGGAGATAGGGTTTCGGGTAGGGTTTTCGCGGAAGTGCTTGGTGGCGAAAACCCTACCCGAAACCTTTACGCGTACATCCCTCGCAGCTTGGTGACCGTCGCCACTTTGTTGATGGCGACGATGTAGGCGGCGGTGCGCATGTCGGTCTTGTATTGCAGGGCGGTGGCGAGCACCACCTTGAAGGCATCAACCATCTTCCGCTCGAGCCGTTCGTTCACCTCGTGTTCTTCCCAGAAGTAGCCGTGACGGTCCTGCACCCATTCGAAGTACGAGGTGGTGACGCCACCGGCGTTGGCGAGAATGTCGGGCACGATGAACACGCCGCGTTTGTGCAGCGACTGATGCGCGTTCGGGGTCGTCGGGCCGTTGGCGCCCTCGACAATGACCTTCGCCTTCACGACGTCGGCGTTTTTTGAGTTGATCTGGTTCTCGAGGGCCGCGGGGATCAGCACGTCGACATCCAGCCCGAAGATCTCCGAACGTTCCATCGGGTCGGCGCCCGGGAAGCCGTGCACGGTCTTGTGCTGCTCGGTCCAGGCGAGCAGCGCGGGAATGTCGATGCCTTTGGGGTTGTGCAGGCCGCCCTTCCAGTCGGTGACGGCGACAATTTTTGCCCCGATTTTGGCGAGCAGGTCGGCGGACACCGATCCGACGTTGCCGAACCCCTGGACGGCAACCGTCGCTCCGATGATGTCGAAGCCGAGGTGCGCGGCCGCTTCGCGGGCCGTGATCATCACGCCGCGGCCCGTCGCTTCCCGACGACCGAGCGACCCACCCATCTCGATCGGTTTGCCGGTGACGACCGCCGTGCAGGTCATGCCGACGTGCATGCTGTAGGTGTCCATCACCCAGGCCATCGTCTGCGCGTTGGTGTTGACGTCCGGCGCGGGCACGTCCTTGTCAGGACCGATCGCGTCTGCGATTTCCGCGATATAGCGGCGCGTCAGCGCCTCAAGCTCGCGTGGAGACATGGTGGACGGGTCACAGATCACGCCGCCTTTGCCGCCGCCGAAAGGCACGCCGGCCACGGCGCACTTCCAGGTCATCCAGGCGGCCAGCGCCTTGACCTCATCGAGCGTGACGTCCGGGTGGAAGCGAATGCCGCCTTTGGCCGGACCCAGCGTGATGTTGTACTGGACGCGATAGCCCGTAAAGACCTCGACCTTGCCGTTGTCCATCATGACCGGGCAGGAGACGATGATCTGGCGCTTCGGGTGGGTGAGGACTTTCCAGAGACTTTCATCGAGACCGAGCAGCCGGGCGGCCCCGGCAAACTCTTGCAGCATGGATTCAAAGGGGCTCTGTTCAGACGACGAGGAGGGCAGGGAGGAGGACAATGGGGGCTCCGAGGCAAGAACGCCATGAGCGGACCCTTCCGCCCGTGGCCAAACCCTCCGAGATTATGAGGGTCCTCGGGCAAAGTCAACGGTCCCTCGACATATAATCAGGCGCTATGAAGCCGGTGTCGACAGAACCCGCTCCCCCGCCAGCCGCCACAGGGCGGACTGAACGCGGAGGGCCGTTTACGACCATTTCCGGCCGTCCGATTGAGCGGTTGTATACCGCCGAGGACATTGCAGGCCTGGATCAGGCGACCGATGTGCCGCCCCCCGGGGAGTATCCCTACACACGGGGCATCCACCCCACCGGCTATCGCGGCAAGTTGTGGACGATGCGGCAGTTCGCCGGGTTCGGCACGCCGGAAGAGACCAACGAACGCTACAAACAGTTGCTGGCGGCCGGAGGCACCGGACTGAGTGTGGCGTTTGACCTGCCGACGTTGATGGGGCGGGACCCCGACCATCCGTTGTCGCTCGGCGAAGTCGGCAAGTGTGGAGTGTCGATCGTGTCGCTCGCCGACATGGAACGGTTGTTCGAGGGCATCACGCTCGCCGACATCACGACATCGATGACGATCAACTCGCCGGCGCCGATGATCTTTGCGATGTATCTGGTGGTGGCCGAGCAGCAGGGCGCCGACTGGAAGACCCTCTCAGGTACCATCCAGAACGACATCCTCAAGGAATTCATCGCGCAGAAGGAATACATCTTCCCGCCGCGCCCGTCGATGAAGCTGATTACCGACATCTTCGAGTTCTGCGTCAAGGAAGTGCCGAAGTGGAACACGATCTCGGTCAGCGGGTATCACATCCGCGAAGCCGGCTCCACGTCTCTGCAGGAACTGGCGTTCACGCTGCGTGACGGCATCGAATACGTGCAGTGGGGGATTGATGCCGGACTGGACGTGGACGAGTTTGTGCCACGCATGTCGTTTTTTTTCAACGCCCATAGCGACTTCTTCGAGGAGATTGCGAAGTATCGCGCGGCACGCAAGATTTGGGCGCGTGTGATGCGGGAGCGTTTCGGTGCGAAGGACGAGCGGTCGCTGAAGCTGCGGTTCCACACGCAGACCGCCGGCGTCTCGCTCACTGCGCAGCAGCCGTACAACAACGTGGTGCGCACGGCGCTTCAGGCGCTCTCGGCCGTGTTGGGCGGTACCAATTCGCTGCATACCAACTCGCTGGACGAAGCGTTGGCGCTGCCGACCACCGAAGCGGCGACCTTGGCGTTGCGGACGCAGCAGGTGATTGCGCACGAAAGTGGCGTGACCCACATGGTTGATCCGCTGGGCGGGTCGTACTTCGTGGAGCGGCTGACGCTCGACATGGAAGAGGGTGCCTACAAGTACTTCGACGCGATCGACCGCATGGGCGGGATGGTGGCGGCGATTGAACAGGGGTTCCCACAGCGCGAGATTGCCGAGTCGTCGTACCGGTTCCAGCAGGCCTTCGAGAAGAAGGAAAAGATCATGGTCGGCGTCAACGCCTACGTGGATCCGAACGAACCGCCGTTTCCCATCTTGTACATCGACGATCAGGCGTCCGAGCAACAGTTGGCCCGGCTGGTGGCACTCAAGCAGACGCGTGATAATGCCGCGGTCGCGCGAACATTGGTCGTCCTGCAGGAGGCCGCCAGGAGCGGCGCCAATACGATGTATCCGCTGCTCGACTGTGTGCGTGCGTACGCCACGGTGGGCGAGATGTGTGACGCGCTCCGCACGGTGTGGGGCGAATACGAAGAGGTCCCGTCCATCTGATGCCGATTCGCGTTGTTATCGCCAAACCGGGCCTTGATGGCCACGATCGCGGTGCCAAGGTCATCGCGCGCGCGCTGCGCGACGCGGGCATGGAGGTCATCTACACCGGCCTGCGCCAGACCGCGGAGCAGATTGTGGCGGCCGCCCTGCAGGAGGATGCCGATGTCATCGGACTCTCGATCCTGAGCGGGGCCCACATGCATATCTGTCCGCGTGTAATGGAATTGCTGCGCGAGAAGGGCCTCTCGCACGTGCGGGTGCTCGTCGGTGGCATCATTCCGGATGTGGATATTCCCAAACTCCGCGCGATGGGCGTGACAGGAATCTTCCTGCCCGGGACGCCGATGAAAGACATTGTGACCTTCATCACTGACCAGGTGCCCCCGAGGGCGGAAGTCATCTGAGCACAATGGCTGCCACCCTCTTGCTTGCCGACGACAGCGTCACGATTCAGCGCGTGATCGACCTGACGTTTGCCAACGAGGGGGTACGTGTCATCACAGCCGCCGACGGCCACGAGGCGACGGCACGGCTCGAGGATTCGACGCCGGACATCGTGTTGGCGGACGTCGGGCTGCCCGGCGTGGATGGCTACGCCTTGGCTGAACGCGTCAAACGTTCCTCCGCATTGGCGACGGTGCCCGTGCTGCTGCTGACCGGGGCCTTCGAGCCGATCGACGAGGCGCGTGCCCGCGCCTCCGGGGCTGACGGCGTGCTCGTCAAACCCTTCGAGCCCAAACGGTTGGTCGCGATGGTCACCGGGCTACTGGCCGGCCAACGGCCTGCCAACCTGTGGCCCACCGACATGCCCCGCATCGAGCCTCAAACGGGCGCGCCGGTCGAGCGTCGTCGGACGACCGTCTCAGAGCCGGAGTCACTGCCTCCCGCGTCGGCCATGGAGGAAGTGTTCGAGATTGGTCTCGACGATTTGGACATGGCGTTCTCGCGCCTGGATCCGGTCGCCCCGGCCGGTCGGCTCGACGCCGATACCGTCCTCGACTTCCGACGCGACATCCAGGAACTGCGTAGCACGCCCGCCGAGGACACCTCGGTCGACGCAGCACCAAGGGTACCGGAGCGTCAGCGGCCCGTCGAAGACGTGACGCCGGTTCCCATGGAAGACCTCGAGTGGGACCTGCCCGCACCGACACCACCGACACCTCCGGCACCGCCGGCACCGCCGCCGGTCCAGCCGCCAGTCGTTGTGGCGCCGCCGGTCGTACCAGAGCCGGTCGCTCCACCTCCACCTCCACCTCCACCGCCGGTCCAGCCGCCAGTCGTTGTGGCGCCGCCAGTCGTACCAGAGCCGGTCGCTCCGCCACCACCTCCACCACCGCCGCCGCCACCGGTCGCCGAACTCCCTGTGATCGAGCCACCAGCAGCCGCTCCGCCCGTGGCTGCTGCGCCGACGCCCGAACCAGCCGTGGACGCACCAGCGGTGGCCCCCGCCGCACCGCCGTCACTGGCGGCGGCATTTTCCGCATTGCTGGCTGCCGAGCAGGCGCAGCCGATGGCCCGCCCCTCGCAGGCGCCGGTGTCCGCCATCTCCGAAGCCGCCGTCGAAGAAGTGGTGCGTCGCGTCGTCACCCGCATGACCGACGAGGTGGTGCGCAAGGTGGTGATGGAGACAGCCGATCGCCTCATTCGTGAGGAGATCTCCCGGTTGAAGCAGTAGTTTCGGTTATTCAGAACATGTCACTAGAAGGTCTTGAAGAGAAATGGCGTACGCGTTGGGAGGCTGACGCCGTGTACCGGTTTGATCGGCAGGCGCCGCGCGAGCAGGTGTTTGCGATCGATACGCCGCCGCCGACGGTCAGCGGATCTCTGCATGTGGGGCATGTGTTTTCGTATACCCATACGGATGTGATCGCACGGTACCAGCGCATGCGCGGTCGCGCGGTGTGTTATCCGATGGGCTGGGACGACAACGGTCTGCCCACCGAACGCCGCGTGCAGAATTACTACGGCGTGCGCTGCGACCCCTCGTTGCCGTACGACCCGACCTTCGTACCGCCGGAGACGCCGGCCAAACATCCCATCAACATTTCGCGCCCGAACTTTGTGGAGCTGTGTGCGCGGCTGACGGCTGACGACGAAGTCGTGTTTGAGCGATTGTGGCGGCATCTCGGTCTGTCGGTGGACTGGTCGATGACCTACGCCACCATCGGGCGTGACGCGCAGCGGGTGTCGCAACTCGCGTTCCTGCGACTGCTCGACAAGGGCCGCGCGTATCAGCTGGAAGCGCCGACGTTGTGGGACGTGGATTTCCGGACGGCCGTCGCGCAGGCGGAACTGGAAGACCGGGAGATGCCCGGGGCGTACCACACGATTCGTTTTGCGAAGCCCGGTGGCGGATTCCTGACGGTCGACACGACGCGCCCGGAACTGATTCCTGCGTGTGTGGCGCTGGTCGCGCACCCGGATGATCCCCGGTATCAGTCCCTGTTCGGCACCACGGTGACGACGCCGTTGTTCGGCGTGTCGGTGCCGGTGCGTGCGCATGCGCTGGCCGATCCCGAAAAGGGCACGGGCATCGCGATGATTTGCACCTTCGGCGATGTGACCGACGTGGTGTGGTGGCGGGAACTGGCGCTGCCGGTGCGTGCCGTGATCCAGGCCAACGGCGCGTTCAAGCCGGTGACGTGGGGCGCGCCTGGATGGGAGGCGACGGACGCGGCACAGGCGCAGGCCCACTACGACCAGTTGGCTGGTCTGTCGGCGGTCAAAGCCCGCACCCGCATCGTGGAACTGCTGCGCGAGAGTGGTGACCTGCTGGGTGACCCACGTCCGATTACTCATCACGTCAAGTTTTTTGAGAAGGGCGATCGTCCTCTCGAGATCGTCACCTCGCGACAATGGTTCATCCAGACCATGAACGAACGCCAGGCGCTGCTCGCGCGTGGGCAGGCGCTGCAGTGGCATCCGGAGTACATGCGCGCGCGATTTGAGAACTGGGTGAACGGACTCAACGGCGACTGGTGTATCAGTCGTCAACGTTTCTTCGGAGTGCCGTTCCCCGTCTGGTACCGCGTGCGCGAGGATGGCACGACGGACGTTGACGCCCGGTTGCTTCCAACCGAAGCGCAATTGCCGGTGGATCCGTCCACGGACGTGCCCGAGGGATTCACACAGGCACAACGTGGCGAGCCGGGTGGATTCGTCGGCGACCCCGACGTGATGGACACCTGGGCGACGTCGTCATTGACGCCGTTTATTGTGTGCGGGTGGGAACGTGATCCGGACCTGTTCGCGCGGACGTACCCGATGCACCTGCGGCCCCAGGCGCACGACATCATTCGCACGTGGTTGTTCTCGACGGTGCTGCGTGCACATCTCGAGACCGACACGTTGCCGTGGACGGATACGGCAATCTCTGGCTGGGTGCTCGATCCCGACCGCAAGAAGATGTCGAAGTCCAAGGGCAACGTCGTCACACCGATGGCCCTGCTCGAGGAGCACGGCTCGGATGCGGTGCGGTACTGGGCAGCCAAGGGCGGCCCGGGGGTCGACACGGCGTTTGAACCCGGGCAGATGAAAGTCGGTCGCCGACTCGCCATCAAATTGCTCAATGCCTCGAAGTTCGTGTTGATGAAGGACGCGCCCGTTGGGCCCGTGACTGACGCGTACGACCTGTCGATGCTGGCGCGCCTGCGGGGCGTCGTGGCCGATGTGTCGCGCGCCCTCGACGAGTTCGACTACGCGTCGGCGCTGCGGGTGGCGGAGGCGTTTTTCTGGTCGTTCTGCGACGACTATGTCGAGATGGTCAAACGCCGCCGGCTGGCTGACGACGGATCGGCGGCATCGGCGATTGCGGCCTCGCGACTGGCCTTGTCCATTCAGCTCCGATTGTTTGCGCCATTCCTCCCGTTTGTCACCGAGGAAGTCTGGTCGACCTGGCAGGTCGGCTCGGTGCACCGGGCCCCGTGGCCAACGGTGGACGAGGTGGATGCCCGTGCGTCAGGTTCGGCAGACGGTCGTCTGTATACACTCACGGCTGGCATCCTTGCCGCCGTGCGTGCTGCACGGTCGCTGAAGAAGATTCCCTTCTCCACGCCGGTCGCGCTGACCGCGCTGCATCTGACTCCGGAACACCGGGCTCAGTGGTCACAGGTGCGGACTGACGTGCTGGCCTGCTGCAACGTCACGGTGGCCGATGACACCGTGGTGCGTGATGCCGACGGGACGGAGTTGTCCGCCGATGTCGAGCCCGTTGTTGGTGGATAACAACACCCGCGATCTGATCACACGCGCCCTGGCAGAAGATCGTGGGGCGGGTGACATCACCACACAGGCGATCGTCCCGGCGGAGGTGTCCGGGCACGCAACCCTGCTTGCCAAGTCGCCGTGTGTCGTCGCAGGCCTGGCTGTCGCCGAAGAGGTCTGCCGACAGGTCGATCCCCGCATCGTGTGGACCTCGCGCTGCACGGATGGCGCTTGGCAACAGCCCGGCGATGTGCTGGCCACAGCCGCTGGTCCTGCGGCGGGGTTGCTTGGTGCGGAGCGGACGCTGCTCAATCTGCTGCAGCACCTGTCGGGCATCGCCACGCTGACGCGCGCTTGCGTGGATGCGACCGGGGGGCGCATCACCGTGCTCGACACACGCAAGACGCTGCCCGGGTTACGTGCGCTTGAGAAGTATGCGGTCCGTTGCGGCGGTGGCACCAATCACCGCTTCGGGTTGTACGACGGCGTGTTGATCAAGGACAACCACATTCGTGTGGCCGGCTCGATTCAGGAGGCCGTGCGTCGGATGCGTGGCGCCCAGGCCGCCTCCGGCACCTCGTGGCCGATCGAGGTGGAAGCCCAGTCGCTCGATCAGGTGCACGACGCGCTGGAGGCGGATGCTGACATCATCATGCTCGACAACCTTGACGTCGAGATAATGCGGACAGCCGTGGCGGTGATTGCCGGCCGTGCAAAAACAGAAATCTCCGGCGGCGTGTCGCTGGATAAGATTCCAGTCCTGGCCGACATTGGTGCCGACTTTGTCTCGATCGGCGCGTTGACACACTCGGCCCCTGCGGCCGATATCAGTCTTGAGATCGAAATCGGGTGACGTGATGCACGGACTGACCGCCGAGGCCTGGCCTCCTGACGTGGCAGACCACGCGGACGTGCTCACCGCGAGGCCCGCGCCACTTCATTTTTATGCGCGCGTGGGCTCCACCAACGATCTGGCGCTCAGGCTGGCCGCCGACGGCGCGCCGCACGGCACGGCTGTGCTGGCCGACCTGCAGGAATCCGGACGCGGCCGCCGGGGGCGGTCGTGGTGGTCTCCGCCAGGTGCCGGGATGTATCTGTCGGTCGTGGTGCGTACCGACACGCTGGACGGCCACGTCCCACTGCTGACCCTCACGGCTGGTGTCGCGTTGGCGACGGCACTGCGCGAACTCTCCGGACTGCCCGTGGAACTCAAGTGGCCTAACGACCTCGTCATCGGACGACCGTGGCGTAAACTCGCGGGGATCCTCTGCGAGGGCACCGGCACGACCACGCCTGGTGCAGTGGTGGTGGGCATGGGGCTGAATCTGCAGCGCTCGGCCTATCCGGAACAGATTGCCGACCGCGCGACGTCCGTGTCGGAAGAGTGTGATCGCCTCATCGGCCGCGGCGCGATCGTCGCCGCCACACTCCAATCGCTTGACCGGGAGGTGGCGCGGCTCAGGGCCGGTAACGGCGCCGCCGTGCTGGACGACTGGCGAGCCCTTGCACGGACCGGGTTGGACCGCGCACCCGTGCGGTGGCGCGACCACGAGGGAGAACATCGGGGCACGGCCATCGGGCTGGGCGACGACGGCGCGCTGCTGGTGCGGCGAGCCGGCGACGACGGTCAGACACGTGTCGTGTCGGGCGAAGTGATCTGGGAGATGCTCACACGTGATTGATCTGGGTGACTACTGTCGGCAGGTGGAAGCCCATCTGACCCGCGTCAACGGTGGCCACCTCGTGCGCATCGTTGGCCCGGGGTTCATGCTGGTGCGCCAGTGGGCGGACGACGGGGTGCCGCTCTCCGCCGTGTTCCGCGGCATCGAGCAGAAGGCGGAGCGTCACAAGGCGGGGGCCGCGAAGCGTCCACTGCGCATCGAGTTCTGCGAAGCGGATGTGCGCGAGGTGTATGAGACGTGGCGGCGCGCGATTGGCGTCGGGGCGCCCCAGGAGTCCGACGTGGCCGAGGACACCCCGCAGACAGACCGTGGCAGCGGGCCGGCGCGACGTGCCACCACACGTGAGCTCGATCGGGCGGTGGAACGACTGGTCGCAGTTGTTGGTCGGCTCGATTGGTCGGAGAGCTTCCGTGACGGCGTGAATGGGGTGCTGGACCGCCTGCTGGTCATCAAGGATGACGTCATGGGCACACGCGGCGCCGCACGGGAGGCGCTGCTGACCCCGCTGCTCGAGCTTGACCGCAGTCTGATCACGTTGGCGCGTGGTGCGGTGGCGCCGGATGTCCTGGCGTCGATTCGGAGCGAGGCGGAGCGGGATCTTGAGCCGTTCCGTGGACGGTTGTCAGCAGAGGCGTGGCAGCAGGCGATGGACGTGACAATCGATCGAAACGTCCGCGCCCATGTCGGGCTGCCGGACCTTTCGCATATTCACGGAGGGACGGGAGTGTAGTGTCGGTTTTCACCATGGAGGTCATGGAGGGCCATGGAGAAATACGTGTCAGTGACCCCCGAGGGTTGGGGGCCAGGCGAAAGCCTGGCCGTGCGGGTGGAGGGCGGTCCGAAACGAAAGACGTCAACCAAAAAACACCCGACGTCTTTCGTTTCGGACCGCCCTCCACCCGCAGTTGCCGCCTCTGGCGGCACCCAACCCGTGACAAAAGACGTCTGCGCCATCTCTCTGCGCCCGTCTCCAAGCAATCCGACACGCGTATTCCTCCATGGCCCTCCATGACCTCCATGGTGAAAGGCTCTACTGGCGACCAGAAACCAAAGGGTAACTATGCAGACACTTGAACTCGACATCGAACGACCCGTCCCCGGCGGCGACATGCTGGCGCGGCACGACGGGCGCATTGTGTTTGTGGCCGGCGCCGTGCCCGGCGAACGTGTACTCGCGGTGGTGACACGAAAGCGCGGCCAGGTGTCGTGGGCCCAGGTGCGTGAAGTGATCAGCGCGAGTCCCGATCGACGCGAGGTCGAGGGGGATGCGTTGTGCGGCGGACGCACGTATGCACACATCGCCTATGAGCGGCAGTTGGCGCTCAAGGCCGAGGTCATCGCCGACGCGTTCCGGCGTCTCGCGAAACATCCGCTCACGACTCCCGTCTCCGTGCGGCCGTCGCCCGAGACGGCGTATCGGCTGCGCGCGCGTCTGCACGTTGAGAAAGAGTCGCTCGGGTTTTATCGCGAGGGCACACACACCGTGTGTGCGGCCGGCCCCACGGGCCAACTGTCTGCGGACACGCTGTCGGCAGTTGGGCATCTGCAGTCTGCGCTGGGACGCGGCATCCAGGTATGCACGTCCATTCTTGTGTCCGAGAGTGTGGACGGCCGGATGCGTGTGGCGACCTGCGCGACCCATGCCGACGCATCGCTGCAGCCCTTCCTCGGGATGGTATTGCCTGACGGACTGACGGGTGTGGTCGTGCTGGGCCGGAAGGGTGAGTTCATCGCCGCCGGCAAGGATGAGATCGTGGACTACAGCTCCGCGCTGCCTGGCGACGCAGCCTCCACCCGTCCCTCGGTCACCTGGACGCGTCGTGGCGCGTCATTTTTTCAGGGCAACCGGTTCCTTGTTGGGGCGTTGCTCGACCATGTCCTGGGGCACGCTGAGGGACGCTTTGTGGATCTGTATGCCGGTGTCGGCCTGTTCGCGCTGCCGATGGCGGCACGCGGACAACACGGGCTCGCCGTGGAAGGCGACCCATCGAGCGCTGGAGATTTGGCGACCAACGCGATCTCGCAGCAGGCGATGTTGACGACGCGCGCGCAGAGTGTGGAGGAGGCGGTGACGACGGTGCCCGACCAGATTCCCGACGTGGTGGTCGTGGACCCGCCGCGTACCGGCCTGTCAGCCGAGGTGACGGCCGGTCTGGTGACGTGGCAGGCGCCGCGCATCGTGTATGTGTCGTGTGATGTGCCGACGCTGGCGCGCGACACGCAGCGTCTGGTGGCCGGCGGGTATGCGCTGACGTCAGTCGACGCGTTCGACATGTTTCCGAACACGCCTCACGTGGAGTGTGTGGCGGTCTTCGAAAAAGGTTTCGGGTAGGTTTTTCTCAAATTCAGTACAATGACGTCGTGTGCCGCCATCCACGTCATTGTCCTGAATTTGAGAAAAACCTACCCGAAACCTTTTTCGTTTCGTGCCGCGGCGACGAGCGCGCTGAACAGCGCTGAGAACTCGCCGGTGCGATAAAAATTCTCGGGGTGCCACTGCACGCTGATGCAGAAGCCGGGACGAGTCGGCTCCACGGCTTCGATGATTCCGTCCGGCGCAGAGGCGACGACGGTAAACCCCTCAGCGAGCCGGTCAATCGCCTGATGATGACGACTGTTCACTTCAAGCCGTCCACCGGGTGTCAGGCGGTCGGCCATCGCCGTCGCCAGACGCGAGCCAGGCACCACACTGATGTCGTGTGCGACGGCATTGCGGGGATCCAGGAGCGAGTGGGTGATCTCACTCGGATGCGCTGACGGCACATCCTGGATAAGCGTGCCGCCTGCGGCGACATTCAAGACCTGCAGGCCGCGACAAATGGCCAGCAGCGGCAGACCGCGCTCGAACGCGGCCCTGGCGAGCGGTAGCTCGTAGGCGTCGCGCACCGGATCGACGTCCACTGTGGGATGTTCGGTGGTGGCGCCATACAGAGACGGCCGCACATCCGGACCGCCGGTCAACATCACACCATCGAGTGTGTCGAGGACACCCGGCAGGGCATCCACGTCCGGGTCGAGGACGCGAACCACGGCACCGGCCTGCTCCAGCGCCGCGATGTAATCCTCACGCGGAAATGCGACGCCGATCGTGGGGCCGTGCGCCATTACATGCGTTCCGGTACTTCGCAGCCCATGAGGTGCAACGTCCGCGTGAGCTGTGAGGCGCAGTAGTGGACCGCCGCCGCGCGCCAGAGGCGCACGTCATCGCGCGTTTCCTTGAGGATGGCTTGACGGTGATAAAACGCGTTGAATGCCTGCGCGAGGCCGAACGCGAATTTTGCCACGTGCGAAATCTCGAGCGAGCGTACGGCCGACTCGACCAGTTCATCGAGGCGCGCGGCTTCCAGCACCAGATTCCACAACTCGTCGGCGTCCTCGCCCTCGCTGAGCGGGGCCGCCGACAGCGTCGCCACGCGGCTGGACAGGGACGCGGCGGTCACGGCATCACGTTCCTCGAGCTTCGCGAGGATCTTGCGCGCACGCACGATCGCGTACTGCAGGTACGGCCCTGTCTCGCCCTCGAAGCTCAGCGCTTCCTTGATGTCGAACGCAATCACTTTGCCGCGTGAGAACTTGACGAGGAAATACCGAACAGCCGCGACGGCGATGCGGCTCGCCGTGGCCTGAATGACCTCAGCGGGCAGATCGGGCTGCCGGGATCGCACTTCCTCTGCGGCCGTGGCAATCAGGCGGTCGATCAGGTCATCGGCTTTGACGCCGAGTCCCTTCCGGCCCGACACCTCGACAAACGGTTTGCCGTCGCCCTCCGTGTCGGCATAACCGAGCTCCCGCGCGGTGGCATGCGACAGCGCGACCATTTCGTACGCGAAGTGGGTGGAGTTGGCGGCCTGTGTCGGAAAACCCATCGCGGCCAGCGACTGCTTCAATAACTGCTGCAGATAGGCCTGCCGTGAATCGATGACGTTGTAGACAGCCTCGGCCTTGCCGAACGCCGGTGACAGACCGCGATCCTGTCCGGGTGTGGACGTCGTGGCCCACAGTGGGCGTCCGTCGCGCTCGTCAAACACACGGTAATGGAAATCGCGGCCGAGCAGGCCGAACTTCCAGAACTGGTTGGCGATGTCCTTGCCGACATAGGTCACAGTGCCGTTGGAGCGCACGATGACTTTCTCGCGTTCCTCCTCGCCCTCAGCCGCGCCGTCGGCCTCTTCGATCTTCATGACCCAGCAGCCGGCCAGCGGCCCCTCGGTCTGCAGAAACACGGCACCCAGCGCCTTGAGCTCCTCGAACGCTTTCGCCCAGAACTGCAGGCGGAGAATGTCGCCCTCCCAGGAGAGCAGGTCGTAATCCACATTCAGCCGCGCCATCGTCTTTAAATGGCAACGTACGATGCGGTCGGCGATGAGTGCACCCATCTCGGCGGTGGGGTTGCCGCCTTCTTCGATGGCGTGCATCGTGTTGGCACGAATGGTCAGACGTGTTTTGTCCGCTTCGTACCACTCGGTGACGCGTGCGTACAGATCCCAGCAGAGGTAGTCGAACCGTACGGCCGGGTCGTCGGCCAGCGCCGCGACGTCGGCCAGGGTCTTGCCTTCCAGCTGGGTGAAGCCGACCACAACATCGGCCACCTGCACGCCGGTGTCGTCGATGTAGTTCTGCACTTCGACCTGGCGGCCCTGAAAGCGGAGCAGCCGGACGAGTGTGTCACCGAGCGCCGCGTTGCGCAGATGGCCGATGTGGGCCGCCTTGTTCGGATTGATTGCGGTGTGCTCGACGATGACCTTGCCGCCGGTGCTGCGGTCGGCGCCTGTGTCGTCGGCCAGACGGGCCAGCAGAAATGTGCGGCGGTCGAGAAAGAAGTTCAGGTAGCCGTTCGGCGCCGCCTCGACCCGATCGATACCCTCAATGGGGCCCAGGGCCGTGGCGAGTTCCTGGGCGATGGCGCGTGGTGCCTTGCGGAGCGTGCGGGCGAGTTCAAACGCGACCGGCACGGCCAGATCGCCCAGTGCGCGACGTGGTGGCGTCTCAATGACGACGGCCGGCACCGCCGCCGCGTCGAGACCAAACGTCTGTTGAAGCGTCACCTGCAGACGCTGACGAACACGATCGTGAACCGGAAGAATCATTCAGCCCGTTATTGTACTCCTCGCCATTCATCAGGCGTGTTGATGTTGGCGGTGAGTCTGTCGGGGTCGCCGAACGCGGCGAGGGCGTCAGGTCCGAGCGCGTGGAGGTCGAGGATGTGTCCGAGCGCCTGCGCCCGGCGCTCCCCGGCGGCGAGTGCGGCCGAGAGACGCGGCAGAGCCGCGAGCCGGTAACACGCGATGAGTGGCTCCGGCCCACGCCGCCCGTGCACCCACGCGCCGTCGCCGGTGCGGGCCAGATCCGCGAGGGTGCGCAGCAGATTTACAGTGAGGAACGGCAGGTCACACGCCACGACAAGCACCCGGTCAGCCAGAGGCGTGATGGTGCCGGCATGCGTCAGGGCGGCATGGATTCCGCCCAGCGCGCCGGCGTCGGCGACCACATCCGTCACCACCGGCAGGTCGAGGTCGGCAAACCGCTCCGGCCGAGCCACGCGATCCGCAGCGGTCGTGACCACCAGGGTGTGTGCCGCCACCCGTTGCAGCAGGTCCCGCTGACAAACGATGATGGTGCGGCCATCATGATCATCAGGAACCACAAGGCGACTCTTGTCCTGGCCCCCATACCGGCGGGCCTGACCGCCGGCCAGGATGGCACCAGTGAGCATCTGGTCTGACATGCGCGGAGCATCATGACACGGGATATACGGGCAGGACGGATCTTGGTGGCAGCGCTGCAACAGGCGATCAACGAAGAATTGCCGACGCGATTCGAGTTTTATGACCATTGGCTCGGTCCGGATGGCCGAAGGGATGGCACACTGGGGATGGCACCCATGGCTGCGGTCGTCGGATTCCTCCGAACGGAGGGGGAGGGGTATCACCGCGTGATGGCCCACGCGGGAGTGTTGGTGGCGCAGTGGACCTGGAATGATGCGGGCCGGTGGTCGAGATATTGGGTGCCTCGGTTGCCACGCTGGTGGCGCATCCGGAGCACCGGTCGTCGTCTCGCCGCGGTGATCGCTGACACGTGTCCTGCGACACGGGCCAAGGCGACAGTCTCCAGAGGGGTGGTCACACTCTCGGTGCGGGAGTCGGTATTTTGCAGTGCGCGCGAACGACCAGTCGCGCCGCTCTGTGCGTTTTATGCGGCGCTGCTCGTCGCCATGTTCGCCTCGGTGGACCTGGTGGTGGCAGGCCAGATGGAAGAATGCCGCGCACGCGCGGAAAGGGGCACTACATGTATGGGGACGTTCGCGGTGTCATCCGCACCCTGACAATTTTCGCGCTTGTCCTCTGGGCGACCACGGGGCTGGCCAGTGCACAGGGGGCCGTCGTGGAGCGGCCGCTGGTGTTGCCATTCTCCGTGGACGTCGAGGGCGAGGTGCCGGGCGGCGAAGGGGCCGCGTTCTGGCTGGGGGAAGCCGCAGCGTTGCTCATTGCGGAAGAACTCGAAGCCCGCGGGATCGCGGTGTTGTCGAGGGCGGAACGGGTCGCGGCGTTTGGGTTGCTGCAACTGCCGCCGACCAGCCGACTGACCCGCGCCACGATGATCCGCGTCGGGGAACTGGTGGGGGCCACGGAGTTGGTGGTGGGGGAGGTGCGCCTGGGCGCACGGCTCTCGGTGACCGCGCGCATCATCACACTCGACACCGCGCGTGAACGGGCCCGCGCCACGGGTGAGGGATTAAGCACCGGCATTTATGACGTCGTGGAACAGGTGACGTCGCAGTTGCTGCCCGTGCAGCCCAATGCGACGCATGCCGACGCGCGCATGCCCCTGGCCGCGTTTGAGTCGTATGTGAAGGGATTGGTGGCGACGACCCCGGCCGTGCAGGAGCGCTTCCTGGAAGGGGCGCGCCAGCAGGCCCCCGACGATGAGCGGGTGTTGCTCGCCATTGCGGAGTTTTATGCCGGGCAGGGGGCGCATGACAAGGCGTTGGTCGCGGCCCGTGCCGTGCGCACCGAGGCACGGCAGCATCGGCAGGCGCAGTATGCGGCCGCACGCGCGCTGATGGAATTGCATCGGTACGACGAGGCGTACGCGTTGTTGCACACGCTGCAGGCGGACGAGCCGTCGCCGGTGTTGCTCAATGCCATCGGGGTCATTCAGATGCGTCGTGGCTCGACACCACAGACAGGGCTGCCCACCCATTTTTTTGCGCAGGCCGTCGAGCGCGCGCCTGAAGAGACCGACTTCCTGTTTAATCTCGGTTACGGGTATGCCCGCAGTCGCAATCCCAAGGAAGCCCTGCCCTGGTTGCGCGAGGTGGTGCGTTTTAATCCCGCCGACGCCGACGCCCATCTGTTGATGAGCCAGATGTTGACCGCCGAGGGCCGGAACGTTGAGGCCTCGCGGGAACTCGCCCTGGCGCGTCAGCTTGGTCCGAGCGTCGACCCGGACGATCTGACCGACCGGGTGCCGGCCGGGCTTGAGCGCGTGCCCCACCGACTCGACGACCGGCCCTCCCTGCGGGTCGCTGAGGCGATTGCCAACCCCGCCCAACGAGAGCAGCAGGAACTCGCCGCGTTTCATCTCGCGCGGGGCCGTCGGTTGTTTGAGCTCGACGACGACCGGGGGGCGATGGACGAGCTGCGTCGCGCCATTTATCTGCGCCCGTATGACGATGAGCCGCATCTGTTGCTGGGGCGGATTTATCAGCGGGCCGGGCGGCTGACTGAGGCGATTAATGCGTTCCGCATCGCCGTCTGGTCCCGGGCGTCGGTGGACGCCCATCTCAGACTTGCCGAAGCCCTGTATGAAAACGGGGAATCGGCCGATGCGATCGGAGAGGCGCGTCGCGCGGTGGCCCTTGACCCGCAGTCGGCCGAGGCCAAAGCGGTGCTCGTCCGCATGGGCGGTGACGAGTGTGCGCACGGTGTAAGATCGCAGGGGACACATGACTGATCGCGAATACCGGGAAATTCAGCTGAGCACCAAGCAGGTCGTGTTCCTTGGCATTTCCGTCATCGTCATGGCGGTGGTGATCTTCCTGCTGGGCGTGGCGGTCGGACGTGACGTGCGCGGCACGGACGTGCCCGTGTCCGCGGCCATGGGCACTGAGACGCTCGTGCCGGACGAACTCCCGGTGCAGCCCGCACAGGAACTCAGTTACCACGACTTGTTGGCCGGACCGGCCGCAGCCGGGACGACGTCGGCGCCGCCCGACGTGTTGCCGCCAGACCCGGTGCCCACACCGGTCGTCGAGGAGCCGCCCCCTGCACCACCCGCTGTGACCGGGGATTGGTTTCTGCAGGTGGGGGCGTTCAGTGGCCGGCAGGCTGCGGATGGACTCGTCGGCAATTTGAAGAAACTCGAGGTGCCGGCCTTTGTGCTGGTGCCTGCCGCCGGCGCGGCTGACAAGCTCTTTCGTGTGCGTGTCGGGCCGTATGCGACCCAGCCCGAGGCGGAGGCCGTCCGTGCCCGACTCGTGCGCGAAGGGTATCAACCGCGCGTGACGCGATAGGCCGGACGTATGGCCCGCGCGCTCGCGCTGCTCTCCGGCATTCTGCTCGCCGCCAGTTTTCCCAAGTATGGGCACGCCGCGTTTGCGTGGACAGCCCTGGCCCCGCTCTTCATCGCCATCGTCCTTGAGGTGAACCGCACCGCTGCGCAGGCACCACGGCGCGGGCGTGTGTTCCTGCTCGGATGGATCACGGGTTTTGTGCATTTCAGTCTGACCGTCTCGTGGGTCGTCGAGGTCATGTCTCTGCATGGCGGGTTGCCGACCGTCGTGGCGTGGCTGGTGATGTTCCTGCTGGCGGCGTATCTCGCGTTATACCCGGCGTTGTGCGCCGTGCTCCTGGCGCGCGCGGTGCGCCGGTTTGGCGTGGGGGGCCTGTGGCTCGCGCCGTTTCTGTGGATCGCGACCGAATGGTTGCGGGGCTGGGTGGGTGGCGGGTTTCCGTGGGCACTGCTTGGCACGTCGCAGGCCGGGGTGACTCCAATCATCCAGCTCGCCAGCGTGACTGGAGTGTTTGGTGTGTCGTTGTTGCTGGCGTTCGTCTCCGCCGCGGCGGCGATGTTCGCACTGACGCGTATCCGTCAGCACATGATTGGTGCCGTGGCCGTGTTGGGCGTGGTGGTGCTGGTGGCCGCGCTGGGCACCTGGCGTGTGGCCGGAGGCACGTTGGTGACCCAGGGGCCGGTGCTGAAGGTGGGGCTGGTGCAGGGCAATGTTGCGCAGGACCAGAAGTGGGATCCGGCCTTCCGCGCGATCATTCTTGACCGCTACCTCGAACTCAGTCGCCGCGTGATCTCGGTGGGCGCGCGGCTGGTGGTGTGGCCCGAAGCCTCCACGCCGTTTTT
The DNA here is from genome assembly GCA_038319675.1 of Vicinamibacterales bacterium. GTDB lineage: Bacteria > Acidobacteriota > Vicinamibacteria > Vicinamibacterales > SCN-69-37 > SYFT01. The sequence continues at coordinate 115,002 of JBBQDM010000009.1, forward strand.
CTTCGAAGCCGAGCCTCAGGCCGCTGAACCGATCCGTGCGCTGGCGCGCGAGACGCGTACCCCGATGATCATCGGGACCGATGAATACGTGCGGGACGCGGACGGTGATCGCCTCCACAACGCTGCCGTGGCGATTGGTGATGATGGGTTGACGAAGGGCGGGTATCGCAAGATGCAGCTCGTGCCGTTCGGCGAGTATGTGCCGCTCAAGTCGCTGCTGTTTTTTGTCGGACCGCTGGTCGAGAAGGTCTCGGACTTCGCGCCTGGCACCGACCCGACGGTGCTGGAAGTGTCGGGCATTCGCACCGGTGTGGCCATCTGTTACGAAGTGGTGTACCCGTGGATCCCCAGGGCGTTTGCCGGCAGTGATGCGACGTTGTTGACGACGATCACCAACGATGCCTGGTTCGGCCGCTCATCGGCGCCGTATCAGCATTTCGCGCAGGCCAGTGTGCGCGCGGTGGAGCAGGGCAAGTATCTCGTGCGCGCGGCCAACACCGGCATCTCAGGCGTCGTGGATCCCTACGGACGCACACAGTTGACCACCGCACTCTTTGAAGAGGCCGCCGTGACGGCCGATGTGCGGCTCATCACCACGCGAACGATCTACAGTTACATGGGGGATCTGCTTGCGTGGATCGGTCTGCTCATTGCGGCGTGGATCGCGGTGCCGCGAAGGAGCGGGAAGTACGGAGCCGACGGGCTTTAGCCCGTCGGACACCAGACGGACAAAAGTCCGTCTGCTCCAAGAGTGTAGGATTTTGTTATGACCGACCGTGAAATGACCATCGAAGAACAAGCCCGCTGGTATGACGAGCTTGCCGAACGGGCCGCCGATCTCCGGAGGGGGCTTTGACGAAGCCCGCCTCGATCGGGAACTGAGCGAGATCGAAGCCGAGGTTTCGAACCCGGACTTCTGGAAGGATCAGCCGCGCGCCCAGGCCACGCTCCAACGTCGTCGTCGCATTGACGATGATCGGACGTTGGCGGTGGCGGTGCGCAAGCAGACCGACGATCTGGCGGTGCTGATTGAGTGGGGCCGTCAGGGCGAGGATGTGTCGGCCGACCTGGCGAAGGGCCTCACCGCGTTTGCGAAGACCATCGAAGCCGGCGAAGTGCGCACGATGCTGTCTGGCGAGATGGATGCGCGTGATGCGATCGTGACGATTCATCCAGGCGCAGGCGGCACCGAGTCGCAGGACTGGGCCGAGATGTTGATGCGGATGTTCGTGCGGTGGAGCGAACGTCGTGGCTTCAAGCGCGACGTGGTGGACCTGCAGCCGGGAGAAGAAGCCGGCATCAAGAGCGCGACCATGACCGTGCATGGGGAATATGCCTACGGGTTGCTGGCGGCCGAAGCCGGCGTGCATCGTCTGGTGAGGATTTCGCCGTTTGACCAGGCCGCGCGGCGGCACACGTCGTTTGCGTCAGTGTATGTGTGGCCCGAGTTGCCCGACGACATCGACGTGGAGATCGAGGACAAAGACCTGCGCGTGGACACGTTCCGAGCGAGCGGCGCTGGCGGGCAGCACATCAACGTGACGGACTCCGCCGTGCGGCTCACGCACATACCGACCGGGATCGTGGTGTCGTGTCAGAACGAGCGATCCCAGCACAAGAATCGCGCGTCGGCGATGAAGGTGCTCAAGTCCCGGCTGTATGACCTGAGGCGCAAGGAGCAGGACGCCAAACTCGCGGAGATCGGCGGCGAGAAGAAGGAAATCGCCTTCGGCAGCCAGATCCGCAGCTACGTGCTTGCGCCGTACCAGATGGTCAAGGACCACCGCACGAAGTATCAGGTGGGCGATCCCGACCGTGTGCTCGACGGCGACATCGACGAGTTCATCCGGGCGTATCTGCTCAGCCGGGCGGCTGGGAAACTGGTGGCGGGAGGGGACGACGAAGCGGAGGGATAGGCGCGTACCGCGTGGCCACATCCTGCCGATCGTTGAGTACCTGGTCTTCGAGTTCCACCCACGCGTGCGCAGCGAAGGTGCCGCCATCCAGTGAGACGCCCAGGCGCAGGTCGGCATCGTGGCCGTTGCGACGCAGCAGCCACAGCAGCGCCAGCGACCGCGACAAACAATTACCAGGCAGCCAGGAGTAGCGGGTGACCCGCGACGTCGCGAGCCGGTAGGGCGTCACGTTCGGGAGAGCGCCCGTCAGGCGGGTGCGCCGAACGTCGGCAAGACGGTCGAGGAACGCACGTGTGCGGTTGTAATCGAAGACCCGCACGGCCACATGCAACGCTGGGACGAGCCAGACCATCGCCAGCACGGCGCGTTGTTGGTCCCATGGCAGATCGAACCATCCGCGACGGGCAGGTGGGTCGGTGGTCATCGCACCCCGGGCTCGGTACCAGCGATGAAGGCCTGGAGTCCGCTGCCGGTCATCACCATCACCACGTTGCTGGGACGCTCAAAGGTGGGCACACCCTCGAGCTGCGCGCGGCGCCGCTCGATCCACGGCTGCATGATGTCCACCCACATCGGCAGTGCGGCGGCCGTGCCGCTCTGGCCCGGGCCAATCGGCTTTTTCAGATCGCGACCGACCCAGACGCCGAGTGTGATTTCCGGATCGAAGCCGATGAACCACGCGTCGGTGTAGTCATCAGTCGTGCCCGTCTTGCCGCCGACCGGCCAGTTCAACGCCTTGGCGCGCACAGCCGTGCCCGACTGCACGGCGTTCTGCAGCAGGTGCGCGACGACATACGCCGTGTCGGCGCGCAGGGCTTCATTCGGCTCGGGCCGATGTTCTTCAAGCACATTGCCGTCCCGGTCGGTCACCTGCAGTATCGGCATCGGCGTGACCCGGACCCCCTGATTGGCGTAGGCCGAATACGCCGAGGTCATTTCAAGGAGCGTGGCCTCGGCGGCACCGATGGCCACCGGCAGATACTCGGGCAACGGCGAGGTGATGCCCATGCGACGTGCGTAGGCAATCACCTGGGCGGGTCCCAGGGCATCCATCAGCCGAATCGTCGGGATATTGCGCGAACTGGCGAGTGCATCCCGCAACGTGATGTCGCCCCGGAACTCGCGGTCGTAGTTCATGGGCCGCCAGAGCGGTTGCCCCGGGCCGGCCGGGTAACTCACCGGCTCGTCCCGCAGCAGGGAGGTGGCGGTGTAGCCACGATCGATGGCCGCCGTGTAGACGAACGTCTTGAACGTGGAACCCACCTGCCGCATCGCCTGGGTGGCGCGGTTGAATTCGCTGCGGCCGAAGCTGTGGCCGCCAATCATGGCGAGGATCTGACCCGTGCGATTTTCGATGGCGACGACCGCACCCTCGACCATCGGCGCCTGTTCCAATGACCCGGTAAAGGTGCGCGCCTCATCATCCCGGGTGAGAATGCGCGTCTCGACGAGGTCCCCTCGTCGCACCAGGGCGGCAGCCCGGCGCCGCGTCCACGCGTACCCTGCGGCCACGACCGTGCCCTGCCAGGTGCCGGCACGCAGCCGGATCGTCGCACCGTCCACGCCAAGGACGATGGCGGGCACGACGTCACCGGTGATCGGGGGACGCGACCAGCGGGGAAGGCGGAACGTATCGACGTCCACCTTCTCGTCCACGAGGTTGCGCGCCGGTTTGCGGAAGCCGCCCAGGCGGTCGAGGCGTCGTAACTCGCGGTCGAGGACGACGTTGGCGGTACGTTGCAGCAGCGGGTCGAGCCCCGTGCGCACGGTCAGACCGCTCTCGTAGATGGCCTTGGCACCGTAGCGCTCCTGCAACTGCTGCCGGATGGTTTCGAGAAAATACGGGGCGAGCGCCGGCACGGTGGGGGCGCCGGCGGTCACGATCGGTCGCGCCATGGCCTCCGCGGCCTCCGCCTCGGTCAGGAAGTTGTTGGCCACCATGCGCGTCAGCGCGCGGTCACGCTGCCTGGTCGCGACCTCAATATTCACGTACGGACTTTGCCGTTCCGGCGTCTGAATGATGCCCGCGAGCAATGCTGCCTCGTCGAGCGACAGGTCCGACACCGTCTTGTCGAAGTAGAGTCGCGATGCCGCCTGCGCGCCATACGCGCCATGCCCCCAGTAGATCTGGTTGCAGTACATCGTGAAGATTTCGTCCTTGGTGTAGCGACGCTCGATCTGCAGGGCGACGAGCGCCTCCTTGATCTTGCGCTCCCAGCCGGACACATCAACCCAGGCGTTGGGATTGCGGCGGAAGCCCACCGTGTCGCGGAACAGGTTGCGCGCCAGCTGCTGGCTGATCGTGGAGCGACCCGGGCTGCGACCGTCTGAGGTCACGTCCATGAACGCCGCCCAGACCATCCGCGTCGGCTGCACCCCGATGTGATCCTCGAAGTCCGCGTCTTCCACCGCCATGATGGCCAGGCGCAGCGCCTCGGGAATCTGATCGGCAGTGATTACCTCACGACGTTCAGTGGCAAACTCGCCGACGCTGGTGCCATCACGCCCCAGGACGCGGGTGATCGTGCTGGGCGCGTACTGGTCGAGCGCGGTGATTTCGGGCAGGTCGTCCACGAACGCGAGCACCACGCCGCTGGCGACCCCCAGCAGCGCTGCGCCGACGAACAGCGCAATGATGCCGACGCCCCGGACCAAACGAATCGTGACCACGGACATGTGTAATCACACGATATCAGCTTGCGGCTTGCCCGCCGGAGCCTCGGCGAAGGCGGGTCCGCGGTCCGCGGTCCACTACCCGCCGCCGCTGCGACGCACAGCGGTTCCTGATCGGGCACGATTGTCGGACGCGCCGCCACCACTGGGCGGCGGTGCCGTGCGTGACGGTGTGCGCGAGCCTGAGGGCGGCGGAGCAGTCCGCGGTCCGCTGTCCGGCGTCCGCGGTCCGGGCGGATCTGCTCGCGGCGCCGATCGCTGAGGCGCGGATCGCGTTGTGTCAGGAGGAGCCGAGCGTGGCTGGGGGGACGACCGTTGAGGGGGAGCAGTCCGCGGCCCGCTGTCCGCTGTCCGCTGTCCCGGCGGAGCTGTTCGTGGCATCGGAGACGATCGCTGCGGAGTCGGACGTGTCTCAGTTCGCGGTGCAGTGCGCGGCACAGCCTGCGGTGCGGCCCGATCGGACTGTGGACTGCCGACTGCGGACTGTGGACGGCGGACCGTGGACTGCGGACTGCGGACCGTGGACTGCGGACTGCGGACCGTGGACCCGCCTTCGCCAAGGCTTCGGCGGGCAGGCTCCGGACTGCGGACCGTGGACCGCGGACTGTTCGTCCCGGATTGCGGGTTGCGTGGCACGGCCTGCCCCGTGGACCGCGGACTGCGGACGGCGGACCGCGGACTGCGCTGGTCGATTGCGGCCCCGCCTTCGCCAAGGCTCCGGCGGGCAAGCTGCGGATTAACCGTCGCCCGATAGGCGGTGGGGTTGTAGTAGTCGACGTTGACCGTGTACGACGGCCGCGGCGCGGCGTAGCCCACGGCGCGGTGGTAGGTGGGACGCACGGGAATCCAGTACCACCGCGAGTCAACGCGATCCCACCGCCCATGATGGTGTGTCGGCCAGGCCCAGCGTGAGCCGCCGACCCAGGAGTAGCCGAAGCCGATCACAAAACTCCAGCGGCCGCCGTCGTACGGTCGCCAGTCCATACTGACGCGCGGGTACCAGACCCAGCCGTGGGCGTGATGCTGCTGCCAGGAGCCGTGGCGATCAAAGACGCCGCCGTAGTAGCGCAATTCCGTCGGCAGATACCGGGCCGACACCACACCATACCGGTCGGCCTCGACGTTGTCGGTCCAGCGTTCAAACTCGTCGCGCGGGGTGGTGTAGGCGTACGGCACCGACGGAGCGTACGTCGCTGTCGTGAGCGCGCGCGTCCGTTCCCGCACGAGCGTCCGACCCAAATCATTCGCCAGTTCGGCGGAGCCACGGGTGACTGCGAGTTCAATCTCCGCCTCGCCCATGCGCGATTCGCTCAGCGTCACCCGGTAATCCCCACGCGTGCGAACAATCGCGCTGCCGGCCTCCGTGTAAATGGTCAAGCCCGCCAACGTGCCGCGATCCTGCCATTGCGCCCGGACGCGTCCACGCAACAGCTCCACCTCGGTGGCGGTCACAAACGTCACGATGGTGTGTTCGTCGAGTGCGATCACACTGCCATCATCAAACAGGATTTCCACGCGACCGCGCGTGGTGCGAATGCGGTCGCCCGCTTCAAGCGGTACGTTCTCGATGTCGCGCGAACTCTGCCCGGCGCGGTCCAACTCGGCATACCCCTCAACCACCGACACAAACGCGGGCAGTTCGTACCCGTCCCACACGTCAGCACCGGCGACATACGTGCGGTCATCCTGGCGACCCGGCTCGTACCTGGTCTGCGCCGACACCGACACCGCACCAATGAGGACCACCACAGCAGCAGAAAAAAGTGTTCGAGTCATGGCACATCAGGTCAAAGCAAATCGTGGGCCGTGTGTGAATCGCGCAATTTTGGGCGGTTTTTTGGCAAGGGAGCGTCCGCTGTCCTCAGCTGAGAGCGAACGGTGTCCTGTGCTCAAGTGCTCCGGTGCTCACGTGAGCACTAGCACAGGAGCACCCCGAACACGAGAGCACTTGAGCACAATTTTGGAATGTTTGACATTTGCGCACTCATGTTTATATAATACGTGAGACTAAGGTTTACCCAAATACGGGGTTCAGAGCGCAGAGGAGCGTCACACTATGAGCAAGATTATCGGTATCGACTTGGGCACCACGAACTCTGTGGTGGCGGTCATGGAAGGCGGCGAAGCCGTCGTCATCACCAATTCAGAAGGCGGGCGCATTACGCCGTCTGTCGTTGGGTTTTCGAAGTCGGGCGAGCGCCTTGTCGGTCAGGTTGCGAAGCGCCAGGCGGTGACGAACCCCGAAAACACTGTGTACTCGATCAAGCGGTTCATGGGCCGTCGCCACGACGAAGTGGGCGAAGAGCTCAAGCTGGTGCCGTACCGTGTGGTCGCGGAGGGTGGCCACGTCGCGGTGAAGGTGGATGGCGAAGACAAGCCGTTCACGCCGCCGCAGATCTCCGCGATGATCCTTGGCAAGCTGAAGCAGGCGGCTGAGGATTACCTCGGCCAGCCGGTCAGTAAAGCCGTCATCACCGTGCCGGCGTACTTCAACGACGCACAGCGCCAGGCCACGAAGGACGCCGGCACGATTGCCGGTCTCGAAGTCATGCGCATCGTCAACGAGCCGACTGCGGCGGCGTTGGCGTACGGCCTCGACAAGAAGACGAATGAAACCATCGTGGTGTACGACTTCGGCGGCGGCACGTTCGACGTGTCGGTGCTCGAGGTGGGTGAGGGCGTCGTGGAGGTCAAGGCGACCAACGGCGACACGCACCTCGGTGGCGACAACCTCGACCAGCGCGTCATGGACTGGATCGTGGCCGAATTCAAGAAGCAGGAAGGCCTCGATCTGTCGAAGGACCGCATGGCCCTGCAGCGCCTGAAGGAAGCGGCGGAGAAGGCCAAGATGGAACTGTCCACCGTGGTCGAGACGGAAGTGAACCTGCCGTTCATCTCGGCGGACGCGACCGGGCCGAAGCACCTGGCGATGAAGCTGACGCGCGCGAAGTTCGAGTCGCTCGTCGACGACCTCCTGCAGAAGACGCTCGGTCCGTGCCGTCAGGCGATGGCCGATGCCGGCGTGACTGCGAAGGAGATCGACGAGGTGGTGCTTGTGGGTGGCTCCACGCGTATTCCGAAGGTGCAGCAGCTGGTCAAGGAGCAGTTCGGCAAGGATCCACACAAGGGTGTGAACCCGGACGAAGTCGTGGCGATCGGTGCCGCGATTCAGGCCGGTGTGCTCGCGGGTGATGTGAAAGACCTGCTCCTGCTCGACGTGACACCGCTGTCGCTCGGCATCGAGACGCTGGGTGGCGTGATGACCACACTGATTACGCGCAACACGACGATCCCGACGCGCAAGAGCGAGACGTTCTCGACGGCGGCCGATAGCCAGCCGAGCGTGGAAGTGCACGTGATGCAGGGTGAACGTCCGATGGCGCGTGACAACCGCACGCTGGGCAAGTTCCACCTGGACGGCATTCCGCCGGCGCCTCGTGGTGTGCCGCAGATTGAGGTGACGTTCGACATCGATGCGAACGGCATCGTGAACGTGCAGGCCAAGGACAAAGGCACGGGCAAGGAACAGAAGATCACCATTACGGCGACGAGCGGACTCTCGAAGGACGAAGTCGATCGCATGGTGAAGGACGCCGAAGCCCACGCCGAAGAGGACAAGAAGCGCAAGGAAGAGGTCGACACGCGTAATCGTGCGGACCAGACCGTTCATGCTGCTGAACAGTTCCTCAAGGAATCCGGCGACAAGGTGGAGGCGGAGGATCGCCTGGCGATTGAGTCGGCGATTACCGACGTCAAGCAGGCGTTGGAGTCGGGCGATGCCACGGCCATCACCAAGAAGCTCGATGCGTTGATGGAAGCCCAGACCAAGGCCGCGACCAAGCTGTACCAGCAGGCCGGTGCCGCAGAGGCGCCCGGTGCTGAGGGGCAGGCGGGGCCGACCGGCGATGGCGCGGCGTCAGGCGATGTGATTGACGCCGAAGTCATCGAGGAAGAGAAGAAGTAGGTGGATCTGTATGGCGCGCTCGATTTGACGCCGGCGGCAACGTCGGCCGATATCGAGCGTGCCTTTTTGCGGCTGGCTCGACGCTACCACCCCAGGATTAATCCCGGGGATCGGCTTGCGGAAGAGCGGTTCCGTCACGTGCAGCAGGCGTACGAAGTGCTCGGCGATCCCGACCGGCGGCACGACTACGATCGCAGCCTGACGCAGCGACACGCCACTGTCGACACCGCGATCGCGTTTGAAGGCTTTGATTTTTCCGCTCCGGCACAGGGCCACGAGGCGGCGACGTTCTCGGAGATGTTCTCGGATGTCTTCCAGGATGCGGCTCGCCGCGCCACAGAACCCAGCCGGGGAGGCGCCCTGGAATTGACGATGGCGCTGTCGTTTGACGAGGCAATGCGCGGCGGTCAATTCCCCGTGTCGGTGCTGCGCCAGGAACGGTGCCACGGATGCGGTGGCACAGGCCGGGTCACGGTCGCCCCCGTCGCTTGTCCGGCGTGTCGCGGAGCCGGCGCCACACGGTGGGCGCGTGGTCACATGGTGTTCACCAAGCCCTGTGAGGCGTGCGGGGCCACCGGGCGACTGGCCTCGCAGTCGTGTCGGCCCTGTGCGGGGATCGGTGTCTCGGCGCGGAGCGAAGTGGTGACTCTGGTGATTCCGCCAGGGATTGACGACGGGGCGCGGTTGGCTGTGCCGGGACGCGGGCATGCGGGTGCGAGAGGCGGCACACTGGGCGACCTCTACGTCACCATTGAAGTGGCACCACACGCGGTGTTCACCCGCGACGGCCGCGACCTGCGCATGTTGTTGCCGGTGGCGGTGCACGAAGCGGCGCTGGGCGCGAAGGTGGAGGTGCCCACGCTGAACGGGCCCAGGACGGTGAAGATTCCGCCGGGCACCAGCACCGGCACACGGTTGCGCGTGCGCGGACAAGGCATTCCGTCGGCGCATGACGACGACGCCGGCGACTTGTTGGTCGAAGTGCAGATTGTGCTGCTGCCGTTACGCGACGAACGGTCGAAAGCCTTGATGCGCGAGTTCGGCGCCCTCAATCCTGGGGACGTTCGGGCCCATCTGTTTGGTACCACGTAACACGCGGCGGACAGCCGCGAAGGATACACGGCCATGACGAGAAAATCCGGCACCGGCAAGGGGTACTACATGATCAGCGCGGTGGCGTCGAAGTACAACGTCCACCCGCAAACCCTGCGTCTCTACGAGCGCGAAGGGCTGCTTGCGCCGTCGCGCACCGACGGCAACACGCGGCTCTATGCCGACGAAGACCTGCATCGCCTCGAAACCATTCTGACCCTCACGCGTGATTTGGGCGTGAATCTGGCGGGCGTGGAAATCATCCTGAACATGCGCCAGAAAATGGAAAGCATGCAAAGTGAAGTGAACGAGTTCATGGCGTATGTCAAGAAGGAACTCGCGCGTGGCCTGGGCGATTGGGAGCAGCGGCTGAATACCTCACTGGTCACCACAAAACCCGACGACGAACAAACCTGACATCTGGTATCCTCGTTCCTTCGTGAACGACTGCTCCTTGTGCAATGGAACCGGATGGAAGCCCCGCGACGTAGACGGCGTGCGCCGCGTCGAACGCTGTGAGTGTCGGCGTGTACAGGCGGCGGACCGGTTGATGCGCGACGCGCGGATTCCTCCGCGCTACGCCAAGTGTGATCTGGCGAATTTTCAGCTGTATTCCAACGAAAAACTGCAGTCCGCCGTGACGTATGCGAAGCGATTCGCCGAACAGTTCCCGGCCGTCACCAAAGGGTTGTGCCTGATTGGCCCGCCCGGAATCGGCAAAACACATATCGCTGTTGCCGTGTTGCGACAGGTTGTGGCGCAAAAAGGCGCGCGGGCGTTGTTTTATGACGTGCGCGAGTTGCTGAAGGTTATTCGGTCCACGTACAACCCGGTGGTGCGTACGGCCGAGATGGACATCATCCGGCCCGTGATGGAGGCCGAGTTGCTGGTGCTCGATGACCTGGGCTCCGAAAAGCCGTCCGAGTGGGTCGAAGAAACGATGAACCTCATCGTCAACACCCGCTACAACGAGCGCCGGCCCACGATCTTTACGACCAATTACGAAGACACGCCGGACGAAACGGACCTCGACTCGCTCAAAGCCCGTGTGGGGTACCGCATGCACTCGCGCCTGCATGAAATGTGCGAGTTCCTCGAATACGACGGCGGCGACTTCCGCATGTTGCCGCCCAATGGTGGTCCCAACGACCTGGCGATCCTCTGGAAGACCAACAAGGGCCGCCGTGTATTGCCCTCGCGCGCCCGTGGCCCGGCCAAAGCCCAGCTCAAAGAGAACGATCCCCTGAGATCCCTCAAGAACCCGCGCGAAGCGCGGGAGTTGCAGTGGCCCGGCGGCAAAGCCGGCCGAGGCTGACGCTTCGCGGAACGCTTCGCGGACGCTTCGCGGGTTCATGGTTCCTCGGTTCATGGTTCCGCGGTTCTCGAACCCTGAACCAACCCGGGAACCCGGAACCAGGAACTCTGAACCTCTAACCATGAACCCCGAACGGCACCGCGGAACCAGGAACCAGGAACCATGAACCACACGAGGTTCCAGGAGAGGTTCCAAGACCGGTTCCAGGTTCCGGCAGGCTTGTACCTCCATGTGCCGTTCTGCCAGGCCATCTGCAACTACTGCAACTTCAACCGAGGTCTGCTCGACGACGAGTTGAAGGTGCGGTACGTGGACGCGCTGGAGCAGGAGATTCGCCGCGCGCCTGGTGGACACGCCGACACGATCTTTTTCGGCGGCGGTACGCCGTCGCTGCTGGCGCCCGACGAGATCGGTCGGCTCATCCACGCGTGTCGAGAGACATTCGATGTCGCGGCTGACGCGGAAGTCACCCTTGAGACAAATCCGGAGACGGCGACGCCCGAGCGACTGGCTGCGTTTCGTGAAGCGGGCGTGAATCGCCTGAGCTTCGGCGTGCAGTCGTTTGATGACGATGAGTTGAAGCGGCTGGGACGCATCCACTCGTCCGCGCGTGCCGTAGAAGCGATACGGGCCGCGCAGGGCACCGGGTTCGCATCCGTGTCGTTTGACCTGATGTTGTGGTTGCCGGCGCAGTCGCGTGAGTCGTGGCAGCGGACGATCGACAGTGCAGTGGCGCTGGAGCCGGATCATCTGTCGCTGTATCTGCTTGAGTTGTACCCGAATGCGCCGCTCAAGGAAGAGATGGCGCGGGCGGGCTGGTCGCAGGCACCTGATGATGATGCGGCCGAGATGTATCTGGAGGCGCTGGCGCGGCTCGACGCCGCCGGGCTGGCGCAGTATGAAATCTCGAACGTGGCACGACCCGGTCATCGGTCCCGCCACAACTTGAAGTATTGGCAGGCGGGCGATTGGTTCGGGTTCGGCTGTGGCGCGCATTCGACCGTGGCAGGTCGGCGGTGGAAGAACCTGTCCTCGACGACAGACTACGTGGCCAGGATCACCGCCGGGCAGACCGTGGCTGGAGATACGGAGTCCTTAACTGGACAGGCCCGTCTCGAAGAAGCCCTTTTTACCGGATTGCGGTTGACTGAGGGGATCGACTGTGTAGAATTTGGTGCCCGATTCGGGGTGGACCCGTGGGAACGGTATGGCAAGGACTTGGCTCCATTTGTGCAGTCACAGCGGGTGTGGCACAAGGCCGGACGATTCGGGTTGACCCGGGAGGGTATGTTGGTAGCGAACGAAATTTTTCAGGTGTTCGTCTAATACCGACCTCGTCACAGCCCTTGTCGGTACGGTAGAGTAAGTTCTCATTTTTGAGACCAGCGCCCCCAGTGGCGAGGAGGATGTAGCAATGCGTGTGTTTGAATTTCTGTCGGTCGTAGGCCGGCGTACGGTGGTCGCGCTGGGCGTGGCTGGGATGATGATGATGGCCTCGACGGCGCAGGCGCAGGAACCGCCGCCCACTCCTCCTCCGGCCCAGGAACAGCCGGCTGCACCGGCCCCTCCGGATCCGTTCAAGTTTGACGCGGCGCATCCGGCAATGCTGATGATCCAGATCAATTCCGGGTCAGAAGCGACGTTCGAACAGGCGTTTTCCGCCGTGAAGACCAAGTTGGCTGCGAGCGAAAAGCCGGCAGCGAACGCTCAGGCGAGGACGTTGAACCTCATGAAGCTCAACACGCCGCCGGCCGCCGGTCAGCCCTCCATCTACGTGGTGGTGCTGGATGCACCGGTCGCGGGAGCCAGCTACAACATCCAGAACATGCTGGATGAAATCGGTGAATGGCGCGAGGACAGCGAGATCTACAAGCAGTTCAGCACCAGCATCTCCACCTGGGCGCCGTGGCCCCTGGTGAAGAAGTAGGTCAAGTCAGTTGCCCTCCTCGGCAGGGCTGTCGATCAAGAACGGGCGCTTCCTTCGCAGGGAGCGCCCGTTTCGTCATAATGGGGAACACATGTCACGTCACAGCCTGTTGGCCCTTCTGCTGTTGATGACGCTGGCGGCTGGCCCCCTGTTCGCACAGGTCGCGCCTCCCCCTGTCGCCCCGGTGCCCCAGGCGGCGACACCAGCCACACCGCCCGCCCCACCGGCCGTGCCGGTCGAGTATGTGTTTCCCACCGGCGCTGGGCTCCTGCTTTTTCATGTGGACCCGGCAAAGGTTACAGACTTTGATGCCATTCTGGTGAGGCTCAAGGACGCGCTGGCAAAAACCGACACGGCCACCCGCAAGTTGCAGGCGGCCAACTGGCTGATCTACAAATCGGCGGAAAAGCCCGCGGTCGCCACCGACCCGGTGGTGTATCTGTTCTTGTTTGACCCGGCCATCGCCACCGCCAGCTACGATCCGCTGCTGCTGCTGGCCGAGGTGCTGCCGGCCGAAGTGCAGCCCCTCTATGAACGGATGAAGGCCGCCGTCGTGCGCGTGGAGCGCATGGGGCTCACGAAGGTCAGGTAGACCCGGTTACTGGTTCATGGTTACGGGTTCTGGTGAATGGTTCGGAACCCGGAACCGACCCTGCACCAGGAACCCAGCACCCAGCACCAGGTTCCCAGAACAGCACCGCGGCACCATGAACCATGAACCAGTAACCGCAGGTTCGTGGTTCAGGTTCAAAAGCTCGTATTTAGCCCCGCGTACACGCGGTGCACGGTCTTGTCCACTGGATTGCCGCGCAACGTGAAGAGCCGGTAGTCCACCCGCAACTTGACCGGGCCGAGCAGGCCCATCTTCAGCCCGCCGCCGATATTAAACGCGGTACTTGTCTCGCTCTCCCCGAGCAGATTCTCCCGATAGCCACCGACGCCGATCGTCCCGTATAGCTGCACACCCGAGGTGGGCGTCTGCACGATGGCATTGACCATGCCGGTCCTGATCCGTGGCGCACCTGCGTCTTCTTTGGCGGAAATGTCTGAGTATTCGACTTCAAAACCCACCACAATCACACTGACGCCGAACGAGAGGCCCTTGGCCATCCGTGTCTCAGGGTTCGCGGCGCCAAAGAAGGCCGTGATGTCGGCATGGGCCGGGGCCGGCGCGGCCACAAGGCCGAGCAGCGAGAGCACAGCCAATACCGTCACTTTTCTCACATTTCCCATGGTTCTGCTATCGGCGGAACCGGGTGTGCGCACCAGCCCCGTGATATTTTTCTTGGGAATGGACTTGCGCCCAACCAGCCAGCAGGAGATGCTCCGCCGCACCGTGCGCGAGTTCGCCGAAGCCGAAATCAAACCCCACGTGATGACCTGGGACGAGGCTGAGGCGTTTCCACACGAGCTGGTGACCAAAATGGCCGGTCTGGGCCTGATGGGCATCCAGTTTCCTGAAGAGTACGGCGGCTCGGGGATGTCGGCCATCGAATATTGCATCGCCATCGAAGAGTTGGCCCGCGTGTGCCCGTCGGTGTCGTTGTCAGTGGCCGCCCACAACGGACTGTGCACCGCACACCTTTTCATGTTCGGCTCCGAGGCCCAGAAGCAGCAGTATGTGGTGCCGCTCATCCACGGGGAATATCTCGGGGCCTGGGGTTTGACCGAACCGGGGGCCGGCAGTGACGCCGCGGCGATGCGCACGACCGCACGCCGTGACGGCACCGACTGGGTGATCAACGGCGCCAAACAGTTCATCACCCACGGCTCGGTCGGCGGCGCCATCGTCGTTATGACGGTGACCGACAAGTCGAAGGGACACCGGGGCATCACGGCGTTTGTGGTGCCGAAGGGCACGCCGGGCATGCGCGCGGGGAAGAAGGAACACAAACTCGGGATGCGCGCGAGCGACACGAGTGAAGTGATTTTTGAAGATTGCCGCGTGCCGGCCGATGCCATGGTGGGCGAGGAAGGGCAGGGCTTCATCAACACGCTGCAGGTGCTCGATGCCGGCCGCATCGGTATCGCGGCATTGGCCGTCGGTCTCGCGCAAGGCGCCTACGAATGTGCGCTGCGGTACGCGAAGGAACGCCGCCAGTTCGGCCAGCCGATTGCGAGCTTCCAGGCGATCCAGTGGAAACTCGCCGATATGGCCACACGCATCGAAGCCGCGCGTTTGCTGACCTATCGAGCCGCGTGGATGAAGGACCAGGGCGTGGTGCGCACCGGGCGCGAGTCGTCGATGGCCAAACTCTACTCGAGCGAAATCGCCGTGCGCGCGGCCGAAGAGTCTGTGCAGATTCACGGTGGATACGGATTCATCAAGGACTACCCGGCCGAGAAGTTCTTCCGCGATGTGAAATTGTGCACGATTGGTGAAGGCACCAGCGAAATTCAGCGCCTCGTCATTGCGCGTCAGTTGCTGGGGCGATAGCCGTCGTGATCGCCTCAGGCACACTCTCTGAACGGTTGATGGCCGGCGACCCGCGCGCCATCGCGCGCGCGATCTCCCTGATCGAAAATGAATCGCCTGACGGCGTCGAGCTCATTGGCCGCATTTTCGCGAAGACCGGCGCGGCCTACCTGATTGGCATCACCGGCCCTCCAGGCGCGGGCAAAAGCACTCTCGTCGACAAGATCGTCGCAGAACTGCGCAAGCGCGGTCGGACGGTCGGCGTCCTCGCGGTTGATCCCACAAGCCCATTCAGCGGTGGCGCCATCCTTGGCGATCGCGTCCGGATGCAGGCCCACGCCGAGGACGAAGGTGTGTTCATCCGCAGCATGGCCACGCGAGGACATCTGGGTGGACTCGCCCGCACCACCGCTGAAGCCGCCATCGTGCTCGACGCCGCCGGCTACGACGTGGTCATCATCGAAACCGTCGGTGTCGGCCAGGACGAAGTCGACATCGTCCGCACCGCCGACGTGTCGGTGGTGACGCTCGTGCCTGGCACCGGCGACGAAGTGCAGGCGCTCAAGGCCGGCATCATGGAAATCGCCGACATCTTCGTGGTCAACAAGGCCGACCGCGAAGGCGCAGAGCGCACCGCGGCCTCCATCGAAATGATGTTGTCGCTCGACGATGCGATGAGTGAAGGGTGGCGACCGCCTGTCTTGCGCACGGAGGCGACGGCGAATCGCGGGATCACCGAGCTTATCGACATGATCGAACGCTTCCGCGAACAGTCAGCCGACACGCTGGGCGCGCGCCGCCGCGCTCGCGCCGAGTGGCGCCTGCGCGAAATTCTCGGCCGCCGCTTCATGCAGCACCTCGAGGCCAATGTCCTTCAGCCCGGCGAATTCGGCCAAATCCTCGACCGTATCTCCGCTCGCGAGGTGGACCCGTATGGGGCTGCGGCGGCGGTGATGGCGCAGGCGCTTGGCAACGTGTCCCCGGAAAAGACGTCGGGAGGCTTTTCCGCCCGTCTCTCAGCGGAAAAGCCTCCCGACGTCTTTTCCGGGGCTGGGGTGACTGGGATCGACCATGTCGGCATTGCCGTGGCCGACCCGGCGGCGTCGCTGAAGTTCTTTACGGATGTGCTGGGGTTGACGTCAGACGAGCCACAGGACGTGAAGGGACAGAACACACGCGTGCGGTTCGTGAACACGGGTGACGCGAAGCTCGAATTGGTTGAGTCGCTGGCGCCCGGGTCGCCGATTGCGACGTACCTGGAGAAGCGCGGCCCAGGCCTGCATCACGTGGCCCTGCGCGTGCGCGACATTCACGCGGCCATCGCCCACGTGATGGGTGCCGGCGTTCGCATGATCGACAAGGAACCACGGCGCGGCGCCCACGGATCGCTCATCGCGTTTGTGCATCCAGCCGACACACACGGTGTGTTGGTTGAGCTGAAACAGCCTGCCGCGGCCGGCGAGGGGAGCCACTGATGCTGCAACTCGGGGACTTCGAGCTCACCTCACTGTCGGACGGCACATTCGGACTCGACGGCGGCGCCATGTTCGGCGTGGTGCCCAAGACCTTGTGGTCCAAACGCACAACGCCGGACGACAAAAACCGCATTCCCCTGGGGCTGCGTCCGCTGCTCGTGCGAGCCAATGGCAAGAACGTCCTGATCGACACCGGTATTGGCGACAAGATGCCTCCCAAGTTGGTGGACATCTACGCCATCGACCGCACCCGGCACCTCGATCACTCGCTGGCCGACGCTGGCCTCACCGCCGACGACATCGACATCGTCATCGCCACCCACCTGCATTTCGACCACTTCGGTGGTTCGACGATGCGTGAGGGGGAGGAGTTGAAGCCGCGTTTCCGCAACGCGCGGTATCTGATTCGTCGCGGCGACTGGGAGGATGCCACGCATCCCCACGATCGCAACCGCGCGAGTTATCTGCCCGAGAATTTCATGCCGCTTGCCGAGGCCGGCGTCATCGACTTCGTGGAAGACGATGGCGAGGTGCTGCCGGGGATCAGCGTGTGGCGCACCGGTGGACACGCGATGTATCACCAGTGGGTCAAGATCACGTCCGGTGGACGCACCGCTGCGTTTGTGGCCGACTTGATCCCGACGACCGCCCATCTGGACGAGCCGTGGATCATGGGCTACGACCTGTATCCGATGGATACGCTGCACTATAAACAGCGCTTCATCCGTGAAGCCATCGACGGCGAATACATCGTCTTCTTCGAGCACGACCCCGCAGTGGCCGCTGGGATCATCCGCGAGCGCGACGGACGTCGCACGATTGAACCGGTGGCTATATGACGCAAGAGCTTTTCACCATGGAGACCATGGAGGGCCATGGAGATCGAGGGGCTGGATGCCGCCGGAGGCGGCAGCCGCTCCTCGCACCGCCCGGCAAAGCCGGGCGTCCAGCCCCGGTGTCTCACGTACGCTCCATGGCCCTCCATGTCCTCCATGGTGAAAGGCTTTTGATCTGATGTCACACGCACGAATCGGAATCATTGGAGGCTCCGGTCTGTACGACATGGCCGAGCTGACCGACCGCGAGGAGCGGCACGTGGAGACGCCGTTCGGTGCGCCGTCGGGGCCGTACGTCCTTGCGACGTTGCGCGGACAGCGGGTGGCGTTTCTGGCGCGTCATGGTGACGGCCATCGGCTGACTCCGTCAGAGTTGAACTTCCGCGCCAATATCTTCGGCTTCAAGCTGCTGGGCGTCGAGTGGATTCTGTCGGCCAGCGCCGTCGGCAGTCTGCGCGAAGACATGAAGCCACTCGATCTGGTGGTGCCGGATCAGTTCTTTGATCGCACGCGCGGACGCATCAGTACATTCTTCGGCGACGGCATCGTCGCCCACGTCGGCTTTGCGCATCCGTTCTGTGGGGCGTTGAGCACGATCATGGCTGACTCTGCGACGGCCGTCGCTGCTGACGCCGGTATCGCTGTACACACTGGCGGCACGTATGTGTGCATGGAAGGACCGCAATTTTCCACGAAGGCGGAATCCAACTTCTACCGTGCGCAGGGCTTCGACATCATCGGGATGACGAATCTGCAGGAAGCCAAACTCGCCCGGGAAGCGGAGATCTGTTACTCAACGCTGGCGCTGGTCACCGACTATGACTGCTGGCACCCCGAACACGATTCGGTGACGGTCGAGATGATCATCGCCAACCTCACACAGAATGCCCGTACCGCTCAGCAGGTGATTGCGAACGCCGTCGCACACCTGCCCATCGATCGCACATGTGAGTGCGCCCGCGCGCTCGCCACCGCGATCATCACCAGACCCAACGCGATGCCCGACGCTCGCAAAGCCCTCCTGCAACCTCTGATTGGAAAATACGTCACATGAAAATCATCGTCACCGGCTCAATCGCGTTCGACTACCTGATGTCGTTTCCCGGCAAGTTCACCGAACATCTGCTGCCGGAGCACTTCTCACGGGTGAGCCTGAGTTTTCTGGTGGACTCGATGGACAAACGCCGCGGCGGGTGTGCACCGAACATTGCGTACACGCTGGCGCTGCTCGGTGAGAAGCCGCAACTGATGGCGACAGCGGGGCAGGACTTCAACGACTACCGCCGCTGGCTGGACGCGGCCGGCATTGACACCTCGCTGGTGAAGGAGGTGGACGGCAAGTTCACGGCATCGTTTTTCTGCAACACCGATGAGGCCAACAACCAGATCGCGTCGTTCTATACGGGTGCGATGGCGCATGCGGCAGAGTTGTCGTTCCGCACGGTGGAGCGGCCGGACCTGGTGATCATCTCGCCGAACGATCCGGCGGCCATGGTGCAGTACGCCGATGAGTGCCGCACGCTGGGCATCAAATACATGTTTGACCCAGGTCAGCAGTGCGCACGCATGAGCGGCGACGAGATCCGCGAAGGCATCGTGGGCGCGGCGTTCGTGATCTGCAACGACTACGAGTTCGAACTGATTCGGCAGAAGACCGGCCTGAGCGAGGCCGACGTGTTGGCCCTGGCCGGCGTGTTGATCGTGACAAAGGGTGAGCACGGGTCGTCGGTGCTGCAGCCGGGCTCGCAGGTGGATGTGCCGGCGGTGACGCCGACGCGCATTGCGGACCCCACCGGTGTGGGTGACGCCTACCGCGGCGGCTTCATGAAGGGCCTGGCGCTGGGTGCCGGGTTTGACGTGTGCGCGCAGATGGGCAGTGTGGCGGCGGCATATGCCCTCGAACATTTGGGCGGCACCAGCCACGCGTACACGCCGAAGGAGTTCAAGGCGCGGTACGAGGCGCATTTTGGTACGCTCGCGCTGCTCGGGTAACCGACGCGCGTAACGAACATGTGGCTCACGCGAATGCTTGTCATCGGCGCGCTGGCTTGGCCAACGCTGCTGGGCGCGGCCTTGTTCGATCGGGCCACCGACCAGGGGCCGGCGCGCAGCGCGTGGGCCTCGGTCGTGTATTTCGCGGCCGGCCAGGTCTGCCATCAACAACCGGAGCGGTCTTTCCACACGCATGACCAGAAGTGGCCGGTGTGTGCGCGATGCGCCGGGCTCTACCTCGCGGCGCCGTTTGGCGCGGTCTGGTTTCTGGCGCGACGACGACGTGGGGGGCGGGGTGCCGGGGTCACGCCTCGTGTGGTCTTCGCGGTGGCCGCCGTGCCCACCGTGCTGACGATCGCCTGGGAGTGGGCGGGTCTCGGTGTTCCCTCGAACACCGTTCGCCTGCTCAGCGCGTTGCCGCTGGGCGCCGCCATCATGTGGGTCCTCCTGTTTGTCACGCATCGGATAGACTGAACGTCGCTCGCCGCGAGACTTATGGCCCGTACCCCCATCAGCAAATCGTCCATGCCGCCTACACCCACGCGCCCGAGCGTGGCGGTGACCTGTGTGCTCGCGTGGGTGTTCCCTGGCGCGGGCCACATGCTGCAGGGCCAGGCAGGAAAGGCGTTGGTCTTTGGCGCAACGCTGCTGCCGATGTATGTGCTTGGCTTGTGGTTCGGCGGGCGGCTGTTTCCCTTTGAAGGCAGTGAACCGCTGGTGCTGCTGGCCGGCCTCGCCCAGTGGATGATGGGCGCCGTGCGAGTGCTGGCGGGCCTTGTCGGCGCAGGTCAGGGTGACGTGGTTGCCGTGGCGTACGAATACGGCAACACCTTTCTTATCGTGGCCGGGTTGATGAACGCGCTGGTGATTCTGGACGCCTCTGATGTCGCACGTGGAAGGAAGCCCGCATGACGAGCCATCTGGGCATGATGCTGCTCTTTGCCGCGCTGGTGTCACCCGTGTTCGCCGCGCTGCACCGTGACGATCTCGCGTCGGGGCGTGTGTTCGCGCTGAAGTTGTTCGGCGGTCTCGCCGGCGGCGCGTTTGTCCTCAGCTGGGTGCTGTATTTCATCTTTGGGTAATCCACTCCGCCGGTGGCTCTGGGTCTGGGGACCCGCGGCCGTCTGGATGATCGCCACGTTCGTGTCGTCTTCCCGGTCCACCGTCACGATTCCATTTGATGCGCCGGACTATTACGCGCATGGCGCGTCGTACGCCGTGCTCGGGTTCCTGTTGGCGCGTGCGCTGGCCGGCGGCCAGCTGGCCGCCATGACCGTGCGGCTGGCGCTCGTTGCCACCGTCCTGGGCACCCTGTACGGCATTTCCGACGAGTTCCACCAGTCCTTCGTCCCCGGCCGGATGGCCACCGTCAGCGACGTCATCGCCGATGGCGTGGGCGCTCTTGTCGGGGGACTGGTCGCCGCTGGAGTCGGTCGTATCCTTCGCTCCCGGCAGTAGGACCTGACGTCGCGGTTCAGCGGTTCATCGGTTCATGGTTCCGCGGTGCCGTTCTGGGTTCCAGTGCGTGGTTCCGCGTCGCGAACCCCGCACCGACCCGGCACCCAGAACCAAGAATCCAGCACCCAAGAACCCCGAACAGCACCCGGAACCATGAACCGATGAACCCTGAACCCGCGCTGGCCGCTTTATACTGGTAAGCGTTATGTCCTTTGACAACCTGCAGCTCGAGCGCGATGGCGCCGTCCTCCTCGTCACCCTCAACCGCCCCAAGGTCCTGAACGCGCTCAATGGCCAGACGTTGTCTGAACTGGAGCAGGTCATCGACGACGCCCGTGAAGACGATGGGGTGCGGGTGGTGGTGCTGACGGGGGCGGGCGACAAGTCGTTTGTTGCCGGAGCGGACATCAACGAACTTGCCGTCATGACGCCCGTGAGCGGGCGTGACCACGCGCACCGCGGCCAGCGTGTGTTTGACAAGATCGAGCGGCTCGGCAAACCGGTGATCGCGGCAGTCAACGGGTTTGCGCTGGGCGGCGGTTGCGAACTGGCGATGGCGTGCACGATGCGCATCGCGTCAGACACGGCGCGTTTTGGTCAGCCGGAAATCAACCTCGGTATCATCCCCGGCTACGCCGGATCACAGCGACTGCCGCGCCTGGTGGGGCGTGGACGTGCGCAGGAATTGCTGCTGACCGGCGACATGATTGGCGCCGATGAGGCGTACCGCATCGGCCTGGTCAATCGTGTGGTGCCCGCGGCCGAGCTGATGAGCACGGTGAAGACGATGGCACAGACACTCGCGCTGAAGGCCCCCGTCGCCGTGCGGTTCATTCTTGAGGCGGTGGCTGGTGGTGCGGACATGGCGTTCGCCGAAGCCGAGGACTACGAGGCCACGTTGTTCGGGCTTGTCTCGACCACCGAGGACATGCGTGAAGGCACACAGGCGTTTCTCGAAAAGCGTAAACCCGTGTTCAAGGGGAAATAGGTTCACGTGCCACCCCCGATGCGGATTGCCCTGATCGTCTCCAAGTACCACGACTTCATTACGTCGCGCCTCGAAGCAGGCGCGCGGCTGGCGTTGCGCGAGTGTGGCGTGCCTGACGCCTCGATTGTCACGATGGCGGTGCCCGGCGCGTACGAACTGCCGCAGGCCGCGCAGCGCGTTGCGGCGTCATCGCAGTGGGACGCCGTGGTGTGTCTGGGCTGTCTCATCAAGGGAGAGACGCCGCACTTTGACTACATCGCCACGGCCGCCGCCGACGGCATCATGCGTGCGGCACAGGCGACCGGCGTGCCGATCGCGTTTGGGGTGCTGACGACGAATACGGCGGACGAAGCGATGGCCCGCGCTGTCGACGGTCCGGCCAATAAAGGTCGTGAGTGTGCATTGGCCGCCTTCGAGATGGCCACGTTGTATCGCACGCTGGCGACAGGTGACCGGTCGTGAGCCTGACACCTCGACATCAGGCGCGCGAACTGGCGCTGCAGGCCCAGTATGTGTGGGATGTGGGCGGCACCTCGCCGGAGGAGGCGCTCGAGCACGTGGTGGCGGAACATCTGCCGGATGCGACGGATGCGGTGCGCGCGTTTGCCCAGGAGGTGTTCCAGGGCACGGTGAACACACACGTAGAACTGGATCAGATCATCGGGCGTCATATCGACAACTGGCGCATCGAACGCCTGGCGGTCATCGACAAGTTGATTCTTCGCCAGGCAACATGGGAGTTGCGGTATCAACCGGACACCCCGCCGGCGGTGATCGTGAACGAGGCGCTGGAACTGGCGCGCACGTTCAGCGCCGACGAGTCGGTGAAGTTCGTCAACGGGGTGTTGGACGGCATTCGGAAGTCGTTCGAGCAGGTCACAGAAACACAGGGACGTCATGGCGAGTGAAGCAGTACAGGCAGAACAACGACGAACGAAGCTCGATGAACTCATCGCGCTGGGCGTGTCGCCGTATCCGGTGCAGTTCGACCGTACGCACACCGTGTCGGAACTGGTGGCCACGTTTGGCGAGACCTCAGGGCCTGACCTGGAGGCCGCCCAACCGCAGACACGCGCTGCCGGACGCATCCTCTCGATGCGTACGTTCGGCAAGGCCAACTTCCTCGAAATCTCTGACGGCCTGACGCGGCTGCAGGTGTACGTGCGCGCTGATTCGATCCCGGAGCGCGACTTCGCGATCTTCTCGCGGCTCGACCTGGGCGACCACATCGGGGTCATCGGCCGGATGTTCCGGACCAAGACCAACGAGTTGACGATCTTTGCCGCCGGGCTGGAGTTCCTCGCCAAGTGTCTGCTGCCGCTGCCCGAAAAGTGGCACGGGCTCACCGACATCGAAACACGGTACCGCCAGCGGTATCTCGATCTCATCGTGAATCCGGATTCGCGTCGCGTGTTCGAAGTGCGCGCGAAAGTGGTCGCCGGGATTCGGCAGTTTCTCAATGCTCGCGGGTTCCTCGAAGTTGAAACGCCAATGATGCAGCCGATCGCCGGCGGCGCGCTCGCACGGCCGTTCACCACTCACCACAACGCCCTCGATCTACCGCTGTACCTGCGCATCGCGCCCGAGCTGTACCTCAAGCGCCTGACGGTCGGTGGCTTCGAGAAGGTGTACGAGATCAACCGCAACTTCCGGAACGAAGGCATCTCGACGCAGCACAACCCCGAGTTCACGATGCTGGAGTTCTACGAAGCGTACGTGGACTATCAACACCTGATGACGATGACCGAGGAGATGCTCGTCGAGGTCGCACGTGACGTCACCGGGGGGGCCGAAACCACTTTCAACGGGACGGCGATCTCGTTTGCGGCACCGTTTCGGCGACTCTCACTCCGTCACGCGGCGGCAGAGGCGGCCTCCGAGCGCCTGGGACGCAGCATCAGTGAGCCCGACTTGCGCGATCGGACGAAGGCCGCCGAAGTGGCGAAGGCCTTGCACCTGGAGGTGCACGCGTCCCATGGGGCGGGCAAGATTGCGACCACAATCTTCGAAGCACTCTGGGAAGACCAGCTCATTCAGCCGACGTTTGTATTCGACTTTCCGACCGAAGTGTCGCCGCTCTCGAAGCAGAAGCCCGATGACCCGGACACGGTCGAGCGGTTCGAGATGTATGCCGGGGGCTTTGAAGTGGCCAACGGGTTCAGCGAACTCAACGACCCGGTCGAACAGCGTCGTCGCTTCGAGGATCAGATTAAGGGCCGCGCGGCGGGTGATGCCGAAGCGCACCAGATGGACGAGGACTATGTGCGCGCCCTCGAATACGGCCTGCCGCCCACCGGCGGTGAAGGCATCGGCATCGACCGGCTCGTGATGCTGCTGACGGGCAGCCCCTCCATTCGCGACGTCATCCTGTTCCCCCTCATGCGCCCGCACAAGAATGAGGCACCGGAGCAATGAGGCACCCCATCCTCCATCCTCCATCCTCCATCCTCCATTTCCTGTGATGTCCTTCTCCTGGTTCATCGCCGTTCGTTACCTGACCGCTCGTCGGAAGCAGGCGTTCATTTCGCTCATCTCGCTGGTGTCGATTCTCGGCGTCGGTGTGGGCGTGATGGCCCTGGTGATTGCGAACGCGTTGATGACCGGTGTGCAGGGCGAGATGCGCGACCGCATCGTCGGCGCGACGGCCCACATCAACGTGTATAAGGGCGGCGCCGGATTTCTGGATGTCGACGCCGAAGCGCAGAAGATGATGCGGCCCGGCGTGTTGGCCGCCGCACCCGTCGTCACCGGCCAGGGCCTGTTGCACAGCGGGGGCCGTTCATCGTTTGTGCAGCTCAAGGGCGTCGACCCGGCGCGCGAGGTGGCCGTGACCGACCTGGGCACGTCGATGCTGGCAGGCCGTGTGGACGCGTTGCGGGTGGTGGTTGATCCGGATCCGGAGGTGGTACAGCCACCCGACCCGATTCTGCTCGGTTCGGCACTCGCACGGTCGCTGAATCTGCGCGTGGGTGACGACGTGCAGTTGATGGTGCCGCAGGGGATGATCACGCCGATGGGCGTTGTGCCGCGACAGCGGATGCTTCGCGTCGTCGGCATTTTTGAACTCGGCTTTCATGAGTTTGATGCCAACTACGGCCTGTTGTCGCTCGACGTCGCGCAGCAGTTGCTGAACCTGCCGGGGCCCCAGGCGATGCAACTGCGCGTCGCGCAGCTCGACGATGCCCCAGACGTGGCCGCGGAGCTGCAGGAGGCGTTGGGCCTGGAGTACACCGCGCAGGATTGGACGGTGCTGAATGCGCCGCTGTACGAGGCCCTGCGTCTCGAAAAACTCGCGATCGGTTTCACCATCGGGTTGATTGTGATGGTGGCGGCGCTCAACATCGTGGCATCGCTCGTGCTGCTGGTGATGGAGAAGAGCCGTGACATCGGCATCCTGCGCACGATGGGCGCCCCGGCGTCGGCGATTCAGCGCATTTTTATTCTACAGGGTGTGACGATTGGGGCCGTGGGCACCTCGGTGGGGGCCATCCTGGGCGTGATCGTCTCGTGGGTGTGTGATCGCTACCAGCTGTTTTCGCTGCCCGGCGACGTGTACCAGATTACGCACCTGCGATTCAGGATTGAGACGCTGGACGTGGTGACGATTGTGGTGGCGGCGATGCTGGTCTGTCTGCTCGCCACGATTTATCCGGCGCGGCGCGCCAGCGCGATCGACCCGGCGGAGGCGTTGCGCTACCAATGAGCGGCATTACGGCACGTGGCATCGTGAAGGCATATCCCACCGCCACCGGGCGGCTGGAAGTCCTGCGTGGGGCGGACCTCGATGTGGCGCAGGGCGAAATGGTGGCCGTGGTTGGGGCGTCAGGGGTGGGCAAGAGTTCGCTGCTGCACGTGCTCGGCGGGCTCGACGCGTTTGACGCGGGGACGATCCGGCTGGGTGACGCCGACATTCACACCATGACCGCGGAGGCCAAGGTGCGGTTCCGGAACCGGCACGTGGGATTTGTGTTCCAGTTCCACCATCTGTTGCCCGAGTTCACGGCACTGGAAAACGTTGAAATGCCGCTGCGCATCGCGGGGATCCCTGCCGCCGAGCGTCAGGAGCGGGCGCAGGCGCTGCTTGAGCGGGTTGGGCTGGCGGGCCGTGCGACGCACCGGCCGTCGGCCCTGTCAGGCGGAGAACAGCAGCGGGTGGCCATTGCCCGCGCGCTGGTGGCGAACCCCACGGTGCTGCTGGCCGATGAGCCGACCGGAAATCTGGACGAAGAGACGGCCGCCGACCTGCATCGGCTGCTGCGCGACATGCACGGCGAACAGGGGTTGACCTCAGTGATCGTGACTCACAATCCGGTGCTGGCTGCGGCCTGCGACCGGATTCTTCGGCTGGAAGGCGGGCGGCTGATCCCGGCCGATCTCGTATAATTCATGGGGATGTTCGAACGTTATACGGAACGCGCCCGGCGTGTGTTGTTCTTCGCCCGGTATGAGGCGACACAGCTCGGCAGTACCTCGATCGAGACCGAGCACTTGCTGCTCGGCCTGATCCGCGAAGGCAAGGGGCTGACAAGCCGGATCTTCGCGCGCTCGCACCTGTCGTTGGAAAGTATTCGCAAGGAGATTGAGGGCCGCACGGTGTTCCGTGAGAAGGTCTCGACCTCTGTGGATATCCCGTTCAGCCCAGACACGAAGCGTGTGCTGCAGTTTTCGTCCGAAGAGGCCGATCGGCTGCTGCACACCTACATCGGCACCGAACATCTGCTGCTGGGCCTGCTGCGGGAAGAGCAGTGTGTGGCCTCCTCGATCCTCTACGACAAAGGGATGCGGCTGGCCAGTGTGCGCGACGACATTGTGCAGCTGCTGAACGAAAAGACCACGCCGGTGCGTCCGAAGGAAACGCCGTTGCTCGCGGAATTCAGCCGCGACCTGACGGATGCCGCGAGCAAACACCAGCTGGACCCCCTGGTAGGCCGCGCCCTCGAAATCGAACGGGTGCAGCAGGTGTTGTGCCGCCGCACCAAGAACAACGTCGTCCTCATCGGGGAACCCGGTGTGGGCAAGACGGCCATTGTTGAGGGGTTGGCGCAGCGGATTGTCGACGGTGAGGCGCCGCACTACCTGGCCGACAAGCGCATTCTCGCCCTCGATATTTCGCTGATTGTCGCCGGCACCAAATATCGCGGCCAGTTCGAGGAACGCCTCAAGGCGATCATGAAGGAACTGGTCGACAACCCGCACATCATCGTGTTCATCGACGAACTGCACACGCTGGTGGGGGCGGGGTCGGCGGAAGGGTCGCTGGATGCGGCCAACATTCTCAAGCCGGCGCTTTCGCGCGGCGAAATCCGGTGCATCGGTGCGACCACGCCTGGTGAATATCGGAAATACATCGAAAAGGATCGGTCGCTCGAACGCCGCTTCCAGGCGGTGAAGGTGGAGCCGCCGACCGAACAGGAATCACTGCAGGTGATTCTGGGCGTCAAGGATCGCTACGAGTCGTTCCATCACGTGGAATATTCGCCCGAGGCGCTGGAAGCCGCCGTGTTCCAGTCGAGCCGGTACATCACCGACAGGTTCCTGCCCGACAAAGCGATCGATCTGCTCGACGAGGCCGGTGCCCGCGTGAAGTTGCGTGATGCGCAGGCGCGGATGGCCACGGGCCGTCCCGAACGGCAGCTGGTGGTGGCGGTACCGTCCTCGGACAGTGACGGGCCGGTCTCGACCGGGCCGTCTGGAGGCACCGTCGTGCGTGAGTCGGTGGACCTGCGTTCGGGTGGCCACCGCATTCTGGTGGGGCGTCAGGAGATCGACGAGGTCATCTCCAAGTGGACCGGCGTGCCGCTGACCTCGATCAACGAGGATGAAAGCGACAAGCTGCTGCGGATGGAAGAGGAGCTGCATCGCCGGGTGATCAGCCAGGAGAAGGCGATCTCCGCCCTCTCGCGCGCGATTCGCCGGTCGCGGGCGGGCCTCAAGAATCCGAATCGCCCGGTGGGGTCGTTTGTGTTCCTCGGGCCCACGGGCGTGGGCAAGACGGAACTGGCGCGTGCCCTCGCAAACTTCCTGTTTGGCTCCGATCAGGCGCTCGTCCGGTTCGACATGTCCGAGTACATGGAGAAACATGCGGTGTCGAAACTGATCGGCTCACCGCCCGGCTACGTCGGCCACGAAGAGGGGGGCCAGCTGACCGAGAAGGTCAAGCGCCACCCGTACTCGGTGGTGCTGCTCGACGAGGTGGAGAAGGCGCATCCGGACCTGTTCAACATCCTGCTGCAGGTGTTTGAGGATGGGCATCTCACCGACGGACTCGGCACGCGCATCAACTTCAAGAACACCATCATCATCATGACGTCGAACATTGGCGCGCGCTTCATTCAGAAGAAGGCGTCGATGGGCTTCCAGTCGCAGGAACGTGGCGACCTGCAGCGATCGGTGACCGATCTGGTGATGGGCGAGGTCAAGCGGACCTTTAATCCGGAGTTCATCAACCGTATCGATGAGCTGATTGTGTTTGAGCCGTTGTCAGACGACGACCTGCGGCGAATCATGGGCCTGCTGGTGGCCGACCTGAACCGGCACCTGACCGACCGGCAGTTGTCGATCACGCTGACGCCCGAAGCCGTGGACTGGATTATCGAGGCCACCTGCCGGGATCGCACCTACGGCGCCCGGCCGTTGCGTCGCGCCATTCAGCGTTATGTCGAGGATCCACTCTCCGAGGAGCTGATCCGGGGCCGGCTGCGCGGGGGCCAGGTGGAGGTCTACCTGGACCATGGCACCCTGGCCTGGCGCGCGGCGGATGGGTCGGAGACCGGCCGGTCGCTGGCTACAATCGTCTGATAGGTGACGAGAGCGTTTCGGGCCTGTGGGCTCCGGTAGAGTAGTAAATGGTGATGTGGTGATTGTGAAGCAGCGTCAAGTGATTGTTCTGGCCGTGGCGGCCCTGGTGAGCCTGGCTCCGGCCCTGGCTGTGGCCCAGGTGGCGCCCCCGGTGCCCCAGCCGCAGGCGGCGGCCCCGCAGCCGCCCGTGCCGCCGACCGACATCGGCCCCGTGCTCCGGGGCCTCGAACTCCGGATCGTGCCGGACAACGTCTTTACGGTTGTGCCGTTCGAGACCTACCAGTACTACATCCGCACGGAGCCCTCGATGCCGACGACGCGCGGCACCTGGGTGCCATACGACGAGGCCGCGGAGCAGTCGCTGTTGGCCGACTTCGACCGTCTGATGGCCACCCCGTTCGTCGAGGACCTGCGCATCGAGGTGCTCGACAGTCCGTACCCCAATGGGGTGATGGGCAAACACGTCATCTTTTTCATCGAAGAACGGCGCCGCATCAAGATCGTGGACTACGTAGGTTCGCGTGAAGTGACCGTCTCGGACATTGAGGCCAAGCTCAAGGAAAACAACATCGAGGTGCGCCTCGACTCGCCGATCGACGACAGCATCATCCGGCGTGTGGCCGGTGTGGTGAAGGGGTTGTACGCCGAGAAGGGGTACCAGTACGCCACGGTCACGCCGACCCAGCGTCCGGCCCCGGGTGGCCCGAAGCTGGTGCATTTGACCTTCAATATTGAGCAGGGGCCGAAGGTCAAGATTCGCAGCGTGCAGTTTGACGGCAACACTGAGGTCAGCGACGGCGACCTGCGCGGGCAGCTGAAAGTGAACAAACCGCGCGGATTCCTGGCGTTCATCGGCGGGGGCGGCACCTATCAGGAAGCAGCCTATGCTGAGGATGCGCAGGCACTGACGATGTATCTGCGGAACCGCGGGCATGTGTTTGCGGTCGTCGGGCAGCCCCAACTCGAGGTGCTGGAAGATTCCGATGACGGCAAGACGCGGTGGGTGCGTCTGCGCATTCCCGTCGACGAGCGCGATCGGTATCGCGTGAGCAAGTTTGCGATCGACGGCAACGAGACGTTCACGTCCGAAGCCCTGATGACCTTCTACAAGAAGGTGAAGGTCGGCGAATATTTCGACTATAACCCGATCGGCAAAGCGACCGAAAAGCTGCGTGAGCTGTACGGCAGCTTCGGCTTCATGGATGCCGACGCGTACCCGGACCTGAAAGCCAATAACGTCGATCCCGAGACGGGCGAGTTGATTCCGGGCTTCACCGGCACGCCCGAGGTGGAAGTGACGCTGCGTATTACGGAGGGCACGCCGTTTGTGCTCAACCGCCTCACGTTCCTCGGCAACACCACCACGCGCGACTCGGTCATCCGCCGCGAGATGCGTCTGGTTGAGGGCGGCGTGTTCAACATGGAGTCGCTGAAGTTCAGCATCCGTCGGCTGAACCAGCTCGGCTACTTCAAGCCGCTTGAAGGCGACGATTCGGTGCAGATCGAAAAAGTCGAGAATGCCGAAGGCCGCGTCGACGTGCGGCTCAAGTTCGAGGAACAGAACCGCAACCAGTTGAGCTTCGGCGCGGGTGTCTCGCAATTTGAAGGGTTCTTCGGTCAGCTGGGCTTCCAGACGGCCAACTTCATGGGCCGCGGCGAGACGCTGTCGATCTCGGCGCAAAAGGGCTCGCGCGCCAGGAATTACCAGCTCGCGTTCACCGAGCCGTTCCTCTTCGACCGGCCGATCACGGCCGGCATCGACATCTACTCGCGCCAGGTGGTCTACCCGTTCCAGTTCACGCAGGGGTCGACGGGCGGCAATCTGATCTTCGGCTTCCCGGTGTCGAGCTGGGCGCGCTTCTTCATCGGCTACAGCTTCGAACAGATCGAAGTGTCGGAGCTCGATGATCTCTATCGCAATCCTCTGGTGACGGCGGGCAACCCGATCCTGCGTGAGTCCCTGCTCCTGGACTCCAACGGCAAACGCACGGTGAGCAAAATTTCACCGAGCATTTCGTACAACACCGTCAATGAGCCGATCTTTCCGACCAGCGGCACCCGGTTGACGGCGGCCTTTGATGTCGCCGGCATTGGCGGCGACACGTCGTTTCTGCGCGGACGTCTTGAGAGCATTTTTTATCGACCGCTGACCCCGCGCATGTCGATCGGCATTCGCGCGCAGACCGAGTACATTCGCCCGTATGCCGACACCAAGACGCTGCCGATCTTCGAACGGCTGGTGATGGGTGGGGAATACAGCATCCGCGGCTTCGACCTGCGCAGCGTCGGCACACGTGACGCGCAGTCGGGTCTGGTGCTCGGGGGCAACAAGACGCTGCTCTTCAACGCCGAATACATGATCAACGTCGGTGGGCCCGTGCGACTGGTGTTCTTCTACGACGCAGGGCAGGTGCGTGACCTTGGCGAGCGTTTCCGTTGGAAGCAGGATGTGTTGCAGCGCGTGCCCGAGACGCCCCCGCTCCTGGCGGATCCAAGCCTGGGTGATTTGACCCCGGGTGGCCAGGATCCCGTGTTGCCGCGGTTTGAGTCGATCGGGCAGTCCTATTCGTTCAAGACCTCGCTGGGCGGTGAGCTCCGGTTCTTCATGCCCGTGCTCAACGTGCCGTTCCGGCTGATCTTTGCCTACAACCCGCAGCGCGCAGGCATCTTCAACAACAGCCTGCAGCGGCAGCCGAAGTACACCTTCCGCTTCGCGGTCGGCACGACGTTCTGAGGATGGGGGAGTCGGAGACAGTACGGAGCAGACGGACTTTAGTCCGTCTGTAACCGACGGGCTAAAGCCCGTCGGCTCCGAACAAAGCGCACCACCCCTTTTACGGGTGGATGATACGAATCGAGAAGGTGATGGGGGTCGACAGGCGGCCCACATCATGCACACGCAGGCAGAGACTGCCGGCGCTGCCGGCTGAGCCGGTGATGGTCGCATTCTCCAGCGCATTGTCGTTGGAAATGACCGCAGCACACTGCAGGCCGTTCCACGTGCCCATCGTCAAACCAATGGCGATGGTGTTGTCGGGGCCGACTTCGGTCAGCGACGCCGTGGCGGTGCCGGCGGACTCCACCCGGAACGGGAAGGTAATCGCCCCGTTGCGCGAAAGAATGCCGGTGTAGGTGGAGGTCACGGTTTCGACTACCGGCACCTCCGGAATCGGGGCCGTCGGGCCAGGATCGTCGCAGGCGGCGACACTGGTGACCAGGGCCAGGGCAAGGAAAGTGCGGGGAAAGAGGCTCAATCGCGAACGCATGCCCCCCAAGTGTAGCCTAGCCTCCGTGGGTCGTTCTACGTTATCGTTGTTTGTTGAAAGGTTGAGGTAGATTTCACTCATGTATAGAAAGACGATCCCAATGGCCCTGGTGGCCGTCCTTGTGGCCGGTAATGCACTGGCGCAGACCCCACCCCCGACCGCCCAGACTCCGCCGCCCGCGGCTCCTGCGCAGGCGCCCGCGCCCGCTCCGCTCCCGCCGTTCCCGGCGGATGCGAAGATCGCGTTCGTGGACCTGCAGACCGTGGTGTCTCAGTCCGCCCTCGGCCGCGCCGGTTCGGCGCAGCTCGAGGCCCTGTCCAAGCGCCTTGAGAGCGAATTGGTGGCTCTGAACACCAAGCTCAAGGAGGCGCAGAGCAAGCAGCAGACCCAGTCGCAGCTCCTGAGCGAAGTCGCGGCCGCGCAGCTTGCCAAGGACATCGACCGTCTGACCCGCGAGCTGAACTTCAAGCAGCAGGAAGCGCAGTCGGAGATCCAGGCCATGCAGTCGGACCTGCTGACCGACTTCGAACGCAAGGTGGTACCGATCATGGAAGCCATGGCGAAGGAAAAGGGCCTCTACGCGCTGTTCAACGTCCAGGACAGCGGTGCGGTCTATTTCTTCCCGGGCCTGAACCTGTCGCCGGAACTCGTCAAGCGCGTTGACACCCAGTTCCCGGAAAAGCAGTAGCTGAGTCGGACGAGTGCGGAGTGCGGGGTGTCCATGCGGCACGTCGCGCTCCGCACGTCGCCTCTCCGCGCTGTACACTCCGCACTCCGTGGCACGCCCGCTTCCCGTTCCAATGAACCGCATGAACGTTTCCGCCCAACTCGACCGCCTGTCTCAACGCTACCCGTCGGTGCTCGTCGACGACGTGGTCAGTCACGAGCGCGGCGCTCGCATGGTGGCGGTCAAGAACGTGACGGTGAACGAGGAATTCTTCCAGGGCCACTTTCCCGGGGTGCCACTCATGCCCGGCGTCCTGATGATCGAGGCGTTGGCCCAGGTCGGCACGTTACTGCTGCTCGATTGTGACTCGACGCCCGACGATGCCCGCGTGGCGTTGCGTGGTGTGGACGAGGCCAAGTTCCGTAAACAAGTGGTGCCAGGCGACCGGCTGGAACTCGATGTGCGCCTTGGCGCCCGCCGCGGTCCGCTGGCCCGCGTGATCGCCGTGGCGTCGAGCGACGGCCAGGTGGTCGCCGAAGCCCAGTTGGTGCTTGTCGTGCAGCCGGGCGTCCGGACCGACGCCCCCAACATTCATCCCACGGCCGTGGTGCATCCCGGAGCCGTGATTGGCGCGGGGACCGTGATCGGCCCCTACGTCACCATCGGTGCGCGTGTGGCCATCGGTCGCCATTGCCGCATCGGGGCGTCATCAGTCATCGACGGGTGCACGACCATTGGGGACCACACCGAGATTTATCCCTTTGCGTCCATCGGCCTGGCGCCGCAGGACCTGAAGTTCAAAGGCGAGCCCACCCGTCTGGTCGTCGGGCAGCACAACGTGTTCCGCGAATTCGTGACGATTCACCGCGGCACCGACGGTGGCGGCGGCGTCACGACCATTGGCGACCACAACCTCTTCATGGCCTACAGCCATGTCGCGCACGATTGCCATGTGGGCAACCACACGATCTTCGGTAACGGGGCCACGCTCGGCGGCCACGTGGTGGTCGACGACTGGGTCACCATCTCCGCGTTCTCCGGTGTGCATCAGTTCTGCCGCCTCGGCAAATACGCCTTCATTGGTGGCTACACCGTGGTGACCCGCAACGCCTTGCCGTACGCCAAGACGGTGGGCAACCGGGCCCGGAACTACGGCCTCAACAGCATCGGCCTGGAGCGCCGCGGGTTCTCCCGCGAGCTGATCGGCAAGCTGCGCCGCGCCTATCGGCACCTGATTCACCACAACACGAGCCATGCGATTGCCTTGATCGAGGCGGATCCGACGCTGGCGGCGCCGGAAGTGACCTATCTGGTGGACTTTATCCGGGGGGCTGGAGCACGCGGCGTGATCCTCCGACGCCCGTCTCGCCGACCCGGCGACGAGGCGGACGGGGAGTAAGATTTCCTCGATGCCGCTCGGTCTGATCGCCGGAAACGGCTCCTTTCCCTTTCTGATTCTCCGCGCGGCCCGGCAACTGGGCCACGATGTGGCGACCGTCGCCATCGAAGGTGAGGCCTTCCCGGAGCTCGAAGCCCTCTCACGCGAACTCGGACATCACTCCTTCACGTGGAATCCTCTCGGCCAACTCGGCAAGGCCATCGCGATCCTGAAGGGCGCCGGTGTGTCGCGCGCGATCATGGCGGGTCAGGTCAAACACGTGAAGTTGTTCGGCGGCGTGATGCCCGACCTCACGCTGCTGTCGGTGCTGACGCGCCTGAAGGCAAAAAATACCGATGCGGTGATCGCCGCTGTGGCTGATGTGCTGCAGGGCCACGGCATCACGCTGATGAATTCCACCGAGTTGCTGGCTGACCTCCTCGCCGCGCCTGGTGTGTTGACGACCACGAAGCCCTCGGCAGCGATGCAGGCGGACTTTGATTTCGGGTATCAGGTGGCGGACGTGATTGCAGGCGTCGATATCGGCCAGACGATCGTGGTGAAGGACAAGGCCGTGGTGGCCGTGGAGGCGATGGAAGGCACCGACGTCACGATTGAACGGGCAGGCCGACTCGCCGGCCCAGGCGCACGCGTCGTCAAGGTCGCCAAGCCGTCGCAGGACATGCGGTTTGATGTGCCGGTCGTGGGTGTGGCGACCATTACGCAGATGGTGGCTGTCGGTGCTGATGGTCTGTCGGTGGATGCCGGCAAGACATTGATGATCGACGGCGCCGCCATCATCGAGGCCGCCAACGCGGCGGGCATCGTGATCGTGGGGAGACAACGATGAGTGAGGTGCGAGTGGGTGTGGTAGGCGTCGGGCACCTGGGGCGTCACCATGCGCGGCTGTTGGCCGGCACGCCCGGTGCACGACTGGTGGCGGTGGCCGACGTGTCCCACGAGCGGGCACAGGCGGTGGCGGCGTCCACCGGAGCCACCGTGTACGCCGACCATCGTGCCCTCATCGGTCACGTGGATGCGGTGAGTATTGCGGTGCCGACTGTGGATCACCTGACTGTGGCGCGAGACCTGCTGCGGGCGGGCATTCACGTGCTGGTTGAAAAGCCGATGACCACCACCCTGGCCGAGGCGGACGCGCTGATCGCGGAGGCGGATGCCGCCAACCGCGTGTTGGCCGTTGGACACACCGAGCGGTTCAACCCGGCTGTGGCTGCCGCGATTCCACTGGTGACCCATCCGCGATTCATCGAGGTGCATCGTCTGAGTGGATTCCCCGAGCGGAGCCTCGACATTGACGTGGTCTTCGACGTGATGATTCACGACCTCGACATCGTACTGGCCATCGATCCGTCCGAGGTGCTGAGCGTCGAGGCCGTCGGCGTGCCGGTGTTGTCGCCGAAGGTGGATATTGCCAACGCCCGCCTGAAGCTGGCGTCCGGCTGCACGGTGAACCTGACCGCCAGCCGGATCAGTCGCGACAAGGTGCGCAAGGTGCGCTTCTTTCAGCCACACATGTACGTGTCGGTGGACTACGGCGACCAGGAACTCGACGTGTGGCGTATCGTGCCGCGTGAGGGGGAGCGGCCCCTGATTGAGGGCGGCGCGGTGCCGGTGGAGAAGGGTGAGCCGCTGGGACGTGAACTGCACGACTTTGTGGACGCGGTGCGGCTCGGACGTGCGCCGCAGGTCACCGGCCGCGATGGATATCGTGCCCTGCAACTCGCCACGCGTGTGGCTGAAGCGATCGAGAAGAACGAACAGGAAGTCGGAGTCCCGCATGTTGACTGATCTGGAACCCAAAGCCGCGGCGAAACAGCCGCTGACACTTGCCGACGCCGAACGGGTGCTCGGCTGTGCTGATCTGGTCAGCGTGGGCGTGCTGGCCGAGACGGCGCGTCGCGCGCACCATGGCGACCGTGTCACATGGGGACAGGTGCTGGTGGTCGATGCCGGCGTGCCGGCGACCGTGGGCGACGCGCGTGAAGTGCGGCTGACCGGACGTCCGGCGTCGTTTGATGCCGCGGCGCAATGGGTGGCCTCCGTCGTCGCAGTCGCTGGCGATGTGCCTGTCACCGGATTTTCGGCGGCGGATCTCCTTGAGCTGGCCGGTGGTGATCTCCGCGCGCTCACGGCAGGCGCGCAGCAGTTGCGCGACGCAGGGCTCGCGGCGGTGGCCGCGTTGCCGATCGATCGCGTGGAGGATGCGGCCGGTGTTGTGCAGGCCCTGCAGCAGGGCGGCCTCCCGGTCTGGCGTGTGGTAATCGAACAGGCGCCTGCCGTGGCGACACGTCTGGCGCTCATCGCGCGTGTGGCCGAGGTGCAGCAGGCGACCGGTGCGTTCAAGACCTTCGCGCCACTGCCGGTGATCGATGAGTCGGAGACGCCGTCCACCGGGTACGACGATGTGCGGACAGTGGCGGTGGCGCGGTTGGTGTGTGTCAACGTGCCGTCGATCCAGGTGGACTGGGCGCTCTACGGTCCCAAGCTGGCGCAGGTGGCGATTGCGTACGGCGTTGACGATATCGACAACGTGCCGGCCGTGAATGCGCTCGACCTCGGCGCGCGCCGCAGTCCGCGGCAGGACATCGAACGACAGATCACCGCGGCGTCTGCGACGCCGGCCGCGCGGACCGCGGCGTTTGAGCTCGTGCCGTGACCACCGGCCGTGTACGTCTCGGGTCGGTCAACTATCTGAACGCCAGACCGTTGATTGCCGGGCTGGGTGGCGCGGATGACGCGCACTTCGAGGTGCGGTGTGATCCCCCGGCGATGTGCGCGACGTTGCTTGATGCCGGTACGATCGATCTCGGTCTGATTCCGACCATCGCGTATCACGACCGTCCGACAGACCTCGTGGTGCCGGGTGTGTCCATCGCCTCGGAAGGGCCCGTCGCCTCGGTGGCGATCTTCACCCGACGCCCGATGGCCGACGTCGCCACGATCGCCCTGGACACCAGTTCACGGACGTCCGTCGCTCTCACACGCATCCTGTGCCGGCGTCGGTTCGGGATCACCCCGACGTTTGCGCGACAGTCGCCCGACCTGACGGCGATGTTGAGGACGCACGACGCGGCTCTGGTGATCGGCGACCCGACGTTGTTCGCCGATGTGGCCGCGGTCAGCGCCGCATTGGGCAGCCCGGTCGAGAAGATTGATCTCGGCGCGTTGTGGACCGAGATGACGGGCCTGCCGTTTGTGTGGGCGTTCTGGGCCGGGCGACCCGACGCGGCGTCGCCCGAGGTGGTGCAGCGGTTGCAGGCGACGCGCGACGCGGGGCTGATGCAGTCGGACGCACTGGCGGACGCCTACGTGTCGCACACCCCGGCGTGGCAGCCCCTGGCGCGACGCTACCTGCGTGAACACATTCAGTTCGGCCTGACGCCGCGGATGCTCGAGGGCCTGGCGTTGTACTTTCGTGAGGCCACGGCGGTTGGGGTGATCACCGAGCCGGCGGCGCCCCGGTTTTTCGCTGCGGAGTCTCCCCGATGAGCCGGCCGCGTCACGCCGCGGTGGTGTTCATCTTCATCACCGTTGTGCTCGACATTCTCGCGCTCGGCATCATTATTCCCGTGCTGCCGGCCCTCGTCGAGGACTTCCTCGGCGGCGAGACCGCACGGGCAGCCACCATCTACGGTGTGTTCGGTATGGTGTGGGCGCTGATGCAGTTTGTCTTCGCGCCCATCCTGGGATCATTGTCCGACCGGGTCGGCCGGCGCCCGGTGATCCTGATCTCGTGCGTCGGGTTGGGGCTCGACTACTTCCTGATGGCGTGGGCTCCGACGTTGGCCTGGTTGTTCGTGGGACGGGTACTCTCCGGCATCACTGCGGCAAATTTTGCGACGGCTGGTGCGTACATCGCCGACGTGACGCCGGTCGAGAAACGCGCCGCGGGTTTCGGGATGATTGGGGCCGCCTTCGGCGTGGGGTTCGTGCTCGGACCAGCATTGGGAGGCATGCTCGGGGCCATGGACCCACGACTGCCATTCTGGGTGGCCGGGTCGCTCGCGTTGGTGAATGCGGCGTACGGCTACTTCGTACTGCCGGAGTCACTGCCGCCCGAGAAGCGGAAGCCGTTTTCCTGGCGTCGCGCCAACCCCCTCGGCTCGTTGCAGATGCTGCGTCGTCATCCCGGGCTGCTGGGGCTGGCCGGCATCGGCATGCTGTACCACTTGTCGCATCAGGTGTTGGCCAGTGTCTTTGTGTTGTACGTCGGCTACCGCTACGGGTGGGACACGCGTGATACCGGACTGACGCTCGCGGCCGTGGGCGTGATGAGTGTGATTGTGCAGGGAGGCCTGGTGCGCCCCCTGGTGGCACGGTTCGGGGAACGGCGTACGTTGCTGGTCGGCGTGGCGAGTGGTATCGCGGGATACACGCTGTTTGGTCTGGCCGCCACCGGGACGATCTTCTGGTGGGGGTTGCCGATCTTCGGGTTGATGGGACTGTTTAATCCTTCGTTGCAGGGGCTGATGACCCGGCGCGTTTCGGCCTCCGACCAGGGCCAGCTCCAGGGGATCAATGCGAGTGTGATGGGCCTGACCGGCATTGTGGGGCCGGTGTTGTTCACGTCGACGTTTGCGCTGTTCATCGGTCCGCAACTGGCACTCGGCCTGCCAGGGGCCCCGTTCCTGCTGGCCGCCGTGCTCATGGTGATCGCCTGGGGGATCGCATGGCGGGTTACCATGGAACCGACGTCATGAGTGTGCAGGTGATTGCAGACAAACTGGTGGCCGGCGGGCGACTGACCCGCGACGAAGCCCGGGAATTGTATTTGGACGCGCCCACGGCGTTGCTGGGCCGCCTGGCAGACCGTGCGCGGCTGTTGCGGCACCCCGAGCGTGTGGTCACCTACATCATCGACCGCAACGTGAACTACACGAACGTGTGTGTGGCGCGCTGCAATTTCTGCGCGTTTTATCGCCCCGTCGGTTCCGCCGATGGCTACACGCTGGGCTTCCAGGAAATCTTCGACAAGATCGAGGAGACCATCGCGCTCGGCGGCGGGCAGTTGTTGCTGCAGGGAGGCCACAACCCGGACGTGCCGCTGGCGTGGTACGAGGACCTGTTCCGTCAGGTGAAGTCGCGGTATCCGGGGTTTCGGCTGCATGCACTCTCGCCACCCGAAGTGATTCACATTTCGCGGCTGTCGGGGTTGTCCACGGCCGAGGTCATCGAGCGCCTGATTGCTGCCGGACTCGACAGTGTGCCTGGCGGCGGCGCCGAAATCCTGGTGGACCGCGTGCGCAAGGCACTGCACTGCTACAACAAGGCCTCGGCTGACGAATGGCTCAACGTGATGCGGCAGGTGCACCACGCCGGCCTGCGCACGACGGCGACCATGATGTATGGCCACATCGAGACGATCGATGAACGTCTCGAACACCTCTTCCGCCTGCGCGACCTTCAGGATGAGACCGGCGGCTTCACCGCGTTTATCGCGTGGAGTTATCAGCCGGAACACACCGAACTGGGCGGCATCGAAGCCACCGGGATCGAATATCTGCGAACGCTCGCACTCTCGCGACTGGTCCTCGACAATTTCGACAACCTGCAGGCGTCGTGGGTCACCCAGGGCGGCAAGGTCGGGCAACTGAGCCTGGCCTACGGGGCCAACGACATGGGCTCGGTGATGATCGAAGAAAACGTCGTGCGTGCTGCCGGCGCCGAGTACTGCATGGACGAGTTTGAAGTGGTGCGCAACATCGAGAGCGCCGGGTTCACCGCGAAACGCCGCAACATGCACTACGAGGTGCTCGGAGGACCCGTGTTCCGCGAGCGCACCGTACCGCGGATGCTCGAACTGGCCGTGGCCCGCCATGATGGCCGCGGCGGCGAAGCCGAGGACCTGCGTGGCTACGAAGCCCGGTCCACCGCCGCCAAGCGGCGCAGGAATTAGCGCTGTGGCTCGCCCGGTCTCGGTCGCGGCGTCCTGGGTGCTGCCGATCGCGGCCCCGGCCGTGGCGCGCGGCTGGGTGTCGGCACACGAGGGCCGCATCGCGGGCGTGGGCACCGGCGCGGTGCCTGAAGGCGCACGTGACCTCGGCGATGTGGTGCTGCTGCCGGGCCTGGTCAATGCGCATACCCATCTTGAATTGAGTTGGATGGCCGGCCGTATTCCACCGGCCGACACGATGCCCCGCTGGATTCGCGCGATGCTGGCCCTGCGTCGGTCCGGTCCCACCGGTGGCGAGGGGGAACTGCAGACCGCACTGCGGTCGGCGCTCGGCACGGTGCGCGACACCGGCACCGTCCTGGTGGGCGATATCTCGAACACACTGGCCTCGGTGCAGGCCTTCGCCGACACCGCGATGGCGGCCACGGTGTTTCACGAAATTCTCAGCTTCAACCCTTCGGACCCGACAGGCATGGTGCGTGATGCCCACACCCGCCTGCGCGACGTGGGATGTTTGTCGTCGGTCGTGGCGCACGCGCCGTATTCGACGTCACCCGAGCTCTTTCGGCAGATTGTGACGCACCATCAGGGGCCGGCCCCGCTGTGCGTGCACCTGGCCGAATCCAATGACGAACTGGAATTGCTGCACACCGGTCACGGCGCGATGCGGGAGCTGCTCGAGGCGCTTGATGTCTGGAATGACACCTGGGTGCCACCCGGGCACCACCCGGTGCGTTACCTGCGCGACCTCGGCTATCTGCAACCCGGCACGTTGCTGGTGCACGGGGTGCATCTCTCGCCTGACGACATCGAGGACGCCCGCCGCGCCCGCGCCGTCATCGTGACCTGTCCGCGCAGCAATGTGTGGGTGGGCGGCGGGGTGCCGCCGGTGGCGCGGTTTTATGCGTCCGGGATCGATGTGGCGATTGGCACCGACAGCCTGGCGTCGGTGGACTCATTAAACCTGTTTGATGAACTGGCCGCGTTGCGCCGCCTGGCCCCTGAGGTGGAAGCGGCGCGGTTGCTCGAGAGTGCCACACGCATCGGTGCCGAAGCCCTGGGCCACGGCGCCGACTACGGCACGCTGGCACCGGGTCGTGTGGCGCAGATGGTCGCCGTGACGCTGCCCTCGGGCCTGACGCGCGCAGCGGATGTGGAAGAATACCTGGTGAGCGGCGTGCCGACCTCGGCTGTCTCGCTCGTGGATCTCACCCAGTCATGATGGCCCGCCTCCGCACGTACGCGTCGTTTATCCGCGTCAGCCACTCGGTGTTTGCGTTGCCGTTTGCGCTGGTGGGCGCGCTGCTCGCGACGCGTGTGGTCGAGTGGGACTGGTCGCGCCTGATCTGGATCGTGCTCTGCATGGTGACAGCCCGCAGTGCGGCGATGGGGTTTAATCGTCTGGTTGACGCCGAGTTCGATGCACGCAACCCGCGCACGGCGATGCGCGAGATCCCTCAGGGGCGTATGTCGCGTCGGGAAGCGATCGGGTTTGTCGTGGTCTCCTCGGTGGCATTCGTGGCGTCGGCGTGGCCGCTCGGCACATTGTGTTTCGCGTTGTCGCCGGTCGCACTGGCGATCGTCTTCTGGTATTCCCTCGCGAAACGTTTCACGTATTACACACAGCTGTTTCTGGGGCTCGCGATGGCCGTGGCTCCGGTGGGGGGCTGGCTGGCGGCGGGCGGTCGCGCAGGCTGGGAGCCGTGGCTGCTCGGTCTTGCGATCGGCACGTGGGTGGGCGGCTTTGATGTGCTGTACGCCTGCCAGGATGTGGACGCCGATCGACGCGAAGGGCTGCGTTCGATCCCCGTGCGGTTTGGTGTGCCTCGTGCGCTCGCCATTTCACGCGTGATGCATGTGGTGGCCGTGGTCGCGCTGGCCGCTATCGGTGTGGTGGCGAATCTTGGTGCCGTGTACGCAGCGGGTGTCGCGGGCGTGGCGGTGTTGCTGGTCTACGAACAATCACTCGTGCGTGCGGATGATTTGTCACAGGTGAAATTTGCATTCGATCTGAACGGATGGGTGGGCATCGTGTTTCTCGTGACGACGGCGGTGGACGTGTTATGGACCTGAAACCCTCCATTGCGGTTGGCGTGACCGGCGCGTCGGGCGCGATCTATGCCGTGCGGACGATCGCCGCGTTGCTGGAGGTCGGTTGCCATCTGGAGATCGTGTTCTCCGACTACGGCAAACGTCTGCTCATGGACGAACTGGGTGGTGATGCCAAAGTCGACCGTCTGCAGGACCTGCTCGAAGCCCGGTACGGCGACGGTGTGCGGCGCGGGTCGTTTGTCGTGCACAGCAACAAGGATCTCGGCGCGTCGCTCGCCAGTGGCAGTCATCGGTGCACAGGCATGGTGATCGTGCCGTGTTCGATGAAGACATTGGCCGGCGTCTCGCTGGGGCTGTCACGCAGCCTGATTGAACGTGCGGCCGACGTCATGCTCAAGGAACGGCGCCGACTGGTGCTGGTGCCACGGGAAACCCCCATGAGCCTGCCGGCACTGCGCCATCAGGTCGCCGCCGCCGAGGCCGGCGCCATGATTCTGCCGGCGATGCCGGCGTTTTATCAGCAACCCAAGACGATCGATGACCTGGCGGATTTTATCGCCGGCAAGATCCTCAATGCCCTCGGATTTGAACAGCACCTGTTCACGCCGTGGAAAGGTGAGTAGTGGTTTCGACCTCACGTGAGCCGCAGCGTATTGCCGGCATGTTCGACCGCATCGCGTATCGCTACGATCGCATGAACCGTGTGCTCAGCGTCGGGCTGGATCAGAAGTGGCGTGCACGGGGCATCCGCGAGCTGCAGCTCACCGGCACCGAGGACGTGCTCGACATGTGCACCGGCACGGCCGACCTGGCGATCAAGGCGGTCACCACCACCAGCGGTCAGGCCCGTCGTGTCGTGGGCGTCGACTTTGCCGGTGAGATGTTGCGCCTCGGCCTGGTCAAGGTGCGCAAGGCCGGTCTCAGTGATCGTGTGCAGCTCGTGCGCGGGGATGCCACGCAGGTGCCGCTGCCTGACGCGTCGTTTGATGCGGCGATGGTGGCGTTCGGGATCCGCAACGTCCACAACTACGAGGCCGGCATCCGTGAATTTGCGCGCGTGCTCAAACCCGGAGGACGACTCGCCATTCTTGAATTCGGCCGCCCGCAGATTCCCGGCATCAAGCAGGGCTACCGCTGGTATTTCAAGTACCTGCTCCCGGTCATCGGACGCCTGGGCTCCAAACATCAGGAAGCCTATTCGTACCTGCCGGCCTCCGTGGATCAGTTTCCCGAACCGGAAGTGTTTGCGGCGCTGCTCAAAAGTCACGGATTTGCCACCGTGCGCACCGTCCCTTTGACCTTCGGCACCGTCTATCTCTATATCGCCACTCGCGCCTGACAACGGGCGGTTCGCGCGGGCTGCTAGACTTAGAGGGCTCCATGTATCTGGATTTTGAGGACCACCGCCCGGACACGCCGAGTGTGCCGCCCGCCATTTCTCTGCGGGAAGGCGTGCTGCTGTCCCTGGTCCTCCATCTCACGCTCACCATTGCGTATTTGCTGGCCCCTCCCGGATTGTTTGAGCGCGAGATTGTCGTGGCCGAAGCCCCGCCACCCCCGCCGCAGGACAACGTCCAGTTCGTCATGATGGAACCGCTGTCCGAGCGTGAGGTGCCGCCACCGCCTGTCGCGGAGGCATCGGACCTCGATCGACGCGCCACCACCATCGAGCGACCCCCACAAGCCGAAGACCCGACGCCCTTTTCGCGAGGCAACACCCCGGAGAAGGTCGTGGGCGCGCCGCCCACACCTCCCGCAGGTGGTGATCGCGGCACCGGGCCGCCCGCACCCGAGACCCCGCCCGACCCCACGGGGTTGATACCTGAGGAGGTCACCGCGCGTGCGGCCGGAGAGGGGCTCGCCCGGTCCTTGCAGAACCTCCAGGACTATCTGAAGCAGGACAACTTCTCGAGTCAGCGCGGCGGTGATGCTGCACAGGACGCCCAGATCAGTTTTGATTCCAAGGGGGTGGATTTTGGCTGGTGGCTGCGCCGGTTCGTCACCCACGTGAAGAGCAACTGGATGATTCCGCAGATGGCGGCGCTCACACCCGGCCGGGTGGTGATCACCTTCAACGTCCATCGCAACGGATTTATTTCCGACATCACGCTGCTCAAGACGTCAGGTTTTGCGGCGTTGGATTCTGCCGCGATGAACGCGTTGCGCACGTCGAGCCCCACGGTGCCCTTGCCGACCGAGTATCCGGACGACAAGGCGTTTTTTACCGTCACCTTCCTCTACACACTCCGGTGACGCTAGTGGCGCGGACACGACAGAAGTGCTGCGGATTCCTGGC
>JBBQDM010000010.1:0-131121 GCA_038319675.1 Vicinamibacterales bacterium
GTCCTTCCGCGGCACCCGCGAACCGAACGACGACGCCACGATGATGGCTGTGCGCATCGGCTGAGGGCAGATCCAATGCTTTCGGAGCAGACGGACTTTAGTCCGTCTGTGTCCGACGGGCTGAAGCCCGTCGGCTCCGTACTGGTCTGGCGAACCGAATCACAAACTTCGCAACGCGATCAGCGGATCCACAGATGCGGCGCGGCGAGCGGGGATGATCGCGGCGATGGCCGCCACTGAGAGCAGGATGCCGCCGGCCGCGAGGTAGCTGAGCGGATCGGAGGCGGTCACCCCGAGCAACACACTCGACAATGCCTGCGCAGCCTGGACCGCCAGCAGCGTGCCACTGATGGTGCCGATTGCGACCAGAATCAGCGCTTCCCGGAGCACGCCCGTGACGACCGTGCTTCGCGAAGAGCCGAGGGCCATACGAATGCCGATCTCGCGCGTGCGCCGCGACACGCTGAACGCGATGACGCCGTAGATGCCAATGCCCGCCAGTAACATCGCGAGGCCCGCGAGTCCGGAGAAGACCG
The DNA here is from genome assembly GCA_038319675.1 of Vicinamibacterales bacterium. Taxonomy (GTDB): domain Bacteria; phylum Acidobacteriota; class Vicinamibacteria; order Vicinamibacterales; family SCN-69-37; genus SYFT01. The sequence continues at coordinate 537 of JBBQDM010000010.1, forward strand.
ACGCGCCAAGGGTGATCGGCAGGATTGACGTGGCCGCCATTCGTTCGACTGAGCCGAGCTCAAGAAAGACGAGCTTGGGTTCCAGCGCACGCAACGCGCGATCGACTTCGCCGGCCAGGAGTGCCGTGTCCCCGGATGTGCGAATCAGGAAGCTGGAGGCCGAGGCGGCCCGTTGTGACTTCGCAAAGTGAATCATCGCCCGGGGCGCTTCGCCCACCTGGCGCACCGTGTAATCGCGCGAGATGCCGATGATGTCGACAGGCGCTCCCGCGTGGTCTCCCAGTCGCACGCGATGGCCCAGAGCGTCCCCCTCAGGGAAATGTGCCGCTGCCAGTGCCTCGGAAATGATCGCCACGCGCGTGGAGTCCGGTGTATCGCGAGCGTCGAACCCGCGCCCTGCGACTAGTGGCACCCCGAGCGTGTCGAAGTACTCCGCAGACACCCGGGTGGTGTCCACCGAGGCACCGTTGACCGGTGTGGCATCGGGCCGACCATCCACCACGATGGTCGTGAGGTGTGTGTTGAGTGAAAAGGGCAGGCGCTCTGCGAGAGCCACCGATTGCACGGCCGGCAGTTGACTCACGCGCTCGCTGGCGCGTTCAAAAAACTGGCGCGCACGGTCTTCGTCATACCCATGCAGGTCCATGCTGACGGTGGCCATCACAAGCCCGCTGGTCTGAAAACCTGGATTGATGTTGAAACCGGCAAAGACACTGCGGACCATCAACATACCGCCGACCAGCAACACAACAGAGACCGAGACCTGCACCACCACCAGTGCGTGGCGCAGACCGAACGAGCGTCCTGGTGCCGCCATCGACGCATCGTCCTTCAGGGCGGCCACAAGATCGGGTCGGGATGCTTTGAGCGCGGGCAGGATGCCGAACACGAGCCCGGTCAGCAGGGACAGCCCGCCAGTAAACGCCACCAGTCGCCAGTCCATCGTCAATGTGAAGGCGATAGGCAGTTCGATCGGCAGCTTGGCAGACACCACCCAGGACGTGGCCCACATCGCGAGTAGCAGCCCGACACCACCGCCAAGCAGGGCAAGCACCACACTTTCGACCGCCATCTGGCGAATCAGGCGCGCTCGTCCGGCGCCGATGGCCGAGCGCAACGCCATCTCCTTTGTGCGCACCGCCCCACGCGCCAACAACATGTTCGCGAGATTGGCGCAGGCGATGAGCAGCACCAGTCCGACCGCGCCCATCAGCACGGCGCCGGCTGGTCGCATGACCGCGTCAATGTCGGGATGAAAACGGACATCAGTGGCCGGCATGACCGCCGCGTGCCGCTCCTTGTTGCTGACGGGATAGGCCTGCTCAAGCCCCGACATCACCGATTGCAGATTCGCCTGCGCGGCATCAACCGTCACGCCATCCTTGAGGCGGCCCTTCATGAAGAGCCATCGGTTGCCCCGCTGTTCCAGTCGTGTGGTGCCTGTGGTCGAGCGTACGACGTCGATTTGACCTGCCGGTTCAACGTCCTCGACCATGCTCACCGGAATCCACAGGTCAGCGGCCACGCCAGGCATCATTCCGGTGAAGGAGCGGTCGGCGACACCGATCACGGTGTACGGTCTGTTCTTGATCGTCAGCGTCTGGCCAACCGCATCCGTGCGTGCGCCAAAACTGCGTTTCCACAGCCGGTCACTGATCACAACGACCGGGTGCCCACCTTCGCCCTGGTCGTGCTCCGCCGAAAAGCCGCGCCCGAGTGACAGGGGAATGCCCAGCGCGGAGAAGTAGTTGGCCGTCACCACTTCGCCGAAGGCCAACCGGTTGTCCCCCTCGGTGCCGATCGCGGCGAACATCATTGAGTGGCCCGTGAGCGAGTCCAACACGACGTTGGACGCCTCCAGGTCCTTCAAGTCGGGGTACGAGGATGTGCCGAAGCGACCCTCGCCCATGTCGCTCGTGTAGATCGAGACCACGGATTCGGGTCGCTCGACAGGTAGGGACCTGAACAAGAGGTTGTCCACGATCGTGAAGATCGCACTGTTGAGGCCGATGCCAACCGCCAACGAGACAACGGCGACCGCCGTAAATCCCGGTGCCCTCCGGAGTGTGCGAAGTCCGTAACGAACGTCCTGCCAGACGGTTGACCACATGAGGTGAGTCCTTTGTGAGAGGGAGAGTGGGCGCGGGTTCCAGGGCCGCGTCCAACAGAGATGCACGACTTGTGCGAGATACCAGAGGTGTGGCCGGCCACGCCGGCGCGTGAAGTCTTCGTCGAGGTCATCGAGGATGCCCTCGCGGTGCGCGGCGGGCAGCAGTGGGCCCGCGATCCGACGAAGCCACCCGGGAGCACTGCGCATCACACCGACTCCAGTTTGGGTTTGAGTCCGCGTGTCATGCGCGCCCACGTCTCGTAGGCCCGGGCAATAGCATCCTGTCCCGTGTCGGTCAGTGCAAAGACCTTGCGTCTGCGCTCTCCGGCCGCATCGGGGGTCACCACGCGTGCGTCGATCAGTCCCTTGTCTGTGAGGCGTTGCAGCGTGGTGTACACGGCCCCGATCCAGACCGTGCGTCGACTGCCTTCCTCGACCGCCTCCCGGATAGCCGCGCCAGACGCCTCCTCGCCCAATCGCACGATGGCCAACAGCACCAACTGCTCGAACTCACCCAGGTAGACGGTCATGCGCTGATACTACGTTGTAGAGTCAGCGAGGTTCCTTTAGCGCTCCCATCGCAGTGCGGCGATGCGCGGGTCGCGGGCAAACGCCGCTCTGTCGAATGCCAGTCGCTGCTCGGGAAACATGCAGATCGCCCGCACACCGGAGGTGCTGAGCTGGAGGCGCCAGACCTGCCGCTCGATTGGTTCCCGCGACGCGAACGCCGCGCACGTGAGCAGCGCGATGTTCCGGCCCGGCACTCGCGCCGACTCGTAGGTGATCACCTGTACGCCGACCTCACGCGCCGTGTCTGCCAATGACTGACACGGTGTGTAGTCGGTCGGGTGACGCCACCGACTCGACTCCCGGTTGAAGGGCACTGTGGTCAAGTCCAGTCCGACCGCTGTGCGGTATTTGACGGCAAAGGCCGTGATCTCGCCGGCGTTGGCCGGCCACGGCGTGCCCGGCGACTCGGCAAAAAACAGCAGGCGACCACACGCCATCTCCGCAATGGCAATCGAGACGGACTGTGACGCGTAAAACACGCCGGGTGTCAGTCCCGCGCGGCGGAATCGGGAGCCCGATGGGTACACGGCCCCATATCGAAATGGCGTCGACAGCAGATAGTGCAGATGCCGGCACTCAGGTGGGACGGTCGGTTTGCTCGAATCGAGAAGTTGCTCCAGCAGCGCCTGTTCGGCCAGCGTATCCACCAGCGTCATCGTGGACACGACGTGCTGCGCCTCGACGGCCCGCCAGCAGGTCCCCGCGAGCTGGTGCGCTTCAGACCTGAGCGCGTCTGACGTCCAGGTAGCCAACGACGTTCACCAAGCCTGCCACCGTTGTGATCAGCGTGACCGGGGCGGCGCCAAGCGCCGTATTCTCGCTCTTCAGCCAGGCCCGGCGGGCCGCTGCGTCACCGGCAACGATCGAATCGAGGGCGCGGAAGAGGCGCAGGAAGAGGACCGCCAGTTCAAAGGCCTTGTCACCAGGCTTCAGGAGATACGTGCCGGAACCCATACGCGACACCGTGGCTTCGGACACGCCGAGCACGGCAGCGAGCACCCGGTTCGGCAAGCCCAGGCGCTCGGCCGCGCGCAGAGCCGCCTTGGTGATCACAACGCCTTCGTCGGGCTGCTGGACGGCGATGTTCCGTGCTGTTTGGGCCATTGCTATGGAAATAATAAAGCATTTTTGTTGCTATTGCAATTGTGTGCCGCGCGGGCAGGGCGAGGTCGTAAATAATGGCCCATGCGACGGATCCTTGGGGTGGTACTGGGTGGGGTGGTTCTGGTGGCGGCATTGGCTGGGCAAGGCCAGGATCTCGCCGTCAAACCGGATAAATACTCGCCGCTCGGGTATTACGACCTCGAGGCCTACATTCGCGCGTTCCCAGGCACACCCGGAAGCCTCGAAGTGCGGCGGGCGTCGACAGCTCGGTTCTGGGCCTTTCAAGGGCTCGCGTATCGCAACGGTCCTGACCCGCTTGGTGCTGTGTGGATGAGCGAGGGACCTGAAACCGTGTTGCAAAGCCCCACGGCATTGCCGGCGCAGAGCGTCTCCGGCCGTGTCGCTGCACTGGCCATCTCGCCGCACTGCCGCAAGCAGGGCCCGTGCCGGCTGTGGGTGGCTACCGCGGGCGGCGGCGTGTGGCGCACTGACGATGCGATGAACACCGAGGACCCCGGCTGGCAGTGGATCTCCCGGGGCATGCGCACCAACAGCATCGGCAGCATCACGGTGGATCCGAACGACCGCACGGCCAACACGGTGTACGTCGGCACCGGTGAAACCAACACGCCGCAGAATTCCAACGCCGGCACCGGCCTCTACAAGTCGCTCGATGGCGGTGACACATGGACGCGCGTCACGACGACGATTGTGGACCCGGTCGTGTCGCCTGCGCCAATCGACTTCACGATGACGCGTGGCATCAGCACGGTCGTGATTGAGCCGGGTCGACCGCAGACAATGTATGTGGCGACGACCACGGCGATGTTGGGGATGACGGCTGTGCGCGGGGGGCAGAGCCAATCCACGGGGTACGTGCAACCGCGACCAGGTCTGTACAAGACCGACAACGGCGGTGTGACGTGGTCGCTGATCTGGGTGCCGCCTCTGGCGCCGGGATTGGAGCCGACCGAGCTGAATGCCGGCGGGTTGGACACGATGGCCGGTGTGCGCCACGTGAAACTCGATCCGCGCAACAACGCGATTGTGTACGCCACGGCCTGGAACAACGCCATTCATCGGTCGGCGCCATCACTTGAGAACGGTGATGCTGCATTCAAGCCCGTGTTTGCCGTGGTGGGTCTGCAGCGACACCGCGATCTGGCGATGTTTGACTTGACGGTCAAGGATGGGCGGACCCGGATCTACGCGTACAACGGCACCGAGGCGACGTCGACGCAGGGGTTGTATCGCCTCGATAACGCCGACGTGCCGGCGGCGTCGCTGGTGACCGGCACTGGCGCGAACGTCGTGAATACCTCCGCCTGGTTGTCACTCTCGTCGAACAACACCAGTGAGGTGGGTTCGATCAGTCGCGCGTTGTGTTCAGCGCAGTGTTTCTACGACCTGGTCGTGGCGGTGCCCGAAGGGAAACCGGACACGGTGATTCTTGGCGGCGTGGCCACGCCCACGTATGGTGAGGCCACAATTCGTTCGATTGATGCCGGTGTGCGGTTCCACGGGTTCGGTCGTGATGCGCAGAACCCGCGCGCCAGCAGTCATGTGGACGTGAGGGCGGTCGTCTTTCATCCCGAAGATACAGATATCGCGTTTGTCGGGTCAGACGGCGGTGTCGTGCGCAACGATGGGTCGTTCGTTGATATTAGCAATCGGTGTTCACAGCTGTTTGGCACGGCACCGCAGTGCGGTGTCGTCCTGGCCCGAGTACCCAACCGGTTGCACTTCATGAATCGCGGGTTGCAGACGATGCAGTTCTACAACATAGCGATTGATCCGCAGGACCCGCTGCGTCGGATGATTGGCGGGCTGCAGGACAACGGCACGATCTGGCGGGATGGGTCCGGAGATTCGCGCACCTGGAAGCCGCTGTTTGCGTTTGGCGATGGGACGTCCGCCTCAGGATTTCATCCGTCGCGGTCGTCGGTGCTGTTCGCGAGTTTTCAGAGCAATCGCTACTTCGTCAATTTCAGGAACGCGGATCAGTCGATGTGGGTCCGTGTGGACGATCCGATTCGGGCGGCGGGTGAGCGGGCGTCGATTACGACGTCGACCGGCCGTCAGTTCATCACGTTCGACCACATCAACCCTGATACGCAGTTCACGGGGTTCCAGCACATCTGGCGCACGCAGAACAACGGTGGTCCGCAGACCTTCCTGGAGGCGAACTGCCGCTTTCCGACGGGTGCCGTGTCTGGCGTGAGTTGTGGGGATTGGCAGCCGCTGGGTGTCGTGTATCCGTTCGCGTCGCAGACGAACCCGGCATCAACGTCAAGGAAACCCGGCGACTTGACCAGCGACTTTTACGGAGGTCACCGTGAGGGCGGCATCCTCGTGGCCGCTGAGCGATCGGTGGTCGATGCCGGTACGTTGTGGGCGGCGACCAGTCGCGGGCGCATCTTCATCGCGAGGAATGCGGACGCGGCGGCGGCTGCTGTGACGTTCAGCCGGATTGACACCCCGGACACTCCCAATCGGTTCATCACAAAGATCGCGGCGGATCCGACCAATGTGAACGCGGCGATCGTGTCGTATTCGGGTTTCAACGCGCTGACGCCGGCCACGCCCGGGCATGTGTTCCGTGTGGTGTATGACCCGGCGACCGACCGGGCGACGTTCACCTCGCTCGACTACGACCTCGGCGACCTGCCCATCAACACGCTGGCGTACGATCACCTGCGCGGCGATGTCTACGCGGGCACTGACTTCGGTCCACTCGTGTTGCGCAACGGAGCGACCTCCTGGGCAATTGCGGGCGCCGGGTTTCCGGAGGTCGTGATGGTGGACCTGAAGATCGTGCCCGAGCGAGGTCTGCTGGTGGCCGCGACGCACGGCCTCGGGATCTTCTCGCTGAAGATCAACTGACACGTACGGAGGTGTGACAGTACGGAGCCGACGGGCTTCAGCCCGTCGGACATCAGACGGACTAAAGTCCGTCTGCTCCGAAAGCATTAAATCCCTGCGGTCAGAATCGGATGACGAGGCCCGCCGTGACGCTGATCCGCGTTTGGAGTCCCGAGCTCCCGAAAGCCTCGAACTCGTTGAGCGGAGTGCCACTGAGCGTCGAATCCCGGCCCGTGGACGGGTTGCTCGAAAACTGCACGGCCGGGGTCGTGAACGATTCGACGAATGCGCCTGGCGTCCGGGTGGTCACCTGCGGGGCCGAGTCGAGGCGCAGAGAAAGCGTTTGCCGACCGAGGTAGACGCGACCGTCAACGGTGAGTCCGACACGTTCAGTCAGACGTTGCTCGAATCCGCCTCCGACAATTCCCACCAGATTGAGTCCCTGTGTGTACCGCATCGTCAGCGCATCAGACTCGGCAAACGAGGCCTGCGTCGCTGCGGTGGCCACGGTGAACTGGTAGGCGCCGACCAATTCGATGCGGGGCAGGTCGCCAAGGCGCTGGATCATGCCTCCGCCGACGGTCAGGTAGGGCGCAAACGGGCCTTCGAGGAGTGCGACCCGCACGACACCACTCACGAGCAATTCACGACTGGATTGTCCGGTCATCGTGCTCGTGGCCGCGACGGCAACATTCGCGAACGGACCACTGGTGAAGAGCCCCTCGAACGCTGCCTCGAAACTTGCGCGGGACTGATCGACTGCGTCGAGCAGCTCGTCGCTCATGCGCACGGAGCCGGCGTGCAGTTCAGCGCCCAGTTCCAGCGACACTCTCGACGTCATCTGCCTCCGGACTCTCAAGCCGAACGCGGGCGCGTTTGAGCCGGTGAGTCCCAACGTTCCGAGCGCCGCATCAAGCGGCACCAGCCGACTGGCCACACCAAACTCGGCGTTTGTGCCGTTGAGCAGGGAGGCGCCGTCACTCAGAAACCATGTGGGCACACGACGACTTGGGTTGGTCGGGCCGGAGGTCGGCAGTGCTGGACCTGCCGCCGGCAACGCGGCGTCGCCCGAGGTCGGCATGTTGAACACGGCAACCCCGCCGACTAGCTCCACCCGCCAGCGCCGGTCCGCAGTCTGCGCTGTCGCCCACGCCGGGAGCGTCAGGGTGCACAGAGCCAACACGACCGGGGCGACGCATTTCCGCATGTGCAGCACTGTATCAGCGTCGGAAATGAGCTCGGAGGCGATTTTTGGAAATTGAGCTCGGAAACGAAAAAGGCGTCGGGAGGCTTTTCCTCACGCTCCAATCAGGAAAAGCCTCCCGACGCCTTTTTCGTTTCCGCGCTCTAGCTCAGCCGCGGATCATCCGACCCAGTCGCGCGCGTCCGCCAGACAGGATGTCGTAGAACGTCGGCACGACCAGCAGCGTGAGGAAGGTGGAGGCCAGCACGCCGCCGATGACCGCACGACCGAGCGGGGCACGGAAGTCGGCCCCTTCGCCGATGCCCAGGGCCACCGGCACCATGCCGGCCGTCAGTGCAAATGTCGTCATCAAAATCGGACGAAGGCGCTGGCGCCCAGCTTCGATGATTGCCTGTTGGCGCGGCATGCCCTGGCCTTCGGCCATCTTCGCGAAGTCGATGAGCAAGATCGCGTTCTTGGCCACGATGCCCATGAGCAGGATGACGCCGATCATGCTCATGATGTTGAGCGTGTCGCCGGTCATCATCAGGATCAGCACCACACCAATCAGCGAGAGCGGCAGCGACAACATGATGGCAAGCGGGTCGAGGAACGAGCCGAACTGCACCACCAGCACGAGGTACATCAACAGCACCGCGACGCCCAACGCAATGAGGATGCGCGAGAACACTTCCTGCTGGTCCTCAGTTTCGCCGCCCTGGGTGATGGCGTAGCCGACAGGCAGTACGATGCCGTCGATGCGCCGCTGGATGTCGTTGATGACCTCGGTCAGCGGGCGTCCCTGGGTGTTGGCCTGCACCGAGATCACCCGGTCCCGGTCGAGATGGTCGATGCGCGCGGGGCCGAGCGCCTGCGAGATGGTGGCGACCTGGCCCAACGGCAGCGAGGAGGCCTGCCCCTGCGCGTCCCGCACGGCGATAGGCAGACTCGACAAGTCGCTGGCGCGCTGGCGGGCATCTGCCGAGAGACGCACGGTCACGTCCCTTGTCTTGCCGGTTGGATCCACCCAGTCACCGGCGTCGATGCCGGCAAACGCAGGGCGCAGCGTCTGCGCCACGTCGGCCACGGTGATGCCTAGTGTGCCAGCCAGTGCGCGATCGAGGCGCACATCCAGCTCGGGCTTTTGTCCGCGGGTGGAGAAGCCGATGTCCACGGCACCCGGGACCTGCCGCACCTGTGCGATCACCTCGTCGGCAATACGCGTCAACTCCCGAGTGTCGGTGCCGCGCACCTGCACCTGAATCTGCTTCCGGTTGTCGAGCCGGCCACTCGAAATGGCCGCCGTCACGCCACCCAGCGCCTTGTAGTCTTCGCGCAACTCGGCGGCGATGATGTCCTGGTGCCTCGCGCGTTCCGCCTTCGGTGTCAGCCTGACGTAGATGGTCCCCTCGTCCACGGCACCGGTCACGCTGCCGATGGTCGTGTAGGTGTAGGCCACCTCACCGGTCTTGGTCCGTGCCAGCGCCGCAGCCTCTTCAGCCTTGCGCTTGGTGTATTCGAGACTCGAGCCCGGCGGCGTCTCGATCTGCACGATGAACTCCGAGACGTCCTGCACCGGGAAGAACCCGCCGCCCAGATATCCCATCGCCGGCATGGCCAGCGCAAACACGAACGAGCCGACAGCCAGCGAGACCATGGCGAGACGATGTTTGAGCGCCCAGCCGATGACGCGTTTGTACCGATCGGCCTGCCGATCGAACCACTGGTTGAACCGGTCGAGCCCTCGCGACAGAAACGACCGCTGCGCCATGGGGATATGTGGGTCAGGCCAGTACGCCGACAACATCGGGTCGAGCGAGAACGAGACGAACAGCGAGACGAGCACTGAGAACGCAATGGTCAGCGCGAACGGTGCAAACCATTGTTCGGCTTCACCACCCATGAACGCGATTGGCACAAAAACCACCACAATCGAAAGCGTGGTTGCCGTCACGGCCAGACCGATCTCGGCGGTGCCTTCGCGTGCCGCGTCAAAATGGCTCTTGCCCATCTCCACATGGCGCACGATGTTCTCGCGCACCACAATCGCATCGTCAATCAGGATGCCGATGGCGAGGGAGAGTCCGAGCAGGGACATGGTATTGAGCGTGAACCCGAAGGCCATCACCGCAATAAACGAGGCGATGACGGACACGGGCAGCGCGAGCCCGGTGATCACGGTTGACCGCCATGAGTTGAGAAAGACGAACACGACGAGCACCGTGAGTACAGCGCCTTCGATCAGCGCGGCTTGCACGTTGGCCACCGAGTTTGCCACACGGGTGCCGGCGTCACGCACGATGTGGAGGACGACCCCCTCGGGGAGGGTGGGCCTGATGGCTTCCACTTCGGCGCGAATCGCATCGGCAATCGCCGTGGTGCTGAAGCCGCGCGACTTCTTGATGTCAATGCCGACGGCATCGCGACCGGAGTAGACGGCGGTGGTGCGGGGTTCGGTGATACCGACGCGCACGTCAGCGACATCGCCGAGGCGAATCACGCGACCGAGGCGCTCGGCCACGACCACGCGGCTGAAGTCTTCGGCGGTCTCGACGCGGCCGCGCAGACGAATCGTCCGTTCATCGTTCACGCCCTGCAGTCGTCCGACCGGAGCAGCGAGGTTCTGCATCCGGATAGCACCGACGATCTCTGCGACACTCACGCCCGAGGTTTGGAGGGCGTCGGAGCGGAGTTCTACTGACATTTCCCTGGTCTGGGCTCCGGAGACGTCCACCGAGCCGACGCCACCGAGGGCGCGCAGGCGGCGGATGATACCCGGATCGGCCAGCAACGTCAGCTCGGGGATGGACATCGTGTCGGAGGCGAGCGACAGCGACACCACCGGGAAGTCGTCGAGGCTGATCTTGGTCAGCACCGGTTCCTCCATCTCGGCGGGCAGGTCGTTGCGAATAGCGTTAATCTCGTCGCGGATCTCCTGCGTGGCTTCCTGGAGATCCTTTTCGTACGTGAACTGGATCGTGATCGTCGCGAAGCTGTCGAGCGACGATGACTCGATCTTGCGCACACCGCTGATGCCGGCGAGGGATTCTTCGACCGGTTCGACGATCTCGCGTTCGACGTTGTCGGGTGACGCGCCTGGGTACGGAATCGCGATCACGACGATCGGCGGCTGCACTTCGGGGAATTCGTCAGTGTTGAGTTGCGTCAGCGCCACAAGGCCGAAGACCACGAGCGCGACCATCGAGACAACCGTGATGACCGGTCGTTTGATGGCGAAATCTGAAATAAACATGACCTAGAGCCCTGACGGCATGGCCGCCGTTGTTGGGATGGCACCCACCACACGCACCGGTGTGCCTGGCGCGAGGGTGCGCGCGGCGCCCAGAATGACGACATCCCCTTCAGCGATGCCGCTTGTGACCTCGATGAGTTCCGCTTCAGACTGACGCAGTCCAAGGGTGACCGACACGCGCTCGGCCTTGCCATCGCGGATGCGTGTGATGAGCGGCGTGGGGCCGGATTCATCAACGGCGCCCAGCGGTACGATGACGCCGCGGCGCGTCTCGGCGTCCACACGCCCTTCGGCGAAGAGGCCCGCGATCAGCTTGCCGCTGATATTTGGCAGCGTCACGAAGATCATGACCTGGCGGGTGACCGGGTCTGCCGTGGGGCTCAGACGGTCGATGGTGCCGGTGAATTCCTCGTCCGACACACCGCGGATACGGAACCGGACCTTCGCACCCGGACGCACAAGCGCCACCTGGTCGGAGGCGACGGCCGCCTCCAGTCGCATGCTGGAGGGGTCGATGATGGTCACAAGCGCCGTGCCGGGCGACACGATGTCTCCAGCGTTGGCGGGCCGTTCAGAGACCACGCCGCTGATGGGCGCCCGCACCGTGGTGTCGTCGAGTTGCTGCCGGACCGAGGCTTCACGCGAGCGCGCGGCGGCGACCTGCGCTTCTGCTGCGGTCACCATGTTGCGCGCCTGCTCAAGGTCACGTGCGGCCAACGCGCCACCGGCGACGAGCGATTCGGTGCGCGCCGCCTCGCTGCGCGCCACCACGAGCGCCGCCTCGGCCGACTTGACCGCCGCCTGCGCCGACGTCATCGCATCGTCGAGGTCGCGAGCCGAGATGCGGCCGATGACCTGGCCGCGCTGGACGGTGCGCCCGCGATCCACCGTGAGGCTGACCAGAGCGCCGCCGGTCTGTGCGCGGACGGTGGCCTCGCGCGCCGGTGCCAACTGGCCCGACACGAATGGTCCGGAGGTCAACTCGGCCGTCACCGCCGTGGAGACGTTCTCCGGCGCAAGTTGCACCACCGCCGGCGAGGAGTCTACGTTCTCGGCCGGTGCCGCTGTGTCGCCCCCGCACGCCGTCGTCAGTACCGCGAACCCCACCACACCCGCCCACGCCATTACGCTTCTACGCATCGTTATCTCCAGTTGCTCTCGGAGCCGACGGGCTTCAGCCCGTCGGGCACCAGACGGACTAAAGTCCGTCTGCTCCGTACTACTCGTTTCCCGACACTGCACTCGAGCCACTATCCAATCGGCAAATCCGCCAACAGTGCCACGCGCACTCGCGCCAATTGCAGGTCGCGTGCGGCCTGCGCACGATTGGCCTGCGCCGATTGCCACGCGAGTCGCGAATCGGAGAGCTCGAGTTGTGTCGAGATCCCTTCGCGGAAGCGAAGCTCGGCAATTTCGTATGCGCGGCGTGCCTGCGTAATGGTGCCGCCGGTGGCTTCCCAGGCCGCGCGCGCTGATTCCATCTCCTGCAGCGCAGTGGCGCGCTGCAATCCGGCCAGCTCACGCGCCTGCTTGAGCCGTGCCTCGGCCTCAGTCAGATCGGCTTTGGCGGCGGCTTCTTCGGCGGGAATGCGGAATCCTGCAAACACCGGCATCGTGATTTGTGCGCCGACCGTCCAGTTGTTCCTGATCCGTCCGAAGTCCGGGTACACCGTGTTTGGATAGTTCGTGGCGCTGTAGGTCGACACAAAACTGACCGTCGGCCGTTTGGCTGACTGGACGATCTCGATGCCCAGCTGCCGCAGGCGCACGGCGAGTTCGGCCTGCGCCAGTGACGTGCGTGACGCCAGATCCACCTGCTGCTCCGCCGCCACAAGGGCGTCGGCAAACGGCGCGGGCGCCGCAAGGTCCACGGCCTCGAGGTCGACCACCAGGGTGAGTGGTGTGTCAGCCGGCAAATCAAGCAGTTGACGCAGGCGGAGCAGTGCGCGTTGATGATGTGCCTTGGCGCGGATGACGATGGGGCGCTGATTGTCGCGCTGGACCTGTGCGCGCAGCACCTCGAACTCGGGCATGCGGCCGGCGTCGTAGGAGAGTTGTGTCTGCTGGAAGGCCGCGTCGGCCTGGTCGTAGCCGGACTGTGCGATCGAGGCGAGTCGATCGGTCAGCGCGACGTCGTAAAACGCCTGCGTCACATCCAACTGCACCAAGGCGCGCGTAGCTGCGACGGTCAATTCGGCACCCCGGATTCCGAGGTCTGCCTGATCGCGCTGTTTGCCGACGCGACCCGCGCTGTAGAGCAACTGTGAGCCGGTCAGCGAAAAGCGGTACGCGTTGGCCTGGCCAAACGGCAGATCGCTGAAGTCCGCGTCTCCGGGTGCGCCGCCACCGCTGTCGAAGATGCCGCTGAACTCCGAGGCGAGTGTGCGGTCGTACCCGCCGGCAAAGCTGATCTGCGGATACCGCTGACTGTTGGTGCGTTTGAGGTCCGCCCGGGCCCGTGCGGTGCCCGCGTCCGCGATCACCAGCGACTCGCTGTGTGTTTCAGCCAGGCGAAGAGCGTCCTCCAGCGTGAGCGCACGAGGCGCCTGTGCCAGAGCAGGAGACGTCAGCGCGAAGACCAGCGCCAGAACAACAAAACCAGTACGCGTGCGCATCTATTTCCCTTCGCGTGCGCCAATCGCACGCAGAAACAACTGCAGGTAGTGCGTGATGCCGTCACGCATCGGGTAGGGAAACCGTTCGGGCATCGGGTCGCGACTCAGGGCATCGGAGAACAGCGTGCCCATCAGCATCGACGTGGCCGCCGATGGCACGAACGTGTCGGCGACAAGACCGGCGCGTTGTGCGGCTGTGAGGTAGTCGGTCAGCTCGTTGGCGATGTTGATCGAGGTGCACATCGCTTGTTTGCATTGCTCGGGGTTTTCCTCGAACTCGCCCATGAAGGTCCGAATCAGTGCACGCAGGCGGTGCAGATGTTTGTGGTGGTCGCGCGCCCACGCATCGAGCTCCGCCGCGACATCGCCGGGCGTGTCCGGCAGCCGTAGGTAGGGCGTTTGTTCGATAAAGGAGTGCAGGGCCGCGTGCAGCAGCGTCTGTTTGTTCGGGAAGTGACGGAACAGGGTGACCTCGTTCACCCCGGCCTCCTGTGCAATCCGGCGGGTGGTAGCTCCGCGGCTGCCGTGTTCGGCGAACAGCTTGAGGGCCGCTTTCAGGAGGGACTCGCGAACTTCGCTCACAACCATGGTTTCTGAACCGTATCGCACTTCTAGAGATGTAAGCAAGTGTTTACATGCTTACGATATTGCTGGGCCAAATAGGCCAGACACAGGTCAATTGACGCACGATCCACAATCCTTGTTCTGTAAATTCACAAACTTAGGATTCTTTTCAGATCGCCGCGCCCCCATCTCCGCATCTCCCCATCTCAGTGCGGTACCCTCTTGTGCGTGGCGTTCGGCTTCCAGATTCGTTTGCCGTGGGACGTGCCGTCGGCACCGGTGCGTTCGACCACGCCCAGTTCCATCGAGATCGACGGGCACACATGGCCGCTGAAGATCGTGCGGCATCAGCGCGCCCGCCGGTATGTGCTGCGCATGACGGATGCGGGTGGACTGCGACTGACGGTGCCTCGACGGGCCTCGGTGGCAGCCGGTGTGGCGTTTGTGCGTTCGCAGGGGCCGTGGATCGCGCGCGAACGTGTTCGGCGACACGCACGGGTTGAGGGGTGGCAACCAGGCGCACCGGTGTGGTTTCGGGGGGAGCAGACGCCCGTGTTGTGTGATGACACCCACGTGCAGCTGGGCGAGTGTCGATGGCTGAAGTCGTCGGACGCGCGCACGTTGCGACAGGAGGTGGAGATGTTCCTGCGCGCCCTGGCCGCACGCGAGTTGCCCGAGCGATGTCTGGCACTCGCCGCGACCTGCGGCGAATCCGTCGCCCGTGTGTCGATCAGAAATCAGCGCTCACGCTGGGGCTCGTGTTCCACGCGCCGGACCATCGCCCTCAACTGGCGTCTCGTGCTGATGCCGCCGTCCGTGGCGGACTACGTGATCCTCCACGAGCTGATGCACCTGCGCCAACCAAACCACTCCCGCGCCTTCTGGCGGGAAGTGGCCTCAGTGTGCCCGGAGTGGCGCGAGGCCGAGCGGTGGCTCACGCTCCACGGCCGCGACCTGCTCTAGCTACCTGACTCCCACCTTCGCGGCCTCAGCCTTGAGCGCTGCCAGTTCCTTCTCAAGATCCTCAAGTCGGCGAACGGCGTCGTTGTTCGGCCGCGCATCGGCGACGTTCGATACGCGCGTGATGGCCTGGAACTGGGCGTTCAACATCGGCTGCGGATAGGTGATGTCCGGTTCGTTGACGAGCGCCTTGTGAATACGCTCGAGCACCACCTTCGCGTCGCCTGTCGCGCTGGCCATCGCCTTCTGCACGGCGGCCGTGAACTGCTGCGACTCCGAAATCTTCGCGCGCAGACGAACGTTGAAGTCGTACTGCAGCTCGAGATCCTCGGTGGTGATACCGTCCGCTGTCAGTCTCGGATCGAGCCGCACTTCGAGCGGCTGGCTCTGATTCCAGTCTCCCACCGTCAACCGCACGGTGTATTTGCCGGGAGGCACGGTCAGGCCGCTGTCGGCCAGCATATTCCACACGTATCGCTGCATGCCGGCGTTGGCCGTCAGCGGTGCGGCGGCGCTCCCGCCACCACGACCTCCACGTCCACCGCCGCGTCCCTGCCCCGGCAGTGGCGGCTCGGTCATCCCGGACGCCGCGGCCACCGGAAGTCCGCCACCCGTTCGACCGCCACCGGCCACCGATCGGATCGTGCGCATGACTTCGCCGGACGCGTTGAGAATCTCAAGCGTGATGGGCTCATTCGCTGCCTCACGCAGTGTGTAGTCGATGACCGCGCCAGGCCCGGGCAACTCCGGCGTCGTCAGCGACCCCGCCATGGCGCCATGACGCGCACGCATGGCTGGTCCAGGCGCGTAGAGGAACGCAGCCGCCCCTGCCGCCGGCGTCTGGTGCAGCGGCGTGATGTTGTCCAGAATCCAGAATCCGCGGCCCATGGTCGACACCACGAGATCCTGCTGATGCACCCGGATGTCGGTGACGGGCGTGATCGGCAGATTCTGCTGGAAGCGCTGCCAGTCGCGGCCGTTGTTGAACGACACAAAGAAGCCGAACTGCGTGCCGGCGTACAACAGGCCCTCGCGATCGGGATCCTCCCGAACGACGCGCATCACATGGTCGCCGGGAATGCCATTGGTGCCCGGCGTCAGCAGTGACCATGTCGCTCCGTAGTCGTTCGTCAGATACACGTACGGCTTCTGGTCGTTGAGCAGACGCCGATGGGCGACGACGTAGGCGGAGCCGCGGCGATGGGGGGACGGATCGATGTTGCTGATTCGACCGCCGGGCGGCATCGACGGTGGAGTGACCTTGACCCACGTTTTGCCGTTGTCCCTGGTCACGTGGACCGGACCGTCGTTCGCGCCCGTCCAGATCACGCCGGCTTCGATCGGCGACTCCTCGATCGCAAACAGTGCCGAATACACTTCTTCGCCGGTGATGTCGCGCGTGATGGGCTCTCCGGAAATATCCTGCTGTGGACCCGGTTCATTCAGCGTCAGGTCGCCGCTGATGATCTCCCACGTCCTGCCGCCATCCATCGTCTTGTGCACAACGTGTGAGCCGTGCAGGATCATGTTGGGGTCGTGCTTCGAAATCATGAAGGGCGAGGTGCGCTGGAAGCGATACGTGATGTCGCGTGAGGCGGTGCCATAGCGGTTCTGCGGATAGTTCCAGTTGCTCTGGGTTTGACCGGTTGTGACGTTGCGCCTGTAGAACTCGCCTTTGCACACGCCGTAGACGACGTTGGGGTTGCCGGGCGTGGGTCTGATCGGGCCCGTTTCGCAGCCCGGACCGGCCATGTAGGTATCGGCCAGTGTGTAGCGGCCGGTGGCCGGCAGTTTGCTCATGACCACCCAGGTGTTGTTGTCCTGCTGTGCGCCGTAGACGCGATAGGGAAACTGATTGTCGACCTCGACGCCATACAGTTCAGCCGTGGACTGATTCGACTGTGTGGACCACGTGGCGCCACCATCAGTGGAGACGTTCGCGCCGCCGTCGTTGCTCTGGACGATGAGATTCGGGTTGTCCGGATTAATCCACATGCCGTGGTTATCGCCGTGAGGTGTGGGCACCGACCTCCAGGTCGCGCCGCCATCGGTGGACTTGAGCAACGACAGGTTGTTGACCCACACGGTGTCGGAATCTTTGGGATCGACGTCCACGTACGTGTAATAAAACGGTCGCGCCAGCAAGTTCGGCGCATTGGAGGTCAGGCGCCAGGTGGCGCCGCTGTCGTCGGATCGGTAGAGTCCACCCTGCGGTCGCGGGGCCTCGACGAGCGCGTAGACGGTGGACGGGCGCGATCGCGAGATGTCCACATCGATCTTGCCGATGATGCCCGGCGGGAGTCCGCCACCCAGGCGCGTCCATGTCTCGCCGCCATCCATCGTCTTGTAGAGGCCACCATCTTCGGCGGGACCACCGCTGATGATCGTCCACGGCTTGCGTTCACCGCGCCACGCTGCCGCGTAGATTTCATCCGGATTCGACGGATTCATCGCCAGGTTCACAAATCCCGTGCGAGTGCTGACGAACTTCACGCGCTGCCATGTCTGGCCGCCATCGCGGGAGCGGTAGACACCACGAGTCTCCGACGGTCCGAACGCGGTGCCGAGCACGGCCGCGTACACCAGGTTGGGGTTGGTCGGATGCACGCGGATGGAGCCGATCTGGCCCGCGTCACGCAGGCCGATATGCGTCCATGTCTCGCCGGCATCCGTGGACTTGTAGAGACCGCGGCCTTCGATGACGTTGCTGCGGATCGCCACGCTGCCCGTGCCGACATAGATGATGTTGGGATCCGAGTCGGCGACTTCAATCGCGCCAATCGATCCGGTCTCGAAAAATCCGTCTGAGATCGGGCGCCACGTGGTGCCGCTGTCGATCGTCTTGAAGACGCCGCCACCTGCGCCGCCGAGGTAATAGGTCGCAGGCTGCAACCGATGACCGGCCACGGCGGTGACCCGGCCGCCCACAAATGGGCCGATGTTGCGCCAGCGAAGCCCGTCCCACTGCGTCGCATCGGTCGCCTGGGCCACCGGGCCGGCCGGTGCGGCCTGACGTGCGGAGAGGGACGTGAACATCAGCGCGGGCACGACAACCAGCGCCAGGGCGAGCAGCAGCGGACGAATCGATCGGGTCATGCGGGAATCCTAACCCATCTCCCCATCTCCTCATCTCGGGCTGCTGGTCACTGCGTGACCGTGAACACCATAGCGGTTACCCTAAATCAGGTAACGTGTCGAGTCTGTCGGGCATGGGCGCCGGAGGCGGCGCGAACGCGGGGTCCAGGGCCGTGCAGAATTCGCCCAGAATCATGGCGGTCGCCCCCCACACCCGATGCGCTCCGAGCGCAAAATAGGGACACACCAGCGGCACGTTCGCCCGGACACGGCGGCCCCACTGCACGGCGGCGGCATTCCGCAGCGCGTCGATCGGGGCTTCGATGATCGTATCCACCTCGTACGGGGAGGGCACAAAGGCCGGTCGTTCGTCGGCGATGCCGACGATCGGGTGCACCACAAATCCGCTGACGATCACCCAGAGCGTGGAGAGCGTCCCCACCACCCGCACCAGTGCCGGATCGACGCCGAGTTCCTCCTGTGTTTCGCGCAACGCACCCGCGACCGGCGATTCGCCGGGTTCCAGGCCGCCGCCGGGCAGACTGATTTGCCCTCCGTGGTGGGGCAGGTCCGGTCGGCGCAGCGTCAGGGCCAGTGTCGGCCCGTCGGCCCCCGGATACACCAACACCAGTGCGGCGGCGTGGCGGGCATCCGGCGGCGTGGCCGCAGGGTCCCAGAGCCGCAGGATGGGCGTGGGGGCAAAACGGAGGTGGGCGGTCGCACCTGGCAGCGGCGCAGCCAGGCAGCGGCGGAGTTCGTCTTCGAGCGTCACGTCGCCCAATTATCCGGTCGACGAAAGGACGTCGGGTGTCTTTTTTCGATTTCTGCGATGCAAAAAAAGACACCCGACGTCTTTATCGCCTCCGAAGTTCGCAAGGGCGTTACAATCGGCCCCGGCGGGTCTCGGGGCCCAATTCGGAGGTGGATGTGAGAGCGACTGCAACGCGTGTATCGATGGTGGCAACCTGTGTGCTGACGCTGGTGCTGGTGGTGCCGGCCGCTCTTTCAGGACAGGCCGGTGGTGGAGGCCAGGGTGCCGCAGCCAAGGCGGCGATCCCTCAGATTGCGGACCGGACCGCAGCGATGCAGAAGATTGACGGGTTTGTCCCGCTGTACTGGGAAGAGTCGACCGGGGCGCTGTTTCTTGAGATTCCCGAACTGGGCCGGGAAATGTTGTATTCCAGCGGCTTGTCGGCCGGTCTCGGCTCAAACGACATCGGGTTGGACCGCGCCCAGCTGGGTGGCCGGGCGATTGTCAGTTTCCAGAGAGTCGGCCCGCGGGTCTTGATGGTGCAGCCCAACTACGACTACCGCGCCAACTCCGAGAACGCGGCTGAACGTCGTGCCGTCGAGGATGCGTTTGCCAAATCCATCCTGTGGGGTTTCCCCGTTGCGGCGGAATCAAACGGCCGCGTCCTCGTGGATCTTTCCGACTTCCTCATGCGCGACACGCACAACGTGTCGACCCGGTTGGGTACGGGGTATCGCTTCGACCGCAGTCGCAGCGCGGTGAACCTCGAGTGGACGAAGGGGTTTCCACAGAACTCTGAAATTGATGTCATCTCGACGTTCATCAGCGACGGTGGCGGCCGAGGGGGTGGTGCCGGTCAACAGGGCGGTCGTGTCGGTGACGTGGCACCAAACGCGTCGGCGGTGACGCTGCGGCAGCACCACAGCTTCATTCAACTGCCTGACGACGGCTATACGCCTCGGCTGGCGGATCCCCGGGCGGGTTACGGGGCCACCACGTATGCCGACTACGCGGCTCCGCTCGGTGAGGACATGACTGTGCGGTACATCAACCGCCATCGACTCATCAAGAAGGATCCCAACGCGGCGGTGAGTGAGCCGGTGGAACCGATCATCTACTACGTGGATCGCGGGGCGCCGGAACCGATTCGCACGGCGCTGATCGAGGGTGGGCGCTGGTGGAATGACGCGTATGAAGCGGCCGGCTTCCGGAATGCGTTTCAGGTGGAGGTAATGCCCGAAGGCGCCGATCCCATGGATGTGCGCTACAACACCATCACGTGGGTGCATCGGTCCACACGTGGATGGAGCTACGGCGGCTCGATTTCTGATCCGCGCACCGGCGAAATTCTCAAGGGTCACGTCACGCTGGGCTCCCTGCGGTGGCGGCAGGACTATTTGATTTTTGAAGGATTGCTCTCGCCGTATGTGGACGGCACCGAACGGCCGGCCGTGTTGGCCGAGACGGCGCTGGCGCGCATCCGTCAGCTGTCGGCGCATGAAATCGGCCACACGATCGGTCTCGGTCACAACTACTACAACAGCAGCAAGGGCCGCATCTCGACGCTCGACTATCCACACCCGCTGATCGCGTTGCAGCCGAACGGCACGATGGACGTGTCGGACGCGTACGACGTCGGCATTGGTGAGTGGGACAAGGTGGCGATCCAGTACGGGTATTCGCAGTTTGCGCCCGGCGCCGATGAAGCCGCCGCGCTCGACCGGATTCTCGATGAGGCGTGGGAGGCGGACATCCGGTACTTCTCGAATCAGGACACCGATCTGCATCCAGGCGTTGATCAGTGGAACAACGGCATGGACGAGGCGGCCGAGCTGATGCGCATTCTGCAGCTGCGTCGTGCAGCCATGGAAGGCTTTGGCGAGCGCGCGATTCGACTGGGTCGTCCCATGGCGATGATCGAGGAGGCGTTGGTGCCGGTGTATCTGCATCATCGGTATGCGGCGGAATCAGCTGTCACGGCGCTGGGAGGGCAGGAATACACGTATGCCATGCGCGGCGATGGATTGACGCCCGTGCGGTGGGTGCCGGCGGCCAGACAGACGGCGGCGCTTGAGGCCCTCATGAGTGCGTTGCGACTCGGTGACCTCGTGTTGCCGTCGGCGGTGGTGCAGAACATCCCGCCGCGGCCTCCGGGGTTCGGCTCCAACCGCGAAATGTTTCCGCGCATGACCGGCGGCGCGTTTGACCCTGTCTCGCCCGCCGTGTCGGCCACCGAGATCGTGTTGAACGGGTTATTCTCGAACACCCGAGCAGCGCGCCTTGTGGCGCAGAAGGCCGTCGACGCGTCCTTGCCCGGCCTTGAGGATGTGCTCGCCCGCCTGTCGGCGACGGTCTTTGATGCCACGCCGGCGTCAGGCTACGAAGCCGAGGTCAATCGCGCCATGGAACGTGCGCTCGTCCGCCGATTCATGACGATGGCCGAGTCGGCCCCGATGACACAGGTGCGCGCCCTCGCCACCGACATGCTCAAGTCGCTCCCCACCCGAGCGACGCTTGTGGCGGCGAGTGCGTCAGACACCGCCGAGCGCGCCCATCGTCAGCTCCTCGCCGACGATATCCGCCGCTTCCTCGACCGGCCGTACTCGGAGCTCACGCCTGCGTCGATTCCCGCGCCGCCGCCTGGAGCGCCGATTGGGGGCGGGGGGTTGGATTATTTGCTCGGTCTTGATATTTGCCGAGTTCGATAGGTGCTCAGGTGCTCGGGTGCTCAAGTGCGGCGCACCTGAGCACTCGAGCACCGGAGCACGAGAGCACTAAGAAGAAGGCTTGAAGTACAGCACCATCGACGCCCCCGCCGCGACGAGGATGAAGCCGAGATAGAGCAGCGGATTCGGCGATTCCTTCGGCGGGTGCAGGTACATGGTGAACAGCACGTTCACCAGCGGTGCGCCGCCGAACACCAGCGGCATCACGTAGGTGGGCAGCCCGCCTGCGCGGAAGGCGTAAATGATGAACACGGCGCCGATCGCGCCGAGCATCCCGGCAGCCGTGGCGCCCATCGCGCCATCCATCGACCACCCCCGCGTCAGTTGTCCCTGCGACGCCAGCACCAACCCCGGCACCAGCACGCCCACGATGAAGTAGGCGACGCCAACGCACAGTAGTGCTTTGAACGGACTGCCGAGTTTGACCTGACCCTGGTGAAGCGCGGGACCATACAGCCCCCACGACAACGCCGCCCCTAGCGCGAATGCTGCCCAATGCATGCACACATACTAGTGCAGCTTGCCTCGCCGTAGCCTTGGCGAAGGCGGGTAAGATGCCATATGCACTTCAATCCTTCGCTGCGGGCTGGTCTGGCCTGCGTGTTGCTCCTCGTTGCCGGCGGTGTCACTCTCAGCAGTTACTTCGACGATTGGCCGCAGTGGCGTGGGCCGCGACGGGATGGTGTGTCGACAGAAAGAGGATTGCTGCAGCAATGGCCTGCTGGGGGACCTAAACTCGCGTGGCGCGCAACCGGTGCAGGCAGCGGGTACTCATCGTTTGCGGTGGCAAGCGGGCGCCTCTATACGCTCGGGTCGAGGCAGAACACCGAGTATGTGATGGCGTTTGACGCAGCGACGGGCAAGAAGCTCTGGGAGGTGCCCAATGGCCGCCGCTTCAGCAACGACCGCGGCGACGGTCCGCGCTCAACCCCGACAGTTGATGGCAATCGGGTGTACGCCTTCGGTTCAAACGGCGATTTCTCTGTGCTCGATGCCGCGACAGGCATGGTGGTGTGGACACAGAACCTGCTCCAGAAATTTGGCGGCTCGAATATCACATGGGGCCTGAGTGAATCGCCACTGGTGCTCGGGGATCGCATTCTGGTGACACCCGGAGGCCGCAACAGTGGCATCGTGGCGCTGCGCAAGACAGACGGCGCGGTGCTCTGGCAGTCCCAGAGCGATCGGCCGGGCTACTCCTCTGCCATCCTGCACCCCATCGGCAACGTGCAACAGGCGATCGTGTTCACTGCGAGCCGCGCAGTTGGCGTGGATGTCAGTGATGGCCGCCTGCTCTGGAGTTACGATCGCATGGCCAACCGCACCGCGAACGTCGCCACGCCGATCGCACGCGGCAATCACGTGTTTCTCTCCTCGGACTACGGCACCGGCGCGGCGCTGTTGTCACTGACGGCTGCCGGTAACCGCGTGACCGCGTCCGAGGTGTACTTCACTCGCGAAATGCGCAACCACCACGCCAGTTCGATCCTCATCGGTGATCACCTGTACGGCTTCTCGTCTGCGATCCTCACCGCGATGCGCTTCGACACGGGCGCAGTCGCCTGGCGCGATCGCAGTGTGGGCAAAGGCTCGATGACGTTCGCCGATGGCCGGCTCTACCTCTTCGGCGAAAACGGCGTGGTCGGCCTTGTCGAAGCCAACCCGGCGAAATACGTCGAACACGGGCGGTTCACGATCAAGACCGGCAACCTGCCTACGTGGACCCACCCGGTCGTGTCAGGCGGCAAGCTCTTTCTGCGCGATCAGGACACGCTCTTCGCGTACAACGTCGCGCGGTAGTTGACGTCGGGTGTCTTTTGTCGATTTCAGCGATGCAAAAAAAGACACCCGACGTCTTTGTCGGACCAGGGGTCAGAACGAAATCCGAATCCCCAGCTGCGCCTGACGGGCGGACGTAATCGTTGAGCGAATCTGCCCGAACGACGACAGCGGGGCTTCGTTGTTGGTCGTGCCGCTGAAGGCCACCAGCGACGGCGGACCGAAGTTGGCACGGTTGAAGAGGTTGAACACCTCCGCGCGCAACTCAAGCGTGCCGCGACCCATCGACAAACGGCTCAGGCCAAACGTCCTGCTCAGCGCCAGGTCCATCGTCTGCAGGTCCGGGCCCATCAGTTCGTTGCGCCCGACATTGCCGAACGTGCCGATCGGCTGCAATACAAACGCCGCCGGGTTGAACCACTGACTCGGATCGCCCGTGACCGCGTTGTCCTTGTTGAACCCGGGTGCGTAGCTGGGCCGGTCGGGCCCGGTGCCCGGGCCGAGCGAGGGCGACCAGAGGGATCGCGACCTGTTGGTCTGCACAAATGGGGTCAGCGGACTGCCGCTGCGCATGCGGTAAATCCCCGACAAGCGCCAGCCGCTGAGGGGCTCCCACACGAAGTTGGTCACCCAGTTGTGCCTGGCATGAAAGTCCGAGTACCCCTTGTTGTAGCCGGGGATGAACTCCGGCATCGCTGAAACCGATGCGGTTGTCGAGTCCGAAAAAAACGTGGAATTCTGTGTGGTGTCTTCCGACTCCGACCACGTGTACGACGACTGCAGCTGCAGCCCGTTGCTCCAGCGCTTCTTCACTTCAACGATGAGTGCCTTGTACCAGGACTCGCCGTCACTCGACTTGAGTTCGATGGCGGAGTATCGCGTGTTGGGTCGCGTCAGACCCGCCGGATAAAACAGCGTGCCGTCACTGAGTGTGGTTGGTGTCGGCACGTTCACGTCGGAGTTGCGCCACAGATGTTGTCCGCGGGACCCGGCGTAGCCCACCATGACCATCCAGTCAGTGAAGAACTCCTGCTGCACGTTGACGTTCCACATGTGGACGCGTGGTAACTCGACGTCGTACTGAATTGGTCGCACCGAGATGCCTGACAGGCGTTCGAACTGCGGGACGGGGAACGACGGGCCGCCAATGACCACCCGCGGCGTCGCGGGCGGGTTGGTCACAGTGACGATCAGGTTCTGATGGTTGTTGGTGTTGTAGTAGAGCCCATACCCACCACGAATCGACGTGCGGCCGTCCTCGCGCACGTTCCACGCGAGACCCATGCGCGGCGACAGCGTCGGCGCAGGGTTGTCGTAGAGCGGACCCACCGTCGGCACACCCAGCAGATCACGCATGTTGATGTCGCGTCCGCCTTCATCAACCGGCATCGTCGAACCCTCCACACGCAGACCGAGATTCAGCGTCAGGTTCGATCGCACCTGCCAGTCGTCCTGTAGATACGCACCGAACACGGTGAACGGCCACGTGCGGTTGGTATCGCCTGCAGGCGTCAGGCCGATAAAGACAGCCGGCGTATTGCGCAGGAACGCGGCGAGATTTGCGAACCTGAAGAGGCCAAGGCTGAACGTGGGGTTGAACTCGCTCGAGACGTAGCGCTCCGCGACGGCACCGGCTTTGAAGAGATGTCGACCACGCGTGTGCGTAATGTCGTAGTTCAGGCTGAAGACATCCTGACGGAGGCGCAGACGGGCAGAGAGCTGCGGGCCGAATCTCGGCATGCCGCCAATATCGATCGCGCCGGTGAACTCACGGCCTGGAGCAAACACCGGCAGCGGGGTCGCCGTATTGGCTTCGATATCCTGGCCAACGCGCGTACGACTGTACCCGGCCCGCAGTGTATGAAACAGGGAACTCGACAGCGACTGCCGGTACTCGGCCGTCACATACTGGTTCGTCGAGATGAACGATCGCGGAAACTGCGGGAAGTCCGTCGGCAACCGCTGCTCCGCATCGTCAAACGTGTAGCGCGTGAAGAACTGCTTGCCGTCGGCCAGTACGGCATCAACGCGGCCCTGCACGAAGTGCTGCCTGAGGGTCTGATCGAAGGGGAACGTATACCGCGCGAGTCCGCCACCGATCGACTCGCCGTTGGCGCGCGGGAACTCGTTGAGAAACGGCACGATCGCGGGGTTGATGGGAATCGTTACGCCACCAACCACCCCGAGCCGCGCATTGTCATCGGGTACGGTTGTCACCACCGTTCGACCGAGATTTTCGATCAGCGCCTCGTATCCCCCGAAAAAGAAGAGTCGATCGGTCTGCAGGGGCCCGCCAATGGTGCCGCCAAACTGATTGCGCACAAAGTCGGGCTTGTCGCCGGTGTCGAAATACCCGCGCGCGTCGAGCCACTCGTTCCGATGGAACTCAAACAGGCTGCCGGCGAGTCGATTGGTGCCCGACTTGGTGATCGCGTTGATCTGTCCACCGATATTGCGCCCGAACTCCGCACGATACGTGTTCGACTCCAGTCGAAACTCCTGCACGGTGTCCATGCCGAGCGCGGTGCCCGCCGCTGATCCCGCCGGGCTGTTCGTGAAGTCGTTCAGCAATGTGCCATCGAGCAGATACACGTTGGCGCGTGGATCCTGACCGTTCACACTCATCGCCAGGCCATGCGCCACTACCGAGCCGTTGTCACGATGCGGAAACGGCGTGACGGCCGGCAGCAGTGACATCAGGTCCGTATAGTTGCGGCCGTTGACCGGGATCTGCGCCATCGTGCGCTGATCGACCAGATAACTGAGCTCCGAGGTTCGGGTATTCACCTGCGACGCCGCACCGGTGACCGTCACCACTTCAGCGGCGCCGACGACGAGAACGAGGGTGAGCGAGGCGTTTTCGCCAACAGTCAGGTTGATGCCGGATCTGATGAGTGGACGGAAACCGTTCAATTCCGACCGTACTTCGTAGGCGCCAGCCTGCAGATTGCCCAGTGCGAATCGGCCGTCCACGCCAGCCACCGTCTCACGCACCGCACCGGTGCCCAGATGTCGCGCCACCACCGTCGCGCCAGGGAGCACGGCCCCGGAAGCGTCCTGCACCACACCCGAGAGTGTGGCGCCAGTCTGCGCCCACACGGGCGAGGTCACCATGAGAAACACGACCAGAGAGATTCCTGCCGTACGAAAGCACTTGCGCATGCAGTCAGTATAGTGAATGAGGCATGCCAGCAGAGTTCTACTACCAGCGCCGTGTGCAGTTTGCTGAAACCGATCTGGCCGGGATCGTGCACTTCAGCTGGTACTTCCGGTACATGGAAGAAGCGGAGCATGCGCTGTGGCGCTCGCTGGGCCTGCAGATTGCCCCTGAGGGGGAATCCATTGGATACCCGCGCGTGGCCGCGTCGTGCGACTTCAAGGCGCCCCTCCGATTCGAAGACGAATTCGAGGTGCACGTCCGTGTGGACGCCGTCAGTCGCCGCTCCCTGCGTTACGAATTCACGCTCCGTCGCGGCGACGACGTGCTGGCCACAGGATCAATGACCTCTGTCTGCGTCGAGAAACGTCCTGGGGCTCCGGTGCGGTCAGTCGCGCTACCGGAGGTCGTCGTTACACGTCTCACCTAGGGCCGCGCCCCTTCCGCAGCGCCGCGTGCCATAATCCGCGCATCATGGCTCATCTGGTCCGACCACTCGTCGTAGCGCTCGTGGCCACCATCGGCGACTACATCTGGTTTGAACACGGCGTGCGCCACACCACCACTGCCGGCGTGGTGCATGGTGCGGTGCTGCTGCTCGCGGTGGGGCTCGTCCTCGGCCACGCCGCCGGTGCGGTCGCCCGTGGCTCACTGGGCGGTATCGTCGCCGGCGTCGCCGGCGCAGGCGCGTTTTATGCTGTCGCCGGCTCGCTCGGGTACCTGTGCGGCCTGATCGCTTCCTGGGCGTTCATGTGGCTGGTGCTCGCCGCGATCAACGCATGGCTTCGCGGACAGACCGGCGCTGTGCGCGACTGGCTGCTGCGCGGGGTCATCGCTGCCGTGGCGTCAGGCGCCGCGTTTTACTTCGTGGCCGGCATCTGGACCGATCGTGCACCCGACGACGGCCGCAACTACGTGTGGCACCTCATCGCCTGGACGATTGCCTGGGCACCCGGGCTGCTGGCTTTGACGTGGGTGCGACAAGAGCATTAACCATGGAGGACATGGAGGGCCATGGAGATGAGGGGTTGGGTGCCGCCTTCGGCGGCACGGTGAGGGGAGGGTGGGCCCAAACGAAAACACCTCGTGGAATTGTGGAGCGTGCTTTCGTTTGGGCCCACCCTCCCCTCACTGCGCCCGGCAACGCCGGGCGCTCAACCCCGCGTCTTCGAACGTCCGTGCATTCTCCATGGAACCCCATGGTCTCCATGGTGAAAGAACTATTGCCCGAAGGCGTAGAGGCGGCCGTCGCCGTCGCCGATGATCACGCGGCCGCCGGCGACCGCCGGTGAGGCGGTGAACGGCGCGCCGGCTTCAAATTCCCAGAGGCGTTTGCCGGAGTTCACATCCAGCACGTAGAGCCTGCCATCACTCGAGCCCACGATCGCGCGGTTGCCCACGATGGCGGGGGAGGATTCGACGCGGGCGCGGGTTGGGAAGACCCAGCGCTGCTTGCCTGTGGCCATGTCGATGGCGCGCACATTTTTGTCCCGACCACCGAGAATCGCCATGCCGTTGGCCATTCCTGCCGACGAATAAAACGGGAACTGCCGGTCGGGATCCATGAACCGCCACAGTACTTTCTTGGCCGCGATATCAACCGCCACCACTTCGTTGGCGAACGTGCCGTAATACGCAATGCCGTTCGCGATGGCGGGTGACGCGGCGGTGTACGACTCGGTGGCGAGTTTCACCACCTGCACACCGTCGCTGATGCGCACGCCGTGAAAAAACTCGTCGCACCCGCCGAAGTAGGCCACGCCGTTCCAAATCGCGGGCGTCGCATGCACGTAGTTGTCGGTCTGAACCTTCCACGCCTGTGTGCCTGTCGCGGCGTCGAGGGCGTAGAGATACCCGTCGTACGACCCGATCAGCACCTTGCCGGCCGACACCACCGGTGACGACTTGATCTCAGCGCCCGTCTTGAACGTCCAGCGTACCTTGCCCGTGGCTGCATCCACCGCGTGGAACACCCCCGACAGGTCGCCGATGTAGACGATCCCATTGACAACGGCGGGCGAGGATTCACCGATGCCGTAGTTGTCCGACACCGCCTGATAGGTCCAGCGCTGTTTCCCTGTCGCTGCGTCGATCGCCAGGAGCTTTCCGTCGCCGCTGCCGACGTACACCACGTTGTTCACGATGGCCGCAGACGAATCGATGTTGGCGCCAGCTTCGAATGTCCATTGCAGACGCAGGGTTGCGGGCAAGGTCGCTGTCGTGACACCCGACAGGGTCGGGGTGTTGCGGAACTGGGACCAGGATTGCACCGCCGCAGGCTGTGATGGCGACGGAAGGATGGAGGATGGAGAGACAGCGAGAGGTGATGCGAGCAGACCTACACCAGTCGCTACCAACACCAACGCGGCGGCTCCCCACGTGCCAAATCGCGATCCCGAAATGCTCACTCCCCGTTCCTCACTTCCCATCCTCCATCCCCCATCCCCCATCCTCCATGACACGCGTTATCTCAACTTCGCGCCTTGCTGGATGGCGTACAAGTTGTTGCGCGTCATGAAGTAGATGACGCCATTCGCGGTGATCGCGGTGGAGTACACCGAGCTGCCCATGTTCAGCTCGTTGATCACCTTCTTTTCGCGACCGTGCTGGAAGATGGTGATGTCGCCGTCTTCGTCACCCAGGTACACCTTGCCATCGGCCACAAACGCCGAGCTCCACATGGCTGCGAACATGTCGTGCACCCACAACACTTCGCCGGTCTTGGCGTCGAGGGCGTGGAAGAAGCCGGAGAAGTCCGGGTAATACAGAATCCCGTCCTTCACTGCGGCCGTCGAGATCGTGCGGCGAATTTTGTTGTAGTGCCAGAGGCGGCCGCTCTCGGTGATGTCGCCGCGTTTGGTGGCGTCGATGGCGTAGAGGTGCCCGATGCCCTCACCGTGTTCCGGATCCTGCCCATTGGCGATGTAGACAATGTCGCCGACGACGACGGGTGTGGCGATGATCTCGTTGCGGGTCTTGGGCCAGACGGCATCCTTCGGGTTGGTGTCGAACTCCCAGAGTTTCTCGCCCGTCTTGGCCTCGTAGCCGCGCACCCAGCCGTCGCCTTGTCCGTGGATGGCCTGCACAACGCCGCCGATCGTGCCCACCGTCGGCGTGGACCACTGTCCGTGCAGAATCTTGTCGCCGGGGGACGCATCCTCCCAGAGCAGCTCACCGGTCACGCGGTCGAGCGCGATGATGGCGGGCGCCTTGGGGGACGGGATGTTCACATGACTTTCGTCCTGCCCGTTGCCCGTCGAGACGTAGAGGATGTTGCCGAAGGCGACCGGCGACGAGTTGGCGAGGTTGTGCGGGAAGGCGCCCACCTCCTCCATCATGTCGAATTCCCAGAGAATGTCCGGGTCGTTGATGCCGGTGCGTTCTTCGTCGCGCTTGGGACCGTTGTTGTCCTTGTCGTGGAAGCCTTGAATGTCCACGGCGTGCACGATGCCGCGGTTCGACACGTAGTAGGCGACGTTGTCGATCACCAGCGGTGACGACGCGATGCCCTGGAAGGGCCAGTCGTTGGCACGACCCGACGTGAGTTTTTCGTAGGTGGCCTGCCACATGAATTCGCCGGTGGCTTCGCGGAAGGCCTTGAGCACGCCGCGGTCGCCGGGTTGTTTTGGATCACGCACGGCTTCGTTGTTGGTGCCGACCAGCACCACGCCACCCGAGATCACCGGGTTGCCGTAACTCTGGGAGCCCAGGGCGGCCACCCACTTGATGTTTTCGCCGGTCTTGACGTCCCACGAGGTCGGCAGCCCCGTGGCATCCGACACCATGTTGCGATCGGGGGAGCCGCCCCACATGGGCCAGGACGTCACTCCTTTGGTGCCATTGGCCTGCTGACTGGCCGAGACGGAGAGAACGCAGACGGTCGCAAGCGCCGCCGAGAACAGAATGCCTACACGCTTCTTCATCAGGGATCCTACTGGTTCCGATACACCTTGAAATTGTCGAAGAACACATCCGAAATCCCGTCACCGTACAGGCCGGGTGCGCCTGCGCGATGCGGAATCGTGTCCACCTTTTCGATCGTCCATGCTGCCGGTTCAGTCTCGGCCGCCGGCCACACCTTGCCCTGCACGAGCGTGGTGCCGTCAGGGCGATTCTGCACGCGCAGTTTCATGCGGTACCACGTGTCGACCGGCCACGAGAAGTTGCTGACGCTGACGGTCATGGCGTCGGCCGCCTGCCACGGCTGCAGTTCGAGCTTCTGATTGTTGCCGAAGAGCATCAGGATGTAGCGCTGATTGATGATCCCCACGTCGCCGCGCTGCCGTCGCATTTCGATGCCGCGTACATCCACTTCGACGGTGTAGTCGGACCATTCGGGTTTGCCCATCAGGAAGCGTGTGCGGCGTCCGACGGTGTCGTCGCGCGGACGCACGAGGAACGTGTTGCCGTCGAGTTCACGTGGTGATGCTTTCAGGTTCGAGGTCCACCACATCGGTGTGGCGGCCATGCCTTCGAAGTCGATCGACCAGGGCAACGCCGGCACGACGCGCACGCGCGCCTGACCGGTGATGCCGCCCACCGTGGCCTTCACGTAGCCGGCGGTGCCGGTCGTTGGCGCGGTGTAGCGGCCGTCGGCACCGATGGTGCCCTGCAGTTGATCCACCGCCCACACCACTTCACTGGTGGCCGCCTGACGGATGAAGTGGCCCTGGGCGTCGAACAGGCGCACGGTGAACGCCTGCGCCTCGCCGCCGTCGAGCAGCGCTTCATACGGGAACACCTGCACCGCCGCCGGTGCCGCCGTCGACGGTGCGGGTGCGGCCGGCGCGGGAGCCTGCGGCACCGCGACAGGGGCCTTTGGGCCAATGGCATACAGCCGCTCCATCGACGCCACATACACACGTCCGCCCGACACAACCGGCGTGGCAAAAATCACTTCCGGATCGGCCGGGTTGCCGAGCACATCTTCGTCGAGCACCTCCACACCCGTGGCGCTGGGCCGCAGGATGTAGACCTTGCCGTTTTCGGTGCCGACATAGAGTTTGCCGTCGGCGAGAGTGGGCGAGCCTTTCTGCAGCGTGCCCAGGGAACGCGTCCACAGTTCCTTGCCCGTCGCCACGTCAAACGCGCCCATCACGGCCCCGTTATCGACCGAGATCAGCTGATTGCCATTGAGCAGCGGCGATGAGAAGGTGGGCATGAAACCCTGCACGCGCCACGCCAGCGCCGTCAGGGGGATCTCTCCCGTCCTGCCGGCCAGGTCGATCGATGCCACCATCCCCATCACAGTGGTGTCCATGTTCTCCTCACCGTGCGTGAAGTACATCGTGGTGCCGCGGACCACCGCGCTGGCGAGGATGGCGCGTTTGCTCACCTCAAGACGCCAGATGCGTTCACCGGTGTTCACCTTGAGTCCGTAAAACGCCCCGTCGGTGCCGCCGACGATCATCTGGCGGACGCCGTCGATTGTCGCGATGATCGGGCTTGAGTAGTTGGTGTCGTAGTGTCGCACCTGCGGCGCGCTCACCCAGATGGTCTGTCCGGTCGTCTTGTCGAAGGCAAAATACCGATTGCCCGGACGTCCGAGGTCGCCCCAGCCCTGCAGCAGCGTATTCAGAATCACCTTGTCGCCGTCGATGATCGGCGACGTCGTGCGGCCGCCGTGGGTCGTGATGGCGCCGTACTCTTCAGGCAACGAGCGCGTCCACAGAATCTCGCCTGTCGGGCTGAACGCGAGCAGCTCGGCCGAGATCGTGAACATGATGATGTTGCCGGTCTGCGGGTCCACCGCCGGTGACGCCCACGCGGCGCGATGTTCCGGCACGTCGCTCAGGTACTGGCTGACTCGTCGCTCCCACACCACCTGCCCCGTGGTGGTATCCACGGCCACCAGACGTTCCTGCGTCTTCGCAATATCTCCGGTGGTTGTCGTCTGCAGGTAGAGGCGGTTGCCGTGCACGACCGGCGCCGAGCGCCCACCCATGGGCAGCGTCCACGCGAGGTTGTCGCCCGCCGGCGACCAGCTGGTCGGCAGGTTCCGCTCCGTCGACGTGCCGTCACGGTTGGGGCCGCGTGATTCAGGCCATTGGTCGGCGGACCACACGGGGACCGCGACAAGAACAACACCGAGGATCGCTAGTAAGTGTTTGTGCATGAGAGGGTTACCCGCGACGTTATCAACGCCATGCACCATCGGTCAATTCCACGGGGACGAGGAGGCAAACGAGTAGAATGCCCCCATGCCCCAGACCCGGCGCTACCCGAAATACGACTCCGGGAGGGTTGCCGTTGCCCCGTGGATTGCCGGGTTGGCCGTGTGTGTGTCTGCGTGTGGGACCGATCCGGCTTCAGAAACGTCGAAGGGCGAATACGACCCGGTCACGGGGCGTCTCCAGTCAGTCACGTACGACAGAGATGGCAATGGGCGCATCGACACGTGGACGAAGATGGACGGCACCCGGCCTGTCTCGTCCGAGATCGACACCAACGAAGACGGAATCATCGACCGCTGGGAGGAATACGACGAAGCCGGCGGCCTCACAAGGGCCGGCTGGATCCGAACGCCCCTTGAGTCGAACCCGCCCGCGCCCACGCCAGACACCTGGCTCTACCCATCCCCAGACAGCAAGACGTCGCGCATCGACCACCTCGACAGAGACAACGAGGGGCGAGAGATCATCACCCGCCGCGAGTTTTACGAGGGCGAGGTGCTGATGCGCGTCGAGGAAGACAAGGACGGCGACGGCGTGATGGATCAGTGGGAAACCTGGGTCAACGGTGTGCTCAGGACGGTAGAGTTCGACGAGGGTGCGGATGGACGCCCGGATCGACGCTTCACCTACGAGAAGGGGCAGTTGGTGCTCATCGAAAGCGAGCCGAACGCTTCCGGCACCTACACCAGGCGCGTGGTGCCTGGAGAACGCTGAGTCAACATGCTGCGTATTGCCTGTGACCTGGATGGAACGCTGGCCGACCTCTCGAGTGCCTATCGGGAGGTGGAAGAACGTGTGCATGGCGACTCAGATGGGCTGGTCTGGGACGCCATTCGCAACACCGAAAATTTCTGGCTCCGGCTCGAACCGATCGAACCCGGCGTCGTGCGCACGCTCTTTGAGCTGTCGCTGCAGGCGCGGTGGGAAGTGTTTTTTGTCACCCAGCGTCCGGGTACGGCCGGTGAGTCGGTCCAGCGTCAGACCCACCAGTGGCTGGTGCGTCAGGGGTTCGAGACGCCCAACGTGTTGACGGTGCCGGGGTCACGCGGCAAGGCTGCGCAGGCCCTGGAGCTGGACTTCCTCATCGATGATCTGCCGCGCAACTGCATCGATGTGGCATCGGATTCTCGCTGCCAGGCGATCCTTGTGGCCCGCACGGAGGATGCCGACACGGAAGACACCGTCGCGCGTTTTCGTGTGCCGGTGGTGCGCTCGGTAGCTGAGGCGATTGATATCGTGCGCGCCAGCACACCGGATCCGCGCGCGGCCCCTGAGGGGAAGCGGTGGCTCAAGCGCCTGGGATTCGCATAAGCGCATCGGCGGTAATTTCGTCGAGTGACGCGACGACGTGCATGGCGTCGGTCAGCACCGGGGCCGGGTAACTGGTGGTGATGCCGATCGTGCGCAGCCCCGCCCCACGCGCCGATTGCAGCCCCCACGGCGAGTCTTCGATCGCGATCGCGTCAGCTCCGGCAATGCCGAGCGCGGCGACGGCCTTTGCATAACTTTCGGGCGCCGGCTTGCCCTCCCGCACATCGTCGGCCCCCACAATCGTCCGGAAAAAGCCGCGCAGATCGTTCGCATCGAGAATGCGTTCGATTTCGCCGCGCAGCGACCCCGACGCGATGGCGAGGGGAAAGTCCGCGGCGAGCCGCTCGATGCATGGACGCGCGGTGGGAAACAACACCTGTCCACGATCGAAGAGGTCGGCGTAGCGGTGTTCCTTGTCGTGCAGCAGCGCTTGCAGCACTCCGTCGTCGAGCGTCACGCCTTGCCGGCGGGCAAATTCGGTGAAGCAGCCGCGGTCGTCGTAGCCGAGATAGTGGGTGAAGTAGTCCGCATCAGTGAGCGTCCACCCCTGGGTGGCCAGCGTGTCGCGCAACGCGACAAGGTGCAGACGTTCGGTGTCGGCGAGTACGCCGTCGAAGTCAAAGACCACCGCGTGGACGGGTGTCATTGAGTCTTGTACCCCGTCGGAAGTTTTTCGCCGGCGAGAATCGCGAGCGGCAGCGTGTTTTCCTGCGGAGGCACAGGGCAGGAGTACGTGATGTTGTAGACGCAGTACGGGTTGTACGCGTGGTTGAAGTCGAGGTCGTACAGGCCTGTGGACGTGCGGGTCAGGTCGAGGTAGCGCCCTCCGGCATAGGTGGCGTCCTTGCTGGTCGCGTCGCGAAAAGGGACAAACAACCGCGTGATCGTCACCGTACCCTCGTCGGCGAAGGCGGTGAGCGCCTGCGGCTGGCCGCTGAACGTGAACCGCAGCAACCCCACGCGCTGCATGCGGCGGATGTCGGTGGACGAGGTCGACAGTTCGATGATTGACGTGTTCGATCGATCCTCATCCAGCCGGGCCGGCATGCGATACAGCGAGTTCACCGGGTAGTACAGCAGACGCTCGAATGTGGCGCGATCCTCCGGCAGCAACGGGGACTCGCTGCTTGTCTTGAACATCGAGTCCTTCGCCGTCCGACCGGCGAGGATGTCACGGTCGTACGCCGTATCGTCCATCGGCTGCGGGCCGGACGTACAGGCAGACAATCCCAGAGCGCACACGAGCATCAAGACACGCATGCTCGTGATTGTACCGAAAACCTTTCGGGTAGGTTTTTCTTAAATAGAGGACAATCCTCACCCGAAGAGGTAGGCCTTCTTCTGCGTCACGGCATCGGCCAACCGTCGACGAGCGGCGATCGTATCAACAGGCGCCACTTTCAGGACGCGGCGCAATGCGGCGAGCATGGTGCGCTGGGTGTCCCCTGCGGCCATCGTCTGAATCGCGGTGCGGGCGGCGGCGTCCACACGCAACCCTGCGTCATGCAGCAGGACGGCGGCGGCATCCTGCTGGAGTGCCGCGGTCGGCACTGACTGAGCGGCGCTGCGTTCGGCACGCAACACCGCGCTTTCGGCGACAAACGTGTCCATCAGGATGTCGGAGGCGATCATCAGCACTTCCTGCTCGTGTTCGATCGCGGCACCATAGGTCTGCAGTGCCAGACCCATCACCATGATGGCCGCCTTCTTCATCGCCGCAATTTGTGCCGCGGCGGCGTTGCCCGCAGTGCCTGCCGTTGGCGCGCTCGGGGTGAGCAGTTCGTCCTGCAGGCCCTTGGCCGCGCTGATGAGGGGAAGGCCACCCTTCAAGGCGCGCTTGATGAGCATGCCAGGCACAAGCAGCCGGTTGATCTCGTTGGTGCCTTCGAAGATGCGGTTGACGCGCGCATCGCGGTAGTGACGTTCGGCAGGGTAGTCGCGCACAAACCCGTTGCCGCCGTGAATCTGCACGTTTTCGTCGAGCACGTAATCGAGCATTTCGCTTGAGGCCACCTTCAGGAGGGAGGCTTCGATCGCAAACTCTTCGAGCGCCGCCAGCGCGGCGTCGGGTGTCTTTCCCCCGTGCGCGATGGCATCATCGATCAGCCCTGTGCTGCGATACAGCGCACTGTCGACACCGTACACACGCGCGACCATGTCGCCGAGTTTGTGACGAATAGCGCCAAACGACGCGATGGGCTGTCCGAACTGGCGTCGATTGAGGGCGTACGTCACCGACTCCCCAATCACCATCTTGGCGCCGCCGTTGCACATGCCGGCCAGCTTGAACCGGCCGTAGTTGAGCACGTTGAACGCGATCTTGTGTCCACGCCCCACCTCGCCCAGCAGGTTCTCTGCCGGCACGTGCGCGTCCTGCAAAATCACCGGCGTCGTGGACGAGCCGTGCAGGCCCATCTTGTGTTCTTCCTTGCCGTGCGACACACCGGCGAAGCCTTTTTCGACAATAAAGGCGGAGAAGTGCTCGCCGTCGACTTTGGCAAAGACGATGAAGATGTCGGCGAAGCCGCCGTTGGTGATCCACATCTTTTCGCCGTTGAGGACCCACGAGCCGTCCGCTTGTTTGACGGCTCTGGCACGTGCACCCAGTGCGTCCGACCCCGAGCCTGACTCGCTCAGGCAATACGCGCCGACCAGCTCTCCGGACACGATGCCGGGCAGATATTTCTGCTTCTGCGCCTCCGTGCCGAAGCACAGGATCGGAATGATGGCCAACCCCGTCTGTGCCCCGAATGTCGTCGAAAACGACGCGCTGCCGCCCATGGCTTCGCCGACCACGATGGCCGCTGCTTTGTCGAGGTCGATGCCGCCATACGCTTCGGGCACATCCGTGCCGAGCAGGCCGAGGTCGCCGCATCGTTTGACGAGTCGTCGGGCCAGTTCCCAATCTTTCGTCTCGAGCTGGTCGATGGCCGGCAGCACTTCCTTCTGCAGAAACTCCAGGGCGGTCTGCGCCATCAGCCGATGTTCGTCGCTCAAGCCTTCGGGCGTGAACACGGAGTCGGGGGTGGTCACATCAAACAGCCAATCGGCGCCCCTCCGAGATGAGGAGGTGGGGAGATTTGGAGATGGGGAGATGGGGGGATTCTGGGAAGTCATCGTTGTCCTCTAGGAGAGCCGTTCAAAAATTGCGGCGGCGCCCATGCCGCCGCCGACACACATGGTGACCATGCCGTAGCGCGCGTCTCGACGCTGCAGTTCGTACAACACCGACGTGGTCAGCCGGGCGCCCGTGCACCCCAGCGGGTGGCCCAACGAGATGGCGCCGCCGTTGACGTTGAGGCGAGCGGGGTCGATGGGGATTTCCTTCGTGCACGCGAGTACTTGCGCGGCGAAGGCTTCGTTGAGTTCGACCAGATCCATCGAGTCGATGGAAAGTCCCGTGCGATCAAGCAGCTTGCGAATCGCCGGCACAGGACCGATGCCGAACAGCTCCGGGGCGACGCCGGCGGTGGCGTAACCCACCAGCCGGGCCATCGGTGTCAGGCCGAGCGACTTCGCGCGGGTCGCGTCCATCACGAGGACGGCGGAGGCCGCGTCGGATGTTTGTGAGGAATTGCCGGCCGTCACCGTGCCCTTGACGTGGAAGGCCGGTTTGAGGCCTGCGAGCGCTTCGAGCGATGTCTGACGACGAGGGCCCTCATCCGTGTCCACGCGCACCACGCCCTCGAGCGTTGCCACGTCGATCGGCACGATCTCGTCCACGAACCGGCCCGCATCAATAGCCGCGATCGCCCGCTGATGGCTCTGCAGCGCAAACGCGTCCTGCGCCTCACGCGAAATGCCGCTCTCGCGCGCATGGTTTTCGGCCACGAGCCCGGTCGACAGGTACACATCCGGGTAATCGCGCACCAGCGTGGGGTTGGGCGCCACTGTGTGGCCGCCCATGGGGATCATGCTCATCGACTCGGTGCCGCCGGCGATGACGATGTCGGCGCTGCCGGTGGCGATGCGACCGGCCGCCTGTGCGATGGCCTCGAGGCCGGAGGCGCAGAAACGATTCACGGTCATCGCTGCGGCGGTGACCGGAATGCCCGCACGCAGGCTCGCGATGCGCGCGACGTTCAAGCCTTGTTCGGCTTCCGGCATTGCACATCCCAGAATCACATCGTCGATCAGCGCTGGGTCGAGACCAGGCGTACGAGCGAGCAACGCGGCCATCACGTGGGCGGCGAGTTCGTCGGGCCGGGTCGTACGCAGCACGCCTTTCGGCGCTCTGCCAATCGGGGTACGTGCGGCTGCCACAATCACGATGTCAGTCATGCAAAATCTCCCAGCAGGTCTTCGAGTGCCACACCCAGTTCCTGAGTGCGTCCTTCGAAGAGATGGTCGGCGCCGTCGATCACAATGAGGTCCTTGGGTTCCGGCAGACGTGCGTAGAACGTTTTCAGGTCGCGCAACAGGCAGAGCGTGTCGAGGTCGCCCTGCACCAGAAACTTGGGTGTGGTGCTGTTGAGTGTCTGCACAAACTCGAGGCCATGCCCAGCGACGGGAGGCGCAATGCCAATCAACGCCGTCACCCGCGGATCAGCCGCGCCGGTCTCGAGGGCCACCCATGCGCCGAACGAAAAGCCTCCGGCCCACATCGGAAGGTCCGGATACCGGTCGTGCATTTCGTTGAGCGCCGCACGAAAGTCGTCCACTTCACCCCGACCGTCATCAAAGGATCCTGCGCTGGTGCCGACACCGCGAAAATTGAAGCGCAAGACAGCGCACCCGATACGTGTCAGCGCCTTGGCGCACTGATACACGCCACGCGTGTGCATCGTGCCGCCCATGGTCGGCAACGGGTGCGCGAAGACGACCCCCGCACGCGGGGCGTCCTTCGGCAGGTCGAGCAGGGCTTCAAGCGGTCCGGCGGGACCGGGAATGGTCAAGATCATGGAGCGTGTCTTCCACCAGTGCGGCAAACGCCGCGGGTCGTGACACCAGGCCGATATGGCCGGTGCGGGTCAGGGTTGACGTCGTGGCGCCTGGAATCAGCGAGAGGTAGTCGAGTGTGCTGGCCACGGGCACCACACGATCGAGTGTCGCGTGGCCGGTGATGAGGTGTGTCGGGGCCGTGATGTGTGCACACTCAGATGCGAGGTCACGTGCCTGCCACTCGCGCACCCAGCGGGCTGATTGCCGCGGTCGAATGGGCTTGCGTAGCACTTGCCAGCCGTACGTGGCCAGAAACCGGAGGCGTGCCCCCCAGGTGTCGTGAGCGGTCCAGACCTCGGGCAGCAAACGCTGCAGCGCACGCACGCCGTAAAACGGCAACAGCGGCAACACGGCGAACGGGCGGCGCACGAGCACCGCCTCGGATTCGCCGAGTCGCATGCGAGGTGACGGTGCCGACACGAGCACCAGTGCGGCGGTGCGTTCAGGTCGCATGGCCGCGTAGTGCATCGCGACAAGCCCGCCAAACGAGACACCGACGATCACGGCGCGTGATGCACCTGTCTGTTCGATCTCGTGATCGATTCTCGCGACCCACTGGGCAAACGGATCCCCGGTGCCATCCTCGTCGTTGAGTGAAAACGTCCGCACGTCACGCGTCGTCCGCAACGCGTCCACAGCGGGTCGCATCCACTCCCAGTGTCCCTGGATGCCGGGGATGAGGATGAGGGGAACACGCACGTCAGTTCCTCAATGTTTTGCCGCTCTTGAGGGTGTGGGCGATGCGCGCCTGTGTCTTTGGTTCGCCGCAGAGACTGAGGAACGCTTCGCGCTCAAGCTCAAGCACCTGTGTTTCCGAGAGCGTGGTGGCATGCGGCACGTTGCCGCCGGTGAGTATCCAGGCGAGTTTGCGGCCGATGACGGAGTCGTGATCGCTGAGTCTTCCTGCGCGCCACGCCAGATGCACACCGAGTGAGAGCATGGCAAAGGCCGTGGGGCCTCCGACAGGAATGGCGGATGCCACAGGTGGCGCCTGATAGCCGGCGGCCGCCAGGCCCAGCGCCGCGGTCTTGGCGTCGGCGATCAATCGATCACGGTTCATGGTGATGCCGTCACTCCGGCGCAGATAGCCGAGGCGTTTGGCGTCGGGGCCGCTGGTCGATACTTTGCCGAAGCCAATCGTCTCAAACGCGGTTTGCACATCGGTCGCGCG
Source organism: Vicinamibacterales bacterium (assembly GCA_038319675.1). Lineage (GTDB taxonomy): Bacteria > Acidobacteriota > Vicinamibacteria > Vicinamibacterales > SCN-69-37 > SYFT01. The sequence continues at coordinate 40,842 of JBBQDM010000010.1, forward strand.
CAGCATCATCTCCTTGGTGCCGCCGCCTGCAGGAATCAACCCGACGCCGACTTCAACAAGCCCCATGTAGGTTTCGGCTGCGGCCTGCACGTGTGTGCCGTGCAGACACACTTCACATCCGCCGCCCAGTGTCAGTCCCCCTGGCGCAATGACGACGGGTACATGTGCGCGTTTCAAGGCGGTCGTCGCCCCCTGGAACGCCCGCACCATCAGGTCCACGTCGTCCCAGTTCTCTTCCTGGATCTCCAGAAGCAGCAGCATGAGATTGGCACCGGCAGAGAAGTGTGTGCCGTCATTGCCCACGACCAGCGCCTGGAAGTTGGCTTCCGCCTCCTTGACGCCCGCGTGCAACATCTCGATCGTGTCGCCGCCGATGGCGTTCATCTTGGAGTGGAACTCGACGCACAACACGCCATCTCCGAGGTCGACAAGGCTCGCGCCGTCGTTGCTGCGCACGACTTTCTGCCGATCACGCGCCGACTGCAGAATCAGCAGGTCTGGCGCCGCTGGTGGCAACGCCCCTGTGCGGTACGGCGCCCGGTCGCCGGATTGGCCGCAGGCCTTGAGCACGTTGGCCGCGCCAATCGCATCCCAAAGTTCAAACGGACCGAGGTCCCATCCGAATCCCCACCGCATCGCGCGATCGATGTCATCAATCGAATGCGACACATCGTCAGCGACGTGGGCCGCGTAGAGCAGGGTGGGGCCGAGTGTCTCGCGCAACATGGCGCCGGTACGGTGATCGCCGAGAAACAGCGATTTGATGCGGGCCCCCGTGTCGGCGATCGTGCGAGCCGCTTCCAGTTCAGGCAAGGCCGTGCGGGCCTTGTCCCGATAGGTGAACGTCTCGAGGTCCAGCGTCTGGATCTCCGAGCCGTCAGCGGTGCGCACTTTTTTGTAGAACCCCTGGCCGGTCTTGTCGCCGATGAGGCCCCGTGTGAGCATCTCCTGCACAAACGCAGGCGGCACAAACTGCTTCCGGTCTTCTTCGCGCGGCAGTCGCACGGCAAGATCGGCGGCGACCTTCGCCACAATGTCGAGACCGGCAATGTCCGCCGTGCGGAACGTCGCACTTTTGGGCCGTCCGGTCGCCGGACCCGTGATCGCGTCCAGTTCTTCGATGGTGTACTTGCCTGTGGCCGCGACCTCGAGCAGTCGCAACATCCCGAAAATTCCGAGATGGTTTGCGATGAAGGCCGGCGTGTCTTTGGCGAGGACCACACCTTTGCCCAGTCGGTGATCGATCCACGCAGAGAGCCCTGAGACCACCTCGGCATCGGTGTCTGTCGTAGGGATGATTTCCACCAGCCGCAGGTAGCGCGGAGGATTAAAGAAGTGTGTGCCGAGCCAATGTTGCCGGAAGCCGTCGGAGCGTCCTTCGGCGATGGCGGCGAGCGGGATTCCGGAGGTATTCGACGACACGATGGTGTGTGACGCGCGCACCTCGTCGATGCGTGCGACGAGCGCCTGTTTGATCGCGAGGTCCTCGATCACCGCTTCGATGATCCAGTCCACGTGCGCCAGGGGCGACAGGTCGTCGAGGCTGCCCGTGCGGATGAGTGCGTGCGCCTCCCGTGTGAAGAACGGATCAGGCTTCAGCCCGGTGGCGCGTTTCAGGCCGGCGGCGGCGGCCTCTGCCGTGATGTCCAGCAGGAGTACCGGGACGCCGGCGTTGGCCAGATGCGCGGCGATCTGGGCGCCCATGACGCCCGCGCCCAGAACGGCTGCTTCACGAATACGTGTCGTCATCGTGTCTCCCTGTCGGCCATGCCGTACAACAACACATCCACCACGGCGTCGGCGTCATCGGCCAGCGCGTACTGACGGTTACTCAGAATCCAGTTGGTGGCCATTTCATCGAGTGCACCGAAGAACACCTTGGCCACGAGCGTCGGGGCGATGCTGGTGCGAATCACGCCGGCGGCCTGTCCTTCGGCAATCGTGTCGCGAATGATGCCCAGGTAGGTGCGCAGTCGTGTGGCGGAGAGTCGCGCCATGAATTTTGTGGACTGGCGCAGTTCCACCTGGAAGACCACGGCGAGGCTGCGATCACGTCCGAGGCGTTCGAGGTGGAGTCGTGCGATGCGGCGCAGACGGTCGATCGGATCGGTGACTTCGGCAATGGACTCGCGACCGTCGCGAATGGCGTCCTGCATCGTGCGATCAAACAGCGAGATAAGAATGTCGTCCTTGCTGCGGAAGTACAGGTAGACGGTGCCCGCCGCGATGCCGGCGCGTCTCGCGACATCGGCCACCTGTGCTGCAAAAAACCCATGCTCGGCAAACACGTGCGTCGCGGCGTCCAGGATGAGGGCGCGTTTGTCGACGTCCGGGCCGGGGCGGGCAATGGGCAGGGCGCGCGGCATGAATGAATGAATGTTCATTCATTTTATTCTTCCCGTCAAGGCCTGAAACAGGCGTAGATTAGGGTCGTAGTTGACACAAGGCCTATGTTGGACGTCGCACAGCAGCAATTACTTGTTACTCGCCTGAACCGTATCGAGGGTCAGGTGCGCGGGATCAGGCGCATGGTCCAGGAACCCCGGCTCTGTGTCGAGATCCTGCAACAGCTCTCCGCCGCCGAGGCCGCGCTCAACAGGGTCAGCCTCGCCATCCTGAAGTACCACGTGGAGCACTGTGTGCCGGAAGGGGTCAATATCAGCCCTGCCGAAGGCAGTCAGCGGCTGAAGGAACTGGTCGACATTTTCGATCGATTTTCGTCCTGACCTCCCTCCCGGGCGGCCCCTGGCCTAAATTCAATGGTTTGGACCGCCTGATCCGGCTGCCCGTCCGTGCCAGCACGCCTCCCCGCTAAAACCGCCTGTTTTCCTCATTAAACCGCGAATTGAGCTGTCCCGGATGTGGACAGAGAATTGCTACAACACTGTGACATCGGACCCAGGACAGGCACGGGGCCTGTGCCGAGGGTATGGAGGTTACATGACAAGACGACTAGTGCACGCAGCCCTTGCGGCTCTGTGCTTCACCCTGTTGGCAGTCCCCGCGTCTGCCCAGGTCTTCACGGGACGTATTGAAGTCATCGTGGTCGACGCGACCGGCGCCGTGCTGCCGGGTGCGACGGTGGAGCTCACAGGCCCGCAGATTGCCAACACCGTGTCTGACGCCCGCGGAGAGGCCCGGTTCCTGAACCTGGCACCCGGACGCTACACGGTGGTCACGAAGCTCTCGGGCTTCGGCGACTGGCGCAATGAGAATGTCAATCTGAGCGCCGGTCAGAACGTTGCCCTGCGGGCGACGCTGGCGGTAGGCGGTCTGGCGACCTCGGTGGATGTCACCGCGGGCACCCCGACCATCGACCCCAAACGGACCACGCAGTCCACCAACATCACCAACGAGGAACTGCAGTCGATTCCGTCGTCGCGCGACCCGTGGGTCGTGCTGCAGACGGTGCCCGGCGTCATCGTTGACCGTGTCAACGTTGGTGGTGCCGAGTCCGGCCAGCAGTCCGGTTACCGCGCCAAGGGTGCGGCGAGCGGTGACAACACGTGGAACATCGACGGCGTGGCCATCACGGACATGTCGGCGCTCGGTTCCTCACCGACCTACTACGACTTCGACATGTTCCAGGAAATGCAGGCGAGCACCGGTGGTGCCGATGTATCCAATGCCACGCCTGGTGTGTCGCTGAACTTCGTCCTCAAGAGCGGCAGCAACACGCCGCGGGGCTCCGCGCGTTGGTACGCCCAGGATCAGCAGTGGGGCCTGCAGGCCAACAACATGCCGTCCGACCTCGCCAAGACCATTGGTGGCGTCACCGGCAAGGGCAACCGCATGAAGGATTACATCGACTCGGGTTTCGAGATGGGTGGACCCCTGGTGCGGGACCGCGTGTGGGCCTGGGGCTCCTACGGCAAGACCGATGTGACCGTGCTGACGCTGTCGGATACGCCCGACCAGACGATCCTCGAGAACTACTCCCTGAAGCTGACCGGACAGGCCACGTCGGCTCTGCGCGGCAACTTCACGTACTACCGCGGTGAAAAGGTGAAGTTCGGCCGAAGCGCCGGTCCGAACCGTCCGCCGGCCACGACCTGGAACCAGGGCGGCCCGACGGAAATGTTCAAGTACGAAGCCAACGCGACGGTCGGCAACAACATGTTCGTCACCGCGCGGTATGCCCACGTCGGTGGCGGCTTCTTCCTGACGCCCCAGGGCGGCTTGAACGTCAACATGATCTACCAAGACGACGCCGGCATCGGTCGCAACAGCTGGTACGAGTACCGGACGGTGCGTCCGCAGGACACGATGAACGTGGAAGCCAACTACTTCAGCGGTCGTCACGAACTGAAGGCCGGCTTCGGCTACCGCACGGCAGACGTCGACTCGGCGTACACCGTGCCTGGCAACGGCATCATCACCTACCACGACGGCTACCCGAACATGATCGCGGAGATTACCGCGTGGAACAAGTTCACGGGCACCTCCGGCAAGTACATCAGCGGCTTCCTGTCAGACACGATCTCTTTTGATCGCCTGACGGTGAACGTTGGTCTGCGCTGGGACCGCCAGTCGTCATCAGTGATGGCGTATTCGCAGAAGGGCAACCCCCTGTCGTCGCTGCTGCCCGACCTGACCGGTAAGGCCGCTGACGAGGTGATCCTGTGGAACTCGATCACGCCTCGTGTGGGTGTGACGTATGCCATCGACGAGGACCGCCGCACGATTGGTCGCGCCAGTTATGCGACGTTTGCCTCGCAGATGAACGCGGGCGCGGGCGGCTTCTTCTCGACGGTCGGTTCATTCCGCGGTGTCTACATCTACGACGTCGTTGACCTGAACGGCAACGGCACGGTGGACGCGGCCGAAATCGCGGGTCGCACCGCGCAAAACTGGTACGGGTTCAATATCGCGAATCCCGGCAACGTTGGCACGCCGAACCACGTGATCGGCGACTACAAGACGCCCACGACGCACGAGATTATTCTCGGTGTGGACCACGAACTGCGCCCGAACCTTGGTGTGTCGGCGAGCTACACGTTCCGCCAGTTCACGAACTTCAACTGGCGTCCGATTGAAGGCCTGCGCGCCGACGACTACGTCCAGCGTGGCACCTACACCGGATCGCTGGCGCCCGTCGGTCAGTTCTCAGTGCCGTTCTACGGTGTGAGCGCGTTGCCGGCCAACCGCACGCGCACGGAGTACATCGACCGCGACGGCTACTCGCAGCGCTTTAACGGTCTCGAACTGTCGGCGACCAAGCGCATGTCCAACCGCTGGATGGCGCGTTTCGGGTTCTCCTGGAACGACCACCGCGAGTACTTCGACGGCAACAACTCGCGCACGGATCCAACGTCCACGCTGGCCAGCCCGAACATCGACGGTGGTCACGTGATGTCGGCGTCCGGCGGCTCGGGTAAGAGCCAGATCTACATGGTGCTGCCGCAGTACCAGTTTGTGCTCAACGGCCTCTACCAGGCCGGCTGGGGTGTGAACTTCGGCATGAACATGGTGAACCGTCAGGGCTTCGCGATGCCCTACAACCGCAGCCTCGTGGCCACGGGCGACCCACTCGGCAACAACAAGTCGTTGCTGCTCGTGGATGACGTCACCAAGTTCCGCCTGCCGTCCGTGACATCCCTTGACCTCCGCATGGGCAAGGAATTTGCGATCGGTTCGACGCGCGCGAACATCGACATCGACGTGTTCAACGTGCTGAACTCGGCGACGGTGCTGGGCCGCCAGTACGACCTGCGCCTCACGACGGCCGACCAGGTTCGCGAAATCATGAACCCGCGCATTCTGCGCGTGGGCTTCCGCTTCGCGTTCTAACTCGACCGCTGTTCTACCGCCCCGGGACCCGACATTGTCGGGTCCCGGGGTTTTTTTCGTTTCGGAAAAACCTTTCGGGTAGGTTTTTCCAGAAATCAGGACAGCGTCTCCCCCAAGGAGGGGCTCTCATCGTCGCGTAGCTCTGTCCTGATTTCTGGAAAAACCTACCCGAAAGGTTTTTCCGAGGCTGCTACCATAGAACCCATGACCCGCTACCTCTCTTCCGCTCTCGTTGTGATCCTGATGTTCGTTGGTGTCGCCGGCGCCCAGGAGTGGCGCGGTCAGGGCCGCGTGGCCGGCAAGGTGGTGGACGAAGCGGGCGCGCCCATCGCGGGCGTCCGTGTCGTCGCGACACTGTCGACGTCCGAGAACAGGGGGCCCAATCCCCAGACGACCAACGCCCGCGGCGACTGGTCCATTGGCGGTATCTCCGGTGGGCGATGGCTGGTGGAATTCACCAAAGAGGGCTACATCACGCACCAGCAGCCGGTGGTGGTCAGCGAGAGTGTGCGCATGGCACCCGCCACCATCGTGCTTGAAAAAGCCGAGGTGGTCGTGGACCCGAACGACATCATCAGGGAACGGCTGATTGTCGCGGCCGAGCTGATGACCTCCCGCAAGTTCGCCGAGGCGCGCGCGATCTACGAAGATCTCTCACGGGAGTTTCCGAACGTCATTCAGTTCAAGCCGCTGCTCGCGCGTGCGCATCACGCCGAAGGCAACACCACGAAGGCGATCGAGTTGCTCAAGGAAGCCGTGGCCGCTGATTCGTCACTAGTCGAGGTGCAGGTGCTGCTGGGCACGTTGCTCATCGGTGCCGATCGGATGGCCGAAGGGCAGGCGGTGCTCGCCTCAATCGATGCCTCGAAGATCACCGACCCGACGGTGTTCGTCAACATCGGCATCAATCTCATCAACGACAAACAGCCGGCTGAGGCCATTGTGTGGCTCACCAAAGGTGTCACCACGTTTCCCAAGGACCCGACCGCCTACTACTATCGCGGCGTCACACACCTGTCGATGGGTAACACCGCAGGCGCGAAGACGGACCTGGAGATGTTCGTGAAACTCGCACCGGCCACCGCGCCCGAGCTGGCCGCGGCCAAGCAGATCTTGGAGACGATAAAAGGGGAATAGTGTTTTCGGAGCCGACGGGCTTCAGCCCGTCGGACAACAGACGGACTAAAGTCCGTCTGCTCCGTACTGTATTTTTCTGACACGGTCCCTAGCGCCCGATTTGTCGGAGGGCTTCATTCGCCATCGCGAGCCCTGGCTCCAGCCGGAGCGCCTCGCGGTAGTGCTGTGCGGCGATGTCGAGGCGGCCGCGGATTTGTGCGAGTCGTCCCAACGCGAAGTGCGTACGCGACGGTTGATACCGCATCACCAGAAGTTGCTGCAGCTGCTGTTCTGCCAGGTCGAGCCTGTTGAGGCCCGATGCCACACCGACCAGCAACATGCGCGCGCGCGGGTTGGCCGGATTGATCGCGATGGCGCGCTCGTAGGCGGCCAGCGCGTCGGTGCCACGCCCCTCTGCCTCGAACATCCGGCCTGACACCAGCGCCACGTCGAACGATCCGGGATCAAGTCCGGCGGCGGTATCGAGTCGCTGACGCGCGTCCGCCACACGACCGGAGCCAAGCAGCAGTTCGGCCGCCGACAGGTGTGGAGCCGCGGCGGACGGGTGAAGCAGCGCGGCCATCTCGTATTCGCCCAGCGCTTCGGAGAGTCGTCCCTGCCGTTCATAGACCTCGCCCAGCAGCTGATGCAGGTCGTACGCGCGGTCGTTGATCTGCACGAGCGTTCGCAGCTTCTGCACGGCCGCGTCAAGCCGATTGGCCGCCATGTCGTCGATTGCTTCCGACATCAATTGTTTGAACGTCCGCCGCTCCTCGATGCGATCCTTCGGGTCAGGGCCACGCTCGCCGGTAGCGAGCACCGGCGATGACGTGCCGATGTAGCCAAGACTGCGCAGGCGCTCCAGCGTGTCGGCGCTCGGGGCACGAACCTCTGTCGCGCGTCCCCCGGTGAACCCCTGCTCCATGCGCTGCGCCTCAGCCACCATGCGATCGCCAAGCGCCCGCTGCGACGCAAAGAGGTTCTCGGCTTCCTTCGGATCCTTCCCAATCGCGAAGAGCTCCGGCGTCGGCGCATCAATCACTTTCCAGCCGTCCGCGCGCAGGGATCGCAGCTCACTCCACCCGTAATGCAGCTTCGGATAGTACGACTCCGCATATGCTGCGGGCACCACGGCGCGGCTGCCACCCTCGAGCAGCGGACGCAACGTTTCTCCATCGAGGTCGCCCGCCGCCGGCAGTCCCGCCAAGTCCAGCATCGTTGGCAGCAGGTCGATCACACGCACCTGCTCGGTCACGACATGCCCTGCGGCCACCGACGGTCCAGCGACAATCAGCGGCACGCGCATGACCGGTTCGTACAGAAACACCCCGTGTTCATCCTCGCCGTGTTCACCGAGCGACTCACCGTGGTCGGCCACCGCGACGATAAGGCTTTCGTCGAGAATTCCGCGTGTCTCGAGTGCGGCGAGCACACGACCGATCTGCGCATCCATGTACGCCACCTCGCCGTCGTACGGCTCGGCAGCAAAGTCCTGTCCGAAGGGCGCCGGTGCATCGTAGGGCGCATGGGGATCGTATAGATGCACCCACAGATGGATGCGCTGACCGGCTGGCACGGTGCCCAGCCACCGCACGGCATCATCCACGACCAGCTGACCACGACGTTCGGCGTTGGCCTCGCGCCCGGAGTCCACGCGGTCGAAGCCCGAAAACGCCGCGAACCCTTGCGCAAAGCCGAACGCCCGATCCAGCACGAAGGCACCGATGAACCCGCCGGTCGAGAACCCCGCCGACGTGAGGTGTTCGGCCAGCGTCACGGCCTCGTCCGGCAGCGGCGTCGTGGCATTGTCGCGGACGCCGAAACGTGCGGGGTACCGCCCCGTGAAAATCGCCGCATGCGCAGGGCCGGTAATGGGCGATGTCGTCACGGCATCGTCAAATCGCACACCGCGTGCAGCGAGGGCGTCCAGCACCGGCGTGCGCGCGCGTGTGGCACCGTAGGTGCCGATGCGATCCGCACGGGTGGTGTCGAGCGTGAACAACACGACGTGCTGCGGGACCGTGGCGGGCGCGCCCGCCTGGATGAACCAGGCGATGACGGCCACAAGGAGGAGTCCTCCCCAGAACAGGGCCATTCTGGTGAACGTACGTCGGGTCATTCGAAACGTTTGATCGGCTGGGGCGTGAGCAGTTGCGACGACGGGAGCGCGAGGTAGCCGCGACGTGCCCGCACGGTGACATCGGGGCGTTTGACGCGGACTTCAATGGGCCGATACTGCCCGTTCAGCGTCAGGCCTTCAGGTTGATAACCGATGACGTAGTACCGGTTGGCATCTTCGGCGATGTCGGTGAGGGCGCGACCAATATTGTTCTGATTGCGGACGAAGAAGCCGCCGGTATCCACAGCCAGGCTGTTTGGGCTGTCTTCGCCAATGTCAAAATGGGCCGGCGCCGATTGAGGACTGTCGACCAGCATCTGATCCCCGATCGCGGCGTTGGTGCCGCGATTGAGGCCACGCGCATCAATGGCATAGACGCGTGCGCCCGCACGGGTGATCTGCCCGACGACCGAACGCAACGTCGATTCCTGTTCCTGTGTCGCAAACCCGTCAGTGAGCAGCACCACGGTTTTGGGTCCGGGCAGGCGTGCCAGGCCGGTCGCCAGGCCGTTCAGGGCCGTCAGCGTTTCGAGCGACGACCGCATCAACTCGGTACGGAACTGTTCCGCCTTGCCGCGCACCATCAGATCGGCGTTCTGTCCAGCCGACGGATCGTCGGCGGCCGCCCTGAGTGTGGCTCGCTGGATCGCCTCGCGGTCACCGGACGCAATCGCCAGGGCTTCACTTTCATCACGGATGCGCGGCCATTCCCGCATCAATGTGTTCATGCGCTGACGATGGTCGTTGTTGGGGCGCACGCTGGCGGCCGCGTCGGCCAGCTCCGCGCGCACGCTGGTGAGTCGGTTGTTCACCATCGTGGAGCCGGCCACGACGCCGCCGAGGTCGCCGTCGCGAAACTGTTCCTTCAGGAAGGTGGCCACGGCGGCGCGCGCACGGTCGAATCCGCCTCCGGCCGCGAGATGGTTCAGATCGAAGACGAAGATCCACGTTTGTCGGGTCGCCGTCGGTGGAGGTGCGCCGGTGGGGGGGCCTTCGCCGTTGGCACCCCGCACGCTGACCACGGGGGCGGCCGTGGTCGTCGTGCCCATGGTGGCGTCCACGAGATACAGCGCCTGCAGCGGTTGCGCTTTCCCTTGTTCCACGATCTCGAAGTCGTCGAGGGTGAGGTCGGAGACAAAACGTCCCTCACGATCAAAGACGCGTGCGTCCACCTGAACGAGTTGGGTCGTGGCTTGAAATGTCGGCGTTTGTTGCTGCTGGGCCTGCGGACTGCGGACCGCGGACTGTGCGACCAGCATCGCACTCAGACCAATGGATAAGGCTCCGCCAAGCAGGACCGGCAGGTGTCGTGTCACCGGCCTCCTTCGATTTCAAACAGCCGACGCCGGATGGCGTCGGAGTCGGGGATCGCATCAAGGCCGGCACGCAGGGCCTGGCGGGCCAACAGGGGCTGGTCGAGTTTCAAGTACCCCTCGGCGAGCGCCAGATGTGCCGAGACCAGTTTCGGATTGAGGTGGGCCGCCCCGCGCCACGCGGTCAACGCCGCGCGGGTGTCGCCTGCGCGGTCGTGGGCCCAGCCCAGAAAAAACGCGGTCAGTGCGTGTTCGGGCTGCAGTCGCTGGGCCTGCGTCCATGCGGTGGCGGCGCCGGTGAAATCCTCACGCACGAAACGCGCAAGGCCGCGCACCGACTGCGCCACAAACACGTCGCTGGCACCCGCACTCTGAGTGGCGGCTTCGGCGCGTTCCCACTGGCCACGCGCGGCATCTTCAACCGCAGCAGCGAAGGGCGTGCCCAGCGAGCGTTCCAGTAGATCGGCGACGAACGCCTGTCCGAGCAGGCCCTCGACGATGGCGGCTGGTGACACCGGAGGTGCCGGTGTCGCGGCGGGACGGGAGGGCCGCGGTCCGGCAGTGCCCGTGGCAATGTCCACAAAGCGTGTGCGCTCTGCGAGGATGCCGCGACTGGTGGTCAAGGTGGCATGCACCACATACGCGCCTGGAGCGAGCTCGGTAATCGGCAGTTCGAATGGCGCACGGATCGTGAATCCGGTGCCGTCGGATACCGGGGGCGGCAGGGGAGAGGTGAGTGAAGCGCGGCTCTCTGTGCCGTCCGGTGTCCGGACGTCCACGCGCAGGCTGATGTCCTGCAGCTGGTTCGCCTCGCGCGCGTAGGTTTCGAGCATGCCGATCAGCCCGTCTTCGGTGTGTGCCGTGGCTCTGACCGGCAGCACGGTGGCCTGCGAACCGATGATCAAATCACTGACCGCGATGTCGGGGGTGTCGAGTGGACGCACCTCGATGCGTCGGTCGGCGCTGCCGCTCAGACCGCCGGGTTCCCGCACCACGGCGCGCATGAGATACGTGCCTGCGGGCACTGAGAATTGAATGCGCCAGGTGCCGGTGGCGGTGGCGCTGCCAGACGAAGGCGCGTCGGGCAGGGGCAACACATCCGTGCCGCTGGCGACCACGCGTCCATCCCGCACATCACGGGCGACAAACACCACGTCGGCCTGATCGCCGGCCTGCGCCCGCACGGGCAGTTGTGCGGAGAGGCTGAGAAACACCCGTTGCTGACCAGGCAGATCCGACTTGAGTTGATAGGTGGTGTAGTCGAGTTTGAGGCCCTGCTGCACAAACGGGGCATTCAGGACGGAGGCAAGGGCGCGTTGACGATCGGATGACGCGGTCGTCGGACGCACCGCGTATCCGGTGCGGGTGCTCACGCGGGCACCGGGTCTGGTGACGGTGACGGTCACGCGCCGATAGTCGCCTGTGCGTGCGCGCGCCTGCGCCGACGGTTCGAAGCCCACCAGATAGTAGTCCTGTGCCTGCGCGGCAATACGCTGGAGTGCGTCTTCGCTGCGGGAGGCGGCATCGAGCACCATCATCCCGTCGGTCTCCACGGCCATCGTCGCCAGCGGAGCCACTCGCGACTGGATCTCGGCGCCCTGGTCGGTGTCAGAGGTGTAGGCTTCGGTGATTGAGGGGCCTCGTCGATTAAGGTCCAGGGTGTAGAAGACCGAGTAGGTCTGCGCGGCGGCCGCGGCGACATCCTCGAGTTCGCGACTCAGGTTGTCCTGAAAAAAACCTTCCGAGAAGAGCACCACCGACTTGCGGCCTTCGATCTCGCCGAGGTTGCGGATGACTTCGGCTAGTCGCTGCAGAAACTGGCGCGACTCGGCGTCTGTCTGCTGGACGATTGAGCGGGCATTCTCGGCGAGCAAGCGGCGTCCGATGCCGGCATCCTCAGCGGCACCGCCGCCGCGTCCCCCGGTGGCCGTGTTGGTGGTGCCGCCGAGCAGGTCGCCGCCGCCTTCGAGTGTGAGGCGGGTGATCGTATTCATGAGCAGTCGTTCGTCGCCCTGGGCGATGCGGTGCGCATCGTAGACGGGCACGTTGCCGAACGGGGTTTGTGCCACACGCTGGTACGACCCGCGAATCTGTTCCAGTTGCGCCAGCACCCGCGTGCGGTCGGCGGTGAACCCGATTTGTGGACCGGGGCCGGGAATCGCAAACAGGGCCACCCGGTCTGCGGGACGGACGTGCCGACGGATGAAGTCTTCGGCGGCCAGGCGTGCACGCAGTTCGTTGCCGACGGTGATGTGTGCCTGGTCGAAGACCAGTAGATACAGATGCCCGCGTGGGAACCCTTCGTTGGACGACACTTCTGCGGTGACGGCGCGCGTGGCCGCCTCCACGAACGTCTCGCTCGGTTCGGTGATGCGCTGAAACAGCAGCGCCGGCCGCTCCACGTTGTCTTCGGTAATCACCACCTCGTCCTGGCGGATGTCGGTGATGGGGCGTCCGGCCGCGTCAAGCACGCGGATGTCGAGGCGTACCAGTTCAATCCCGGATCGGAACGTGACTTGCGCCTGCGCGAAGACGCCTGCGCCGGCGGCCAGCAGCAACGCGGCGAGCACGAATGCTCCTCGGTGTGTGTGGATCACCCTTCAATTCTAGCGCGGAGACCCGCCGCCGGATCCCACCCGCGCGCGGGCGGCGGCGGCTCTGGCGGACTCGCCAAACAGCGCCCACAGTTGCGCAGCCGCGAGGTCCGCTTCGGGCCCGGCAAGTGTGCGACCGGCGGCCTCAAGCGCCTCTACGGCGGCAAAGGCCTCCGCACGCCGCCCCTGGCTCCAGCGCACCATGGCCAGGCCGGCTCTAGCCCGGACATGACCAGGAAACGCCTGAATTTCGGCCATGAACCATGGTTCGGCCTCACGATACCGTTCTTCGCGGGCCAGCGCATCTGCCAGCACGTAGCGCACATCGGCCACGTGCTCGGTGCGCGAGGCCAGCGCCTGCGCGGCGTCCGTGAGGGGCGGGATGGCCGCCGCATAGGCACCTTGCCCGTAGAGAATCAGGCCTTCAACAAACGCCGGCATCGGCAGCGAGGGATCGGCGGCCGCCGCTGCGGCCGCGTGTGTGCGGGCTGCGGCATGGTCCCCTCGCTGCAGGGCGAGTCGGGCGAGCAGTTCGTGGGCGAGTGCCGGTGCCGGTCCGATGGCCAGTTCGGCGTGTGCGCGGGCCTGGTCGAACTGTCCCAGTTGCACGAAGATCGCCGCGGCGCCTGTCAGGGCGGCCGCATTGTTTCCATCACGGTTGATGACTTCCCGATAGGCCGCAAGCGCCTCGGCGGGTCGGCCAAGGCGTTCACTGGCCCCCGCCAGTTTCAGCCAGCCGTCGATCATGTCCGGTTCGGCCTGGAGCAGGGACATATAGGCGGCCGCCGCGTCGGCCCATCGCCCTTCGGAGGCCAGGAGGCTCGCTCGCTGATACCGGCGGAGCACGTCACGTTTGTCCTTGGGATCGGGCAGCGCATCACCCGGCGCCGAGAGGGTGGTGCCCGTTTGTGACCCGACGTATCCGAGCGCCGCGAGGCGCTGTCGATCCTCGGCCGAGACCGAGGACGGCGCCGCGATGTCGGCGTTGGCGATCAGCGTGTCGAGCGCGCTGCGCATGGCCGCATGCACCTGGGCACGTTCGTCCACGATGGAGCGCGTTTCGAGTGGATCGGTCGAGAGGTCAAACAGCTCGTCTCGTGGCGCGCGAATCAGGCGATACCGATCATCGGTGAGCGCATACAGCTCGCTCCAGCCGAAGTGATACCGCGGCGACATCGCCTCCGCATAGATCGGCACGGTCGGCAGCGTGGTGCCTCCGTCGAGTACCGGCACGAGGGAGCGGCCCTTGAGCGCGGTCTCGGGCGGAAGCTCGGCCAGCGCAAGCACGGTGGGCATCAGGTCCGTGTGTTGCACGGGCACCGCCACACGGCGACCGCCGCCACTGCCGCCGGCACGTTTGATGATGAGCGGCGTCTGGATCGTCGTGCGATACAGGAACAGTCCGTGTTCGTCCTCCCCGTGATCGCCAAGGCCTTCCCCGTGATCCGATAGCAGGATGATCGTGGCTGCGTCGTAGTCGCCACGTGCCTTCAGCGCTGCGATCACCTGGCCGACGATGGCGTCCGCATGGGTGACTTCGCCGTCGTACAGGTCGCCGGACGCCGGTACGACCGGCGGGGTGTAGGGCGCATGCGGCTCGTAGATGTGGAAGAACAGGAAATACCGCGACGACGTTTGTGCCTGGAGCCACGCGATGGCTGCGGTCGCGGTGTCAGTACCCGCACGTTGCATCAATCCCAACGGACGGTCAGGACCCGCGGCTGGGAGCCGGTCGTCGTACACATCAAAGCCGCGGTCCAATCCCACCTGTCGTCGGAGCACAAACGACGACACAAATCCCCCGGTGGCGTAACCTGCGGTCTGCAGGCGATGGGCCAGCGTGGTGGCACCTTCCGGCAGCACAAACCCGATGTTGTCGCGCACGCCGTGTTCAAACGGCAACTGCCCCGTGAACATCGAGGTGTGTGAGGGCAACGTCTGCGGCGACTGCGCGTACGCCTGTTCGAAGAGCACACCATCGGCCGCCAGTGCATCGATGACCGGTGCCGAACCCTGTGCGTAGCCGTACGCCGGCAGCCGATCGGCGCGCAACGTGTCGATCGAAATCAGAATGATCGGCCCGTCGGTGCGAGTGCGTGTGGCAGACCACTGCCAGATCGCCACGGCGATCAGGACGACGGCGACGAGGGCGACGGCTCTCTTCATGAGATTCCTGGTTCCTGGTTCATGGTTCAGCGGTGCCGTTCTGGGTTCCCGGGTGCGAGGTTACGTGTGCAGGGTGCACGCGGGAACCTGAACCTGGCACCACCCGGAACCTCGCACCAGGAACCCGGCACCCCAGAACCCCGAACAGCACCGCTGAACCATGAACCGCTGAACCATGAACCGTGAGATGCAATCTATCATCTGCCCATACGTTGCCGGACGCGCGCGATGTCGTCGCCAAACAGCGCGGGTGGTGCGGTGTTCACAAACCGTTCACCGTACTGACGGGCTTCGTCGATCTGGCCGCTCGCAAACAACTCCATTGTCAGGTTGTAGAGGGCGTTGAACTCGCGCGGGTCGAGGCGGACGGCTTCGCGCCAGGCATCGAAGGCGGCCGGCAATTGACGGCGCTGCGCGAGCACCACGCCAAGGCCGGTGTGTGCGCCCGCGAGGGTGGGGTCGGCGACGAGCGCACGACGGAACGCCGCTTCGGCATCTGTGAGGGCGTCCGCCCGCAGGTGCAGCATGCCGACGTTCTGGTGGGCGAGTGCACTGTCGGGGTCGAGCTGAAGTGCGCGCTCGAACGTCCGCATCGCGTCAGCCGGTCGCCCGCGCTGCGCGTAGGCGATCCCCAGTGCGTTTAAGACATCACTGTCGTCGCCAGGGATCGCTTCGAGCAGCGGGATCGCGCGAGCAGCGGCGCCCGACTCTGCCAGATAGATGCCGAGTCGCACCCGAATGTCGCGCTGGGTCAGGCCACGCGCGAGTGCGGCTTCAAGGGTCTGGATCGCATCCTGCGGGAAACCCGACTGCCAGAACACGTAGGCGAGATGGCGATACGCATCTGCCGTATCCGGTCGCCGTTCGATCACCGTGCGGAACGTGGCGATGGCTTCGTCACGGCGCCCTTGTGCATACTGCTCGCCTGCGGTGTGGAGCAGGCGATCGAGATCGATCAGTCGCTTGGGGTCGTCGGCCTCTGTGTAGGTCTCGCGCTGTGGAGCGGGACTGCCGCCGACGTAGCCCAGCGCCCGCAGGCGTTCCAGCACGGCACCGCTCTCTTCGCCGGGCTGGCCCGGCGGGGCCATGTCGAAGGTGCGCAGGGTGTTGAGCAGCACCTCGGTGCGTGCGGGGTCGGTCCCAGCGATATTCTGCAGTTCATCCGGGTCGGCGTCGAGCGCGTAGCGCTCCGGAATCGGCAGATCGATGTATTTATCGCCGTCCACAACCACGCCGCGCAAGGGCGCCCAGCCTCGGGAGAGGTGCGCGGTCATGGCCTCGAAGTACGACGGTCGGGCCTCGCCACGCCCGTTGGCAATCACCGGCAGCAGCGATGACCCCGCGAGCGTGGCGTCGACGTCGGCCCCGACGGCGTCGAGCACAGTGGGCACCACATCGACATGGCGCGCCTGCGACCTGACCGTCACACCCCGTCTGCGGCGCTCCATGCCGTTGGGCATGACCTCCGCGATGATGAGTGGTACGCGCAAGGTGGCGTCGTAGGCGAAGATGCCGTGCGTCAGCTCGCCGTGTTCCCCGAGGCTTTCGCCATGGTCGGACGTGACGATCACCAGGGTGGGCCGAGACAACGTGCGCAGCTGCTCGATCAGTGGGGCGAGTGCCGCGTCCGTCCAGGCCACCTCGCCGGCATACGGGTCGTCGGCATAGTCGGCATCAAATGGTGCGGGGGGCCGATACGGCGCATGCGGATCAAACACATGCACCCACGACAGCCACGGCGTCGTCTGTGCGCCAATCCATGTGCGGGCCGCTTCCACGACTACGTCGGCACGACGTTCAGGCAGGGCGAAATCAGAGGTGGTGCCTCCGGTCGGCAGACGGTCGTCGTAGTGGTCAAACCCCTGCTGCAGACCAAAACGTCGATCGAGGGGGAAGGCCGCGACGAAGGCGCCGGTGGCGAAACCGCGATCACGCAGGCGTGTGGCCAGTGTGGCCTCACCGTCCTTCACGCGGTAGCCGTTGTTGTCGCGGACGCCATGCTGGTAGGGATACAACCCCGTGAACAGGCTGGTGTGAGAGGGCAGGGTCATCACTGCGTGGGCGTGGGCGGATTCAAAACGCGCCCCTGACGCCGCCAGGGCGTCGAGTACCGGCGTGGCGGCACGGCCGCCGTACGATCCAAGCGCGTCGGCCCGCAGGGTGTCGATCGAAATAACGAGCACGTTGCGCTCGGCCGTACGGGTCACCGTATAGGTCGGGCTTCGCGCCAGCCACCACGCCCCCACGAGTAGGAGGGCGGCCACGACCACAAGTACCAAGCGTCCACGCGTCATCTGAGAAGTATCGCTCATCTATAATCGCGCCTATGACGCACCGAACCCGATTCGCCCTTTTGCTCAGCGCGTGTGTGATGGTCCTGGCCGGGGGGGCCGCCGGTCAAGTCGTCGGCCCGGTCGACCACACACGGTTCGCCCGGATCGATACAGTCGTCGACGCCGACATCGTCGCGAAGAAATTGCCGGGTGCGGTGATTGTCGTCGGCCAGGGCGATGCGATTCACTTTCGGAACACCTACGGCCACCGGGCATTGTTGCCCGCAGCAGAGCCGATGACGATGGATACGGTGTTTGACGTGGCGTCGTTGACCAAGGTGGTGGCGACCACCACGGCGGTGATGATGCTGGTGGAGGATGGCCGCATCCGGCTGAGCGATCCCGTGGCGCAGTTCATCCCCGAGTTCGCGAAGTACGGCAAGAATCGCGTGACCATCCGGCACATGCTGACGCACATGTCAGGCCTGCGGCCCGACGTGGACCTGGCGGATCCCTGGGTGGGGCATGACGAAGCGATCCGGCTCGCCACTGAAGAAGTGCTGATGGCACCGCCCGGTCAGCGATTTGTGTACAGCGACATCGGGTTTTTCCTGCTGGCCGACATCGTGGCGCGCGTCAGCGGCCAGACGTTCGAGACATTTGTCGCCGACCGCATTTTCACGCCGCTGCGGATGACCGACACGATGTTTCTGCCGCCGGCGGACCTGCGTGGCCGCATCGCCCCCACCGAAGTGTGCACGCCGTATGGCTGGCCGTGCGCCGGCCCGGATGCGCAGATGCTGCGCGGGACCGTGCACGACCCGACCGCGCGACGCATGGGCGGTGTTGCCGGCCACGCCGGGCTCTTCAGCACAGCCAACGACCTGGCGCGGTTCGCGCGGATGTTGCTGCGCGGCGGAGAGCTTGACGGCGTGCGTGTGTTGTCGCCGTTGACCGTCGCGCGGATGACCAGTCCGGCCACACCCGAGGGCGAGGCGAATGTGCGGGGCCTGGGCTGGGACATGGACTCGTCGTATTCGTCGAACCGGGGCGAACTATTGCCGCTCGGGTCCTTCGGGCACACCGGGTTTACGGGCACGTCGATGTGGATCGATCCGGCCACGAAGGCGTTTGTCATCTTCATGTCGAACAGGTTGCATCCGGAGGGCCGCGGTGATGTGACCCCGCTGCGCGCGCGCGTGGCCACGATTGCGGCGTCAGCGTTCACCGCGCTCGACACGACGGGACTCGCGGCCACCCGTCGCACGTTTGCCGGCCAGACACCCGCCGTGACACCGCCGCCGTACACCCCCGTGCTGAACGGCATCGACGTGATGCGCGCCAATGGGTTCGCTGCCCTCAAGGGCATGCGCGTGGGCCTTCTCACAAATCACACGGGCCGTACGCGCGATGGCGCGGCCACCATCGATGTGCTCGCCGACGCGCCCGGTGTGACGCTGGCGGCCCTGTTCAGCCCGGAGCACGGCATTCGTGGGCTGCTCGACGCGAATGTGCCATCCACCAAGGACGAAAAGACCGGACTGACGATTCATTCGCTCTACGGCGATACTCGCCGACCGACCGAGGCCATGCTCCAGGGCCTCGACGCCATCGTCATCGACCTGCAGGATGTGGGAGCGAGGTTCTATACCTACATGACGTCCATGGCGTACGTGATGGAGGAGGCGGCACCGCGCAAGATCAAGGTGTTTGTGCTTGACCGACCCAATCCGATCGGTGGTGTGTCGATCGAGGGACCGACGCTTGATGAATCACTGGCAAGTTTTGTGGGGTACTTTCCGGCCATGCCAACACGCCCGGGCATGACGCTCGGGGAGATTGCGCGGTTGTTCAACGCTGAAAAGAAGATCGGCGCGGATCTCACAGTGGTCGCGATGCGCGGCTGGCGACGCGACGCGTGGTTTGATGACACCGGCCTGACCTGGATCGGTCCCTCGCCGAACATGCGCAACATGTACGCGGCGACGCTGTATACAGGGCTGGCGTCGTTCGAGAGCACGAACATCTCCGTTGGGCGAGGCACCGACACACCCTTTGAGCATGTCGGTGCGCCGTGGATTAACGGCATGCGACTGTCAGAGGCACTCAATGCCCGCGCGATTCCCGGTGTGCGCTTCTATCCTGTGTTGTTCACGCCCTCGTCCTCAAAGTTTGCCAACGAGCTCTGCCAGGGTGTGTTCATCGTGATCACCGACCGTGACGCCGTGCGACCCGTGCGGGTGGGTATCGAGATCGCATCTGCGCTGCACCGCTTGTTTCCCGGCGCGTTCGAGATCGATCTGGCAGCGCGACTGTTCGGGTCGGTCGCGGGACTCACGCGCATCAAAAATGGCGACGACCCGGCGGCGATTGCGGCGTCGTGGAATGGCGGAGAAGCGCGATGGCGCCTGCTGCGTGCGCAGTATCTGTTGTACTGACGAGACTCAAAAACGCTGGACGATGCCGAACGTGAACACGAATTGACGGTTGAGCCCGCTGCCTGTGAACGTGGTGAGCGTCGACGCCAGAGAGGGGTTCAGTGACGACAACGGGGTCGTCTGGTTGCTGAACTGCAGGCTGGGTGACGTCACCGTGGGGAGAAACGCCGAGGACGGCGATGACGTGGTGACCTGAGGCGTGGTGACGATCGACGTGGTGGTGCTGTTGGTGGTCAGGTGTGCGCGCACCCCGAGACGAAACCCGGTGGTCGGCGCGGCGTCCCAGGTCAGCAAGAGACCGAGCAGGCCGAGCGCTGCGCCGTCACTGTCGTGAACACGGATCACCACCTGGTCACGCTCCGAAAAGCCGGAGGCCCCGAACAGGCTGAATGCGTATCGACCGTTCAGTGTGACCGTGGCGGGATCTCCGCCTCTCGTCTGCAGTCCCGCGCCAACTGTTCCGGCCAGAGACCAGCGGGGGCCCCGCGTCAGCACTCTGCTCACGGCGCCGATGATGCGGGTCTGTGACTGCGACGAGGTGCCCTTCGTCAGCGTTGAGTCCACCTGGACGCCGGTGACCGGGGCGGTAGCCAGCAGGTCCTGGAACGCCGCCGTGAAGCTGGCGTTGGCGGCCTCGAGTGTGGCGAGGGCCGCATCCGACACGGTGAGTCCACCGTTGCCGCGCTCCACCATCAGTTCCAGCGACGTCGTGGAAGTCAGCGCGCGTCCGAGGCGGATCCCGAATGCCGCTCGTGTGCCCTGTCGGCTGCCACTGGTCCGAAGCACGTCGTCGATCGGCACGATCCTCGTGAATGGCGCACCGGTGATTTGTGTGAACTGAGTGGCCACCTGATTCAAGAGCGCGGCGCCATCGCCGAATCGCCATGACGGATGGAAGCGGCTGTCGCGACCGGACTCGGTGAGAAACCCCGCACCCACGGGGAACTCGGCGATGGGTGACCCGGCGGAGGCCTGTGTTTCAAGGACGCCGCCACCGTACACCTCGAGGGTCCACTTCTTGGACGTGGGGGGCGGGGGGGATTGCGCCAGGGCCGACAGCGGCCACAACACGACCAGGGTCATCGTCAGGGCGGCACGGCCCCTGGACGGGTGAGTACGCCGCGTCAGATGTGTCTGCATGGTGTCATCCCGGTGCAGACGCGAGTATAGTGGCGTCAAGGAAGCAGGCAACCATGAAAGTGTTCGTTCGCGTGAGCCTTGTTGTGTGTGTCGCGCTGCTGATCGTTGCGGGTGTCGGCACCCGAACCGCCCTGCGCGCAGTGGCCAGTCCGTGGGTCTCGATTGATCTGGGTCAGGCCGCCCCAGGTGTGTCATCCCAGCCTGAGTCTTCGGCTGTTCGTCGGTCGCGACTGGTCGCCGTCAATCTGGCCACCCTGCCGGTGCCGCGGGCCGATGCGTTTGCAGAACGGCCCTTCGACGCACCACGGCAACCCGCGCTCACCTTGGACCTGTTCCCGGACGTCTTCGTGACGGCCACGTTTGTGCGCTTTGATCCGAACCTTAACGGCGTGACCTGGGTGGGGCGTGTCGAAGGTGACTTTGGCAGTTCCGTGACGCTGGTGTATGGCCAGGGGCTGATGACGGGCAGCATTGCCACCGCCGCGGGTGCGTTTACGATTCGCCCCGCGAACGACATCGTGCGGCGCGCCAACCCCCAGGCGGCCGGGGAGGTGCATGTCATTGCTGAGATTGACCAGGCGGCGCTGCCCCGTGAAGCCGAGCCGGTGCCGGTGACCTACTCGGACGCCGATCTGGCGGTGGCCGCCGACCTGGTAATGCAGGACACGGCTGATGTGATCGATGTGATGGTGGTCTACACCCCGGTCGCCCTGGCGCATATCGGCAGCACCGCCGCCATGCAGCAGTTGATCGCGACGGCGGTCAGCGAAACGAATACCTCCTACGCCAATAGCGCCGTGACACAGCGGATCCGGCTTGTCCACACGGCGCTCGTGCCGTATCAGGAATACAGCGCGTTCGGCACCAATCTCAGCGAATTACGAAGCGGGAGCGGGTCCGGACTCGAAGGCGTCGCGGCCCTTCGGGATCAGTACGCCGCAGACTTGGTGATGATGCTGGTGCACCCGGTGTCGCCCAGTGCCTGCGGGATTGCGTACGTCATGAACTCGGTGTCGTCGGCCTTTCATCCAGCCGGCTACAGCGTGACCGACACCAACTGCATGAGTCCCGGCTTCACGTTTGCGCATGAACTGGGGCACAACATGGGCGCCCATCACGACTGGTTCGTGTCGTCGAGCCAACTGCCGTACACCTACGCACACGGCTACGTGAATCCAAACAGCGGGCACCGCTGGCGCACGATCATGGCCTACAACGATCGCTGCTCCACGCAGGGCTTTTCGTGCCGCCGGTTGCTGGCGTGGGCGAACCCGGCCAGGAACATCAATCCATTGTGCGATCCCGGCAGCGGCTTCACCTGCAACACGGCGCTCTGGTTCCTGCCGGGCGCTCGCATGGGTGTGCCTGGAGGGACACGGTCCAACTGCGCACTGCGACAGTCCAACGACGCGGAGTGTGATGCCGACGACAGCCGGGCGCTCAACAACACCGCGCTGACCGTCGCCAACTTCCGCCAGTCGGTCTCCGCGGCACCACGCCCGTAGATCCCACGATTCATCGGCGCCGACCCTCCCTGCTCGTCCGACAGTAGAGCCTTCAACATGAAGGACGCTGAAGGTCGTGAAGGTCGTGAAGAAGGCACGGATGTTTGAGGACTTGTCTGTGTCACTGGTTGGGTGCCGCCAGAGGCGGCAGCTGCGGGAGGAGGACGGTCGGAAATAAATGACGTCGGGTGTCTTTTTCTCGACGTCTTTTATTTCCGACCGTCCTCCTCCCGCACGGCCAAGCTTCGCTTGGCCCCCAACCCGCACTTGTCGGTGACAGGCATTTCCTCATGGATCCTCATGGAACCTCATGGTGAAAAATCCTGGCTCAGAGCACGTAGAGCATCAGATACACGAGCACGCCGGTCACCGACACAAACAGCCAGATCGGCAACGTGATCTTTGCAATCGCGCGATGGCGGGCGTCGTCGCGGATCAGGCCGCGGCGCAGCGTGAGGATTGCGAGCGGCACCACGGCCGCCGCCAGAATGATGTGCGGAATCAGAATCGCGAAGTAAACGACACGGATGACGCCTTCGCCGGTGTAGGGGACTGATCCGACCTGCCAGTGGTAAATCACATACGAGGTCAGGAACAACACCGACGTGCCGAACGCGGCGAGCATGGTGCGGCGGTGCGGCTCGATGCGCCCGGCGCGGATGTGCCGGTAGCCAATCACCAGCAGGATGGTGCAGATGGTGTTGAGCGCGGCGTTGAGGGTGGGGAGTTGTTCCACAGGAATCATCGGGTCACCGTCATGACAATCCACAGCAGTGGCAGGTACACGATCGAGGCGTAAAACACGAGTCGTGCCCGGTCGTTGGTGCGCTGCATCGCGAACATCACCGTGATCGCCAATTGCGCAAGGCCCAGCACCAGTGCGCCCATGCCGTACACCTGGTTGGCGATGCCGGCAATGGAGGGCAACACGCTGATCGGCACCAGCGTGGCCGACCACAAGACCGCCTGTCGGCCGGTCATCGCGCCGCTGACGTCCACGACGGGCAGCACCGGCAGGCCGGCCTTGCCGTATTCCGCACGGTACATCCACGAAATCGCAAGCACGTGCGGCAATTGCCAGACGAACATGATCAAAAACAGGGACCAGCCACCCAGCTCCGTGATGGACCCGCGGCTGGCGGCCCAGCCGATCATCGGCGGCAGCGCCCCGGGCACCGCACCCACCACCGCCGCAAACGACGTGATGCGTTTGAGCGGCGTGTAGAACAACACGTAACTGATGAGGGTGGCGAGGGCCACCAGCGCGGCGAGACCGCTGATCATCAACCAGAGCATCAGCAGCCCGGCAATCGACAACACCGCCCCCACCGTGCGCCCCTCGAGCACCGACAGGCGATGCGCGGCCATCGGTCGGTTTTTGGTGCGTTCCATCAGGGCGTCCGTGTCGCGTTCGGCCACCTGGTTGAGCGCGGCGGCCCCGCCGGCCACCAGAGCCGTGCCCACGCAGGTCAACACCAGCGCGGTGACGTCCAGCGGATCGCGCGCCCCCATGTAATACCCGCCGGCCGTCGTCGCCACAACGAGGGTGTTGACGCGAATTTTAGCGAGTGTGATCCAGTCGGCGAGGCGGGAGGTCAAGCATGCTCATTATCGCTGACTTGACCCGCTTCCCGTCCCGATGCTACTTTCAGAGGTCCTGTTGGTCGGGGCGGTATCGTCTAGGGGTTAGGACACATGGTTCTCAACCATGGAACCGGGGTTCGAATCCCCGTACCGCTACCATTCCTGCGTCGGCGCTCACTCGGTCCAGATCAGCGCCCGGTCTCCTGACGACGCCTGCAGGTCCACCAACAGCGCCGGGCCGATTCGCTCCAAATCCTTCACATCGACGTTCAGTCGCCGCAGGTCAAACTGTTCTGCGCCGACCCCCAGTTCAATGTTTTGTTCGCCCATATTGAGGATCCAGAGCGGAATCCTGAAGTTCACCATTCGTTGATTTTCGGGGTCCCAGGCCATGACGACGAGGGTCTTGGCCGGGATGTCGGCTGTGGGCAGGTCGGCGATGGGTCGGGTCTGGCTCACGCGCTCGTTGGCGTCGATTTCAATGAGGGGACGCGCGTCCTTGAATCGCGCGCGGGCTTCGTCGAACTGCCGCAACGCATCAGGCGCCGCGACGGTGCCCGTGTTCACGGTCTGGGAGACAAAATACACCCCCGCACCGGCAATCGCGCACATGCCGAGCATGCCCAGCGCGATGACGACGATGACAATCTTGAGCCATGTGCTCACGGCGGCCATGATGTCGACAGTCTACCCTGCGTCGGGCTATTGCAGTGCGATGTGCTGTCCGAGACCTGCAGCCGTCGCGCGCTCGACGGCCAACTGGGCGGTCACGATATCCTCGACCGCCAGCCCCAGCGACTTGAAGATCGTGATCTCGTCCGCATCCTCGCGGCCCGCGCACCGGTGCAGCAACACGTCCCCCAGTTCGCCGATGATGTGCCGCTCGGTGATGACACCCTCTGCAATCGGCAGCACAATGTCGCCGGCTTCCACCAGTGCAGCCGCCCGCGAGTCCACCACCAGCCGGGCTTCGGCCACCAGTGCACCCGGCATCTCGCGCTGGGTCGGCCGGCACGCGCCGACCGCGCAAATGTGGGTGCCCGGAGCGATGTCGTCACGCTCGAGCACGGGTGTGTGCGATCCGGTGGCGAGCACCACGATGTCGGCGTCACGCACGGCCGACGCCGCATCGTTGGCACTCCACACCGGAATGCCGGAGGCGGCGGTCATCTCCCTGGCGAATTGCGCGCGATGCTCGGCGTTGGGGCTCCAGACGCGCACGGCATCCAGCGTGCGGACGTGACGAATGGCCTCCAGGTGGCTGCGCGCCTGCACGCCACTGCCGATGATCGCGAGCACCCGCGCATCAGGCCGGGCCATGCGATCGACAGACACCGCCGACACCGCTGCCGTACGGGCCTCTGTGATGAAACGTCCGTCGAGCAGGGCCGTCAGGGCGCCGGTCTCGGCGTCCATCAGGATGATCGTGGCCAGATGGGAGGGCAGGCCTTTGGAATGGTTGCCCGCGTATACCGTCACCAGCTTGGCGCCCATCGTCCCCGCCCCGGCATCGTCGACCCGTGCGGCCGGCATTACGCCGAAGTACGCCTTGGTGGGGCCGACCTCCAGCACCGAGCGGACGGGCTGGATGACGCGACCTGCTGAGAAATCGGTGAGGGCGTCGACCATCGCCGCGATCAGATCGGGCATGGGCAACACGCGCTTGATATCGTCTTCCGTTAACAATAGAGGCATGACGCCACACATCTTACGCACGATTGACGCCCACACCGCAGGGGAACCGCTGCGCCTGATTGTGGCCGGGTGGCCGGCCCCGGAGGGGGCCACGATGCTGGAGCGGCGGGCGTACGCGCTCGAGCACCAGGACCAGTGGCGCCAGGTGCTGATGTACGAACCCCGGGGGCATGCGGACATGTACGGGGCGTTGCTCACGGTGCCTGAGCGCCCGGACTCGGACGTCGGGGTGCTGTTCATGCACAACGAGGGCTACAGCACGATGTGTGGGCACGGGATCATTGCGGTCACGACGATGGCGTTTGAGCGGGAGTTGATCACCCACGCGGATGGCCGGACGACCCTGGTGTTTGATGCGCCGGCTGGTCAGATTCGGGCGCGGGCCACCGTTGAAGCGCGGGAGGGCGGCCGTCGAGTGTCCGAGGTGTCGTTCACCAACGTGCCGTCGTTTGTGTATGCGGCCGGTGTGCCGGTCAAGATCGGGTCGCGCGACCTGCGGGTGGATGTGGCGTTCGGCGGCGCGTTCTACGCGGTGCTGGACGCCGAGTCTGCCGGTCTTGCCGTGGTGCCGAGTCGACTGGCGGACCTCAAGACGCTGGGGATGCAGATCGCCCGCGAAATCGAACGCATTCTTCCTGTCGAACATCCACTTGAGCCGGGTCTCACCGGCATCTACGGCACGATTTTCACCGGTCCTCCCGAGGCAGACGAAGCGCATCTGCGCAACGTGACAATTTTTGCGGACCACGAGGTGGATCGGTCACCGTGCGGCACCGGCACGTGCGCCGTGCTGGCCGTGCTCGATGCGATGGGACTCGTGGATGACGCGGTGCCATTTGTGCACGAGAGCATCATCGGCACCACGTTTCGGGCGCGGGTTGAGTCACGCACCACCGTGGGCGAGTTGCCGGCGATCGTGCCCGAACTGACCGGCTCTGCGTCCATCACGGGCGAGCACACCTTCATCGTGGACCCCGATGACCCACTGGCGCACGGCTTCCGTCTGTAGCAGACTGTGCGCATGACTCATCAACGCGTGACGGCCGTGGTGCTCGCTCTGGTTGTGGCCACGGGCCTTGTAGCGGCTCATCCGGGGACTGCCCAGGAGGATTTCGCCCGGTTGTTGCAGGAGGTCTCATCGTTCAGGGGACGAGGGTTCACGTTGCCGTTGCCCGAGGGGGTGCCGGACCGGTATTCGCGGCGTATGGAGGATGTGTCCGAGGCTCGGTACCTGGCCGAGCAGACGGCCCTGACGGGATTTGCCACACGGCTGGCAGCGCTCGACCGAACCGCGTTGCCGCCCAATGTCCAGGTGGACGCCGAGATTCTCCATCGTCAGTTGCGCGATCGGGTGAACGAGCTGCGCTTCCGGGCGTTTGAGATCCCCATCGGCAGTCGAGAGGGCTTTCACTTCAACCTGCCGGCGATGGCGGATCGGTCGCCGTTCACGACGGTGGCGCAGTACGACAACTACATCGCGCAACTGCAGTCGTGGCAGCAACACGCCCGGCAACGCATCGCCGCCATGCGTCTCGGACTGGCGTCGGGACGCACGATGCCGCGTGCGCTGCTGGTTGGGTACGACGCGCCGGTCGCCGAGCAGATCGTGGACGACGTGACGACAAGCGTCCTGTATGCGCCTTTTGGTCGGATTCCTGCGAGCTTCTCCGAGGAGGATCGTGCCCGCATTCTGCGTGATGGCACGGCGGCGCTGCGCGAGTCGATCATGCCGGGGTTGCGCGAGTTTCTCGACTTCCTGCGACGCGAGTATGTGCCCGGCGCTCGGACGACACTCGGCCTGAGCGCTCTGCCTGACGGCGATGCGTTTTATCGACACCGCATCCGGATGCACACAACGCTGGAGCTGTCACCGCAGGAGGTGCACGACACCGGATTGCGTGAGGTCGCGCGGCTGCGTGCGGAGATGGAGGAGGTCAAGACGCGCGCCGGGTTTACCGGAAGCCTGCAGGCGTTCATGACGTTCCTGCAGACCGATCCGAGATTCACTGTTGCGACAGAGGAGGAGTACCTCAAGGCGGTGTCGTACGCCGCCAAGCGCATGGATGGGGAACTGCCGCGGCTGTTCAGTCAGCTGCCGCGTGCGCCGTACGGGATCCGCGCCATGCCGGAGCGCATCGCGTTGCGCCAGTCGGCCGGGTACTACGACTCGGGTGCGGCCGATGGTTCGCGCGCCGGGTGGATGAACATCAATACGTCTGATCTGCCGGCGCGTCCCCTGTATGTCGTTGAAGCGCTCGCGTTCCACGAGGGTGTGCCTGGCCATCACCTGCAGATCATGCTCACGCAGGAGAACACGGCGATCAGCGGTTTTCGTCGCAGCCTGGGCATCACCGTGTTCACGGAAGGGTGGGGACTGTATGCCGAGCGCCTCGGCAAGGATGTGGGGTTCTACACCGATCCGTACAGCGACTTCGGCCGACTGACGTACGAGATTTGGCGGGCGGTGCGTCTGGTGGTTGATAGCGGCGTGCATGCCTTGGGCTGGACGCGTGAGCAGGGCATTGCCTACATGGCGGAGAACACCGGGTTCCAGTCCGGCCCGGCCACGGCTGAAACCGATCGCCACATCACCGAAGCTGGACAGGGCCTGGCCTACACCTTCGGGATGTTGAAAATTCTCGAGCTGCGAGCCGCCGCAGAAGCCCAACTCGGTGCCCGCTTCGACATCCGCGCCTTTCACGACGCCATTCTTCGGAATGGCCCGCTGCCGCTGGACCTGTTGGAGCAGGAAGTATTGGCGTGGCTATCAGACGCTCGGGGTCTGACGCCCGATCGCTGACAGCACGTTCTCAGCCGTCACGTTGAAGTGCGAGGTCTGCCACGCCACCGCGCCGTCCACGATGAGCAGCACCTGTGGCGATTCGTGGCGGATGCCGAATCGTGTCGTGATGGCGTCAGACACTGCCCGCGCGGCCTGGATTTTGACGACGTAGAGGTCCGCGCCCAGCGCCGGCTCGTCCGCGAGTTGCGCCATTTCTTCCATGGCCCAGGCACTCGTGCCACAGCTCAAACTGTGTTTGAACAGCAGGATCGGGCGGGTGGTGGCTCCGGGGGCCAGCACCGCGTCAAGGGCGTCTACCGAGTCGAGCGTGGGGAGCATGCACTTCGATAGTGTCACGATGCGGCTCAATCGGGGATTCCCGATCAGCGAGCTCGTCCTCACCATCCGGGTTGTACGGCGGGCGCCAGTAATTCTGCCAGCCTTCGTAGGGATGTTCGACCTGCCAGGCCGGGCCGTTGTCGGTGCCGCCGCCGATGAGAATGTCCACCGAACGGCCGTCATTAAACAGGACGATGTCGATCGAGCGGTCCTCGCAGCGGCGGCCGCCGGGTTTGTATTCGAGCCCGGCGCCGCGATTGCGGAAGTGCCAGGCCACACGTTTGGTCACCTCAAAGGCCCCGCAATCACCCAGCACGTTGATGCCGCGTGCGCGCAGATCGGCCAGGACAAACTCAACCATGGCCGTGCCTTCCGAAGTGGAGGGAAATCCGGAGCCCTCGGGCGGTGGTGGGGTCGGGCCTGGTCCAGGGCCGGGTGGTGGCGGGGGTGTCACCACGACGAGCGGGGTGAGGAACGATTGTGTGGCCGACCACACACCAGTGACGGTGGCTCCCCGTGCGCGAACTCGCCAGAAGTACGTGCGATCCAGTTCGAGGGGCACGTTGACCACTGCCTGGGTGGTCGAGGCTTGTTCGCCAACCGTCAGCTGGATCGCATTGTCGAAGACGTCGTTCGTTGCAACCTGGAAGTCGTAGGTGAGCGCGCCGGCCGGGCCGGTCACACCGGCGTTCCGGGTGCGCAGGGTGGGCTGACGTGTGGCCACGCGCACGGCGCCTGTGGGCTCGAGAGGCCCTGGCGCGTTGATGACAATCGGTTCCTGGAAGCTGAATTGCCGCACCTCTGAGTAGGGGCCCGTGTTGGCGCCATCCAGGGCTCGCGCCCGCCAGTGGAAATTGCGGCCCGGTACTAGGCCGGTGGTCACGGTCACACTGGTTCGTCCCTCGCCACCTGGGGCCACGCCCGTGGCCGCGAACGCCACCTCTCCGAACGTCGCATCGGAACTCAGTTCGAATCGGTACGACAGGGCGCGTACGCCCGTGGTGGAGGCGTTTTCCACCGTCAAGACCACCGCAGAGCCGTCGGCGAGCACGGTGGCATTGGCCAGTGGCAGGAGCGGCTTGGGAGGCGTGATTTCGACCCCCGCGATGGGTCCGGCAATCAGGGGGCTGGTGGGGGTGGAACTCCTCGTGACGTCGCAGGCCGACAAGGCTGCCGCCGCCAGTGTGATTCCAACGAGGGTGCCAAGTCTTGCGTGCATCGATCGAGCTCCAGATTCCGTAGGGATAAGGGGGATATCGGCCTCGCATTCCGCCGCCAACAGCGTGAGCGGCACCCTGTCAGATAGGGAGATGGGGGGATGTGGAGATGGCATGATTGTGGGAGACTCAGAAGTTGGTGGAGGCGGGCAGCGTGATTAGTCGAGCCAGGGCAATACGGGTGGTCGGGACGATGGTCCTGGCGGTGGCGGTATCGGGGTGTTCCCTGATTTCAAAAAGCGCCACAAAAATGGTGGCCGACACGTTGTCGGCTGGCGGCACGTCGATGACCTCCGACAACGACCCGGAACTGGTGCGCGACGCGGTGCCGTTTGCCCTCAAGACCTACGAATCGCTGCTCGAGTCGTTGCCCGACTACGTGCCGTTGCTTCGGGCCACGTGCAGCGGGTTCACCTCATACGCGTACGGCTACCTCGCGACCGATGCCGACATGATTCGGTCCACTGATCGAGCGGCGGCCGCCGTCATCGACGAGCGGACCCTGAAGATGTACCTCCGGGCCCATGGGTATTGCGCGCGTGGTCTCGAAGAACGGTTCAAGGGGGTGACACAGGCCCTGCTGCTGGATCCGGCCAACGCCCTGACGAAAGCAAAAAAAGAGGACGTCGAGCTGCTGTACTGGTCTGCGGCCTCCTGGGGGCTGGCGATGGCGCTCAGTCCTGATACGCTGGCCATAGACTTTCCGGCGGTTCGGGCGATGGCCGAGCGTGGCCTGGCCCTCGATCCCGGTTGGTGGAATGGTGCGCTTCACGAACTCATGATCACGCTCGACAGCCAGGCGCTGCTGGGTGGCTCCGAGGAACGGGCGCGTTTTCACTTCGATCAGGCGGTCGCCCTGCAGAAAGGGTTGTCGCCGGGCCCCTATATTTCCCTTGCGATGGGGATTTCGGTGGCCAATCAGGACCGCGCGGAGTTCGAACGGTTGATGGCCGCGGCGCTCGCCGTGGATCCGGACGCGAATCCGACCGAGCGTTTGACGACGATGTTGTTGCAGCGACGTGCGCAGGCGCTGCTTGCCCAGGTGGATGACCTGTTTCTCAAGGATGTGGAGTAAGAACTGATGTTGACGCGAATTCGATCGATTGTGGTGGTGGCCGCGGCGGCTGCGGTCGCGCTGGTGCTCACCTCGTCGTTGGCGGCTCAGGCCACCGTCGCCATCAAACTCGCGACGTTCGCGCCGGCCAACTCGGCGTGGCACAAGGCGCTGCTTGAAATGGGCGATGCATGGAGCAAGACGACCGGCAACCGCGTCACGCTGCGGGTGTACCCGGGCGGCACATTGGGCACCGAATCTTCCACGGTGAAGATGATGAGCCCGGCGGTCAACGAGTTGCAGGCCGCGCTGCTGCTGCCTCCGGGGCTTGCACGTATCGATGACGCGGTGGACGTGTTCGGGATGCCGTTTTTCCTCGAGTCCGACGAGGAAATGCGCGCGGTGTTTGCCGCGCTTCGCCCCATGATGACCGAGCGCATCGAGAAACAGGGCTACAAGGTGTTGCACTGGGGCAACGCCGGCTGGGTTCAGCTGTTTTCAAAGACCGAAATCCGCACGCTGGCTGACCTCAAGAAGGTGAAGTTGTACACCACGGAAGGCGACGACAAGTCGGTGCAGTGGTACAAGTCGAACGGCTTTCAGCCGATTCCGTTGTCGTTCAACGACATGGTGGGCGGACTCAAGCGCGGCATGGTCGACGCGGCACCGAGCCCGGCCTATGGGGCCTCGATGCTGCAGCTGTTCCGCGACGCGTCATTCATGCTGGATGTGAAGCTCGCGCCGCTGCTGGGCGCGACGGTCATGACCAATGCCGCGTGGAACCGCATCGGCGCCGAAGACCGACCGAAAATTCTCGCCGAGGCGGCCAAGCTTGAACAGCGCTTCATGAACGAGGCTCCGAAGCTCGACGCCGCAGCCATCGGCACCATGACGCAGCGTGGCCTGAAGGTCACGACGTTGTCACCGGCCGCCACCGCGGAGTTCCGCAAGACCGCCGAAACGCTCGTGGCCTCCATGCGCGGCACCACGGTGCCGGCCGATGTCTTTGATGCGGCGATGCAGGCGCGCACGGCGTTCCGCAAGACCAAGGGCGGCAAGTAACACGTGGGCGCCGCGGTGGCCATCGGGGCCGACGACACAAGTCGCTCGCCGTTCGTCCGGATCGAAAACTCGATCGCGCTGGTCGCCATGGCCGGCATCATCATTCTGCCGCTGGCCGAGATCGTCCTGCGCAAATGGTTCGCCACCGGCATTCCCGGTGCCGCGCCGTTTGCACAGCATCTGACGATGTGGGTGGGCATGTTGGGGGCGGCCATTGCCGCGCGCGACGGCAAGTTGCTGTCGCTGGCCACCGGCGAGATGCTCGCGCACAGCAAGACCGCGCACCTGGCAAAGTTTGTGACCGGCGTCGTCGGGGCCGCGGTATCCACCGTGTTTGCGGTGGGCGGCTGGAATCTGGTCAAGCTTGATCGCGCCGATGGCTCTGAGATTGCCGCCGGTGTGCCAGTGTGGGTGGCGGACCTTGTGCTGCCGTTTGCGTTCGCGGCCATTGCCGCACGGTTGTTGTGGCGCGCGTCGCCGCACTGGATCGGTCGGGCGTTTGCGCTGGTCGGCCCGGCGTTTGGCTATTGGATCGCGACGCATCCCGAGATCCTTGATGGGCAGGCGGCGTGGCCATGGCTCGTGGCGATTCTGGGTGCCGCCCTGCTGGGTGCGCCGATCTTTGTGTTGCTCGGTGGTGCCGCGGCCGTGTTGTTCATGGCGCAGGGCAGCAGTCCTACGGTGTTGTTGATCACCGCCTACCAGGAGCTCACGGGTTCTGCGGGTCTGGCAACGATTCCCCTCTTCACGTTGGCCGGGTACTTTCTGGCCGAAGGCAAGTCGTCCGAGCGGCTGCTGCGCCTGTTCAGGGCGATGCTCGGCTGGTTGCCCGGCGGTACGGCGATCGCGGTCGCCGCGTTGTGTGCCTTCTTCACTCTGCTGACGGGAGGATCCGGCGTCACGATTCTCGCGCTCGGTGGACTCCTGCTGCCCGCGATGCTCAAGGATGGGTACCGGGAACGGTTTTCGATCGGCATGTTGACGTCGGCCGGCTCACTCGGATTGTTGTTTCCGATGTCGTTGCCGCTGATTCTCTACGCCATCATCGCGAACCTCGCGATGGAGGACTTGTTCATCGGCGGGTTGTTGCCGGGCCTGCTGATGCTCGTGATGCTGTCGGCCTACGGTGTGCGCGAGGCGTTGAAGAACCCCATGCCACGCCCGCCGTTTGTCGCGGGCGAAGCGGTCGCAGCGGTCTGGCAGGCCAAGTGGGAAATCGGGTTGCCGGTGGTGGTGATGACGGTGCTGCTCGGCGGGTTCGCCACGCCGGTTGAAGCGGCAGCGGTGGCAGCACTGTATGCCTTCATCATGCAGCGGTTCATCCATCGCGACATCACGTCCACACGTGAGGTGGTGCGGGTCACGGGTGAGTCCGTGGGCCTGGTGGGCGGCGTACTCGTCATTCTGGCGGTGGCGGTCGGTCTCACCAATTACATGGTGAACGCGCAGGTGCCCGATGCGTTGATCGCGTGGACGACCGAACACATCGAGTCGCCACTCATGTTCCTGCTCGTGCTCAACGTCTTCCTGTTGTTCGTCGGTTCGGTGATGGATATCTTCTCTGCCATCGTGGTTGTCGTGCCGCTGATCTCCGGAGTGGCTGAGGCGTATCAGATCGACCCGGTGCACCTCGGGATCATCTTTGTGGCGAACCTTGAGCTCGGGTACCTGACGCCGCCGCTAGGTCTGAATCTGCTGCTGGCGTCCGTGCGGTTCCAGAAGCCGGCGCTTGAAGTGATGCGTGCGGCTCTGCCGATGTTGCTGATTCTGTTTATTGGCGTGTTGCTCATCACGTACGTGCCGTGGCTGACGCTCGCACCGCTGCAGTGGTTCGGACGGATTCCGTAGAAAACCTTTCGGGTAGGTTTTTCGCAAAAATGGGACAGGGAGTCCGTATGCGACGCAGCGTTCAGTGTGCAATCCTTTTGGCCGTCGTCACTGTGCTCCCTGCGACTCTGGCGGCCCAATCGGTTCAGGAGTCGTCACCGCTGTCGGTGATGGCATTCAACATCCGGTATGGCACAGCGAACGATGGCGAGAATCGGTGGCCGCTGCGCCGCGCTCAACTACTGGAATTGCTGCGCACTGAAAACGCCGATCTGATTGGACTGCAGGAAGCGCTGCACGATCAGATTGTCGAGATCACCGACGCGTTGCCTGCCTATGCGGTGATCGGTATCGGGCGCGATGACGGACAGACCCGCGGCGAGTACGCGGCGATCCTCTACCGGCGCGACAGGTTTCATGTGGCAGAGTCGGGCACGTTCTGGTTCTCGGACACCCCGTCAGTCGTAGCATCGCGGTCGTGGGGGAACACCATCACGCGCATCTGTACGTGGGCGCGGCTTGTGGATCGTCAGGGGCAGACGTTCTGGATTTTCAACGTGCATCTCGATCACCAGTCGCAGCCATCCCGCGAGCGGAGCACGCAACTGATCGCCGAGCGCATTCGTGCGCGATCGACGCCGACTGAGCCCGTGATTGTGACTGGGGACTTCAACGTCGGTGAAGCCAATCCTGCGTTGCGACCGTTGTTGACGACGTCTGGTGCCGGCGAGTCGTTGCTGCTGGATACGTTCCGTGTGCGCCATCCTGACGCCGTTGAGGTCGGCACGTTCACCGGCTTTGATCCTGCGCGCACCACCGGTGACAAGATCGACTACGTGTTGGCATCGCCTGCTTTCGAAGTGCTGGATGCGGCGATCCTGCGCACGGCCGTTGATGGCCGGCTCCCGTCCGACCACTTTCCAGTAACGGCTCGCCTGCGCGTGCGCTGACGGCGCATCAGCGGGCACACTCGACCACAGCATCGGCGTCTGGTGCGGCGACCGAACACGGCGGTCGGTCGTCTGGCCTCCGCGTCGCAGGGCTCGAAACCTGCACCTCCGCCGGCGTGTCTTGCTGTCAGATCGCGTGGGGGCCCCCATCCCCACGCTGGTGGTCTTCGACTCCGGCGCAGGTTTCGTGCCTTCGATTCACCCTGCTCCGATGTCGGCCAGACGACCGACCGCCGCGTTCGGCCGCCGATTGTCTGTGTCCTTGGGAGATTCGGCGGCCATGGTTACGCTCGGCGCCGAGTCGGCTATCCATGGCTCGGCAGTCCGTCTCTGGTGGCGAAGTGGTTCTGACGCAGTGACTTGCGGGTTTATGCGATTGTGGGGCGCCATGGATACGCGCGTGATGTCTGCGCGTATCCACGGCGTACGCGCGTCTCCATCGTGAGCGGTGCTCACGCGTGCTGGTGGTAACATCCTGCGTCTCAAACACTTGGAGGTTCGGCTCGGTGAAACTGGCGCCATGGTTAGACGCGCAGGGTCTGAGTTGGCCGTCTACTTCAAGTTAGGTGGGCAGAAGATGGCCCGAGCCGCGTCGAAGGAATCGTTACTAGCATTGCCGCTCTGCAAGCGTCGTGCGACGCTTCGCCAGAAGCGAATCCTACGTTGCCCAAGAGGCAGAAGGTCATGGTACGATCCTTCGAATGCGTGGCGCGATAGCCAGAGAGCGCCGCTACCCCGTGGAAGTCATCGTGGCTAAGCAAAAGGCACCTCCGGTCGGGAAGCGGATGATGTTCAGAGCAAAGCTCGAAGGCTGGGCCGAAGGGATGGACTATTGCGCGGTTCCTGTGCCCGAACGAGTCACCAAGACGATGGGAATGACGGGCCCGGTCCTGGTCATGGCTCAAGTGAACGATTCAGAGCCGTTCAAGGTTAGCCTCTTTCCCGTCGGTGGCGGGAAGCACTACATTCGCATAAAGGCGCGAGTTCGCCGGGAAACGAAAACCAAGACGGGCGACATGATCACCGTGCGATTCACTGTCCTCGACAGGGCGGAGGTGTCGATCCCCGACGACCTCACCAACGCGCTCCGCGCGGAAGGCGTTGAGGACGCATTCAAGGCCTTGCCCCCGGGAAAGCAGAACTTCACCATTCGTCAGATCGAACAGGCCGCCAAATCCGCAACTCGTGAGAAGCGGATTCAGAAGGCCGTGGAGCTTGGGCATCAGAAGCGGGAACAGATGTCAGATGGCGAGTAGTCGTTTCGTCATATGTGGTTGGTCGTTGCCACCTAACAACCGGTTGCAGCGGACGGTCCGCTGCGCGGCCCGCCGCTGAACCGGAACGTTAGACCGACATGAACAATTCCCTATTTGCTCGACGGCCGGAACCTAGGTACTGCGGGTTTCTAGATATTCTGGGATTCAAGGAGGTGCTCAGCACTATCGAGGCCCATCCAGATTCACCAGAGGCAGAACGTTTGATCTCATCTCTCAATTTCATGTCTCTGGAGGTCGACGAGCCGGCATATTCAGCAGACCTTCCGACCTACGAACAGACGCCTGATGGAATTGTGGAGCGTGAACTTGGCGATCCCAAACTGACTTATGTGTCTGATTGCATCATCATTTCCACAGCGCATACGACTGATGGGCTGAAGGCGCTTTGTCGCAAGGTCTCAAAGATTTGGCTTGATCTTGCTTGGGACGGCTTCTTCTGCCGTGGCGCGATTTCGGAGGGATTGCTCTTTCATCAGAAAGGCATTGTGTTTGGCTCCGCCTACTTGCGCGCTCTGGAACTCGAGAAGGCGGCAAGTAACCCCCGCGTCGTAGTCGACAACGGAATCATCGACGCGATTGGTGGATTCCCTGGCGAGTTTCCTCTCTGTCCTCCAACATGTGAGCGGGCCGACGATGGGCTGGTATACCTGCGCTACTTTCCGTACTACTTTTTTCCGCCGTACGCGAACGACTGGACGAACTACTTGTTCCGCGTCCGTCAGCACATTATTGACAGCCTTGGGTCAACCAGTGGTGGAGTGCGCCGAAAATATCTGTTTCTGCGCGAAGAGTTCAATTTCTGTGTCGTTCATTACCGGGATGTTCTTGAGCCGAGCCTGCTTCCGATACCCGGTGATGCGGTCTAACCTCGGCTTGCAGCCGACGGCGGCGTGTGAAATCGTTTGATTCCGCCGCGGCTGAAGCCGGGCGTTAGGCCTACCGAAGAGATCCGATGGCACTTCGTCTTCCAGGCATCCCAACAGACGACGAGCGAATGGATGCTTGGTGCGCCATTGTCGAGCGGATCCGAACGGAACAGAGGGATCAGGCCTGGCAGCACAAGATCTTTCGAGCTTTTCGGGCAGTCTTCGAGTCCAACGCGCGACTCTCCGAAGAGGGCGGGTTCCTGTTCAACACGATCGCGGAAACCTATGTAGATTCGGCGCTCATGCTGATTCGACGCGAATGGGACCTTCTCTCTTAGATGACATCGCGGCACATCCCGAGGTGCTTACCCGGGCTCGATACCTCGCGAAGTGGGGATCCGATCAAGGTGGCATGGCCAATCGGTCGTTTGACACCTTTTCGCCGGTTCGGATTCCTGGTGCCCCCGAACGGGACTGTATCGACCCGGCCACAGTGCGGGCAGACCTCGACCGAGGTCGAACCGACGCCGAGCAACTCCGTGAGTATGCCGAGCGGACTCGAGCTCATTTGATGTA
This sequence comes from Vicinamibacterales bacterium, assembly GCA_038319675.1. Taxonomy (GTDB): domain Bacteria; phylum Acidobacteriota; class Vicinamibacteria; order Vicinamibacterales; family SCN-69-37; genus SYFT01. The sequence continues at coordinate 78,525 of JBBQDM010000010.1, forward strand.
CCAGAAAGCGTGACGACGCCGGCTTGACGACGGTGCCGGGCGTATACTCACGGACGGGGTGGTTCGATGACGACAAAAGAGACGGTCTTGGCCGTTCTAGAGGGCCTTCCGGACGACTGCACGATTGAAGATGTGCAATATCACCTGGACGTGACCCAAGCCATCGCTGCCGGCTTGGCAGACTCCGAGGCCGGTCGGGTCGTTCCTCACGAAACCGTCGAAGCCGAACTGCGACGCAAGTGGTTGATCGGATCCGACAAGTAGAGTGGGCTTCGTCAGCGTCGGCCTCGCTCGACGAAGTCGTGGCATACGTCAACAAGACATCCCCGCAGAATGCCCGGGTGGTTCTCTCCGACACGCTCACCGCTGCCGCCAGTCTGACGCACTTTGCTGAGCGCGGTCGATTGGTGCCTGAGCGACCCGATCCGCCGACTCGAGAACTCCTCGTCCGAGGATTTCGACTGATGTGCCAGCTGACCGAGACCCACGTGACGGTAGTCGCATTCGTGCGAAGCCGCCGGAGTTTTCCACGCGCAGATCGCGATGAGGGCTAACTTGAGTTGCACCAGACGACGGCCGGCACCATGATGGGCCGCCGCTGGCGAACTGCTGCAGGGCTGAGCGGACAGAACACTTCGGAGTGTGTCACTCGTGGCGAAGGCGCGACGCGCTTATTGCGCCCGCCACGTAAACGAACTCATCATCTGCGGTCCGGTCGTGAAGAAGTCCCGGCTGAGGCGCCGGTCGTAGTGGATGCGGGAACCGCCAGAGAGGTCCACCGTCGCGGCCAGCACTGATCCGTAGTAATCCGCACCGCCGGTGATCATGGTGTGCGCCCGCGGCGCGTACACAATGGCGGAGGTCGTGGTGCCTCCCGTCAGTTTCAGTGTCCCGGTGCCGGCGTAGTGAATGCGGAGCAGTGACGGGTCGAACGACTCGTTGATTGTGGCACCGCCGGTGAAGTCGATGGGGGTGCCGTCGCTCTGTCCTGCGACGTTCAGAATCACAGGTCCTGACGCCACGGTCAGGGTCGCACCGCCAGCCAGCACCAGGCTGTTGATGTTGTAGGTGCCGGCGTGCAGCGTGAGGGTGGCATTCGAGTTCACCCGGATGTTGCCAAGCGAGACCACGTCCCCCTCAGGGTCAAGTGTGAGCTGGCCTGGAGTGCCGGTGCAGGAGCCACCGGTCATGGCGAGCACTGTGCAATCGCTGGTCGACACCACCGAATGCGTCGTGATGGGCGGCAGTGGAGCCGGCGGGTCCGGCAGCGAGTAATCGACGGCCTGTGGAAGCGCCACGATGCCTTCCATCACCTGGGCGGTGCCAGTGAGGGTCAAGGCGGTCACCGCGCCGTCTTTGCAGTTGCCCACGCCGGAGCGGGGCGTCGAGAGGGATCCGTGCACGGTGGAATCGCCGCTCTCGGTCAGGTTGCCATTGGTGCCAACGTGCCCGAAGGAGTTGTCTGTGACGGGCGCTCCATTCACCAGTGTCATGTTCGCTGAATCGTAGCTGTCGGTGCGTACGCCGCCTGCGAAGCTCAGGGCCCCGCACCCGCCGTTGGTGGCAAACGCGGCGTAGGTGTGGGCGGCCACGACCTGCTGCTCGAGAACGGCGGACACCTCCACGACCGCCGAGCGTGCGCCGGTCAGGGCGCCACGCGCCGTCAGTTCCCAGGTTTGCACAACGGTGGCCACGTTCGACCCGTACGGCACAACGTCACGCATCGAGAGGAGCGTGGCCGTGGCCGTGTACGCCACATCACGCTGGCCGGCCGGCAGCGTGCCCGCCGCGGCTGCGGCAAACGCCGTCTGAATCGCCGCCACGGGGTAGTTGGCATCCACGTCCGGAATGGCCGACAACACGACAGGCTCTCCGAGGTAGGTGACCGGCGATACGGTGGTGTCGTAGTTGGCGAGGGGATCGTCCACCGATCCCGGAAGAGGATACGCGTTCAACAGGTAATGCGCGGCCTTGTGCACACCGGACTCGGCGCCGTACCGCGCCTGCGACATCATCCGGTAGTTCAGGCTGGAGAAGGTCTCGGTGCGCCCCAGCACCAGCATGGCGGCACCCAGCGATGAAAACGCAAGCATGAACAACAACGCGAGCACCATCGCGATGCCCTCATCGTTGGTCGGACGCGGGAGAAGTCGGGGAGGGTGGGTCATGGCAGCAGCGCGAGGACACTTGCGGGTGTGGGTTGAATGCGGTTGAACTCCTGCATCGAGGCCATCTGCCAGACGTGAAAGACGTTGCGTGGCGAGACGTTCAGCAGGGTCTTGGTTTCCACCTGAAACTGGCGGGTGACCGGGTCGATCGTCTGCGTTTCCACACTGAGCGTGATGGCGACGGCCGTCACATACGTGGTGCCCATGACCACCTCGGTCTGATAACTGAAGCAGGGATTGCCACCCGGGTTCGGCACCACATTGCTCAGCAACACCATGGCCGGCGTCAAGGCAGGCTTCGCGATCGCATCCCACTCCATCATGTTTCGCGACAGGCGACGCGTCACCGTGTCACACGTGTATTCCACGTAGACCATCTGCCCATTGCTGTTCACGTCTCCGAACAACTTCAACACGACGCCGCTGGATCCGTTTGCAAAATTAGGGGGCACGATCCCATGCGCAAATCCTCCAGCGGCAGAGACGGGCGCGCCCATGGTATGTGTCTGCCTGAAGGTGGCGGTGATCTGGGCACCGTTCAGCGCCGTGATCGTCACGGTCTCCTGACTGACGCCGGTGTTGATGATCAGTTGTTCGCCGACAAACATCCCGTCGGTACCACTCAGCGCCACGGTCTGGGTGCCGACTACCACGTCGCCCGCCAGGGTCACAGGTCCAGGCAGCGTCACCAGCCCCGCCTGCCCGACCTCCTGCTGTAGCAGCTCAATCGCCCCGCGCACACTGCTGTGCATCTGTGTGCGGTTCCACGTCGTACGTTGACTGTTCACCGTAACCAGCAACAACTGCGTCGCCGTGCCGATGACCACGCTCAACACCAGCACCGACACAAGAAGCTCGGGCAATGTGAACCCGCCATCCCGCTCGCCTTCGCCAAGGCTTCGGCGGGCAAGCTGCGGACAGCGGACTGCGGACTGCGTATCCATGGTCAGAAGGGAAATGTCTTGAGCGCCGTAACGGTTGATTGGGGCGGCGCGGTACGTCCGAGGCTGGATTCGACGATGACCGTGACCTCGATGCGTTTCAGATTGGCTTCCGGACTCGAGACCGCCCAGACGCGCTGGTAAAACCAGCCAGCAGGAACGCCACCCCCTGCGACGGCGATCAGCGTGCCACTTTTGTCGAGATAGTCGGCATACCCGGCCACCGGCGCGGCCGGATCGGCGCTGCCGCCAATGGCGAGTCCGGTGCCGCCTGCCGCAGCAGCCGGAAAGACCCGCGTGTCGCTGGTCGTGTCACCCCAGGCCAGGACAAACAACTGCTCCATTTTGTCTTGCGCATACTCGGTGGTGCGGGCTGCCAGATGACCCTGGTTCTCAGTGGTCATCATGCCGATGATGCCCATCGAACCCAGACCGGCAATGACGACCAGCAGCAGGGCCGTCGCCACCACCGTCTCAACCAGCGACGAGCCGGCGTCCGAGCGGCTGGCTACTGCTGCTGCCATGTCCCGTTCGCCGTGCCGGTGGTGCGCCACACCTGCATCTGGCCGGTGGCACCGATGACGATGCCGAAGACGCCGGTGGGGCCACGCATGTACAACACTTGCGCCGTCATCGGCACGCCCAGCGCGGACACCGGAGCGCCACGAGAATTGAAGATCACGCAGGACGTGCCCGCAATTGCGGCACCGTCGGCGTCCAGACACGCCGCCGGCTGGGCGACAGCCTGCTGGCTTTGCGGCGGCGGAGTCGCGACCGGGCCGGCACCGAACAGTCCACCAGGCGAGAGCTGCTGTTCGCCGGCATCGGCGACCCAGCCCGGAGTGCCCGTGGTCTGCCACGTCTCGACCCGGTAGGTGCCCGCGGCCTGATTGATGCGCAAACGTGCGCGGGTGTACCGGGCGGCACCGGTCATCTTGGTCAGCGCCACGGCACTCGACAGCCCCTGTGCATCGCCGCGCAGCCGGATGTCGTCGACCATGCCGCCCGACATCGGCACGGCAATGGCGGCAATCGAGCCAAGAATCGCCACGGCCACGAGCAGCTCAACGGCGGAAAATCCAGAGTCGGGACGAACACGAGTACTCACGCCCCCTGTCATAGCAAGGGCGGTACCGGGTCTGGCCGCCTGTAAGTTATTGCGAACACACGGACTGCGGGAATCGGCCCCGTCGGGCGACAGACGGAAACTGCCATCCCGCTTACAACCCTGTGTACACTAGGGGCTTGCCCCTGCGCACGTACTCATGACCACGGTAGACAACCACACAACCGAACTGCGCGACGTCCTGGCCGCCGAAGTGGCGACCCGGCGGACGTTCGCCATCATTTCCCACCCGGACGCGGGCAAAAGCACCCTCACCGAAAAGATCCTGCTCTACGCGGGTGCCGTCGAACTGGCCGGTGCGGTCCGCGGCCGCAAGACCCAGCGGCACGTCGTCTCCGACTGGATGGAGATGGAGCAGAAACGCGGCATCTCGCTGACGTCCACGGCGCTCGAGTTCGAATTGAACGGCTGCCGGGTGGCGCTGCTCGACACCCCGGGCCACCAGGACTTCAGCGAAGACACCTATCGCGCCCTCATCGCCGCCGACAGCGTCGTCATGGTCATCGACGCCGCGAAGGGCATCGAGACACAGACGCGGAAGCTGTTCGAAGTCTGTAAGCGGCGCAAGCTGCCGATTCTGACGTTTGTCAACAAGATGGATCAGCCTGGGCGCGATCCGCTTGAGTTGATGGACGAGATCGAGAGCGCTCTCGGAATCAAGGCGGCGCCGCTCAACTGGCCGCTCGGGCAGGGCGCGGACTTCAAGGGTGTGTTCGACGTGCGCACGCGCACAGTGACGATGTATGACCGGCAGAGCAAAGGGGAACGCCGCTCTGAGGTCACGACCACGGACCACACGGACCCGGCGATTGCCGAGGTGGTCGGCGATCGTGTGTTTGCCGAGTTCACCGAGTCGTTCGAGATCGCGTCCCACGCAGGGACGCCGTTTGAATTTGAGTCGTACCGAGCCGGTGATCAAACGGGCGTGTTCTTCGGAAGTGCGCTGGTGAATTTCGGACTGGAGCCGCTGCTTGATGGTCTCGTGGAGCTGGCACCTCCGCCCGGACCGCGCGAGTCAGACCGTGGACTCGTCGATCCGGCGTCACCTGACTTCAGCGGGTTTGTGTTCAAGATTCAGGCAAACATGGACCCGCGGCATCGTGACCGTGTGGCGTTCGTGCGTGTGTGTTCGGGTCGTCTTGAGAAGGATTCGCCGCTCATCAACGCGCGTGGCAACCAGACCATCCGCGCCGCTCGCGTGTATCGCATGTTCGGCCGCGAACGTGAAACCGTCACCAACGCCATCGCCGGTGACATCGTCGGCCTCGTCAATCCCGGCCGGTTTGCGATCGGCGACACGTTGTATCAGGGCCAACCGGTCAAGTTCAACGCGATCCTTCGGTTTCCATCGGAGCAGTTTGCGCGCCTGCGGCTGGTGGATTCAAAACACAAGCAGTTCGACGACGGTGTGCGGCAGTTGGAGGAGGAAGGCCTCATTCAAGTGTTGTATCCGCGATCGTATGGACGCGAGCCGCTGGTGGGTGTGATCGGCCCGCTGCAGTTCGACGTGATCGCCGCGCGGCTCGAGAGCGAATACGGCGTGAAGATTCGTGTAGAGCCGATGAGCATGCACACCGCCCGCTGGGTTGACGCCCCTGCTGGTCGCGAGGACGCACTCTTGGGTCTCGACGAACGCGTCATGCAGACCAGCGACAAGAACGGCCGCCTCGTGCTGGTATTCCCCTCTGCGTGGGCGCTGGAATACGCCGAGCGCCAGAACCCGGGCGTCCGGTTCCCCGACACAGAACCGTAAGTCCATTCCGCACGGAGACAGTACGGAGCAGACGGACTTTAGTCCGTCGGCTCCGAAAGCTTCGTGACACTGCGGTCTCAGCCGCGCCGGCGGCGCCAGTTCGCGAGCACCAGCGGCACCGCGAGCACGACGCCGCTGGCGTCGAGCAAATGCAGCGGGAAGCCCATCACCATGACCGTCGGGCCGGGCGCGAGCATCAGGGCTGATGCCACAAAGAACAGCACGCGCTCGATGGTTGGTGTGCGCGAGAACAGGAAGCCGGCGATGCCGGCCGCAAACAGCAGGATGCCCGCGACGGCAATGCCAATGGCAGAGACGATGTCGAAGAGTGGTGGCAAGTGGCCCTCGACTGACATCAGAAGCAGTTCCGGCCGGTAGATGAAGATGTACGGCAGCGTAAATCCGACAAGGGCAAAACGAAACGCCGCCCAGCTGGTCTTCATGATGTCGGCCCCAGCGACCGACGCGGCCGCGTACGCCGCGAGCGCCACAGGCGGCGTGACCATGGCCATCATCCCGAAGTAGAAGATGAACAGGTGTGCGGCCAGAGGCACGACACCCAACTGATCGAGTACGGGGCCCACCAGCGTCGCGAGCAACAGATACACCACCGCCGATGGCAAGCCCATGCCGAGCACCAGCGACGACACCATGATCAGCACGAGCGCCAGAAACAAACTCTCCTGCGCGAGCGGCAGGATCGTGGCCGGCAGTCTGGTGCCCACGCCGGTCATGGTCACCACGGCGATCACGACGCCCACGCAGGCGGCAGCGGCGATGAGCGGTACGGCATCGCGCGCGGAGTTGACAATCGCCGTGCGCGCCCGCTTCCAGTTCAGGCGTGTACGTGGATGCAGGAACGACACCAGCGTGGTGACCAGCAACGAGACACTGACGGCCCTGAAGGCGGTGTACCCGAGCACCAGAAACACGATCAAGCTCAGCAGCGCCACGCCAAAGACGATGCCTTCGAACGCATGACCCTTCTCGATCTCCGGTATGTCAGCCGTCGAGGCCGCAGCGCCGATGGCCATGCGTTTCGCAGAAAAGTGCACGATGAAATAGAGCGAGAGGTAATACAGGATCGCCGGAATCGCGGCGGCGCGCACGATCTCGAGATAGGTGACCGGCGGCTGGATCAGTTCCAGCATCATGTAGGCACCGGCGCCCATCACGGGGGGCGCGAGTGCACCGCCGGAGCTGGCGGCGGCTTCGATGCCGCCGGCCATGTGTGCAGGGAATCCGGCGCTGCGCATCATCGGAATGGTGAACGTGCCCGTGGCCACAGTGTTCGCGACAGCGCTGCCCGACAGTGATCCCATCATGCCGCTGCTGATCACGGCGACCTTGGCCGGGCCACCGGGTGTGCGTCCGAACGTGCGCGCGGCAAAGTCGATCACGAACCGCGTGGCTCCCGTCGCACCCAGCAACGCGCCGAACACCACGAACAGAAACACGTACGTGAACATCACCGACAACGCGACGCCGAACACGCCCTGGCTGTGCAGGAACGACTGGGCGACGATGCGGTCGACGGGGTAGCCGCGATGGGGGAAGAACCAGTCGGGTGACCAGGCACCGAAGTAGGCGTAGAGCAGGAAGAAGCCCGCGAGCAGCGGCAACGCCCACCCCAGCGTGCGGCGTGCGGCTTCCATCACCAGCAACAGGCCGACACCGCCCACAAGAATGTCTGTCGCGGTTTCGTAGCCGGCGCGATTGCCGAGTGACCGACCATCCGCCCACGATGAGGCAAACGCGGGCTCAGTTTGCCAGACGATATAGGTACAGCAGGCGAGGGTGAGGACCGCGAGTGTGACGTCCACCGCGCGGATGAGCCCGGTGGACGGCGTCCCCTTGACCATGGGCACGTTCAGGAAGCACAACAGCAGCCCGAGTGCCGTGAAGACGGCAAGCTGCGCCTGTGGGCCCAGGCGTGCGTAGTTCACCTCAACGAGTGTGAACCCGCACAACAGGACGCTCAGTACGAGCGTGAGCGTGGTGTTACTGCGGCCAGACGCCGATTTCACGGTAGAACCGGATCGCGCCGGGGTGGAAAGGGGTGCCGGTGTCGCGAATCACGTTGGTCGGATTGATGGCTCGTCCCGCCGGGTGTTTCTGCACCACCTGCTCGCGCTGCTCCCAGAGGATCTTCGTGACGTCGTAGACCAGTTGTTCATCCTGGTCCGCGGCGGTGATCAGGTGCATCGACCCGACATCGAGACCGTTGAACGGAGTGGTCTGGCCGCGATAGGTCTCAGCGGGAATGGTGGCTGGCGAGAAGAACAGGTAGTCCTCGGAGAGTTTCTGCCGCGCCGCCTCATCAAACGGAATGAAGTGCAAATCCATCGTCGCCGCCGCCTGCGTGATGGACGCGGTGGGAATGGCGCCGCCGATGAAGATGGCCGCCGCTGAGCCGTCGGTCAACATGTCCACGGACGCGGCCTGACTGGCGTTGAGCGCGGTGAAGTCTTCGTACCGAACGCCGTGAGCCTCAAGGATGGGCTTCACAAAATATTCGAAGCCCGCACCCGCTGGACCAATGACCACGCGTTTGCCCTTGAGGTCGGCGATGGATTTCACACCACTGGTCGCGGTCGTGATGAAGAGGGCCACGTTGGGTGCCAGCGTCATCACGGACTGCATCGGATACTCGCGGTCCCATCCTTCACCACCACGCACGGCGAAGTAGGTAATCGCGGCATTCGACAGCGCGAAGTCGAGATCGCCCTGGGTCAGCCGACGGATGTTCTCCTGTGAGCCGCTGGTGCCCTCAGGCGTCACCTGCCAGTTGCGGTCGCCGCTGGACGCACCGAGTACTTCTGTGAGGGCGGTGCCGACGACGAAGAAGGCGCCGCCTGGAGGAGCCGTGCCTACATTGATGAACGTGCGCTCGGCACCACCGCCGCCGCCGCAGGCCAGAGAGGCCGCGACCAGGGATAGCGCGGGCAGCGTTCGCAACCAGTGACTCATTCGCATGGGAAAAACCTCCGGGTCATTCTATAGAATGACGCCACCAAATGTCGTGGCATCGCCGCATCTCCGTCACGGTGCTGCTCGTCGGCCTCGCCGGGTTCTTCTGGATGCGTGGGTGCACGGAAGCACTCCCCGAGATCGAGGTGGCTGAGGGCTTCGTCCACGTGCGTAACGTGACTGACCAGGAGTGGCGGAATGTCCGCATCTGGGTCAATGACTACTACGCTGCGGAGGTCGTCTCCATTCCACCTGCCGGATTCGTGCGTGAACCCGTGAGACGCTTTGTGGCCGCCCAGGGACAAACCATCAATACCGCGACGACGGCCGTCACCTCAGTGGTCGTTCTTGCGACAGGGGAGGATGGGGGACGTATTCGGATTGTGTGGGGGAAGCCGGCACTGCACTGAACGGTGCTCGGGTGCTCTTGTGCTGTGTTCAGTGCCCGGCCAGTTCGCTCAGCACCGCGTCTGCGTGACCGTCCACGCTGACCTTGTCCCAACGCTTGGCGACCTTGCCGTCGGCACCGATGAGGTAGGTTGTGCGCACGATGCCCCAGTACTTGCGGCCGTAGCGCATCTTCTCCTGCCACACGCCGTACTTCTCTGACACTTCGTGTTCGGCATCGGCCAGCAATGGAAACGTCAAGCCGTGTTTGTTCGCGAACTTGGCCTTGCTCTTCTCGTCCAGAATGCTCAGCCCGAGCACCACCGCATCTCCTGCCTTCTTCAACTTCGGCAATCGTGACTGAAAGTCACACGACTCGGTCGTACAACCCGGCGTATCGTCCTTCGGGTAAAAGTAGAGAATCACCGGACGGCCGGCGTACTGAGACAACTTGTGCGTTGTGCCGGTCTGGTCTTTCAATGTGAATGCTGGGGCTTTTTGGCCTGGGTCGATCAGGGGCATAGCAGAAGTCTACAGTGCTCGGGGGCGCGCAAATGGTCAACGCTCTGGTGCTTGCTGCGAGCATCTGCCTACGGCTGCAAGGAAGGATCGTCTCATTGCGGATCGGTCGGCGGAGCCGGGATGCGGGGAATCTCGATCAGTCCAGCGAGGTAGTCGCGGGTCTCGGCCAGTGTCGTGCACACGAGCGTGGCGCCGGCGTCGTGCAGCGCCTGCGTCGAGTCGTCCGCCAGCGCCGGCGGACTCCAGCGCCCCACGACAATGCGTACGTCGGGCAGTGCGGCATGCAGGCGCTTCACCAGGTACCGCGTCTTGGAGACAGGGCTGGGAGGCAGATCGGCGATGCACACCACGGAGACGCCCTGCGCCTGCACCAGCGACACCAGTTCCGATGCCAGCACGCGCGTTTTCGTCATCTCGATGACGATGGGCTGGTCGGCGAGGACGTAGCCGAGCATCGTGAGTGCCAGCTCGTCGGCCGGGCCGTTCGCGGCGTAGCCCAGCACGCGCAGCGGCTCGCGCGGGACGGGCAGCACGGCCGTCTCGTCGGTCGGCTTGGGGGGGTCCTGGCGCCGCATCAAATCCGCGGCGTCCGCAAGCAACTCGCGCGTGGCGTCGATGACCAGACGCTCTTCTTCATCCGACAAGCGGCGTTCCAACCGATCCCGCTCGGCGTAGTTGAGTGCCGGCAACAGCAAGGCGTCGTAGACCGTTCCCCAGGGCTCGTGTTTGATGTGCCGTTCGATGAGGTCGGCGGCTTCGCCGGGGTCGCGCGCCAGCAGGCGCTGGTAGTAGCCGAATTCCGGCGCCAGGGCCGGCGTGTCGGCCATCAGCGTGCCCAGCGACGACAGTCCCGGCACATGTCGGCCGAGCACGACGACGCACACGGTCAGGGGCGTGGCCATCAGCAGGCCGAGCGGTCCCCAGAGCCACGTCCAGAACGCGACCGAGACCAACAGCGCCACTTGCGAGACACCGGCGGCGCCGGCGTACAGCACGGTTTCGAGCACCAGGTTCGTGAACAACTCGAGCACGACGAACATGGCCATGACCGAGAGCGGGCCGGTCCAGCCAGGCATGGCGGCGAGGCTCGCAAGGATCGGCGCGCCGGCGCCGATCACCGGGCCAACATACGGAACGTAGCGAAGTGCCGCGCCTAGCGCGCCCCACACCAGCGGATACGGCACGCCCAGCCAGTACAGGCCCAGTCCCGCCACGACGCCGTACACCAGGCTGGCCAGCGACTGCATCAGCAGTTGCCGGCTGACGCGACTGCCCGCTTCATCAAACGCCTTGGTCGTCACCGTCAGGTGGCCTTGTCCGAACAGCCCAATCAGCCGGTCGCGCAGGTCACGCCGTTCAAGCAGCATGAAGATCACCAGCACCACGACCAGGGCCGCGGTGCCGAGCGGACCCAGGATGGGGCCGAGCCAGGCAATCGCCGGGAAGCCCGAGACCAGCTCGGAGGTGATCATCACCGGCGGGGTCGCCCGGCCTTGCGGTGCGTCAGTCTTGCCGAGGTCGGTCTTGATGTCCTCGATTGTTTCTTGCAGCTTTTCGACCGTGCCGCCCTTGCCGGCCCCACGCACGTCGGCGATCTTCGCAAGGATGTTGACCCGGTAGCCGGGCAGCTCTTCAGAGAGGTTCTCCATCTGCCGCACCAGGCCCCAGCCGGCCAGGCCCAGGACGAGAAAGACCAGCGTCACGGTGATCAGCACGGCCACAACCCGACCGAGCCAGCGCTCGAGCCAGGTCACCGGCGGCGCCAGCACGAACGTAATCAGCACGGCAAGCGCGACCGGCACGAGCACGGCCTGTGCCCAGTACAAGACAACGACGATCAGGACGCTGCCGGCGAAGGCAATCCACGGAGTCAGCGGCTTCGACGATTCGTTCATACGTCCTTGTCCATTGTGACTGTAGCGCGGAGGCGTGTGCGGGGGAGTTCACTATTGGATAGTCACGCTGTGCGGTGAGATGAATGCTGGAGGATCTGATGGCGACTCTGCGACTGTTTGGTGACGCCGCCCGCGCCTGGTGGGACGATGACGCGCCACGACTGGGCGCATCGCTGGCGTATTACACGCTGTTTGCCATCGCGCCGATCCTGCTGGTGGCGACGGCGATTGCCGGGGCGGCATTCGGTGAGGAGGCGGTGCACGGCGAGATTGTCGGCCAACTCGACTCACTCGTCGGGCGCGAGGGGGCGCTGGCCGTGCAGAGCCTGCTCGAGGGCGCGGGCCAGAAGCGGGCCGGTATTCTTGCGACGGTGATCGGCAGTGTCACCTTTCTGGTCGCGGCGACGGGCGCGTTCCTCGAACTGCAAGTGGCGTTCAACACCATCTGGCGTGTGAAGGTGAAGCCGGGAATCAGCGTCAAGGTGTTTTTGCTTGATCGCCTTCGTTCGTTTGGTCTGGTCGTGGCGGTCGGCTTTCTGCTGATGGTGTCGCTGGCGGTGACCGCGGCGCTCGCCGCGCTCAACGCCTGGCTTTCCAGCCTGGCGCCCGAACTCCCCCTTGTCTGGAGCGTCATTGGCCTGCTCGTGTCGCTCGTGGTGACGACCGGGTTGTTTGCCATGTTGTTCCGGTTCCTGCCCGATGTCCGGCTGCATTGGCGGGACGTCACCATGGGGGCGCTGGTGACGGCGGCGCTGTTTGCGATTGGGCAACAATTGATTGGTCTCTATCTAGGGCAGAGCAGCATGGCGTCAGCCTACGGTGCGGCCGGATCGATGATGGTGCTGCTCTTGTGGGTCTACTATTCGTGTCAGATCCTGCTGTTTGGCGCCGAGTTCACGCGGGTCTACGCGGCGCGGCGCGGGGTGAAACCCACGCCGGAGTCGTTCGCGGAGCCGGACCCTGACGCTGTCACGGAAGCCTGACAGCGGTCTCGCACTGCTGCCGGGTCACGGCATGCCGGTGGGTGAACATCTGACGGAGGCCGAGGTTGACCGCCCAGCCGAACACCGCATTAACAATGACGCCGCCCGGCAGACTGTAGGTCAGGCGATCGGTCAATCGACAGCCATCCGATTCGGGCGTGAACTCGTGACGATGGACCCATGACGAGAAGGGACCGCGCACCTGTTCGTCGACAAACAGCGCGTTCTTCTCGTAGGCCGTGTGGCGAGCCACCCACGTGATGAGACCAATCTTGAGCACGACCGCGGCGCCAGTCTGGATGCCGCCCCGGCGACTGATCACGCGCACGGGCGGAAACGGGGGCGACAGCAACGTCAGCGCGTCCTCACGTTCGTGAAATCCAAACACGACATCCACAGGCGCATTGATGATGCTGCTTTTCACAAACGTAGGCACGTCCGTCATCCTACCGTTCATCTCCTAATATGGGCTATCGTCAATGCGCACGATTGGCTTCTGATACGGAGACCCCATGAACATTCGACGGTGTGTGATGCTCGGCGTACTGATTCTCTCATCTGTCACGGCAGCCGCCGGAGAGCAGACGCCGACGACGCTGCTGGCTGAACTCGACGCACGCATCGCCGCGTCCGAGCCGCTCCTGCTCGAGTGGCGACGCCATCTCCATCAGCACCCCGAGTTGTCGAACCGGGAGGTCGAGACCGCGAAGTATGTGGCCGAGACACTCCGCAGCTTTGGGCTTGAGCCGCAGACCGGCGTGGCGCGCCATGGGGTGGTCGCTGTGTTGAAGGGAGGGCTGCCTGGGCCAATGGTCGCCCTCAGAGCCGACATGGATGGGCTGCCCGTGCGCGAAGAGACCGACGTGCCGTTCGCGAGTACGGCGACCGGCGAATATGAAGGCAACGCCGTGGGGGTCATGCACGCGTGTGGGCACGACACCCACATGGCGATGTTGCTGACCGCGGCGAAGGTGCTCTCCGAGATGAAGGACCGCCTGCCCGGTAGCGTGACGTTCATCTTCCAGCCCGCCGAAGAGGGCGTTCCCGAAGTCGAGCAGCCCGCCGGTGCGGAAGCAATGGTGCAGGCCGGCGTGATGAAGGGTGTGGATGCGGTGTTTGGTCTGCACGTCTTCTCCAACGTGGCGACGGGACACCTCACGTATCGCAGCGGACCGCTCATGGCGGCGTCCGATCAGTTTGAGATCATTGTTCGCGGACGCCAGACGCACGGCGCCACACCCTGGCGCGGCATCGATCCGATCGTTGTCGGTTCGCAGATCGTCATGGCGCTCCAGACAATTGTGAGTCGCGGTGTGGACATTACCGCGCTGCCGGCGATCGTGACGGTGGGGCAGTTCCAGTCCGGTGTGCGGAACAACATCATTCCCGACAGTGCGCGGCTGGTCGGCACCATCCGGACGTTTGATGATGCGGTGCAGGACGATATTCATGCGAAGGTCACGCGGATCGCAGAGAACGTGGCCGCCGCGGCCGGCACCACCGCACGCGTGGTGATCAATCGGGGGTACCCGGTCACGATCAACGATCCCGCGCTGACCGCGCGGATGCTGCCCACGCTCGAACGTGTGGCGCCAGGTGCCGTGAAGCAGTCTGAGTTGATCACCGGTGCCGAGGACTTCTCGTACTTTCAGCGTCAGGCACCCGGCCTGTTCGTCTTCCTCGGCATCACTCCGCCGGCGCAGGTGGGCAAGGCGCCGCAGAACCATTCGCCGCTGTTTGTGGTCGACGAGCAGGCACTGCCCACTGGGGTTCGTGCCTTGGTGCACTTGACGGTGGACTACATGACCGGCGCGGGCGTGCAGAAGTAAGTCCGAATAAGAGGAGAACACCATGCGCCGCTACCGTTTGCTCGCCGCCTTCGCCCTGGTCTTCATCACGTCAGGTCCGCTCGTCGCCACCCAGACCCAGGCCACACGCCTGATGACCGTTCGCGACACGCAGAACTTCGTCAACGTCGGCAGCCCGGCGATCTCCCCCGATGGCCAGTGGGTGCTCTATACCCGCGCGGTTCGCGACTGGGACGATGCGCAGTTGCGCATGCGGACGCATATCTGGCGCGTGAAGATCGACGGCACCGAGGCGCGCCAACTCACCTTCGGCGCGTCAAACACATCGTCGCCTTCGTGGTTTCCAGACGGAAAGCGGATCGCCTTCCTCTCGTCCCGTCCACCTGCCACCGGCGCGGCCCCTGCCGCCGGCGGCACGGCCCCGGCGGGTGATGCCGCAGCCAATCAGGTCTTCATGATGTACACCGACGGCGGCGAGGCCTGGCAGGCGACGACACACGAGGGTGGCGTGTCCGGCTTCTCCATCGCACCCGACGGCCGCACGGTGATTCTCACCGCGGAGGAGCCCCTCTCGGCCGACGACCGTCGGCGTCAACGCGAACGCGACGATGCCGAGGTGGTGGATGAGCGGTTCCGGTGGACGCACTTGTGGTCCTTCGACGTTGAGTCACGCAAGATCGCGCGCATTACCACGGGTGACTTCGTGGTCAGTGATCCCCAGTGGTCTCCAGACAGCCGAAGGGTCGCCTTTGTCACGCGTCCCACCACCAAGATCGACGACTCCGCGTGGTCTGACGTGTGGGTGACCGACCTTGCCGGCACCGCGAGGAAGTTGTTCGACAACCCGGGGCCCGATGCGTCGCCGCGCTGGTCACCCGATGGTCGCACGCTGGCGGTTGTCTCGAGCGACCGGCCGGGCAACACGCAGTGGTATTCCAAGCTCTATCTCTTCCCCGCAGAGGGAGGCACGCCACAGATCCTCCTGCGTGACTTCGACCTCAACGTCGGCACGCCGATGTGGGCTCCTGACGGGCGCATCATCTACTGGTCCACAGGCCAGGGCACCAAGGTCGCCCTCTTCGGCGTGGATGTGGCGACCGGGGAGTTGACGACGACGCGCGCTCCGATGGCTGGCGTGAACGGTGCGTGGCAGTTGTCGAATGATGGATCCACATGGGTGTTCAGTCACCACACCGGTGCGTTGACGCCCGACATCTGGTCCGTGCGGCGTCAGGGCGACGCCTACGCGGCCCCCGTCAGGCTGACCTTGGCGAATCCATGGGTCGCTGACGAACGCGTCAGGCTCGGCACGGTCGACACCATCCGCTGGCGTAACAACGACGGCGGCACGATCGAGGGCGTGTTGACACGGCCGGTCGGGTACACCGCCGGCACGCGCTATCCGCTGGTCGTCAATCCACACGGCGGCCCCAGCGGCGCAGACCTCGAGGGGTTTTCGTCGTTTAATCAGGTGCTCGCGTCCAACGGCTTCCTCGTGTTACAGGTCAACTTCCGCGGCAGCACGGGCTACGGTCAGAAACACCTGAACGCGAACCAGAACACCTGGGGCATTGGTGACTATGACGACATCATGACGGGTGTGGATCACCTCATCGCTGAGGGGATCGCTGATCCCGATCGCATGGTCGCCTACGGCTGGAGTTACGGTGGCTACATGACGTTCTGGATGTCGACGCAGACCGACCGCTTCAAGCTCATCTCCCCCGGCGCCGGTCTCACCAACCTGTACTCCATGTATTCGACGACCGACATTCCGGCGTACCTGGGATGGTTCTTCGGCACGCCATGGGAAAACCAGGAGATCTACGATCGCCTGTCGCCGATCCGGCACGTCAAGAACGTCACGGCGAAGATCCTCATCATGCATGGCGCCAACGACGCGCGTGTGCCGCCGACGCAGGCGGATGAGTTTTATCGGGCGCTGAAGGACCTCGGCAAGGACGTGACGTACATCCGCTACCCGCGCCAGGGCCACGGGATCACGGAGCCCCGCCTGGCCGTGGATCGCCTGCGCCGGTACGTGTGCGCCTTCACGGACGCAGTCGGCGTGCCGTCCACCACCGAGACGTGTGAGAAGGGTGTGCCGGTGCCGCCTCCGGATGCGGCTCGGAAGTAGGGCGCACTGCTCACCGCGCGAGGGCAACGGGGTATGCTGTCGCGCCATGTCTTTTCGTCCAACCTTCTTCACTGGCCTCGTCCTTGTCGTCGCCCTCTGCGTCCCGGCAGGACCGGCACAGTCGCAGGCGCTGCCCAGCCTCGCCTCGATCAGCGTCAGCTACAGCGCGCAAAAAACCAAAGTCCAGCCAGCCGGCGAGCTGAAAGCGCAGATCGACGCACTCGACCGCGACATCGCCGACGCGACCAGACTCGGTCGTACCGGCGAATTGCGCCGCCTCTACGCGAAGGGGCTCACGCTGTTGTCCGGACAGGCCTGGACCGCCGACCTGGATTTTGCCCGGTCGCTTGTCCTCAGGACCGACCGGCTCATTGTGGATCCGGCGTCGCCATGGTCGGTGCGCCTGGAGCAGATTTATCAGGCGTCGATCGCGCTCGAGCAGCCGCTTGTCGCGCGTATCGCGGTCCGGCGACCGTCGGGTCCCGCCACGAGAGGCATGCCGGCCCAGGATCCGATCATCGTGAAGGACTTCGGCACGCGCAGTGGCGTGCCGCGCGACCTGCGCGAGTCGCCGCTCCACCTCACGCTCGATCTCGCGGATCTGGACGACGGCCGGTATCAGCTTGTGGTTGAGGTGCTGGAGGGAGCGCGGTCGCTGGGCAGCGTCGTGCGGCCCTTCGACGTGTACGCCGGACTCGACGCCACCGTCGCGCGTCTGCATCGGGCGGCTGCCGCGGCGCCCGAGGCGCTGCGCGCCTCCATCCTGTTTCCAGTCGATCGCACCACGTTCGTCAACCGCGGCGACATCGCCCTCGCGGCCTTTAATCCCGCGGTTGAGTTCCCTTCGGCCGAGGCGGTGGCGACGGCGGCGGCGGCCGGCACCAATGTTTTCGACGGACGGACGGGCGACTTCAAGCGCCACTATCGGCTCGAGTCGGCCGGCGAGATCATGCCGTATCGACTGTACGTGCCGACGACGTACTCGTCGGCCGTGCGGTATCCGCTCGTGATGGCGCTGCATGGTCTGGGCGGCGATGAAGATTCACTGTTCACCGCGTTCGGCGGTCAGTTGCAGGCGCTGGCCGAGCGGCACGGCTTCATCGTGGCCGCGCCGTTCGGCTACCGTGCGGACGGCTGGTTCGGATGGGACGGGTACATCAACCGCGACGATCCCGACGCGCGACGCCGGGTCGAGCGGAGTGAAGACGACGTGATGCAGGTGATGGCGCAGGTCACGCGGCAGTACTCGGTGGACGACCAGCGCATCTTCCTGATGGGACATTCGATGGGCGCCATCGGCACGTGGCACCTCGCGGCGAAGTTTCCCGACGTGTGGGCCGGCCTCGGGCCGATCGCCGGTATCGGCGACCCGGCGACCATCGACCGCATGCGCCACATTCCGCAATTCGTCGTGCACGGTGACGCCGACGCGACGGTGGCGGTGGGTTACTCGCGCGTGATGGTGGCACGGATGCAGGCGCTCGGGATGTCGGTGACCTACATCGAAGTGCCGGGCGGTGATCACATCAACATCGCCGTACCCAACCTGCCTGCGATGTTCGAGTTCTTCGGCCGGCAGCGATGCACAGCGTCCGGCGCGCACGCCTGCCGGTAACTAACGTCGCCGACGATACCGTCGGGGGGGGGCAATCCCTGGGTGCGTGGCCTGTCACCGCCGCTCCACAATCCAGATGTCCGACTCGGCCCGCACGGCGCCGTAGTAGATCGTTTTCCGGTCGGGGCTGATCACGAACACTTCCTCGATCGAGGGGCCCGGCAGTTGTACATTGACGACCGTGCGCGCGCGAGTGACCGTGTCGAGGACGATGAGTCGTGTTCCGGCGTCGGCGAAGTACACGAGACGGCGATCATCCAGCCACCTCACCGCGGCGGCGTCGTCGCCGGACAACTGCGTGAGGGTGTGCGTGGGCACATCGTAGACTGCGACCCCGATCTGTCGCCCGCTGCCACTATTTGAGTTCAGGTAGCCCGCCAGCCTGGTGCCGTCAGGCGACCAATCCGTGGCAAACAAATACCCCTCGTTGTTCACGGTACCCGGCAATTGCGCAGGCGGCCCTGCGATCGTACCGTCGAACGGCACTTCGTGCACGGCTCTATCATTCCCGGACGAATACACCAGCGTTTTACCATTGGGCGAGAGCAGTGGATAGTTGGCGCTGGCCGGGGGACTCACAATCTTCTGAAGGCCTCCCCCATCGCGGCCGATCATCCACACGTCAAACTTGCCCTCGCGGTTCGAGTAAAAGATCAGCGATCGTCCGTCCCTGGTGAAAATCGGCGCGCGGTCCCGCGCCGCATCGTCGGTCACGCGCCGCATGGCCCCATCGCGGGATCCAATGAACACGTCCTCCTGCCGCTCACCGATGTTGTAGTAGGCAATCAGGGTCCCGTCTGGCGACACGCCGGTGGGCACCCGGATGTTGTTCTGCGTGCCGAGCAGCGTGGGGGTGCCGGCCCGCAGGGTGATCGGGTCAAACGGGATAGCGACGGGATTGACTGAACCCACGCGTGACCGAAACGCGATGCGGGTGCCATCCTTCGAAAAACTCGGCATCGCCGCCGAGGCCTGGACACCGGCAATCACCGCTTCGGGCGAGCCTTGCGGCTGCCCGGTCGCGGGATCCACCGCGATGCGCCAGAGACTCATGGCGCCACCGCGGTCGCTGGAGAAATAGATGAACCGCCCATCGGGCGCCCACACGGGTGACCAGTCGAGCGCGACGTCTTCAGTCACCGCCACGCGGGCGCCTCCGGTCAGGGCCACGGTATAGATGTCGCGCTGGCCGCCCGTGTTGCTCCAGTAGACGAGGCGATCGCCTGCGGGAGACCACGACGGCTGGACGGCATCGCCCTCCACGATCGGCCGCGGACGGGCACCGCCGCCACCGGCATCGATGACGTACAGCGTCGCCGTACCCGAACGTCCTGCCGGATCGAAAATTTCCTGGTCGGTGAACGCGATCTGCGTCCCGTCCGGTGACCAGGCCGGATGGAACCCGATGTCGGTCACGCGCCGCACGGATTCACCGGTCGCACCGGCGACAAAAATGCCGCCGTCGTTGTCTGACTCATGGAACGCGATGCGCGCGCCGTCCGGCGAAAACGCGGGGCTTGTCTCGTGGCGGTCGGGCTCATCGACGACCAGCGTGGCGTTGCGTCCTCCGACGCGCTGAGAATAGATGCCCCAGCTGCCGTTCACGCGCGCCGCGTAGACGACGGTGCTGCCATCGGGAGAAAGATTGGGCGAGGTCTCCTCACCCGCCGCTTCGGTGATCCGCGTGAACGTGTCCCAACGCGCGTCGGTGGTGCCCGCCGGCCCGCGAAGTATCCACATCGCGCCCATGCCGATGAGGGCCACTGCCGCAATGGCCCACGGCAGTCGAGAGGCCTGCCGCGGCGACACGACCGGCTCTGCAGCCAGACGGGCCCCGCTGGCGCTTGAGGAAGTGGACGAGAGGTTGTCGAGCGCGAAGGCCAGATCGCTGGCGGACTGGAATCGCAACTCCGGCGTCTTTTCGAGACAGCGCCTGACGATGCGGTCGAGGGCCGGGGAGATCGTCTGGCCGTCCGCGTCGAAGTCGGGTGGTTCCTTCGTCAGGATGGCGGTCATCGTGTCGGCCGCCGTGTCTTCTTTGAACGCCCGCCGGCCGCTGAGCATCTCGTAGAGCATTGCGCCGAAGGCGAAGACGTCCGCGCGATGGTCCACCGTTTGGGCGCGCACCTGCTCCGGCGCCATGTAGCCGAACGTGCCCAGCACCACACCTGCGCCGGTCACCGGGCTGGCGGCGCGGGTGACATCGGAGGCGCCCAGGTCCATCGGTTTCGCGAGACCAAAGTCCAGGATCTTGACCTGGTCCGCGCGCGTGATCATCACGTTCTCGGGCTTGAGATCGCGATGCACCAGGCCCGCGACATGCGCGGCCCCCATGCCACGGGCGATCTGCAGTGCGTAGGCAATCGCCTTGCGCGGCGACAGTGGGCCCTGTTCCAAGCGGGCGCGAAGCGTCTCGCCGTCCACCAGTTCGGTGACAACAAACGCCGTGCCCGCCGGGCCTGCGCCTGTCGCAGGCTCGCGGCCGAACTCGAAGATGGCGAGGATGTTCGGGTGTGACAGCTTCGCGATGCTCATCGCCTCACGTTCGAACCGTGCGAGTGCGTCGGCATCCGTGGCAAGCGCGCCACCCAACACTTTGATGGCGACGTCGCGCTCAAGGCGTGTATCGCGCGCGCGGTACACCTCGCCCATTCCGCCTGCGCCGAGAGTGCCTTGAATGTCGTAATGGCCGAGACGGGCGCCGGAAGACAGGGACATAGGGTGCGCAGATTATATGCACAGGCCGCTGTGCTTTCCGTTCATCATCAACCCATGCACCAGGATTGATCGGGTCCGCCGACCTGACCGTCGCTCAGTCGCCGGAGTCGGCTCACGAGTGGGACGAAACGAAGCCGTATAAACTCCGGCGCATGCGCAATCGCCTTCTTCTGGTGTGCTCAGGCCTGTTGGCGGTGTTCTCCCTTGCCGGCGCCAGGCCCACGGCCACGCCAGCCACCACGCGCATCCAGCTCTTCCTCATTGAACGGCCCGTGGGCGTCGAAACCGCGACCATCGTGGCCACTCCGCAGGGGCGCAAGCTCACGTCGGAGGTGACGCTTGTAGACCGCGGCACGCGCCTGCAATTGACCGCCTCGCTGAGTCTCTCGCCTGACGGTGCGCCGCGGCATTTTCAGGCCTCGGGCCGCAGCTATCGATTCGTGAATGTCGATGCTGAGGTGACGGTCGAGGGCGCGACCGCGCGTGTCACGACCATGGGCGAGACAACGCACGTGCCGGTGCCCGCGGCGTGGTTTCCGGCTCGCAGTTGGGCGCCTGTCGCCGCGCGGGCGTCGCTCATCGACTATTGGGAGCGCCACAAACGGCCGGCCGATGTGGTGTTGGTGCCCGGTGACGCGGACAGTCGCATTGTCGTGAGCTTCCGCGGCGACGAGTCCATTGCGGTGGGCAGCCGAACCGTCCGCCTGCGCCGCTACAGCGTTGATGGAGTGGTGTGGGGCCGAGAGACCGTGTGGGTGGATGAGCAGGGCGCGTTTGCCGCAGTGGTCTCGCGCATTCACATCCTGCCGTTCGAAGCGGTTCGCGAGGATCTGGTGACCGCGCTTCCCGCGCTGCAGGCGAGTGCGGTTCGCGATCGCATGGCCGACCTCGCGGGCTTTGCGCGTTCGACGCCACCGGTCGCGTCCGGCACCTACGCCCTCGCAGGCGCGCGCATCATCACTGGCAATGACGAGCCACCCATTAACGATGGTGTGGTGGTGGTGCGTGATGGCCGCATTGCGGACGTGGGACCGCGCGGGGCGGTGCACATGCCACAGGGCGTACGTGTAATCGACGTCCTCGGCGCAACGATCATTCCCGGTCTGATGGACATGCATGCCCATGCGTCGCAGATCGAATGGGCACCAGCCTACCTGGCGGCCGGCGTGACCACCATTCGCGACATGGGTGGGGAAGCGTTGTTCCTGGCGGCGTTCCGAGTTGAAATCGCGTCCGGCCGAGCACTCGGGCCCCGCGTGGAACTGGCGGGTCTTGTGGATGGTCCCGGCGATGGCGGCTTCGGCACCGTGGTGGCGTCCACCCCAGCCGAGGGCCGCGCCATCGTCGATCGGTACAAGGCGGCAGGGTTCCGCCAGATGAAGTTGTACAGCCTGCTGCAGCCGGAGGTGGTCGTCGCGATCATCACACGCGCGCATGAATTGCAGATGACGGTGACCGGGCATGTGCCCACGGCGCTTGGGCTGGAGGAAGCGGTGCTGTCCGGGATGGATGAAGTGGCGCATCTGTCGGTGCGTGGTCAGCCAGGCACAGCCGAGACCGACCGGATCATCAGCTTGTTGGCCGCGCGCAGGACGGTGATGGATCCGACGCAGGCCTGGGGCGAGTTGCTGGGCCGGCCTCGCGGTGTGCCGGCCGAGCAGATTGAGCCTGGGATGACACACGCGCCCTACCCGCTGGCGGCGAACTATCGCAGTGTCCTGAACGAGCCGCGCTCGTCGACGGCAGCAACGCCTGCGGCAACGCGGGGGCCATCGATCCTGAAGGCACTTCACGCACAGGGGGTTCCGATCGTGGCCGGTACCGATGGCGCGGTGCCTGGATTCAGCCTGCTGCGGGAAATCGAGTTGTATGTCGCGGCAGGGCTCACGCCATTGCAGGCCATTCAGGCGGCGACGATTGTCCCGGCGCGCGCACTCGGACTGGATGCAGAGATTGGGACGGTGGCGCGCGGCAAACGCGCCGACTTGGTCGTGCTCGATGCGGATCCTCTGGTGGAGATCTCCGCACTTCGTCGAACCCGTTACGTCGTGACCAACGGGACGGCGTACGAACCCGCCGCGTTGTGGCGCGTGGCCGGCTTCCGGGTGCCGGGCTAGACGGTAAATCCCTTCACCGGGTGCGGCTGGTACGGCGCCTCAAGGGCGGCGCATTCGTCCGCGGTGAGTGTGACCGACAACGCAGCGATGGCGCTGTCGAGCTGTGAGAGTGTCGTCGCACCCACAATCGGGGCGACCACTCCTGGGCGCGACAGTAGCCACGCCAGCGCGATTTGGGCCATCGGCAGGCCGCGACCGGCCGCCACCTGTTCGACGGCGGCGACCACGTCCCAATCGGAGGGTTGGTCGTAGAGCCGCGGGGAGTAGTCGTCGCTGGCGGCGCGCGCCGTGCCGCCGCTGCGCACGTCGGCGTCGGACGGCCGGGGCCTGGTCAGTACTCCACGCGCGAGCGGACTCCAGGGAATCAGGCCGACGCCCTGATCGAGACACAGCGGAATCATCTCGCGCTCTTCCTCGCGGTAGAGCAGGTTGTAGTGGTTCTGCATCGAGATGAATCGCGCCCAGCCGCGCCGTTCAGAGATCGAAAGGGCCCGCGCCATCCGCCAGGCCGACCCTGAACTCGCGCCGATGTAGCGGACCTTGCCGGCGCGCACCAGGTCGTGCAGCGCCTCCAGTGTCTCGTCGACAGCGACGTCCCGGTCGAAACGGTGGATCTGGTAGAGATCGATGGCCTCAACGCCGAGTCGTCTCAGACTCGCCTCACAGCCCTGAAGGATGTGTTTGCGGGACAGCCCGCCCATGTTCGGTGTGTCCGGCGCGGCGCCCATCGGGAAGTTGACCTTTGTCGCGATCACCAACTCGTCGCGCCGGCCGAGTTCCCGCAACAGGCGCCCGGTCACTTCTTCGCTGACCCCCAGTGAGTACATGTCGGCGGTGTCGAAGAAGTTGATGCCGGCCTCCAGCGCCCGCACAAAAAATGGCCGCGCGGAGGTTTCGTCGAGCACCCAGGGCCGCCACGCAGGCGACCCGTAACTCATGCACCCGATGCCCAGTCGCGACACCTGCAGTCCACTCTCGCCGACCCGACGGTAGTCCATAGCTCACAGGATACCGTTGTCGCCTAGAATCGTCCTCGTGCCCCTGACATCCGGCGTCCGTGTTGGTCCGTACGAAGTCGTTGCCCCGATTGGGGCGGGCGGGATGGGGGAGGTGTATCGCGCCCGCGACACGCGGCTGGGGCGCGATGTCGCCATCAAGGTTCTGCCGGAGTCGTTTGCCGCCGACGCCGACCGTCGCGCGCGCTTCGAGCGCGAAGCACAGGCGGTCGCCGCGCTGTCGCACCCGAACGTGGTGGCGATCTTCGATTCGGGCCTGTATGACGGCACGGGAGCCGGCCACGCGCAGTTGTACGTGGTCATGGAATTGCTCGAGGGCCAGACGCTGCGCGATCGGCTGGCCGGCGGGCCGCTGCCGGTGCGCAAGGCGGTTGAGATCGGCGTGCAGATCGCGCAAGGGTTGGGCGCGGCGCATGCGCGGCAACTGGTCCACCGCGACCTGAAGCCCGAGAACATCTTCCTGCTCGAGGACGGTCGGGTGAAGGTGCTCGACTTCGGCCTGGCGCGGCAGACGCCGGCGGCCGAGGCGTCGGGCGCCACCGCGACGGCCGCGCTGACCGACGTTGGCATGGTGCTGGGCACGGTCGGCTACATGGCACCCGAGCAGGTACGTGGCCAGGTGGTGGACGCGCGCGCCGATATCTTCGCGTTCGGCGCCGTGCTCTACGAGATGGTGAGCGGACGCCGCGCGTTCCAGCGCGACACGGCGGCCGACAGTCTGTCGGCCATTCTCACCGACGATCCCCCCGAACTGACCGGATCGCGCCCCGACCTGTCGCCGGCGCTCGATCGCATCATCCGCCACTGCCTCGAGAAAAATCCGCAGGAACGTTTCCAGAACGTGCGCGACATCGCGTTCGCCCTCGAAGCACTCTCGGGTACGGCGGTGTCATCCAGCGCCGTGGCCGCCGTTGCCGCGGCATCGTCCCGCTCACTGGCCGCGCGCCTGACGCCCTGGCTGGTGGGCGTCGCGGTGGTTGGCGCCGCCGGGTATGTCGCCAGCGGTGGCCTCACGCGCCAGAGCGCCGACGCCGCCGGCGTCACCTACCAGCCGGTGTCGTTCGAGAGCGGCTTCGTCTTTGCCGCCCGCTTCGGGATCGACGGCCGCTCGGTGGTCTACAGCGCGGACTGGGATCAGCAGCCGCGTGGCGTATTCGTCACGAGCCTCGACACGCGCGAATACCGTCCACTGGGCTTCGAGGGCAGCGACCTGCTCGCACTGTCGCGCGCTGGCGATCTCGCACTGCTGACGGACCCACGCGTGACCGCCGGAAACCCGTACACAAGACGCGGGACGATCGTCCGCGCCTCGGCGGCCGGCGGCATGGGGCGCCCCGAACTTGATGGCGTGAAGTTCGCGGATTTCGGCCCCAGCGACACGATGGCCATCGTCCGCAACGATGGTCGGCGCGAGACGATCGAGTATCCGGTGGGCCAGGTGCTCGACGAGGTGCCGGGGCGCTTGAGCGCGTTCATGACGCCGCGCGTGTCGCCGTCAGGCGACCACGTCGCGTACTTCGCCACCGAAAATGGCGGGCTGCGTGTGCGCATCCACGATCGAGCGGGGACGAAGGTGGCCGAGAGCCGCCCGTTCGCCGACTGGTGGTCCCTCGCGTGGGCGCCGTCGGGTGAGGTGTGGTTCGCTGCGGTGGAAGGGTTCGGCCGTCAGACCGCCATCTTCGCGCTCGACACGTCGGGCCAGGAGCGCACGATCTACCGGGCTCCTGGCGCCATCACCCTGCACGACATCTCGCCGACCGGCGAGGTGCTGGTGTCGTTCGACCGCGGCACACGACGCATCGAACTGGTCGAGGGAGACCGCGCGCCCCTCGAGCGGTCGTGGCGCGACGAAGCGATGCCGGTGGCCATCTCCGACGCCGGCGCCCTCCTGCTGAACTTGATTGGAGACAGCGGGGGACCAAACGGCTCCGTCCACTTCTGGCCGCCGGGACAGCCGGCCCCGATTCGTCTGTCAGACGGCCTCGGCGTGGCCTTGTCACCCGACGGCAGCCAGGCCCTGGTCGCGACGGGAGACGCAGCGAAGATGCAGTTGGCCATCGTCCCCACGGGCGTCGGGCTGCGGCGGGAACTTGACCTCGGTGGGGATGTCGGCGTCGGTGGGGCCCATTGGTTGCCGGACGGAAGTCTCCTGCTGCTCGTGGGGGGACCTGACGGCCAGAGCAGGGTCGTGCGCGCACCCGCAGAGGGTGGCGCCCCCGTGGATATCCTCGATCGGGCCTTGGTGGCGGATGCGATCGGCGCAGAGGTGTCTCCAGACGGGCGTCGTATCGTCGTACACGGAGTCGGCGGCGCGCTGCTGCTCTGCGATGTGACCAGCGGCGACTGCCGGCCCGGCCCCACGCTTGAGGACGGACTCCAGGTGTCGGCGTGGAGCGCCGATGGCGCGGCCCTCCTCGTCTATTCCGAACGGCCCGGCCCGCTGGTGCTCGAACGCCTGGACCCGACGACGGGCCGGCGGACGCCGTGGCGGACGCTGACCCCGCTGCAGCCGGCGGTCTCGGGTGTACGGCCACTGTTGGTGTCGCGCACAGGACTTGTCGCGTACGCGTACCGGCGGGCCGACGCGCAGCTGTACATCATTCGCGGACTGCGGTAGCGCGGCTCGTCAACCTCTTCACCGCGCGACACGCAGTTCAGACTGGAGGTGGTGTGACACCCCGTGTGATCGGGGCGTCATGACGGCTGCAGGAGCGCATCCGCCGTTCTTAGTCCGGAGATGATCGCGCCTTCGATGGATGCGCTCCACAGATGATCTCCGCAGAGGTACACACCGGCCTCCTTGCGATAACCCGGGCCGGTCAATCCGGTGCCGGGCGCCTGTCGGGGAAGCGCCCGCTCAATCCGATAGGTGCGGAGGTGGCGCCAGTCGCGCACGGCGGGGCCGAACCAGGCCTCAAGTTCGTCCAGGACGCGGGATTCCAGGTCGGCGGAGGCCTCTGTGCCCAGCACACTCACTGAGATGAGCGCCTGGCCTGGTGGCGCATAACCCGGCGCCAGATCAGAGGGCACACAGACGTTGTTCACCACGCCGGAGCCGGTGGCATTCAGCGCAATGATCGGTTCGCCCAGCGGCGAGCGAGAGGCGGCAAAATACACACAGGTGACTGATCGCCAGGTTGGCTCGTGTGTCCCGTCGGCAGCCACCAACTCTGCCGCAGACGATGCATCCGTGGCCACAACGACGGCATCACCTTGGAAGTGATCGCCGGAGGCAAGCGTGATGCTGTCCGGCTGAATCTCCGTGACCTGCGCCCCGAGATGTAGGGTGCCTGGAGGGAGGCGGGCCGCCAACTGGCGGGGAATCTCCCCCATGCCTCGCGAGGGCAGCGTGGCGCTTCCCTGCGAAAACATCTTGTACGTGAACTCGAACATCCGGCTTGAGGTCTGCAGGTTCCGTTCGAGGAAGATGCCCCCGTAGAATGCGCGGAAAAACCCATCGATCATCCGTGGAGAAAATCCCGCGCGCGTGAGATACCGTTCGGTGGTCGTGTCTTCATGCCCGGCGATGTCTTCGGTGGTCAGACGCGTCAGACGCCACCGCAGTCGTGCCACTCGCAGTTTGTCGGCAAATGATCCGACCGGGGCGAGGGCGCTCTCCAGGAGGGCACGTGGTTCGCGGAACACATCCATGACCCGGTGCACGCCGGACGAGTGGTACATCAGCGCACCGGGCTTGAAGGCCCGCAACTCGAGGTGGGCCGTATCCAGCAGGGCCCCTGCTTCGGGGTATGCGTCGAGAAACACCTGAAAGCCACGGTCCAGCAGAAAACCATCCAGGTGATCAGTCCTTACCCGTCCCCCGACGTCGTCGCTTCGCTCGAAGATCAGGGGCCGGGCGCCCGCGTCATGCAAGCGGACGGCACACGCCAGGCCGGCCAGTCCGCCGCCCACGATCAGTACCTGTTGTTTCACCGCGCTCATTGTAGGCACGCTTGCAATCGTACCCGTTCATAATCGATGGATGCACACAGCCATCGTCACCGGAGCCACCAAGGGCATTGGGTACGCCATCGCCGCCGCCATCCTCGACACGGGCGGCAAGGTCATGATTACGGGGCGCACCGAGGCGGGTGTGACGGCCGCGGTCGAACGTCTCTCACAACAGATCGGCCAGAACGCTGGCGGCCAGAAGGCTGGCGACTCGTCCAGGGTGGTCGGCCGGGCTGTCGATGTGCGCGACCGGGTCGCTGTTGACGGCATGGTGGCTGACGCCGTCGCGGCGTTCGGGTCGGTCAACACCTTGATCAACAACGCGGGTGTCGGTGTGTTCGCCGACGTGGAGCAGACCAGTGATGACGACTGGGCGCGGGTGATCGATACCAACCTCACCGGCGTCTTTTATTGCACCCGCGCGGCTATTCCCGCGCTGCGTGCAGCCAAGGGCGCGTGGATCATCAACATCGCGAGTCTGGCGGGACGCAACTACTTTGCAGGCGCAGCCGCCTACTGTGCGTCAAAGGCCGGACTGGTGGCCTTCAGCGAAGCCGTGATGCTTGAGCTCCGCAACGACGATATCCGCGTGAGTGTTGTCATGCCCGGCTCGGTGGCCACCGAGTTCTCGGGACCGAGCGCCAAGGTGGGCGACGATTCGTGGAAACTGACGGCAGACGATATTGCGCAGACCGTGGTCGACCTGCTTCGGCACCCGGGCCGCAGTCTGCCGAGCAAGGTCGAGATTCGGCCTGCTCGAACGAAGTGACGAAATCCGTGCGGCCGATGGACCTGGTGCTGTGTGGATACTCCTGACCAGTGAGTGGATACTCCCGGCATGGTCATTTTGTTGATCCAACGGTCGAAATAGCCACGAACGAGCGTCGCTGACGTAAGCAACGAGAAGCGCCACGGCGATATCCGTGTAGCGATATGTCTCCCCTCGTTGTAAGCAGCCTGCTGCTGGCGTGTCTGGCAGGCGACGGTCAGGTACACACCCTGACCGGTAAGGTCCTGCAGACCGGCCATGTGCTTGAAGACGTTGCCTCGGACGTATCAGACGGTCAACGTTACGTGCTGTACCTGCCCACCGGGTTCGACGCGGCGAAACCCACGCCGATTCTCTACCTGATGGACCCGCGTGGCCGCGCCCGTGTGCCGGCCCGTCTGTTCCAGGCCGCCGCCGAACGTTACGGCTACATCCTCATCAGCTCGTACACCACCTCAAGTGATGGACCCATTGATCCCAACATCGTCGCCCTGCAGGCGATGTGGGACGATGCGAACCGCTGGTTCACGGTGGATCCAAACCGGAACTACATCGCTGGGTTTTCGGGGACGGCCCGTACCGCGAGTCGCCTCGCCAACGTTCAGCCGTTGATCACGGGCATCATCGCCGCCGGTGCGGGGCTTGACGACACCGTACGGCCGTCACAGAACACGCCGTTCCTGTTTTTCGGCGCGGTCGGTGAGGTGGACTACAACTTCCACGAACTCCAGAATCTGGAGCACACGCTGGCCGACCTGAATCTGGCGCACCGTATCGAGCGGTTCCCCGGACCCCACAGCTGGATGCCGGCGGATGTCGCGATGCGCGCCATCGAATGGTTTGAACTCCGCGCGATTCAGGCCAGGACGCGTCCGTACGATGCCGCATTGGTGGACGCCTGGTGGACGCGTGACGGGGCGCTTGCCCAGACACATCTGGAACAGGGTCGCATCCTTGATGCCGCGCGTCAGTACGCCACGATGGCCCGTGATTTTTCAGGGCTGCGCGATACGGCCCCGACGGCACTGGCCGCTCGACGTATTGCCGAGGCGCCGTCCGCCAAGTCGGAACTCAGGGAGCGCAAGGCCGCGTCGCGGGAGTCCCTCGACTGGGTGTTGTCCGGAATGCGCGCGATCGCCGAGGCCTTTCCCACCGACCAGACCTTGCCGGTTGTTCAGGCAGGCGAGCTGGCATGGACACTCGAGCTCGAATCCCTGAAGCACACCGTTGCCGATCCCGATGCGGACGCGGCACGGGAGGCCCAGCGCCGTCTCAACCAGCTTGAAGTGCAGCTCGGGTTCTATCTGCCATCGGATGCGCTCGCCAGAAACGACTATGCCCGCGCCGGATACTATCTGTCGGTGGCCATGCAGATCTCCGACTCTTCGCCGGTGTCGTGGTACCTGTCCGCGCAACGCTCCGCCCGGTTGAATTCACCCAAGGACACGTTTTCGTCTCTGCAGCGCGCTGTCGGTGTGGGTTTTCGGGCCGTTGCGATGATTGAAGCCGACCCCTCGTTCGAGCGGTGGCGCACAAACCCGGAGTATCTGGCCCTGGTCGACGGGCTTCGTCGCGTGGGTGATGTGCTTGATGTGCCGACCGTGGATCGGCCCCCGGTACCCGCCCGCCGCTAACACCGTCCTGCGCAGCGGCTACAATCGCTGTGATGTCTGCCTCGACCTATCACCGCATGGCCGCACTGCGTGCGTCCGGCCAGCGGTTTGCCGTAGCCACGGTCGTGCGCACCCATGGGAGTACGCCCCAGGTGGTCGGTGCCACTCTGGTGCTCGGCGAAGACGATGACGTGCGAGCGGCCGTCGGCACCCTCGGCGGAGGCTGCGTCGAAGCCGATGCGGTGGATGCCGCCCGGGACGTGATCTCGTCCGGCACCCACTCCCTGCGCGCCTACGAACTGACCGAGGAGCTCGCCTGGAACACGGGGTTGGTGTGCGGCGGCACGATGTGGATTCTTGTGCAGCGCGATGACGAAGCGCTGACCTTGAATGGCGTGGATGTGCTGCCGGCGCTGGTCGCGGCGGCGGAAGGCGGCGCACCGGTCGCTGTGGTGACACACCTGCACCGGACCTCATCAGGGCTCGCACGAGTGGGTCGACTCGTCGTTCATGCCGACGGCACGCGCCATGGTGCGCTGGCATCGGACCGCTGGTCGGTCGCCGCGCAGACCGCCGCTCTGGCGCAGTTACCCCACGGTACCGCGCGTACCGTCAAGCTCGATAACGATCACGATTTGCTGGTGGAAGCCGTCGCGAGCCGGCCACGTCTGGTGGTGGCGGGGGGAGGGCACGTCGCACTGGCAATCGCTCGTCAGGCCACCGCGCTCGACTTTGCCGTCACCATTGTCGAGGACCGTCCCGAGTTCGCCAGTGAAGAACGTTTTCCAGGCGCCACGATTCTGCAGGGCGATGTCCCCACGACGCTGGGGGCGCTGCCCTGCACCTGGAACACCTTCATCGTGATTGCCACCCGCGGACACAAGCTCGACGCCGACTGTGTGCTGCAGGCCGTCACCACCGAGGCGCGCTACATCGGCCTGCTGGGTAGTCGACGCAAGACGGTGCTCATCGAAAAGATGCTGCGTGACGAAGGTGTGCCTGAGGATCGCATCGGCGTGATTCGTGCGCCGGTGGGGCTCGATCTTGGCGGGCGCACGCCGGCTGAGATCGCCTTGTCCGTGATGTCCGAGATTACCCAGATTCGCTACCAGGGCACCGGAGCGCCGCTGTCCAGCGTCAGTGCCGCTGGAGCCCGCGTCACATGTCCGTGAGCGTTCGTGGCGCGACCGACGCGCGCAGCGCATTGAGCACGGCAAACACATCGATCAGTTCCTGCGCGATCGCACCGGTGACCGGCGGCAGATAACCAAACGCCGCCAGGCCCATGCCCACCACGCTGAGGGCCATGCCGCCCACGGCACTCTGTAACGCAATGGCGCGCATCCGTCGGCCGATGTGCAGCAGCTCGTCGACCCGGCCCAATGAACTGTCGAGAATGACGACGCTGGCGGCCTCGGCCGTGACGTCGCTGGCCTGTCCAAACGCCACGCCGACGGTCGCCGCAGTGAGCGCCGGCGCGTCGTTGATGCCATCCCCCATGAAGAGCGTGGGCGCCGCCGCCGTTTCGGTGCGGACGAGGGCGAGTTTCTGCTCGGGGCTCTGACTGGCGTGCACCTCGGTGATGCCCACCTTGTCGGCGAGGTATCGCACCTCACTCTCGCGATCACCTGACACCAGCATCACCCGGGTGAACCCATGGCTCGGTTGCAGATGACTGATGAACGAATGCCCGTCATCACGCGGCTCGTCGCGAAACTGGATGAGGCCTGCGGCCTTGTCGTCGATCGCCACCACACACTCGAGGCCTCCAGCCATCGGCGGAAGCGCTGCGGTACCGGCTGGATCAATCGTGGCCAGCGCCTTTCGGCTGGTGACCTGCACTGTGCGCCCTTCGATGCGCCCGGTCAGGCCCTGGCCGGGACGTTCGCTGACTTCGAGCGCCTCACGCAGCGGTAAACCGTCTGACGATGCGCGGGCGAGAATCGCCGCGGACAACGGATGACGCGAGTAGCGTTCAAGGCTCGCCACCATCGTCAACACATCGGCCTCGGCATGACCGCCGGAGGGAAACACGCCCGTGACCTCGGGTTCGCCGTACGTCAACGTGCCGGTCTTGTCGAAGATGGCGGTGCGACAGGTGTCGATCGTCTCGAGGGCAGCGGGGTCCTTGATGATGATGCCGCGCCGCGCCGCCAGCGAGACCGACCCGATGATGGCCACCGGGATCGCAATCAGCAATGGACAGGGAGTGGCCACCACCATAACGGCGAGAAATCGGACCGGGTCCCCCGTCATGATCCACGCCAGGACGGCGACACTCACGGCGAGGGGGGTGTAGTACGCCCCAAGTTGATCCCCGAGTCGCCGCAGCGCGGGGCGCCGCTGTTCCGACTCGCGCATGACCTCCATGATTCGGGCATACCGGGAGTCCACCGCTCGCTTCTCGGCGCGGATGGTCAACACGCCTTCACCGTTGACCGCGCCTGACAACACCGTGGCACCGACGGTCTTTGACAACTGATAGGGCTCGCCGGTCAGGTACGACTCATCCATCGCACTGCGACCCTCGATGACCACGCCGTCGACAGGGCAGGCCTCGTGCGGAAAAACCACCAG
The DNA here is from genome assembly GCA_038319675.1 of Vicinamibacterales bacterium. GTDB lineage: Bacteria > Acidobacteriota > Vicinamibacteria > Vicinamibacterales > SCN-69-37 > SYFT01. The sequence continues at coordinate 111,591 of JBBQDM010000010.1, forward strand.
CTCGTCATCCGGCTTCACCGACTCCAGCGGCACATCGTCGGTCTCTTGTGTGCCTGGACGTCTGCGGTGCGCCACACTCGGGAGCCGCTTCGCCAGCGCCGAGAGGGCAGACGAGGCACGGCCGACGGCGTAGGATTCCAGCGCCTGCCCGCCCGAGAGCATGAGCACGACGAGGGTGCCGGCGAGGTATTCGCCAAGGATGACTGCGGTGACGATCGAGATGCCGGCGAGCAGGTCGGAACTGAAATTCAGCTTGAGCAATTCGCGACTCAGTCCGAACACCAGCGGCACACCGCCGAGCACCAGGGCGACCTGCAGCGGGACTACCGGCAGCAGTGTGAGATGCACGACAATCGCCGCGATGGCGAGTCCGGCGATGGCGATATCTCGCTGCGACGAGGAGGGCACTCAGTGGTCTTCTTTCCGGTGGCGCTCCTGGTCCTGCAGCTCAGAGATGTGTTCTCGTCTGGCGACCGTGGCTGCTTTGGCGTTCTTGACGTCAGCCGCGGCCCGGGTCTTCTCGGCGGACTTGACCGCGAAACTCGCCAGGAGGCGGTCGAGCTTCTGACTCTTGCACGAGGGGCAGGTTGTGGGTGGGTCCCCGTGTGACGCGGATCGGATCAGGGATTCGAACTGGGTGCCACAGTCGCGGCAGACAAAGTCGAAGAGGGGCACAAAGCCAAGGCTACCAGAATCCCCCGAGGGATGAAGGAGACCCTTCATCCCTCGGGGACCGAACTAGAAACTCCAGCGAGCGCCGAACGTCAGCTGTCGTGGCGGGTTAATCGACGTGAAGCCTCCAAGAAGCACCGGCTTGCCACCGATCGACGCGGACGGGTTGCGCGCCTGCACGCCCGTCATAAACGCCGTGTTGAACAGATTCTCGGCATCCAGGTACAGACCAAGTCGGTTCGTTCCGACGTTGACGACCTTCTCAAGCCTGAGGTCCATCAACTGTTGGCTTTCCATGCGCCGACTTCCGCGTGGCTCAAGCGGCAGCGAGATGCTGCTTGTCCAGTTGAAGGTGCCCGAGCTGACGACCTGGAACGGGGACCACGGCAGACCGCTCAGGTAGCGGTAGTAGGCGTTTGCCGAGATCTCGAGTTTTGGGATCGTATAGCCGGCAAAGACCTTGAACTCGTGCGTCCTGTCGAAACCGACCAGGCCATCTGCATTGACGAGGGCCAGGTTCGGCGTATGGAACTGGCTGCTCGTAATGCCCGAGAACGTCCCATTGGTCACCGTGCCCGTCGTCTTTGAATAGACGTACGAGATTTGTGCCTGCCATCGGTCTGCGTATCCCCTTGTCAGGACAAACATGCCGCCGTTGTAGGTCCGGTAGGCGTTGGCCGCCGGTGCCCCGTTGTACGCGAAGTTGTCCACATTGGTAATCAGGAACTTCTGCTGGGACGACGGCGTGCGATTGGTCCATCGATAAATGGTGGTGGCCTGACCGCTCAGCGGATTCGTGTAGTTGGCAGCTGCCCACTGCGAGCCCTGCAGCACCGAGTTGATGAAGTTCTTGGATTCGCGCCTGATGTAGGTGCCCGAGAACTTCAGTCCTCGTCCCAGTTCGCGTTCGTAGGCGATGCTCCATTCATCAGTGCGTGGATGTTTGATGTTCTCATCCACCGAGAACTTGCTCGCCCCGGAGATGCTGAAGATCTGCGTGAGCGCACCTCCAGCACCCACCTCGTACCCGATGTAGTCGCCGATGCCCGGTACGGCTTGTGACCACGAGGCGAACACGGCCCCGTCGTACAGCTGGCCGTAGAAGCCACGCAGCACCGACCGTCCGTCACCCATCAGGTCGTACGCCGCACCCAGACGCGGCGCCCACGATGTGGTGTTGTAGTACTGCTGGTCGTTGGCGGTGGCGGTGCCGGTGATGCGATCCATCCGGACGCCGGCGTTGAGGGTCAGTCGGCCGGTCTGCCACTGGTCCTGGGCGTAAAACGCCTGCCGGTCCGACCGGCCCTTGACGTCGTACGAATACGCGTACGCCAGGTAGGGCGCCCCGCCGTAGTCGTAGAAGAACAGGCCATCCGTGTAGCTGAAGCGGTTCTGAATCGTGCTGCGCTCAATCTCGACGCCGAACTTGAACGCATGCGTGCCCTTGGCCTCGACGTACTTCGAGAGCGAGGCATTCAGCTGGTCGCGCGCACGGTCGTACTGTGCGCTGTAGCCGGCACCGCCGGACCACCCGCCCGTGGCACCATCGAGTCGCGCAGATACGGGCGTCAACGGGTCCAGATCGAAGTACCCCCGGTAGCCGGTGAACTTCGTTTCAAATACCCCTGAGTTTCCGATCACCTTGCGATACTGTGCGTTGTAGATGATTTCCGGGGAATCCTGCACCACGGTGCGCGCGTCGGTCGTGCCGTTGACGCCGCCGAAGCCGGTGCGACCGGTCTGGTTGTACTGGTCATACTGCCCGGACAGCATGATGCTGTCCGACGCGGACGGCTGGAACGTGAGTTTGCCGTTGAACCGGGGGCTGACTTCCGTCCGAATCGTGCGCGGACCATCCGGATCCTGCTGGATGGAGTAGCGCTGAATGCTGGCGAAGAAGAAGGCCTTGTTCAGACGCAACGGGCCGCCCATCTGCACAGTGTAGTCCTTCAATTCGTCAACACCCGTCGCCTTGATGGAAGGGTTGATGGCGGTGACCGCACTCGACACGTTGTCGTCCCGCAATCCTTTTTCGGTGTAGCGATACTCAAACAATCCGGCGAACCGGTTGCTGCCCGACTTCGTGACTGTGTTGATGATCGCGCCGGAGAAGCCGCCCATCTCCGCGGGTTGGCCGATCGAGCCGACCTGCACCTGGTCAATGATGTTGTAGTTGAAGAAGGCCCACGCGGTGCCGCCCTCAGGGTCGCGCACGTCGACGCCATCCAGACGCAGCGAGTTGGCGGAGCCCGAGGCACCACCAAACGCCGATCCGCTGTTGATGCCGGGCGCGTTGTTCAGGATGTTCACCGCCGCGTTCGTGCGGGAGATCGGCATGTTGAACAGGATGTCCTGCGACAGGTTGTTGTCGGTCGCCGTGGTTGTGGTGTCCACCCGCGCGGATGAGCCCAGAACGGTCACGGCTTCCGTCAGCCCGCCGACCTCCAGCGTCAGCCGCAGCTCGAGCGAACGGCCGATCGTGATCTCGATGTTCGGCTGCGTTCTCGGACGGAACCCCTGCAGGGTGGCCCGGATTTCGTACATCCCTGGATTCACGCCCAGGAACCGGAAGTCCCCCTGCGCGTTGGTGGTCTGCACGGTTTCACCCGTGCGACTGACGAGGGTGACCAGCACCCCGGGGAGGGCGCCCCCCTGTGCATCCACCACCCGTCCGGCGATGGCACCGCTCATGGACTGTGCGGAGGCCGCACCGGCCATGACGAGAGTGAGCCCGAGCGCGAGGCTCAGGATGCGATTCATGATTTTCGGCATCTGCATGGACATCACCGGTTCCGACCGCGGATGCGGTCTTCCTTTGCTGAATAGATGGCGTACCCCGTGCCCGCCGCAAAGAGCGCGAGGACGATGACCCCGGTGCGCGACTTCAGGAAGCCGTCGGAGGTCTGAGTCTTCGCCTTTGCCGGCGTGGGAGCGGGAGTGGCGACAGGCGTGGCGGCCGACGAGGGGACGGTGGCCGGCGGTGTCGCCGCCAACGCACGGGTGAAGACGTCAGTGGTGGTCGGGGTGGTCGAACCTAACGGTGGTGGCGGTGGCGTCGCGGGGGAATCGGCCGCGAACGCCGGCGCCACGGTGCCGGCCAGCACAGCGGTCACGACCGCTGTACCCGCCAAACGCCGCACGTGCTCAGCCCAGGAACGGTATGTCATACACATCCTCTCTGTGAAACGTCAGTGAAACGAAAATTGCGTGTTGGGGACTATACGCCGGTCACGGGCCGAGCGCCAGTGGAAAAAAAACCGTAACATTCGGCCCATGGTCTTTTCGCACCCCAGGGTGGCACTGGGTTTGGTGGTCGTGACGATGCTGGCGATCGGGGCGTGGTTCTGGAACAGGGCTGCAAACCCCGCCATCCCCATGAACGTGGTGTTGATCACGCTCGATACCCTGCGGGCCGACCACGTCGGGGCCTACGGTGCCACAATGGTGGACACCCCCCACCTCGACCGACTGGCCAGCCAGGGGGTGGTCTTTGAACAGGCCATGACCACCGCCCCCCTGACCCTGCCCGCCCACAGCAGCATCATGACCGGCCAGTTTCCGCCAGTGCATGGTGTCCGGGACAACGGCGGGTTCTTCCTCGGGCCGGAGCAGGTCACCATGGCGGAAATCCTGTCCGAGCGGGGGTACCAGACAGCGGCCACCGTCGGCGCCTTCGTGCTCGACAGCAAGTGGGGCCTCGATCAGGGCTTCGGCACCTACCAGGATGATTTTGACCTGTCGGGAATCAAGGCGATGTCACTCGCGAGCGTCAAGCGACCCGGCAACGAAGTGGTCGACCTGGCCCTGGCCTGGATGGAGGGTGTGGCCGACCAGCAGTTCTTCGCGTGGATGCATCTGTACGACCCGCACGCGCCGTACGAGTCGCCCGAACCCTACCGCTCCCGATACCGCGGCCATCCGTACCGTGGTGCCATCGCGTTCACCGATGCGCAAGTCGGGCGCGTCTTTGACTTCCTTGAGGCACGCGGCCTGGCCGACAACACCATCGTGATTGTGACCGCCGACCACGGAGAAGGGCTCGGCGAGCACGGGGAAGAGACTCACGGGTTTTTTGTGTACGAAACCGCGATGCGGGTGCCGCTGATCGTTCGGGCTCCGGCGCGGGGGATTGTGCCGGGGCGTGTGAGCCAGCCGGTGCGAACGGTCGACATCCTCCCAACGGTCCTTGAGTTGCTGGGTGCCTCGCCCCCTGAGCCCATTGAGGGGGTGAGTCTGGTGCCGCTGATGTCAGGGGCCACGCGGGAACTGGCGCTCGATGGGTACGGAGAGGCCATGTATCCACTCCATCACTACGGTTGGAGTGAACTCACCACGCTGCGTTCGGACCGCTACAAACTCATCGACGCGCCACGTCCCGAGCTGTATGACCTCCAGAATGACCCGAATGAACTGGTCAACCTGTTTGACGAGCGGCGTACGGTGGCTGATGCCATGCTGCGGGAACTGCGCGACCGTAAACGCGTCATGGAGGAGGACGCGCCCGAAGCGCCCCAGACCGAGGATGTGGATCCGGAGACCCGCGCGCGCCTCGCGGCCCTGGGCTACGTCGGGTCCTTTGTCGCCACGTCGAGTGAGCCGTCGTCTGGCCGCGCCGATCCGAAAGACAAGATTGGGCTCTTCAATCTCATGACGACCGCACGGGATGTGTCGAAGGGGGAGGATGCGGGCGAAGAAGCCATTGCCATGCTGCGGTCGGTGGTGGCCGAGGATCCGAACGTCATCGACGCCTGGTTCATGCTCGGCAACGAATACTTCAAACTGGGGCGATGGACCGAGGCCATCGCGCAGTTCCGTCGCTCGCTTGAGCTGAAGCCCGACTACGACCTCGCCATCATCAACATGGCCAATGCCTATCGGCGTCTCGGACAGGACGACGCCGCGCTGGCCGGGTACGAGCACTACGTCACGATCGATCCGAAGAATGCGTACGTGCACTATCAAATCGGCGAAATCCACATGGACCAACGGAACCTGGCGCGCGCTGAGGCCGCGTTTGCACAGGCGCTGTCAATCGATCCAAAACTGGCATCGGCGCAGGTGGCCACCGCCGTGCTGGCCTACGAACGAGGGCAATTGCCGCAGGCCGAACAGCGGCTGAGGGAGGCGTTGACGCTCAAGCCGGACGTACGGCTGGCGCACTACAACCTGGCCCTCATCGCTGAGGCGCGTGGCGACGACGTGGCTGCCGAAGCATCGTATCGAGCCGAACTCGCGAATCATCCGACGGCCTTCAAGGCGTCGTTTAATCTCGGTCGGCTGAAGGCGCGGCAGGGCCAGGCGGGTGACGCCGCTCGGTTGTACCAGCAGTCCATCGACGCCAACAAGGAATTTGCGGAAGGGTACTTCTATCTGGCCAAGGCGACGCTGGACGCCGGGCAGGATCTCGACACCGCGATGTCGCTGGCTCGTCAGGGCCTGGTGCTGCAACCGGAAGGCGAGATCTCGCCGCTCGGGCACTTTGTGATCGGCGGCGTGCTCATGAAGCAGGGCCGGCCGGCTGAGGCGGAACGCGAACTGAACAAAGGCCTCGCGCTGGAAGCCAAGCTGGCGAGGCGACAGTGATGCTGCTCAGGCCCTGATCTCGATCCCGCGCCACTTGCCCTGGCCGAATCGCCACACGCTCAGGGCCGCACGCGTGAAGTGGCCGAGGACGATGGCCGTCCAGATGTGCCAGGCCTCGAGTCCAATCGTGGCGCCGATGATCGAGCACAGGCCGACCGGTACGATGACCTGCGAGACAATCGAAATGTACAGCGGACTCTTGGTGTCGCCGGTGCCCTGCAGCCCGCCCGAATAGGTCAGTGCCACGGTCACGAAAAATCCTGAGACAGCCAGGTACGCCAGCAATTGTCGACCGAGCGCACCGCCGATCCCGTCGTTGAGCGCAAACACGCCGAGCAGTGGGCCGGGAATCGTGATGAAGAGCAGGCCGACACCGGCCGCCACCCCGAGGCCGATGCGCGAGGCCTCGCGGGGTGTCTGGGCCGCGCGGTCAGGTTTGCCGGCACCCAGATTCTGGCCCGTGACGGCGGCGGTGGCGCCCATCAAGCCCACCGACGTCCACGTGATGAGTGAAAACAGTTCGGTGTATGCGACGGCGTACGCGGCCTGCGCCTCGGCGCTGTGTTCCAGTGAGCCGATAAAGCCCAGCATCATCACACCGGCGACGTTCATCGCGATGCCTTGAAAGCCAGTGGGCAGACCAAACCGGAACAATTCGCGGATGATCGGCCAGTCAGGCTTGAGCGACAGTGAGCGGCCGAAGCGCTGGAACCGAATCACCAGGCGTCCCGTGAACAGCATCCAGAGGATGGTGCCGCTGGCCAACAGGCTCGCCAGAGCCGTGCCAATGGCCGCGCCGGTCGTGCCCATCGCCGGGATGGGACCCATGCCGCCGATCAACACGATGTTGAACAACACGTTCATAATTGTCATCGCCACGCCCATGCGCAGTGGCGTGTGCGCGTCACCGGCGGCACGCAGTGCGCCGCTCAGCATGAAGAACATCATCATGCCGATATTGGTGGCAAACATGATGCGCAGATAGGGCAGCGCCTCGGCCTGTACTGCCGGCGCCGCGTTGACGAGCGTCAGCAGCCAGGGGGACATGAACCACCCCAGCGGTGCGAGGATGCCCATCGACATGACAAGCGCCACCATGAAGGCCTGCCACACCGTCTTGTTGACCGCGTCGCTGTCGTTGGCCCCGGCGAAACGTGCCACCAGCACGCCCATGCCGGAAAACACCGACGCGAGAAAGACGATCACAAGAATAAAAATCTGGATGCTGACGCCGATCGCCGCGTTGCCCGCAAGCCCGACATAGTGCCCGACCATCGCGTGATCCACCAGGCCCTGCAATCCGCCGATGGCGCTCTGCAGCATCGTGGGCCACGCCAGTTTCCAGATGGCCGCCCTGAGCGGGCCGTCAACGATCGATCGATCAAATTTGTTGGGGGCCTTGCCCGGTGGAACCTCTGCCATTCGACATCTCTATCGTATGCGAGGACGCCGGAGCGCGGAGGTACTCATGCACGAGGGTCAGCAACGCGATACACGCGGTGGTGGTCGCAAGCGGGCGTGGGCCCAGACTCACAGGCGCAAAACCATGCGTGGACAGCAGTTGGATCTCGAAGGCGTTCCAGCCCCCTTCAGGTCCAACCGCCAGCACCACGCGCGGTGGGGACACGTCACTGTGACCGATACCGCTCAGCGCGTTGCCCACTGTGCACTCATCGCCATCCGGATGCGCCACGATTCGGCGCTCCTCGGGGCACAACGCCTGTAAGTCTGATTCCACCAGCTTGCGGAACTGTTTGTGCACAGTGACGAGCGGCAGACGCGTGTCGCGCGCCTGCTGGAGGCCCGTGATGAGCAGCGGGCGATAGCCGTCTTCATGCAGGATGTGGGTGTCGAAGTAGTCGCGCTCGACCTTCTCCGCATTAGTCAGGATGATCTGCCCGACGCCGAGTTCCGCGAGCGGCGCCCACAGCCGACGCATCACCTTCGGCCGAGGCAGGGCGAGGAGCAGATCGACGCGCGGTCGGTCGGGCACGGCCGCCTCGAGTGCACACCGCATCGTGACCTGGGCGCCGCCGACATCCGTCACCGTGCCGGTTCCCAGCGGCCCGTCAATCACGCCGACGCGCACCTCCTGGCCAGGCGCCACACGCAGGACCGACAGGAGATGCTGCGCCCGCACGTCCGAGACCGTCACCGAACCGTCGTCGCGCAGCTCTGATGCGTTAAACAGGACGATATTCACTGAGCCTCGGGGACTGCGGACCGCGGACCGCGTATCAGCGCTTGGCCCGCTCCGCCTTCTGCTTCTCGACCATCGCGGCCACATCCGCCAGCATCTGCTTCGCGTCGTAGACGATGCCGTCCTTGATCGTCCAGCGCACTCCGCCGACCCGGTCGATCTGGTTGGTGGCGTCGTTGAGGCGCACGGCACCGGTGCCGTACAGCACCTTGAGGTTCTGCAGCGGATTTTGGTCGACGAGCACCATGTCGGCGAGCATGCCGGCGCGGATGATGCCGAACTCGATCTCCTTGCCCATCGGCTCATGCAGGGCCTGCGCGGCATGCATGGTGGCCCCACGAATCACTTCCAGCGGGTGGAAGCCGGCCTCCTGCATCAGTTCCAGTTCGTGGATGTAGCCGAAGCCCCACGTGTTGTAGATAAACGCCGCATCGTCACTCGCGGTGACGCGACCGCCCATCTTTTTGTAGTCGTTGAGCAGACGGAACCAGAGCTGGTAGAACTTGCGCCACTGAATCTCGTCGTCGAGCGTCCAGTCGAAGAAGTAGGACCCGTGATTGTTGCGGTCGGGACGATAGAAGTCGTGGAGCGTGGGCAGCGTGTACTTGTCATGCCAGTCGGCGTTCCGCATGCGCATCACGTCACGACCGGCGGCATACGCCGTCATCGTGGGATCGAAGATGGTGCCCAGCTTGGCGTGGGCAGCGAGGTACTCGTTCCACTGCGGGGAGCCGGGTTCGTAGGTTTTGTCGTGCAGACGAGCCACCTGCGCAAAGCGGTAGTACTCGTCGTTGTAATTCATCTGGGCCGGCCACGGCTGAATCTCGAAGTCCTTCAACAGCGCTTCGAAGTGACCGTAAAAATGTGTCACCGTGCCCAGGCCAAGCTCCGCAGCGGTGAGCGCGTTCATCTGCGCGACACCGCGCTGTTCGAGGTGGGCGGTGGAGCCCAGCCCGAGCTTCTTCGCCTCGTCAAGCAGGGCCGCCATGATGGGTGGCGGGTAGGCGACGAGTTTCATGCCGTCCACGCCGTTCTCCTTGCACCAGCGCACCCACTCGCGTGCCATCTCGGGCGTGGTGACCGGGCCGCGCGTCCAGCCATTCCCCGGACGCTGGTAGTTGAAGATGCGGGGGGCAACGATCGCGTTGGCGTTGGCGCGGGCCTTCTCAGGTGCGGCGTACGCCTGGGGACCGAGTTCGACGCCGCGACCGGCCGTGATGCCGTGGGCCATCCACAACTTGAACGTGTACTCGGCCTCGGGCGACTTCGGCGTGCCGCCCACATGCATGTGCAGATTCACAAAACCCGGCAGCAGATACATGCCCGTGCCGTCGATCTCGTGCTGCGCGGTGGGTGGACGATTCGGGCGCAGCGGCATGCCCGGTGTGCCGGCGCTTCGAATGGTCGCGATGCGATTGTTCTCGACGACGACGTCCATCGGGCCAAACGGCGGCGCTCCGGTGCCGTCGATGATCATGACGCCGCGAATCACCAGTGTCTGGAACGGGCCGACCCCTTCATCGGCCCGCCGGTCGGGCGCGGGCACAATGCCGCCCACACGGGCAGGCGCAGGTGCCTGCTGTGCGGAAATCAGAGCCGTGGCGAAGATCGTGGTCAGAAGGAGCAGGGCTGTGCGCTTGGGCATGGCGCGTATTGTAGCCGCCCCGCGCCCACGTTGCACAGTGGGTCTACGTCGCTGTGGGCAGGTCCTTCGGTGACCACACGCCTTCGGCCTTGCCGATGATGCAGGTGGCTGTCAGGTCGGTGATGACGTTGACCGTCGTTCGCGACATGTCGAGCAGGCGGTCCACACCGAGGACGATGGCGATCGCTTCGCCCGGGACGCCAAACATGACCAGGATGCCAACGAGCAGCGGAATGGATCCGCCAGGGACGCCAGCGGCGCCGATCGCCGTCACCACGGCCAGGACCATGACGATGCCCATCTGCAGGATGGTGAGCTCAACACCGAAGATCTGGGCGAGGAAAATCACGGTGATGCCCTCGAAGATCGACGTGCCATTCATGCACATCGTGGCGCCGAGCGGCAGAACGAAGCCCCCGATCTGGCGCGGCACGCCCAACTGGGTTTCGGCAACCTTGAGGGAGGTGGGCAGCGTCGCGCTGCTCGAGCTGGTCGAGAACGCGGTGATCATCACGGCCTTGATGCGCGAAAAGAACACCAGGGGAGACATGCCGATCCAGAATCGGATGATCGCAGACATGGTGATCAGCAGGTGCAGCGCCAGTGCGACCAGCACGGTCACGACAAACGCGGCCACGGCGATGAGCAGCGGAATACCGAACTCTGAACTGACAGTGAAGATCAGGCACGCGACTCCGTAGGGTGCCAGCAACATCGCGAAGTCGATGATCTTGACGACCACGTCGCTGAGCGCTTCGAGTACCTCCACCATGGGTTTGGCTCTGGCGACCGGAATCAGTGTCAGCGCAGCCCCGAACATCAGGCCGAAAAAGATGATGCCGAGCATATCGGTTTTCGCGGCCGAATCAACGGGGTTGCGCGGCACGATGTTGACGAACGTGTCGGGGCCGAATTTCGCGGTGGTCTCAGATTGTTCCACGCGGCCAGCCGCGGCTGAACTGAAACGATCCATCAGTTCCACGCGTGTCTCCGGCGTGACCTGCTCCCACGGCTGCATGATGTTGACGACAATCAGGCCCAGCGTGGCGGCGAGTATTGTGGTGCCGAAGAAATAGGCCATCGTCTTGCCGCCGATGCGACCCACTTTGCGAATGTCGCCAAGGCCGAAGACGCCGAGGGCGATCGAGGCGAACACCAGCGGAATCACGATCATGAACAACATGCGCAGGAAGATCTGGCCGACCGGCCCTGCGACGTAGGTGTTGATCCATTCAACCGTCGGGTTGTCGACGCCGACGGTCAGATTGGTCGCGATCCCCGCCGCCAGTCCGGCGAGCAGGCCCAGCAAAATCTTGGTGTGCAGCTTCATGGGCAGGAAGTCTATCTCAGCGTCTGCCCTCAGCGCCCAGCCGCGCGGGCCGCCTTCTGCGCGGTGACCATTGCCGCGGCATCCGCGAGCAATTGTTTGGCGTCATAGACGATGCCGTCCTTGATGGTCCATCGAACGCCGCCGACGCGCTCCACCTGTTCGGTCTCGTCGTTGAGTTTCACGGCCCCGTTGCCGTACAGCACCTTGAGGTTGTGCAACGGATTCTGATCCACGAGCACCATGTCGGCCAACTTGCCGGCCTTCACTACGCCAAACTCGACGGGTTGCTTCCGCCATTCCGACAACGTCGCCGCGCCGTTCATCGTCGCCGCCTGGAACACCTCGAGCGGATGGAAGCCGGCTTCCTGCAACATCTCGAGTTCGAGAATGTAGCCGAAGCCGTAGGTCTGGTAGATGAAGCCGGAATCCGAGCCGGTGCCGACGCGGCCGCCCATCTTCTTGTAGTCGTTCAAAAGTCTGAACCAGACCTGATAGAAGTTGCGCCACGCAGTTTCGTCGTGGGTGGTCCAGTCAAACCAGTAGGAGCCGTGCGCACGACGACTGGGCGTGAAGAAGTCCATGAGCGAGGGCAGAGTGTACGTGTCGTGGTAATCGGCTTCCCGCATGCGCATGACGTCGCGGCCGGCCGAATAGATCGTCATGGTCGGATCAAACGTGGTGCCCAGCGCCAGGTGCTCGGCGAGGTACGCCTTCCATTCGGGTGAGCCGGGTTCGTGGATCTTGTTCCACATGCGCGCCACCTGACCGAACCGGTGCTGCTCGTCGTTGGCGTTGATGTCAACCGGCCAGTCCTGCACAACCGTGTCCTTGAGCAGGGACTCGAAGTGGCCGTAGAAGTGCGTGACAGTGTCGAGTCCGACACGTGCCGCGTCGATGGCATTCATCTGTGCGACTCCACCCTGCTGCAGGTGGGCCGTGGTGCCCAGACCATGCAGGTGGGCTTCGTCAATCACGGCGGCCATCACCTCAGGCTCCATCGCGCCAAGTTTGAGGCAGTCCAGCGTGTTGGCGTTCTGCCGCACCCAGGTGCGGACGCCTTCGGGGGTGCCGTCCCCACCTGGCCGCTGGCAGTTGAAGATGCGTGGGGCCGCAATCTCATTCTTTTCGCTGCGCGCACGTTCACTCACACTGAACTGCGCAGGCCCGAGCGCCACGCCGCGGACCGTCGTCACACCGTGGGCGAGCCACAGTTTGTATGCGTATTCGGCTTCGGCGTTTTTAGGCGGGCCACCGGCGTGTACGTGCAGGTCGACGAACCCCGGCATCAGATACATGCCCGTGCCGTCGATCTCGTGGTCGGCTGGTGCACCGCCCTGGCGTCCTGGTGTCGGTGGCGTGGGGCGCAGGCCCGGCGTGCCCGCACTCTGAATGGCTTGAATGCGGTTGCCCGACACGACGACGTTCATCGGGCCGAAGGGCGGTCCGCCCGTGCCGTCGATCACCATGACATTGCGGATGATCATGCGGTTGAAGGGGCCGAGGCCCTCGCCCGCACGCCGCGCTGGCGCCGGCACGATGCCGCCCTGGGCTTCAAGTTCCACGGGGCCCGGCAGCACCACACTGCCCAAAGCCAACACGCCCACACACACCACACTCACCCAGAAAGATCGTTTCGTCATGGTTGCCTCATTGTGACGACGCCACCGCGTCGGATAGCGCCGAGTTTATGTCAGGAAACTGGAACGTGAAGCCCAAATTGAGGGCGTGTGCGGGAACAACGCGTTGGCCGGCCAGCAGCGCGGGGCCCGCCATCTCGCCCACGATGATCTTGAGCACGAAGCCGGGCACAGGGAACACCGCCGGTCGCCCGAGTGCCTGTCCCAGTGCCTTCGAGAATTCCTTGTTGGTCACAGGCTCGGGCGCCGTGCCGTTGAACACCCCGGTCGCATCGTCACGCCGCAGCAGCCAGACGACAAGTTCGAGCCAGTCGCGACGATGGATCCAGGACATGACCTGACGGCCCGAGCCCAACGGACCCCCGACGAAAAAATTGAAAGGGGGGATGAGCTGCTCCAGGGCGCCACCGTCGCGCGCGAGGACGACGCCCGTGCGCAGAATGACAAGGCGACAGCCGAGGGATGACGCCGCGTGGGCTTCGGCCTCCCAGTCCACACCGAGTGAGGAGAGGAAGTCGGACCCCGGTGGTGCCGATTCGTCGAGCGGCGGCCCGTCGTGGGGCTGCGGACCGTAGATGCCGATAGCGGAGCCGGAGAGAAAGACCTTGGGTCGTACGGTAGCCGCGCGGACGGCACTCACGAGTGCACGCGTGGAGTCCACACGGCTCTGCCGAAGTTCCTGTTTGCGTGCGGTCGTCCAGCGCTTGTCGGCAATGCCGGCACCGGCCAGGTTGACGATGCCGTCGGCGCCGTCGACCTCGTGTTGCCAGGCGCCGGCATCCGGCTGGCCGGACCATGTCACGAATCGGATCCCGTCCTGCTCATGGCTGCGTCCGCGCGTGAGCACGACGACCTGATGGCCTTTGGCCGCCAGTTCACGTGTAAGTGGTTGGCCCAGAAACCCGGAACCTCCGGCGACGACATACTTCATACGGCCTCCCGTGCAGCGCGCTGACCCTCTTCGACGTTCACACGCGACAACACCATCATGCCAGTGATGAAGAACACGATGAGCGAGAGGATGGCAGTGCGGCTGGTGCCCTCTCCAGCAATAATCGCAAACATGGCAGGGCCAAGGATGCCGGCGTAGCGTTCGAACACGCCGAAGAACGCGAAGAACTCCGACGACTTGGCCTTCGGCACCATGGATGCAAAGAGGGAGCGACTGAGCGCCTGCGTGCCGCCCTGCACGAGTCCCACGCCGACAGCGAGTGCGTAGAAGTGCGTGGCGTTGGTCATGAAGTAGGCGAGGACCGTGATGCAGAGGTACATCGACAGGCCGATGAAAATCCCGCGCTTGGCGCCGATGCGACCGGCCAGGGCACCAAACAGGAACGAACACGGAACGCCGATGAACTGCACGAGCAGCAGGGCCGTGATCATCGAGCCCGTGTCGATGCCGATGCCGTCGCCGTACAACGTGGCGACACGGATGATGGTCTGAATGCCGTCGTTGTACAGAAAGAAAGCGAAGAGCATCAGCACGGCCTGCTTGTAGTGCTTCAGCTCATGGAACGTCTCGCGCAGTTGTCGGAAGGCGGCGCGGACCTCGCCGGTGACGCTCGTGGCGCCGCTCGGGCGGGTGATCGTCGGCTCGGCCACCGTGCGCAACAGTGGAAGCGTGAAGAGCAGCCACCAGACGCCGACGGTGACAAACGAGAGCCGCGAGGCCACACCCGCATCGGCCAGTCCGAACCAGTCTGGTCGCTGGATCATCGCCAGGTTGAAGGCGAGCAGTGTGCCGCCGCCGATGTACCCAATCGCGTACCCTGCCGTCGAGACGCGGTCGAGTTCCTCGGGGCGTGCGATGTGCGGCAGCAGCGATTCGTAAAACACAATGCTGCCGGCCACCGCGACATTGCCAACCCCGAACAGCAGCAGGGCGAGCGCCCAGTCGCCATCTTGAATGAACCACATCGCGCAGGTGGCGGATGCCCCACACACCACAAATGCCGTCAGCAGTCGCTTCTTGATCGGTGTGGCATCGGCCATCGCCCCCAGAATCGGGGCCAGCAGCGCCATGATGACGATGGCGGCTGTGGTCGTCCAGAGGTAGCGACTGTCCTGAACGTTGCTGGGCAGGCCCGCGGCGGCCACCTGCTTGAAGTAGATGGGAAAGACGCCCGCGATGATCGTGGTCTGGAAGGCGGAATTGGCCCAGTCATACATGGCCCACGCCCGGAGCTCCGGGCGGTTCAGGCCGAGGCGGTTCAACACCGCGAGAGTCTAGCAGACCTACCCGAAACCCTCCATCGCTCCGGTGTAGATTGCCATGCCGACCACGGCATCAATTCCGAGTGCGTCCAGTTGGTTGACTTCATCCATCGAGCGGATGCCACCGGCGGCAATCACTCGGCCCGGTGCTTCGTTCGCGACCGTCATGACGGCGTCGAGGTTGAGGCCCGACATGGTGCCTTCGGTGTCCACGTGGGTGTACAGAAACTTCCCGACGAAAGGCAAGAGTGCTCGCACGGCATCAACCGCGGACACGGTGGTGGGGGTCTTCCAGCCGTGAATCGTGACCATGCCCTTGCGGCTGTCCACGGCGGCCACAAGGCGGTCGGTGCCGATGGCATCGGCGAATGCACGGGCGCGATCCAACAGCACCGCGTCAGTCGAGAAGAGTGACGAGCCCAGAATCACGCGGTGGGCTCCAGCCTCAAGCAACAGCCGGGCACGGTCGGGTGTGCGTACACCCCCGCCGACCTGGCAGGGCAGTTTGCCGCAGACGTACTTCACGAGGTTGGTGTTGTCACCCACGCCCATCGCGGCGTCGAGGTCAATCAACTGGACGACGGGGAAGGACGAGAACCGCGTGATCCACCCGTCAAGGTCGTCGCTGGCGACCGCGAGCTTCTCGCCCTGGATGAGCTGAACCACGCGGCCGTTCTGGAGATCGATCGAAGGAATAAGCATTGTCAGGATTCAGGACTGGGGTGATGTTGGAGCCGGGCGCATCGGGATGCGACTGTCGGCCAGGAACGCCTTCAGCTCGCTGACGGCGTGTTCGGAGAAGTGGAAGACCGAGGCGGCCAACGCGGCATCCGCACGGCCCGCGGTGAAGACCTCGGCAAAGTGCTCAAACGTGCCGGCGCCACCCGACGCAATCACCGGAATGTTCACAGCCGTGCTGACCGCCGCGGTGAGGTCACAGTCGAACCCCGACTTCGTGCCGTCGCGATCGATCGAGGTCAGCAGAATTTCGCCTGCGCCACGGTCTTCCGCTTCGCGAGCCCAACTGACGGCATCGCGGTCTTCACGTTGTGTGCCACTCCGCGAATGCACCCCCCACGGACCGCGGACTGCGGACTGCGGACCGCGGACTGCGTGTGAGGCATCGATCGCCACGATCACTGCCTGCGAGCCGTAGACGTTGGCGATGTCGGTGATGAGCTGTGGCGTTGCGAGCGCCGCGCTGTTGATTGACACCTTGTCGGCGCCAGCGTCAAAGACCGCTTTGGCGGCGTCGAGTGATCCGATCCCGCCGCCAACCGACAGTGGAATAAACAGTTCCTGCGCAACAGCACGCACGGTATCGAGAAATGTGCGCCGGCCTTCGAGCGTGGCCGTCACGTCCAGAAGCACAAGTTCATCGATGCCATCTGCGTTGTACCGGCGGGCGAGTTCGGCCGGATCGCCGGCGAGACGCAACCCTTCGAAGTTCACGCCCTTGACGACCTGGCCGTCACGTACGTCGAGGCAGGCGATGAGTCGGCGCGCCAGCATCATCGACCTCCTTCAGCGATGGTGATGAAGGCCCTGAGCACCTGCAGACCGGTGTCGCTGGATTTTTCCGGATGCCACTGGGCGCCGAACACGCGGTCACGTTCGACAACGGAGGCGAACGTGTCGCCGTGGGAGGTGCTGGCTACCGTCTCTGGTCCGAGGGGAGCGGCGAAGGTGTGGGTGAAGTACGCGTAGGCGCCGGTCGGCACGTGTGCCAGCAATCGC
The DNA here is from genome assembly GCA_038319675.1 of Vicinamibacterales bacterium. Taxonomy (GTDB): domain Bacteria; phylum Acidobacteriota; class Vicinamibacteria; order Vicinamibacterales; family SCN-69-37; genus SYFT01. The sequence continues at coordinate 128,609 of JBBQDM010000010.1, forward strand.
GAGGGCGTCGACGTGCGGTCGAGTGCGTTCCACCCGACGTGGGGAATTTTGATCGCTGCTGCGTCTGCGCTGGTGCTGCCAGAGGGCAAGCGGAAACATCGCCCTGAAAACAGACCGAGTCCAGTGACATCCGGGGCTTCGTCGCTGCCCTCGAAGAGCCACTGCATGCCGAGGCAGATGCCCAGCAGCGCGGCTCCTGCGTTGATGCGGGCGTGTACGGCGCGATGCCACTCGGCGTCGAGCGCTCGTGTGGCGGCGAAGTGCCCGACACCAGGCACGAGCACCGCCTGGCTCTTGTCCAGGTCGGTCGGCGTCGTCACGACGCGCGGCGTGGCGCCGACGGCGGTGATGGCTTTGGTCACCGACGCCAGATTGCCGGCGCCGTAATCAATGATGTCGACGACCATCACAGCAAACCCTTGGTGCTTGGCAGCAGACGAGCGAGTTGTGTGTCCTTCGACACCGCGACCCGCAGCGCGCGAGCGAACGCTTTGAACGAGGCTTCCACCTTGTGGTGACTCGACCGACCGTGCATCACCTTGATGTGCACGTTGGCGCGCGCGGCCGTGGCGAAGCCTTCGAAGAAGTCCTGCACCAGCTCGGTCTGCAGGTCGCCGACCTTTGCCGCAGGCGAACGGAGATCCACGACGGCGAATGGGCGTCCCGAGAGATCCACCGCCGCGACAGCGAGCGTCTCATCCATCGGCATGACGAAATAGCCGGCGCGGTTGATACCGCGTTTGTTGCCGATGGCTGTAGCTATCGCTTCACCGAGCGCGATGCCGGCGTCTTCAACGGTGTGGTGTTGGTCCACATGCAGATCCCCGCGCACCTTCAGTGTCAGGTCGAAGCCGCCGTGTTTGGTGAACAACTCGAGCATGTGGTCGAAGAAGCCGATGCCGGTCGAGATGTCGTAGCGGCCGCGGCCTTCGAGCACGAGCCGGCCATCGATCTGCGTTTCTGTGGTGTGACGGTTAATCGTGGCGCGACGCAAGCAGGGCCTCCAGTGTGTCAAGACAACGTTGTGTGGCATCGACCGTGCCGGCGCTGATGCGAATACATCCCGCGCAGCCGGGGGCCGAGGATCGATCCCGAATGAAGATGCCGCGGTCGGCCATGGCGGTGACGAGGGTCGGTGCGGAGTCGCCGACACGAAGCAGCACGAAGTTGGCGTCGCTGCGCCAGTACTTCAGACCCTGCCGATCGCACCACGCGTAGATGCGCTCGCGCGACTCGGCCGATTGCGCCACATACGCGTCCACCCACGCCTGGTCGTCGAGGGCTGCCCGGAGCGCCGTGATCGCCGCGATGTTCAGACTGAACGGGGGCAGTAGTGCGCGCAGCGGCGCCAGAGTGTCGGGGTGTGCCACCAGTGCGCCGATGCGGAGCGCCGCGAGTCCGTGTCCTTTGGCAAACGTACGTCCGACCACGATGTTGCGGTGCCGCTCGAGCGCAGGGCCGATGATCGTGCGTCCCGAGAAGTCTGCGTACGCCTCATCCACCAGTACGATGGCATCCGGCGCCGCCGCGGCGATCTGTTCGATGGCGCCCGCTGGAATCGCGAGTCCCGTCGGATTGTTCGGGTCGGTCAGGTAGACGACACCTGCCTGCGGCGCCGCCTCCAACAGTTCGTCGAGTGGAAACGCGAAGTCCGCCTTCGGCGGAATCGGCGTGACCGGCAGTCCGACCGCCACCGCGCACACCCGGTACATCTCAAACGCCGGCTCCGGGTAGACACTACCCAGTAAAAGACGTCGGGTGTCTTTTTCTTCGAAAAAGACACCCGACGTCTTTTTCGCCGCGCTGGCGGCGACGACTTGGAGGCCTTCGTCGAGGCCGTTGACCAGTTGCACCCAGCCTGACGGCACGTTGAAGTAGGCCTCTACGCGCCTGGTGATTTCGTCGTAGTCGGGGTAACTCGCTATGTCCGAAGGGGTTAGCGACCGCAGCGCCTCAATAACCTTTGGAGAACACCCCGCGGTGTTTTCGTTCAGGTGCAGGCGCAGGCCGGCTCGTCGTTCGGGGGCTTGGTACGTCATTTTCGCCTCCGAGGCGAAAAGACGTCGGGTGTCTTTTTCGACGAAAAAGACACCCGACGTCTTTTCTGGTTCGCCTCCGAGCTCAGGCGGGCAGAGATGGAGGCGGCGTGTTGGGTCAGGCCCTCGGCGCGGGCCAACGCCACCGCCGAGGGGGCGATGGTCACGAGCCCGCGGCGCGTCAGGGTCTGCACGGTGTAGGTGCGCACGAAGTCCGCGGTGGACAAGCCACCGCGGACTCGTGCGGCGCCCCCCGTCGGCAGCACGTGATTGGACCCCGTCGCGTAGTCGCCGGCGGCCTGCACACTCCAGTCCCCCACGAACACCGTGCCGGCGGGCATGCCCGCCGGCACGTCGTTCGCGTCGTCCACCACCAGGTGCTCCGGCGCGGGGGGCAGGGCGGCGGGCCACCCCCCGCCCCCCCACCCCCCCCCCCCCAAGGCGCCGGGGGGCGTGAGCGCGCACCCCGCCCGGGCC
>JBBQDM010000011.1:0-121712 GCA_038319675.1 Vicinamibacterales bacterium
CGAAGATGTTGACCAGGATCGCCTGCACCTTGTCCGAGCTCAGGATCAGCTTGAACGCCTCGGTGACGCGCTCCTTGGTCGCGCCGCCACCGACGTCGAGGAAGTTCGCCGGCTCGCCGCCCGCAAGCTTGATCACGTCCATCGTCGCCATCGCCAGGCCGGCGCCGTTGACCATGCAGCCGATGTTGCCGTCCATCGTCACGTAGTTGAGGTTGTGCTGCACCGCAGCCGCTTCGGCCGCATCTTCCTGGGTCAGATCGCGCATCTCAGCGAGCTTGGGGTGACGAAACTCGGCGTTGTCGTCGGAGTTGACCTTGCCATCGAGCGCCATCAAGTCGCCCGAGGCAATGATCGCGAGCGGATTCAGCTCGACCAGGGCCAGATCCTTTTCGTTGAACAGCTTGTACAGTCCCAGCATGATCTTCGTCAGCTGGTTCGCCTGCTTCGCGTTGAGGCCCATGTCGAAACCAAGCTTGCGGCACTGGTAAGGCTGCAGCCCCTCGACGAAGTTGATCTCGATCGTATGGATGTCTTCCGGCGTTTCACGTGCGACCTGCTCGATGTCGACGCCGCCCTGCGCGGACGCGAGAAACGAAACCGCCTTGCTGTCGCGATCGACGAGGATCGACAGATAAAGCTCCTTCGCGATATCGGTCGCATCGGTGACCAGCACGAGATTCACCGGCAGTGCGCGGCCGGCGGACTGGTAGGTTTCCATGTTCGTGCCGAGCATGCCGGCCGCAGCGGCTTTCACCGCATCGAACGACTTGCAAAACTTCACGCCGCCTGCTTTGCCGCGACCGCCGGCGTGGATCTGCGCCTTGACGACCACCGTGCCACCGCCGAGCGCGGTGGCATGGGCGCGGGCTTCATCCGGCGTGTACGCGACCAGGCCCTTGGGCACCGGCACACCGTGCCGCGCGAGAACAGACTTGCCTTGATACTCGTGAATCTTCATGCGGCTGAGGAGTGTATCAAACCCTTAGACGTGATGATGTACTTCGGCATACAATCTGCCATATGAACGTGCTGCGTGCCCTCAGCACCACTGTTGGCTCCAAGTTCCTCGTTGCTCTGACCGGCCTGCTGTTGTCAGGGTTCCTCATCGGCCATCTCGCCGGCAACCTCCTGATTCTGGTGGGAGGAGACACATTCAACGCCTATGGCCATGCCCTGATCACCAACCCGCTGGTCATCCCTGCGGAGATGGCCCTGCTGGTGTTGTTGCTGGTCCACATGGTGAAGGCCATCGGACACGTCATTCGTGGTCGCAACGCACGAGCCGAGGGCTACCAGAAGAAGGTCTGGGCCGGCGGGGCCAGTCGCAAGAGTTGGGGCTCGACCACGATGGCGCTGTCGGGCATCTTCCTGCTCGCCTTCCTCATCGTGCACATCGCGACGTTCAAGTTCGGCACCTACTATGCGGTGGCCGACACCGGCGTGCGTGACTTGCAGCGCCTGGTGATCGAAACCTTCAAGAACCCCCTCTACGCGGCCTTTTATGTGGTGGCCATGGGTATCATCGGGATGCACCTGCGCCACGGAGTGTCGAGTGCCTTTCAGTCGCTCGGCTTCATGACGACCAGCGTGTGGACCACGCGCCTGCTGAACCTCGGTCTGGCGCTGGCTGTGATCATTGCCGGCGGATTCGCGCTGATTCCGGTGTGGGTGTACCTGTTCCTATGACCCTTGATTCCAAAGTTCCGTCTGGCCCCATCGAGGAGAAGTGGGACCGCCACCGCTTCGACAGCAAGCTGGTCAACCCGGCCAATCGCCGCAAACACACGGTCATCGTCGTCGGCACCGGGCTGGCCGGTGGTGCCGCGGCGGCGTCGCTGGGGGAACTCGGCTACAACGTGCTGAGTTTCTGCATTCACGACAGTGCCCGCCGGGCACACTCGATTGCGGCGCAGGGTGGCATCAACGCGGCGAAGAACTATCAGAACGATGGCGACAGTATCTGGCGCCTGTTCTACGACACGGTCAAGGGCGGCGACTACCGCGCCCGCGAAGCCAACGTGTACCGGCTCGCGCAGCTGAGCGTCAACATCATCGACCAGTGTGTGGCCCAGGGTGTGCCGTTTGCGCGTGAGTACGGCGGCCAGCTCGACAACCGATCGTTTGGCGGCGCCCAGGTGTCGCGCACGTTCTACGCACGCGGCCAGACGGGTCAGCAGCTCCTGCTTGGCGCGTACCAGTCGATGATGCGTCAGGTCGCCAAGGGCAACGTCACGATGTTCGCCCAGCGCGAGATGCTGGACGTCGTGGTGATCGACGGCAAGGCGCGCGGCATCATCGTGCGCAACCTGGTGACCGGCCAGCTCGAACGCTACGTCGCTGATGCCGTGTGCCTGGCCACTGGCGGGTACGGCACGGCCTACTACCTCTCCACGAACGCCGTGAACTCCAACGTGACTGCAGCGTGGCGCGCGCACAAGCGGGGCGCGTACTTCGCCAATCCCTGCTTCACGCAGATCCACCCGACCTGTATCCCGGTTAACGGCGCCGACCAGTCGAAGCTCACGCTGATGTCGGAATCGCTGCGGAATGACGGGCGCGTCTGGGTGCCCAAGAATCCTGGCGACAAGCGCCATCCCAACGACATTCCCGAGTCGGATCGCGACTATTACCTCGAGCGGAAGTATCCGAGCTTCGGCAACCTCGTGCCGCGCGACGTGGCTTCTCGTAACGCCAAGTCGGTCTGTGACGAAGGCCGCGGCGTCGGCGATTCCGGGTTGGCGGTGTATCTCGACTTCAAGGACGCCATCAACCGCTTGAGCGAACCGGTCGTCGCCAGTCGGTACGGCAACCTGTTCGACATGTACCGGAAGATCACCGACGAAAATCCGTACAAGGAACCGATGCGGATGTATCCGGCCATCCACTACACGATGGGCGGCCTGTGGGTGGACTACAACCTGATGTCGACCATCCCCGGCCTGCATGTCCTGGGTGAGGCGAACTTCTCGGACCACGGGGCCAATCGGCTCGGCGCCTCGGCGCTGATGCAGGGACTCGCCGACGGGTACTTCGTGATTCCCTACACCCTCGCCCACTACATGGCGTCGACGCCGGTGCCCAAGGTCACCACCGATCACGAGGCCTTCAAGGAAGCCGAAGACAACGTGCAGTCGCGCATCAATACGATGCTCGCGGTGAAGGGCTCCAAGACTCCACGGCAGATTCACCGCGAACTCGGACACATCCTGTGGGACGAAGTCGGCATGGCCCGCAACGAGGCCGGCCTCACACGCGCCCTCACCAAAATTCCGCAGCTGCGTGAGGAGTTCTGGCAGAACGTGTCGGTGCCAGGCGAGGCCAACAACCTGAACAAGAACCTCGAGTACGCCGGTCGGGTGGCCGACTACCTCGAGTTCGGGGAACTGCTGGCCCTCGACGCGTTGCACCGCACCGAATCGTGCGGCGGACACTTCCGCGAAGAAAGCCAGACCCCCGACGGTGAAGCGAAACGCGACGATGAGCAGTTTTCGTATGCGGCGGCGTGGGAATACCAGGGGGTCGGCACGACGCCAACCCTGCACAAGGAACCTCTCGCGTTCGAGCATGTGAAGCCCTCCCAACGGAGCTACAAGTAATGAAGGTGCATCTGAAGGTTTGGCGGCAAGCGAGCCCCACGGCGCAGGGACGGCTCGTCGACTACACCGCCGACAACGTGTCGCCCGACATGTCGTTTCTCGAGATGCTCGACTCGGTGAACGAGACGCTCATCGCGAAGGGCGAGGAACCCATTGCGTTCGACTCGGACTGTCGCGAAGGGATCTGCGGTACGTGCGGCGTGATGGTGGACGGTCGCCCGCACGGGCCCGACTCGTGCACCACCGTCTGTCAGCTCCACATGCGCCGCTACAAGGACGGCGACACCATCGTGATCGAACCGTGGCGCGCCACCGCGTTTCCGCTCATCAAGGACCTGGTCGTGGACCGGTCCGCGTTTGATCGCATCATCCAGGCCGGGGGTTATACGTCGGTGAACACGGGCGGTGCCCAGGACGCGAACGCCATCCTGATCCCGAAGACCGTGGCCGACGATGCCTTTGAGTCCGCGACGTGTATCGGGTGTGGGGCGTGTGTGGCGGCCTGTAAAAACGCGTCGGCCGCGCTCTTTACCTCCGCCAAGATCACGCATCTGGGCCTCCTGCCTCAGGGGCAGGTGGAGGCAAAAACCCGCGTCGTTGCCATGGTCAACGCCATGGACGAGAACGACTTCGGCGGATGCTCCAACGAAGGCGAGTGTGAGGCCGTGTGTCCCAAGGGCATCACGCTCAAGAACATCGCCAACATGAATCGCGAGTACCGACGGGCGATCCTGCGCTGACACTTCCGGCCTTATAGCCCCTGACGGCTGCTTCGGCATCAGAGCGTTTCACCATGGAGGGCATGGAGGGCCATGGAGGAATACGTGTGCCACGACCCGTGAGGGTTGGGGGCCAAGCGAAGCTTGGCCGTGCGGGAGGAGGGCGGTCACGAACGAATGCCCCGGTCGAATACATGCGGTGTATTCGTTCGTGACCGCCCTCCTCCCGCATCTGCCGCCTCTGGCGGCACCCAACCCGCTGTCCATGTCAGCGTCCTTCTCGAGGTCGCCGACACGTTGCCTTTCTCCATGGCCCTCCATGATCCCCATGGTGAAGAATCCCAGTCCGGCACGAACCCACGAGACCTGAAAAGCACAGCGCCCGATCCACGAGTCGTGCCACCATAGGGCCAGACATGCGTGTGCCCCTGCGAGTCGTGCTCGCCCTCGTGGTCGCGTCCGCAGCGGCCTGCAGCGACCCCTATGAGGGTGCCGGTCCGCTTCAGGCCGAGATGGTGAAGCTTGAGCGGGAGTTGGAGGGCCTGCGCGAGTCTGCCGCCCGCCTCGACCGTGGCGAGCCGGTCTTCCCCACCTCCGACGTCCTCATCGCGATCGACGAATCGTTCGTGCAGGGCCTGATCGCCGCCCAGTTACCCATCGTCGTACATTCCGCGCCGTATCAAGTCACCCTGACCGCCGTGGACGTCGGATTCAGCGGCGCCCCCACCGTCACGCTCCGCGGCACCATCACCCGCGACGGCCTGCTCACACTTGACGCGGTTGTCGGCCTGATCGGCGCCCTGAGCCAGATTGAGATTGACGCCGGCACGTCCACCCTGCGCGCCAAGATCACGGCCGACCATTTCGAGATTGAAGAAGCGTCGGGGATCGAAGCCCTGCTGAGCGGTGCCTCACTTGAGGACGTGGCGGCGCTTGTGCGTGCGGCGCTCGATGCGCAGCTGCCCACCGTCGCGATTCCCGTGCGGGTACAGCAGGACATCGAGATTCCCGGGATCACTGAGGGCCCCGTGCGGCTCGACAGCGCGCGACTGCCCCTCAAAGTCGCCGTCTCGCGGGTGTTGGCCGCCGAACAGCGGCTGTGGGTCAGCCTGCAGGTGGACATCGGTCAGGTGGCCATGGTGAAGCGATGACCAGACGCCGCATTGCGCTCATCGTCGGTGTGTCTGTCGCCCTCGCGGTCGTCATATTCGTCATCGTGTCGTTGGTGTCGAACCGTGCCAGAGAGGGCCGTCGCACCACCGCGCAGTTACAGGCCGATCTGATCACCCTGCATGCGGAGCGTGATCGCCTGAGACCCCATGTGCTGGGCGCGCTCCAGATGGACCCACGGCTGGCTGGCATGCCCAGCCGCGAAGTTCTGGTCGGCCTGCCCACGGCGTTGGCCCGTGACCTGGTCACCGCCTTCATCACGGGCGTAGCCGATCAGATGACGTTGCACCTGAGTGGCATCCGTGTGCGCAAGGCAGGCGACGTCCGCCGTATCGTGCCAATGGGAGACTGGACACTCAGCGTCCTGCTCACACGGGTGACCGCACGTCTGGCCAGCGGTGCCCCCGATGTGCGCTTCGGCGATAACCGCCTCAGCCTCTCCGCGCCGATCCGCGTGGTGTCAGGCACCGGTTCGGCCGCGATCAACTACCAGTGGGACGGTCGCAACATCTCCGGAATGCTCTGCGGCGACATGGAGCTCAAGGAAACAGTCACGGGCACCGTCACCCCGGCGACCTACCGTCTGACCGGCGCACTGCACCTCTCCACCACTGAGGACGCGATTGTCCTGACTCCGCGCATTCCGCCCATGCGGATCCGGGTGCACGTGGTGCCATCAAAGGCCTCGTGGGCCAAGGTGCAGGCGGTGCTGGACGACAAAGGTGGTGTCTGTGGATTTGTCCTCGACCGCGTCGACATTCCCGGGTCGCTTGAGGAGTTCCTCGCCAAGGGATTCGAGGTGCGACTGCCCACCGAAAGACTGAAGCCCTGGTCCCTGCCCATCGGCCTCGCCTCGTCAGTGACCATCCGCGAGACGCCGGTACACGTGGTGGTGACTGACGGCGGCCTGACGGTCACCGGCGAGATGATCTGGTTCGGTGCCAATATCGATCTTCTGACCGACGACCTGCCAGCGTTTACGCCGGGCCGATCGTCTCGACCAGCCCCTACCGCAGCGCCCACGCCGGGGCGATGACAGTGGCGCGAGGGCGGTTCGCAATGCGGATGTCGGGTGCTCCGCTGATCGGCTCGGTGGTGGTAAGCGTCACCAGGTAGGCTGACATCAGACTCGACACAAGCCGTGTGGCCGACGACTCAAGAGCCGTGATATCAGGCACACGTTCGAAGCGCCCGCCAATGGTGGAGTGAATCAGTTGCAGCGCGGCATCCAGGCGCTGCCCTTGGGCTCCGGCCGACACTTCGAGTGCCCCCAGCATGATGTCCGCCCGGCGCAGCGCGGGGATCAGGCCCTCGGGAATGGGCACGCGATCCATCCGTCGGTTCACCGACAGCACCAACACCACACGGCGTCGGCCCTCTTCGCGCATGAGCGCCTCAGCGGCGCCGGCCAGCGTGTCCTGCGGGGGCGCGGTGATTTCAGCGCGGAAGAACCGCGAGACTCGGCGGTTGTGCTCGGCTGTGGCCTCCTGCGCATCGAGCAATTCCGGCGCACGCGCGCCGCCCTCCCCCAACATCAACCCCACACGTGTGCCGGGCACTTGACGGAGACGCCGCAACACGGCGCTCAAAGCCGCACGGACATGGAGCGCCTCTTCGGCCTCCATCCCGTCCGCAATCACCACCACCGACACCGGTCGCGGGTCAGGCGCCGCGTCAGTGACCGTGACCGCCACATCACCGAACCGCACCAGAAAATCAGACGCCCCCAGGCCGGACACCGCTGTGCCGCGCCCTTCGGACACCGAGACGGTCACACCATAGGTTTGCACCGGTGGCAACGACCACACTCCCCACGCGCACACCATCAGCAGCGACAGACGCATCGGCTACTCCTCCTTGACCCGTCCGGTGCGGACCAGCCAGCCGGAGTAGAGGTTGTGGCGGACCAGGCTGCGACGTACGAGTGTGGCGATGACCACCGCCATCATCAGCGGCATCATCAACGCGTAGTTCCGGCTGAGTTCAAACACGAAGAACAACCCCGTGAGTGTGGCCCCGGTCGCCGCCGCAATCCCGCAGCCCATGCCGACGACGATGTAGGAGGTGGGATCGAGCGGGAGTTCGGGAAACAGCGCGGCAATCAGACCGGCGACTGCCGCCCCCGTAAAGGCCCCAACAGCCAGCGCCGGCGCAAAGACCCCGCCCGAGCCACCCGTGTTGAGGGTGATGGCCGTGACGGCGGCTTTCGAGAACGCAAGCACGAGCGCCAGATGCCACGGCAGTGAAGCCAGCATCGTCAGATCAATCTCGATGTGCCCACGGCCGGCGAGGACACCGCCTGAAATCAACACGCCCAGCGCGACTACCGCTCCACCCAGCCACGGTAGCCACTTGGAGGAGATCCTTGAGCGGTTGCGACCAATGAAGTCCTCGAACCACACGAAGAAGGCCGACGTGCCGCCGGCCAACACGCCAAGCAGCGGAAAAAAGATGAACAGCTCAGCGTCAAACTGGTAGCCCACGGCCACGGGTCCGGAAAAGGCCGGGTGGGTGCCGAGCAACGCCTGTCCCACGACCGCGCCGACCACGGAACTGACAACCACCGGCGCAAAGGCGGCGGACGAGAACGATTTGAGGATTTCTTCAAGCGCGAAGAACGCGCCGGCCAGTGGCGCGTTGAACGCGGCGGCAATACCGGCACCAGCACCGGCTCCCACCAGCGTGCGAATCTGTACCGGCCGCAGACCCAGCTTCACCCCGAGATGAGAGGCCATGGCGGCCCCCAACACGGCGATCGGTCCTTCGCTGCCGGCCGACCCGCCGCCGCCGACGGTCACGGCACTGGCCAAGGTCTTCGCGATGGCCGGTCTGGCAGGGATGCGTCCTCCGGAGCGTTCCACCGCCAGTGACACATCAGGGACATTGAGCCCGTCGTAGCCATCACCGAGGCGCCGCACGATGAGCGCTGCAAGCGCGAGCGCGAGGCCCATCAAGGCGATGCGGTAGGGCCACGCGGCCGCTGCGGGCCAGAGTCGCTCCGGGCCGGCCACCAGGCCTTCATGTGCCACGCCGATTAACCAGTAGAAGGTGGCCGCCGACACGGCCCCGAGGACGCCGATGACGACCGACAGGGCCAGGATCATCGCATCCTGCGCCCCGCCGGGTCGCATCGCACGACTGAAGCCGGCCGCGACGTACGCTCGTCCGCGGTCGACCCATCGTCGCAGGTCGAGTGATTTCACTCGACCGATTGTGTCACACGCCGATCACGGTGGTCAGTTCCTTCACGGCCGCAGCGGACTTTGCGAACGCCGCCTTCTCGTCGTCGGTCAGTCGAATCTCGATGATTTCTTCTGCGCCGCCCTTGCCGAGTTTGACCGGCACACCGACGAACAGGTCCGTCACGCCGTATTCCCCCTGCAGAAACACCGAGCACGGGTAAATGACCTTCTTGTCTTTGAGAATCGCTTCGACCATCTGTGCCGCCGCCGCACCAGGCGCATACCAAGCTGACGTACCGACCAGTTTGGTGATCTCTGCGCCGCCGTTGGCCGTGCGGGTGCAAATTTCGTCGAGTTTGGCCTGCGAGAGGCGGCCCATCGCCACCAGTTCGGTCAGCGGAATACCGGCCACGGTCGAAAACCGCGGCAGCGGCACCATCGTGTCGCCATGGCCACCGAGCACAAACGCGTGAACATTCTCGACCGACACGCCGAGTTCCATGGCGATGAACGTGCGCATGCGGGCCGAGTCGAGCACACCGGCCATGCCGACCACGCGTTCACGCGGGAAGCCGCTCAGCCGGTAGACGGCCTGGCACATCGCGTCGAGCGGATTGGCCACCGGCACGATGATGCAGTTTGGTGAGTACTTCACCACCTGCTCCACCACCGACTGCATGATCTTGTAGTTGACGTTCAGCAGGTCATCGCGGCTCATCCCGGGTTTGCGCGGCACGCCAGACGTGATCACCACCACGTCCGAGTCGGCCGTCTCGGCGTAGTCGCTGGTGCCAATCAGGCGGGTATCCGACCCGTCAATCGGACACGCTTCGTAGATGTCGAGTGCGATGCCTGCGGCCTTGTCGGCGGCAATGTCGACGATCACCACATCGGCCAGTTCCTTCACCGCGATGGCTCGTGCCACCGTTGCGCCGACGTTTCCTGCTCCACCAACGACCGTTACTTTGCGATTCATCTCAGTCTCTCCTTCAAAAAGCTCAAGTACGGAGCAGACGGACTTCAGTCCGTCTGACGACCGACGGGCTGAAGCCCGTCGGCTCCGAAAGTCACAGTCTCTTAATCACCGCGTCCCCAAACGCCGAGCAGCTCAATTCGGTTGAGCCCGGGATCATGCGCGCGAGGTCGTACGTCACCTGTTTGTCGTCGATGGCCTGTTCGAGGCCTTTGATGATCAAGTCCGCGACTTCCGTCCAGCCGAGATACCGAAACATCATCTCGCCTGAGAGGATGACCGACCCGGGATTGACCTTGTCGAGGTTGGCGTACTTCGGTGCGGTACCGTGGGTCGCTTCAAACACGGCGTGCCCGGTCATGTAGTTCACGTTGCCGCCCGGCGCGATGCCGATGCCGCCGACCTGGGCCGCAAGGGCGTCCGAAATGTAATCCCCGTTGAGGTTCAGCGTCGCGATCACGTCGTAGTCGGCCGGGCGCGTCAGGACCTGCTGCAGGAAGGCGTCGGCGATGACATCCTTGATGACGATGCCGCCGGGCAGTGCGCACCAGGGGCCACCATCGATCTCGGTCGCCCCGTACTCGCGCTTCACCAGGTCATACCCCCAATCACGGAAGCCTCCCTCGGTGAACTTCATGATGTTGCCCTTGTGCACCAGCGTGACGCTGGTACGTCCGTTGGCCAGGGCGTAGTCCACCGCGGCGCGAATCAATCGCTCACTGCCCTCACGCGACACCGGCTTGACGCCGAATGACGAGGAACCGGGGAACCGCACCTTCTTGAACAGCTTGGGAAATGACGCTTCGAAGATCTTCGCAAATGTTGCGGCGTCTTCGGTGCCGGCCTGAAACTCGATGCCGGCATAAATGTCTTCGGTGTTCTCGCGAAAGATCACCATGTTCACCAAATCAGGACGTTTGACCGGCGTTTCCATGCCGCGAAAGTACCGCACCGGGCGCAGGCAGACATACAGATCCAGTTCCTGGCGCAGCGCCACGTTTAGCGAACGAATGCCGCCGCCGACCGGCGTGGTCAGCGGGCCCTTGATGCCGACCAGGTATTTCCGAAACGCGGCCAGCGTTTCTTCAGGCAGCCACTGCCCCGTCTGTGTGAACGCCTTTTCGCCGGCGAGCACTTCGTGCCACGCCACTGCACGTGTACCGCCGTAGGCCTTCGCCACGGCGGCATCAAAGACACGCACACTGGCGCGCCAGATGTCTGGCCCGGTGCCATCACCTTCGATAAAGGGCAAAATCGGCTGATCGGGAACAGTCAGGGTGGAGTCTGTGCGGGTGATGGCTGCAGGAGTCATGCTGACGAGTCGCTTTCCGAAGACTTTAGGTCACGTCCCTGCCTTCGCCGGCACAAACGTCACGGGATCTTCACAGGATCTGTTGAAAACCATGTGGAAAAGTCGCCGTGCAGCGGCGGTTCTCCGCATGTTTGTTACCGCATCAGCGCATTGCACCACACGTGTGCGCATGCGACAGCCGCGACAAACGAGACATTATAACCGCAGTCCGCAGTCCGCAGTCCGCAGTCCGCAGTCCGCAGTCCGCAGTCCGCAGTCCGCAGTCAGCGAAGCGAAATCGTCTTTGTGGAGTTACTGTCCGGGTGGTGGAGCTCGATGGTGCGGCCCGACACGCTCACAACGCGGAACCCGTGAAACGTGTCGCCGGCTGTCACAAACTCGATGGCGTCTCCCCATGCGAGTACGGCTGTCGCGCCGGTATCATCCGCCATGACGGCTGCCAATGTGGGCCAGAGCAACTCCACCGTTGCGGGCGGTCCTGGTTCAATCAGTTCAACCGGTTCGACAGCGGCCACTGTGGCGATCGGTGCCGGCAGCCGACGACCAAAACTGAACGGATCACGACGTGGCTCGGCCTGCTGAGGGCTGATCGCCAGTTGCCCGCGCAAACGCGCCACTTCCTGATCCAGGGCATCCGCGGCGGGCGCCGTGGCCTCGATGGTGGCCATCTCGGCATCCGACACCAGGATCGGTGGCGTCGTCGGCGCGGCCGGTGCCGACACCCAGGTCGTCATCAATACCCCCGCGCCCAGCACCACCGCCGTCGTGAGTCGCTGCATCCTCCAGATAGTAGCACCGGGGTGTGACACGCGACCCCATGCCGACCGTGATCCGGCCCCTCGACTTGGGTCGGGGCTTGAGCTAAGATTCCTCGTGCCAGTTGATGTTCCCGCTGGGCTTGGAGTTCACGGTCGGGTCATCGCCATCATCCCCGCCCGTTATCACGCCACCCGTCTCCCCGGAAAACCCCTCGCCCTGATCGCCGGCAAGCCGATGATCGCGCACGTCATTGCCCGCGCGGCGGCGGCCCGGCTGGTCGACACCGTGGTGGTCGCCACCGACGATGCCCGGATCATGGAGGCCGTGGACGGATGTGGCGGCACGGGCGTCATGACACGCGCCGACCATCCCTCCGGCACCGATCGCCTGGCCGAGGTGGCGCAGCTGTCGCCCTTCGACACCTACACCACAATCGTAAATTTGCAGGGGGACGAGCCGATGCTCGACCCTGACACGTTGGACGCAGCCGTGGCACCACTCCTGGCCGATCCCTCGATCGCCATGGGCACGGTGCGCACCGCGCTCGCGCCCGGTGAGTTGGAGAATCCCAACGTCGTCAAAGTCGTCGTGGACCTGTCGGGTACGGCGTTGTATTTCACCCGCGCCGCGATTCCGTATACCCGACCCGGCCACCCCGAAGCGCACGCGTGGCGCCATCTGGGGTTGTACGTGTATCGCCGCGACACCCTCCTGCGCCTTGCGCAACTGCCGCCCACACCGCTTGAACAAGCCGAAGGCCTTGAACAGTTGCGTGCGCTGGAACACGGCATTCGCATCCACACCGTCGAAGTACCGCACGCCTCGCCGTCGGTGGATACCCCAGATGATCTGACCCGGGTCCGTGCCCTGATGGCCGATCCCCTTTCTTCCTCTACTCAGTGAGCGTCCATGCGTAATCTCGTCATGTCCCCGTCCAGTCCTGATCGCCCCGTCAAATACATCTTCGTCACGGGCGGTGTGGTGTCGTCACTCGGCAAAGGCCTCGCGGCCGCGTCGATCGGCTGCCTGCTTGAAGGCCACGGGTATACCGTGGCGCTGCAGAAGTTTGACCCGTACATCAACGTCGACCCTGGCACGATGAGTCCCTTCCAGCACGGCGAGGTCTACGTGACCGACGATGGTGCGGAGACGGACTTGGATCTGGGGCACTACGAGCGGTTCACCAACATGGTGGCCACGCGCAACAACAACTGGACCACCGGAAAAATTTACGCGTCGGTCATCCAGAAGGAACGGCGTGGCGACTATCTCGGTCGCACCGTGCAGGTCATTCCGCACATCACCAACGAGATCAAGGACGCCATCCGGTCGGCGGCCGTCGGCGTGGATGTGCTGCTGGTGGAAATCGGCGGCACGGTTGGTGACATCGAGAGCCTGCCCTTCCTGGAGGCGATCCGCCAGTTCCGGCAGGACGTCGGACGCGAAAACGCGTTGTTCATCCATCTGACGCTGGTGCCGTACATTGCGTCGGCGCATGAACTGAAGACCAAGCCGACCCAACACAGCGTGCGTGACCTCCGCTCGATCGGTATTCAGCCCGACGTGTTGCTCTGCCGCACCGACCGTCCGCTTGACCCGGACATGAAGGGCAAGATTGCGCTGTTCTGTGACGTGGACGAAGAAGCCGTGATCACCGCGCGCGACGTGCCGAGCATTTACGAGGTGCCGCTGAGCCTGGCCGGCGAAGGCCTCGACCGCATCCTGCTTGAACGGCTGCACCTGCCGCAGACCGAAGCCAAGATGGACGCCTGGCACGATCTCGCCGAACGCATTCGTGAACCGAAGGACGACATCACGATTCACTTCATCGGCAAGTACGTGGAATACGAAGATTCCTACAAGAGCATCAACGAGGCGCTGTATCACGGCGGCTTCGGACACCGCGTGAAGGTGCAGCTCAAGTTTGTGGACGCGGAAGCCCTCGAGCAGCCGGGCGGCGCGGCGCAGCTGGGCGACGCGGACGGCATTCTCGTGGGACCGGGCTTCGGCGATCGCGGCAGCCGCGGCATGATGGCGGCCGCCGAGTATGCCCGCACGAACAAGGTGCCCTACTTCGGCATCTGTTACGGGTTCCAGTGGGCGGTCGTGGAGTTTGCGCGCAACGTCGCCGGGCTGACCGACGCCGACTCCACCGAAGTGGCGGAGGACACCCAACACAAGGTGATCTACAAGTTGCGCGATCTGCTCGGCGTGGACGACATGGGCGGCACGATGCGTCTGGGCAGTTACGCCTGCCGGCTGGCCCCAGACTCGCTCTCGTTCGGGATGTACGGCGACGAGATTATTCACGAACGGCATCGGCATCGCTACGAGTTCAACCGCCAGTATGAGCAGGCCCTCACCGAAAAGGGCCTGCGCATCGTCGGCCGCTCGCTGGACGGCAAATTCGTCGAGATCATCGAAATGCCGAACCACCCGTGGTTTGTGGCCGTGCAGTTCCATCCTGAGTTCAAGTCCAAACCCCTGCGTCCGCATCCGCTGTTTGCCGGCTTTGTCGAGGCGGCCCATCGGCATAAGTTGGCGCGGCTGGGACAGTCCACAAACGTCACCGCCATCGGCGATCGTAGGCGCTAAGGTCCCGTGGTGAATACGATTCGGATTGCTGACAATGTCATTCTTGGTGGGGGCGAATTGGTCCTCATCGCGGGGCCGTGCGTAATTGAGAGTCCGGGCCATGTCATCGAATTGGGGCGGGCCATCGCAGAGATTGCGGCGCGCGTCGGGATTCCGTACGTCTTCAAGGCGTCGTTCGACAAGGCCAATCGCACATCGGCGTCCTCGTTCCGTGGCCCTGGCATGGTGGACGGTCTCGCGGCACTCCGCGGCGTGAAGGAGGCACTCGGTGTGCCGATCCTCACCGACATTCACGAAGCGGCACAAGCGGCCCCGGTCGCCGAAGTCGCCGACGTGTTGCAGATCCCCGCGTTCCTCTCGCGACAGACCGACCTGATCACCGCCGCCGCCCGCACGGGCCGCGTCGTCAACATCAAGAAGGGCCAGTTCATGGCGCCGCGCGACATGAAACATGCCGTTGCCAAGGTGGTCGCGGCCGGCAACCCGAACGTGTGCCTGACCGAACGCGGCGTGACCTTCGGGTACAACAACCTGGTGGTCGACATGCGGGCGTTTCCGATGATGCGCGAACTCGGCGTGCCGGTGATTTTTGACGTGACGCACTCGCTGCAGTTGCCGGGAGGCGGCGACGGCGTGACGGCAGGACTCGCGGAGTACATCACGCCGCTGGCACGCGCGGGCGTGGCGGCCGGTGTGGACGGCGTCTTCCTTGAGGTGCACGAAGACCCCACCAAGGCCAAGAGCGACGCGCAGAATGCGCTGCGGCTCGATCTGCTTGAGCCCCTGTTGCGACAACTCGTCGCCATCCATCAGGTGTCATGACGTCCGAGCCACACGACTCGTTGAACATCGCCCGCCAGGTGCTGGAAACCGAGGCACAGGCGATCCTTGGTTTGATTCCGCAGTTGTCCGCGTCGTTCGTGGATGCCGTGGACCTGCTGCACGCCTGCGAGGGACGCGTCATCGTCTCCGGCATGGGCAAGTCCGGGATCATCTCGCACAAGATCGCCGCCACCCTGTCGAGCACGGGCACGTCGGCGTTTTTTCTGCATCCGGCTGAAGCCATCCATGGCGACCTCGGTGCGGTGCGCAAGGAAGACGTCGTGCTCGCGTTGTCGCACAGCGGCGAGACGGCGGAGCTCGTACGCCTTGTCGAAGCCATCCGGCGGATCGGGGCGAGACTGATCGTGCTCTCGGGCCACCAGGATTCCACGCTGGCGCAGGCGGCCGATGTGTCGCTCAGTTGTCACGTGGCCGAAGAAGCGTGTCCGTTAAATCTCGCCCCCACGGCCAGCACCACCGCCTCGCTGGCGATGGGTGACGCACTGGCCCTCGCGCTCTCGAAGCGCAAGGGATTTCGCGCGGAGGATTTCGCGAACCTGCATCCCGGAGGGCGACTCGGCAAGAAGTTGATGCGCGTCGAATCGTTGATGCACAGCGGCCCGGCGCTGCCGGCCGTCCGTCCCGACACGAAGATGCCGGACGTGATCCACGAGATCACGGATAAACGACTCGGCATGACGTGTGTGGTCGACGCGACGGGACACCTGCTGGGACTGGTGACCGATGGCGACCTTCGCCGGCACCTCACCGTCGGCTCCGCCCTGCTCACGCAGACGGCGGGCGACATCATGACCGCCAAGCCGGTCACGATCACGCGCACGGTTCTGGCCGTCGAGGCCCTGCGGCTGATGGAAGAACGCAAAATCACCTCGATCATCGTCGTCACCGACGACGGGCAGGCGGAGGGCGTGGTGCATCTGCACGACCTCTGGCGCACGGAGATGATTTGATGGCGCTGACCGTCGGTGAACTCGAAGCCCGCACGCGCCCGCTGCGCCTGCTGCTGCTCGATGTGGACGGCGTGCTGACCGACGGCACGGTGGCCATCGCAGGCACCGGTGACGAATTCAAAGCCTTCTCGATTCGCGACGGCGCCGCGCTGGTGTGGGCCCAGCGATCCGGGCTGGAGGTCGGACTGCTCAGCGGTCGTGCGTCTGCGGCTACCACGCGCCGGGCCGCCGAGCTTGAAATCCCGCTGGTGGTGCAGGGCGTCACCGATAAACGCGCCAGCTACCTGCAGCTGGTCACCGAGCGCGGCCTCAAGGACGACCAGGTGGCCTACATGGGCGACGACCTCATCGACCTGCCCGTACTGCGTCGAGTGGGTTTGTCAGCGGCCCCGCACGATGCGTGCGACGATGTGAGGCAGCGGGTGCATTATGTGACGAAGGCGTTTGCGGGCCACGGAGCTGTGCGTGAATTCGTCGAACTGATACTTCGCGGCCGTGGTCGGTGGGAACCCCTCCTCCTGGCGCATCTGAGATAGGACGTCCCGCACCATGGACAGTACGTATTTCCTCCCTGCGATCCTGATCGCCATCCTGCTCGGCATCGCCGGCGGCAAGGCCTGGGAGCGCTACAAACTCGTGCAGGGCAAGTGGGTGGACCGTCGCCGCATTCGGCAGACGCCTCACTTCATCGTGGGCCTCAACTATCTGGTCGCCGGGCGCGTGGACCTGGCCATCGAAGAGTTCGAAGCCGCACTGGCGCTTGATCCGGATGCGCTCGAACTGCGACTGATGCTGGGCAACCTGTACCGCGAACGCGGTCAGGTGGGTCGCGCCATCCAGGAACATCAGGCGCTCCTGCAGCGGCCGCGCCTCAATCCCATGGAGCATGCCAACGTGCTGCTCTGTCTCGGCCTCGACTATCGGCAGGCGGGTTTTGTTGATCGCGCGACCGAGGCGTTTTCCGAAGTGCTGAAACTCGACGAAGACAACGAAGCGGCGTTGAGCAATCTCGAGAAGATGCAGGAGGAACAGCACCAGTGGCAGGACGCGTACGTCACGCGTCAGCGCCTCGCGGCCGTTGGCTCCCCCGCCGCGCAGGCACGTTCCAACACCATCCTCGCGTTCCTGGAACACGAGCTCGGACTTGAGGCCTCGACCCGCCGCGACTTCACTGAGGCCGTGCGTCGGTTCGAAGCCGCGATAACGCTCGACAAAGCCGTGATCCCCGCCTACCTCAGCCTCGGCGACGTGCGGCGTCAGCAGGGCGATGACGCCGGCGCGGCCGCGATTTGGGAGCAGGCGGTGGCGGTGTCACCGGACCGTGCGCATCTTCCGCTCGAGCGCCTTGAACAGCTCTACGTCAGTCAGGGTCGTGCCGACAAATTTGTGGCCTTGTGCGAACAACTCACGACGGCGTCGCCACGCGAGTGGCGGGCACGTGCGGCGCTCGCGCGCCATCTGGTCGCGCACGGAAACTCGGAACGCGCGTTGGAGTTGTTGTTCGGTGCCTTGGAACACAATCCGCACGCGATCGCGATTCACCAGGCTATCTGGGCGCAGCTGTCAGCATTACAGTTGCCGCTGCCCCTTGTCGCGAGGTACATCGACATCACACGGCAGTCGGTGTTTTATCTCGACCCGCATGTGTGCACCCGTTGCCGCTATCGCAGCACCGGGTTGCTCTGGCAGTGTCCGCAGTGCCACGAGTGGAACACGTTCGTCGAAGAACGCATCACGCCGGCCAGCGATGTGGACTCGGATGGGCCGGGAGGAGCGGCGGCCTGACCCAGCCACATTGTTTTTCACCATGGAGTTCCATGGAGATCCATGGGGAAAGGCAAAGAGCTTTTAACATGAAGGTGGTGAAGGTCGTGATGGTCGTGAAGACGGCAGGGACAACATGTACGTGAGGGGTGACGACGGACACCGGGTTGGGTGCCGCCAGAGGCGGCAGATGCGGAGGGAGGGCGATCGGGAACGAGAACAAAGACGCCCCAAAAGACACCCGCCGTCTTTGTTCTCGTTCCCGACCGCCCTCCCTCCGCACGGCCAGGCTTCGCCTGGCCCCCAACCCTCGCGGGTCCGTGACAGGCATTCCTCCATGGATCTTCATGAACTTCATGGTGAACTGCTCTGCTGTCGCGCAGGCATCAACCGTGCCGACGTTGGTGAACAACACGAGATGGCATCGTGACTCCCGAGAAACCCGCCCCACTGCGCGCAGCGCTGACCGGCGGCATCGCCACAGGCAAGTCCCGCTGCCTCGCGGCGTTCGCGGCGCTCGGCGTGCCGACCATCGATGCTGATCAGCTCGCACGGGAGGTCGTTGCGCCGGGCACGCCAGGACTGCAGGCGGTGATCGATCGGTTCGGTCGCGATGTGCTTGCCGATGACGGCACGCTCGATCGAGATGCACTTGGCGCGATTGTGTTTGCCGACACACTCGCGCGCCACGACCTGGAGGGCATCATCCACCCGGCCGTGTATGTGGCCATCGAGCGATGGTTTGCCACGCTCGACGCGCCGTTGGGTATCGCTGATATTCCGCTGTTGTTTGAGACCGAGCGTGCAGGCGATTTCGATGTGGTGATCGTCGCTGTCTGTCGCCCCGACCAACAGCTCGCGCGCCTCATGGCCCGCAGCGGCCTGTCAGAGGCTGATGCGCGTGCCCGTATTGCCACGCAGATGCCCTTGGCCGACAAAGTCGCCCGCGCTGATTTCGTCATCGACACATCGGGCACGCTGGAAGAGACCGATGCGCGCACAGCCGCCGTGCGCGCACATCTCCGCTCTCCCAGCGTCGAGTAGCGACGTTCCGCTCACTTCCTGCTGTGAGGCATCGTGACCGTTCGCTGCTACCATACGCTCCGTGCGCCGCATCGCTCTGCTCGATCGTTCTGTCTGGCTGTTCCTGGTCGCGTGTCTCACGCCCACTTCCGCCGTAGCCCAGGATCGACCGGCCGCCACAGCCGGCCGGATCGACACACCGCCGGTGATCGATGGTCGGCTGGGTGATGCCGTGTGGACGTCAGCCGGCACGCTGGCTGGATTTCGGCAGCGTGAGCCCACCGAAGGCCACCCCGTCTCCGAACGCACCGAGGTGCGGTTCGTGCACGATGACGAGGCCTTGTATGTTGGTGCCTGGCTCTACGACCGTCGGCCAGACGACCTCGTGGTGGGACAAACGCTCCGAGACGCGAGCCTGGGTGACGCCGACGCGTTCATCCTGGTGCTCGACACCTATCGCGATTCGCTCAACGGGTTTGTCTTCGGCACGTCGCCGGCGGGCATCGAATTTGATGGCCAGGTGTCCAATGAAGGCCAGGGCGGATCGGCGGGGGGGCAGCGCCAGCAGGCGACCTCCGGCGCCGGGTTCAACGTGAACTGGGACGGGCGCTGGCAAGTTGCCACCTCGCGGGACAGCGAGGGGTGGTATGTCGAGATGCGCATTCCGTTTTCAACCCTGCGGTATCCACGGAGTGGTTCGCAGACGTGGGGTCTGAACATCGAACGCCGGATCAGGCGCAACAACGAGCAATCGACCTGGGCGCCTTTGCCTCGGCAGCACGATCTCTACCGGCTGTCGCTGGCCGGCGCGCTGACGCTGGACGCCCCCGTCAGACGCTCCATCTCGGTCACACCGTATGTGCTGGCCGACGCCTCTCGCGACTACACCGCTGTCGGCGACGGCGCTGAGGTGTCCCCGCGTGTTGGCGCGGATGCCAAGCTGACCCTCGGGCAAAACCTGTCGCTCGACGTGACAGTCAACACGGACTTCGCTCAAGCCGAGGTCGACGACCAGCAGGTCAACCTCACACGGTTCCCACTCTTCTATCCGGAGAAGCGCACGTTTTTTCTCGAAAACGCCGGCACATTCGCACTGGGCACCAGCCGCACGGCCGAGTTGTTTTTCAGCCGCCGCATTGGCTTGGTGCAGGGACGCCAGGTACCCATTCGCGCGGGCGCCCGTATGACCGGCAAGGTCGGCAACGTACAGGTGGGCCTGCTCAGCATTCAGACTGGCGCGCTCGATATCGACAACCCGGCCACAGGTACGCCGGTTCGATTGGTCAATCCGAACAATTTCGGAGCCTTTCGCGCCTATCAGGAGTTTTCAAACCGATCGCGCGTCGGCGCCATGTTCGTCGGCCGGATCGACACCACAAACACGAGCAACTACAACCTCGCGTACGGCGTCGACGGCAGCCTCGGCGTCGGGCAGTCCGTGACCCTTGACGGCTGGGTGGGTGCCACACGTACGCCGGATCGACGCCAGGGATCGGCAATCGCAGGTGCAGTGGGGGGTCGATTCATCGATCGCGACTGGGAAGTCAGTGCGGGGTACCGGCAGGTCGGTACCGCGTTTAATCCAGAGGTCGGCTTCGTGGATCGCGTGGGGTATCGCCACGGAAACGCACGCGTGCTGCGGCACGTCAGAACACCTTCACTGTCGTGGTTCCGGGAGTTCCGACCGCATGTCTCCTGGAGCCAGCATTGGTCACTCGACGGCTTGACCGAGTCGTACCTGCTGCACGTGGACAATCACTTTGCGTTCGCCAACGGGGCGTTCTTCCAACTCCCTGGCTTCAACTTCACAGGCGAACGTCTGACGCAACCGTTCGAAATTCGGCGTGGCATCGTGATCCCTGCGGGCATGTATCACAACCACGATTGGGAGTTTCGCGCCAACACCGATCGCAGCGCGCCGCTGTCGGTCTCTGGTGGCTGGAGCCTCGGTGGCCTCTACTCAGGTACCCGCTTTGGTCCCACCGTCACGGTGGCCTATCGTCACGGGGACAAGCTGACGACATCGGCCACGGCCAACTGGTTTCGTGTGCGTCTGCCGGAAGGCCGCTTCAACACGGCGGTCGTCCGCGTGCGTGCCTCCTACGCGTTCAGCCCACGCCTGTATCTGGAGACCAACGTGCAATACAACGACGACACGCAGGACATGGCGACCAACCTGCGGTTGGGCTGGTTCAACACCGCGGGCTCTGGGCTGTTCGTCGTGTACAACGACACACGCCACAACGGGAGCCTCACCAGCACCGGGCGCGCCGCAGGTCCCCGCCAGCGTCAACTCGTGATCAAGTATTCGCTTCCGATCGACATCGTTCGCTGATTCAATGGCGCTCGTCGATTCAGCTTCGCTCCTCCGCCGCCTTCAGCGTGTTCGAGAGCAGCATCGCGATCGTGAGCGGCCCGACGCCGCCGGGGACGGGCGTCATCGCAGAGGCGACCGCGGCCACGCCAGGGTGCACATCGCCAACCACGCCACTCCCCTTCTTATCGAAGTCGGCGACTCGCGGGTGATTAGCGCCGAAGAGCGCCACCATGCGGTCACGGTTATCCACGCGGTTGATGCCGACGTCAATCACCACAGCGCCGGGTTTGACGAAATCCGTGGTCACAAACCCTGGGCGCCCGATGGCGGCGACGACGATGTCCGCGCGGCGGCAGGTATCCTGCAGGTCCGGCGTCTTGGAATGGCAGATGGTGACGGTGGCGTCACGCTGAAGGAGCAACAGCGCCATCGGTTTCCCGACGATCTCGCTCCGGCCGATCACCACCGCGTGTTTGCCGGCGATGGGCAGGCCGAGGCGGTCCATTATCTCGATGACGCCGGATGGGGTACACGGTTTGAGTGTCGCTCGCCCCTGCACGAGGAGCCCGACGTTGTGGGGGTGAAAACCATCCACGTCCTTGCGCGGGTCGATCGCATCA
Source organism: Vicinamibacterales bacterium (assembly GCA_038319675.1). Classification (GTDB taxonomy): domain Bacteria; phylum Acidobacteriota; class Vicinamibacteria; order Vicinamibacterales; family SCN-69-37; genus SYFT01. The sequence goes on from JBBQDM010000011.1 coordinate 21,824, forward strand.
AACACACGCTCGGTACCGTGTTTGCCGATGCCAGCCGGCAGCGGCGCCTGCACCAGAATCCCGTCACACGTCGGATCGGCATTCAGGGTCTGGACCTGCGCCAGCACCACGTCGACCGTCGCGTCGGCAGCCAGCCGGTGCACCTGCACCTGCAGGCCGGTCTCTGTGCCCGCCTTTTCCTTGTTTCGGACGTAGATATGGGAGGCCGGGTCGTCGCCCACCAGCACGATGTGCAGGGCGGGCGGTCGGCCGTGTGCTGCCGCAAACGCGGCCACCCGGGGGGCGACCTCCGCACGAATCGCCTTCGCCACAAGGGTTCCGTTCATCACCACGTGCTCCATCACATTCTCCACGCACGGAATTATAGGCCTTGAGCCGGAGCCGCTCTGCCCGTATCATCCTCGGACCGTTACGAAACACGGCAGAAAGCAGGAGTATCGATGGCAGGAGCGCGCGGCGCATTCGGATCGAGGTTCGGGTTCATTCTGGCGGCCGCCGGGTCGGCCGTGGGCCTGGGCAATATCTGGGGCTTCCCCACCAAGGTCGGACAGGGCGGCGGAGCCGCCTTCGTATTGATCTATCTGGTGTGCGTGTTTCTGATTTGCGCACCCATTCTGATTGCGGAGCTGGCGGTCGGTCGCCGTTCCGGCAAGGACCCTGTCGGCGCGTTCAACGTGATCAAACCCGGCAGCGCCTGGTGGCTCACCGGCGCCCTCGGCGTGCTCGCCGGCGTCGGCATCCTCTCCTTTTACTCCGTCATCGCGGGCTGGACCATTGCCTACGTCTGGTTTGCGGCCACCGGCGCGGTGACCGGCAGCGGTGCGGAAATCGGCGCTTTCTTCGGCAGCTTCGTCGGCAACGCGCCCGTCAGTATTGGTTTGACGTTTGTCGTACTCGCCATTACCGCCGCGACCCTGCTCGGCGGCGTGAAGGGCGGTATCGAACGCATGACAAAAGCGCTCATGCCGATGTTGTTGATTCTGTTGGTCCTGCTGATGGTTCGGGCCGTCACGCTCCCGGGCGCCGAAGCCGGACTGGCGTACTACCTGAAGCCGGATTTCTCAAAAATCTGGGACATCTCGATCTTCAACGCCGCCCTCGGACAGGCGTTTTTCTCGCTGAGTCTCGGCATGGGCGCAATGATCACCTACGGCAGCTATCTGTCAAAGGGCGAGAACCTCGCGCAGGCGGCCGTCTGGGTCGTGTTGATTGACACAGCGGTGGCCCTGACGGCGGGTCTCATCATCTTCCCGGCGGGCTTCAGCCTCGTGGGCTTTGATCCCACCAGTTCCGGTCCCGGCCTGATCTTCGTGGTCCTCCCGCAGCTCTTCGCCACCATGCCAGGGGGACAGCTGGTCGGCGCTGCCTTTTTCATCATGCTGACGCTGGCGGCAATCACGTCAACGATTTCGCTGCTTGAAGTGCCCACCTCACACCTGATCGACTCGCGCGGATGGGATCGCAAGAAGGCCGTGCTGACACTCACCGCGATCACCTTCCTGCTCGCGATTCCCTCGGCGCTGGGCAACGGCGCCTCGGCGTTTTTCTCGAGCCTGCCCGGCGTGGGCATGGGCTTCCTCGACCTGATGGCCATCGTGTGGAACGACTTCGCGTTGCCGGTGGGCGGATTCCTGCTCGCCATCTTCGTCGGCCACGTCTGGCGCACGGACAAGGCGATCGAGGAACTCAACATCGGCGGCCGGATGCCTGCCGCGCCGCTCTGGGCGTTTCTTGTGCGCTGGGTCTGCCCGATTGCCATCGGCATGATCATCATCTTCACCGTTCGCGACCTGCTGGGCTGACGCCCGTTTTTTCCGGAGGCTAGGGATAACTCGATGGACCTGACACAAATCACCAACTGGATCACGTCGCTCGACGGCCAGGTCTGGCAACCGTTTGCCATGCCCCTCGTCCTGCTCATCGTGGGCGCGCTGCTCACGTTCTACACCGGCTTCGTTCAGATTCGCCGGTTCCCGCGTGCCCTGAAGATGGTCATGGCGGGTGCCTTCCAGAAGTCGGACAAGGATGCCAAAACCATCACGCCGTTTCAGGCGTTGTCCACAGCGCTGGCGTCCACGGTCGGCAACGGCAACATCGGCGGTGTGGCGACAGCCATTCTGATCGGCGGCCCCGGCGCGGTCTTCTGGATGTGGGTGACCGCCACACTCGGCATGGCCACCAAATATGCCGAAGCGGTGCTCGGCGTCCACTACCGAGTCACCCGCGAGAACGGCGACCTGGCATCAGGCCCGATGTACTACATCACGCGCGGGCTCGGGAACAGTTCCTTCGCCAAGACGCTGGCGTGGCTTTTCGCCTTTTTCGGCATGGCCGCAGCCATGTTCGGCACGGGCAATATGGCGCAGTCCAACACCGTCGCCCGGACGTTTGTGGAAGCGGTCCGTGTCTCCACCGGCACCACGATCGACATGTGGATTCCGGGCCTCATCATCACGGTGATTGTCGGACTGGTGTTGCTCGGGGGCATCAAGCGAATCGCCAACGTGGCCGAGCGACTCGTGCCGGCGATGATCGTGCTGTACCTGCTGGCCGCCGTTAGCTACGTCGTCCTCAATGTCGGCCAGTTGCCGGCCGTGTTCGGACTGATTTTCACCGAGGCGTTCACGCCGACTGCAGCTGTGGGCGGCTTCATTGGTGCCACGGTTGCGCAGTCCATCGCGGCAGGTGTCAGCCGTGGCGTACTCTCCAACGAAGCCGGCCTCGGCTCAGCGCCAATTGCGCACGGCATCGCCAACGTCAAACACCCGGCTGAGCAGGGGTTGGTGGGCGTGTTCGAAGTCTTCATCGACACGATCATCGTGTGCTCGATGACCGCCTTCGTCATCCTCTCGTCGGGCATGTGGACTGACCCGGCCTACCAGAACGCCAGCGGCGACCTCACGGCAGCAGCCATGAGCACCACGATTCCGTTTGCCACGATCATCGTAGCCATCTGCTCGTTCCTGTTCGGGTTCTCGACCTTGATTGGCTGGTGCTACTACGGTGAGAAGTGCTTCGAGTACATCTTCGGGTCGAAGTACACGCAGGTCTATCGTGTCCTGTTCGTGGCGCTCATCATGGTGGGCGCGGTGGTCTCGGTGCCACTGGTCTGGGCCATCGGCACGCTGCTCAACGGCTTTATGGCCTTCCCGAACCTGATCGGCCTTTTCCTGCTCCTGGGCGTGGTGAAGAAGATCACGGTCGATTACTTCGACAAGGGCGGCAAGGAATACTCGGTCGAGCACCCGACCACGGGCGCACGCATCAGCAACTAGTCAGACTCATCCAGGCGCGGGCTCGTTCCTCGAGCCCGCGCCTGGACCCCTCCACCAGCAGGTCGCTGATCACCGCGAGGGAGTCCGCCCCGGCATCCAGCACACTCCGGGCACGGTCGAGGGTGATCCCGCCAATCGCCACCAGCGGCACCCCTGCGGCATGAGCCATCGCGGCCGCGCGCTCGACCTGCGCGAGTCCCACGGCCTCGTAGCCCGTCGCTTTGGTCTGCGTCCCGAACACCGGTCCGATCGCCACATACGACACCGGCTGCGCCACCGCCGCCTCTATCTGCGCGTCGTCATGGCACGAGAGCCCGATGATCGCCTCCGGACCGAGCAGGGGGCGAACCTCCGTCGGCGACAGGTCGTCCTGCCCCACGTGAACGCCGTCCGCGCCGCACTGCAACGCGATGTCGGCGCGGTCGTTGATGATCAGGAGTGCGCCTGTCGCACGCGCACGCTCCAGCAGTGCCTCTGCCAGCGCCAGCATCGGCCCTGACGCCATGGACTTGGTGCGAAGCTGCACGAGGCGGATGCCCGCATCGAGCCACACGTCGCACACGTCAACTGGATCGAGTCCACTCGCGGCGAGCAGATCAGTGTCGAGAATGGCGTAAAGAACAGGAAGAGAATTTTTCACAGGAGGCACGGAGACAGGGAGACACGGAGAATTCATAATAAAGAAAAAACTCCGTGTCCTCCGCGTCTCCCTGTAAAAGCCCTCTACGCACTCTCCGCAAGCGGCCTTGCCGGTTTGGCGGGTGGCATGAAGCGGTCCATGAAGGCGGTGTTGATGCGCGCCGCCTGGAAGTCCGGATCGTTGATGATCTTGAGCTGCAGCGGAATCGAGGTCTTGATGCCCTCAACGACCGTCATCTCCAGCGTGCGCCGCATGCGGGCAATGGCTTCGTCGCGGTCGTTGCCGTAGGTGATGATCTTCGCGATCAGTGAGTCGTAATACGGCGACACCATGCAGTCTGAGTGCACGAAGGTGTCCACCCGCACGCCGGGGCCTCCCGGCACGCTGAACGCCGTGATCAGGCCAGGGCTCGGCGCGAATGTCTCGGGGTCTTCTGCGTTGATGCGGCACTCAATGGCATGACCGCGGAACTCGATGTCGCTCTGGCGGAACGGCAATTTCTCGCCCGCCGCCACCCGAATCTGCTGCTTCACGATGTCGATACCGGTGATGAACTCGGTGACCGGATGTTCCACCTGCAGACGTGTGTTCACTTCGAGGAAATAGAAGTTGCCCGTATCGTCGAGCAGGAACTCGAACGTGCCGGCGTTGGCGTATTCCACGGCGCGTGCGGCTTCCACCACTGTGGCGCCCAATTTCTTGCGCTGCTTGTCGGTCAGCACCGCTGACGGCGCCTCTTCGACGAGTTTCTGGTGACGACGCTGCACTGAGCACTCGCGTTCGCCGAGATGCACGACGTTGCCGTGGTGATCGCCCAGCACCTGCACTTCGATGTGACGCGGAGCCTCGACGTAGCGCTCCAGATACACATCACCGACGCCGAACGCGGCCTCAGCTTCGCGCATGGCCATCTTGACCAGCTTCGGCAGTTCGTCGTGGCTGCGCACGATGCGCATGCCGCGTCCACCACCGCCGGCCACAGCCTTGATGATGAGCGGCAGGCCCAGTTCCTTGCCGATCTTGATGGCTTCCTCTTCACCCGCCACCGGTCCGTCGCTGCCGGGCAGAATCGGCACGCCCGCCTTTTTCATCGCGCGTCGTGCGCGCGCCTTGTCGCCCAACAGGCGAATGACGTTGGGATTGGGACCAATGAACTTGATGTGGCACGCCTCGCACACTTCCGCGAGATACGCACTCTCCGAGAGAAAGCCGTAGCCGGGATGAATGGCATCGGCACCGGTGATTTCCGCCGCGCTGATGATCGCCGGCACCGAGAGGTAGCTGTCGGCGCTGCGTGCGGGACCAATGCAGACGTCCTCATCAGCAAACCGGACGTGCAGCGAATGCTCGTCGGCCTCCGAGTAGACGGCCACGGTTTTGATGCCCAGTTCGCGACAGGCGGCGATCACGCGCAGGGCGATCTCTCCACGATTCGCGATCAGTATTTTGTTGAACACGATCAGTTCACCTTGATGGCAAACAACCGATCCCCGAACTGGACCGGCTGTCCGTTTTCGACGTAGACGGCCATGACTTCCCCGTCCACTTCGGCTTCGATTTCGTTCATCAGCTTCATCGCTTCGATGATGCAGAGCACCTGCCCCTTTTTCACCTTCGTGCCGACTTCGGCAAAGGGTCGCGCACCAGGCTCCGGGCACCGGTACACCGTACCGACAATCGGCGCCTTCGTCATCGCGAGGGGGGTGCCTTCCTCCTCCGGTGGTGCGGCAGGGGCAGCCGCGGACGGGGCGGCCACCGGGGCGGCGACGGGCGCCGCAACAGGCACAGTCATCGGCGCAGCCGCAGAGGCCACGATGACCTCCTGCCCGGCCTTGCGCACACGCATCTTCAGTCCGTCCTGTTCGAGTTCGAACTCGGTCAGATCGTGTTCGCGAACAAGTTCCAGCAGTTGTTTGATGTCGTCAAGATTCATAAATGAAGGTCTGAAAGCGTTACACGAGAATCAGGTCACGGGAGGCCGTCGTCAGCAGCTCGGCGCCTGTATCGGTCACCAGCACATCGTCCTCCAATCGGGCACCGCCAAGTCCGGGCACATACGCGCCGGGCTCCACGGTGCAGACCATTCCGGCGTCGAGCACCTCGTCAGGAGGGCTCAGGCGTGACACCCGAGGCGCTTCGTGCACCTCAAGGCCAAGCCCGTGGCCGGTACCATGAACAAATGCAGCCCCAAGTCCTTGATCGTCAAGCACCTGCCTGGCTGCGGCATCTACGCGATGGGCGGGAACTCCCGCCCGAATCGTTGCCAGCGCCGCCCTGTGGGCCTCTCGAACGGCCCCATACAGCGCGACGGCCTCTGGCGTCACCCGGCCGACGGCGGCCACCCGGGTCAGGTCCACGCAGTATCCTTCCAACACCCCGCCGAAGTCCAGCACCACGAGATCCCCGGATTCCAGGCGCCTCGTGCCAGGATGGGCGTGCGGGAGGGCGCTGTTGGGCCCGGAGGCGACGATGGTGTCAAAGGCCGGCTTGCTGAACCCCGCCTCCAGCAGGGCCCGGTTGATGTCGGCGGCGATGGCCTGCTCGGTGCGCCCTGGGGCCACCCACTCACCCAACCGCTCGGCGACGCCCGACAACAGGGCCCCGGCGCGTCGAAACACCGCCAATTCATAGGGGTCTTTTCGAAGCCGGAGGGGTTCCACCAGTGCACCGGGCCCATGCCAGTCTGCCGGGTACTGGCCCTCCCAGCGGCCCAGTGTGGCCACCGTCGTGTGCTCAGGCTCAAAGACCACCCGCCGGGCACCAAGTTCCCGGAGGCACGTCGCCAGAGCCTCGTCATACCCGGCCTCGACCCGCACCACCTGAACGGGCCCGAGACTCCCCTGTGCGAGCCGTTCGTGCGCCACCGTCGTGTACCGGCCGTCCAGCAGCAGCCACGCCTCGGCAGCGTCCTGCACCAGCAGGCCGGCGCTGGCCTGCAGCCCGGTCAGGTAGTGGATGTTGGTGAGAGAGGACACCACGCAGGCATCACCGGCCTGCGGCACCCAGCGATTCCGAAGGTCCGCCAAGCGTGCTGCCCAGTCTGGAGCCGCGTGTGGCTGCATACGCAGCCTATTCTGCCAGAACCCGCCTTCGCCAAGGCTACGGCGTGGCAAGCCCTGACTGCGGACCGGGGACCGGGGACTGCGGACCGCGGACTGCGGACCGGGGACTGCGGACCGGGGACTGCGGACCGCGGACTGTGGACTGCGGACCGACTGGCTACGGCACAATGAGCACCGTGCGCGATGCCACGGCTTTGCGGCCAGTGTTATCCGTCACGGTGAGCACCACGGTGTACGTGCCTGGTGCCGTGTACGCGTGGGTCGTGGCGACACCACTCTTCTGGTTGCCATCGCCGAACTCCCAATCGAACCCCACCAACGTGCGGCCCGTCGGTACCGTCGACGAGGCGGCGTTGAACACAATCGAGCGGCCCACGGCCGGGTCGGTTGGAGAGTATGTGAAGGACGCCACGGGACTGGCGGCAGCCACAATCGGGACCGATGTCGGCACAGTGGAGGCCGAGAGGCCGCGGTCGTCGGTCACCGTCAGGGTGACCAGATAGGTACCCGCCAGGGCGTAGAGGTGCGTCCGGGTACGACCCGAACCGCTCGACCCATCGCCGAACGTCCACACATACGACACGATCTGCCCGTCATCGGTGGACGATGACGCGTCAAACAGCACGGGCTCGTTCTCGCGCGCTGTGGACGGTGAGAAGAAAAATCGGGGCACCGGGGTGCCATTGGGCGGCAGGATGATGCCTGGCCGCACCAGCAGGATCTGGGCGGTCCGGGGCAGGCTGTTGGCGTAGTTGCTACCGATCATCGTGGCGCGAATCGTGATTGTGGTGTCGTGATCCACAAAGGCCGGTGGTGCAGGCGGCGACTGATAGGTGGTCGTGGCCAGCCCGGAGCCATCGGTGGACACGGTGCGTGAGGAGAGTGTGCCAAAGTCCACCTGCGTCGTGCCGACCAGCACGTCGAGCCGAATGGAGATGCCGGCGATGCCTCGTCCCGCTTCGTCACGAGCCTGGAGTCTGATCGTGGAGACGGCAGACCCGTCATGTCGCAACACATCCGGCGTGGCCGACACGCTCAGCGACACCCCGAACTCGGCCGGCCCTGTCGGCAGCGGCGTCGACACGGATTCCACTGCGCACCCAGCCGTCACGACCAGCAGCGCACTCACCGCCCCAAACACATTCGCCCGCATCATAAGAACCCCTGAACCCTGAACGCTGAACCCTGAACTCCAGCACCCCGAACAGCACCCTGAACCATGAACCAGGAACCCTGAACCCTCACTCCGGATCCCCCCAGTCCGCAAAGTTGACGCTGATATTGGCGGTAGCCACCACGTCGCGCCCGGCTTGATCGGTGCCGTAGAAGGTGACCTCGGCAAGCGTGGAAATCACAAGGGCGCCGCCCCCACCCGCCAGCGCCAGCAGTGGCGCTTCCAACTTCGCCTGAATGCGCACCAACGTGAACGTCACGGCCGCCCCGGAGCTGCCGATGGTTTGCGTCACGGCGCCATCAAATCCGAACGGCACATCCACACCGGGAACGTTCCGGCCGTCGGTCCGACGAAACACCACCCGGTAACGTCGCAACGTGATGAAGTTGGCAGGCGAACTGGGCACGTCGGGATTCTTCATCGCCAGGGCGAACACCACCTCGCCGGGGTCCGCGTACACGCTGTCGTCTGTCACCACGTCGGAGGCCAGCGTGCCGATGAACGTGCTGGGCTCGGCACCCGACGCCGCGAGAAACGACTCGACGATCAGATAGCTGCTGGCCTGGCCGGGTCGACCGGCCGCCGCACAGCCGGCGCACACCGACACCACCAGTGCCACCAGACCCAGCTTGGAACTCAGACGTCGCGTCATAACCCACTCCGAAGAATGCGCGGGGTGATGAAGATCAGCAGTTCGCGTGTTTCATCCAACGCCAGGTCCCGCTTGAAGAGCCACCCCAGCAGCGGCACACGGTGCAAGCCGGGTGTGCGATCCTGCGTCGCCTGTTCGCGGCTCACATAGATGCCGCCGATCACCGTGGTGGCCCCGTCCCCCACCTGCACGGAGGTCCTGGCGCGCTGGGTATCAATGGGAGGAATGTTGTTGACCGACCGGGAAAAATCCGGCGTGGCGTTCTCCAGTTCCACGTCCATGATCACGGTGTCCGCAGCCGTGATGCGCGGCGTCACCAGCAGCTTGAGGGCCGCATCCTTGAACGTCACGGTCACGGTGTTGTTGGAGACGGTCTGAATCGGAATCTGCACGCCCTGGGTCATTTCCGCCTGCTTGTTGTTCTGGGTCGTGACACGCGGTGTGGAGAGAATGCGCCCGTTGCCGGACCGTTCAAGCGCCGACAACGCCACATCAAGATTCATCGCGCCGGTGATCGAGCCGAGCGACAGGCTGGCCACCGAGTTGGGTGCCGGCACCGGAAGATTGACGCCAAGCGCGCCGGTGCCGGTATTGGGAAACGACAGCCCGGTGGTATTGCCCAGCTCGGGTGAGACGCGCCCGGTGCCGCCCCACTGGACACCGAGTTCACGCGCGGTGTCACGATTGGTCTGCACGACGCGCGCTTCGATCTCCACCTGCGCTTCGGCGCGGTCGAGAATCCCGATCAAATCGGCTGCGGAGTCCAGATGCTCCGGCAGATCGCGCAGGATCAACATGTTCGTGCGCGCGTCATAACGCACCTCCCCGTGTTTGGACAACACGGCTGCCCGCAGCAGAGGGTCCAGGTCGGCGGCCTGGGCATAGTTGAGCGGAAATGTTCGAACCACCAGCGCCGCCGGGGCTTGTGCATCCAGCAGGGCCTGGCGCGCGTCCTCTTCCGTCTTCATCACACTGATCGGCACGATCCGCACCACCGTGCCGTCCACGATGTACCCGAGCTTGCTCGTGGTAAGAATCACCTCGAGCGCCTGGTCCCAGGGCACCTGCGTGAGCTTGATGTCCACGGTGCCGGTCACGGCCGGATCGATCACCAGATTGAGGCTGCCCAACTCGGCGAACGAGCGCAGCACCATGCGCAGGTCTGCACCCTGAAAATCAAAGTCTGCCGGTGCGCCTGTGTACTGCCTCGGCTGTCCCGGTGTGGTCACGAGCGCCCCGGGCACCTGCCCGTACACGACCCATCCAAGGGCCACCCAGCCCACGAGGATACGTATCGCCAATCTCATCGTCGGCCGCCTTCCGCCACTGGTCCTGTCATCGGTCGCAGCAGTTTGCGCACTTCACGGCTGGCCGTCTGCGGACCGGCGCTTGTGAGCAACACCACCGCGTCCGCCTCAATCCGTCGCACCACGGCGTCATGCAACCGGTCCTGTACGCGCGCGAGGTAGGTCTTGCCGTCGGGCCCGGCCAACAGCGCCAGGCGCATGGTGCCGCTCGCGATGATCCCCTTCAGTTCCACGTCGGCCACCGCCAGCCCCGGCAAACCCGCCGGACGATTGGCGACCTGTGCCGCCGCGGGGCTCGTGTTGGGGGGCGCCACCAACGGCGTGAACGGATCACGCCCGGAGGCCTGGTAGCCGGACAGCGGCATCCCGACTCGTGTGCCGATCGTCAACGTCCCCTGGGTCTGTTGACCGGAGACGATGGTCGACAACACCACCATACAAAGAACAGTCATCACACTACGCATCACGTGCCGCTTCCTGGGGTGCCGGGGCCGCCTGGGGCGGTGGGCGAAGGACGAACGGGAGAGCCAAACACATACGTGGTCGCCGTGCAGGTCGCGGAGACCTGCCCGCGACGACCATCCACCATCGTGTTGGTTTTCAGGTGCAGGTTGGCCACCGAGATCAGCCGGGCTTCCGTCGCCACGCGATCAAAAAACACGCCGAGGTCGTGATAGCCGCCCTCCAGACCAAGGTCAATCGGCCACTCGGTGAACGTCGCCTGATCGGCGGCGGGTTTCGGCGTGAAGCTGTTGATGCTGAGGTTGGACTCGCTGGCCAGCTGATGGAGTCCGCGCAACACCTCCTGCGCGTCCTTTTCATCAGGCAGAATCGCCGTGCTGCGGGCCAGCGCGACTTCGAGCGCGGCGATGCTGGCCTGCACATCCGAGAGTCGTTGCGACGCCTGGCGCGCCCGCGCCACGTCCGCCTCGAGAATGGCCAGCCGCTGCTGTCGCTCGGCGACGACCTCGCGCTCCGGGCCGAGCAGCAACTGCCAGCCCGCGCCAAAGGCGAACACGGCCAGTGTCAGACAGATCAGGGCCTGCGCGCGCGGCGAATACTGATGAAAGCTGGTGGCCATCAGACCCCTCCCCGCACATCGCCGCGAATGGCAAACCGCACGACGGACTGTTCGCCAATCGTTTCCATGTTTGTGGTCACGATGTCGAGCGCCTGCACAAACCGTCCGGACGTTTGCAGACGATCCACAAAGTCCGTCAGCGCCGTCAGCGACACGGCCCGTCCTTCCATGCGGATCGACGCGCCGGTCTGTTTCAGTTCCAGCAGCCACAACCCGTCGGGCAGACTCATGCTGACCGTTTCAAGCAGCACCACGGGGGCCCGTTGCTCCGCACGCAGGCGTTCGATGAGGGTGACGCGCTCCCGCAGATCTTTTTCGCGCGCCTCGGCATCGGCCACCAGCCGGGCCGCCACCTGCAGGCGCACCAGTTCGACCTCCTGCCCGGCAATTCGTCCATCCAGATCGCGACGAGTCTGATCGAGTGTCCACCACCAGCCGGCCATCGTCAGCGCCGTGGCCATCAGCACGGTGACCCCAAACAACGCGGCGCGTTGTTCGGGAGGCACCGACAGAAAGCGGGCCAGGCCGGTGGCGCGACGCCCCTCGGCGCCGCCCATCAAGTTGATGCGAATCATCGGTCGCCCTCCCGCCGCAATGCCAGCCCCACGGCCACGGCGTAGGCCGGGCCCTCCACATCCGCGCCAATCGCACGCGCGGAGCGTGTGATGTGTCGGAACGGGTCGGCAATATCCACCTCGACCTCGAGTTCGGTGGCCAGCAGGCTGCGCAAGCCTTCAATCAGACAGGCGCCGCCCGACAACACCACGCGGTCCACACCCTCACGTGTCGAGGAGGCACGATGAAAGTCGAGGGTCTTCCGAATCTCGAGCATCAGTTGCTGGTTGAGTTCGCGCACGACCCCCTGCACCGCCTCATCGGGGTGTGGAGATTGCCGCAGCGCGCGTTCGGCCGCCGCCGCGTCGAGCCCGAGATCCCGCTCCAGGGCGTCCGCGTAATGACCGCCACCCACGCTGATGTCACGGGTAAACGCCACCTGCCCCTGCTCGAGCAGGCAGACGATCGTGCCGCGACGTCCCACGTGGATCAGCACGACCACCGCATCCTGGCGATCGTCGTAGTTGGCTTCGTAGGCGTTCGCCAGGGCAAAGGCCTCCACGTCAAGCACCACAGGAGAGCGACCGGTGGCGCGCATCGTCGCCAACCGTTCCTCCACGCGATCCCGACGTGCCGCGACCAGCAACACGTCCATCGCATCCGCCGGCAGGGCCCGCGGACCGTCAAGCACCTCGTAGTCGAGTTGGACGTCTTCGAGCGGAAAGGGAATGTACTGCTCAGCCTCGAGTGGCATCGCCTCGTAGAGCTCCTTGGCACTCATCGGCGGCAGGGTCAGGCGCTTGACGATCACGGCGCTGCCCGACAGGGCGGCGGCCACGCTGGCTCGATGCAGACCGAGCGAGTCAAGCAGGGACCCGGCCACATCGGCCACCTCCTGCGGGGTCACGTCTGCCCCACCTGGCATCGGGGCCTCCCCAGCCGCCACCAGCACCCACCCCTTGCGTTTCGGGCGGAGGGCGACAGCGCGGACCGAGTGTGTGCCCAGATCGAGGCCCACGAGGGGTGGTTTGAAGGCCGAAACAAGTCCCATGACTTACCCTGCTATGGCAAGCCTGATGCCAACACGTCCAAAATTGTTGTCTGCAGTGGCCGTTCTGGATTCAGCGGCATCAGGTGACACCTCGTGGGAGTCACCAGACCACAGGTTCGGTCCGCACCTACGATATTTGTAAGTACAGACCATCCACGTTTTCCTGGCGGATTCTCCGGGCGTCTCGTTGACTTTTTGCCTGCGGATGGCTAATCTTTTGGTTTGCCGTACCTTCGGACAGCTCCGGAGGGTGGCGTCGCGCAACAACGACGCGGCAGGCGATTGCGAAAGGGACGTTAGATGGGCACGTTTACCCCCTCTGCCAAGGTAGTGGACCGGCAGTGGCATGTGATTGACGCGGATGGCCAGGTGTTGGGTCGCATTGCGACCGACGTGGCGCGCGTACTGCAAGGCAAACACAAGGCGGAGTGGACGCCGTTTCTTGACCGTGGCGACTTCGTCATCGTCGTGAACGCGGCCAAGGTCAAGCTCACCGGTAACAAGGAAGAGCAGAAGATCTATCGGCAGCACTCCGGTTACGAAGGCGGCTTGCGCGAAACGCGCGCGAAGATCGTGCGGCAGAAGCACCCGATTCGTCTGGTGGAAGAAGCCGTGCGCGGCATGTTGCCGAAGACGAAGCTGGGCGCGGCGATGTACACGAAGTTGAAGGTGTATGCCGGCAGCGACCATCCCCATGCGGCCCAGCAGCCGCGCAAACGCGAGGTAGCGTAACGTGACAGCAGCAAGCACTCAGTTCTACGGCACGGGGCGCCGCAAGACCTCGACCGCCCGTGTATTCCTTCGCCCCGGCACCGGCGCCATCACCGTCAACAGCAAGCCTGTGGACGTGGCCTTCCCCACCGAAACTCTGCGTCTCGTGATTCGTCGCCCCCTGGTGACGACCCAGACCGTCGAACAATTTGATGTCGTGGCCACCACCACCGGCGGCGGCGTGGCCGGCCAGGCGGGTGCACTGCGCCTCGGCATCGCGCGGGCCCTGCTGGAGTTCAACGAGGAACTCCGCTCGCCGCTCCGCCAGGATGGACTCCTCACGCGCGATCCCCGCGCGAAGGAACGCAAGAAGTACGGCCAGAAGGGCGCGCGCAAGCGCTTCCAGTTCAGCAAGCGCTAGTTTTCAGGAGACGAGGCAGTAGTGAGTGCGATTGCAATGAAAGACCTGCTCGAAGCCGGTGTCCACTTCGGTCACCAGACGAAGCGCTGGAATCCGAAGATGAAACCATTTATCTTCGGCGAACGGAACGGCATCTACATCATCGACCTGGGCCGGACCGCCAAGCTCTACAAAGAGGCCGCGCAGTTCGCGACCGACACCGCGGCACAGGGAGGCACCTTCCTCTTTGTCGGCACCAAGCGTCAGGCACAGGATGCGATCGCGGAAGAGTCGCAGCGCGCCGGGATGTTCTTCGTCAACCAGCGCTGGCTGGGCGGTCTGCTCACCAACTTCACCACGATTCAGCGGTCCCTCGGTCGGCTGCGTGAACTCGAAGCGATGACCACTGATGGTCGCTACGACACGCTGTCGAAGAAGGAAATCGCCCGTCTCGACAAGGAGCGTCGCAAGCTCTCCAAGAACCTCGACGGTATCCGCGGCATGACCCGCCTCCCCGACGCGCTCTTCATCGTGGACACGCGCCACGAACAGATCGCGGTGGACGAAGCGCGCAAGCTCAAGATTCCGGTGATCGGCGTTGTGGACACGAACTGCGACCCCGACCAGATCGACTACGTCATTCCGGGTAATGACGATGCCCTGCGCTCGATTCGCCTGTTCGCGGCCGGCATTGCCGATGCGATTCTTGCGGGTCGCGGCATGGCCGAGTCAGCCGCCGCCGACGACATGCCGGCCAAGGCCGACACGGACGAGACGGAAGACGTCACGCCGGCAGCGACGGTTTAACCGTCGCTGGGTTACTGGTTCCTCGGTTCATGGTTCCGCGGTTCTGAACCCCGAACCCGGAACCAACCCTGCACCAGGGAACTCCGAACCCGTTCCCCTAGCACCAAGAACCGCACCGCGGAACCATGAACCGAGGAACCAGTAACCATTGAGGGTTCCCGGGTTCCTGGTTCCCGCGCCCTTGATTCGATGTTTCGCAAAGGTAGAAGACCATGGCCGAGATTACCGCACAACTCGTGAAACAACTGCGCGACGCCACCGGCGCCGGCATGATGGAATGCAAGGCCGCCCTGCAGGAAGCCAACGGCGACCTGGAAGCCGCCACCACCGTGCTGCGCAAGCGCGGCCTGGCGCAGGCCGCCAAGAAGTTGGGCCGCTCCACGTCGGAAGGCGTGATTGGGTCCTACCTGCACATGGGCGGCCGCATCGGGGTGCTCGTCGAGGTCAACTGTGAGTCCGACTTCGTCGCGCGCACCGAGGACTTCCAGAATCTCGTGAAGGAGATCGGCATGCACATCGCCGCCGCGTCCCCGCTGTACGCACGTCGTGAAGACGTGCCGGCCGATGTCATCGAGAAGGAAAAAGCGATCTATCGCGCGCAGATGGAAGGCTCGGGCAAACCCGAGAACGTCATCGAGAAAATTCTCGAGGGCAAGATCAACAGCTACTACGAGCAGTTCGTATTGCTCGACCAGCCGTCGATTCGCGACCCCAAGACCACCATCGGCCAGATCATCACCGCGGCGATTGCCAAACTCGGCGAGAACGTGTCGGTGCCCCGCTTCGCGCGGTTCAGGGTCGGCGAGAACTAACGCGCCTCGGCCAGCGCCGAGGCGGGTTACTGGTTCCTCGGTTCATGGTTCCGCGGTTCTGAACCCTGAACCGCCCCTGCACCAGGGAACGCCGAACCGGTCCCCAGCACCCAGAACAGCACCGCGGAACCATGAACCGAGGACCCGCGGAACTCTCCTCGTCACCCCAGGCGGATGCTGGACATGGGCTGCACGAACCCGAGGATGCTCAGCAGCCACCAGATCACGGCAATCACCACCACCACGTTGAGGATGGACTTGATCGACGACGCCATGGGGATGAACCGGTTGATCAGCCACAGAATGATGCCGACGACGACGAGGGTGACAACGATGTCAAGTAGAGGCATGGCCGAATCTTAGTCGGAGGAGGCTGCGACCGAGTGTGCAGTTCGGCACACCACGGACGTCCGCACCTGATGGGTTACCCGAGGATTTCGTGCAGGGTCGTGAGCAATGTGGCCGCTGTGTACGGCTTGGGAATGAAGGCACGGACGTACGCCGCGACAGCGTCCGGCAGTTCGGCGGCGTCGGTTCGGCCGCTTGACGCGATAATGCGCACCCCGGGATCGAGGCTGGCCAACGCGACGATCAGTGTCTGTCCGTCCATCACCGGCATGGACAAATCGGTGATGACCGCCGCCACCTCGGCCTGGCGTGAGGCAAACAGGGCGGCGCCCTCGGCCCCGTGCCGCGCAACGATCACACGGTAGCCGTGGCGCTGCAGCACCTCCGTCGCGACATGACGGATGCTCTCTTCGTCATCGACCACAAGAATCAGTTCGCCGTTGCCACGTGGCATCGCCGCTGCAGACGTCGTGTCCGCGGGGCGGCCGTCCAGTTCCTGGCTCGCCGGAATATAGGCGCAGAACGTGCTGCCTTGCGCGCGCTCACTGGCCACCGTGAGGAAACCCTGATGGCTTCGCACGATCGCCAGCGTCGTCGACAACCCGAGCCCGGTACCCTCTCCCTGCTTCTTTGTCGTGTAGAAGGGTTCAAACAGACGGTCACGGGCTTCAGGCAGGATGCCCACGCCCGTGTCCTTCACACACACCCGCACGTACACGCCAGGGTGGGCGCCGACGTTCATGGTGGCAAACGCCTCGTCCACGATGTGGCGGTCCACCTCCAGCGTCAGGATGCCGCCGTCGGGCATGGCATCCCGGGCGTTGACGCACAGGTTCAGCAGCACCTGATGCAGTTGCGTGGGATCGCCGGTGAGCATGGGCACATCGGCGCCGACCGAGGTCCGAATGGTGATGGACTTCGGAAACGTGTCCCGCATCATCCGCTCGACTTCTCTGGCCAGTTTTGTCGGGCTGACGACCACGCGCTGCCCCTGCGCCCCGCGGGCAAACATCAGGACCTGGCGGACCAGTCCGGCACCGCGCTGCAGACTGGTATCCAGGGTCTCGATCATGGCGCGGCCGTCCTCGGTGGCTACATCCTCCTTGAGGAGTTCCACGGCCATCATCATCGGTGCGAACACGTTGTTGAGGTCGTGCGCGATCCCGCCGGCGAGGGTACCGATGCTGTCGAGGCGTTGGGCACGCAGCATGTCGGCTTCCATCCGCTTGCGATCGGTCAAGTCGCTCATGCCCCCGACCAGACGCACGGGCTTGCCGTCCACATCGCGAATGACGTGGCCGTGATCCAGCACATCGGCCCATGAGCCGTCCGCCCGCTTGAAGCGGTATTCGCTCGTGTAGGTCGTGACCGTCGGGTCGGCCATGACTGTCTGAATGCCGGTCATGACCCGCTCGCGGTCGTCGGGATGAACGAGCGACTGCCAGAACTCCAGCGATGACTGGCGGGCTGCCGGATCGTACCCAAACACCGACAGGAAGCTGTCACTCCACCAGAGCGTACCGGCCTGTGGGTCCCAGTCCCACACAGCGTCAGTCGTCGCACGACTGAGCAGACGAAACCGCTCCTCGCTGGCCTGCAGGTCAGCTTCCTGCCGACGCAATTCGGTGACATCCCGAGCGACGGAAAAGACCTCGCGCGCCGCCACGTCGGCCTGCGAACTCCACTGGAACCATCGATACTCGCCATCCTTCCGACGATACCGATTCTGGAAGCGCACGAGGGATTCGCCGGCGTACACACGCTGGCGCCTCACCAGTGTGGCTGCGTGGTCATCCGGATGGATGAAGTCGATCATCGGGCGTGTGGTGAGTTCCTCGGCCGTCCAGCCGAGGGTCGCCGTCCAAGCGGGATTGACCAGCTTCAAGCGTCCTTCAAAATCCGCCACACACAGCAGATCCAGGGAGAGGTCGAAGAGCCGGTTGTGGCTCATGAACCAGCCAGCATATCCCAGTCAGGGCGCTCACGCTGTTCCCGAGTGGACCATCCGAGTGCCGCCCCGCAGTAATCCACGCACCCGCCTTCGCCAACCTTCGATCCGGCTCAGGTTGGCTTCGGCGAGGCAAGCTCCAGGACTGCGGACCGCGGACCGCGGACTATAATGAGTGTCTGTGTCTACTCCTGCCTATCAACGTGTCCTCCTGAAGATCTCCGGCGAAGCCCTGATGGGCGATCAACCGTTTGGCATTGACCCGTTGGTTGCCACGCAGGTCGCCAAGGAAATTGGCGAAGTCGCGGCCATGGGGGTACAGATAGGCGTCGTGGTTGGGGGTGGCAACCTGTTTCGAGGGCTGGCGGCCAGTGCCAAGGGCATGGACCGCGCGACCGCCGACTACATGGGCATGCTGGCCACAGTCATCAATGCGCTGGCTCTGCAGGACGCCCTTGAAAAACTTGGTGTCACCACCCGTGTGGCGGCCGCGATCGAAATGCGTGCGGTGGCCGAGCCCTTCATTCGCCGCCGCGCCGAACGCCACCTTGAAAAAGGCCGTGTGGTTGTCTTCGCAGCGGGCACAGGCAATCCGTACTTCACCACCGACACTGCGGCCGCCCTGCGCGCCATGGAGATGAAGTCCCAGGTCATCCTCAAAGCCACCAAGGTGGACGGTATCTACAGCGCCGACCCCATGACTCATCCCGACGCCACCCGGTACGAGACGTTGTCGTATCTGGACGTGCTGGAAAAAGGCCTCAAGGTCATGGACGCCACGGCGATTTCTCTGTGCATGGACAACAAGCTGCCCATCATCGTGTTTAAACTACGGGAAGCGGGCAATCTGCGACGGGTCATCATGGGGGAACCTGTCGGCACCACCGTCCGCATCTGACCCTCCCCCGCTGAAAGACTGACTATGGACGTCACGGACCTCAAGACACTCGCGGCCGAAGTGGCCAAACGCATGGATGGCGCGGTCGAACACATCCGCAAGGAACTGAGCGGCGTTCGCACCGGTCGCGCGTCGGTCTCCATTCTCGACCCCGTGCAGGTGGAAGCCTACGGGTCGATGATGCCGCTCAACCAGCTGGCACAGCTCTCCATTCCAGAACCGTCGCTCATCGTGGCGCAGCCGTTCGACCCAGCCCTGATGGGAGCGATCGAGCGTGCGATTCAGAAGAGCAGTCTCGGACTGAACCCGGCGAACGATGGCAAGGTGCTGCGCATTCCCCTGCCGTCGCTGACCGACGAACGCCGCAAGGAACTTTCGCGCCTGGTCCACAAGTACGCGGAAGATGGCCGCAACGCCGTACGTCAGGTACGTCGTGATGCGAATGACAAGCTGAAGAAGATGCTGAAGGACTCGACCATCTCGGAAGACGATGAGCGTCGCGGTCTGGAGGATGTGCAGAAGATCACCGATCAGCATGTGGGGCTGATCGACGAGATGCAGAAGAAGAAAGACGTCGAGCTGCTCGGCAAATAGCCGTGGCAACCTACTTCACACACCTTGAATGTTCGGTGCCGTGCGGGGCGCCACACTACGACGCCCGCACCCGACAGCATCTGTGCACCTGCGGGGCACCTCTGCTCGCCCGCTACGACATGGAGGCGGCCAAGGCGTGGTCACGCGACTCACTGGCCGGGCGGGAAGCCTCGATGTGGCGGTATCGCGAACTGATGCCGCTGTTCGAGGGCGAGAGCCCGATTACGCTCGGCGAAGGGTGGACGCCACTGCCCCACGCACAGCGCCTCGGCGCGTCGCTTGGTCTGCCGCACCTGTACGTCAAGGACGAGTCCCTCAACCCGACCAACTCATTCAAAGCGCGCGGGCTGTCTGCCGCTGTCACGCGGGCGCATCACCTTGGCGCCACCGTGTTGTCGGTGCCGACCGCCGGCAATGCCGGCAATGCGATGGCGGCGTACGCGGCGCTCGCCGGAATCACCGCCAAGGTGTTCATGCCCAAGGACGTCAAGACGCCGTTCATCCGGGAGTGCGAACTCTACGGCGCGGACGTCACGCTGGTGGATGGACTGATTACCGATGCGGGTCGCATCGCTGCCGAGACCGGCAAGCCGCTGGGCTGGTACGACGTCTCGACGTTGAAGGAGCCGTACCGGATCGAAGGCAAAAAGACCATGGGCTACGAGCTGGCCGAGCAGCTCAACTGGACACTGCCCGACTGGATCATCTATCCCACCGGCGGCGGCACCGGCATGGTCGGCATGTGGAAGGCCTTTGCCGAGCTGAGTGCGCTCGGCTGGATCGATCCCGTGAAGCGCCCGAAGATGGTGACCGTGCAGGCCGCCGGGTGTGCACCGATCATCAAAGCCTACGAGGAAGGCGCCGAACGGTCAGTGATGTGGGAGAACGCACACACGGCCGCGGACGGTTTGCGCGTCCCGAAGGCGATCGGCGATTTTCTCGTGTTGCGTGCCGTGCGTGAGAGTGGCGGTGCCGCAGTGGCTGTCACTGATGCCGACATGATCGCCGGCATGCGCACGATGGGACGCCTCGAAGGCATCAGTGCCGCTCCGGAAGGCGGCGCCGCCCTGCACGCCATCACCGTGCTGCAGGCCCAGGGCCGCATCAAGCCCGATGAAACCGTGGTCCTGTTCAACACCGGCGGAGCGTTGAAGTACCTCGATGTCCTGGCGTGAACCCAGCACCCAGAACCCCAGAACCCCAGAACTCCGAACAGAACCAGGCACCATGAACCATGAACGCTGAACCCACATGGCCATAGGCATCCTCTTCACCGGCGGCACCATCGCGATGCGTGTGGACCCGGTGTCAGGCGCCGCCTCCCCCTCGATGTCCGCCGCCGACATCGTCGCCGAGATTCCCACCCTCGGCCAGGTTGCGGAGTACGAGATCGAGGAGTTCTCGCGGCTCCCTGGCCCTCATGTCACGCCCGAGCAGATGTGGCGACTCGCGCGGCGCGCAGCCGCCTGGCTCGACCGACCGGACATTGAAGGTCTCGTCATCACGCACGGCACAGACACGATCGAAGAGACGGCGTTCCTGCTCGACCTGGTACTGACCTCCGACAAACCCGTGGTGCTGGTCGGCGCGATGCGCACGGTGTCCGATCCAAGCTGGGACGGCCCCGCGAATCTGATTGCGGCGGTGCGTGTAGCGGCCACGGATGCGGCGCGCGGACTCGGCGTGCTGGTGGTGATGGATGACCACGTCTTTCCCGCCCGTGAAGTGCGCAAGCTCCACACCGAATCGTCCGGGTCCTTTTCCACACCTGAGTTTGGGCCGCTCGGCGTGGTGGACTCAGGCCGCGTGGTCATCCGTCGACGAACAATGGCGCGCCCGCAGTGGCAGGATCCGGAGGCCGAGCCCGGCATGCGGGTGCAGCGTCTGGATACGCGCGTGGCGCTGATTCAGGCCTACACCGGGATGGACGACTTCCTCATTCGCGCCCTCATTGGTCACGACACACGTGGACTCGCGATTGTCGCGTTTGGCCGTGGCAATGTGCCACCGGCCATCGTGCCGGTGATTGCCGATGCGGTGGCGTCAGGCATGCTGGTGACGGTGTCGTCGCGCTCGATGGCCGGTCGTGTCGAAGCGCGGTATGGCTATGACGGAGGCGGGCTGCAACTCAAGAACGCCGGTGCCGTGCTGGCCGGTGACCTCTCGGCCTCCCAGGCGAGGCTGCTGCAGATGGTCGCGCTCGGGCTCGACGCCGATGTCGCCCGCGCCGCCGAGCTCATCAGACACTTCGCCGACTGCGACTGAAGAAAGGTTTCGGGTAGGGTTTTCGGCTGACTGGAACCACGAAAACCCTACCCGAAACCCTTTTTGCGCGCGCGCACCTTGCGTCGGTTGAGGAAGGGCCAGAGCCACATCCACATGCCGCTGCCCCACAGGAAGAGCAACACGACCGCGGACGGGAACACGATCCACATCTTGTAGGTGTCGTTGATGATCGAGCCGTCGTGCAGGGCTTCGAGCCAGTCGCTGCGGCGATACGCCACCTGCATGACCCGGCCGTCGGTCGTGTCGATCTGCACTTCGTAGTCATTGAGCAGCGTGGCCTTGGCGACGCCACGGTCAGGGCGCACGTCCAGGCGTCTGACGTCCTGCCAGCCGCTGACGTGCACCTCCGGATGTTCGTGGGTCTTGAGCGCGGTCAGGATGTCGGTCAGCTCGATGTGGGGCGTCGCCTCACGGCCCCGGTGTTCGACCGGCTGCACCCATGCCCAATCCTTCTTCCATTGCAGGATGATGCCGCTGGCGATCACCACCAGCAGGGGAATCGCAATAAGGGCGCTGCCCCAATAATGGAGCTTTCGGTTCAGAACGTTTCCGGACATGCGGTTAATCGGAGCATCGTACGGGCCAAACCCGTACTACTACCAGCACTAACACCCGCGCAGCCCGTCAGTCCCCGAAACAGATGCCGACGTGTTTCGCCGAGCGTACGATATCCGACTCGGGGGGCACGGTGCGTGTCTTGCCCACAATGTCCTCGATCGGAATCGCCACGACGTCCGGCGGATGCAGCGCCGTCATGACCCCGAAAGTGCCAGCCTGCATGAGTTCGAAGGCGAAGGTACCGAACCGGGTGGCGAGCATCCGGTCATACGCCGTCGGGGAGCCTCCCCGCTGCAGGTGCCCGAGCACGACGTGGCGACTCTCCTTGCCGGTCAGTTGTTCGATTTGGCGCGAGACCTTTTCGCCGATGCCACCAAGTCGCTCCATCCTCTCGGCCGTCCCTGCGGCCTGTACGATCCGATCGCCGCCGATCTCGGTGGCCCCTTCCGCCGCCACCACAATGCTGAACCGCGCTCCCCATCGCTCGCGGGCACGGACATGTTCGGCGACCTTCTCAATGTCGTACGGCAGTTCCGGAATCAACACCACGTCGGCACCGCCGGCGATGCCGGAGTGCAGCGCGATCCAGCCGGCATACCGGCCCATCACCTCGACGACCATCACCCGATGATGCGACTCTGCGGTCGAGTGCAGGCGATCGATCGCGTCGGTCGCACACTCGACAGCCGTTTCGAACCCGAACGTCATCGTGGTGCCCACAATGTCGTTGTCGATTGTCTTGGGCACGCCGACCATGGGCACGCCGCGTTTCTGCAGTTCGTACGCAATCGCCAGCGTGCCATCACCGCCGATGACCACAAGCCCATCGAGGCCGAGTTTGTGGAAATTCTCGACGCATCGTTCGGAGTAGTCGGCCGGCCCGCTCTCTGTGGCGATCGGATACGCGAACGGGTTACCGCGATTGGTCGTGCCGAGAATCGTGCCGCCGAAACGCAGAATGCCGGTGACGTCCCTGGGCGTCAACACACGGGACCGTTCCGGAAAAATCAGACCATCAAAACTGTCTTCGAGGCCGAGGCACTCCACCCCGGCGTTGGCCGCCGACTTCACCACCGCGCGGATCACCGCATTCAACCCGGGCGCATCGCCGCCACCGGTCAGAACTCCAATACGCTTCAATGCCATGAATACAGGATAGCAGTCCGCGGTCCGCAGTCCCCGGTCCGAGGGTGCAGCGGTGGAAAGGTACGGCGGATTATAAATTTGGTGGACCGCGCGAGGATCGAACTCGCGACCTCTACGATGCGAACGTAGCGCTCTCCCAGCTGAGCTAGCGGCCCCTGGACGGGTTCACCGCGGGTGCGGCGAACCCAAATCTTAACACGGCCCCAACGACCCGCACCAGAGCACGTGAGCACTGGAGCACCGGAGCACCCCTACTCCTTCGCCGCCTGCCGCTCGAGTTCGTCAATCAGCCCGCGCAGCGCCATGACGGCATTGGCGTGAGTTCCGACCAGTCGGTGGTAGGTCGGCAGATCGAGGTCCTTGAGCGGCGTCTGTTCATCAACCTGCTGCACCCCAGGCGCTGCGGCCTGCAGGGCCTCCGCCGATGTCACCACCCCGAGCCAGGCATTCTTGAGCGCCAGCAGCGCATTTGCTTCGTCACGCGACATTTACAGCCTCCGGTTTCCGAGTATACCCGGGTGTAACATGGCCGTATGCGTATGCCCTCGTGTCTCGGAGCGGCCACCCTGCTGGTCGCGCTGGTCGTCCTGCCTCTGGACGGCCCCGTGCTCGGCCAGACGCCGACCCCGGCACCGGCCGATCTTGCCCGGTCGTTGCAGGCGCGGTACGCGGGCATTCGCGACTTTCAGGCGAGCTTCACCCAGACGGTCAGCGGCGGCGTGCTCCGCATGGTGACCACCCAACAACGCGGCGAGGTGCGGATCAAAAAGCCGGGTCGGATGCGCTGGACGTACGGCCCACCCGATCGACAGGTGTTTGTCGCCGACGGCACACGGATCTATACCTACAACCCGGCTGACCGCACGGGGTATAACAGCCCCATGCCCAGTGGAGAAGACCTGTCGACGCCGGTGCTGTTCCTCACGGGCCGCGGTAATCTTGAGCGGGACTTCACCGCCGCGATGCCCGCGTCACACCCGGCCGGCGAGTGGCACCTGGCGCTGACACCACGCCGAAAGCAGGACGACTTTGCGCTGCTCACCGTCATGGTGGACCGATCGTCACTGGCCTTCCGCGGATTCGCCTGGACTGACCATCAGGGCGCCGCCAACACCATTCGTTTCTCGAACCTCCGGGAAAACGTTGGCCTCTCAGACAAGGACTTTGTGTTTACATTTCCCAAAGGCACACACGTCACCACTACGGGCGGGGGGCGCTGAGATGCCGCGCATTCTGACGCTGCTGTTCGTACTCGCGCTCACCGCGTGCGCCACCACCAGCCCGCTGCGGCAGGCGCAACTGGCCGAGTCGGCCGAGGACTACGACCTCGCCGTCGCGCAATACACCCGCCTGGTGCGCGAGCAACCGCAAAACGTCGAGGCGCGCGTGGGCCTCGACCGTGCACGGCTCAGAGCGTCCCAGTTGCACCTCGGCATCGGCCGACGGCTTTTTTCGCAGGGCCGCTATGAGGATGCCGTGGCGGAACTGCAACTCGCTTACGAACTGAACCCGTCAGACTCAGCCGTGGAAGCCGACCTGCGTGCGGCCCGTGCGGCCCAGCGTGCCCGACTCACCTCCCCGGAGGGCGGCCCCACCACGCTCGAAAGTCTGCTCGCACGAACACGCAACCTGCCTCCCGCCGGTCTTGACCTGCCCGAAGTGACGTTGCCGGCCACCATCGACACCGGCAGCCAGACGACGAGTCGGCAGTTGTATTTGATGCTGGCACGGCTGGGTGGACTCAGCCTCGTGTTTGATCCGACGTTCCGCGAAACACCCGCCGACGTCAGTCTGCGCAACATGACGCTGCGGCAGGGCCTCGACACCGTGGCCTCGGTCAGTCAGACGTTTTACAAGGTCACCGGCCCCAAGACGATCACCGTGATCCCGGATACGCCGGCCATGCGCCGCGAACACGTGGATGAACACGTGCGCACCTTTTATGTCAGCAACCTCGACATGAAGGAAGTGGTCGACCTGCTGCGGGTCGCCGGCGACGTCCGCAAACTTCAAGCCACGAGCACCAATACCCTGACGGTCGCCGACACACCCGAACGGCTCGACACCGTGGCCAAGATTCTTGCCGCGATCGACAAGGCACGCCCGGAAGTCATCATCAACGTCGAGATTCTCGAAGTCGACCGCACGAATCTGCGCGAGTACGGATTGCAGTTCGCCTCCGCCGGTTCACCCGGCATCGATGGTGCGATCGGTCCCGCCAGTGACCAGACGTTGCGCAGCCTGCGGACCCTGACACAGGCCGACGTGCTCGTGTCTGGTGTGCCGGCGCTGTATTACCGCCTGCTCAAGACCGACAGCAACACGCGCACCCTCGCCAACCCGCACATCCGTACGCTCGACAGCACGCTCGGACGCGCCAACTTCGGCGAACTGGTGGCCGTACCGACACAGGAAGTAATGCCGCTGACGCAGGGGGCCGGCAACCAGCAGATCATCCGGAATGTCGAATACAAAAACATCGGCGTCAACATCGACATCACCCCACGTGTGCACGCCAACAATGATGTGACGCTGGCGGTGACCATCGCCCTCAGCTCGGTGTCAGGTACCGGCTTTGCGGGCTACCCGACGTTCGGCAACCGCGAAATCACCACCACACTGCGTCTGCGGGATGGCGAAACCAACATCATGGCGGGCTTGATCCGCGACAGCGAACGCACGGTGGCCAGCGGCATTCCAGGGTTCTCCGACCTGCCGGTCATCGGCCGCCTGTTCGCGCGCAACAAACGCGAGACCCAGGAAACCGACATCGTGCTCACCCTCACGCCGCACATCGTGCGTGTGCTCGACCTGACCGAAGAAGACCTGCGTCCCTTCCGCATCCCCCGCGACGGCTCCGGCATCATCCCGGTCGAACTCACCCCGATCCTCCCCGCCCCACCCAGGGACACGGGTCGCGGCGGGGGTGGGGGCTTCTGACGGTTCATGGTTCCTCGGTTCATGGTTCCTGGTGCCGTTCGGGGTTCCAGGGTGCTGGGTTCCCGATGCAGGGTTCACGGTCGGTGCCAAGTTCCAGGAACCCGGAACAGCACCGGGGAACCACGAACGAGTAACCACGAACCACGAACGGCACCGCGGAACCATGAACCGAGGAACCATGAACCGTCACCCATCCGCCCATCCGCTCAGCCGACACGCTCCACGTCGGCCCCGAGTGTCGTGAGTCGGTTCACCAGATCCGCGTAGCCGCGTTCCACGGTTTCGATTTCGAGAATCCGGCTCTCGCCGTCGGCCACCAGCGCCGCGGCGACCAGCGCCATGCCGGACCGGATGTCGCGGCTGTCAAGCACCCGCCCGCGCAGGCGCGACGGCCCGGTCACGATGATGCGGTGCGAGTCGCACAGAAACAAATCGGCCCCCATCGAACTGAGCTGCTCGAGCGCAAAGAGGCGCAACTCGTACATCCAGTCGTGCAGCAGTGTGCGGCCCTCCGCCTGTGTGGCCAGCACGGTCACCAGCGACACGATGTCGGATGGAAAGGCCGGCCACAAGCCCGTAGTGACGCGTTTGGCCGCACGCAGCGTGGACCGACGCACGCGGAACCCCTGCGCGTCCAGGTCAAACGAGAGGCCCATCTCAGCCAGCACCGCCGTTGTCGGTTCGAGATCCTCAGGGTGACACCCGGTGATGGTCAACTCGCTGCCGGTGACCGCCCCTACGACGCCCCAGCTGGCGGCTTCAATGTAATCACCCCGCAGGGTGTGCGTGACGCCACGCAGTTCACGGGTGCCTGTGACACGCACCGTCGAGGTGCCGCCACCCTGCACATCGGCGCCCATGGCCGCCAGGAACCGGCACAACTCGGCGACGTGCGGCTCACACGCGGCATTTCGAATCTCGGTCACACCGTCAGCCCGTGCCGCCGCCATCAGCGCCGTCTCGGTGCCCGTCACGCTGGCTTCAAGCAGATACATGGATGCGCCCTTGAGGCCTCGCGGAGCTGCGAGACGATGGCCTGAGGGGCCTTCTGTCACCTCGGCTCCGAGAGCGCGGAGCGCCTGCAGATGGGTGGTGATGGTGCGCCGTGCCGGAAAATCCCCTCCCGGAGGCGCCAGGCTCGCCGACCCTACGCGCGCCAGCAGCGACCCCATGAGCATCACGGAGCCGCGCAGGCGACCCACCAGGGCCGGATCCGGCGTCCCTGAGCCGATCTCCGCGCAGGTGACGCGCAGCGTCGAGGTGCCCTCGCCCTCGATCGTGGCTCCGAGCGACCGCAACAAATCCAGCATCACGGCCACGTCGCGAATCTGCGGCACGTTGCGCAGCTCACACGTCTCAGGCGTGAGCACGCAGGCAGCCAGGAGCGGCAACGCTGCGTTCTTGTTGCCATCAACCGCAATTGCACCGGACAACCGGCGTCCCCCCCGCACCACTAATGAAGCCATCACACCTCTCCCAGGTACACGATCTCTTCCCGCAACTGCACGCCGAACTGTGCCAACACCGCCGACTGTGCCTGTTCAATCAGGCGACGCACGTCGGTGGCCGTCGCCGACGGCCCGGCCACGATGAAGTTCGCGTGCACGACCGAGATCTGCGCATCACCGACGCGCGCCCCCTTGAGTCCCGCGCGGTCCACCAGTGCACCGGCGGACCACGGGATGCCATCAGGCACCACATCCCTGCCAGGAACGGGATTCTGAAACACACAGCCGGCACTCGGCAGTTGCAACGGCTGTGTACGTTTGCGATGCGCCAATGACGCGCGCGCCACAGCGCGCAGTGCCTCTGGCTCACCGGACGTGGCGATGAAGTCGGCCCACACTACGATTTCGTTGGTTTCGAACAACCGACTGGTGTCGTACCCGAAGCCCATCCCGGCCACCGGCACCTCCACCCACTCACCTGTCGGCGTCATCAATCCGACCATCGTCACATGTTCGCTGATGTCACGACCGCCGTAGTGTGCGTTTCCGTGTATCGCGCCACCGATTGTCCCCGGTGTGCCCGCCCACGCCTCGAGCCCGGCCAGTCCGCGACCCACCATCCACCGCACAAGGCCGTTCATGGTCAGCCCCGCTTCCGCGCGCACGCGATCGGGTTGCGGCTGACTCACGCCGGTGAGACGCAGCCGGATGACGACTCCCCTCACGCCGGCGTCGGAGACCAGCACATTTGAACCGCCCCCGAGCACATGCAGCGGCTGTCCGGCCTCTCGCGTGGCCTGAATCACCTGGTGAAGCTCCTCCACCGAACGCACCTCCACGAGCCACTCGGCGGGCCCACCCACGCCGAAGGTGGTCAGAGGCGCGAGCGGGGCCTCCGCAGCCACGCGCTCAGCACCGACGATCGTGGCCAGCGCGTGCACCATCAGGAGCCGTTCGCCAGGGCCTGCAGCAGCTTGTCGTGAATGCCGTCGAAGCCTCCGTTGGACATCACCAGCACGATGTCGCCTGCCGTCGCTTCGCTCGCGATTACGTCGACGATCGTTGCCACATCCGGCAGGTGCCGCGCCTTCCGTCCCCGCTGATGCAGACTGTTGACAATGGCCTCCACATCCAGCCGCTCATCGTCGGGCAGCGTGGATCTGAAGACGGATGCGAGGATGATTTCGTCGGCGTCCGACTCCTGAAATGCGCGAAGGAAGTCGTCCTGGAACACACGACGGCAGGAGGTGGCCGAGCGCGGCTCAAAGACCGCCCACACGCGCCGATCGGGATGTGTGGACTTCACCGCACGAATCGTCTCGAAGATCGCCGTCGGGTGATGGGCGAAGTCGTCGTACACCGACACGCCTCGCACGTCGCCCCGTTTTTCGAGTCGTCGGCGCACGCCGCGAAAATCTCTCAACCCCTTGCGCAGCGTGTCCACCGAGACGCCGGCCGCGTGACCGGCGGCGATCGCGGCGAGGGCATTGCGGACGTTGTGCTGCCCGTAGAGCGGCACTTCGAAGTGGCCGAGGGGCTCACCCGCGTGGGTGAGTTCAAAACGCGTGTAGTCGCCAGCCGGGGTGATCTCGCCCGCCCGCCAATCAGCGTTTGGCGCGAACCCAAACGTCTCGACCGGTGAACGTGCCACGTTTTTGAGCCGGAACGCCTCGGGACAGTCCGCGCCCAGAATGAGGCGGCCGTGCTGCGGGATGAGATTCACGAACCGGCGGAATGCCGTCCGCAGCGACTCCATGTCGGGATAAATGTCCGCGTGGTCGTACTCGATGTTGCCGACCACGGCGATGTCGGGCAGGTATTTGAGAAACTTCGCTGTCTTGTCGAAAAACGCACTGTCGTATTCATCGCCTTCGATCACGAAGTCGCGTCCGCTGCCCAGGCGGTAGCTGCCGTCGAAGTTGTTGGCGATGCCACCGACAAGCAGACTGGGATCCTCACCGGCTGCCGTCAGCAACCACGCGGCCAGCGACGTGGTCGTGGTCTTGCCATGGGTGCCCGCAATGACGATGGAGCGGCGGTCCCAGAGGAAGTGCTCGCGAATGGCCTCCGGCAACGAGAGGTACCGCACCTTGCGGTCAAGCACCGCCTCAAGCTCCGCATTGCCACGCGAAATGGCGTTGCCCACAATCACTGTGTCGATGGCCGCCGTGATCTGCTCCGCGCGATAGCCGTCGAACACGCGAATGCCCTCGCGCGACAGAAAGTCGCTCATGGGGGGATACACGCCATGGTCCGAGCCCTGCACGTCGAACCCGCGTTGTTTGAGCATGGCCGCCAAGGTGGCCATCGCCGTACCGCACACACCAATGAAGTGCACTTGTTTCATAGGTCAACCACCGCAGACTCTTCGACAATGACACGAGGGGAGGGGCCAGAGACGACGCGTGTGTGCACGCCGAACGGCAGCGTGACCAGTGGTGTGGTCACGTGTCCGGACGGAAAACCGAGCAACACGGGCCCGGGAAACGCCGCCAACGCATCGACGACCACCGCACGACCCAATACGCCGCCGCCGGGTTCGTCACACGAGGGCAGTTGGCCCACAATCACTGCGGACGCGCGCGCGAGCAGACCCGCCTGCGTGGCCTGCACCAGCATGCGGTCAAGGCGATACGGCCGTTCTCCAACTTCATCAAGAAACAACACGTAGCCCTGCGGGGGCGCAAACGCATAGGGCGTGCCCAGTGAACCGAGGAGTTGACTCAGTGTGCCGCCGAACAACGGGCCGGCGGCCTCACCCGGGCGCACACTCTCGAGGCCCTCCGGTGCCAATTCGCCGAGTGGCGTGGTGGTCAAACTGCCGAGAAAGGAGGCGACGTCGTACGCGGAGGGCCCGCCCGACAGTCGTCGCTCCAGCATCGGGCCGTGGATCGACGTCACGCCGACCTGGCACCCCAACCAGCTGTGCAGCGTGGTGAGATCGCTGTATCCAATGAACGATGCCGGTCGGTCGGCGGGGACATCCGTCGGCGACAACAACGGCAGCAGTTGCACACTGCCGTAGCCGCCACGCACCGCGATGATGGCATCGACCGATGTATCCGCCCATGCCTCGCGGAGTTGTGCCGCGCGCGATGCCACAGACCCGGCGACGTACCCCTGTCGTTCAAAGAGACGTTCGTCGTAGACCGGTACGAACCCGAGGCGCGTCAACTCCGTGATGCCCGCCTCGAACTCAGAGCGGTCGAACGGACTGGCCGGCGCCACGAGGCGTACACGACTGCCTGGACCGGCCGCGCGTGTCTTGCGCAATCCCGCCCGTGTGCGTGTGGTCATTGAAACGCCGCCATACGCGCCGCGATGCGTTGGTGGGCGTCCTGACCAATCACGCTCAGATCGGGCGTAGTCGGCCGCATCAGGTGGGCGAACCGCGACTTGACGCGATGCTGCCGTGTGAGCGCGTCGTCCACCCGTGCCAGCGGCAGCGTGCCCTGCTCCACCGCATGAATCACCGCTTCGAGGGCTTCGACCTGGGCCTCCAGGGTGGAGTTGCACAACAACACCGCGTCGCACCCGGCCTGCAGCGCCATCACCATCGACTCCCCCAACGGCCAGGTGTTCGCCACGGCGTTCATGCCAAGGTCATCACTGATCACCAGGCCGTCAAACCCGAGCTGCCCTTTCAGCACATCGGTGACGATCGTCCGCGACAGGGTCGCCGGCAAGTCGGCGTCGAGTGACGGGACGAGCACATGGGCGGTCATGATCGTGGCCAGGCCGTCGGCGATCGCGGCGCGGAAGGGCGCAAACTCAATCGCCTGCAACCGGTCGGGGGGATGTTCCACCAGCGGCAGTTCGAGATGGGAATCCGTCGCGGTGTCGCCATGCCCCGGAAAATGTTTGCCGCAGGCGACCACGCCGGCAGCATGGAGCGCACGTACCATCGCCGACCCCATGCGCGATACGACCTCAGCCGTGTCGCCGAACGCACGGTCACCAATGATCGGGTTGGCAGGATTGGTGTGAATGTCGAGCACCGGCGTGTAATCGAGGTTGATGCCGACCGCTCGCAGTTCCGCCGCCAGGGCCTGTGCACACGCCTCGACGAGTGCCTCGTCCCCACTGCGGCCCAAGGTGATCATCGGCGGCCACTCGGTGAAGGGGGCGCGCAGGCGGGCGACACGACCGCCCTCCTGGTCCACACTGATCCAGAGCGGCCAGTCCTGCGCCAGGTCGGCGGACTCCTTCGACAAGTCGGCGACCTGAGCCGGCTCTGCGATGTTGCGGGCGAAGTAGATCACCCCACCCAGATCAAAGTCGGCCGCGACACGTTTGAGGTCGGCGGGTACGGCGTGGCCGGGGAATCCGACAATCGCCAACTGCCCGACGTGGCGCCGAAGATCGCGAAGCGACATACCGCTCCAGTATACGGGTCGAGGCCCTCTATAATGGCGTCCGTGCGCATCACTGCATCCGCCCCGACACGTATTGACCTCGCCGGTGGCACCTTCGACATCTGGCCGCTGTATCTGTTTCAGGACCGTGCGCAGACGATCAATGCCGCGTTGAGCATCCGCGCCTCGTGCACGCTCCTCTCCAGACGCGACGGTCGCATCGTGCTGCGGTCGAACGACACGGGCGACGTGGTGGATGTCGCGACGCTCGCCGACCTCGACCTCGGTCGACTGCCGCTGGTGGCGCGATTGGTCGCCCTGTTTCTGCGCGACACCGCCACGGGCATCGAGGTCATCACCAAATCCGACTCCCCTGTCGGCGCGGGCATTGCCGGGTCGTCGGCCATGAATGTGGCCCTGACGGGCGGACTCGCATCGTTTGTGGGCCGCCATCTCAGCGACGACCAGTTACTGAGCATCGCGATGAACGTCGAGGCGCAGGTCATCCGCGTGCCGACCGGTGTGCAGGACTATCGCCCTGCGCTCTACGGCGGCGTGTCCGCGGTGGAAATGGACGCGTCGGGCATCCGGCGCGTCGCCCTGCCCGTCGCGCCCGTCGACCTGTCCACCCGCATCGTCGTGGCATACACGGGTGCGTCGCGTAATTCCGGCATCAACAACTGGGATGTGATGAAGCGTCGCATCGACGGCGACCCAACGGTCATCACCGCCTTCGACGGCATTCGTGATGCCGCACTCGGCATGCGTGACGCACTGACGACGGGCGACTGGGCCGCGGCGGCGCGTCACCTCGCCGCCGAGTGGGCGTGTCGCACACAACTCGCACCCGGTGTCACGACCCCCGCCATCACGGCCCTGCTCGACGCTGCGATGGCCGCCGGAGCGCAGGCGGGCAAAGTGTGTGGCGCCGGAGGCGGCGGATGCCTCTTCTGCCTGGTGCCGCCCGACCGCGTCATCGATGTGGCGGCGGCGCTCACCGCCGGTGGTGCCACGGTGCTCGACTGCACCATCGACGCCGACGGCCTGCGGGTCGTGCACGAGCCCGATTGAGGAACAATTCCATGCCGACCACCCTCGACACGATTCGCACGCTCTACTTCAACACGACGAAGTCCACCGTCCAGAAGGATCTGGACCGTGCGATCGACTTGTTCAAGTCGCTGAAGACCGAGGACGACCGCGAGAAGGCGGCGGTGTTTATGGATGGGTTGTCGCAGATGCGGTCGGAGTGGGGGGTGCGTCCGGCTGCTGGTAAAACTGCGCCACGTTCGCCGAAGAAATCGTCACGGTCCTGACTTCGCCAATGCGACCCAGCGATCGCGCCTGACGACCGTTCACCGACCAGGCAATCGCCCCCGCACTGCCCACCTGCATCACAATCTCGCGTGAGGCTTCAAACCGGAGACGTTCCCCGGCCGCCAGCTCTCGTCCAGGCACCACGGTGCCGTCGGTGGTGACCTGCAGCCAGCAGTTTTCCGTCGCCGTCACATCAATCCACAACGCGCGCGTGGACGCTGCCTGCTCCGCTGACCCACCGGGGGAAGCTGGCCCCGACGTCGACGCCTCTGAGGTCGCCACGTCCAGCGAGTCAGACACGGGCTCGAGCACAGGCGCTGACACCGGCGTTGCTGTGGTCTGCTGCGGCGCGGGGGCGTCGGCGTCCGTCGTTTTGCCCGCGCTCATGCGCCACGCCATTACGGCCACAATCACGAGCACCACAAACACGACCACCGCAATGCGCAAACCTATCGCGGCGCGACGCTGCTGCTCCAGAAACGCGCGATCATCGGCCGTGACCTCCGGCCGCACTTCGCCCTTGTCCGCCAGACTCTCGTGCACGCCCAGTTCCACCAGAAACTGCGCGACCACCTCGTCAGGGTCAAGCCCGACCTCGATTGCGTACGCCCGCACAAACGCCCGACTGAAGATGCCGCCCGGCAACTTGGACAGGTCTCCCCGCTCGAGCGACTCCAACGCCACCGTCGAGATCTTCGTGGACGTGGCGATTTGGCGCAGGGAAATGCCGCGGCTCTCGCGTGCCTGCTTCAGTTGGGATCCGAATTCACTCATGACGACGTGGGGTACTCCGACGCTCTAACTGTATAAGAAAACCGGTCGGCAGCACGGAGAGCCTCCACGGCCGCACGGGGACCCAGTGCCTCGGGGGCCCGCCCTGGCGGCAGGAACAGGCTGATCGCGGCCACGCCGGCCGCCCCAGCCGCCACACAGGCCTGCGCATTCTCGACCGTGATCCCGCCAATCGCGACCACCGGCACCCCGCACGAGGCCACCACCGCGCGCAGCGCCTCCACACCGCGAGGCGGTTTGTCGGCACTGCCGAAGACCGCGCCGAACGTGACGTACTCCACCGACGCACTGCCGGGCCATGGGCCCGGCGCATGCACGGAGCGCCCGATCACCCAGGACGGCGAGAGCGCCCGCACCCGCTCCGCCGGCCAGCCATCGTCACGCAGGTGGACCCCATCTACGCCAGCCACCAGGGCCACGTCTGCGCGATCGCTCACGATCACTCGCGTGGACGTGCCCCGCGTGGTCGCCACCACCGCCGCGGTGACATCACGCAGCAGACGGGCGGACGCCGCAGGTTCACGAATCTGAATCACGTCGATTCCCGCAGCCACCGCTTCGTCGAGCCAGCGCATGACCTCAAGGACGAGCGCGCGGTCGGTGCGCGCCTCAGGGCACGCGCGTCGGCAGTCGGTGACCAGTGTCAGCGTCATCGCCGTGGTGTGGCAGGTGGTGCGGGCGGAGTCGGCGGGGGCACGGACGCGTCAGTGGCGGCCCATCGGCTGATGACGAGCGAGGCCAGCTCACGCACGCCCACCCACCCGGTGACCAACCCCACGCCGGTGACGGCACCACGCGCGTACATGTTCTCCATGATCACGTCGAGCCACGGCCACAGGTCACCGAAGTAGTTGCGTTCCCACAACTGCGTCCACGGGGCCAGGATCAGCAAGATGCCGGCTTCGAGGAGGTAGGCCGCGATGAGGAGTCGACTGAAAAAATGAATGGTGGGCTCCCGAACGTCTCGTGACTAGTCGGCCATCGTATCAGACAGGTCGAACAACGTCGGAGGACGAAACGTGCGCCGGTGCGCGGGCGAGTAGCCGTATTTCGCGACCGCGGCGAGATGGTCGGCGGTCGCATACCCCTTGTGGCGATCGTAGCCGTAGCGCGGATCCTCGAGGTGCAGTCGGCACATCAGCGCATCACGCTCCACCTTGGCGAGAATCGACGCGGCCGCAATCGCTGAGACGCGGGCGTCGCCGCCGATGACGGCGCGTTGTGGCAGGGGGAATGTCGGCAGGGGGAATCCGTCGACCAGCACGACGGCGGGCAACGGCATCAGTCCGAGGACGGCCTGACGCATCGCCTCAAGTGAGGCCCGATGAATATTGAGACGGTCGATTTCGGACGGCACGAGAATGGTCGTGCCACACGCGACGGCCTTGGCCCTGATCTCTGCGGCCAGCGCCTCGCGGGCGCCGGCGCGCAGGACCTTTGAATCCGCGAGTCCGGCGATGTGCCGGTCGGGATGCAGGATAACCGCGCCGGCCACCACCGGGCCGGCGAGGCATCCCCGCCCCACTTCGTCGACACCGGCGACCCAGGCGAACCCCAATCGACGCATGGCGTTTTCCAACGCCCTGGTCGATCGGGTGCGTGCCATGGATCAGTCCGGCACGAAACTACGTGCGCTTCTTTTCCTTCATGCGGGCTGCCTTGCCGCGCAGCTCGCGCAGGTAGTACAGCTTCGCGCGGCGCACCTTGGCGCTGCGGATCACTTCGATCTTGTCGATCGTCGGCGAGTGCAGCGGGAAGATACGCTCCACACCCTGGCCAAACGACACCTTGCGCACCGTGAAGGTGGCACGGACGCCGCCGCGGTGCTGGCCGATCACCAGGCCTTCAAACACCTGGATACGTTCCTTTTCGCCTTCGCGCACTTTCACGTGCACCTTGACCGTGTCGCCGGACCGCATCTCGGGCCGCTCGACCAGGTGGGGCTGTTCAATCATCTCTACCGCGTTCATGACGTCTCCCTGCTCTTCGCCGACGCTGACGCGTCGGCTTCCAACAACTTCAGTGCGGCGTGTTCCTCACGGGTGAGGGTCGCCGTCTCCAACAACTCCGGGCGACGAGCCCGGGTGCGCGCTACCCGTTGCTGCGCGCGCCACTGCTCGATCTCGCCGTGGTGCCCGGACAACAACACATCCGGCACCGGCCGCTCCCGACACACCGCTGGGCGTGTGTAGTGTGGATGGTCAAGCAGTCCCCGCACGAACGAATCGCCGGTGACCGACCCTGCATCCCCCACCACGCCCGGCACCAGCCGGACCACCGCGTCCATCAACACGAGCGCCGGTAGTTCCCCACCGGTCAACACGTAATCGCCGATGGACACTTCATCGGTGACGCACGCGTCCACGACGCGCTCGTCAATGCCCTCGTAGCGTCCGCACAGCAGAATCACCCGCTCCATCTGTGCGAACCGCGCCGCCATCTCGTGCGTCAGCGGCCGTCCCTGCGGCGTCAGCAGCACCACCGCCGAGGGGGCACCACGTTCTGCCGTAATCGCGTCCACCGCACGCAGCAGCGGTTCGGGTTTAAGTACCATCCCCGGCCCGCCGCCAAACGGCACATCGTCAACCACCCGATGTTTGTCATCCGTATAGTCGCGCAAGTCGCGCGCCTGCACATCGACCAACCCCTTTGTCCGTGCCCGGGCGACGACCCCGTCCACCATGACGGCTTCAACCATCGCCGGAAAGATGGTCACGACATCAATCGTGAGCATTGTCGTTCTCGTCCGTCGATGCGCCGGCCGACTTCGTCGGCAGATTGGCCTCAAGCAGCCCCTCAGGAGGCGCGATCACAATCCGCCGTGCCGCGACGTCGACCTCGCGGCAAATCCCATCGGCCATCGGCACCAGCACTTCGCCGCCAACCGCCTCAATCCCCAGCACCGCCTGTGCGGCGCCTGTGTACACCACCGACACCGGCCCGACCGTCTCGCCGGACTCGGTCACCACGCTGCACCCGACCAGGTCGTGCAGGTAGTACTGTCCTGCCGGCAAAGCCCCGAGGGCGTCCGGCTGAATCTGCAGCTCCGTATCACGGAGCTTTTCGACCGCGTCAATCGAGTCGAGGTCCGCAAAACGGATGACCCACCGGTCACCCAACGGCCGACTCGCGGTGACCGTGAGGAGGCGGCCATCGGCGGTGCTCACTCTCGCGCCGCGCTGGAACCGGGTCTCGGCAAAGTCGGAGTCGGATTCGACGACCACATCACCCTTCAACCCGTGAGGACGAACGATGCGGCCGATGGGAATCAGTCCGCGGTCCTCACTAGTCATCCCGAAAGTCGACGCTGATGCGTTCCCCGTCGAGTTCACCCGCCGCGGTCGCCAACGTTCGGACGGCGGTGGCAGTGCGGCCTTGACGACCAATCACCCGCCCCAGGTCGCCCGGCGCCATCGTCAGTTCGATGATCGTGGTGCCACGTCCGGGCACCTCGATCACGTCGACTTCGTCAGGCTGGCTCGCGAGGGCCCGCGCGACGACTTCGACGACGTCGCGTGCGCGGCTCACTGGGCCGCCGGAGCGTCAACAGCGGTCGGCTCGGCCGCCGGCACCGGTGCGCGTGCGATCAATGTGCGGAGCGTGTCCGACATCTGCGCGCCGTGCTGTGTCCAATGCGCCAGGCGCTCGCGGTCGAGCACCAGCGTTTCGGGCTTGGTCCGGGGGTTGTAATGACCGAGGATCTCGATGAAGCGCCCGTCGCGCGCCGCTGCCGATTCCGTGACCACAATGCGGAAAAACGCCCGGTTCTTGGACCCGGCGCGCCGCATACGAATGACTACCATCTAATTGCCTCCACCTTCGGCCGGGTTCACTCCCGCCCAGGCCGGCCACAACGACCGGCCACACGGCGACCTGGCCCCTGCCCTGAGGCAGGACCTGACCGTCGTGCAAACAGCTATCATAGGGCCTCCCGGCCGGGAAAGGCAACCGGCTGGGCTTGCCCGCCGGAGCCTTGGCGCAGGCGGGTCCGCAGTCCATGGCCAAAAACAATTCCGTGGGTTTTCGGGCCGCTCGTGCCATTCGGTGGCACCTGGACGTACGTTTTGGTGCCCGACGTCGCCGGCACCCGTCTGACGATCACCGAGGACGGCGAGGTCTACAACCCACTCTTCCGGTTCCTCTCTCGGTTTGTATTCTCGCAGACGGCGACGATCGACACCTACCTCCGGCACCTGGAAGCGGCCTTCCCGTGAGGCACCGTCGTGCGTACATCCACGGCGCACAATACGGCGCGGTCACGCGGGAGATACGAGACGTCCTGGCTCGCGACTGGTGGCCATGACGTAGAGGGGGGCTGTCGGTGGTTAGGCGCGCGCAGTTGCATGTATCCCAGTGTGCCGAGAATCAGGGAGAGGAGCATCACGAAGATCACGGGCATCGTCGGCACGGCCGTGGTAATCGCCATCACGTCGACAGTTTCAGCAGAGCAGTTCGCGGCGTCAGTGACGCGGATCGTGAACTCGTAGGATCCATTGGCCGTGGGCGTACCTGCAATCAGCCCCATGCCGCCGACCATGGACAGCACCAAGCCGGGGGGCAGCCTGCCTGCCACCACACCAAACGTGTACGGGGCCGTGCCACCACTGGCGGTGAGCGTCTGGCTCCACGGTTGCCCCACGAGGCCATTCGGGAGGTTGGCCGGCGCCAACGTGATGACGGGACACCCCGGCGGCAGCACCAGCGCGGGGGCGATGATCCGCGTCGCGACCACCTCGGCGAAACAGCCGGCGGCGTCCGTGCCCCGGATCGTAAACGTCGATGCCCCCGAGGGTGTGGGTGTGCCGGCCAGTACTCCGGCTGCGGTCAGCGTCAGACCGCCTGGGAGTGCCCCGCGGATGACCCCAAAACTGTAGGGTGCTGTGCCGCCGCTGCCGCTCATCGCAACACTGTACGCCACTCCAACGGTGCCATTTGGAAGCGGGTTGGGGGCCAGCGTAATCACTGGGCACACCGGCGGCGGCACCGGGGCCGCAGCGATCACCACGGTGGATACGATTTCGGCGAAGCACCCGACGGCGTCCGTACCGCGGATCGTAAACGTCGACGACCCTGCGGTGGTGGGGGTGCCGGCAAGCACTCCGGCGTCGGTCAACGTGAGCCCTGCCGGAAGTGTCCCGAGAGGCACACCGAAACTATAGGGCGCCGTGCCGCCGCTGCCGCTCATCGTCACGCTGTAGGCGACCCCCACGGTGCCATTCGGGACCGGGTTCGGCGCAAGCGTAATCACCGGGCACACTGGCGGCGGCACCGGCGCCGCGGCGATCACAATCGTCGCGACTAAATCGGCCGAGCAGCTATTGGCGTCCGTACCGCGGATCGTGAAGGTGGAGGAGCCCGCCGTGGTGGGGGTCCCTGCTAACACGCCGGAACTCGTCAGGGTCAGCCCCGCTGGCAGGGTCCCTGCCACCACCGCAAACGTGTACGGCGCAGTGCCGCCACTGCCCGTGATCGTCTGGCTGTACGCAACGGCGACCCTGCCACCGGGCAGGGTGGTCGGCGCCAACGTGATCACCGGACATGTCACCGACAACGTAGCGCTGGCCGGCGCCGCGTTGTTGCCGGCGGAGGTTTGCAGAGCCCCGATGGGAATGGTGTTCACGTACGAACCGGATGCGGCCGCCCTGACGTTCACGGACATTGTGCAACTGCCCGCCGCGGGCAACGTACTGTCGCTGGTCAGCGAGACGGTCGCTCCACCCGGCGTCGCGGTCACCGCGCCGCCGCACGTGGTGGAGGCGCCAGGCGTGGGCGCCACCACAAGGCCGGTGGGCAACGTGTCTGTAAACGCAGCGCTCAGCGTGATAGTTGAGGCGTTGGGGTTGGTGAGCGTAATGGTCAACTGCGACGTCCCGCCTGCCAAGATGCTCGTCGGACTGAACGCCTTCGAGATTGTCGGCGTCGCCAGCGGATCGCTGCACCCCCCGATCGTGTTGCCGCCAGCCCCCGACATAGTGACCGCACCGGTCGGACCTGTGCCCGCGAGCACGCGACCAATCACTGAAGACCCGGCCCCCACGGTGATGCTGGCATCGGCGATCACGGTCCCCATAAACGAGGTGCCATTCAACGTGGCGGACGTGCCAACCCGCCAATACACGTTGCAGGGATTCGCAGTGCCGTTCACCACAGATCCCACATTCATGGTCAGCGTGCTGGCCACGTTGAAGATGAAGATACCGGCGCCGTTGAGCGTGAGCGTGGTGGACGCCGCGAGGTCGGCTGCACCGAGTGCATACACCCCCGGTGTCAGCGCGCCGCTCAGCGCGTCGGCAATCGGAGTGCCGCCCTGCGCCGCGAGGAAGTCATAGGCCGTTTTCGCATCCGTCTGCGCCTGCTGCACAGTGGCGTTGGCTGTCAGGTGCAGGGTGAAGCCGGTGCCGACCCTGGACGGTGGAAAATTTGTGACCGCCGCCGTCGGAAACGACCCGACATCCCCATTGACCAGCGTGCCCGTGCCCGTCGATCCCGTCACGCCGGAATTGCCGAGGACGCCAAAGCGGTGCGCCGTCCCCAGATTGGGCGCCACCTGCGCGCGGAGCAGCGCCGGCGCGACCATGACGGCGATGATGGCCATCCCCGACAGGATCCACGAGTGACTACGAACAACCGTCACACCGGATACTCGAGTGCGAGGCATATCGTGAATCTAGGTGAAGGCATGGAACCCCGCTGTGTTGTTTGTTACGCCTCGTGAGTCCGCGACGTGCTATTTTGCACAGCACCTCTGCCCCCTGACGGACGACAGTACGTGCGTGAGTGATGCGGCCCTACGTGCGTCCGAGGTTCAGTACCGCCGCCTGTTCGAGGCGGCGAAAGACGGCATCCTCATGCTTGATGCCGAGACGGGTGAAATTACCGCCGTCAACCCGTTTCTCGCCGAGTTGCTCAGTTATGACGCTTCGGAGATTCTCGGCAAAAAACTCTGGGAGATCAGTCCGTTCGAGGACGCGACCAAATCCAAAATCCTGTTCAAGGAATTGCAGAGCGAGGAGTACGTCCGCTACGACGATTTGCCGCTGGAAACGCGACGCGGCCGGCTGATTGATGTCGAGTTTGTCAGCAACATCTACGAGTCTGATGGCCGTCGCGTCATTCAGTGCAACATTCGCGACATCACTGAACGCCGGACCGCAGAACGGGCGCACCAGGTCAGTGACGCTCGGTATCGCACCCTCTTCAACCACGCCCCCGACGGCATCGTCATCGCCGATCGCGAGGGACACTATCTTGATGCCAATGTCAGCATGTGCCGCCTGGTGGGGTATTCCCGTCAGGAGTTGCTGGACATGAACGCAGCCGACATTGTGGTCACGAACCCCAATGAGTCGCTCGCGTCAGCCCTCAAGTCCATCAGCGCCGTGTCCCCGCTCCACCGCGAGTGGGAGTTCCGGCGCAAGGACGGCACCACCTTCTGCGCCGATGTCATCGCCACGACGATGCCCGATGGCCATCTGCTGGCGATGATGCGGGATCTGACCGCGAGAAAAGAAGCCGAACGCGCTGTCGTCCTCGAAGAAAAGCGAATGCGGTTTGCGCTGGAGAGCGCGCAGATTGGCATCTGGGACCTCGACTCGGTCACAGGTGTCCTGCAATGGTCGCCGATACTCGAGGAACAATGCGGACTGGCCCGGGGGACGTTTGGCGGCACGTTCGAGGCGTTCATCGACTGTGTGCACCCGGATGATCGCGCGTCGGTGATCGCCGTCATCGACGAAGCGGCGCGGACGGGAACGGATTTCGCGATCCTCTATCGCGTGATTCGCCCTGATGGGTCAGTACGCAGTCTGAGTGGCGCGGGCCGCATCATCACCGACGACGACGGACACCCGCTGCGCGCCATAGGCATTTCCCAGGACGTCACAGACCGCAACACCCTGGAGGCACAGCTGCATCAGGCGCAGAAAATGGAGGCCATCGGGCGGCTCGCCGGGGGCGTCGCACACGACTTCAACAACCTGTTGACGGTGATTCTGGGCTGCTGCGAGATGTTGCTGGAGGGCACGACCCAGACCGGCGACGACCGTCACGACATCGAACAGATCGAAAAAGCTGGTCAACGAGCTGCCGGACTCACCCAACAATTGCTCGCCTTCAGCCGGAAACAGATCATCGAACCGACCGTACTCGACGTGGCGGCCATTCTCGTGGACATCCGGCCGATGCTGACGCGACTCATCCGCGAAAACGTCCACCTCGTGATTGGGAGCCGGACCGACCTCTCCCCCATCCGAGCCGACCGCGGTCAGATGGAGCAGGTCATCATGAATCTGGCCGTCAACGCGCAGGACGCCATGCCTGACGGCGGCACCCTCACCATCGATGCCGCCAACGTTGACCGTGAGGTGATGATCGCCGTCACGGATACCGGCACCGGAATGACCAGAGAGGTACAGGAACAGGCGTTCGAACCGTTCTTCACCACCAAGGGCGTCGGCCGGGGCACCGGGTTGGGCCTGGCCACCGTCCACGGTATCGCGGCCCAGAGCGGCGGCCGTGTGCGTGTGCACAGCAGCCCAGGCCATGGCAGCCGGTTCGAGGTGTACTTCCCTCAGGCCGCAGCGACCGTGGAACGTGATGTGGAGACGGCCGTGCCCACCTCGTCACTGACCGGCACCGAACTGGTGCTGGTCGTTGAGGACGCGGAGGGTCTGCGAACGCTGACCAAGCGGCTGCTCGATCGACTCGGGTATTCGGTGCTGGTGGCCAGCAACGCCGAGGAGGCCATCCGGCAGTTCGATGCGCACCCCTCGATCGCCCTGGTGCTGACCGACGTCGTAATGCCGGGTCTGAGTGGTCCCGGTCTGGTCGCACAACTGGTACAGCGTCGGCCCGCCCTGAAGGTCATCTACATGTCCGGCTATACGGACGAGGCGATTGTGCAGCACGGCGTGCTCCAGCCGGGCATTGCCTTCGTGCACAAACCGTTTACCGCCAACGCACTGGGCCGCAAAGTCCGGGAGGTGCTTGACGCACCAGCACCTGCGGCGCTGCGCCCGACTCGGCACGCCAGTGGGCGACGACCGGCCGCGCCACGCGGTCTGTCTCGAACGGCACAGACACGGTCAGAGTAACTAGCGCACGCTGGCAGCATGCGCTACATCAACATGTATCTGGTGGGTTACGTTGTGCTCCTGATCGGGGCCATCCTGGCACTGTGGAAAATGGGCATGCTGGCCTCCGTCTCGCCGGCGTGGATCGGTATTGGCGCGATTGTCGCCATCGGGGTCGGACTCATGCTGTCGGTGTCCGCCGGCAAACCTGAAATCACCCGCTAAGCTCGGATGATTCTGTGGTGGCAGGCACCAAGTGGACTGGCGCCGCCTGCATGTCCGCACCAA
Organism: Vicinamibacterales bacterium; assembly: GCA_038319675.1. GTDB lineage: Bacteria > Acidobacteriota > Vicinamibacteria > Vicinamibacterales > SCN-69-37 > SYFT01. Next base: position 65,340 of record JBBQDM010000011.1, read on the forward strand.
TATCGGAGATGACCTCGTAGGAGTCCTGAGCGTCCAACCTCGTGGCGGCTTCGACGATCATCGACGGATCGCAGAGTCGCCAAGAGGCACGGTAGGTGCTGGCCCGGTAACGCCGGAAACCGGGGTCGGTGGACAGTGTCCACCGGCCCCGTTTCTATTGTCCGCGAGTTGCGCTACGAGCCGCAGTGGCTGACGTTCAGTCGGCCTTCGTTGTAACTGGCGAGCGTCCCCGCCCAGCTCACGGCCTGCGCGCGCAGGGGCGCGGCACCTTTCAGCGCGCCGATCTGCGCGGGCGTGTGGTCCTCGAAGAACGCCTCGACCGCGCCCATGTCGAGGCCGACCGGAGCCGTCGCGCCCTTGAGGATGTTCAGCTTCGCCGCGACGAACTGGTGCGCGAGGCTGTAGTACGCGTTCCCCTTGGTCGGCAACTGCATGACGCCGTAGTAGGTCGTACCGCTCTTGTAGAACGGTGTGTTCTCGCCGATGAGCGCCCAGGTCGCGTCGTACTTCGCCGGGCCCATGATCGAGTGTGTGCCCCAGTAACCCTGCGTGAGAGTGCAATTATTCGCCACGGGTGACGGCGGCTGGGGTGCCGGGCAATTGAGCGTCGCGTTGACCGAGGCGCTCGCCGATCGGCTGCTGTTGTCATCGGTCGCGATCGTCGCGGTGTTGTCAAACGTCGTAGCGACGCCGCACGCGGTAAAGTCGGCGGCCGCGAGCGTCCGCGCGTAGGTGAACACCTGGGTCGCCGAGAGTGGCCCCGTCGGCAGGCCGGCACCCGCGAACGTGTCGGTCAGCGTAACCTCGTTGTCGAGCACCGTTGTCGGCGTGACGAACGCGACCGCCGCCGTACCTTGGCCCTTCGTGATTCCGTAAGTCCTGCTGTCGGCCGACGCGGTGTTGGTGCGCGAGGCGCCGTTCCCCAGTCCTGTCGAATACAAGCAATTCATACTGGAGAGCGGCGCAAGCGTCGTCGACGGGCAGCTGACCGTCACGGGGCCGAAGTCCGACATCTCGTCAGAAACGGAGATCCCGTCTGCGGCGATCGTGGGGTGCGGGTTGGTGACCGCGATGGTGCCCGACACGGCCCAGTCGCTGTCGGCGCCTGCGTCTTTCGTCACCCCGACGCTGTAGCTCACCTTCGCGCTGCCGCCGTCGGCCACGGTGACCACGGAATTGCTGACCGACTTCGTGATCGACCAGTCGTAATCACGCGTGAAGGTCGGCTCGGCCGTCTTCGAGACAAGGAGTTCGACGTCGTAGCAGAAGTTGATGTGGCTGATCTCCTGATACTTGTTATCGACGTACGGTGTGGACAGCCCCGTGTCGCCCGAGCTCTCGCCCGAGTAGACATACAGGTTGTGGCCGTTCTCGCCCGACTTCACGAACACGGCGTCCAAGGGGATGGTCGACGTCCAGTTGAACGTGGTCGCCGTGCCGTTGGTGATCTGCACCGTGATGACGCCGTCGGTGACGGTGTAGTTGCCCGCTGTCGGCGCGTTGTCAAGCTTCGCACTGTCGCCAAGCCATTCCAAGCTGCGCATGTTCGCGAGGTCGGTGCACGTGTAATTTGTGCCTTTGCCACCCTCCAAGTAGGTGGGAGTGGTGGTGGTGCTGGCGCTCTGCGCGAACGTCCGCGTGTTGGCGCTGGACGTAGCTGTACCAATCTGGTTCGCAGCCGGCGCGCTCACTGCCGCCGCGGGCGCAGTTGGACTGGAGGTACCGCAGGCAGCGGCGACAGCCGTCACGGCCACGGCGATAGCGACTTTCCCTACGCGCGAACGGAAGGGGCTGAGAGACACAGGCGACTCCTAAGGAGAGCCTCCTGACTAAATTGTCAGGTAGCGCGAGGAGTGTGGTTGATATCGTGCTCTTGTGTCAAGTATTGTCTGTTTAAATACTCACCTGGAGTTTCTTGCTACATTTTGGGTATTTCTCGCACGTTTTTGAATTTTCGCTGAACATTTGTGACAATTTCTTCCGTCGGTGGCACGACTTCCCAAGGCGAACGGAGTTCCCGACCTGGCGAATATCGAAGTGTCGGCGATACGAGTTCAGTGCCGGCACACGCCACCTCCGTCATCCTTCACGCGACTGTCTGCGGGTCGTACAGCAGGTAGAGACTGGCTGAGCCACGGCACGTGCGGGCCCAGGGGCGACACCCCGGGGCCCGCACGTGCAATCCGGGGTGGATGTCTACCGTCCGCGCATCATCTGCATCATGCGCTGCTGACCTTTGCGGCCGCCGCCTGCCCCGCTCATGGCCTTGAGCATCTTGCGCATCTCGACAAACTGCTTGAGGAGCTTGTTGACGTCTTCCACCGAGGTGCCGCTGCCCCGGGCGATACGCTTGCGCCGACTGCCGTTGAGCAGTTGGTGGTTGGCCCGTTCTTCCAACGTCATTGAACTGATGATCGCCTGTACGCGGGTCAACTGGTGTTCGTCGATCTCGGTACCGGCCTTGGCGGCCTGTTTCATCGCGCCCATTCCCGGAATCATTCCCAGGATCTGATCGAGCGGGCCCATCTTCTTGAGCGTCTTCAGCTGGCCGGCAAAATCGTCCAGCGTGAAATCGTCGAGACGGGTCTTCTGCTCGAGCTTCTCGCGGGTCTCATCATCAATCGCCGCCTCCGCGCGTTCGATGAGGGTGAGCACGTCGCCCATGCCCAACATCCGCGACACCAGCCGGTCGGCATGGAACGGTTCCAGGTCCTGCGGGCGCTCGCCGACGCCCACAAAGGCAATCGGCACACCGACAACACCCACCACCGACAGCGCCGCGCCACCGCGCTGATCGCCGTCGAGTTTCGTCAACACGACGCCGGTCACACTGGTGCGTGCGTTAAATTCACCGGCGCTGCGGATCGCGTCCTGCCCGGTCATCGCATCCGCGACATACAGCCGATCGGTCGGCCCCACCGCAGCCGCGATGGCATCCAGTTCCGCCATCAACTCATCGTCGATGTGCAGTCGCCCGGCGGTGTCAACGATCAGCGTGTCGAACCCGAGCTGTTTGGTGGCGGCCAGCGCACCGGCCGCGCGCACCACCGGGTCGAGTTCCCCCTCGGGGTCGTGCACTCTGACGCCGACTTGTTTGGCGAGCACCGAGAGCTGCTGAATCGCGGCCGGTCGTCGCACGTCGGTGGACACCAGCATCGGGTGTTTGCCCTGCTGCGCCAGCCAGCGCGCCAGCTTCGCCGACGTGGTGGTCTTGCCCGAGCCCTGAAGGCCGAGCATCAACACCACGCGCGGTTTGGCCGAGGTCTCGGTCAGCCCGCCGGTGACATCACCGAACAAGGCCAGCAGTTCGTCGCGCACAATGCGCAACACCTGCTGATCCGGCGTGAGGCTGCGCAGCACCTCATCGCCAATCGCCTTGGCCTTGACCCGGTCAATAAAGGCCTTGACGACGCGGAAGTTGACGTCGGCCTCGAGCAGGGCGAGACGAATCTCACGGAGGGCGGCGTCCACCGCCTCTTCGGTGAGGCGCGATTCGCCGCGCAGCGTCTTAAAAACGTCCTGAAGCCGGGTACTAAGGGTGTCCAACATACGTCTGTTGATTATTCACCACGCAGAGCCGTCATCGATAATTCAGGCCCAGCTCGGCTTCCATGTTCCGAATGCGATCCTCAGGTCTGGAATGACTGCCGAGAAAGAAGTTGAGCACCCGGTTGTCGTCGCCGTACTTCTCCTGGAATCGGGCCCACACTCTGGGCCCGGCTGTCACGTCGAACCCGGCTTCGTGGACATACCGCAACCCGACTCGGTCGGCCTGGTCCTCATGGCCCCGACTGTATTTGCTGAGGCTGGCCACGGTGCCGGCCATGGCCGCCACCTGCACCACCGTGCGCAACACGTCGTCTTCGATGGCCTCAGCTGCGGCCGCCACCCCCAGACCAAGCAACTGTCGCCAGATCTCGGACTTGGCCGACCGACGCGAGTGTTCATGGGTCACGTGGGCCAACTCGTGTCCAATGACGACGGCGAGTTCGTCATCCGACATTGCCTCCATCAGGCCGGTATAGATCCACACGGCACCATTGCCCATCGCCGCGGCATTCCACTCGTCCGTGTCCACGACATAGACGCGGATGGACGATGCCGGCAGATAGGGCGGCATCAGACGACGGGTGATCCGCGCCACGCGATCCACCTGGGGCCCGGAGGTCAGCAGTGAGCCGATCACCGTGATGTCCTCGTCGGTCTCACCGGGTTCAAACATCATCCCGCGCTCGACCCAGACCCCTTCCATCTCGTCGGTGACCGAGAGCACCTCAGCCTCAAAGAGGGCGTCCCCGTTTGGTTTCGCCTCGATTTCGATGGCGCGGATGCTGCCGTCCACGGCTCGCTCGCCACGGACCGTGACTTCATCCCCGAGCTCGATTTCCTCCAGACTGCGGGCATGACTGCCCTTGAAAATCGTGGCGGCATCGATGGACACCCGCTGTCCCTCCACGACCAGAAACTCATCCACTTGGAACTCGGCATACGCGTCGAGCGAGACGCGGCTCCCCGGTTCCAGGGACGACACTGAGGCACACGACAGCGCCACCGCCACCCCCAGCACCAGTACGAGTTGTCGCACAAAGCCCCTCATCCAACACTCCTCATCTGCAGATTCACTTCTTGATGATTGTATCGACGGTCACTTTGAACGACCGGAAGTTCTGATACGCGGCCCGGCCGGTGATGACGGGACGACTTGGGGTGGCGTACCGCTCCTCCATCACGACCGGCAACCAGAGATCGAGAGTGGGAACGAGGGCGTAGTCGACCTTGATCGTGGCCGCGGTCCTGCCGGTGGTCACCCGCAACTCGGTGCGATGCACCCGGCCGGTCTTTTCATCGATCCAGAAGGTGCCCTGAGCGGCGGCGTTGTCCACCGTATGAATAATGCGCGGCAGTTGGCGCTCCGTGAATCGCACTTCGCGCACCTCATGCCCGTCGATGCGGCTCTGTCCCCCACGTCGAAAGTCCGACCGCCCTTGTGTGTTCCGCTTCGCGTACTCCAGGCTCATTGTGGGCACGTTGATCGTGCGCGTCACCTCCCCGAGATTGTGCCGCGCACCGGCATTGATAATGCTGCGCACCTGACTGGCGGCGTCTCCCGGGGGCGAGACAAACAACTGGACGAGTCGGTCACTCCGGTCCTGCACCGGCTGCCCGTCCACCTCGAAGACATCGCGGAACCCAATCCAGCTGGGGACGCCACTCGGCGCATTCGGCATTTGCGTCAATAAAAAATCGGACTTCAATCGACGTTGGGTGGGCGCCCCTCCGGTCGCTCGCGACAGGTGCTGGTGGTAGTGTTCTTCGGAGACGACCGCCGACAGACTGCGCTCGAAGGTCTCGATGTAGTCGGCCAGACGCTTCAGCAACGTCTCGAGCGGCACGTCCTGCGGTGCGGCCACCAGTAGCGACGTGGATGTTGTGATGGCGAGGCACAGGAGCCCACCAGCACGCAGGAGTGGCATGCCCATCCGCCTCACACCGTCGACAACGTGTGGCCAAGTTTGTCCTTCTTGGTCTTCATGTACTTGCGGGTGTCGTCAGTGGCGGCGATTTCGATCGGCACTGACTCGACCACCGACAAGCCGTACCCTTCCAACCCCACAAACTTGCGTGGATTATTGGTCAGCAGACGCATGGACCGGATGCCCAGGTCGCGCAGAATCTGCGCGCCGATGCCGTAGTCGCGCTGGTCGGGCTTGAAACCGAGGTGTTCATTGGCTTCCACGGTATCGAGGCCCTTGTCCTGCAGTTCATACGCCTTAATCTTGTTGCCCAACCCGATGCCGCGTCCCTCCTGGTGCAGGTAGAGCAGGACGCCCTGCCCTTCCAGCGCAATACGCTGCATGGCGGTGTCGAGCTGCGGTCCACAGTCACACCGCAGCGAATGGAACACGTCGCCCGTCAGACACTTCGAGTGCACGCGCACGAGGATGCGCTCACCACTGCTGATGTCACCCTTGACCAGCGCCACATGGGTTTCCCCGTCGATCCCCGACTGATAGGCGTGGATCTCGAAGGGCCCGTGCGCCGTGGGCAGCGCGGCCGTCGCCACACGGGTCACCAGGCTTTCGGTGCGCATGCGGTGACTGATGAGTTCCGCAATCGTGATGATCGGCAGGTGGTGCTTCTGCGCAAACGTCATCAGCTCAGGCACCCGCGCCATCGAACCGTCTTCGTTGAGAATTTCGCAGATCACCCCAGCCGGTGGCAGTCCGGCAATACGCGCGAGATCAACCGCGGCTTCCGTGTGGCCGGAACGGACGAGTACTCCGCCAGTTCGTGCCCGCAGCGGAAAGATGTGCCCGGGACGAGTGAGATCACGTGGCACCGTGTCTGCCGCAATCGCCACCGCAATCGTCGCGGCGCGATCGGCGGCTGAAATACCGGTCGTCGTGCCCGTGCGTGCGTCGATGGACACACAAAATGCCGTCTCACGTCGTGCCGTGTTGTCGCTGACTTCGAGTGGGATGTCGAGTTCATCCAGACGCTCCGGCGTCATCGCCAGACACACCAGACCACGCCCGTGCGTCACCATGAAGTTGATCGCCTCGGGCGTCACCGCCGACGCGGCCATCGTCAGATCCCCCTCGTTCTCGCGATCCTCGTCGTCAACCACGACGATCATCCGACCGGCGCGCAGCGCCACGATGGCCTCGTTAATGGACGCGAATGGCGATGTCTTCATGATGTTGTGCCCGTTCCCATACCTAATCCCATCAGCCGTGCCACGTGTTTGCCGAGCACGTCCGCTTCAAGATTCACCGTGTCGCCCACCTGTAGATCCGCCAGTGTGGTGACCGCCCATGTATGCGGCACCACCTGTACGGCCACGTGCCCCGACTGCAGGTCAGCCACCGTCAGGCTGATACCGTTGACGGCGATCGACCCCTTCGGAATCACGTAGGCAGCCAGATCCGCCGGCAGTGAGACTTCCATCCACACACTGTCGCCGTCGGGTCGCACGGTGAGCACCCGGCCCACGCCATCCACGTGACCGAGCACGAAGTGGCCGCCCAGTCGCGCGTCCGCACGCAACGGACGCTCGAGGTTGACCCGGCCCCCTGTCGTCCACCGGGTGGCCGCCGTCACACGCAGGGTCTGCGGCGACACATCCGCGCTGAACCCCTGCGACGAGACCGCGACGGCCGTCAGGCAAATGCCATCCACCGCAATACTGTCGCCGACAGCCAACTCGGCGCCAAGCGATGTCTCCACGTCCACGCGTCCACCGTCGGTGCCGCTGACGCCGCGCACGATGCGGCCTGTCGCTTCAATCAACCCGGTAAACACGTCAGGACCACATACCTTCCACGAGCGTATCCGCTCCAAATCCCCGCCGCGTGTGGGCGGCATTCCGGGCCCACGCAGTTAACGCCGGCGCCACACGCACGCCATCACCCAGAGTCACCGGCGTTTCCACGAACTGCACCGCGTCCACGAGTCCGGCCTCCACCCAGGCCTGCTGCAATGCCGGCCCACCTTCAACCAGCAGTGACTGTATCTGCCGGGCCGCCAGTGCGCTCGCCACGGCTGTCAGATCCCGCGCCGGCAGCAACACCGTCTCGACACCAACGGCCTCTACCGCCGCCACCTGCGCCGGAGACACCGACTCCAGCCCCACCATTATGACGGGGCCGGCCCAGCCGGTCGAATACACGCGGGCGGTCGCCGGCACCCGGCCCCGCCAGTCGATCACGACCCGTGTGAGCGGCCGCGGCCGCCACGCCCCACGGGGCGTCAGCGACGGATCGTCGGCCAGCACCGTATCGGCGCCCACAGCGATAGCGTCAATCCACGCGCGTTGACGGTGCATCCATCGGTCCGTGGTGGGGCTTGTCAGACGATGTCGTGTCGACCCCGCTGCTGTGCGATGCGGCCCCACAAAGCCATCGGCCGAGACGGCCGTCTTGAGGATCGTCCATGGCCGGTGCTGCGTCATCCATGTCAGAAACGGCGCGTTCTGGCGTCGCGCCTCGTCGGCACCGACGCCCGTGATCACCTCAATGCCGGCCGCGCGCAGCTGCGCGTGCCCCTGACCCGCGACCTTCGGATTCGGGTCCTCGATCGCCGTCACGACACGCGCGATTCCCGCAGCAATGACGCGTTCGGTGCACGGTCCCGTCCGACCGACGTGGCAACACGGCTCGAGTGTGCAATACAACGTGGCGCCACGCGCTGCGGACCCGGCCGCCTCCAGCGCATGCACCTCGGCGTGAGGACCGCCCGCCACCAGATGTGCGCCCTGCCCCACCACGATCCCATCGGGTGACACGACCACGGCACCGACCATCGGGTTGGGCGCGGTGCGGCCACGCCCGCGTTCGGCAAGGAAGAGGGCACGTGCCATCCATCTCCCCACCTCCCCATCTCCCCATCTCCCCATCGTCAGCGTCAGTGCGTGGTGAACATCGCGTCCACGTACGCATCGGCATCAAAGGGCAAGAAGTCCTCGATGCCTTCACCCACGCCGACAAATCGAATCGGCAGTTTGAGGTCGTGCGCAATCGCCACGGCCACGCCGCCTTTGGCCGTGCCGTCGAGTTTGGTCAACACGATACCGTTGGCGCCACTGGCCTGCTGAAACTCGCGGGCCTGTGCCAGACCGTTCTGCCCGACCGTGGCATCCAGCACCAGCAGCACTTCGTGCGGCGCACCCGGTACTTCGCGCGCCACAATGCGACGAATCTTGTCGAGTTCGGCCATCAGGTTTGTTTTTGTATGCAGCCGACCTGCCGTGTCCACGATCAGGACGTCGCGGCCTCTCGCACGCGCCGCCGTCACCGCGTCAAACGTCACCGCGGCCGGGTCGGATCCCGACTGCGCCCGCACGAGATCCACACCCGCCCGTTCCGTCCAGACGGCCAACTGCTCCACGGCCGCCGCACGGAAGGTATCGGCCGCACAGACCAGCACCGACTTGTCGTTCTGCTGGTAGACGTTCGCGAGTTTGCCGACTGTTGTCGTCTTGCCGACACCGTTCACACCGACCACGAGAATGACGTGTGGCGTCGTGGTGATGTCCGGGGCGGTGCCGGCTTCACCCAGAATCCTTCGCACCTCCCGCCCCACCCGCTCGGCCAGACTCCCCTGTCGGTCCTTGCGCACGGCTTCAACAATGCGCTCGGTGGCCGGCAGGCCCACGTCTGCGGCAATCAGCGCGTCCTCGACGGCTTCAAGCGAGTGGAGGTCGAGGGCTGTCGTCCCGGCGCGTGGTGCGCGAGACGCCGAACCGGGCATGTGCACCTCGGCTGCCACGTCCGATAACCGTTCGCGAATCTGCTGTGCCGTCTTGGCGAGCCCCGCCTTCAGGCGATCAAACAACGCCACGTGTGCCCTCCATATCCCGCTCATCACGCTGCGGTCGCAGCATCAGATCCCCGACAGCGGCGCGTGGACTCTTGCGCCCGGCCAGCACCTCAGCCATCTGCGCCGCGATGGGCAACTCCACACCGTATCGTGCCCCCAGCGCGAGCGCCGCGGTCGTCGTGCGTACGCCCTCGGCCACCATGCGCATGCCGGCCACCACGTCGTCGATCGACCGGCCGCGGCCCAACTCGATGCCGACGTGCCGGTTTCGGCTCAGCGAGCCTGTACAGGTCAGCACGAGGTCCCCCAAGCCGCTCAACCCGGCAGGTGTATCGCGCTGGCCTCCCATGGCGCAGGACAGTCGCGCGATCTCCGCGAGTCCCCGCGTGATCAATGCCGCCATCGCGTTGTGGCCCAGTCCCAGCGACTCAACGACGCCCGCCGCAATCGCGATGATGTTCTTGAGGGCGGCGCCAATCTCGACACCGATCACATCAGTCGATCCATACAGGCGGAACTGCGGTCCGCGAAATTCGTCCTGCACCAGCACCACCGCCTCCGCATCGTCAGACGCGGCGACCAGCGCGGTCGGCAGTCGTTGCGCGACTTCTGCGGCAAAACTCGGTCCCGACAAGACGACCACGGGACATCGCCCGCTGGTTTCCTCACGAATGACTTCCGACATCCGTTGCAGCGACTCGTTCTCGATGCCCTTTGTGGCACTGACGATGATCGTGCCGGGTGCCAGGAGTGGCGCGGCCTGGCGCAGCACCGTGCGCAAACCGTGCGACGGCACTGCGACGATGACGTGGCGCGCCCCCGCGAGGGCACCGTCGAGGGACGCGGTCGGGCGCACCGGCCCTGGAAACGTGACGTCGGGCAGATAGGTCGGATTCGCGCGCCGGTCGGCCATCGCCGCCATCAACGCGGCGTCTCGACCCCACAGGGCGACCTGATGGCCCACGCTGCCCAGTTGAATCGCCAGCGCGGTGCCCCAGCTCCCCGCGCCAATGACCGCCGCGCGGTGGGCGTCCTGATTACTCTCGTCCGACATCCCTTCAATTCTAGTGTGCGGCGGTGTCAAAGAACGTTTTTCACCATGTAGGTCATGGAGCGCCATGGAGAAATTCCAGGAGTTAGACGCAGTGGGCACTGTCTGTGCACGGTTGGGTGCCGCCGGAGGCGGCAGATGCGGGTGGCGAGCGGCCAGGCTTTCGGCCTGGCCCCCAACCCTCGCGGGTCACTGACAGGCATTTCCTCATGGATCCTCATGGAACCTCATGGTGAAACGCTCTACTGCACGGCTACCGATCATTCGGGCGAACGAAGGCCCAGGTCTCCAGGTCCGGTGTCAGGCGCGTGTGGCCGACGCACTGGTAGCCGAAGTGTTCGTAGAACGCGACGTTGCGCTCGACTTCGGTCGTGAGTGACACGCCCGCCGAGGCGGGATCGTCGGCCGCCATCTGCTGCACTCCCAGCAGGAGCGGACGTGCCACACCTTGTCCGGCCCACGCGCGCCGCACGCCGAGCATGTTGAGGTGATGGTGTGGCGCGTCCATGAGTACGGGCCAGACAGCCGCGTACTGCTGATACCGTGCGTGCGCATCGGCCCCAAGTTCGTCCCACACGGCATCCACCCATGGCGCGAGGTCGGGCGGAGGGTCGGCTTCATGCGGCAACGTGAACGCCGCGGCGCCGATCAGCCTCCGGGTGGCAGGATCGTGTACCCCGAGCATCGGTCCCCCGCGCCGCTGACGCCGCGTGACGAACAAATCCACGAGGCGATGGATGCGTGCCGCCACATCCCCATCGGGTCCCACCACAAATCGCATCAGGGGGTACGCACCAAAGGCATCCGCCATCACCGACACCACCTCGGGCAACGCGCCCGCATCAAGCCTGACCACCGGAAAGTTCATGGCAGTATCATCGCCCATGGTGGCGACGCCCTTCACCCGCGCGGTTCTGCGCGTGCTGCGACGTATTCCGTCGGGCCGTGTCGCCACGTACGGCGATGTCGCCACGTGGGCAGGTCGCCCAGGGGCGGCTCGCGCTGTGGGACAGATCATGCGTCGCGCGGATGAGCCGGGCCTGCCCTACCATCGTGTGATCGCCGCCGGTGGACGGCTCGGCGGTTTCGGTCGCGACCCACACCTGAAGGCGCAACTTCTGGCTGCCGAAGGCGTCGTGGTGCGTCGGGGCCGCATTCAGGCATTCGCCACAACACGGTGGAATCCGTGAACCATGACCGGCTGGATACCGTCTTGTTGTGCAGCCCGTCGTCGCACGGCAACGCGAACACCCCATGTCCCCGTCTAACCCTTTGAACGCCCCCGCCGCCCGCCACGCCGACCGGGATCTGGCCGATCGGTGCCGCACAGGCGAACCGGGTGCGTTTGAAGAGCTGTATCGCGTACACGCCCCCCGGTTGTTCGGGTTGGCGTGTCGCATGGTGGGACGCACCGATGCGGAAGATCTGTTGCAGGACATCTTCCTCACCGCCCACCGCAAGATGGGGTTGTACAAGGGTGAATCGGCGCTGGGCACCTGGTTGTTCCGTCTCGCGACGAATCTCTGCCTCGATTTTCTGCGCAGTCGCGCGAACCGGACGGCCCAGGTCACCGAGTCGTATGACGTGGACGATGCGCCGCCGCCTGAGGGGGGGCGGGGCCCCATTCTTGGCGTGGTGGATCGGATCGATCTTGAGCGCGCCGTGGCGGAATTGCCGGACGGATGCCGTGAGGTGTTCGTCCTGTACGATGTGGAAGGGTTTGAACACCGTGAGGTGGGTGCCATGCTTGGAATTTCTGACGGCACATCAAAATCACAGTTGCACAAGGCACGCCTGCGCCTGCGCGAGTCACTCGGGAGGATGCGATGACGTGTACTGACGTCCATCCGTTGTTGAGCGACTACGTCGACAGACTGGTGACACCGGAGGTGCACGCCGCGGTCGCCGCCCACTGTGACGCCTGCGCGTCGTGCCGCGGAGTGGTGGCTGACTTCGAACGTCTCCGCGACGCCGCACGTACCCTGGGCCCGATCACGCCGCCGGCCCATCTGTGGATGGAGATCGCCGGCCGTGTGCGCCTGGAACAGCAGGGGCAACGCACCACGACTCCCGTCACGGTCGCGCCCCCGGTCATCACCCCGAGAGCTGCGAGTGCCGACAGGTGGCAGTGGCTCGGTCTGGCGGCCGCACTCCTGCTGGTCACGGCAGGCGTGTATGTCATGTCGCAGCCGGATGCCGCGGCACCCGCCACCGCGATTGTGGACACGGACGGCAACGTCTCAGCGCCGCCCACCGTCGAAACCATTGGAGACACGTTGTTGCGCGCACAGGCGGAATACGAATTGGCGATCGCGCAACTCGAAGACATGGTGACCACGGGGGACCCGTCCATGTCACCCGAGGTGGTCCAGACACTCCAGCGCACCGTGGGCACGATCGACTCGGCGATTGCGGAAAGTCGTGCGGCGCTCACCGAGAACCCGGCGAGTCAACCGGCACGCACCAGCCTCTTCGAGGCGCTGGGCAACAAGGTCAGCCTGCTGCAGCAGACAGTGGTGCTGATGAACGAGATGCGACAAGGCGACGCCAGTGGGGCTGCGGAAGCGGCGGCGGGCGCCAAAACGAAGACGTCCTAGGGCTGCACCAGAGGCCGTCGACACGAAGAGGATACACGTGATGAACGCACACACGATTCGACTCGCCGCACTGGCGGGACTGTTCGCCGTCTCAGCCGCCCCGGTCGCTGCACAACCGGTGGATGTCCGCGTGCGCGTGGACACACAGGCCATTCGCGAAGTAGCCGAAGAGTTGCGCATCGTACTGCGCGACGTCTTCGGTCCAGAGCTGCAACAGGAGTTGCGTCACGAACTGTCGTCAGCCAGCCGCGACATCGCCGACATCGTCGAACACCTGGCACGCACGCCGTGGGTCGGTGACGGCAACTGGTCGTGGTCGTCGATGAGCCAGCGCAACTTCCCCGCCGCGCAGACCGACCGCGAGACACGCACCTTCGCCATCGGCACGTCAGGCGAGTTCACGCTCGACAACGTCTCGGGTGACCTCCGCATTACGGCAGGCTCCGGGCGCGATCTGACCATCGAGGTGATTCGCCACGCGCGCGGGCGTACGGAGTCTGATGCCCGGGCGGGTCTGGCGCGTGTGCGTGCCGAGACCACCCATCGCGGCGACCGCGTCACCGCGCGCACGGTGTATCCCAACGAACGTCAGTCCGATTTCAGTGTGTCGGTGGACTACGTGGTCACGGCACCGGCCGGCACACGGATCACCGCCAAGACCATCTCCGGCGACATCGCCGTCACCCGCATCGCGGGTGAACTCACCGTCAGCACCACGAGCGGTGATGTCACCGTCACCCACGCCGACCGTCTGCTGAGCGCCAAGACCATTTCCGGAGACATCGAACTGCGCGACGTGAAGGCGGAAGGCTTGCTTGAGGCCGCGTCGATCAGCGGTGATGTGACCGCGACGAACGTCACCGCGCGTCGCCTGGATGTCGGCAGCATGAGCGGCACGGCCACGGTACGCAACGCGCAGACGTCCGCAACTTCGGCGAAGTCCCTGTCGGGAGACGTGGTGTTTGATGGCACGCTCGCGTCAGGCGGCCGGTACGAGTTTCAGAGCCAGTCGGGCTCGGTGCGTCTCTCGCTGGATGGCCGGACGGGGTTCAACCTGGAGGCACGCACCTTCTCTGGGTCGGTGCGCTCAGACCTGCCGCTGCAAACCGCAGGCGTGAGCTCCAGTGGGCGTCGGGCGAACCGTGCCCTGAGCGGCACATTCGGTGACGGCAGCGCCACCGTCTCGGCCACCAGCTTCAGCGGGTCGGTCGTGATTACGAAGCGGTAGTAAGAGACAGTACGGAGCAGACGGACTTTAGTCCGTCTGAAACCGACGGGCTAAAAGCCCGTCGGCTCCGAAAGCATTGTTGCTAGCCGACGATCAAGTGCACCAGGTAGTGGGTGCCCGCCTGGTTGGCCCAGACGCGAAGGTATTCGCCGCCGCGCAGCAGTTCCACCTTGGATCCACCGGAGGCCGGCGCCCTGCCCTTGACGACCTGCGCCACTTCGGCGGACGGAATCACGGACGCCAGTTCGCGGCCCTTGACCTCACCACCCTGCACAAACTCCACCCACTTGGCGTTGGGTTCGGCCTGACCGACGACTGACGTCACCGGCGCGGTCGAGACGCGCAGGGTGTAACTGCCGGCAGGCAGTGCCTTCCCATCGGCCATGACCCCACGAGCCAGATTCACCGTCCCGAGCGATGTCGCGGTCTGCGCGGCCACTCCGGCCGACAAGCCGACCATCAGCGCCACTGCCACCATCGAAAAAATCGTTTTGCGTGTCATCGTTATTGCCTCCACCGCGACATTATATGGCCATTAAATCGAACTGCTCATGATGCAGCTGTTCGTCAGCGCGCACCGTCACTGACCGACCGACGGTGGCCTCCAGTTCCTTGAAGACCCCGCGGCCCTCTTCCCGCAGGGCACGCGCCACCTCCGGATTCACACGCAGCACGAGGCTGTACCCATCGAGATCAACGGCCACCTTCTTCACCTCGGTCAGGATGTCGTAACAGATCGTCGGACTGGCCTTGATGGTGCCCGTCCCCGAACAGTAGGGACACGGTTCGGTCAGCAGACGTTCCAGGCTGCTCTTCACTCGTTTCCGCGTGACAATCACCAGCCCGAAGTCGTTCACCTGCACGACCTTCGAGGGCGCACGGTCGCGTCGCAGTTCCTGCTCCATCGCGGCGAACACCTTCTGGCGGTTCTTCTTGTCCTCCATGTCGATGAAGTCGAGCACGATGATGCCGCCGAGGTCGCGCAGACGCATCTGACGGCAAATTTCCTTCGCCGCCTCCAAATTTGTCTTGATGATGGTGTCTTCCAGACGCCCGGCGCTTTTTTTGCCGACGTAGCGACCGGTGTTGACGTCGATGGCCACCAGCGCCTCCGTCTGGTTGATGACGATGTAGCCGCCGGATTTGAGCCAGACTTTACTGCGCAGCGCCTTGTCGATTTCGCCCTGCACCCCGTATTCGTCAAAAATCGGGTAGTCCTTGCTGTAGTGCTTCACCCGGCCGACCATGTTCGGCATGATGCGGCCCATGAGCGCCACCACCCGTTTGTATTCGACTTCGTCGTCAATCCGAATGGCGGTGAACTGCTCGGTGAGAAAGTCGCGCAACAGTTTGGCGACGAGGCTCTCTTCGCGATAGAGCGCACACGGTGGGCGCTGCGTCTCTTTCCGACGCTGCACTTCGGTCCACACCGACTTGAAGTATTCCAGGTCGCTCAGGATGTCTTCGTCGGGGCGGTTGACCGCCGCCGTACGAATGATGACCCCGCCCGGCAGACCGGACTCTTCCTTGAACTTCTGCACGATGGTGCGCAGACGACGCCGTTCCTCGCGTGATTCGATCTTGCGCGACACGCCGATATGCTCCACGGTCGGCATGTAGACCAGAAAGCGCCCCGGCAGCGAAATGTGGGACGTGATGCGTGCGCCCTTGGTGCCGAGAGGTTCCTTGACGACCTGCACGACAACCTCCTGCCCTTCCTTGAGCAGGTCTTCGATCTTCGTGTCGGCCGGGGTGCGATCACGGTCGCGTCCGCCCCGGCGTTGTGCGCCGGTACCGTTCTGACCAGCCTGACCATTGGTGGCGCCCGCGGGCGCCGCCGGTGGCATGCCCTCAGAGACCGCCTCGGCCACGGCTTCGGCCGTGCTGCCGGAGGAGCCGCCTGCGTCGGCTGACCGGCCTGTGGTCTCGGCACCAGGGTCGTCACCCGGCTCGTCTGTAGCTCCGTCGTCGCCGTCGGCCGGCTCCGCGTCTTCCGACACTGACGCCGACTCTCCGGCCGCCAGCGCGGCGAGCACCGGCTCTGGCACCGGGGCCGGCTCCACCAGAGCCTCGTCATCATCCTCGAGGCTCTCGGCGGTCGGATCAATGACGTCGGTCACATACAGGAACGCGTCGCGTTCCAGACCGAGGTCCACAAAGGCGGACTGCATGCCTGGCAACACCTTTGACACGCGGCCCTTGTAGATATTGCCGACCACCCCGCGGGAGTGTTCCCGCTCGATGAATACTTCAACAACCTGATCGTCCTCAAGAATCGCCACACGCGTTTCGTGCGGCGTCGAGGAGATCACCATCTCCTTGTTCATCCGAACATCCCGTCTAATTCGTAAACCGCCGCATCCGCACGTTGAGGATGAGGCCAAAACCGGCGAGTGTCGCAACCAGCGACGACCCGCCATAACTCATGAGTGGCAGGGTCAGGCCCTTCACCGGGGCCAGACCTGCCTGCATAGTGATGTTGTACACCACCTGAAACGAGAACCAGGACACGATCCCGACCACCAGGAACGCCCCGACCCGGTCCTTGGCCAGTTTGGCGGCGTCCACACTGCGCATGATGACAAACAGGTAGAGCCCGAGCACCACAATCACGCCGAGAAACCCGTGTTCCTCAGCCAGCACCGCAAACACAAAGTCGTTGTGGCCTTCCGGCAGAAACCGGTAGGCCCCCTGCGTGCCTTGACGAAAACCCTTGCCAAACAAGCCGCCAGACCCCACCGTGACCTTGGCCTGGATCTGCTGCCAGCCGTCGCCGCGCGGGTCGAGTTCCGGGTCCAGGAAGGTGATGACGCGGCCCTTCTGGTAGTCCTGCAGGCCCCAATGCCAGATGGCTGGCGACAGCAACACCAGAGCCAGCAGGCCGATGCCTATCCACTTGAGCCGAAGCCCGGCCAAGTACACGACGCCAAGGTACACGGGGATGAGCGTGACTGCCGTGCCCAGATCGGGCTGCAGAAAGATGAGCAGCACCGGAATGCCCACCACCAATCCGCCTCCGACCAGGTCAACCAGTGACCGCGCCGTGCGGCGGCCTTCGCCGTACCACATGGCCAGCACCAGGGCCACGCCGAGGCGCGCGAACTCCGACGGCTGCAGCGAGCCAAATCCCAGATCGAGCCACCGCCGAGCACCTTTCACGACCACACCAAAAAACAGAACGGCCACAAGCGCCACGACAAGGCCCAGGTAGATCAGCACCGATCGCTGCGTGAGTGTGCGGTAATCGACGAAGAGGCACACGGCCAGCGCCACCAGACCGACGGGCACGGCATACAGTTGCCGCCAGAACTCCGTGCCGGGGGCCTCAGCCGCGATGTTCCACGTCACGCTGTAGATGGTTGCGAGCCCGATCAGCATCAGCAGCGTCACCGCTGCCAGCAGCGGCCAGTCCATGTACGGCAGCAGACGCCGGGTGACACTCACCGCTGGCCCTCTCCTGTGGGCACCACGGGAGCCTTCGGCGGCATGGGGGGCGTCAGGACAGGCAGGGGGCGTCCTTCCTTCTTCGCAAAATAGGTGTCGAGCACGTGTCGCACAAGCTGCGTCGCCCCAACCTCTGCGCCCCCGTGTTCGACAAACACCACGCCGGCAATTTCGGGATTGTCCTTCGGCGCAAAAAACACCAACCACCGGTGATGGCGCAAGTCGCGATCGGTGCGACCGGCTGCAGCGCGGGCACCTTCGAGCGAAATCACCTGCGCCGTCCCGGTCTTGCCGGACACGTCATACCCAGGCAGGCGCGCACTCCGCGCGGTGCCGGTCGCGCCGTTCACGGCCTGCCAGAGTCCCTCGCGAACCACGTCGAGCATCTGCGGGTTCAAGGGCACGGGAGGCGTGATGAGAGGCGCCTGGACGATCGGCTCCCACCCTTGCCCACGATCGACCGCCCGCATCACATGCGGGGTCACCAGGGTGCCGCCGTTGGCCACCGTCGCAATCATGCGCGCAAGGGCAATCGGCGTGACGTCGTTGCCCCCCTGTCCAATGGCCACCGACAACGTTTCGCCGGGATACCAGCGATCGTTGAACCTCGCGCGCTTCCACGCTTCCGAAGGGACCACGCTCTCGTTTTCGTTCGGCAGATCGATGCCGGTGCGCCCGACAAGCCCGAGCCGAACCGCCCACTTGTGGATCGTGTCGATCGGCAGCATGTCGCCAATCGTGTAAAAGTAGACGTTGCATGAATGCTGCAGCGCCTGCACCAGGTTCTGCCGCCCGTGTCCGCCGGGGCGATTGCACGCCCATGAGCGACCGTAAAACGACTTGCTCCCGGCGCAGAACACCTCAGTCTCGGGCGTAATGACTTTTTCTTCAAGCGCGGCAATCGCCATGACGACCTTGAAGGTGGATCCCGGGGCGTAGCGTCCCTGCAGAGTCCGGTTGCCCAGGGGGCGAAGGGGGTCACGCTCGAGGACGTTCCACGTGGCCGCATCGATCCCACCGGCAAAGTCGTTCGGATCGTAGGCAGGGAGGCTGGTCATGGCGAGAACTTCGCCGTTGCGCGGATCAAGAAACACGCCGGCCCCGTTCCTGCCAGCCGCATGAAACGCGTCCTCGATCGCCCGCTGCAGGTCTGCGTCCACCGTGAGCTGCACCCGATGGCCGTCCACCGGTTCCAACTGCTTCAGTTCCTCGATCTCGCGACCGCGGCTGTTGACCACGATGGACCGGTTGCCGTTCTCCCCCATCAACAAATTGTTGTAGACGCGCTCGACACCAGCCCGACCAATGATGGCGCCGGCCGGCAGGTCCGGCGTCACCTGCGCGGGAGGGACCTCGCCGACGTAGCCGAACAGATGCGCAGCCAGCCGCTCGTCTGGATATTTGCGCGTGGGCACCTGCTCGACGACCACTCCGGGCAACTCCAGCGACCGCGCCAGCACCGCCGCCACCTGGGCATCGGTCGCGTTCTCGATCACCGGCACCGGCCGAAACACCGGCTCATTCATCCGGCGTTTGACGGTGGCTCGCACGAGCGCTTCGTCCACCTCCGCCACCACGGCCAACCGCTCGATCACGCCATCCAGATCGCCGGCCGTCTGCTCGCGCACGATGGCGATCCGGAAGGCACGCCGATTCTGCACCAGCACTTCGCCATGCCGATCAAACACCACGCCGCGTGGCGCGCGCAGTTCGATCGTGCGCATGCGGTTGTTCTCGGCGCGGACCAGATACTTCTGGTACTGCAGCACCTGCAACGTCCAGAAAGCCACCGCGAGTGCCAGAAACACCACGACCACGCTGACACGAAACCCGATCAGGCGCAGGTGCAAATTCTGGCGGTCCTCGTAGGCCCCCGGCGTCAGCACGCGCACCCTCGCATCATCATTCCTACCACCGTCGTTTACTCAGAGACGACCGGCGCAGCTGCCGGGACTGCCGCACCGCTCCGGGAGCCAGTTCTGTGGCCTTGAAGGCGATCAGCCCTGCCAACCCATTCACACCGATTTCCACCAGCATAGCGGTCCAGCTGATGTCTGACCACCGCTGATCGACGATCGCCAGCAACGACACCAGCAGCAACCGGTGCCCCACCGTCACAACAACGACCGTCGCCACGCGCGACGACGCCTGGGAGACGACAAACTGACTGCCGGCCACCCCGGCGCCAAGGCCAGCGATCGTCTTGGCCAACCCGCCGACCCCGATCACATCGCCGGACAGGGCATCCTGAATCAGGCCGCCCGCCGTGCCGGCCCACATTCCGGCGATCGGTCCCCACGCCAGCCCCGCATACACCACCGCCACCAGCACCAGGTCAAACGCCCAGCGTCCTCCCACGGCGTACCGGGCCAGCGCCATCTGCAGCACCAAGCCGACGGCGACGACAAGCAGGACCCGTGCGATGTTCATGGCTGCCGCACCACATCCGTGACGCGGTCTGGTCTGGCCAGCACCACCAACACCACGTCAATGCGCGAAAAGTCCACCACGGGCTGGATGCGCACGTCGCTATACCCCCCGCTGCCGCGCACGGCCCGCTCCACCGTGCCGATCAGAAACCCACGAGGGTAGATGCCATCGAGGCCCGATGTCAGGACGCGCTCGCCCACCTGGACATTGCGCAGTCCATCCACGAAGTTCATCTCAAGGGGTGGCGACCCCGCCCCGCCCTGCACCACTCCCGTCGCCTCCGACCGTTCCGTAAACGCGGCAGCCGCCGCCTGGCGCCCGATGAGCAGCTGCACCTGCGCGGCATGGGCGGTGGGACGCCCAAACACGCGACCCACCACACCGAAATGTCCGATCACCGCCATGTCAGGCTCCACGCCGTTGGCACTGCCCTGGTCGATGGTGATCATGAAGGCCCCGGGAGCGGGATCACCCGCAATCACACGCGCCGCAAGTGTCGGGGCCACCAGGCTCTGCTGCAGGCGCAGCAACGACTCAAGTTCCTGTGTCTGGCTGACGATGGCGGACTGCGCCTGAACACGCCCCTCCAGCTCAACCACCCGCTTTTTGAGCGCGGCATTTTCAGCCGCCACGCCCTGCAGGGCCACGTAATTTGACCAAAGCGACCGGGTGAAGTCGGCGACGCCCGAGGTCAGGTGCTGGACCGAGGCGAACACGCCGAAAGCGGCGGCCTGCATCAGCGGCATCCCGCTGCCCGACTGCACCTGGGCGGAGATCAGCAGCACATGGCCGAAACTCAGCAGCAGGAACAGGACAAGCGTCCGGCGAAAACTGGCCAACCCAATTAATCCAGAGAAATTTTTCTCAGCAGTTCGAAGTTCGACAACATCTTGCCGGCCCCCAGCACCACCGTCGACAGCGGATCTTCTGCGGTGGCGACCGGCAAGCCGGTTTCTTCGCGCAGTCGTTTGTCGAGGTTCTTGAGCAATGCCCCGCCACCGGTCACCACGATTCCGCGGTCGACGATGTCGGCCGACAGTTCGGGTGGCGTGCGCTCCAGCGCCACGCGCACGGCGTCCACGATGACGTTCACCGTTTCGGCGAGCGCTTCGCGAATTTCCTCATCAGTGATGGTGATCGTCTTCGGCACGCCTTCAATCAGATGCCGCCCCTTGATCTCCATCGTGAGCCGCTCGTCGAGCGGATACGCCGAGCCCAGCTCCATCTTGATCTGCTCGGAGGTGCGCTCACCGATGAGCAGGTTGTAGGTCTTCTTGATGTACTGGATGATCGCTTCATCCATCTCATTGCCCGCCACACGAATCGCCTTGCTGTAGACGATGCCGGCCAGCGAGATGACGGCGATGTCGGTGGTGCCGCCGCCGATGTCGACCACCATGTTGCCCGACGCGTCTTCGATCGGCATGCCGGCGCCGATGGCCGCGGCCATGGCTTCTTCCACCAGGTACACCTCGCTGGCCTTCGCACGGTACGCGCTGTCCTTGACGGCGCGTTTTTCCACCTGCGTAATCTCCGAGGGCACGCCGATGACGATGCGGGGCCGCACCCACATGGTGCGGTTGTGCGCCTTCTTGATGAAGTGCGCCAGCATCTTCTCGGTCACCTCGAAGTCGGCAATCACGCCGTCCTTCATCGGCTTGATGGCCACGATGTTGCCGGGGGTGCGCCCCAGCATCTCCTTGGCTTCGC
This sequence comes from Vicinamibacterales bacterium, assembly GCA_038319675.1. Classification (GTDB taxonomy): domain Bacteria; phylum Acidobacteriota; class Vicinamibacteria; order Vicinamibacterales; family SCN-69-37; genus SYFT01. The sequence continues at coordinate 87,118 of JBBQDM010000011.1, forward strand.
GCCCGACCGCCTCGATGCGTCCGGTGATCTTGTTGATCGCCACAATCGACGGTTCATTGACCACGATGCCTTTGCCCCGCGCGTAGACGCACGTGTTTGCGGTGCCAAGGTCAATGGCGAGGTCGCTCGAAAACAGAGAAAACAACGATCGGAGGTTCAACGTGACTCCTGTGTCAGATCTTCATGGCGAAACAGCCCGTCGACAGCAAAACAAATGCCGTTACGACCGGCTTCCTTGACTCGATACATCGCCGCATCAGCGGCCTGCAACACATCGTCGGCCGTCTGTGCCGCACCCGGCAGCGTGGCGACCCCTATCGACGCGGTCAACCGGCTCCCGTTTCCACGGTCGGCCAGAAACACATACCGTGCAATACGCGTCAACAGTCGCACCGCCACCGCACGGGCGCCGTCTTCCGCCGTATCCGGCAACACGATGGCGAACTCGTCGCCCCCGAATCGCGCCACCACATCCGTCTCGCGGGCACTGCCGCGAATCACCGCCGCCGCTTCGACCAGTGCCCGACTCCCCAACAAGTGCCCGTGGGCATCGTTGATCGTCTTGAACCCATCCAGGTCCACAAACAGCAACGACAACGGACGCCCACTGCGTACCGCCCGCTTGGCCTCTTTTCGAAGCACATCATGCAGGTACCGAGAATTGTAGAGCTGTGTGAGGTCATCCGTCACGGATAACGCTTCCGCCCGGGCCACCCGCAGCGCATGGGCGAGGGCAAACGAGGCGGGTTCCACCAGCCGCCCGAGGGCGCCACGCAGTGCCGGGGTCCACTTGGGGACCCGCCGGGCGCGCCCATGGTCCACCCCGACCAACACCCCAACGGTCACCCCGTTGGCAACCAGCGGCCAGCCCACCGCAGCCGCCTCCACCGGTTCCCCAATCCTGGGGTCGCCGGCCACGCGGTCGGTGGCATAGGGCTCCCCCGACTGGAGGACGACGTCGGCCATGGCCTCGACGGGGACCTTCAAGGCGCTGTCGGTCTCACGGCCGGCCAGCCAATGCACCTGCCCGTCGGTTTCCACCGCGACCACCGACCAGGACGCGAGCGGAATCCACGACGACACTCGGGCGACCAGGGCAGACGCCACGTCAGCCGGGTCGGTGGATTCATTGACGGCGCGCAGCAGATCACTGAGCGGTTCGGCGCGTTTGGACGTCGCGACCAGTCGGGCCGTGACCTTGTCGAAACGGTCCGCCAGATCCACGACACCGGGCAGGCCCAGCGCCCGCTCGACCTCCGACCACCGGAGCGGGACCGTCAGGTGATGGCGGAATCCCAGCGAGCGCGACAAATCCACAAGATGACGGTCGCCGACCGTGGCGTACGAGGCGGCCGGGGCTTTGGCCAGCAGGGCCGAGACGCGCCGTCGATCAAGCCCGACGTCCGCGGCAATTTCCCAGAGGATGCCGCCCGCTCCCTTGGGCGGCGCAGACGCCGCACGCTGGCGCGCGATCGCGAGCGACACGCGGCGGGTACGGCGCAACGGGGCCACGTGCCGTTCGACACTTTCCCCGGGTTGGCTCCGGTGGAAGACCGCGAGTGTCACGGTTCCTGAAGGTTGGATTGTCTGGCGTGCGGTTGACGCCGCCTCTCGTCGTCCCGGCATCGTGTCGGCGTCCCCGAGTTACGTGGCCGAAACGGCCCGCCAAACCCTCGAATGATACCACGTCCATCCCCTGATTTTGCAGGGACTTGGAGCGACGTGACATAATGCGTTTCTTTGAGACCGCTGGAGAGATCCCGACCATGACAATGCTCGACAAGATGCGCCGTCACAAAGCCTGGCTGAAATGGAGCCTGGGGCTGGTGGTGGTGATGTTTATTCTGCTCTACGTGCCGTCCTTCCTCGACCCGACGGGCGGCACCGGAGCCAATCCCAATGACGCCATCGCCACGGTCGAGGGCCGTCGCATCACGGTTGGCACCTTCCAACGGCTGTACCAGCAGCAGATGCAGTCGGTGCAGCAGGCCTATGGCGGCCAGTTGACCAACGACATGATCGCGCAGCTGGGCATTCCGCAGCGTGTCGTGCAGCAGATGATCGACGAAGAGGCGATGATCGTCGAAGCCGAACATCTCGGATTGCAGGTCACTGACGCCGAGCTGCGGGAGCGCATTCTCCGCATGCCCGGCTTCCAACAGGACGGCCAGTTCATCGGCGAAGAGCGGTATGGTCAGGTGCTGCAGATGCAGCGTCCGCCGCTGCGAAAGAGCGAATTCGAGGAACAGCTCCGCAAGAGCCTGCTTGCCGAAAAGCTGCAGGCCGCCGTCACCGGGTGGGCCACGATCACCGACGCTGACGTCGAGCAGGAGTATCGCCAGCGCAACGAGAAGGTGAAACTCGAGATGGCGGTCCTGATGGCCGACACCTTCCGCGACGGCATCACCGCGACCGACGACGAAATCCGCGCGCACTTCACGGCGAATCAGGAGTCGTATCGTGCGCCCGAAAAACGACGCGTGCGTTTTATCAACATCGACCCCGAAACACTCAGAGCGACGATGACCGTCACGCCGGCGGAAGTGGAAGCGCGGTATCGCGACAACATGTCGATGTTCAGCACGCCTGAACAGGTGCGGGCCAGCCACATCCTCTTCAAGACCGAAGGCAAGGACGAAACCGAAGTCGAGAAGGCCGCGCAGGCCGTGCTCGCGCGTGTCGGTGTGGGCGAAGACTTCGCTGCGCTGGCCAAGCAGTTCTCTGAAGACACCTCCGCCGAAGCAGGCGGCGATCTCGACTTCTTCACGCGTGAAGCCATGGTGGCCGAGTTCTCGACCGCCGCCTTTGGGCAGGACGTCGGCGAAGTCAGCGGACTGGTGAAGTCGCAGTACGGCTTCCACATCATCAAGACCACCGACAAACGTCCGGCCACCACACGCACGCTCGCCGAGGTGCGGCCGCAGCTCGAAGATCAGATCAAGCTCGAGAAGGCGCAGGTCGAAGCGCAGCGGCTCGCGGCCGACGCTGCAGGGCAAATCGACGATCCGTCTGACCTCGATCGCGTCGCGCAGTCGATGGGGCTGACGGTCGGCGACTCCGGCCTGTTCTCACGGGACGAACCGCTCGCGCTCCTCGGCTTTGCGCCGACGGTTGCCGCGCAGGCATTCACGCTTGAGCAGGGCAAGGTCTCAGGGCAGATTCAGACCAACCAGGGCTTCGTGTTCATCGCGCTTGAAGAAATTGCGCCCCCGGCCATCCCCGAGTTCGACGCCGTCAAGGAACGTGTGCGTGACGACGTGGTGCGGCGCAAGGCCCTGGACGTGGCCCGCAGCCGTGCCGCCACGCTCTCGCAGGCGGCCCAGCGCGGCACCTTCGCCGCCGCCGCCAAGGCGGCCGGCGTCGAGATGAAAACCACGGAACTGATCGTCCGCGGCACGCCCCTGCCAGACGTCGGCGTCAGCGCAGTGGTGGACGAAGCGGTGTTTGCACTGGCCCAGGGTCAGGTCACCGCGCCGGTGGCCACGGACAACGCAGTGGTGGTGGCCAAGGTTGTTGAGCGCACCGACGCCACGCCTGAGGGCCTCGCCGCCGAGAAGACACAACTCAGCAACGAACTGCTCCAGCAGCGTCGCCAGGAGTTTTTCGCGGCGTACATGACCAAGGCAAAGGTGAAGATGACCATCACCTTTAACGACCGCGCCCTGCAGAACATCCTGGGGCGGTAAGGTTTCGGGTAGGGTTTTCGCCCACAGCGCAGAGCGAAAACCCTACCCGAAACCCTTGTCGAACTTAGGGCTCCCTGAAAAAGAAGTTCGGCATCAACGCCAGGGTTTCACCCCGGCGGAACAGCTGCAGTCGAGCCGCAACCTCATCAATCACCCGGAATTCCGCACGCTGCGTCATCAGCCCGAGGCTGGCGCCCATGCCGGTGCCCAGTGGGTTGGCCAGTAATTCGTAGAGGCTGCGCTTGGGCGGAAATACCACGAGGTTCGTCGTCTCGTCGTCTCCGAAGTCTGCACGCTCGCGCGCCAGCTCGATCGCACGATTGAGTCCGCCCAGTTCGTCGACCAACCCCAGCTCACGCGCCTGTCGGCCGGTCCACACGCGACCACGGGCGATCGCATCCACGTCAGTGGGTGTCGAGGAACGTCCATCGGCCACGCGCCTGACGAACAACTCGTAGGTGGAGAGCATCTGCTCCTCGACCTTGGCGCGTTCGGCCGGCGAGAAGGTGCGGAAGGGCGAGTAGATTTCCGCAAACTGTCCATCACTCACCGACGCAGTGCCGACGCCAAGTTTGTCCATCGCGCCCTGCACCACAAACTTCCCGGTGACGACACCAATCGATCCGGTCAGGGTGCCGGGTTGGGCGACAATCGCGTGAGCCGGCACCGCCATGTAGTACCCGCCCGAGGCCGCCACATCCCCCATCGAGACGATGACCGGCTTGACGGCACGGGTCAGCATCAACTCACGCCAGATCACTTCGGACGCAATGGCCGACCCGCCGGGGCTGTCGATGCGGATCACGATGGCGCGAATCGAACTGTCAGCGCGCACCTTCCGGATCCATTCAACAAACGTATCGGACCCGATCACCGAGCCGCCCGGACTGTCGAAGCTTGATTTGCCGCTGGCGATGGTGCCCGTCGCATACAGCAACGCGATCTTGGAGCCACGAGACGACGAGGGCGTGCTGCGGACGTAGTCCTCCCCGTCGAATCGCCGGGTCCCCTGCACCGGCGGCGCATCGTCAATCTGGTCGTCGTACGCCAGGTCGTCGACAAGCCCCGCGGTCATGGCGTCTTCGGCCAGGAACGGCCCTTCGTCGAGGGCGCGACGGATCTCGTCTTCACTGCGGTTGCGGCCCGTGGCAATCGCGCGGACCAACTGGTCGTACATATCGCGGTTGAGTGACTGCGACATCTCGCGATGCGCGGGGGTGAAGCCGCGCTCGGTGAAGGTGTTGGCGGCCGTCTTGAAGTCGCCCATGTGGAGCATGTCGGGGTACACGCCGAGTTTGTCGAGTGCGCCACGGAAGAAGACTTCGTAGGTGGCCAGGCCAGACAGATCGAGGGTCCCGGCGGGCATCATCAGCACCCGATCCGCCGCGGACGCCAGGTAATACTCCCCCGCCCCGCCGTATTCGAAGAACACCACCAGCGACTTGCCTGTCGCCTTGAACGCGATCAGCGCTTCACGCAGTTCCTGCAGTTGCGCCCACATGGCCCCGGTGGTCTGTGGGATCACCACCAGCCCCCGGATGCGCGGGTCGTCGGCGGCACGCTCAATCGTGCTGATGACCGTGCGAATCGTCGGTTGTGACGCCATCAGCGGCGAAAAGATATTGACCGACTCGACCTCAGGAAACGGGGCCTGAATACGCAGGTACAACGTGGCGTTGGACGGCACCGAGGTGGAGGGTCGGGTCGGGGCCACAATCAGGGCACCAATCAGCACCAGCGCGGCGGACGCCATCATGGCCAGGAAGATCAGAAACAGGACGAGGGCAACCCCTCTGCGGGAACTCACCTTGCCAGTATAGATGGGGAGATGAGGAGATGGGGAGATGTGCGCTATAATCACGGCTTCCGGCTGCGAGGCCGGGGCTGCCTTGTGTAAGACCCTTCGTGCGGAAGTGGCGGAATTGGCAGACGCGCTAGCCTCAGGAGCTAGTCCTAGCAATAGGGTGGAGGTTCGAGTCCTCTCTTCCGCACCAATTTAAAATTAGGCAATTGGGCAATGAGGCAGTGGGGCAATGGAATTGCCGCACTGGCTCATCACCCGTGCCCTCAGTCACATAAGATCAAGCCCGCAATGTCCCCAAGACTCGGCACAACCCTGCTGGTCATCCTCGCCGCCCTGGCCATCGGCACATCCGCGGCACGACAGACTGAAACTCCCAGGCCGACGACGCCGGACGAGTGGCCGCACTATCATCGCGACCTCGCCGGGACCCGCTATTCGCCGCTTGCCGACATCACGGCCGCGAACGTATCGTCGCTGGCGCTCGCGTGGCGATGGAAGTCCGATAACTTCAGCGCACCACCGGAATACAAGAACGAAAGCACGCCGCTCTTCATCAACCAGACGCTGTATTTCACGACCGGCGCCCAGCGCTGGGTGATTGCCGCCGACCCGGTGACGGGGGCCACCAGGTGGACGTGGCGGCTTGATGAACGCGAGCGTGTGCAGGTGGCTCCGCGACGAGACGCCGGCCGCGGCGTGTCGTACTGGACCGACGGCACCGCCAAACGCATCTTCACGGTGACGCCTGGCTTTCAGTTGGCCGCGCTTGATGCGGACACCGGCCGCCCCGTGCCCACCTTTGGCACCGAAGGCGTGGTGGATCTGAAACGCGAACTTGGCGTGGACCTGAACGTCGCGACGGCAGCCATCGGCAACAGCTCGCCACCCCTCGTCTTTGGCGACCTTGTCATCATCGGACCGGCGCTCCAGGTCGGCACGCGTCCGCCCTCCTACCGGAACGTGCCAGGCCGCATCCTCGCCATCGACGCCCGTACCGGCGCACTGCGGTGGCGGTTCAACACGATTCCGTCACGCGGAGAGTTCGGCTACGACACCTGGGAAGACGGCTCCGCCGAGTACACCGGCAACACCGGCGCATGGGCCCCGCTCTCACTCGACGAGGGTCGCGGGTACCTCTACGTGCCCGTCGAAGCGGCGACCGGTGACTACTACGGCGGGCACCGACCTGGGGACAATCTGTTTTCGTCCTCGCTCGTCTGCCTCGACGCGAAGACGGGCACACGCGTGTGGCACTCCCAGATCGTCCGCCATGACATCTGGGACTGGGACAACCCGACGGCACCGATTCTTGCCGACGTGACCGTTGATGGTCGTCCGCGCGAGATCGTCGTGCAGTTGACGAAGCAGTCGTTCGCCTACGTGTTCGATCGCGTGACGGGTGAACCCATCTGGCCGATCGAAGACCGCGCAGTGCCGGCGTCTGATGTGCCCGGTGAACGTGCGTCGCCTACGCAGCCGTTCCCCAGCCGACCTCTTCCGTACGACCGGCAGGGCGTCACCGAGGACGACTTGATCGACTTTACGCCCGCGTTGCGCGCTGAAGCGATCACGGCCATCACCAACGCACGACTGCGCATGGGTGCATTCTTTGCGCCGCCGTCGTTGGCGGATTCGCCGGATGGCACACGCGGCACACTCAGCCTGCCCGGTAACCTTGGCGGCTCCAATTGGGAACACGGAGCCTACGACCCAGAGACGGGGCTGCTGTATGTGGGGTCGTACACCAATCCGACCGTCCATGCGCTGGCACCTGACCCACAGCGTTCGGACATGCGCTACGTCGGCGGTGCCGGCGGACGTGTGCCCACCGTGCGCGGACTCCCGATCATCAAGCCGCCGTACAGCCGCATCACGGCGATCAACCTCAGGACGGGTGACCATGTGTGGATGGTGGCCAACGGCGACACGCCAGCGGCGATTACCAACAACCCCGCACTCGCCGGGCTCACCATTCCCGCCACTGGCGCACAGACACGTCCCGTCATGCTCGCGACAGGCACGCTGTTGTTTACGGCTGAAGGGTACCGCGGCGCCGCAGTCCTGCGGGCGCTGGACAAGGCGACTGGCACCCGTCTGTGGGAAGGGCCGCTGCCCGGCACCGTCAGCAGCAGCCCGATGACCTATCGTGTGAACGGCCGACAGTACATCGCGTTGTGGACCAGTCAGCAGGCCGCAGGTCAGCCGAGCGAACTGGTCACACTCGCACTGCCCAGACTGGGGAATCAATGACCACCCGTGCTCCACTCGTGATCGGCGTCGCCGGCGGCTCCGGCTCCGGCAAAACGACCGTCGTCCGCAACATCATCGACGCCCTTGGTGACGGTCAGGTCTCGGTGCTCGAGCACGATCACTACTATCGCGATCACCCCGAGTTGCGGCTCGAAGACCGTGCCGCGCTCAACTACGACCACCCGCACGCGCTGGAAACCGACCTGCTGGTGAAACACGTCGAAGCCCTGCGGGCGGGTCAGTCGGTCGAAATGCCCACGTACGATTTCTCCCGGCACGCCCGGCGCACCGTCACCGAAACCATCACTCCACGCGCGGCCATCATTGTCGAAGGCATTCTCATCTTCACCGATGCGGCGTTGCGGCGTCTCATGGACGTCAAAGTGTTTGTGGACACCGACAGTGATACGCGGTTTATCCGGCGGTTGCAGCGCGACATTTCGGAGCGTGGGCGTACGGTCGATTCGGTGATCGACCAGTACCTCTCCACTGTCAAACCCATGCACCTCGAATTTGCAGAACCCAGCAAGCGCTACGCCGACGTCATCATCCCGTCCGGCGGCCACAACGTCGTGGCGATCGACATGTTGCTGACGCTGATTCGAAGTCTCGCGAAGTAAAAAAGGGCGCCGGTGGTTCAACCACCGGCGCCCCCTGAACTGCGGACCGCGGACTGCTTACTGAACGTCCCGCACCTGGAACGTCTGCATCGGACCGACAGGCGTCACCGTGTCGCCGACCTTCTTGCTAATCTGAGCGTGGTACGTGCCGGCATCGACCACCTGGCCACCACCACCGCCGCCGCGACCGCCACGGCCCTGGAAACCTGCGGGCGCACCACCACGACCTGCCTCGCCGGCACGCCCCACGGGAGCCACGACTCCACCGGCCGGCGGTGCCGCCTGCGCCGGGGGATCGGCACGCAGGTTCCACAACACGCGGCGGAACCCGGTTGTCTTGTCGAGCGCCATCTCACGCACCTGCTCGCCGCGCGCATCCGTGATGGTCAGCACGAGGTCCGTACCGTCCGGGATCGGCTGGCCGACCGAGTAGGCGAAGTTCGCGCCGATGGGCGGATTCGGGCTGAGCACGTTGCCGCCCAGCGTTCCGACACCTGCGGCGCCAGCCGGTGCGAGGCCTCCCGTAGTGATGAGCCATGGGTTCTTGACGGGATACAGGCGCGCCTCTTCGGCGAGTGTCTGCGACGTCAGTTCCCGCAGCGGACTGTAGTCGTCAAGAATGAAGAAGCTGCGCCCGAAGGTGCCGATCACCAGATCGTTCTCACGGCGCTGCACCTGCATGTCGCGCGCCTGCGCCGTCGGCCAGTTGCCCTTGAGTTGCACCCACTGCCGCCCGCCATCCACTGACGTGAACACGCCGAACTCCGTGCCGGCGAACAGCAGGTTCGGGTTGACGTGATCCTGAATCACCGACCACACGTTGTGTTTCGGCGGCAGGTTGCCCGAGATGTTCGTGAACGTGCGGCCGCGGTCGGTGCTCTTCACCAGGTACGGCGCGTAATCGCCCGTCTGCCAGTTGTTGAGCGCCACAAACACGGTGTTCGGGTCCAGCGGCGAGCCAAACACGTCGCTCACATACGTCCACTTCGGCACGCCCGGAAAGTCTTCCACGCGACGCCACGTCTTGCCGTCATCTTCACTGACCTGCAGCAGGCCATCGTCCGTGCCCACGTACAGCAGGCCGGGGATGAGCGGGGATTCATCCACCGACACGATGGTGCTGAGTGCGGTCGTGGACTCGCGGAAGGCGATCGAGTCGGTCGGCCACAACTTGCCCATGATCGGAATTTCCGTGGGGTCAAGATTCCGCGTCAGGTCCTGGCTCACGCGCGCCCAGCTGGCGCCGCGGTCCTCGGACTTGTAGAGAAAGTTGTTACCCCAGTACAGGCGCGTGTTGAGATGCGGACTCACCACGTACGGTGCGTCCCAATTGACGCGCTCACCGCCGCCGCCACCGCGGCCACCGCCCGGTGCCGACTGCGCTGCCGCGAGGGTGCCGCCGGCCGGTGGCCGGATGCCCTGCCCACGACCGGTGCGACGGTCGAACCGGGTCAACCCGCCGGTCTGCGACGTGGCGTAGATGTAGTGATGGTCAACCGGATCGGGAATGGGCTGGAACCCGTCGCCCCCGTTGACAATGTACCAATCACTCGTCCGGATACCCCACGAGTTCGTCGTGCCCGACGGGCCACACAGTGAGAAGTTGTCCTGCGTGCCGCCGCACACCGTGTAGAACGGCGCTTCGTTGCCGATGCCCACGCGGTAGTACTGCGTGATCGGCAGGTTCGTGAAGAACCGCCACGTCTTGCCGTCGTCATACGTTTCGTACACGCCGCCGTCGTTACCGACCAGGATGTGCTGCGGATTGGTCGGGTCAAACGTCACCACGTGGTGGTCGACGTGCACCGCGAGGGGTCCCTGGCCACGATCGAAGCCGACATCGCTGAAGGTCTTGCCGGCGTCCTTCGTCCACTGCATGTAGGTGTCGATGACCCACACGGTGTCTTCAGTGCGGGGATCCACAAAGATCTCCGAGTAGTAGGCAGGACCGCCTCCGCGCTCGCGTGCCGTCCGCTCCCAGGTGGCGCCGTTGTCATTCGAGATATAGAACCCCATCGAATCGTCCGGCGTCGGCGGATTCATGGGCGGAAGTTCGGGCGCGGGCGCCCCACCGGCACGGCCACCACGGCCACCTCCGGCAGGCGTCTTCGCATCAATCAGGGCGTACACGCGGCCCGGCTTTTTCGGGTCGGTCGCCAACGCGATACGGCCCACTTCTCCGGGCGGCAGCCCGTTGGTGAGTTTGGTCCAGTTGCGGCCACCGTCGGTGGACTTGAAGATGCCGCCATCGGGGCCGCCACCAATCATCTGTCCGACGTGACGACGACGCTGGTAGGTGCTGGCGAAGATGGTGTTCGAGTTGCGCGGGTCAAACGCAAGGTCGGTGAACCCCGTGTCGTCGTTCACATGCAGCACGCGGTTCCACGTGGCGCCGCCGTCGGTCGTCTTGTAGACGCCACGTTCGCCACCGGCCGAAAACAGCGGGCCCTGCGAGGCGACCCACACGATGTTCGAGTTGTTCGGATCGACCAGGATCTTGCCAATGTGCTCCGAGTCGGCGAGGCCAGACCGCGTCCAGGTCTCGCCGGCGTCGGTGGACTTGTAGAGACCGTCGCCAAAGTGCGCCGACCGCTGGCTCTTGTTCTCGCCCGTGCCGAGCCACAGGATGTTCGAGTCCTTCGGATCGATCACGATGCAGCACATGTTGTGCGCGGGGTAATCGTCGAAGATCGGCCGGAAGTTGATCCCGCGGTTCTCGGTCTTCCAGACGCCGCCGAACGCGGATGCGATGTACCACACGTTCGAATTTTTCGGATCGATGGCAATGTCCTGCACACGGCCGGTCACAAGGTTCGTAGGCAGGCTGCGCCACTCCATGGCACTCAGCGTGTCTGTGGTGAGTCCCTGCGCAGGCGTCTGCCCCGCAGTGGTCATCGTCGCAACGGCCACAAGCGCCACCGCGAGTACTACTGAAAGTCGTTTCATCATGTGTCTGACATCTCCGTAAACCAGCTCGAACGATCTGGGCGTGGGCATTCTCGCACCCAGTCCGGTCTGACGCAACAGGGGCGTCACTGCCCAATGTGTTTCTTGAGGAACGCCTCCATGCGGTCAAAGATCTGGATCCACCGACTGTGTACCAGTGAGTCGTGCACGTCGTCCGGAAACACGATGAGCTCGTACTCGATGTCGCGGGCGCGCAGCATCTGCACCAGACCGGTGGTCTGCGTGAAGGCCACGTTGCGGTCGTCGTCACCGTGCTGCAGCAGGATGGGCGATTTCCAGGTATCCATCGCGCCGATCACCGACGACTTGAAGGAGGTGCTTTCGGGGTCGAGTGAGCTGCCCCAGAGGTGCACCCCGGCCAGATCAATGCCGGCGGCAAACAGGTCGGAGTTACGGGCCAGGGCCTGCGCGGTCAGCACGCCGCCGTAGGAGAGCCCCCAGATGGCGACGCGCGCGGGATCCACGTCGTTGCGCGAATGCAGATAGTGCCCCGCCGCCAGCACATCGAGGTATTCCGCATTGCCTTGTCCACCGGTGTTGGGCGCCTGACGGAACGACCGGCCATACCCGACGCCGCGCCTGAAGTTGACCGACAACACAATGTAGCCCTTGTCGGCGAGCCACTGATTGATGCCGTAAAACATGTGGTACACGTGCCGGTAGTGATACCCGAGCAACATCTGTCGTTGCGGCCCCCCATGCACAAACACCATGGCTGGACGTTTTTCGCCCGGCTTGATATCGCGTGGCAAAAACAGCTGGTTGTTGAACTTCACGCCATCAGAAGCCTCAAGGGTGACGTTGGTCGGCTCGACATGCGCCGCCAGCGGGTACTGTGGCGGAAGTGCGGGGTACACGATCGCCGCCGACCCGCCAGCCGCAGGCACAATGCCGACCGACTGGGGCACACGCGCATCGGCATACAACACCGCCACCTTGCCTGACGGCAGCGGCACCGGCTGGGTCTCAATCGCCGGGGTCTCGGTCACCTGTCGAGGCATGCCGCCGGCGGTGGACACCGCGAAGATGTCGCGCCGGTCGATGTCTCCGTGATTGGTCGTGTAGTACAACGTCCGGCCGTCGGGCGAGAGGTTGATTGACGACGCGTCTTCGATGATGCCGTCGGTCGTCGTGAGCATCACCGGCTCCTTCGTCGAGCCGTCAAGCGCCACCGAGAAGTACCGGTCGTACTCGTCGTTGGGGACCTGGGTGGTGAAGATCACATGATCGCCCGCCCACTGAATGGCGTTGATGTTTCGGAACGTTCGGCCGTCGGGATCGTGGCGCCAGAACTCGCGCGCCGCTCCAGTCTTGACCTCCGCCACCCAGAACGAGAGTGTGCCGCCACCGCGGAACTCCGCTCTGAACAGCCCCGGAATCTGCATCCCGGTGACGCCGCCTCGCCCCCCTTGCCGGCCCGGTCCCTGCGGGTTGCCGATTCCACCGGCCCCCTGCTGTTGTTGCTGTCCGAACGGCAGACCAGGACGTCGGATGTACGCCACACGCGTGCCATCCGGCGACCAGGTGGGACTGGTGTCGCGGTCCACGTCCGGCGCCAGCCACGTAATCTTTCGCGTCGCCAGTTCATACACGCCGATGAAGCTGTGATCGGTGCGGTTGCTCACAAACGCGAACCGTGATCCGTCGGGCGACCATTGAGGATTGCTGTTCTGCCCAAACACGGTGATGAATGGCGCCTCCCCCCGATCGGCGGGTGTTTTGCCTGGCGTCGCCACCACGGGAGCTCGGTAAATTTGCCCGTCCCGCACATACAGGGCGTGCTGGCCATCCGGCGACAGTGACGGAGCGCCGGAGTAGATCTCCGCAAGCCGGAACGGCGCCCCACCTGATGTGCGTACGGCCCAGATCGCGCGCTCCGTGCCGTTGGGATTCGACAAGGGGTTCGCCACCCACCCATCACGATTGCGGGCATGGCCCCGCACAAACACAGCCACACGGCCATTCGCCGACAGACTCACATCCGTCAGGTCCACTCCGTCGTCGTCCATGAAGGACGTCAGCCGAACGGGTTTGAACTCGGGCCCCACGGCTGTATAGACATTCCGCTTGCCCTCGTCATAACTGATCCAGGCGAGCCGATCGACAGTCCTGGCCGCCACCAGCGCAAACGGAAAGGCCGGACTCACGTAATCGGCAGCCGTGCGACGCACCTGCGCAACCGGCGTGGTCACCACCGCCATCGCCACAAGGCCGGTCAACGCCACGCCAATCGCCACGCGCGTCAGCGAACGGTGTCTGAGATTTCTGGGCATCAGGGTTTCCTCCGTGAGCGGGAGCCTAACACACCGATACGAACCAGGCCGGTCCTCTCCCTGCAGGTCGCCGCCTCAGCCGAACTCGATCCCCTGCGCCAGAGGGAGTTTCTCCGACCAGTTGATCGTGTTGGTCTGCCGGCGCATGTAGGCCTTCCAGGCGTCGGAGCCGGACTCGCGTCCGCCGCCCGTTTCTTTCTCGCCACCAAACGCGCCGCCGATTTCGGCACCCGACGTGCCGATGTTCACGTTCGCAATGCCGCAGTCGGACCCGCGCGCTGAGAGGAACTCTTCCGCGCGGCGCCCGCTCTCGGTAAAGATGGCGCTCGACAGCCCCTGCGGCACATCGTTGTGCATCGCCAGCGCCTGGTCGAATGTGTCGTACTCCATCACGTACAGAATTGGCGCGAAGGTCTCGTGTTTGACGATCGCGGTTTGCGCCGGCATGCGGATAATCGTCGGCTCCACAAAAAACGGCCCGATGTCGGAGCGCCGCTTGCCGCCACACACGACCTCGCCGCCCTGCGCTTTGGCCTGCTCGATCGCTTCGAACATCGCGTCCACGGCCTGCATGTTCACCAGCGGGCCCATCAGCGTGGTGGGGGCGATCGCCTCGCCGATCGATACCTGTCCATAGGCCGCCACGAGTTTTTTCATCAGGTCGGCGACGATGCCGCGTTGCACGATCAGACGGCGCGTAGAGGTGCAGCGCTGACCGGCCGTGCCGACCGCACCGAACACGATGGCGCGAGTCGCGAGGTCAAGGCGCGCGTCCTCGGCCACGATGATGGCGTTGTTGCCACCGAGTTCAAGAATCGCGCGACCGAAACGAGCGGCGACTACTTCGGCCACATGACGTCCGACCGGCGTTGAACCCGTGAACGAGATGAGCGGCACACGCGGGTCACGAGTCAGACGCTCGCCCACCACACTGCCCTTGCCGACCAGCAACGAAAAAATGCCGGTGACGCCGTGATCCGCCATCACGCGGTTGCAGATGTGCTGCACAGCCACGCCACACAGCGGGGCAGGCTCAGCAGGCTTCCAGATGGTCGGGTCACCACACACCGCGGCCAGAGCCGAGTTCCACGCCCACACGGCCACCGGAAAGTTGAACGCCGAGATCACGCCGACGGGCCCCAGCGGATGCCACTGCTCCATCATCCGGTGTCCCGGACGTTCCGACGGCATCGTCAATCCGTACAACTGCCGCGAGAGCCCCACCGCGAAGTCGCAGATGTCGATCATCTCCTGTACTTCGCCATGGCCCTCCGCTCGAATTTTGCCCATCTCGAGGCTGACGAGATCGCCAAGCGCCTCCTTCTTTTCGCGCAATGCATTGCCCAGGTCGCGCACCAGGTCGCCACGTTTCGGCGCCGGCACCTCACGCCATCGCGTAAACGCTTCGGCCGACGCGGCCACCACCTGATCACAGGTGGCTTCGGTGGCAAGCATCACGCTGGCAATGGGTTCACCGGTCGAGGAATTGATCGAGACGATACGCCCGGCGTCATCGTCCTGCATCCATCCTTCAGGGCCCACGCAGGCGCCCGCGTTGACAGCCTCGATTCCCAGTTCTGCCAGTAACGCTTTTGTCTCAGCCACGTTCATCTCCAGGGGCAACACGCCCAACCACTAACGTTACCTCACCAGCCCGGCGAGGGGTGATATTCTCCCGCACTGTGTTGGACGTCACCTGGATTGCCGCTGCTGTCATCGCCTCGACCGCAGCTCTGGCTGCTCCCCCACCGTCAGCCGCCCCTCCGCAGGCCGTGGCCCACGAGGCGGCGCCACTCGACCCCGTCGTTGAGCGGGCCGACCGGCATCCCCTCAAGTTCATCGCCCACAACCTTGGACAAGATCTGTGGGACTTCGGTCACCTCGAGACCTTGACCATCCTCGGTGCCGGCGGCGCGGTGTCGATCGTCTCGGGGCGTTACGACGACCGAGTCAACACATGGACGGTCGACCACCCCGCCTCGTCATGGACCGGTATCGGTCGGATTGGCGGGGACGGATGGACGCAGGGCGCTCTGGCGCTTGGCACGTGGGCCACCGGCGAACTGACGGACCATCGGATGACCGCGCATGTCGGGCGCGACCTCATGCGTGCCCAGATGCTCAACATGGTGACAACGCGCTTCTTGAAGATCGCGATCGACCGCACGCGTCCGTCAGGCGGGGGCCACGCGTTTCCGTCGGGACACGTCTCAGCCACCTTCGCCAGCGCCGGC
The DNA here is from genome assembly GCA_038319675.1 of Vicinamibacterales bacterium. Lineage (GTDB taxonomy): Bacteria > Acidobacteriota > Vicinamibacteria > Vicinamibacterales > SCN-69-37 > SYFT01. The sequence goes on from JBBQDM010000011.1 coordinate 102,952, forward strand.
GTCGTCCATCGTCACTTCGGATGGAAGGCGGGGGTGCCCGCCTACGCCGCCGCCGGTTTTGTCGGACTCACCCGCATGCGTGACCGCATGCACTGGGTGAGCGACACCGTGTTTGGCGCGGCGATGGGCGTGGCCGCCGCCTGGACCGTGACCCGCGGGCACACCGACAGAAACTGGACGGTGATGCCGGTGGTCGTGCGCGGCGGTGGCGGCGTGCTCGTGACGCGACGGTAACCACCAGACGCGACTGCGCTGCTAACCGAAAAAGACGTCGGGAGGCTTTTTCGGCAACCGCGGGGGCAATTACCCCGTCGACCCGAACCCACCTCTCGACGCCGCGGTCGCGCCGGTGCCGTCCTCGATCTCCACGCGCACATACGGCATGACCACGCCCTGCGCGATGCGATCCCCCTTCTGCACGGTGACCGGGCTTGCGGTGACGTTCATCACCTGGATCTTCACCTCATCGGTCGGTCCACAGTAGTCACTGTCGAGCACACCGACGCCGTTGGCGACGATGAGCCCCTTCTTGAGGGGGGTGCTGCTGCGCGCGAAGATGCCGAGGAAATGCCCGGCGGGCACCTCCACCACAAGTCCGGTGGGGATCAACACAATCGCCCCTGGGGCGATCGTGACCTCAGCACTGGAGGCGAGGTCGAACCCCGCCGCACCGGCCGTCTGAAACGACGGCAGCTGCACGGCGGGGTCAAGACGATGGACGCGGAGGGTGGCTATTGGCCACCACCGGTCGGCGGCGTGGTGGTGCGCTTGAACATCCCAAGCACATCGCGCGTGCCACGCTCGAGGAACGGCACGCCTTTCTCCATCCATTCCGGCTTCGGCTTGCCGAGCAGGTAGTGATCGAAGAACTCATCCTGGTGTACGGTCCAGTGTTTCATGTTGTCGCGGTTGCGCAGACCGTGGAACTCGCCGTTGTAGTTGAAGAAATACGCTTCCTTCCCCAACCGCCGCAGCGCCGTGAAGAACTCGATCGCCTGGTACCACGGCACCGCATCGTCGGCGTCGTTGTGGATGGTGAGGTAGGGGGTGTTCACCTTCTCGACCCAGAAGATCGGCGAGTTCTCGATGAACTCGAGCGTCTTGTCCCAGGGCGGAGCACCGATGCGGCTCTGCGTTTTTTCGTACTGGAACTGCCGCACCATGCCAGTGCCCCAGCGGATGCCGCCGTAAGCGCTGACCATGTTGGTGACCGACGCGCCAGCCTGCACCGCCGCGAACATGTCGGTGCGCGTGATCATATGGGTGATCTGGTAGCCGCCCCACGAGTGCCCCTGGATGCCGACACGTTTCGGGTCCACGTAGCCCTGCGCGAGCATGTACTGCACGGCAGGAATGACGTTCTTCTCGGAGTCTTCGCCGGGGAAGCCCGTGGTGTACGTAATGTCGGGCCGCAGCACGATGTAGCCGTTGCTGACGTAGCGCGGGATGATGACGCTGGTGCCCACCCCTGGCGACGAATAGCTGTGCAGCCCCTGCGTCAGGTCCTCGTAGATGTAGACCATCATCGGGTACTGCTTCGTCGGGTCGAAGTTCTCGGGCTTGGTCAGGATGGCGCGCATCTTGACGCCGTCGTTGTTGAAGTATTCGATCAGTTCCGACGTGCCCCACACGTATTCGGCCTGCTCCGGGTTGGCATCAGACACCTTCTGCATGTTGCCGAAGTTGCCGTCGCTCACCCACAGGTTCGGGAACTCCTCGTAGCGTGAGAGCGTGAACACCAGCCGCTCGGCGTTCTTCGCCTTGGTCACGCCGCCAAAGGCCTTGTCGAGCATCACGATGGGCTGCGGCGTGGCGTTGGCACCCGCGGCCAGTCGATAGAAGCCCTGCGCCTTGGTGCGATCGTTGGTGGCCGACAGCAGCACGGGACCCGACGTCGGGATCGTGCGCTGTTCCGGGTCGAGGTTGCGGTACCGGAAGACAATCTCCTGTTTGCGCCCTTCCCCACCTGTGACCATGCGCGCATTCGTGCCATCCGGGCGCATCTCCCAGATATCGTAGCGGTCGTTGATCCAGAGTGTGCGGTCCCCGTCGGTCCACCCGGCGATGCCGTAGGAGCCCGGCTGGCTCGGCGAGTCGTGGGTTTCATTCACCACACGCACCGGCAGCCGCTCGGTCAGATTCACGCGCGTGCCATCCGACACCCGCTGCGAGAACCAGTGGCCAATCATGTCGTCGTAGAACGTGATGTATTCGGCCCCCGGCGACAGCGTCGCGCCGCCCCCGGCCTTCTCAAGCAGACGCCGACGCTGTCCGTTGCGCAGGTCCACCAGAAACACATCTGAATAGGTGCGGTCCCAGGAAATTTCCTGTTCATACGGCAGCGACGACGTGCCGATGGCCCAGTTGAGATCGCGTCCGGGATTCACACTCGGCAGATCTGGTGTCGCCAGCTGTACGAAGCGCTTGTTGCTCAGGTGCATTACGGCGCGGTAGCTGCGGTTGCGCTCCTGGGTGGCCCGCACACGCTGCATCGGCTGCAACTGCGAATCCTGGTAGTGCCACAGGTCCACATTGAACGTACGCGGCGCGGCCGCACCGGTCGGCGCGGGCGGCGGCGGGGGCGGCGCCGTGTTGATGCGCAACTGGCGGCCGTCCTCGGAGAACTGCGGCGCGCTATCGTGCACCACCATCCCTTCCGGCATCCCCTGCGTCGCGGCAGAGATCAGTTCCGTGGCGGCATTGCCACCGGTCTGCCAGTGATATACCCGGAACGGCGACACCGGCTTCTCGTATTCCGCCTGGTCGCTCAGAAACGCAAGCTGCGCGCCCGCATCGTCAAACGACAGGCTCTTGTAGCGGCCGCGACCCGAGTGCAACGTGCGCACGGTGCCGTCGCTCATCTGCCGCGCGAACGCCCCGTCCTTCTCCGCATCTGGAGACGACACGGCGTAGGCGAGCCACGCGCCGCCCTTGTTCCACTGGAACTCGGTCACTTCGGGAATCGTGATGTCGGCACCGGTCGTGAGATTGCGAATGATCAGGTCGGAGCCGGGGTCCTTTTTCTTCTCCGGTGTGGCCGGCGGCGTCGCACCGGCAGCGGCCGGTGTCTGCGCCGCAGCGGCGGGCGGGGTCGCGGGCGGGGTCGCGGGCGGCGTGGCGGGCGGCGTGGCTGCCGCACCACCGGCACGACCCCCGCGGCCACCGGCAGCCGGCGGCCGTCCCTTGTGCAGTGCGAGCCATGTGGACGACTCCGGGGCCAATCGAATCGTCGAGACCTGTTCCACCGTGGTCACGGTGCCGCTGGGCAGCGCCATGATGCCCGCCGAGTTGCGCGCGCCAGCCGCAGCACCACCGCCGCGGCCGCCCGCAGGAGCCGCAGCCTCGCCGCCACCCTCCGCTTCGTCATCATCAGTGGTCTTCGGCGGCACAATCGTGAAGAGTACAAACTTGCTGTCCGGCGTGAAATTCGGCGACGTGCCGCGTGGATGCCGAAACTCCTGACCTGACGTCAGGTTGCGCACCACCAGCTCACCATCAAGCGCCTGCGAGGTGAGTTGGTAGGCCAGCCACTGACCGTCATCAGACAGGCGCGTACCGCCAATCGACCGCCAGTAATCCACCGCGTCGTAGCCCAACGGCCGCTTCGCGGGCGCCTGCGCCCCCACACTTGGCACCAACGCCGTCCATGCCACCGCCACCGTCATCACCGTGACGACGCTGACCATTTGCCGAATCAGCCGCTTCCTCATTCCAGACTCCTTGCCGTGCTCGAGAAGATTTCAGGGAAAACCGCGGCTATTATGGCGCAAAACCACCATGAGCCACACCCCTCGCCCCTCGCTCCTCGCCATTGCCCTCACGGGTCTCGTCATCGCGGCGCTTCCCGCGCAGGATCGCCCACGGGCTCGGGATTTGGGCATTACTCCCGGAGCCGGGTCCCCTGGCCCGCTCAACGCGATCACGGATGTGGGAGGCGTGCGTGTGGGGCACACCACACTGATTGAGGGTGATGGAGTGCGCACAGGCATCACCACCGTGGTGCCGCACGACGGCAATGTCTATCAGGACAAGGTGCCGGGCGCGGTGTTCATTGGTAATGCGTTCGGCAAACTGGCGGGGTCGACCCAGGTGCAGGAGCTCGGCACAATCGAGACGCCGATCGTGCTCACGAACACGCTGGCGGTCGGCACAGCCGTGGACGCCGTTGTGCGCTGGACACTCGCGCAGGAGGGCAATGCCAACGTGCGTTCGGTGAATGCACTGGTGGGTGAAACCAACGATGGGGGGCTCAACGACATTCGCGCGATGACTGTCACACGTGAGCACGTCATCGCATCGATCACCGGCGCCACTTCGGGGCCCGTCGCTGAAGGCGCCGTGGGCGCCGGCACGGGCACCATTGCGTTCGGATGGAAGGGCGGCATCGGCACATCGTCGCGTGTCGTGCGGCAAGGAGGCGCTGCCGGTACCGCATGGACGGTGGGTGTGCTCGTGCAGTCGAACTACGGCGGGCGTCTGACGATAGACGGTCGACAGATTTGGCGAACACTGACGCCCGGTCGCGCCGGCGGCCCGTCGTCAGAAAACCTTTCGGGTAGGTTTTTTTCGCTTGAGGCTACCGAAAAAAACCTACCCGAAAGGTTTTCTGCTGACGGCTCGTGCATGATCGTGGTCGCGACGGACGCGCCGCTCGACGCCCGCGATCTCGAGCGACTGGCCGCGCGTGCCATCTTTGCGATGGCGCGCACGGGATCAACGTTCTCGAATGGAAGCGGCGATTTTGCGATCGCGTTCTCCACCGCCGTGGAGAATCGTGTGAGCGGAGGAGGCGCGCCGCAGGCGCGCACCTTTTTGCCCACTGACGGTGTCTCGGCGCTCTTTGAGGCCACGATGGACGCCACTGAAGAAGCGATCTACAACTCGCTGTTGAAAGCTGTGGACATGACCGGCAACGGCCGCACGGTGCGCGCCCTGCCCCTCAGCGCGGTCGGGCGCTGACGCCTCCGACCGCGCTGAGTTTCAGGGTTCCTACTTAATCTCGATCGTGCGCGAGTCCGTGCCTCCGCGTGTAGAGCCGATACTCAGCGTGATCGACCCCGGTCCACGCACGGTCCACGACAACGTGCGTTCTTCACCGGGCTTCAGCCAGCCGATGCCTTCCGCCGTGCGACGACGGGCGTCGGTATCCTGCCCACCACCGCCCCCGCGGCCGCCCGCGCGACCACCACGTCCGGGCCCCGCGGCGGCCTGACCGCTGCGTGTCACCGTCTGCGACGCGGCGAACTCGATCGACACACTGTCTTCGCGCACGATCTTCACGCGTTTCGCAATCTCGAGTGCTGTCGGCAACGCGCCTTCGTTGGTCACGACCATCGTGACCTCCGTGGCGCCATCCGCACCAGGCTTCGTCGTGGCCGACACGATTTTTACCTGCGCCATCTGCTGCGCGAGGTAGATGTTGAACATCGCTTCGTTGCGCGCCCACTTCTCCATCATTTCCGGCGGCGGATTCTGCGACCAGAACTTCGGGTTCCATCCGCCGACTTCAACCGCGCCGAGCGTCGGGTGTGTGGTCTTGGTCCAGGGCTGGAAGTCGTTTTTGCCAGGGCGATTCTTGTCGAGCCACTGGAGTTTTTCCCAGTCGTCGGCCTGCCCGTTGCCATCAAGGTCGGCTTCCGGCAACCGCCCGCCGTCCCAGATCTCGTTGCCGTACCAGATGGCGCCGTAATAGAGGTAGCCGAAATCCGGACCGTGCCCAAAGAGCGGCGACCCGGGGGCGTTGGGATTCGGCGGCGCGCCGCCGCGACCACGGTTGGAGTAGTTCCAGTAGGTATCCCCCGCCCAGGGGTAGCCGGTGATCTCCAACCCCTTCTGGTCGAACTTCAGCAGGTACTCGAGGTCTTCCGGAAACACCGACTCTTCGGACTTCGACGTCGAGGGCCCGCGCAGGATCATCGGCACCGAGGTGTCGAGCGACTGCACCACGCCGATGTGTGGGTGGCGAATCAGGAAGTCAAACACGGCGCGCGTCTCCGGTTCCGACAGCGGATACTCACCCGCGCCGCCCTGGGTCCATCCGCGACCGGTTTCCTCCGTCTGCGGGCGCCAGTTCTCGGGGTAGTTCCGGTGCAGGTCGAGCCCGCCGATGCCGTCTTCGTTGACGCGCCCGTCACCGTCGTTGTCGTAGCCTTCGGTCGTGATGAGGTACTCGCCATTGCCCGCGCCGACGGTGAGCATCAAGCGGCCCTGGGAGTCGCGCGGATCGACGTTGTGTGTGCCTTTGCCGGGTCCGACGTACTGACGCATCTGGCGGATGAAGCCGTCGCCGTCGAGGTCGTCACCGGGATCTTCGTCAAACAGTCCGTCGCCGTCGTTGTCCATCGGGCGCACCGACGACCGCAGGGTCTGCGCCGTGTAGTGATACACCGAGGCCCCATCGGGATTGTTGTGCGGTTTGACGTAGAAGGTCTTGGTGTCGACCAACTTCGTCATCTCGGGATCTTTCCCGTAGTTGGTGATCAGGTGATTGGCGAAATACAGCGTCGCTTCAATTCCGGAAATTTCCCCCGAGTGACGGCCGCCTTCAATGAACATCGCGGGTTTGTCGGTGTGACGCCCGGTCTTCTTGTTGGTGAGCGTCATCTGCCAGATCTCGCGACCCTCCAGAGACTTGCCGACCGAGTACACCTCGACCAGGTCCGGATGCTCGCGTTCCCACGTGCGCAGGATCGACGTCGCTTCCTCGTAGGTGTGGTAGTGCTGGAAGTCCACCTCACCTTCGACCAGCGGCTTCATCTGTGTGTAGTTGGAGCGCGGGAACACGGAGGGCCCGTCGCGGTGCCCGCCCCCCACGCGATACATCGTGGGATTGTCGCCGCCGGGCATCTGCACCTGCGTATCAGTGATCGTCGGCCATACCAACGCCGCGCCCACAGCCAATCCAATCGTCGCCACAATCTGTCGTGTCATTGTCTCGATCCTTCCGTACTGTCGCTATCCTGCGGTTCCCTCGAGCAACGGCTCGATGGGTTCCAGTCGTCCACCTTTGGCATCACAGACGGCAAAACGCCCGTTGGGCGAATACAGGGCCACCCCGGCGTAGTCGCCGCGTGTGTTGATGATGTAGAAGTTCACATTGAAGTTCGGCAGCCCGCGATCGTTCTGCAGGCGGCGCTCGATCGTATTGCTCTGAATCCGCCGGCAGGCTTCCATTCCCGCATCCTTGGGATGCCGACCGCGGCGCATTTCTTCCACGATCAGCATCGACGCGAGGCTGAAGATATTGGCTTCGCCTCGGCCCGTGGATCCCGCAGCGCCCACGGTGCCATCCACATAGAGCCCGGCTCCCAGGATCGGCGAGTCGCCGACGCGGCCAGGAATTTTCCACGCCAGGCCACTCGTGGTGGTCACGCCGCACACTTCACCCTTGGCGTTCACACCGTTGCAGTTGATCGTGCCGTAGATGTGGTTCTCGTCCACGAGGCCGTCGGCCACCATACCCATCATCACGTCGCGCATCGCCACTTCCCGGCGATTGGGATCCAGGTAATGCAGCGGGGTCGTGCGGCGCTTCCATTCGAGCCACGCCCGACGGGACCGCTCCGTGTTGAGATCCGCTTCGATCGTGAAGCCCATGTTGCGCGCAAATGTCTGGGCATCGTCGCCGACCAGCAGATGGTGATCGGTGTGGTCCATCACGGCCTTGGCCACCTGGGCCGGCGTCCGCACGCCTTCAATACACGCCACCGCACCGGCACGTTTTTTCGGGCCGTGCATCACCGAGGCGTCGAGTTGCACCACGCCCTCGGCGTTGGGCAGGCCGCCGTACCCGACGCTGGTGTCCTCCGGATCCAGTTCGACGATCTCGACACCGGCGACCAATGCGTCGAGCACATCCTCACCGGCCATCATTTTTTCGAAGGCCGTCTCAACGCAGCTTTTGGTGCCGCCATTACGCCGGGTCTGTCCATTAGCTGACGCCACGACCACCGGCCGAATATTGCTCTGCACACGCACCTCCGGGGCCTTTCGCGACTCCGTTATCTCGCCTGCCGCGCCGACGATGGGCCCGGCCGCCGCCGCCAGTCCGGCCGCCGCCGTGGTGGCCATAAAATCACGTCGATTCATCGATAACACCCTCCGTTGCGGCCAAGTTTACGCCCAAACCCACCCAAACGTCCCCGCGCCTTGTGTCGTGCGGCCCCGGCCAGATACGATCGGCAATTCTGATGTACGTCGCCCCTCGCGCCATTTCGCTCGACACCGTCAAGGACGCCGCCCGGCGCGTGTACTCGGTCGCCATTCGTACCCCGATGGTACGACTCGACCCGATCGCCCAGGGCGGGCCTGAGATTTTTTTGAAACTGGAGCTGTTTCAGCCGATCGGTTCGTTCAAGCTGCGCGGTGCGGCCAACGCCATTGGCAAATTGTCGCCCGAGGCCCTGGCTGATGGCGTCTGGACCGTCAGTGCCGGCAACGCGGCCCAGGGTGTGGCCCTTGCTGCGCGCCACGCCGGCGCGAAGGCCTCGGTGCTGGTGATGGACACGGCGCCTGCCACCAAGATCGCCAACATCGAACGCCTCGGTGCCACAATCCATCGCGCGCCCTACGAGGAATGTTGGCAGGCGGTCGAGGAACACAAATCCGACCGCATGACCGGTCGCTTCGTGCACCCGTTTGATGACGATGACTTCATCAGTGGGAATGGAACGGTGGCGCTCGAGATTCTGGAGGACGTGCCGGACGTGGATGCCGTGGTGGCGTCGATCGGCGGCGGCGGTCTGCTGGCGGGTGTGGGCTGCGTGATGCGGGCCGCCAAGCCGGACGTGACGGTGTATGCGGCCGAACCGGAAACGGCCGCGCCCCTGTCGCTGTCGTTCGCGGCCGGGTCTCCCCAGCGCTTTGACGCGTGGACGGCCTCGTATGTCGATGGCGCGGGAGGCAAGTCCGTATTGCCCTCCATGTGGCCGCTGCTCCAGCAGTGGGTCGACACCACCGTGGTCGTCTCGCTTGACGATACCGGGCGGGCCATGCGGCTCGCGGCGCAACGCTGCCACATCATTGCGGAAGGTGCCGGCGCGTGTGCCATCGCCGCCGCCCTCTCTCCACAGGTCCGCGAGGCCGGCCACAAGAAAATTGTGGTCATCGTGTCCGGCGGCAATATTGACCTTTCCCGTTTTTGTTCGATCGTGACTGCATGACACCACCAGATCTCTCCGCACTGCCTGAACGTCTCTCCCGCCTGCACGAGCTCGCGCTCGATTTGTCGTGGACCTGGAGTCCCGCGCGTGATGTGTTCCGCCGGCTCGACTACCGCCTGTGGCAGCACACACGCCACAACCCGGTGCTGATGCTGCGCCAGATGGACGCGGACGCCTTGACGCACGCGGCCAACGATCCCGAGCTGCTCGCGTTGTACGACCGCGCGGTGGCCGCGCATGATCACCTGCGGGCCGCCAATGGTCACGCGGGCAACAGCCACACCGGATCGGGCCAGCCGCGCACGTGGTGGCACAGCGTGGTCACCGCGAACACCACGGACGTGGTGGCGTATTTTTCGGCTGAATTCGCGGTGCACCAGTCGCTGCCCATTTATGCGGGCGGCCTGGGCGTCCTGGCGGGTGACCACTGCAAGGAAGCCAGCGACCTGGGCATCCCGCTGATCGGTGTCGGGTTCATGTACCCGCAGGGCTACTTCCGCCAGCGCGTCTCCTCCGAAGGCTGGCAGCAGGAACAGTACGAACGCATCGACTGGGACAACGCGCCGATTCAGCGCGCCCAGACGCGTGACCGCAAACCGTGTGTGGTGCAGGTGCCGCTGGGTGACCGCTCCGTGCTCGTGCAGGTGTGGGAAGTGCGACTCGGCCGCGTGCGGCTGTTGCTGCTCGACACCGACGTGGCCCCCAATCAGCCGTGGGACCGTGAGCTGACCGCGCGACTCTACGGCGGCGGGCAGGACACGCGCTTGCAGCAGGAGATCGTCCTCGGCCTTGGCGGTGTGCTCGCGTTGCGCGCGATGGGGCTCACGCCTGGTGTCTGGCATCTCAACGAAGGCCACGCGGCGTTTGTCATCCTGCAGCGCATGCGCGATTTGCTTGCCGCGGGGTCGACGTGGGAGACGGCTCTGGTGGAGGTCCGTCGGTCCACGGTCTTCACGACCCACACGCCGGTGCCGGCCGGCCATGACGCGTTCCCCTTCCATCTGGTGGAACAACACCTCTCGGGCAGCTGGGGCTCGATGGGCGCCGAGCGGGACCACTTTCTGGCACTGGGCACATACGACAACGGCGTCGGTCCGCAATTCAACATGACCGCGCTCGCGATGCGCTCGGCGGGCGCCATCAACGCCGTCAGTCAGTTGCACGGCGAGGTCACGCGCACGATGTTTGCGCCGCTATGGCCTGACCTCGCGGTCGACGATCGCCCGGTCGGCGCGATCACCAACGGTGTCCACGTCCCAACCTGGGTTGCCGACGCGCTCGCGCGCCTGTTCGATCGTCATCTGGGTGCGCAATGGCGGGAGCGGTACGACGAACCCGACTTCTGGACTCGGCTGGCCGACATCCCTGATGAAGAGCTGTGGGCCACGCGCGGAGTCCTGCGCGATGCGCTGTTCCAGTTCATGCGCGAACGCGCGCGTGAGCGGTTTGCCGAAGAAGGTGGCGCCTCGCGTGCCGTCGCGGGTGGGGCCATGTTCGACCCGCACGCCCTCACCATCGGTTTTGCGCGACGCTTCACCGGCTACAAACGCCCGGACCTGGTCTTCCGCGACGTCGACCGACTCGCCCGGCTGGTCAACGACCCGCGGCGTCCCGTGCAGTTTGTGTTTGCCGGCAAGGCGCATCCGGCCGACGAAGCCGGCAAACACCATCTGCAGCAGATCTTCCGCCATGCGCTCGACGCGCGGTTCGGCGGGCGTATCGCCTTTGTCGAGGATTATGACCTGCACGTGGCGCACCTGCTGGTGCAGGGCTGCGACGTCTGGCTCAATAATCCGCGCAAGCCGCTGGAAGCCTCGGGCACCTCCGGCATGAAGGCCGCAATGAACGGTGTGCCCCACCTGTCGATCGGTGATGGCTGGTGGGCCGAAGGGTATGCCGGCGACAACGGCTGGCTCATCGAGGGCCAGACCTCGTCCACCGATCAGGGCGACGTGGATGCCGCCGACGCGGCGTCCTTGTATGACCTCCTCGAACAGCAGGTCGTGCCCGCGTTTTACGAACGGGGACCGCGCAATATTCCGACGCGCTGGCTCCCCATCGTGCGTCGCGCCATCGCCACGGCCACCCCGCACTTCTGCACACGCCGCATGCTGAAGGACTACATCGAGCGGGCGTACGCCCCCGCCTTCAAGCGATAGAATCGGAGCGCTCAGACATGGCCAGAAAAGGAACCGACGCCGCACGCTGCGCCCTCTGCAACGCCAAGGACGTGGTCGAACCCCGGGGAGACGAGCGCTACTGCCGCGACTGCTGGGACAAAAAAATCGCCATCGAGGACATCGTCGCGCGCGAGTTCACGCTGAAACGCTACATTCGGGCGCAGAGCGCGGAAAAATATCTCATCTATCACGCCACCCAGAAACGCCCGGTGGGCATGATTGTGGTCATCGATGATGGCTTCGACCTCTTTTTGACGGTCCTGCTCTACCCCACGTTTGCCTGGGAAGACGCCGCGTATCACCTCGACAAGGACCCCGAACAGCGCACATTCCACGAGCTGCTGGTGGACGTGGTCGCGGCCGACATCATCGAGCCCTGGGGCGGCGGTAAATGGCATCTCGAAGTATTCCGGTCCACGGCGCCTGAGCCCGAGGACTGGAACGGGGAGATGTAAAACTTTCCAGCGAGGCCGGCCGTCCTACCTGTTGGGTATACTTCTTGTACCCGTGCAGGTCCGGCCCCTTGAGGGCCACACACTCACACATGGTTGGGAGCTGAAAGTTAATGTCGAACCGCAAGGCTACGTTCTTCTATGGTTTCCTGATTGCCGTCGCATCCCTGGCCGCAGGCATGGTGCTGGCCTCACGCCTGGATCTGACGCCGTCGTCACTCGCACGCACCGTCAATATTCCCGAGACCAACAGCGCGCCGCTCACCGGGCCGCTCGACGCCTCGACGTTCCGCAACATTGCGACCTCGCAAAACCCCGTGGTGGTCAGCATCCGCACGCGCTCAGAGCGCCGCGCGGGCCGGGGTGGCGGGGGTGGGCTCCTCGAAGAGTTCTTCCAGATGCCTGGCCAGCCGCGCGGCCAGCAGGGGCCGCAGCAACCGTTGCCCCCGCAGGAGGGTGGCGGCAGCGGATTCATCATTGACAAGGCCGGGTTCATCCTCACGAACAATCACGTCGTCGAGGACGCCTCCGAGATCGAAGTGTTCCTCTACGGAATGGACCCGAGGAACCCCGGGGAGACTGGCTTGACCGCCAAGGTGGTCGGCCGCGATGTCTTGACCGACAGTGCCCTGTTGCAACTCACCGAGATGCCGGACACACCACTGACCGAGGCGAAGTTCGGTGATTCAGACAATATCGGCCCCGGCGACTGGGTCATGGCGATTGGCAGCCCGCTCGGCTTCACCAACACGGTGACGGTGGGCGTGGTCAGCGCCGTGGGTCGCGCCGACCTCGAGCTGCGCCCCGTGCCCGGACGCGACCTGCCGATGATTCAGACAGACGCCGCGATCAACCGCGGCAACTCCGGCGGTCCCCTCCTGAATGTGCGAGGCGAGGTGGTCGGTATCAATACCGCCATCGTGTCGACCGGCTCGCGACTGTCCGGTGGCGGCAACATCGGCATCGGCTTCGCGGTGCCGATTAATACCGTGAAAGAAATTCTCACGGGATTGCGCAACGGCAAGGTGGTACGCGGTCGCATCGGCGTCCAGGTGTCGAATCAGCCGATGAGCGCCGCCGACCTTCGCGACCTCGGTCTGCCCGCGAGCGGCGGTGCTTTGGTGTCGAACGTCAGTCCGAGCGGGCCTGCCGATCGCGGCGGCATCCGGCCGGGAGATTGGATTGTGGAATACGGCGGACGGCCGGTCACCAAGAGCGACGACCTGATCAGCATGGTGACGCGCACGGCGCCCGACACGTCTGTCCCCGTGAAGATCGTCCGTGGCGGCAAATCGATGACGATGAACGTCATCATTGAGGAACTGGATCTCTCCACAGAACTCGAGGGTGGCACCGTCAACGTGCCCACAGAACCGACGCCCGATCCCACCGAACCCACGGAAACGGAACTCGGCCTGCTGATCGAACCCATCACGCCGAGTGCGTCCAGGCAATTGCGTATTCCGCAGGGTCGCGGCGGTGCCGTGGTCTCGAACGTCGTCCCCTCCAGCGTGGCCCAGGGGGCGTTCGCGCGCGGCGACGTGATTCTGGCGGTGAACGGCGTGCCCGTCACCTCGGTTGAAGACGCGGCGACGCGCCTCAACGGCGTGCGCCCGGGGGCGCTCGTCGTGGTGCAGGTCTGGCGCGATGGCGCGGAAACCGCCGTCCCGATCCGCCGCCGGTAGCGCGGACGTTACACGAACACCGTTTCCTGTGCGCGTGTGCCTTGGGGCACGCGCGCACCGGAAACCACCACACACCGTTCAAGGCTGACGTTCGCCTCAATCGTAACGTCCGGCCAGATCACACACTCGCGAAGGCGGGCCGTGGGGTCCACCACCGCGGGGTGTGACAGGGCCGCCCACGGCACCTCACGAATCACACCACTGGCGTCACCTTCGTCGGCGGCAATGCGTAGTGACGCCGTCAGATAGTCGTCCGGCGTTCCCACATCCATGAACGGCGCGTCCACACGCCATGCCCGGACTGCACCGGGCTGCTGCTCCACCAAATCCCGATAGAGCCCCGCGACGGTTTCCACGGGCATGTCTGCGGGCACATCGGCGAACACGCGCGACTCCACCACCTGCACCCCCACAAAGTGCCACGTCTCTTCGGTGTGGCCCTTGGGCACAAACGCGAGCACGCGACCATCGGCATCCAGCCGCAGTCCGTTGTAGTGATCGGGTCGTGTGTTGCGAACGACCGCCATCGTGGCCAGCGCACCATCAGCACGGGTCGCGGTGTGAGCCGCAAGGAGCGGAGCCAACGGGAAGTCGGTGAGCGTGTCACCGTTGACGACAAGGCAGGGACCATCGTGGCCAGGCCACAACGCAAGCGCACGAGCCGGTCCCCCGGCTGACCCCAGAATCTCGCGCTCCCACGAGTACCGCACGCGCAGGTTGAGCTGAAGGCCATCGCCCAGCACCCCTGTGACTGTGGCCGGCAAATAATGCAGGTTCACCACCACATCGTCCACCCCCTGACGCCGCAGCCATTCAAGGACACGCACGATCAGAGCCTTACCGGCGACCGGAACCGCCGGTTTGGCAAGCTGGAGTGTCAATGGCCGAAGCCGAGTCCCAAGCCCCGCCGCCAGAACGACCGTAGGAATCCTCACGCCAGCATCATCCCCCATCTCCCCATCTCAATGTCCTCATCTACACTAGTGCGAGTGTCCACAGCCTCCCTCCCCGCCCCAGTCCAGATTTACCTCGACCGTACGCAGCAGTCCACAGCCCGTGTCGTTCCGCTGACCGGCGATGCGTCTGACCGCCGGTATTTCCGCGTGATCCCGAAGCAGGGGCGCTCGTTTGTGCTGGCCGTGAACGCGGCGCCGTTTGACTACGCCACGCTGCCGTTCGTGAACGTCGCTGGACTGTTCGCCGCGATGCCGGTTCCGGTGCCCACGATTCTGGGCGAGGCCGCCGACCATGGCGTGCTCGCCCTGAGTGACCTGGGTGACGTGACGCTGCAGGCCCATGTAGGCGCGGCGCCGTCTGCAGAACATGCCGCGTTGTACCGCCAGGCGGTGGGCTTCATCGAGGTAATGCAGCGCCGGGGACGGGAGTTGGCCGATCCGACATTCATCCCCTACGGCATCGCGTTCGACACCGAGAAGCTCACGTGGGAGATGGACTTTTTCATCAAACACTTTCTGGAAGCGTTTCGCGGTGTGGAATTCGCCGCGGGCGACCGCGACGCCTTGCGTACCGAGTTGGGGGCGCTCGTCGCCACGCTGGCGGGCGAGCCGCGGGTGTTGTGCCATCGCGACTACCACAGTCGCAACCTGATGCTCGCGCACGGGCAGCTCTGGATCATCGACTTCCAGGATGCGCGCATGGGACCGGACACCTACGACCTGGTGTCGCTGCTTCGCGACTCGTATGTCGACATCTCCGAGAGGGATGTGGACGACCTGCTCGCTTACTTCCTGGCACTGGCCGGGCGGGCCACTGAGGCGACGGATTTCCGGCGGCGGTTCGACGAAATGGCCCTCCAGCGCAATCTCAAGGCGCTGGGCACCTTCGGGTATCAGACCACCACCAAGGGCAACACGGTCTACATCCAGTACATCGCCCGCACCCTGAGGTATGCCCGTACGCAGGTGCACAAATACGAGCGTTTCGACCGGCTCCGGGAACTGCTTGCACGGTATGTCGAGGAGTTCCGGTAGGATCAGCAGGATGCACGTCTACATTGAGAACATCGCAGACCACGTCGGCAACCCGGTCACCATCAAGGGATGGCTGGCCAATCGCCGGTCCAGCGGCAAGATTCACTTTCTGCAGGTGCGCGACGGCTCCGGCTTCATTCAGGCCGTGATGTCGAAGGCCCAGGTCGGCGACGAGGTGTTTGAAATCGCCAGCCACCTGTCGCAGGAGAGTTCCATCATCGTGCACGGCGCGGCGCGTGCAGACGCCCGGGCGCCGGGTGGATTCGAACTTGACGTCACTGGGTTGGAACTGGTGAGTGCATCCACCGACTTCCCCATCACGCCGAAGGAACATGGCGTGGATTTCCTGATGGATCGCCGGCACCTCTGGATTCGCTCCCAGCGGCAGCAGGCGGTGCTCAGGATCCGTCACGAAGTCATCGACGCCGTGCGCGACTACTTCAACAACCTCGGCTTCGTGCTCGCCGACACACCAATCTTCACGCCGTCGGCGTGTGAGGGGACGACCACGTTGTTCCCGGTGCAGTACTTCGACGACACGACGGCTTATCTCACACAGAGTGGTCAGCTCTACAACGAAGCCAACGCGATGGCGCTTGGCCGTGTGTACTGCTTCGGTCCGACCTTCCGCGCCGAGAAATCCAAGACGCGTCGCCACCTGACCGAATTCTGGATGGTGGAGCCCGAAGTGGCCTACGCCAATCTTGAGGACGTCATCGACCTGGCGCAGGGACTGGTGGTGTCAGTCATCGGCCGTGTGCTTGAGAAGAAGCAGCGTGAGCTGAAGGTGCTCGAGCGCGACATCACGAAACTCGAGCGCATCGCCAAGCCGTTTGCGCGCATCACGTACGACGACGCGGTCGCCTTGCTCAAGAGCAAGGGGCTGCCGTTTGAATGGGGGGGCGACTTCGGGAGTCCGGACGAAACGGCACTGTCGGAACACTTTGACGGTCCGGTGGCCGTGACCGGGTACCCGAGTGCCATCAAGGCGTTTTATTTCAAGCCGATGGACGGACGCCCCGAGGTATCGCTCTCGGTCGACATCCTCGCGCCCGAAGGTTACGGCGAGATCATCGGTGGCGGGCAGCGTCTGGAAGACCTCGACCTGCTGCTGCAGCGCATCAAGGACCACAATCTGCCGCAGGAGGCGTTTGAGTGGTACCTCGATCTGCGTCGCTTCGGCAGCGTGCCGCATGCCGGTTTCGGCATGGGCATTGAGCGTGTCGTGTCGTGGATTTGCGGCCTCGATCACCTGCGCGAAGCCATTCCGTACCCGCGCATGTTGTATCGGATGTACCCGTGAAGATTGGTTTTGTCTCACTTGGCTGTCCCAAGAACCTTGTGGATGGCGAGGTCATGCTCGGCATGGCGCAGGCCGCAGGCCATGAACTCACGTCCGACGCGTCGACCGCCGACGTGATCGTGGTCAACACGTGCGCATTCATCGACAACGCCAAAGAGGAATCGGTGGACGCCATCCTGGAGATGGCGCAATTCAAACGTGACGGCTCGTGCAAGAAGCTGATCGTGACCGGGTGCCTCGCCGAGCGGTATCGCGATCAACTCAAGGCGGAAATCCCGGAGATCGACGTGTGCCTAGGCACCGGCGAAGTGCCCGAGATCGTTGGCGCAATCGCCGGCCAACCCACGCCGATGACGTTGTTCAAGTCCAGGGCGGCAGTGCTCGGGACCGCGGACAGCGGACCGGGGACTGCGGACCGCGTTGAGCGGACCGCGGACCGAGAGCACCCCGGCGCCCACATCACCTACCTCTACGGCGCCGACACCCCGAGAGTCCAGACCACGCCGTCGCACTTCGCGTATGTGAAGATTGCCGAAGGGTGTGACTACACGTGTGCGTTCTGCATCATCCCGACGTTGCGCGGCAGCTACCGCAGTCGTGACATCGATGCCATCGTGCAGGAAGCCGCGATGCTGGCCTCGCGCGGCGTGCGTGAGTTGTTGCTCATCTCGCAAGACACGACGTTTTTCGGGATCGACAAGGGCAAGCGCGGCGCGCTCGCGGAGTTGCTGCGTCGGCTCAATGCCGTCGACGGGCTGGAGTGGATTCGCCTGCTCTATCTCTACCCGACCACGATCACCGACGACGTGTTGCAGGCGATGGCCGAGTGCAACAAGGTCTGCAACTACATCGACCTGCCGTTGCAGCATGCCTCGGCGGATGTGCTGCGGCGCATGCGGCGCCCGGGCAATCGTGAGGGCTACGACAAGCTGCTCGCCCGCATTCGACGAATCGTGCCGGATGTCACCCTGCGCACCACATTCATCGTGGGGTTCCCCGGCGAAACCGAGCAGGACGTTGAGGAGTTGCTCTCGTTCGTGCGTGACACCCGATTCGACCATGTCGGCGTCTTCACGTATTCGCACGAAGAAGACACCCGCGCCTTCGCGATGGACGACGACGTACCGGCCGCGGAGAAGAAGTCCCGTCGCGACCGGGTGATGAAACTGCAGAAGCAGGTCGTAGCAGCAAAGATGAAGGCGCGCAAAGGCCAGTCCGTCCGCGTGATGGTGGACGGCCCTTCCCCCGACTCCGACCTCGTCATCGTCGGCCGCCTCGAAGGCCAGGCCCCCGATATCGACGCCATGGTGTATTTCGACCAATGCGACCCTACGACCCTCGTCCCCGGCTCCCTCGTCGACGCCACCATCACCGGCGCCCGCGGCTACTACCTCGTCGCCACCCCCACATCACCCACCATAAACACGTCGGGTGTCTTTTTCGCTGAAAAAGACACCCGACGTCTTTAATTCGTTGGACAAGATTGTTGACATGCAGATAGGCGAGCTCCAGATCTACGAACGCATTGGCGAGGACGGGTTTGCGCGATTGGTGCGTGCGTTTTATGGCCAGGTGCCGGACGACGACATCCTCGGCCCGATGTACCCTCCCGACGACATTCCGGGGGCCGAAGCACGCCTGCGCGACTTCCTGATCGGCCGATTTGGCGGGCCGGATCGCTATATTCAGCAACGCGGCCACCCACGGCTCCGGCAGCGTCATGCCCCGTTTGCCATCGACCAGGCCGCCCGGGATCGCTGGATGCTGATGATGTCCAAAGCCCTCGAACAAACCGCCCTGCCCGCCGACGTGACGCACACTCTTCAGTCCTTCTTCGACCAGACCGCCACCTTCATGGTCAACCGTGGTTGACACGAATAAAGACGTCGGGGGTATTTTTAGGTGAAAAAGACAACCCACGTGTTTTAGGGGGGTAACGAATTCCCGGGGGCGAGGCGCAAAGCGCAGCGGGGGGGGTGGTGGGGTCAC
>JBBQDM010000012.1:0-117732 GCA_038319675.1 Vicinamibacterales bacterium
GTTGGTTTTTTTTTTTTATTTTTTTTTTTTTGTTTTTTTTTTTTTGTTTTTGGTTTGTTCTTTGTTGTTGTTGTTTTTTTTTTTGTTTTTGTTTCTAATTATTTTATGTTTTCCCTTTTTTTTTTTTTTTTACCATCACCCCCCCCCCCTTTTGGTTTTACTTCATATTATTTCCAAACTTGTTTTTAAAATTGGCGCGTTTGTTGGGGGCTTTGGGGGTTTTTTTTACCCATTTTTTTTTTTTAAATAAACCCCCCCACGTCTTTTCGGTGGGTAACGAATGCCCGGGGCCGAGCCGATACGCTCAGCGTGCGATGTGTTGGTCTCTCCCTGATTTCCCTCTCCCTTGTTGGTCTCTCCGCGTGTGACCTGGTCAAGGCTCCGACCGAGCCAGGCCCAGTGGCGGGGGCGGTGCGGTACACGGCGGTCGGGGCCAGCGACGCCGTGGGCATCGGCGCCAGTGTGGCGTGTGACCCGTTTGTCGCCTGCCCCAACGGCACCGGCTACGTACAAACAGTGAGTCGGCGCCTGAAAACGGCGCACGCCGACTATGACGACCGCAATCTGGGGATCCCAGGGGCGGTCCTGAGTCGGCGGGTCCAGGAGCTTGGCCTGAGTGTCGGACGGGACGTCTACTCCAACTTCATCGATGCCCAGATGCCCTTCGTGCTGCGGGAATCCACCCTCGTGACCGTGTTTACCGGCGGCAACGACACCAACACCATTGGTGCAGCCATCCGCGCCGGCCGTGGAGGCGTCAACGTCGAGACCTGGCTCGACGGCCAGATCGCCAGTTTTGCCCAGGAGTTCCAGGACCTCATCGCCGGCATCCGGGCCCGCGCGACCACCTCCACGGTGGTAGTGCTGAACCTGCCCAACATGGCCCGTCTGCCCTACAACTCCGGGCTGAACCCCACCGAACGCGAGTGGATGCGCCGGCTCTCTGTCGGGTATTCCGCCGCCATGAACGCCGCCCGCTCCGCTGATGTGCGTGTAGTGGACCTGATGTGTCACGCCCCCATCTACAACCCCGGCATCTACTCTGCGGACGGCTTTCACCCCAACGACGCCGGGTATGCCCTGCTGGCCGATCTCGTCACCGCTGCCGCCACCACGGCCCCGTCAGCCCCGGCGACCAGCTGCGCCTTCATGCAGTGATCCCGGCATCCCCCTGACCCCTCCGGACGCGCGTCCGGTGTATACTTCTGGGTGCTCGTAGCGGGAATGCGGTGGTAAGTGGGCCCGTGCCCACTTTTTCTATTTCTGGACCCCTTTTTTCCGGCGACAGCGTGACCACGTGACGACGAACCGCGAGCAAGCCCTGGAACGTGTGCGCGATGCGGCCCGCCGCGTGGCTGAGAGTCATGGGCTGGAGATCTTTGATCTGCAGTTCAGGCGCGAGTCCATAGGGTGGGTGCTGCGGGTCATGGTCGACCGTCCCTGGGACGCGTCGAAGGGCCCCGAACAGCCGGGGGACGGGGTCGGCATCGGGGATTGCCAGGTGGTCAGTCATGACTTCAGCGCGCTCCTGGATGTTGACGATGAGTTGGGCGCGGCGCTGGAGAAGGCCTACACCCTGGAGGTCTCCTCCCCCGGGTTGGACCGGCCGCTCCGGGGCGAGGACGACTACCGACGGTTTGTCGGGCGCCTCGCGAAGATGGTGACGACGACCCCGGTGGATGGACAGTCCAGTTTTTCCGGTCGGTTGTCAGGGGTGGATGACGGATTGGTGCTGCTGGCTGAAGGCAAGCGGATGCACCGGGTGCCGCTGGCGGCGATCAAACGCGCGCGGCTGGACGTGGAGTTCTGAATTTTATGGCGACCGAACTGCAACAGATGATTGACATGGTGGCGAAGGACAAGGGCATCGACCCCACCATCGTCGTTGGAGCGATTGAAGACGCGTATCTCGCAGCCGCGCGCAAGGTGTTCAAGGAGGAGGAAGACCTCCGGTCACGCTTCAACATGGACACCGGCCTTGTGGAACTCTACGCGGTCAAACAGATCGTCGAGACGGTCGAGGATCCGCACCGTCAGATTGCGCTGACTGCCGCGCAGGCCGAATACGGCGAAGAAGCCGAAGCGGGCATGGAAATCGAGTTTCCGAAGGAAACCGACAAACTGGGCCGCATCGCGGCACAGACCGCCAAGCAGGTGATCGCGCAGCGAGTGCGCGAGGCCGAGCGCGAAAAAATTCACGGTGAATACAGCCAGCGTGTGGGTGAAGTGCTCAACGTCATGGTCAAGCGCTTCGACAGCGGCGACCTGATCGTGGAAATCGGCCGTGTCGAGGGTCAGATTCCCCGCAAGGAACAGTCGCGCGCCGAAAACTACGCCATCGGCGACCGCGTGCGTGCGGTCATCAAGGCAGTCACCCGCAACGCCAAAGGACCGCAGGTCATCCTTTCGCGCACCGATCCGGCATTGCTCATCAAACTGTTCGAGCAGGAAGTGCCAGAAATTTACGACGGCACGGTCATGATTCGCGGCTGTGTCCGCGAAGCCGGTGACCGCGCCAAGGTCGCCGTGTTCTCTCGCGAACGCGATGTGGACCCCGTCGGCGCCTGCGTCGGCATGCGCGGCACGCGTGTGCAGGCCATCATCCGCGAACTGCGCGGCGAGAAGATCGACATCGTGGAATGGTCGGAAGATCCGGTGGACTTCGTGACCAAGGCGCTGAGCCCGGCGCGAGTCCAGCGCGTCACGATCGTCGACGATGAGGCACGCGTGATGGAAGTGCTGGTCGAAGATCGCCAGCTCTCACTCGCGATCGGCAAGAAGGGTCAGAACGTGCGCCTGGCCGCGAAGTTGACCGGTTGGAAAATCGACATCAAGAGCGACGAAGACAAGAAGAAGGAAGTCGAGTTGCAGCTCTCCGGCCTCGAATTTGGCGAGGCGACTGAAGCCGAGGCGCCACTGTCGTTGCCGGAGATTCACGACGAAGTCATCACGGCGCTCAGGGTCGCCGGATATACGTCCGTCGAGAAAGTGCGTGCGGCCGGAGCCGACACGCTGGCGGCGATTCCCGGGTTTGATGCCGAGACCGTAGCCGCCGTATTGGCCGCCGCCGGCCCGGCACCAGAACCGACGCCCGAGCCGACGCCGGTGGACGCCGCTGCGACCGACGCGACGACCGACACCGAGACCGACGAAAAGGTCACGGCCCCTCCGGAGTAACACCCGCCGGATGCCGTGTTCACTGTCAGTTTTTCAAATTCGCCGATTAATCGAGGTTTCTTTTGGCCACTGTCCGGATTTACAAAATCGCTGAGCTGCTTGGCGTATCGAGCCAGGAGGCCATGAGTCTGCTCAAGAGCGAGACCGGCATCGAGGTGAAGAGCGCCTCGAGCTCCGTTGAAGAAATTGTCGCGCGCCAGTTTGTCGAACGGCAGGCCCGGCAACGCGACATCGCGCTGCCGCCTCCGACGGCACTGTTTGCGGACACGGCACCAGCCAAAAAAGGTGGGTCAGGTGGCAAGGCCGCCAAGGTCGCGGAGCCGCAGAAGGCGGCACCGGCCCTGCGCCCGCGTTTGGTGAAGACCATCAAGCCCATCGCGACCCCCGGGTCTGAGGACGCCACGGAGACGACGGACGCCGAGGAACCGGCTGCTGCCGACACCGCGGCCCAGGCTCCGGCCGCACAGGCCGCTGAAACCCCTGCGACACCGGATGCCCCACCGGCTCCTGCCGCCCCCCGCGCGCGACTGGCGCCGATGCGAGGGTTGCGGGTCGAAGACCCCACGGCGGCGCCTGCGGCCGCACCGGCACCGCCCGCACCGGCGCCTGAAGTGCCTGCGGCCGAGACGCCTGTGGCAGCGACGCCTGCACCCGCGGCCGCGTCGGCACCAGCGGCACAGGCCCCGGAGACTCCGGCCGCCGCCCCACCTGCGGCCGAAAAGCCTCGCGTGGCCAAGGCGCCGGCGGCAGCAAAAACCACCACACCAGAGGCGCCACCTGCGGCTCCGGCTGCTCCGACGTTCAGCCCGGTGACCAAACCCATCGTGCGGCCCGGCCGCATGGTGCCGCCCTCGCGTCGACTGCGGGTCGAAGATCCGGCGACGGGTGAAGCCCCGGCCGCGCGCCCTGTGCCCACTCGTGTGGTACGTCCACAGGTCTCGGCCCCCGCACCGACTCGTCCGGCCGCGCCGGGCACCGAGGTGCGCCCCGGCCTGACGGGACGACCGATTCCGCCGACCCCGCGTCCCCCCCTGGGCGGACCGCGCCCGCTGCCCTCGCAGCCGGTGCGCCCGGGTCAGCCAGGCAGCATGCCTGGTCGTCCGCCGTTTGGGCAGTATCGTCCCGGCCAGTCGAACTATCGCCCGGCCTACTCCGGTCCGCGCTCACGCGGGGGTCGTCGTGACGACCGTCCGTCGGCCGCACCGGTCGCGATGGAATTGCCGCCGATCACCAAGCTGATCACATTGGCGGAAGGCATGACCGTGAAGGATCTCGCCGACAAGCTCGAGCTCAAGGCGAAGGATGTCATGAAGAAGTTGATGGACCGTCGCATGATGATGACCATCAATTCCACGCTTGATGCCGACACCGCGCAGCTCATCGCGCGCGACTTCGGCGCCGAAGTGCTCATCCGCTCGTTCGAAGAGGAGGTCGTCGACGTCGAGACCACCGCCTCGAACCCGGAGGACATGGTCGAACGTGCCCCGGTCGTCACGGTCATGGGTCACGTCGACCACGGCAAAACGACGCTGCTGGATGCGATCCGAAAAGCCAAGGTGGCGGCAGGTGAAGCCGGCGGCATCACCCAGCACATCGGCGCGTATTCGGTGGACGTCAACAAACGCCGCGTGGTCTTCCTCGACACCCCAGGTCACGCGGCCTTCACGATGATGCGCGCCCGCGGCGCCAAGGTCACCGACATTGTCATCCTCGTGGTGGCGGCCGATGACGGCGTCATGCCGCAGACGAAGGAAGCGATCGATCACGCGAAGGCGGCGAACGTGCCGATCATCGTGGCGGTGAACAAGATCGACGTACCCGGAGCCAACCCGGAACGCGTCAAGCGCGAACTGTCGGAGCTCGGGTTGCAGCCCGAAGAGTGGGGCGGCACGACCGTCATGGTGGAAGTGTCAGCGAAGCAGCAGACCAACCTCGACCAGTTGCTCGAGATGATTCTGCTGGTCGCCGACATCGGCACCCACAAAGCCAACCCGATGCGCATGGCGCAGGGCACGGTGCTCGAATCCAAGCTCGACAAGGGCCGTGGCCCCGTGGCGACCGTGCTCGTGCAGGACGGCACCATCCGCGAGGGTGATCTGTTCATCGCCGGCACCGTGGACGGCAAGGTCCGCGCACTGTTTGACCACCTCGGCCGCAAGATCAAACTGGCCGGCCCGTCCACACCGGTGGAAATCCTCGGCCTCTCAGCGCTCCCCTCCCCTGGCGACATTCTGCAGGTGGTGGACGACCCGCTCAAGGCGCGCCAGATCGTGACCTACCGCCAGACGCAGGCCAAGGCCAAGGCGCTCGGCGCCCGTGGCTCACGCATGACGCTCGAGTCGATGCAGCAGCAGATGAGCGAGGGCAACCTCAAGGAACTCGCCATCATCATCAAGGCCGACGTGCAGGGTTCGTCCGAAGTGCTCGCCGACACCCTCGCGAAGCTCACCGACGAGCGCGTGAAGGTGCGCATCATCCACAGCGGCGTGGGCGCCATCAATGAGTCCGACGTCTTGCTGGCCTCGGCATCCGAAGCCGTCATCATCGGCTTCAACGTGAAACCCGATCGCAACGCGGTGGAAGTGGCCGAGCGTGAAGAGGTGGAGATTCGCCACCACACGGTCATCTACCACGTGACCGACGAGATCAAGAAAGCGATGACCGGGCTGCTCGAACCCACGCTCAAGGAAGCGCGGATCGGCGTGGCCACGGTGCAGGCCACCTTCAGCACACCCAAGGCCGGCACAGTTGCCGGTTGTATGGTCACCGAAGGCAAGATCACACGCGCGGGCGACGCCCAGGCGCGACTGCTGCGCGCCGGCAAGGTGTTGTGGACCGGCCGCATCAGCTCGTTGCGCCGGTTCAAGGACGATGTCGGCGAGGTCAAGTCCGGGTCGGAGTGCGGTATCAGCCTCGACAAGTACAACGACGTCGAAGTGGGCGACCAGATCGAGGTCTTCCACATCCAGAAGATCGCGGCCACGCTGTAATGGCACAAGGCTCCCGACCGGAACGTGTCGGCGAACAGATTCGCCAGGAGCTGAGTCAGATCATCGCGCAGCAGTTGCATGATCCCGGCATCGGCTTCCTCACGCTCACGCGCGTGAAGGTCACGTCCGACTTGCAGCTCGCCCGTGTGCTCTACACGGTGATGGGCGACGAGAAGCAGCGCAAGGAAACGGCCAAGGCGCTCGAACGCGCCATTCCGTATCTGCGGCGACAGGTCGGGTCGCGCATCCGCCTCCGGCGCGTGCCCGAACTGCAGTTCTTCTACGACGAGGCTATTCAGCATCAGGACCGCATCGAGCAGATCCTGCTCGACCTCAAGAAGGAACGCGACGAGCGCGGCCCCATCGAGGACGCCCCCGACGCACCGGAGTCTGCTCCCGCAGAGCCAACAGATCCAACAGATCCGGCAGACCCCACAGACAACAACGCGAAATGAACGGATCTGCCGCCGGAGTCGCCGCTGCCATCCGGCAACACGACGCCTTCCTGCTGACCTCCCACGCACGGCCTGATGGTGACGCCATCGGCTCGATGCTCGCGATGGCCTTTGCGCTCGATGCTCTCGGTAAATCCGTGCGCATCGTCAGCAAAGACCCGGTGCCCGCGTCGTATCTCGGATTTCCCGGCACCGACCGTGTGCTCGTGACCGCGGCTGTGCCGCCGCTCGACGGTCGGTCCCCCGACACCGAAGCCACCATCGTCATGGAATGCGGCGACCTCGCGCGGCCTGAAGTCACAGGCCTGGAGCGCTCGACCGTCATCAACATCGACCATCACATCGGCAACACGATGTACGGCACCGTCAACTGGTTCGACGCGTCGGCCGCAGCGTGTGCCGAGATGGTGGCCGACGTCATCGACGCCCTTGACGTGCCGTGGACACAGGCGATCGCGTCGCACCTGTATCTCGGCATCGCCACCGACACCGGCGGCTTTCGCCACGGTCCCATCTCTGAGCGCACGTTCCGTATCTGCGCCCGCATCGCTGCAACCGGTGTCGCGCCGGCGCAGCTCTCACGCGAGATCTTCGACAGCTTCTCGATCGGACGCATCCGCCTGACGGGAGCCATCCTCAACGCCATGGAGTTGCATCACCAGAGCCGCCTCGCCGTGCTCTATTACGACGATGAGTTGCTCGCGGCCTGTGGGGCCACCAGCGACGACACCGACGGCCTGGTCAATCTGCCGCTCGGAGCGAAGGACGTGCTCGCTGTCGCCCTCGTGCGCAAGCAGAACGACACGCAGTATCGCGTGAGCATGCGCTCCAAAGGCGACGTCAGCGTGCGGTCGGTTGCCGTGCCCTTCGGCGGTGGCGGCCACGTCAACGCCGCGGCCTGCTCCATCCAAGGATCGCGCGCCACGGTCACTAAGGCCGTGGTCGACGCGATCGGGACGGTCCTGTAGCCGGCTGCGGTCCTGATCGACACTGGCCATGTCGCCGCGCAGCGCGCCGGTGCCGTCATCACGAATCGTCACGATGAGCGTCATCGATCCCACGGGCGACTGCAGCACACCGTGCCACTCGCCGGAGAGTGTGACCTGTGCGTGCGCCGGCAGTGCCAGGGCCAGCAGCGCGAGCATTCCAGTAATCCAACGTGTAAGTCTCATCAAACCGCTCCTTTCGGGGACAGAGGTCCCCCCTGAGGACCCGGGCGACTCATTCGCCCGGTCCAAGTGAGAACGCGCGGTAGTGGTGGTGCGGTTACGCGGTGGTCTTTGTGCGGCAGGCCAGCAGCGTCCGGGCGGCGTAGACCATCGTGATCAGCATT
Organism: Vicinamibacterales bacterium; assembly: GCA_038319675.1. GTDB lineage: Bacteria > Acidobacteriota > Vicinamibacteria > Vicinamibacterales > SCN-69-37 > SYFT01. The sequence goes on from JBBQDM010000012.1 coordinate 7,956, forward strand.
GCTGTGGCGACGACCGCCGTCGAGGCGCTGTGGGCCACGCTCAGCGGCGCAAACGCCCAGAGCCCGGCGTGGGCGAGGCCCGCGAGCGTCAGTGACCATCCGCCGACTCGCAGCGCGGATTGGGCTCTCGCCACGGCGACCGGTGACGGCCGCCACCGGCCGACATCTTTCGGCATCAGGTTGGCGTACGCCGCCAGCATCAGACCGATCAGCACCTGCACGATGCGCTTGGCGGTGTCGGGGGCAATCAGGTCGACGGCCTGCGCGTAGGCCAGTGCTGCTGATGTGCCCATGAGCAGCGCGGCAAGTGCGACGGAAAGCAATATGCGGTTTTTCATCATTTGGGGGAGACCTTTCGTTTGGACAAGTTGAGTCCCAGCAGACCTGAAAACTCCATGAGCGCTTCTTCGAGCACCGACATCTTGAGGCGATACATGACGGTTTTTCCTTGTTTGTCGCTGTCCACCAGTCCCGCTTCGCGAAGAACAGCGAAGTGGGCGGACATGGTCGGCTTGGCCACCGGGAAGTGATCGGACAGTTCTCCGGCGGACTTGGGTCCTTCACGCAACAGCTGCAGGACCTGGCGTCGAGTCGGGTCGGCGAGGGCTTTGAATACCGTGCTCACATTTAGATGATTAGCTAATCATCGATTCTTTGTCAAGTGCTCGCTGCGCCGGATGGAGGAGAGGGACTGGTCCGCTCGATGCTGGGAGCCGCGGACGTGCGGCTCTCCGCGAATCACACGATGGCCGACGGCATCGCCGACCTGCGCCGGTAGCCACCGCGGGACTGCACTAAGATTCCCCGGGTGCCCGTCATCAACGCCTCGAACTTCCAGTTCCGGTACCCAGGGGCGGCGCGGGCCGCGGTCAGCGGCCTGACGTTTGGCGTCGAGCCAGGCGAGATCTTTGGCTTCCTTGGGCCTAGCGGTGCGGGCAAGAGCACGACGCAGAACGTGTTGATTCGACTGCTCGACGGATACGAGGGCTCGGTCACCGTGCTCGGACGAGACCTTCGCACTTGGGGACGCGAGTATTACCGCCGCATCGGTGTGGCGTTCGAAGCACCGAACCACTATCTGAAGCTGACCGCACGCGAAAATCTCGCGTTGTTCGCCGGACTGTACGGTGACGACACCCGAGAGCCGGACGAGCTGCTCGACCGCGTAGGCCTTCTGCCGGATGCGGACAAACGCGTCGGCGAATTTTCAAAGGGCATGCGAGGGCGTCTCACACTCGCACGTGCGCTGCTGCACAAGCCGGAGCTGCTGTTTCTTGACGAACCCACAGCCGGTCTGGATCCAGCATCCTCCCGGCGCGTCCGCGACCTGCTGCTGGAGGTGCGCGCCGCAGGCGCGACGATCTTTCTGACCACACACGACATGGTGACCGCCGACCAGTTGTGCGATCGCGTCGCCTTCCTCGTGGATGGCCGCATTGCGGCACTCGACACCCCGCGGGCACTCCGGCTCGCACACGGCCGTCGAAGTGTGCGGGTGGAAACCCTGCGAAATGGCTCACGCTCGCCCCATGAATTCCCTCTCGACGGCCTGGGCGGCAATCAGGCATTCCTCCTGCTGCTTCAGAGCGGCGACATCGAGACCATTCACACTCTCGAGACCACGCTGGAAGACGTGTTCATTCAGGTGACCGGGACGTCACTCGCATGAGCGCCACCCCGATGTTGCTCTCCGCGTTGCGCTGGGACATCACCTGGCAGGCGCGTAATGGCTTCTACTGGGCCAGCGCCGTGCTCGTGCTCATCGTGGGTGGACTGTTGCAGGCCCTGCCCGACGCCGCCCGCGCCGACGCCTCCGCCTGGGTACCGGCATTGATCGTGACGGTGCTGCAGACGACGACGTTTTTTTTCGTCACCGGCCTGCTGCTGCTTGAGCGCTCGGAAGGCGTGTTGACCGCGTTCGCCGTCTCCCCCACCTCGCCGGGTGGCTTTCTCGCCGTGCGCACGGCCACCTTGACCGCGCTGGCCACCCTCGAGGCCTTCGCCATCGTCTGGATCGTATTTGGTCTGACGACCGGGTGGCCGTTAGTGCTGACCGCGACCGTGGCGATGGGTGTCACCTATACGGGATTCGGCGTCGTGGTGGCCGCGCGATACACCGCGCTCAACACGTTGTTGCTGCCCGCAGCAACGGTCGTCACTGTGCTGCTGCTGCCGCTTGTGCCCCACTTTGGTCTCGCACCACGCGCTCCATTTCTGCTGCATCCTCTCGAGCCCGGCATGACGATGATCCGGGCGGCGTATCAACCGACCGATCCCGCCACTCTTGTGTACGGCATCGTCGGCTGCGTGGTGTGGGCGACGGTCGCGTTTGTATGGGGGCGTCGATCGATGTCGCACATGATGCGGAACATGCACCTGCAGGAGCGGCCATGAGCACGCGTGCGACCGGCGCATCGATCGGGGCCTTGCTGGGTGCGGACTTGCGCCTGCTGTGGCGCGACCCACTGCTGGCCTGGATGCTGCTGGTGCCGGTCGGGCTGGGGTTGTTGTTGCGCGTGTTGCTGCCGGCCGGCCGCGAGGCCCTGCTCACCGCAGGCGGCGTGGACCTGGCCGAGTTCTATCCGCTGGTCATGGGCGGCTACCTGATGAGCGCACCAGGCATCGTCGGCATGATTGTCGGATTCATGCTGCTCGATGAACGTGACGCACGCACGCTGAATGCGCTGCGCGTGACGCCGTTGTCGATGCGACGGTATCTGGCCTACAGGATTGCCCTGCCACTGCTGGCGGGCATCGTGACCACGATCGCCTGTTATCCGCTGGTCGGCGTCGTCGCGTTGCCGTTCGGAGCGTTGGTCGCGATCGCACTCGTTGCCGGACTGTGGGCACCGCTGCTCGCGCTCGTGCTTGCGACGGCCGCGCCAAACAAGGTCGCGGGCTTCGCGGTGATGAAGGTGCTGAACTCGATCAACCTGCTCCCCATTGCCGCGTTTTTTCTCCCGCTGCCGCTCCAATACTCGCTCGGCGTGTTGCCGCCGTACTGGCCCATGCGTGCGCTCTGGTCCGCCGGCGTCGGCGAACCGTACGGTGTGTATCTCGTCGTTGGGGCCCTGTCTGGAATCATCGCGATTGTGGTCGCCGCACGGGCATTCGAGCGACGACTGTTGCGGCGAGGGGCGTGAGGACGATGCGCAGTCAGACCAGGCCGGTCATCGAACGGCTGGCGACAGTCGAACCACGACCGCCGCACTCACGAAGGCGGCCACCGTCGTGACCAGCACCGGCAGAAAGTGCCACACCAGGATGTGCGCCTGGCCGGTGGCTGGGCAGATAAGCTCAGTCCCCAACACGCCGAATGCCAGCGCGGCCAGGGCCGCCATGCTGCCGGTCCATCGCCAGTCAAGCGGAGCGGCCGCGCGCGCCATGAGCAGGAGCACGGCTGCCGGGCCCACCCCGATCCCCCACGTTTTCCACAAGCAACTGATGCCCCCGCCCGCTGACCGCAATGGGCCGCCGTCGGTCAGCAGGTCCAGCGTGATGACGCCCCCCCACAGCAGCAGAAGGCCAAGAGGCACCCAACGGACCCAGGCTCGCTCAATGGCACCTGGCACGGCCAACCCCATGGCGACCACCGAAGCCGCGATGCCAGTGGCCAGCACCAACACGGTCGTGACCACATAGCCGGGATCGGCGACGGCCATCGACCAGTTGCTCCGCAGCCCAGCCGCCGACACGGCCACCGCGGTCGCGGCGAGCGCCAGCAGCACCCAGCGCGCGGCACGCACGCGGGGCGGGCGCAGCGGCGTCACCGGGCGCACCTCGGAGGCCAGCGTGGCGATTAACAATTCGTGGCTCATACCTTGGTCTCCGGCTTCGCCGTGCCGCCCCCCAATAACGCACGCAAGCGTTTGTATCCTCTGTGCGCCATGACCTTCACGGCGGACTCCGACATCCCGTGCCGCGCGGCCAACCCCTTCACGGTTTCGTCACGCAGTTTCAGTCCCTCAACGATGTCCCGCTGACGAGCGGGTAAGGCCGCCAGCGCCGCACGCACGGCATCCATGTCCACATCCTCCCGCGTGTCGAACCCGTTCCGAGCGACCGGCTGCGCCATCGCCTCCAGCGCGTCGTCAGCCTGCTCGCGTGACGAGACGCGTCGTTCCCGGCGGTACACGTCGACGGTGCGATGGGCCACAATCGCGCGAAACCATGGTCCGAACGGCCTGGACGAATCCCACGTGTGGCGAGCCTTGTGCACTGATAACAGCGTCTCCTGCACCACGTCGTCGAGCCACGCCACATTGCCGACACGCCCGCGCGCCGCGCGTCTGGTCGCCCCGGTCAACAACGCCAGCAATTCGGCATACGCCATCTGATCGCCGGCTTGCGCGGACCGCATCAGGTCGGCGGCGCGTATTTCCTCAGCGGCGGTCATGACCGCCACACACTACTACGGAAGCTCCGACGAGTGGTTACACGTAACCTCCCTCGGACTCGACACGAATCGGAGTCTGGAGGCCAACCATGACGCGACGGGATGTCTACAGGGCCGGGGGTGTCGTAGTGTGCGCCGCTGTGGCAGCGGTATCGCTTGTCACCGTCGCGGCGACGCCGCAGCAGCACCCACCGGTCAGGCTGTTTCTGGACGCCGGAGGTGCCGACAGTCGCGCGGCGGACGAAGCCATGCGCCAACTGGCAGACGTCTGGCGGGACGGCTACACCGGCATGTTCATCGACATGGCCCGGCTGCTCGCGCCGCGGCGGGTCAATGACGAGATGGTCCCGAATCCCGTGCGGCAGCGCATCATCCGTTTTCTCGAACGACAGACCGGGCAGCGGTTTGGCGACGACCTCGGTCGCTGGCGCGAGTGGCTGTGGAGCCAACCGGTGGAGCCACACCCTGAGTACGCGGTATTCAAGGCGGCGGTGTACTCGACGATCGATCCACAGATGGCGGCGTTTTTCGACACACCCAAGTCCACCATCCGTCTGGACGAAGTCGACTGGGGTGGCGTTCGTGTCAACGGCATTCCCCCGCTTGACCACGCCCCGGTGATTCCCGCTGCGCGTGCGAGTTATCTTCGTGATTCCCACGTGGTCTTCGGCCTTGTTGTGAATGGCGAAGCGCGCGCGTATCCGAAGCGCATTCTTGCGTGGCACGAAATGGCGCGTGACCGGGTCGGCGGCACTCGGTTGACGATTGTCTACTGCACACTCTGCGGCACGGTCATCCCCTACAAGAGCGTGGTCGGCGGCACCGCGCGGACGTTCGGGACAAGCGGTCTGCTGTATCGGTCGAACAAACTCATGTTTGACCGCGAATCGATGAGCCTCTGGTCGACGCTCGACGGGCGGCCGGTCATTGGCCTGTTGGCAGGCGCACCACTGACGCTGGAGCCCGTGCCGGTGGTCACCACGACCTGGGGTGAGTGGCGGGCACAACATCCAGGCACCACCGTGTTGTCGATCGAGACCGGCCACGACCGCGACTACGGGGAAGGCGCGGCCTACCGGGAGTACTTCGACACCGATCAACTGATGTTCCGGGTCCCGAAAGTGGATACACGGCTCAAGAACAAGGATGAGGTGCTCGGCGTGCTGGTGCCGGCCGTCGGCGGCGGTCGACAGGCGGTGGCCTTCTCCGCAGCATTCCTTGGACGCACGCGCATCCATCATCAGACCGTGGAGGGTCGACACTTCGTCGTCCTCACGTCCCCCCGCGGGGCCAACCGTGTGTTTGAGAGCGGTGTCGTCCGGATGGCCGCATGGATCGACGAGTCCATCGTCCGCGATCAGGCCGGACGCCGATGGCGCGTCACCGAGGACGCGCTTGTGCCAGAGGTGCCGGACTCGACAGCCCCGCTACCGCGCGTCGCCGCGTTTCGCGCGTTTTGGTTCGGCTGGTACGCGCAGTTCCCTGACACCGTGCTGGTGAAATAGCGACGTCGACACCAGTCGACGCCTTCAGTGGATCGGTATCAAGGTCCCGTCCGCCTTTTTCCGCATCGCCCCGGTCGTGACCTTGCGCTGGCGCAACGACACGGTCACGACGGCTCTGTACACTGTGGTGGTGCGTCATCCTCAAAGTGCCCTGTCGTCGCCTCCGCGCGCCACTGAGGGAGGCCCTGCTTGACCCTCGACCCCCTCGCCAACACCCCGTGGAGTGCCCCCACCACGGTCGCCGGTTTTTCGACGGCGCCGCCCAATCAGGTGCTGATGGCCTTTGCACGCGCTGAATTGAATCGGCTCGGGGGCCATGGTCTGGCCCTCGACATCGGCTGCGGTGCTGCGCGCAACGCGGTGCCGCTTGCGGAGATGGGCTGGTCGGTGATCGGCACGGATCTCTCGCAACCGATGCTGGACGCCGCCGTCGCACGCGCCCAGGGCCGAGGCGTATCAGCACACGTGCAGTGTGTATCAGCGCCGATGGAAAGCCTGCCGGTCGCCGACACCAGCGCAGACATCGTCATTGCGCACGGCATCTGGAATCTCGCCACGTCCTCCGCGCAGTTTCGTGAGGCGGCCCACGAAGGCGCTCGCGTGGCGAGGCCTGGCGCTGCCCTGTTTGTGTTCACGTTCTCGCGCCACACGTTGCCTGATACGGCAACACCGGTGGCCGGAGAGCCGTTTGTGTTTACCCAGTTCTCGGGACAACCGCAGTGCTTCCTGACCGAGGCGCAGTTGCTGACGGAGTTGGCACACGCCGGATGGGATCCCGATCCGGGCATTCCGCTGCGCGAGTACAACCGGCCCACGCAGGCCACCGTCCAGATTGGCGGACCGGTGATTTACGAGGCCGCGTTCCGGAGACGGGCGTGACGCGTGACCTGGTCATGGTCAGCAGCATCGGGGCCGCGACGGTCAGGCGTGTCGCCGCAGCACCATGAGCGTGATGTCATCAAACTGGGGCGTCTCGCCTGTGAACACGTCGATCGCGGCCATGATGTGATCAACGACCGCTGCGCAGCCGCGATCGCCGGCGCTGCGGACGCCATCCATGATGCGCACCTCGCCGAATTCCTCTCCGTCGGCATTCTGCGCCTCCGGTACGCCGTCGGAGAACAGCACGAGCGCGTCCCCGGGTGACAACGTCAGTGGGGTCTCGCCATACGGGAGGCCCTGAATCAGCCCGAGCGGTGTGCCGGTCGATCCAAATGTCTCAACGGTCCCATCGGCGCGCACGACCAGCGCGTCGACGTGCCCGGCACTCACAAACCGGATCTGCCCCGTCGCGGGTTCCAGCTCGGCCAGCACCGCGGTCACGTACCGTTCAGGCGCGGTCGAGGCAAACAACAGTTCACTCGCCCGCGCGGTCACGACAGTCAGGGGATCGGCACCGCCCAGAAGCGCGCGCAGCGTGGCCTGCATGTTGCTCATGACGAGCGACGCCGGCAGGCCCTTGCCGGACACATCGGCCACGCAGAGCAGGAGGTTGTCGGTATCGCGACCGGCGCCGATTCGGATCGCGTCGTAGTAGTCCCCGCCGCACTGGCGCGCCGCCCGATTGTGCGCGGCCAAGTCGTAGCCGGGTACATCAGGCATGGCGGCCGGAAACAACGCGGCCTGAATCCGTGCCGCCAGCGTCAGCTCGCTCTCGAGTTTTGCCCGAGCCACCTCGGTCTGCTGCTGCAGCGCCAGCAGCGTTTCGCGCTCCACAGCCGCCTGCACGGTGTGTTCGAACAACCGCGCATTTTCGATCGCGGTCGCCGCCTGCAACGCCAGGGTGCTGAGCAACTTGAGCTCGGCGGCAGTGTACGGCATCGGCAGGGTGCTGCCGAGTGCGATGATGCCGGTGACCCGTTCTCCGACACGCAGCGGTGCGACCACGAGGGCCTTGACGCTGTTGTCCAGCAGCACCCGGCGTGCGTCGACATCCACATTGTTGACGACTTCCCCGACGCCGGTGGCCGCGACGGTTCCGAGAATGCCTTCGCCACGCGTGAACTCGGGCAACGCCGACATCTCGTCGCCAAACGTGGCCACGCACCTCAGCCGGCCCGTGGCATCGTCGAGCAGCATCAGCACACCGTCGGTCGCGACGATGAGGTGACGGGCTTCCTGGAGCGTGAGCTGCGCCACCCGTTCCACCTCGAGCAGGGCGGCCAGTTTTTCAGAGAACCCGTAGATGAGGTTGACCTCGCGGTACAGGTGCAGCACCTCTGCGCCGAGCGCCTTCTTCTCGGCCTCGTGTGCGACCGCGTGGTCCAGCACTCGCGCCACCGTGCCCGCATGCCGATCGCCCCGCACCCAGCCGATGTCGGCATCGTCATGTCGGATGGACACGCGGTGGGCGTCCGCGGCGGCGTGCGTGCCGTGCAGCACACACCCCTGCATGTCCTCGATGACCACGTCGGCACCCAGTGCCGCAGTCACCGAGTCCACCAGCGCGCGGGTGCCCGGTGACCGGCCCAGGATCTGTCGAAGGCCGACGCGGCTCATGTCGCCATCACAGGCCGAGCACCTCGCGTGCCTTGCTGAGCAGCGCGTCCGGGTCAAACGGCTTGGTCATGTAGAGGTCTGCGCCGACTTCCTGACCGCGCTGGCGGTCGAATTCCTGGCCTTTGGCGGTCAGCAGAATAATGTGGACGTCCGTCAGACCGAGCTCGCGCTTGGCCCGCTGGCAGACGTCGAAGCCACTCAACTTCGGCATCATGACATCAAGAAAGACCAGCCCAGGCCGCTGCGCCTCAATGGTCGCGAGCGCCTCCTCGCCGTTGGAGGCCAGCAGCAATTCGACACCCTCGTCCTCGAGCTCCTCGAGTGTCTGGTGAATCAGCGTACGCAGGTGTGGTTCATCGTCCACGATCAGAATGGTGCGGTTCAACGGCGGCTCCCTATTGATAGACCAGGAACAGCACGTGTTCCAGGCCCTTTTCGAAACGCAGCATGCGGACGGCACTCGACTGCGCGGATGACACGGAATTGAGCAGGATGATGTCGGGCTGCACGGCCAGCGCCCGGGCGACCAGGTCGTCGCCGCTGGCCTCGGCCACGCTGTAGCCGCGGGCCGTGAGCACGTCGGTGAGTGTCTTCACGGTGGACGCGTCCTCATCGACCACGAGTACGCGTTTGTGCGACTTCCGCTGCTCGATGAGCGCGCCGACTTCACGGAACAGCAGATCGGTGTCGATCGGCTTGGTCAGATATCGGTCCACGCCGAGCCGGAACCCGCGCTCCCGGTCCTGCACGATCGACAAAATCACGATGGGAATGTCCATCGTGGCCGGGTCGTTCTTGAGCACCGCCGCGACGTCGAAGCCGTTCATCTCGGGCATCATCACGTCCAGCACGACGAGATCCGGCCGATCGGCCCGGACGCGCGCCAGCGCTTCCTGTCCGTCCGCCGCCGTCGTCACCAGATACCCGGCCTCGGTGAACTCCTGGGTCAGCAGTTCCCGGATGTTGGCCTCGTCATCCACGACCAGAATGCGCGTCTGGCGCTCTGGCGACATGGGCGTGGTCACCACCACCTGATCGCGCAACTGCCGAATCAGCGCGGCCAGTTCGAGCGCGCCCCCATGCGTCTCCGCCGCGCGCGACGCGCCGGCCACAGGCAGCGTGAATGAGAACGTGCTGCCCTGGCCGAGTGTGCTCTCGACCCAGATCCGGCCGCCGTGATGTTCGACGATCTCGCGGCAGATGGGCAGACCCAGGCCCGTGCCCTTGGGCTTGTCGGTCAGCGTGTCCCCCACCTGCTTGAAGCGCTCGAACACCTTGACCTGGTCGGCTGGGGTTATCCCCATCCCGGTGTCGGTGACGCTGACGACGATCGTGCCGTCGCGCAGAGTGGCACCGCAGGTGATCGCGCCCTCCGCGGTGAACTTGACCGCATTGGAGATGAGGTTGATGACCACCTGCAGGATTCGGTCGGCGTCGCCCGTGACCAGGGGCAGATCGGGCGCCACCGCCTTGATCAGCCGCAGTCCCTTCTGGTCAAAGAGCGAGGAGGTGGCGTCAGTGGCGCGTTCGATCACGTCGACCACACGAACGTCGTCCATGTGCCATTCGAGCTTGCCGGCCTCAATCTTGGCGAGGTCGAGCACGTCATCGATCAGCTTGGTAAGGCGCTCGCCCTCGGAGACCACGACCTTCAGGTTGTCCTGGACCTGACGAATCGTCTGCGCGACTTTGGCGTCCTCCGCAGGGACGAGCGGAAAGATGCGATCGTCGAGGCGCTTCTTGATGATCTTCGCAAACCCGAGCACCGACGTCAGCGGTGTGCGCAGCTCATGGCTCACAGTCGAGAGGAAAGCGCTTTTGGCTGCGTCGGCCTCCTCGGCCACGGCGCGCGCCCGTTCCGCCTCCTCAAACAATCGCCGAATTTCGTGCTCCTGATCGTTGAGCTGCCGGTAGGCGTCAGCATTGTCGAGCGCAATCGCCGTGAACGCAGCCAGGCTCTGCATCATGTTCAGGTGGCGCTCGGTATAGGCGCCCTTCTCGAAACTCTGAATCGTCAGCACGCCGAGCACGCGATCCTTCGAAATCAGCGGCAGGTAGATCAGCGACTGCGGTTCATGGGAGAGCGACCCGTCCTCAAGTCGTTGCGGCGTCTCGTTCCACGTGGAGATGTATTGGTGATACTCCTTCGCCACGTCGTTGATAAACACCGGCGTGCGACGGGTCAGGCACCACACCGGGAGCTGGTCCGGATTGGTGGTGCTCCGTGTGTAGGGAGCGTAGCGCTTGCCCTGCTCAATCGCCAGTCGGTATTCCAGTTCCTGCCGCTCCGGCCGGTAGAGCCCCACGCCGAACACGTCCGCGTCGGCCAGCTGCGTCACCCGTTCGTACAGCCGTTCGAAGATCGTGTCGAAGTCGAGCGACGCGGTAATCTCGCGCCCGGCTTCGCTCAGTTGCTCGATGTTCTGGTTGCGGGCCTGTTCGGCCCCTGCCAGCGCCTCGGCGGACTCGGCGCGCACCTGCGCCTCAGCCACGGCGGCGCGCTGGCGCTCCTTGCCGACCACACGTCGGCGCTGCACACGGGAGGCACCGTAGACCAGTACAACAAAGGCGAGCAGGTACAACCCGTTGGCCCACCACGTGCGATACCACGGCGGCAGGATCGTGAACGCATACACCGCCTCCTCGCTCAGCTGATTGACCTCATTTCTGGCACGGACCTGGAACGCATAGGTGCCGAAGGACAAATTCGTGTAGTCGCGGCGCGGCTCTGCTGACCAGGGGGACCAGTCGGCGTCGACCCCCTCGAGGCGCGACTGATACTGCGTCTTCGCCTCATTGATGAACGAGGGGGCCGCAAATTCGAAACGCAGCGAGCGTGTGTCAGCCTCGAGCGTTGGCCGCGCATCCGCGATGGCCACAGAGGACACCGTGGTGTTTTGGTTGCTCGTCACCCGCCGCACCAGGGCCCGATACGACGGCATGTCGCGTGTGAACAGCCGTGTATCGAATCGCACGAGCCGGCCGGTGGCCGAGAACCACGTCACCCCATCCGACTCCACGTAGAACGCTCCCGTCCGCTCAACGGCGAAGCGGCTGAACAACTGGCGGTCCGTCGTGAAGCTCCCGTCGGGCTGCCGCGTGAGCACCGCCGCCTCGCGACCAGACTGCACATAGATTCGGCCGTCCGGGCCCTCCAGAAAGTTGACGAAGTCGTTGTCCGTGTCTCGGCTGACTACTTCAAACGTGCGGTCTTCAACAAACCGGTTCGAGGCCTCGTCGAGCACGCCGATCTTGCCGAGCACCGACACGTAGGGGCGGCCGGCCACGGTGCTGACCACCGAGAAGCCCTGTGCGAGCCCCTCGTTGGCCCCGTAACGATCGACGCTCGGTGCGGGCGGTCGTGGGGCACCTGCCGGCGCATCGGCATTACGCACGAGTACGAGCCCCGAGGACTGGGTACCCAGCCAAAGGGTGCCGTCGGGTTGCTGGTGCAGGCTGCGCACCTGATCACCAACGCCAGGCACCCGGCCCTCATTGACCCAGCTGCTGCCGGTCCATCGCACCGAGGCCACACCATCGGTCAGGCCCACCCACACGCGGTGCGGGTCCACAACCGACCGTGCCATGACGAAGCTGATAAACGACCGATCCAGCGCCCCCACGATCTGACGCGCCTCGGTCCCCTGCACCTGGAACAGGCCATCCACGTTCGCCAGTAGCAGTTGCGGCGCCACTCGGCCACCGGGATCCGTAAAGACGAGGAAGGACCAGCACTGATTGGTGACCCCGCGGACGTCCTTCAGCGCGGGCATCCCGTCAGCGCCGGGTTCGAGATACTGCACGCCCTGTCCGTTGGCGATGTAGAGACGGCCATCAAACCGGACCATGTCGGCCGCGGCCGCCCGAAGGCCTTCATCGGGACCAAACAGCGAAAACGGGGACTGCGCCTCGACGCGGGCGAGTCCCACCCCCAGGGACAGCCACAGGCCGCCTTCGCGGTCCGGCATCACGTAATACACCGACGGACTGCCCAGACCGTTGCGCTGATCGATGCGCTCCAACTGCCGCCCCTGCCGGTCCAGAATCACCATGCCGGCGGCAGTGGTTGTCAGGGCCAGCGTGCCATTCGGCAATGCGAAGCCGCGATAGAGGTTGTTGGTCCGCAGGTAGGCATCGACGGTCGTGGTGAACGGCCGGAGTGCGCTGCCGTCGTACAGGAACAACCCATCCGCGCGCGTGCCCATAAGCAGCCGGCCATCGTCGTACGGCAGGATGATCGGGTAAGGCTCGTCGCCCATGCGATCCGCCCCCGGCACACGTTCGAGCGATCCGTTGCGCAGGCGCATGAGCCCCACGCCTGGTTGGCCCACGTAGAGCGTGCCATTGGCGACCTGCGCCCGGTTGAAAATACGACTGGTGGGTCTCCACACGGTGAACGTGTCGTCGGCCCAGCGCAGGAGCGCCGACTGGGTCTGGAAGTACACGCCATCCTCGAGCGCGAACGTCCGCCAGACGTCCGTAAACACGCCGAGATCCGCCGGGAGACGATCGACCAGGGAGACAAACTGGGTGTCGCCACGCTCGTCCGGCGCGAGGTATCCCAGGTCGCTGACCGCGCCCGCCCAGATGGTGCCGTTCCGGTCCTCAGCCAGCGATCGAATGGTCGTCTGGGAAGGGGTCTGAATGCGGCGCCAGGTGACGCCGTCGTATTCCAGCAGGGCGTTGGTCGATCCCACATAGATGACGCCGCGCGCATCCTGGAGCGTCATCCAGTTCTGGGCTCCCCCACCGTAAATCTCCGGTGGGTAGTACCGAATGATCGGACTGCCCGCTTCGGGATGCCGTCCGGCAACCGCAGGGCCCGGAGTGGCGGGCGTCGGTGCCTGCGCGGCCGGCACCCCGCCCGCGACAAAAGTCAGTGCAACAAACAGCAGCAGTCGGGACACGGGTGGGCTCCAGAGGGTGGCAGGCGATGACACGCGAGTGGACGGATTGTAGCTCAAGCACGACCGGCCACCATCAAGCCGCAAGACATAGAATCACCCGATGCAGTGGCTAGCCGTTGGACTCGGGGGCGCAGTGGGATCAATGGCCCGGCACGGGCTCAACCTTCTCATTCAGCACAGGCAAGCCTCCGGCGCGTTCCCGCTCGGCATCTTCGCCATCAACATCCTTGGGTGTGTGGCCATCGGCGTCTTCGCGGGCCTGATCGCGTCGGGCCGGTGGTCGCCGTCGATGGAGGCCCGGACCTTCGTCATGGTGGGCCTGCTCGGCGGGTTCACGACATTCTCGGCGTTCAGCGTCGACACACTGGCGCTCGCACGAGCCGGCCACCTCGCACAGGCGGGGTGGAACGTCGTCGGCCAGGTCGGTCTGAGCGTGCTTGGTGCGTGGATCGGCTACCGCCTTGCGTCGCTCTCTTAAGAGGCGGGTTCCGTGTTCGTCAGAATCACCTTGAGCGCCCCCTCCTTCGCCGCATTCCCGAAGGTGTCGTACGCCTGCATCACATCATCGAGGCTGAAGCGATGCGTCACGAGTTTGCTGGGTTCCAGCGTGCCTGAGCCGACCACCTTGAGCAGCATCGGCGTCGTCACGGTATCGACAAGTCGTGTGGTCAGTGTGATGTTGCGATCCCAGAGCTTCTCGAGATGCAACTCCACCGGCTTACCGTGGACGCCCACATTCGCCAGGTGCGCACCGGGTGCGAGGATGGCCTGACAGATGTCGAAGGTCGCGGGCACGCCCACGGCTTCAATCGCCACGTCCACGCCCTCGCCGCCGGTCAGTTCCAGCACGCGCTCCACCGCCTTGCCGTCGGCGCTGTTGATCAGCGTGGTGGCCCCGAAGTCCTTGGCCACACGCAGCCGATTGTCGTCAAGGTCGATCATGATGATGGCCGCCGGCGAATAGAACTGCGCCGTCAGCAATACGGCCAGTCCGATCGGACCTGCGCCCACGATGGCCACGGTGTCTCCGGGCTTGACCTGCCCGTTCAACACGCCGCACTCGAAGCCTGTCGGCAGGATGTCACTCAGCATGACGAGCGCCTCTTCGTTGCCGTCTGCGGGGCAGTGGTACAGACTCATGTCGGCATGCGGGATGCGCACAAACTGCGCCTGCGTGCCGTCGATGGTGTTGCCGAGGATCCAGCCCCCGTCGCGACAATGTGAGTACATGCCTTTGCGACAGTAGTCGCACTTCCCGCAGGACGTGACACAGGAGATGATCACCCGCTCGCCGGGATGCACGGCCGTCACCGCCGTGCCCACCTCCGTTACGACGCCGACGCCCTCATGGCCGAGAATCCGACCGGGCGTCACACTCGGCACGTCGCCCTTCAGAATGTGCAGGTCCGTACCACAAATGGTGGTGGTGGTAATCCGGACAATGGCGTCCGTGGGGTGTTGGATCACGGGCTTCGGTACGTCATCCCAGGCGCGTGTGCCCGGGCCGTGATATACCAGCGCCTTCATGCGGTCCTTCTCAGTACTCGTGGTGTGGGGAGATGCGGGCTCAGTGGCAACCGTCATAGCGGTACTCCTTGAAGCAGTGGTGGACACCCACGGTAGCGGATTGACGACGCACGCAGGTGTGCACTTTGGCACGGGAGCCACAGGGGTGTGCGGCTAAAGTGGCGGAAGGCCAGTCGCGTCGCTGGCGCACCGATAGGAGGGTCGAGACAAATCCTCCACCAGTGCTGTTCTGGATGTCGTCAATGATCATGAAGACACCGCGTGATCTCTGGGTATACCTGCGATCCACCTTCTGGTTCGTGCCTGCGGTGATCGTCAGTGCCGCAGTGACGCTGGCGTTCGCGCTGATTGAAACGGATCGGATGATGGCACAGCACCTCAAAGACAGCTGGCCGCGCCTGTTCGGTGCCGGGGCGGCCGGCTCGCGCGGCATGCTGTCCACGATTGCCGGCTCGATGATCACGGTCGCGGGCGTGACCTTCTCCATCACGATCGTGTCCCTGTCGCTGGCCTCAAGCCAATACTCGTCGAGGGTCCTCCGGAACTTCATGCGGGACCGCACGAACCAAACGGTCCTCGGCGTCTTCGTCGGCGTCTTCGCCTCTTGCCTGGTGGTGCTGCGCACGATCCGCGGCGGCGACGAAGGCGCCTTCGTGCCGGCCCTGTCCGTGCTGGTCGCCGTGGTGCTGGCGTTTATCGGTATCGCCTTTCTGATTTTTTTCATCGATCACATCGGCTCGTCGATCCAGGCGTCGCAAATCATTTCCAAGGTGGCGCAGGAGACGCTGGAGGCTGTGGACCATCTGTTTCCGGAGACGCAGGGCGAACCGGCCGATGAGCCCGATGCGGCCACGTCGGTGACCCAGCGACCGTTCCTGGGTGCCATTCCGGCGCGACGCACAGGCTACGTCCAGCGGGTGGACGTTGACGCGCTGATGGCGTTTGCGCGCGCACGGCAGACGGCCGTGCGCATGGAGTGTCGCATCGGCGAGTTCGTCATCGAGGACATGCCACTGGCATCAGTCTCCGAGGCCCGGGACGCCGACCCAGACGCCGTACGTCGGATCAACGCCGCCTGTACCGTCGATCGCCAGCGCACCGTCGACCAGGACGCCGCGTTCGGTATTCGGCAATTGGTGGACGTCGCGCTCAAGGGCCTGTCGCCCGGCATCAACGACACGACGACGGCCGTCATGTGCGTGGACCATCTGACGGCCATCCTGGCGCGGTTGGCGGACCGGCAACTCGACACACCCTGCCGAGGTGATACCGACGAGGCGCAGGTCATCGTACGTCGCTCGACCTACGCAGACTTCGTGGATGTGGCCTTCGATCAGATCAGACAGAATGCCGACGGGAATGTTGCGGTGATGCGGCGCCTCATCCACGCCCTGGAGACGCTGAGCCGCGTCACTCCCAACACCGCACGTCGTCGCGTCCTGTTCCTGCATGTGGAAGCCGTCAGGGACATCATCCAGCGGACCGTGCACGGCCCCCGAGAACGGGCCGAACTCGAGTCGCACGCGACACGCGTGTCTGCGTCCCTGCAGGGTTCGTAACTCCGAGCGTGGTTCGCCTCATCCACGTGTGCACTTTGGTACGTTCGCCACATGGGTGGACCGGTAAAGTGGCGGAAGGCCTTGTGCCAATCGCGTAGCTGGCGCAGCGACAGGAGTCACAATCATGAGATACATCTTCACCACACTGGCGTCGTTCGTCATTCTCTTCGGCGCGACGGGAGTGGCGGCGCAGGACACCCCTCGCAATACTCAGGACGTCGTGGAGCAATCGCAGAAGGCGGCGAAAATTTTTCACGAAATCATGAGCGCACCCGACAAGGCCATCCCGAAGGAGATTCTTGACGACGCGGAGTGCGTCGCCGTGTTTCCTGAGGTCGTGCAGGCGGCATTCGGGCTCGGTGGCCGCGGAGGCCGTGGCGTGGCAAGTTGTCGTACATCGCAAGGCTGGAGCGCGCCCGCATACTTCACGCTGGGGGGCGGCAGCTTCGGCTGGCAGATCGGTGTCGAAGTGACCGATCTGGTGATGCTCTTCATGACCGACGAAGGGCTCAACAGCCTGCTGTCGAGCAAGGTGACCCTCGGCGCGGGCGCCTCAGTGGCGGCAGGCCCCGTCGGCCGTCAGGCCGAAGTCGCCACGGACGGAAAGCTGAGCGCGCAGATTCTGTCGTACTCACGTTCGAAGGGGCTGTTTGCCGGACTGGCACTCAAGGGGACCGTCATCGAGTTGAACAACGACGAGATGCGCGACGCCTACGGCGCCGGCACGACGGCGAAGGCGGTCCTCAAGGACGGGAGCGCCAAGGCGCCGACAGGTGTGCTCGCCTTTCCGGAGATGCTCGCCACACATTCGGTGCGGAAGTCCTAGCGACGGTCACACAAACCACCCGGCCTCGGTCTTAACGCCGCGCGAATTTGGTCGGCCTGCCGAAGGACCCGCAGACGTTCAGACACTGTCGATTAACGATAGGCCTGTCGATCCCGCGTCCGGTACAATTTCGTCAATGGTCGATCTTCTCGTGGTTGGTGCCGGTCCGGTCGGACTCGCGTGCGCTATTGAAGCCCAACGGCACGGACTCACGGTCCGGGTGCTCGACAAGGGGGCGCTGACGAACTCGATCCTCGGGTATCCGGCCCGGATGGAATTTTTTTCCACCCCGGACCTGATTGAGATCGGCGATCATCCCTTCCCCATCCCGGGTTACAAACCTACGCGTGAGGATGCGCTCGAGTATTACCGACTGGTCGCTGCGCGCGAATCGCTCGACGTGAGGCTCTACGAGCCGATGCTCGATTTGCAGGGAACGCGCGGTGCGTTCACGGTCACCACCAGTCGTGGCAGCCATCAGGCCCGGCACATCGTGGTCGCGACCGGATTTTTTGATCATCCCAATCACCTGACCATCCCTGGCGCGGATCTGCCGAAGGTCACCCACTACTACCGCGAAGCCTTTCCGTACGCGCAGCAGCAGGTGGCCGTGATCGGCGCGAAGAACTCGGCGGCCAAAGCGGCGCTCGACTGCTACCGCCATGGCGCGACGGTCACGATGATCGTCCGCGGTCCGGAACTGTCGGATCGGATCAAATACTGGCTCCGCCCCGACCTCGAGAACCGCATCAAGGAAGGCAGCATCACTGCCCTGTTCAACACGGTCGTGGAGGAGATCCGCGAGACGTCATTGGTGGTGCGCGGCCCCGAGGGGCTTCGCGACATTCCGAACGACTGGGTGCTCGCGATGACCGGCTATCACCCTGACTTCGCCTTCCTTCAGCGCCTCGGAATCACGCTGGCCGATGATGGGGTGCGGACGCCGGTGTACGACCCGGCGACGTTCGAGACCACGCGCCCGGGCGTGTATATCGCAGGCACCGTGTGCGGCGGGATGAACACCGGGCGCTGGTTCATCGAGAACGGCCGCATCCACGCGCGCCAGATCGTGGCGCACCTGACCGGGGCGCAGGCTCCGGCCGTGGTGACCCCGCTCGGGCACTGGAAGACCGAGGAGTAGGTCTTATGCCGGCGCCCGCTCCCGTGTTCCTCACCGCGCGATGGGAGCATCTCCTGATGGCGAATTACCAGGTGCCACCGGCGGTGCTGTTGCCACGTGTCCCGGCCGAAACCGAACTGGACCTGCATGACGGCCAATGCCTCGTCAGCCTGGTGGGCTTTCGGTTTCTGGACACACGTGTACTCGGCATCGGTGTGCCAGGACACCGCGACTTCGACGAGGTCAATTTGCGGTTCTACGTCACACGCCATGTGAGAGGCGAAACGCGGCGTGGTGTCGTCTTCGTAAAGGAGATCGTCCCTCGCCGTGCGTTGGCCTGGATCGCGCGTGTCCTGTATCAGGAACCGTATGTGGCACTCCCGATGCGCCACGAAGACCGGACCATGGAGCATCCGCCACGACTCGCGTACATGTGGACACACAACGGCCGCGAGGCTCGGCTGGCCGCCACCCTGACAGGGGACCCGTTCCTGCCCGCGGCCGGCTCGGAGGCCGAGTTCATCACGGAGCACTACTGGGGCTACACCCGGCTGCGGGACGGAGCCACGCAGGAGTACCAAGTCGAACATCCGCCCTGGCACGTCCAGGCCACGTCTGATCTGGAATTCGACTGCGATGTGACGGCGCTGTACGGCGCAGCATTCGCGCCGTACCTGTCGGTGCCCCCACGTTCCGCGTTCGTCGCCAACGGCTCCGCGGTTGTGGTCCGGCGAGGTCGACGCATCGTGGCACCGGTCCACTCGCGATAGGTGAGAGGGCAAGGAGTCCTGCGTCCTTTCGAATCGGGCTCCGTCTTCAGACATGAGCGACGGAATACACCGTCGCATGACAGGAGACCAGACATGCCGATCACGATTCGAAACCTTGACAACCCCTGGATCCCGGTGCTGCTCACGCCCACCACGAACGCGGCCCCGCAGGCGGCGGACTGTTGCGGCGGCGAGGCACCGGCGGGTATCGATGCCTGCTGTGCACAAGATGCCACAGTGAAAGCTGGCGGTGGCCGCGGCTGTGACTGTGACACCTCGACCGACGCAGCGGCAGTGCCTGCGGCATCGGTGGCCTCTGCGGCGAAAGGATGCTGCTGACATGACGCCCCAACTGCCCGTCGCAATTATTGGCGCGGGGCCCGTTGGCCTCGCCGCGGCGGCCCACCTGACCGGCCGTGGCCTCGACGTGGTGATCTTCGAACGCGCCGACGAGGTGGCCGCCAGCCAGCGGGCGTGGGGCCACGTGCGTCTTTTCTCACCCTGGCGTTACAACATCGACCGCGCCTCGGCGGCGCTGCTGAAGACGACGGGTTGGACGGCTCCTCCGCCGGAGGAGATGCCGACCGGCCGTGACCTTGTCGATCGGTACCTGCAGCCGCTCTCGATGGTGCCGGTGATCCGCGAGCGTCTGCGGCTGGGCCGGCGTGTCGAAGCGATCACGCGCGTGGGTGTCGACAAGGTCCGCACCGCAGGGCGGGCCGACCGCCCGTTCTCGGTGCGCACACGGACAGCGGACGACGTGCAGGAGGAGTGGAGTGCCGCGGCCGTGATTGACGCGAGCGGTACATGGTTCTCGCCCAATCCTCTGGGCGCGTCAGGCCTGCCGGCCCTCAACGAAGACACCTTCCGCGACCGCATCGTCTACGGCATCCCCGATGTGCTCGGCGCGGACCGTGCGCGCTACGCGAACCGCACCACCATGGTGGTGGGAGCCGGCCACTCGGCGGCCAACAGCATGCTCGCCCTTGTGTCGCTCGCGGACGCACACCCGCGCACCGAGGTTGTCTGGGCCACGCGCGGCTCGAACCTCGCGCGCGTGTTCGGTGGCGGGGCGGCGGACGGCCTTCCGGCCCGAGGCGCGCTCGGCGCTGCGCTCCGGCAGCTCGTGGATGCTGGTCGAATCACCATAGTCGACGACTTCCGCATTGCGTCGCTGCATGAGGCTGGCGGCCAACTCGACGTCCAGGGTGAGCGTGGTGGCGTGCGCATCGCCATCGGCGGCATCGACTCCATCATCGCCGCCACCGGGCAACGTCCCGATCTGGCGATGCTCCGCGAGCTGCGGCTGGGGATCGATCCCGCGCTCGAAAGTGTCGCGGCACTTGCGCCACTCATCGATCCGAACGAACACAGTTGCGGCACGGTGCGCCCACACGGGGCCCGTGAACTCGCGCATCCGGAGCCTGGTTTTTATGTGATCGGCAGCAAAAGCTACGGGCGGGCGCCGACGTTCCTACTCGCGACCGGTTACGAGCAGGCGCGCTCCGTCGCGGCGATGCTCGCCGGGGATCACGAGGCCGCATTGCGCGTCGAACTCGACCTGCCGGAGACGGGTGTCTGCAACAGCCGCCCGGCCTCCGGCGCGGCCTGAGACGCCACGACGTCACGTAGATTATGCTGTGCCGCATGCGAACACTGATTCTTGGCGTGGTGGCCTGCCTGGTGTGGCTGGCTGTGCCTCAGGCGCAACAGCCTCCGGCGGCGACCAATCCCCAACTCGCCGCGCTCATCACGCAGGCGGGACGCGAGGCCAACTGGCCGGAGATTCTTGCAAGCCTTGATCGCATCGACCGCACCACACTGGACCTCGACGACCAGGTGGACTACGACCTGCTGCGCTCACATGCGCGGACGAGGCACTGGGAACAGACCGAACTGCGGCAGTGGGAGGTGAACGCCGCCAGCGTGATCAACGTGGGTGCCACGAGCGGCCTGTTCCTGCGCGACGGAGCACTGCCCGAGATCAACGTGCGGTCCGCCATCACCCAGTTGCAGGGCCTGGCTGAATCCATCCGGACCAACCGCGATCGCCTGACCGTGCCCGCGCGCACGTGGACGGAGAACGCCCAGTACCAGGCGTACTACGCGCGCACGATGCTGGAACAGGAAGTGCAAACACTCAACATCCCGAACGCGGCGCTCCGCACCGAGTTGCTCGACGCGGCGAAGCAAGCTGTTGAAGTCATCAAGGAACACGAAGTCTGGCTCGAGACGGTGCTGCTGCCGCGCTCCACCCGGGCGCCCACGTGGCGACCCGACCAGATCGAGTTCTACCAGTTCGTGCATGAACAACTGGACGGGTACGGCGTCGACGAGATGATCCGGATTGCCGAGGCGGACGACCGCCGCCTGTGGACCGAGATGGAGGCGCTGGCCAAGCGCATTCACCCGAGTGGTGATCTGCGCACGGTGTGGGAGGTCATGAAGGACGAGGCACCGCCCTGGGAGGAGGTCATCCCCATGGCGCAGAAGTACGTGGACTTGGCGAGCGACTGGTTGCGCGGACCGGGGCAGCATGTGGTGACCATCCCTGACTACCTGCGCTACGGCGCGCGGCTGTCACCGCCCATGGCGCGGCGCACGCTGTCGTTTGGCGGTGCGACACAGGGGCCCACGCTTGACGGCTTGCAGCAGGGCTTCTACATCCTCACCCCGCTGGAGGATCGGCTGAGTGACGAAGAGAAGCGGAGCCGGCTGAAGTCGTACAACCCGTACTGGACGCACGTCATCTCGTACCACGAGTGGCTCGGGCACACAGTGCAGATTGCGTCCGCACGAGCCAACGTGACCCGGCCCATGCGGCGCACGTTCAACAGCAGCTACTTCAGCCAGGCCTGGTCGTTTTATCTGGAGAAGTTGTTCGAGGATGAGGGCTACTTTGAGACCCTGCCGCACATGGAGGCCCTCAAGACACAGATGGCCCGGCGGCAGATGCGCATGTGGCGTGTGCAACGCATCATCACGAAGTTGAAGATGGCGAAGGGCGAGATGACGTTCGACCAGGCCGTGCAGGCCTACATCGACCGGATCGGCATGGAGCCGGGCAACGCGTTCATCGAGGTGCAGCGCGACTCGCAGTCGCCGTCACCACCCGGCCGCGAAATCATCGGCGAACTGGCGATCCTCGCGCTCCGCGACGAAATGCAGAGCACCCAGGGGCCGGCGTTTTCGCTCAAGGTGTTCCACGACGACCTGCTCTCGTACGGGTCCCTGCCGTTCAAGCAGATTCGACGTCTCATGCTGCGGAAGTAAGCGGACTTTCGGCCACCGTTCCAGCCTGCGCTATACTGCTTGTCTGCGTCTGCCTGCCCCTTCACGGGTCTTCGGCCCGTTCCCTTCTGCAAGAAAGTTCTTCCGCGTGTTGTTCAGTCGTGAAACCTGGTTTTCCAATGTCCGTGGCGATCTGCTCGCGGGCATCGTCGTGGCGCTTGCGCTGATTCCGGAGGCGATCGCCTTCTCCATCATCGCGGGGGTCGACCCGAAGGTCGGCCTGTATGCGTCCTTCTCCATCGCGGTGATCACGGCGTTCACCGGCGGTCGGCCCGGCATGATCTCGGCCGCCACCGGCGCCATGGCCCTGCTCATGGTCACGCTGGTGCGCGACTACGGGCTCGAGTACCTGCTCGCCGCCACGATCCTCACCGGTGTGCTCCAGATGCTCGCCGGGGCGTTCAAACTCGGCAGCCTGATGCGGTTTGTGTCGCGCTCGGTCGTCACAGGATTTGTGAACGCGCTCGCGATTCTGATTCTGCTGGCCCAGTTGCCGGAACTCACCAACGCCGGCTGGACGGTGTACGCGATGGTCGCGGCCGGACTGGCCGTCATCTATCTGTTTCCGTACATCACGCGCAGCATCCCGTCGCCGCTTGTCTGCATCGTCGGCCTCACGGCAGCCAGCCTTGTGATGGGCATGGACATCCGCACCGTCGGCGACATGGGTGCGCTGCCTGACAGCCTACCCGTGTTCCTGCTCCCGCAAGTGCCGCTGACGCTGGAAACACTTCAAATCATCCTTCCCTACTCCGTGACCCTCGCGGTCGTCGGTTTGCTGGAATCGATGATGACCGCCACGATCGTTGACGATCTCACCGACACCACCAGCAACAAGAACCGTGAGTGCGCCGGACAGGGTGCGGCCAATATCGTGACGGGCTTTCTTGGTGGCATGGCCGGCTGCGCAATGATCGGTCAATCGGTCATCAACGTGAAAAGTGGCGGACGCTCGCGACTCTCAACCTTGTCGGCCGGTCTCTTCCTGCTCGTCATGGTGGTGTTCCTCGGCGACTGGGTGGCGCGCATCCCGATGGCGGCGCTCGTCGCGGTGATGATCATGGTCGGGCTTGGCACCTTCAGCTGGAGCTCGCTCGCCAACCTGCGCACCCATCCCAAAAGCTCAAGCATCGTCATGGTCAGCACTGTGGTGGTTGTCGTGGCCACGCACGATCTGGCGCAGGGCGTGTTTGTCGGCGTCCTGCTGAGTGCGCTGTTTTTTGCGCGAAAAGTCGGTCAACTTCTTCGCATCACGAGTACCCTGTCTGACGATGGACGGCAGCGACGGTATGACGTGGAGGGACAGGTGTTCTTCACCTCAGCCGATCAGTTCGTCGGAGCCTTCGACTTCAAGGAAGCGCTCGAACACGTGGTGATCGACGTGAGCCGCGCACACTTCTGGGACATCACCGCCGTGAGTTCACTCGACAAGGTGGTGCTCAAGTTCCGCAGAGACGGCGCCGAAGTCGACGTGCTCGGATTAAACGAGGCCAGCGCAACGATGGTGGACCGCTTCGCCGTACACGACAAGAGCGGCGCGGTGATCGACCTGACGAAACACTAAGCAGGGAGCCCCATGACACACACCCAGATTCTCGCCTGCATCGATGCGTCACCGTTCGCCACGTCGGTGTGTGACCACACCGCGTGGGCGGCAGGAAGACTTGCGGCCCCGGTCACCCTCCTCCATGCGATCGACCATCGACGTGCAGCGGGCCCTGCCGACTTCACAGGTGCCATCGGCCTCGGGTCGCAGGAAGCCTTGCTTGACGCCCTGGCCGCGCACGACCATGAAGCCGGTAAACTCGCGTTGGAACGCAGCCGCCACTTGCTGGACGCCGCACGCCTGCGCGTGGCCGCCACACACCAGGAGACGCCGGAAGCGCCAGTCAAGCAGGTGCAGGTGCACGGCCATCTCGTCGATGAACTCGTGGCGCTTGAGCCGGACATTCGTCTCGTCGTGCTGGGTCGACGAGGCGAAGGGGCGGGAGGCGCGGAGGAACACCTCGGCAGCCACCTCGAACGCATCGTCAGAGCCCTGCACCGCCCGATTCTTGTGGTGCCGCAGACGTTCACCCCTCCCACCCAGGTCATGCTGGCGTTCGACGATGGCGCGAGCGCGCAGAACGCGATTCGCATCCTGATGCGCGGGCCGCTCTTCGCGGGTCTGACCTGCCATGTGGTCACCGCCGGAGACCCGGCCGGCCCCATGGCCCCGCGGCACGCCTGGGCGATGGAACAGCTGGCCTCTGCCGGACTCGACGTCCGGGGGCACCTGGTGGCGGGTGACGCCGAAACCGTGCTGGCTGACTACCAGCGCGACCACGCCATCGACCTGGTCGTCATGGGCGCCTATGGCCACTCGCGGATCCGACATCTGCTGGTGGGCAGTACCACCACGGCGATGATTCGCCGAACGCCCGTTGCGGTGCTGCTGTTGCGGTAGGCGGCAGCAATGTATCTACGTTCGTGGATTCCCACCCGGCAGCGGGTGTGTTAGTCTCCCTAGCCGATATGAGTGATTACATCTTTTCGTCTGAGTCCGTCGGGGAAGGCCATCCCGACAAAGTGTCCGACACCATTTCTGACGCGGTCCTTGACGCGTGCCTGACCCAGGACAAACGCAGCCGTGTGGCGTGCGAAACCCTGGTCAAGAGCAACGCGGTGGTCCTCGCCGGCGAAATCACGACCAAGGCCAAGTTCGACTACAACGAGGTGGTCCGCAAGGCGATTCGTGGCATCGGGTACGTGAACAACGACGACGTCTTTCATGCCGACACGGTGTTCATCACGAACATGCTGACCACGCAGAGCCCCGACATCAGTCAGGGTGTGGACGCGGTCGCCGCCGAAGGCAAGAAGAAGGCCGAGCAGGGCGCTGGTGACCAGGGCCTGATGTTCGGATACGCGAGCAACGAAACGCCGGAACTGATGCCCGCGCCGATCATGTTCGCCCACCGCCTGGGCCGCCACCTCGCGAAGGTGCGCAAGGCCGGCAAGGTCGCGTGGCTCCGCCCCGACGCCAAGAGCCAGGTCTCGGTGCGCTACGTGGACGGCCGTCCCACCGAAATCACCAACGTGGTCATCTCCACACAGCACACCGACGGTGTGGCGCACAAGACCATCGAGCAGTTCTGCATCAACGAGATCATCCGCAAGGTGCTGCCGAAGGGCATGCTCACCAAAAAGACCGAGTTCCTCATCAACCCGACCGGCAAGTTCGTCGTGGGTGGTCCGCACGGTGACTCCGGCCTCACCGGCCGCAAGATCATCGTCGACACGTACGGCGGCATGGGCCGGCACGGTGGTGGCGCGTTCTCCGGCAAGGACCCGTCCAAGGTCGACCGTTCGGCTGCCTACATGGGCCGCTACGTCGCCAAGAACGTTGTGGCCGCTGGCCTTGCCGACAAGTGTGAAGTGCAGTTCGCCTACGCGATCGGCTACCCCGATCCCGTCAGCGTGCACATCGACACCATGGGCACGGGCAACATCTCGGATGCCGCCATCCTGCACGCGGTGAACAAGGTGTTCGACTTCCGCCCAGCCTCGATCATCCAGACGCTGAAGTTGCTGCGCCCGATCTACTCGCTGACCACCAACTACGGGCACTTCGGCAAGACCGACGACCTCAACGCGATCACCTGGGAGCGCACCGACAAGATCGCTGCGCTGCGCAAAGCGGTGTCGTAGCGCTCATTTACGATAAGGTGGGGTCATGCCCATTTCATCCAAAGAAGCGCAACAGCTCTCAACCATGGCGGAATGGACGCTCGTGAAGTCCGGTCTGGCCACTGACATCCGCGCGTTGCCGCAGGCACGTCTGAAGAACAAGATCCTTCGCGCGCGTACGCTGCGCGACAAATACCGCGATCTGGCCAAGAAGCAGTTCCGACAGACACGCGCCGCACGGACGGGCAAGCCGAACGAAAGCCGTAACGCCCGCACCAAACGCAAAGCTCTGCTGTTTGCCGAGGTGCTTGCTCGCCTTGTGGGTGAAGTGAGTCGTCGTGGGGACAAGGCGAAGGCCGTGGCGCGCGCCAAGACCGCCAAGGCGCGGGTGCCGAAGAAGAAGGTGACGCCCAAGGTGCCGTCGACGAAAGTCCCCGGATCGCATCGCAAGCTTGAGCCCAAGTCCACCAAGCCCGAGATCCCCGCCTCGCAACGCAGTGGCGAACACCGGATCCACGCACACGTCTCAAGCGCGGGACGCCGTGCGCAGGGTCGCCGCGACAGCCGGTGACCGGAGTCCTCCTCATCGACAAACCCTCCGGCCCGACGTCGCATGACGTCGTGGCCCGGATGCGTCGTGTCAGCGGCGAGCGCTCCATCGGCCATGCCGGCACGCTCGATCCCCGCGCCACAGGCCTGCTGGTGCTGATGTGTGGCCGCGCCACACGCATCGCCACGCTGCTCACCGGCCACAACAAGACCTACGACGCCACTATTCGCTTTGGCTGGGCGACGGCGACTGACGATGCAGCTGGCGAGCGGATTGACGCGCCTGCGGGACCGATCCCCTCGGAAGCGGCGATCCGCGACGCGCTGGACCGCACACTCGGCGAGTTCGATCAACTTCCTCCACGGTATTCCGCCAAGAGTGTGGACGGCCAACGGGCCTACGATCTCGCGCGGCAGGACAAACCCATCAACCTCAAGCTGTCCAGGGTAAGCCTGCGGCAGTGGGACTGGCACGGCCAGGACGGCGACCTCGTGCGAGTCGGTCTGTCGGTTTCTGCCGGATTCTACGTCCGGTCACTCGCCCGCGACCTCGGCGAGACCCTCGGCTGCCCTGCCCACCTTGAGGCCCTGCGCCGCACCCAGTCCGGCCCGTTCGACCTGGCCCACGCCCTGCCGCTGGCCGAGGCCGAACGACTGGGCGCAGACGTCGAGAATCATCTGATCCCGATGGCCGAGGCCCTGGCCGACCTGCCGGCCGTCCGCCTGTCGGATCAGGGCGTAATCCGTGTGCGTCACGGCAACCCCATTGGCCCGCAATTCATAGATGGGCAATGGGTTACGGCTGTAGGCGACCTCCAGAAAATACGCCTGCTCGACGCGGACGGGGCCCTGATCGCCCTGGCCGACCTGCGTGGCGGCATGCTCCACCCCTCGACAGTGCTCGCCTAGCCGGGCTACACTTAATCCTTTGTTGGCGTAAGAGTTACGGCGTTCTGGTCCTGCACATTCCGTGCAGCCTTCTGGGACGCTCGTGGAAGGACGACAGACCGTGCTTAGCAAGGACCGCAAGACCGAAGTTATCGGTACGTACAAAACTCACGAAGGCGACACAGGCTCCCCCGAAGTGCAGGTGGCGATTCTCTCAGAACGCATCACCTACCTCACCGAACATTTCAAGACGCACGCGAAGGACCATCACTCGCGGCGCGGCCTCCTCAAAATGGTTGGCCAGCGTCGTCGTCTGCTGGACTACGTGAAGCGCAAGGACGCGGCGCGTTACCTCGAACTCATCAAGCGCCTCGGCATCCGCAAGTAGTTCCCCCCCCGCGTTACCACAAGCACCCCGAAGAGAAGGATTCAGAGACATGTTGCGAAAAGAATTGACGATCGGCTCATCGACCCTGTCGATCGAGACCGGCAAGCTGGCCAAACAGGCCGATGGCTCGGTCATCGTCCGTCAGGGCGACACGATGGTGCTGGTCACCGCGTGCCGCGCGGCGACTGCGCGTGAGGGCATCGACTTTCTGCCGCTCACCGTGGACTACCGCGAATCCACGTACGCGTCCGGGCGCATCCCCGGCGGGTTCTTCAAGCGTGAAGGCAAGCCGGCCGACAAGGAAACGCTCACCTGTCGTCTGATCGACCGTCCGATTCGTCCCCTCTTCCCGAGTGGCTGGAACTTCGAAACGCAGATCGTCGGCATGTTGATCTCGGCCGACACCGAAAACGACTCGGACGTGCTCGCCCTGACCGGCGCGTCGGCCGCCCTGTCGATTTCGTCGATTCCCTTCGAGGAAACGATCGCTGCCGTGCGCGTGGGCCTGGTGGACGGCAAGTTCCTCGTCAACCCGACACACACCGAACGCAAGGTCAGCAAGATGGACCTCGTCGTTGCCGGGAGTGCCAAGGCCATCATGATGGTCGAGTCGGGCGCGAACGAAGCGACCGAAGACGAAATGATCACGGCGCTCGAGACGGCGCACGCATCCATCAAGCTGATCGTGGCGATGATCGACGAGATGAAGGCGGAAGTCGGCAAGCCGAAGGTCACCGTGGCCGCCAAGTCCGTGGACGAAGATCTCCGCAAGGCTCTCACGGCGAAGACCTACGAACCGCTCGCCGAGGCGATGCGCATCAAGGACAAGCTCGAGAACTACGCGAAGGTGGACACACTGATCGCCGGTTTCCTGGCGGACGTGCCGGAAGAACAGCGCAGCCAGGCCAAGTCCATCCTGAGCGGCGTCAAGGAACAGATCCTGCGCGACGAGATCCTCGACCGCGGGCAGCGTCTCGACGGCCGTCGCTTCGACGAGATTCGTCCGATCTGGTCGGAAGTCGGCGTCCTCCCCCGCGCACACGGCTCGGTCGTGTTCACGCGTGGCGAAACGCAGGCCCTCGTCACTGCCACGCTCGGCACCGATGACGATGCACAGAAGATCGAGCAGGTGCAGGGTGAGCTGTACAAGCGCTTCATGCTGCACTACAACTTCCCGCCCTTCTCGGTCGGCGAAGTGAAGTTCCTGCGTGGCCCCGGCCGCCGCGAAATCGGCCACGGTGCGTTGGCCGAGCGCGCGCTCGCGCCGGTGATGCCGTCGCAGGAAGAGTTCCCCTACACCGTCCGCGTCGTGTCCGACATTCTCGAATCCAACGGCTCGTCGTCGATGGCGTCGGTGTGTGGCGGCGCGATGTCGATGATGGACGCCGGTGTGCCGATCAAGTCGCCGGTGGCCGGCGTGGCGATGGGCCTCGTGATGAACGAAGACACCGGCAAGTGGGCCGTGCTTTCCGACATCGCGGGCGCGGAAGACCACTACGGCGACATGGACTTCAAGGTGGCCGGCACCGCGACGGGCATCACCGCCCTGCAGATGGACATCAAGGTGAGCGGCATCACGATGGACATCATGCGCAAGGCGCTCGAGCAGGCGCGCCAGGGTCGCCTGCACATCCTCGGCAAGATGGCGGAAACGCTCGGCACCGCGCGTGCCGACATCTCCACCTACGCGCCGCGCATCATCACGATCAAGATTCCGGTCGAGAAGATCCGCGACGTCATCGGCTCCGGCGGCAAGACCATCCGCAGCATCGTCGAGCGCACCGGCGTGAAGATCGATGTGGAAGACGACGGCCGCATCAACATCGCGTCGTCAGACGACGCGGCGGCGCAGAAGGCGATCAGCATCATCCAGGAACTGACTGCGACACCGGAGCTCGACAAGGTGTACATGGGCAGCGTGCAGCGCATCACGGACTTCGGTGCGTTCATCGAAGTGATGCCGGGTGTGGACGGTCTGCTGCACGTCTCCGAGATGGCCAACTACCGCGTGGCCAACGTGCGCGATGAGCTCAAGGAAGGCGAGCAGGTCGAGGTCAAGGTCATCAACATCGACCCGTCCGGCAAGGTGCGACTGAGCCGCAAGGTGCTGCTCAAGGAAGGCGAAGGCACGTCACCGAAGTACCCCGGCGCCGGCGACGCGTTTGCGTCCAGCAACCCCGGCTACGGCGATCGTGAACGTGGGGGCGACCGTGGTCCCCGCCGCGACCGCGGGCCGCGGCGCTAAGCCGCACCGCCCTGTTTTCACAGTGAGGCACGGAGGCACGGAGTTTTTGTTTTTATGGAGCCCCGGGGTTTTAACCCCGGGGCTTTTTTGTTGGTTAGACCTACGCGGCGGGCAGGTCAGTCGGAGCCGAGAAAAACTGCCGGAGGTCAGCAAGGACCGTGTCGAGTTTCTCGGGCCGAAGCTCGCAGACCTTCCTGAGGACGAGCGTTGAGTGGATCGTGAACAGCTTGGTCGGCTTCAGTGCCGACAGCTTCGGCAGAGCCCCGTTGACGCAATCGTCGTCGGCGATGATCAGCGTCATGTCATCGGATATCTGCGAGGTGATGGCCGCAAGGACGAGATCGGCGCCTGCTTCGTTGAATGCGTCCGGCGACACAACCAACGCTGGGCGCTTCTTCGACGAGCTCAGGTCGGTGAACGGAAATGCGACGAGTACGATGTCGCCGCGCCTAAAGGGTGTCGTAGACGGCATCGGCCGGATTGTTCCAGAAGTCGAAGCTCTGCTCGGCCGCCTTCAGCCAACCGAACATCTCCCTAAGATCGTGGAGTTCTTCGTCGGAAAACACGGTGTACACCTTGCCTGGCTGCGCGTCCTCGACTCGTTCAAGAGGCTCGAAAACGCCGTTCTTATATGCGGCTTTGATGCTCATCAGATTCCCCTCGCCTTTTCTCTCCCGAACCGACTGAACACCTTGATAGTAGCGTCGTCGATGACCGGCGACAAGCGGTCTGCCGCAGGACGCCACTGGCACCAGAATTGGCACGATCTTCTCGCTTGCACCGCCTTCGACGACGATGCCATCGTCGTCGTCGGGAAGGAGCGAACATGGGAATGTATGACGATGTGGTCGTGCTTGACGAGAGCCTGCGCTGCCCGGACGGACATGAGCTGGGCCGGTTTCAGACAAAGAGTTTCGACAACCCGACAATGGCCACGTACCTGATTGTCGGCCCGCACGTGCACATGGTGACGCGTGCTGAGGTCGACGAACCCGATGGCAGCACGGCGGCGCATTGGCGTTTGGAAGGCAGCATCGCTGTCTACCAGAGGCGACACGCCGTGAGCCGTGTCGTGCCTCCGGGCGAGCTCGTGTTCTACACGACCTGCAACGAGTGCGCACCGGTCCTGGTGCGCAATGACCAGCACGCGTGGGGCGACCTGGTCAGTGAGCGCCAGCTCTGGGTGGAATTCCGCGCGACGTTTGTGGCGAATCAATCACGACGCATCGAGCGCACGTCGGGCACAAGAAGCGAACTGATCGCCGAGCTTCGTGACGACGGCCTCCGCGTCATGCGTGACGACGAACCGTTGACCGCTGCGCTGACGCTACAGCCCGCCGCTCGATGGCGGCACGAGTCCCTTCAGCCGCATGTAGGTGACGATGTTGCCGTAGTGCATCGCGAAGCCGTAGGTCCGTGGCGGGCGTATCTGTCAGTGCTTCGGTAGCGTCGCCGCCCGGCCTGTACAACTTGACGACGGTTTCATTGTTGGACAGCAAACGTGATGCGGTAGAAATAAAGGAGCTGATCGAGCGAATTCAGTCCCGGTTCTACCGCACCTCATCTACCGCTACGTCGTCTACTTCGCCGGCGCGATCGCCGTTGCAAGAATCGTCATCTTGCCGTCTTTGTCCTTGGTCACTTCACCGGTCACGACCACCTGCTTGGTCATGAACTCGATGAGTTTCGCGTTCTTGTTCTCGGTCAGCGGCCCGGTGATGGTGTACATCCCGTCCTTTGAGAACACGGCCACGGGCTCGCCCCGCTTCGCACAGCTCTCCGCGCAGGCCTTGTGATCGGCGCCAGACTTCTTATTGGCTCCACAGGCTACGTCAATCAGCTCACCGGTCACCTTGACGGGATCGGCCTGCACGGACGGCATCCACATTCCCACAACAAAAACGACCGCAACGACTCCGAATCCGAGTTTTTTCATAAAGGGGTCCTCCCGGTCTCAGTTTAACTGCCTTCGTGCCGATGAAACCAAGAGACTTGGAGCGCGTCAACAAGAAGACAACCATGCACAATATGTGCAAAATGTTTGGCCTATTGGCCTTCTCTGCCTCGTTTCGCCCGCAACCGCCAATACGTTGACGGTCAGGGACTCATGACCCTCCCGGACGGACATGAGCTTGGCCCGGCCTCCGCGTCATGCGTGACGACGACCGTTGGCGATCGCGCACCGCGAGATTCGTACAGCGCGGGCCGTGAGGACGCCTCGGGGCCGAGCCAGGTGACGCCGTTCAGACGCGGCCCGCCTGTTTGCGCAGCTTCGGGATGTCTCCAGGACTGGCCCCTTCGTCCTCCGCATACGCAGCGAGTGCGTCGAAGTCCACCGCACAGTGGCGGGCCACCATCACAGCCTGATCCCACGACTGCCGGTCCTGCCAGTGCCAGTAGGCCGCCAGCCGATCCATCACGCAGAGTGTTGGCGTGATCACACGAAGCGGCCCCCATGGCGTTTCCAGTCTCGGCACGTCATCGTGCTGGACAAGGCGGCTGCCAAACTGCAGCGGTGCAGCTGGGAATTCAAGGAAGAGCGGGGTGTCCCGATGCACGAAGTGTCGACGGTCGTCCGCGAGCGCGAACCCGAGAGTCTGAAGCGCGTCTGCGAGCGCGGCGCGGCGCTCAGCGGTCACGAAGTCCAGGTCCTTCGATTCATACTCGTTGTTGGTGTAGATGCTCACAGCGGCGCCACCCGAGAGCGTGGCCTCAATACCAGCGGCCTCAAGCGTCTGACTCACCAGGGCGGCCAGCTCCGCAATGGTCATGCCTGCGTGGATCTTCATGAGCCCCTACAGTGCCTTCCCTGAACGGCGCGGTCGCTGGCGCTGTCTGAAGAATTCGCGCGTGACATCCACAGGCAACCGCTCAAGCTCCGCCTCAAGGAACACTCGCAGATCCTTCACCATCGCGGCGCGTGGATTCCAGGTAAAGACTCTGGTATTCCCCACCAGGCGACTCACGAGGAGGCCTGCAGCTTCCAACCGGCTGAGTTGCCGCTGAATGGCGTTGTGCGACACGTCGAACGTGGTGGCGATTCGACGGGCGTGCCCCTCGCCGTAGTTCTGCAGGAACAAGAGCGTTTGTGACGCCGAGCGGCTGCCAAGCAGAGCGTCCAACATGGGAGTCATGGCGACATACTGCCACACTTCGTGGCCATATGGCTACTATGCGTGGCCGTTGACTGAGACATCACACACTGGCTGCTCGTGCACCCGGTGCCGCAGGCGCGCCAGGGTCGCATGCACGTCCTCGGCAAGATGTCAGCATCATCCAGGAACTGACCGCGACACCGGAGCTCGACAAGGTGTACAAGGGCAGCGTGCAGCGCATCACGGACGTCGGTGCGTTCATCGAAGTGATGCCGGGTGTGGACGGCCTGCTGCACGTCTCCGAGATGGCCAACTACCGCGTGGCCAACGTGCGCGACGAGCTCAAGGAAGGCGAAGGCACGTCCCCAAGGTATCCCGGCGCCGGCGACGCGTTTGCGTCGAGCAATCCCGGCTACGGCGATCGCGAACGTGGCGGCGACCGTGGTCCCCGTCGCGACCGCGACCGCGGGCCGCGGCGCTAAGCCGCACCGCCCTGTTTTCACAGGGAGGCGCGGAGGAATTCTGATTCGATGGAGCCCCGGGGTGTTCACCCCGGGGCTTTTTTTCTTCGGCGACTGCGGTCACTGCTGAGTGCTGTGCTCGGTGCTGAGCGCTGAGAACTGAGGCTGGCTGGTGCATCTGCATCAGCCGGCCTTTTTTCCTATCTCACGACATGAAGAATGATGTCCGCGATCTGATAGTTGTCGATCCGATAGATGACAACATGTTGATCGACGATCCCGTAGCGGTAGCCGGTCGGGAGCGAGCGCAGCTGATCGAGCAGTGTGCGCGGGAACGGCTGGATTCGCTTCTGCAGGCCTGGGGGCAACGTGCCATTGCGGCGAAGCTGCTTTGCCAGCCCGGGCGGCAGGTCACCATCACGCTTGGCCAACCCTGGCGGCAGGTTCGCGGTGTAGTGCCGGTTGACAAAATCACGGTCACGGTCGTCGAAGTAGAACTGGACGACTGGCGCCTTCTGGTCGTCAGCCTTTGCCTTGTCCTTTTGTTCCTTTTCCTTTTTGTCTTTTTTGTCTTTTTTGTCTTTGTCGCTCTGAGCCTGGCTTTGGCCCTGGCCCTGACCGCGGCCACGCCCCTGCGCCGACGCCGAGTCGACAGCGATCGGTGCCAACAGTGCACCGGTGATGACTGCAATAATGCCGATAGTGTTTCTCATGGATCGACTGTGCGCTTGTTCGCTCGATCAGGCTGTACTCTTGCGCACATTCCGGGACTTCGGGACAGCCGGTGAGCAGCGCCCAAGCACGAACCTCGTCGGGCAGATGGTTAGCAGCTTCACCAAGGAGTTCGAGGATGCGCACAGTCGCATCAAAACCATCAGCGCTCGTCCTCGATAAGGTGTACACGCAGCCGGAATCAGCGGACCGGGGGCCTCACCACGCGATTCGCCTCGCCAAGGTCGCGCGTCGTGTCGGCGGGCGCGAGCAGCCTCACCTCGTTCGCGCCGCCTTCCAGCGTAATGGCCGCCCCTTCGATGCGCGCGAACACCGTGCCGGCGATCTGATTCTCCCGCGCCGAGGGCGCCACCCAGATGCCCGAGCCGTTTCCCTGCTCCCAGGTCACCAAAGACCGGCTCCAGTTGTTGCCCGGGAACGGCTCTCGGATCCGGATGTCCGAAATGTGATTATCGAGAATCCGCGCACGGGATCCTCCGACCAGGATGCCGATGCCTTCCGCCCCCAGGATGTGATTGCCCCGGACCACAATTCCCTCAACGGCTCCCTGGGAACCGGCCGGTTCCGGCTCCTGCCCGCCCAGAGCCGCGATGGTGATCGGCACCCCCACCAGCGTGGAGTCGGTCGCGGTCGGCGGAATGACCCAGCCGCCCGGAAGCCGCACACGCGCAACGCGAATCGTGTTGTTCCGGACTTCGACGTCGCGGCAGGTCCGACCACCCATCGCGAGTACGTAGATGGCGCCGGGATGTCCCTCCACGAGGTTGTCGGCAATCACGTGGCCTCCGCAGTCGGTGTGCTCCGAGGAGCCGACCAGCACCGCATTCCCGGGGTGATGCGAGGTGGGGACCCTGGCGGGATCCTCGACCCGGACGCGGTTGCCGACAAACTCCACCGGGGGGCCGTACATGCCGATGGCGTGGAAGGTGTCGATGAAATCGTTGTCTCGCACGATCGAGACGTCATCGTCAACGCCGAGGACGCGCATACCGTTGGGCATCGCCCGAAAGGTGTTGCCCTCGATCCGTTGTCCGCCGACGGGAAACGGCGGCAGGATGCCCTGCGTCGCCGCAAGCTCCTCGATGGAGGCCGGGTACGGCCCGATCACGATTCCATGCCACGCATATTCAAACGTGAGGTGTCGCACGGTCTGGCGTTCTGCCTGCACGTAGAAGCCCGCGCAGCCCATCACGAGCGAGTGGAGTCCGGACTCCGCGATATCGAAGGCGGCAGGCTCGCACCCGCGCAGGACCGTGCCTGCCGAATGACCCAGCACCACGACGTCCGGGACCTTCAGGTAGACGCCCGCGCCCAACAGGTACGTGCCGGCGGCGAATTGCACGATCCCCCCGGGCCGGACGGCGTCGAAGGCTGCCTGGACAGCGGCGCGGTCCTGCTCCATCACCCCGGTCGGGGGCGGAATCCGAACAGCCGGATGACCGGGCGTGCAGGCCACTAGGGCCGCGAGTACAACAAGGGAACGCCTGAGGCGTCGGGACAAGGGCATCGGCTATGGCGGGGCGCGCGGCGAATATAGCACGCGCCCGAAAAGCGAGCGCGCCCACAGTCGCATGGTATCCTCCGCGCGCATGCACACGCTACGGCACTGGTTCCTTGCCCCTATCGCGCTGCTGGCACTAACGGCTTCCGGTCCGTCGGCCCTCGAGCCTGCCGCAGCCAGTCCCGACTATCTCTATCTCTGGACGGCATCGACCGACCCCGCGCAGCCTGACTTCCTGGCCGTGCTCGACGTGACCGAGGCCCCGGAGCGCTACGGGCGGCTGGTCACGACGTTGCCGGTGCCCGGCCTCCGGAACGGACCACATCACACCGAACACGAGATGCCGGCCGACGGCCAGTTGTTTGCCAACGGCTTCGGCTCTGGCCAGACGTTCATCTTCGACCTCTCGGCGCCGGCGAGCCCGCGTCTCGCCGCGCAGTTCGGTGGCATCGAGGGATACTCGCACCCGCACTCGTTCCTGCGGATGCCGAATGGCAACGTGCTCGCCACGTTCCAGATGCGCCACGAGGACGGCGCGATGCGGCCCGGCGGGCTGGTCGAGTTGACACCGGACGGGCGCCCGGTGCGCTCAAGTTCAGCGCTCGGCCCGGGCGTCGACAACGGCCTTCGCGTGTACAGCGGCGCCGTTATCCCCTCCCTCAATCGCATCGTCACGACAACAAGCGACATGCACAAGGACTTCCCGGCGTCCCGCAACCTGCAGGTATGGCGCCTGTCGGATCTGTCGCTGCTCCACACCTTCCCGCTCCCCGACGGCCCGGTCGGTAACGAGGGGCTTCTCACGGCCGAACCTCGACTCCTCGACGACGGCCGCACGCTGCTCGTCTCGACGTTCAACTGCGGGTTGTATCTGATCGAGGGCCTTGACGGCGATGCGCCTTCGGGCCGGATGGTCGCGTCGTTTCCGCAGAGGGCCGGCAGTTGCGCAATCCCCGTTGTGAGCGGCCACTACTACCTCGTCACCGTGCCTGCATGGAGCGCGGTCGTCAGCCTCGACATCAGCACGCCGACGGCGCCGCGCGAGGTCAGCCGCCTCACGCTGGGTGAGAAGGATGTGCCGCACTGGATCGCGATGGCCCCCGACCGCCGACGCATCGTCATCACGGGCTACGAGGGACTCAAGCATCGCGCGTTGATCGCCAGGTTCGACCCGGCGACCGGCCAGTTGTCGCTCGACGAGCGGTTCAGGGAGGAGGGCGCGTCGGAGCCCGGCTTCCACATGGACAACAAGACGTGGCCGCACGGGGGCGACGCGAAGGGAGTGCCGCACGGCGCCGTCTTCAGCCGGCGGTGAACCTGGGCCCTTCCTTCCCGTTCATCGAAGTGACGGCCTGGTGTGGACGGTCTGCTGCACGTCTCCGAGATGGCCAACTACCGCGTCGCCAACGTGCGCGACGAGCTCAAGGAAGGCGAGCAGGTCGAGGTGAAGGTGAGCCCCGGGGTGTTCACCCCGGGGTTTTTTTCTTCGGCGACTGCGCTCACCGAGCCGGCGATTCTCAATGCGCGTCGCCAGCCGGCGAGACCGGCTGGTAAATCTGGATCAGATTGCCGCAGGTATCAGCAAAGATCGCGACTTTGACCGGCCCGTGGCTGGCAGGCTCCATGGTGAACTTCACGCCTGCGGCTTTGAGGCGCGCGGCCTCGGCGTCGAGGTCGTCCACCTCGAATGCGGTGATGGGGATGCCTTGTTTGACCAGGGATTCCTGGTATGTCCGTGATGTGGGATTGGCGTTGGGCTCGAGCACGAGTTCGACATCGGCAGGTCCGTCCGCAGACACGAGCGTGAGCCAGCGGAACTCGCCCATCGGGATGTCCTTGCTTTTCTTGAAGCCGAGCACATTGGTGTAGAACTCGACTGCGGCGTCCTGATCTTCCACAAAGATACTGTTGAGTTTGATTCGCATGCCCACAGCGTAAGTCAGCGCCGTGCGGGACGCTTCTCGGAAATTGCCTTTTCCGCCGGCGCGGCACCCATGAGCGAAAAACAGCCGGGTACGAGTGCCGGAGGAAGGTGCGCCGCGACCCCAGGCTCGGGACGATAGCGCCGACGAAACGCGGTCGGCGACATCCCTGTGTGCTTTGTGAATCGCGTGCTGAAACTGCCAAGGCTCGAACACCCCACCGCCATGCAGATGTCGGTGACCGGTGTGTCGGTGAGGACAAGCAGATGTTTGGCGCGTTCGATTTGCGCGCGTACACGATACTGGTGCGGCGTCTGGCCGAACACGGCGTTGAAGACGCGGATGAAATGATGGGGCGCGATGCCCGCTCGCTGTGCGACCGTCGCCACCGATGGCCGTGGTTCCTCATCCGCCCGTAGCCAATCCCTGGTCTGACAGAGCCGAACCAGTAGGTCGTGATGCAGCATGTCTCCAGAAGATTACCATCGCCGTAGCAGTGCCCTTCGACCTGGTGTGGACGGCCTGTTGCACGTCTCCGAGATGGCCAACTACCGCGTGGCCAAACATCGACCCGTCCGACAACGTGCGGCTCAGCTAAGTGAAGGGTGACCTGCCCGGCTTGTTTTCCTGCTCGGGTGGGTCGTTCGTCCCTATGTCGTAACTTGTTCCGGTGACATCCTGTTTGTGTCGTGCGAGTTGCGCGCGAGCCTCTGCGATGTGCTCTTCGAGCGTCTGTTTCCGCGTTGGGGCTGAAGTGCTGGCCATTGGGACGACGTCGGCCGTCGGCGCGCGCTCGCGCGCCGCTTCAGCCCGGGCCTCCTGAAGGGTGACGGCCAGCGTTCGCTCCGCCTCCTGCTTCACGCGCGCCAGTTCGACGGCGGCAGCCGCCTGGGTTTCGCGAACGGCGACGTCACGCTGGCGATCGGCTTCGGCACGCGCCTGTTCCAGCGCCTGTGCGTGTGTGAGTTCGGCCGCCTTCCGTGCCGCCTCCGCTTCGTTCCTGACGTCCGCGATCCTGCCCTCGGCAGCGGCCGTGATCTCGCTCCGAGCCTGCTCAAGTGTGGCGGCCAGCGTTCGCTCCGCCTCCTGCTTCACGCGCGCAAGTTCGGCGGCGGCAGCCATCTGGGTTTCGCGAACGGCGGCGTCACGCTGGCGATGGGTGTCAGCACGCCCCTGTTCCAGCGCGTGTTCCAATGTCAGCTGGGCCTCCTGCCGGACACGGGCGACTTCGCTCTCGGCCCTGACCGCTGCTTCGCGGACGGCCGCTTCGAGCCGCCAATCGGATTCGCCGACAATCGAGTCAGGTGTCGAGACCGGCAGCGCGGACGCCGCCACCTCCGGGTCCCACCCATGTGCGCGCCTGCGCTCGAGGACGTCCTCCAGCAATTCGTCGTAGACGTGGCGGCCGAGACAGCCCGGATTGGCGAGGACGACGATCACAGCCGCTGAAACGGCAGCGAGCGCGGCCGGCGCGACGGGTGGCAAGGAGCCCTGGCTGGCGCTGGAGGCGGCGGCCAGGACGAGATCGGAAAAGGACCCGAGCCAGGTACTCATCGCCGGACCCTCGGGGCAGGAGGACGCCACGGCCGCTCGTCCAACGCCGGGAACAGCACGAAGAGCAACGTGAGCGTCACGAGCGTGCCGATCATCATCGCGCGTAATTGTGTCCCGCTCCATTCGAGCGCCAGCACTCGATCGGCCAGCACGTACCCGCAGCCGAGGGCGACCGCCACGCGAACGGCGCCCGGTATCCGGCGCATTCCGAAGGCCCAGCCTCCCGTGAACCATCCGGCACCCAGTCCACGGACGAGCATCGCGATCAGCCAAATGACCAGACCGGCAGCCACCACGTCCTCAAGGCGCGCGAACATGCCGGCCAGGAGGATCGTCATCCCGGCGGTGGCAACGGCAATCCGCACGGCCTCCGGCACGTCGTCCAGGGCACTGCCCGGGCGGCGCGGAGATGTGTCGCGTTCTCGCGTCAGTGCCGCCGCGTGCGTGGCCAGTCGCATGCGCGGCGCCACGACGCCCTCGAGGATCGCTCGCACGAGCGCAGCGCCTGCGGCCGCGGCGGCCATCCACGGCCACCACGCCCCGACCGTCGAGACGGCCTCGACCGAAGGACTGCTGCCCGACCACGTGAAGACCGGCCGGACGAGAATCGTCGCCGCCTGACACCACACCAGCACGAGGCAGGGGTAGATCGTGGCCAACAGCAGCGCCCGGCACACCGCGCGCACGTCGGAGTTCCGCACGAAGGGCATTCGCACGACGCCGGCTTCGGTCAGCAGGTGGGCGAACTGCGGCAGCACCACGACGAGCACACCCAGGAGAAGCCACACGACGAGCTGTCCGGCGCCCACGTGAAGGACGGCGCTCAGAGTGCTGGCCATGTCGTGACTCAGCACCTCGCGCAGCCCATTCGCCAGCAGAAGCGCGACACCCCACGTGCCGCTGAGGATGCTCAGGGCAACGGCCACGCCCAGAAAGAGCGGAGACTCTGTGTAGACGACCTGCGTGCCGGGCCAGGTGCGCGGCACGAACAGCCCAACGCCGAACACAATCACGGGCGCCCAGGCGGCCACCCGCACCCAGACCGCCGTCCAGCCTCCGTCGCCGAGGGCGGTGGCGATCCGTGGAACGAACGGCGCGAGTCCCCTCGGGAGCCGTGCATACCAATATCGAATCAACGTCTCATTGGTGGTCATGTCGCACGGGCCAACCTAGGCAAGCATCGCGCCGACTCTGAGATCACGCGCCCCGCAGCGACAAGTCCCTCTCAGGCAAGGAAACGACGGCCCGGCAGATACCAGGATTCGTCGCTCGATCCCAGACTTGTAACGGAAGGGGCGCACGAATCCCACCCGTTGGAGCCGATCCTTTTTTCGTCCGCCCGGGGCCCGACAGTCATCGTTCTTCCGCGAGGGACAATGATGCAGCCCGTCATTCGATCTCGTCCCGGCCTTCCAAGAATTGGGACGCAGCGTCCGGATGTATGCCATGGCTGATTTGGAAGCCAAGCCTCATCTCGATGAACTTCTCGAACGACAGCCATTCCCCTCCGACCCGGATCTGCCTGGTCCAGGCACAGACGGTGAGCAGGCGGTCCTTGTCGCTCGACGCCTCAAAGGCAGACGACAGGCTGCTCAACAGCTGCATGGAGGCCAGGCGCACTTCCATCTGGTCCATGACGATCCCGGCAAACTGCTTGAGAGCCTCAGTCTCGTCGGGCCCGAACTCGCGCGGAGCAAAGTCGATGACATTAAACGTACCCAGGCGGTAGCCGTTGTGGGTGATGAGCGGCACCGCAGCGTAGAACCTCAGCCCCAGCGCCCCAACCACGAGAGGGTTGGTCAGCGTGCGCGGGTCCGTCACGGCATCGCGCACCACATACGCATCTTCAGTGAAGGTCGCCGAGTCACAGAGGCCGGGCGTGCGCGGTATCTCCTGGGCGTCCAGGCCGTATCGCGACTTGAACCAGATGCGATCTTCATCGAGCAGCGACACGAGGCAGATGGGCGTGCGGAAGTGGCGCGCGGCCAGAGCCGTGACTCTATCGAATGCTCCATCCGGGGGCGTGTCGAGCAGTTGATAGCGGCGGAGCGCCTCGAGGCGCTGCATCTCATTCGGGAGTGGATTCGTCATTACCAGAGCCTCCTCGCTGACGCTGGTCACCGGCGGAACCCCGGCGTGATGCGCGTCGTATTTTTTCGATCGTAGCAGCTCGGCAGCGGTCGCGCTGTTCTGAAGGCCACAGTGTCATCCGCGGCGAGTGACTCCCACCGAAAAGGGCCGTGTGGTTGGATGGAGGACGAGCTTGGGGTGGCGATTGTGTACACTCCCGCCCATGTCCACGCCTCGTCTCCTGTGCCTGCTCCTGATGTCGGTGGTGTTCGCGGCTGCCTGCAGCCGGACTCCGCCAGGTCCCCCACCGGACGCCGTCTTCACCAATGGCCGCATCTGGACCGGTGACGGTGCCAACCCCGAGGCCGAGGCGATGGCGGTCACGGACGGTCGTATCGTGGCGATCGGAACGACGACGGACATTGGTGCGCTCGCGGGAGACGGTACGCAGCGCGTCGACCTGGAGGGCCGACGGGTGGTGCCCGGGTTCAACGACGCACACTGGCATCTGCCGACACGGCGCACGGCCGATCTCGGCGGCGCCGGCACGGTGGAGGCCCTGCAGCAGCGGCTGCGCGACTTCGCCGCGACGCTCGGTCCCGATGAATGGATTACGGGTCGCGGGTGGGGCGCCACCGACTTTCCGGACCGGCGTCCCCACCGGCGATAT
The DNA here is from genome assembly GCA_038319675.1 of Vicinamibacterales bacterium. Lineage (GTDB taxonomy): Bacteria > Acidobacteriota > Vicinamibacteria > Vicinamibacterales > SCN-69-37 > SYFT01. The sequence continues at coordinate 50,100 of JBBQDM010000012.1, forward strand.
TTGGATACCGTGTTCCCAGACCGACCGGTCCTGCTGACGGATCGCGATGGCCACCAGACGCTGGCCAATACCCGAGCGCTCCAGCTGGCGGACGTGACCCGATCCACTCAGGATCCTGAGAACGGCCAGATCGATCGTGATGCCGCAGGTGAGCCGACCGGGGTACTCAAGGAAGCCGCGTCCAGACTGGTGCGGCGGTTGATCCCGCCCGTTACTGCCGAGCAGGTGTATCAATCACTCCAGGCAGAACTGAACAAGGCGGCATCGTTTGGCCTGACGTCACTACAGGTCGCCAGCGGGTCCGGCGCGTCCGGTGTCGAGTACGAGGCATACGCACGCGCGGCACACGAGGGCACGCTGAAGCTGCGCGTGCGCGTGGCGGTGCCTTTCGAGCGCGATGTGTCCGAGGCGCGCCTGCAGGAGTTTCTGGCCCTCAAGCAGACGCACGCGGAGTCCCTGCTCACGTTTGGCATCGCCAAAGGCATGCTCGACGGCACCGTGGACGCACACACGGCCGCGATGCTTGAGCCATATGCCGATCAGCCAGGCACAGGCCTGCCGATGTGGGAGCAGGCGTCGCTCAACGCCGCTGTCACGGCGTACGACCGTGTTGGGTGGCAGGTGCAACTGCACGCGATCGGGGATCGCGCCATTCGCATGGCGCTTGACGCGTTCGAGTTCGCGGCCACCACCAACGCCTCCTCCGACCGTCGTCACCGCATTGAACACATCGAGGTGCCGGCGTTGTCGGACTTGCCGAGGTTCCGCACGCTCGGGGTGATCGCCTCGACGCAGGCGATGTTTGCCAGTCCCGACGAGATCACGCTGTCCAACTACGCCCCGGCGCTCGGCCCCGAACGCGCCGCGCGCTCGAACGCCTTCAAGCTGTTTGACGACGCGGGCGCCACGCAGGCGTTTGGGAGCGACTATCCGGTGTTCACGATGGAGGTGATGCGCGGCATCCACGCCGCCGTCACACGGCAGTTGCCCGACGGCACTCCGCCGGAGGGCTTTTTTCCGCAGCACCGACTGGTGGTGGCCGACGCCGTCCGGCATTTCACCGCTGGTGCGGCGTACGCCGAATTCGCCGACCAGCACAAAGGCACGCTCGTGGTGGGCAGACTCGCCGACTTCGTCGCGCTGTCGGACGACATTTTCACCATCCCCGCGAGCCAACTCGCAGAGGTGAAGGCGATGCTCACGGTCATGGGCGGCACGGTCACCTGGCGTCGCGAGTAATAGCCGCTCAATGAAGGCCGCCGTCGTCACCCGCTACGGACCGCCCGAGGTCGTCGAGTTGCGGGATCTCCCTGCCCCGCAGCCGCGCGCGGGCGAACTCACGATCCGTGTCCACGCCAGTACCGTGACCGCGGCGGACTGGCGGATGCGAAGCGGCACGGTGCCCCGGGGCTTCGGGGTCCTCGTGCGTCTGGCGCTCGGCTGGCGTGGACCGCGCCAATCCGTTCTTGGCGGCGCCATGGCTGGCGAGGTCCTCGCACTTGGCGATGGCGTCACGCGTTTCGCCGTGGGCGACCGGGTGTTTGCCATGACGGGTGTGCGGATGGGCGGGCACGCCGAACGCGCTGTGCTGAAGGAGTCCGGCGCCGTCGCGCTGATCGCACCTGGTCTCAGCTTTGAGACTGCCGCTGCGCTGCCCTTTGGCGGCACCACCGCCTTCCATTTTCTGAAGAACAAGGGTGGGGTCAAGCCCGGTGATCGCGTGCTGATCAACGGCGCCTCGGGCGAGGTGGGCACGGCGGCGATACAACTCGCGCGTTATTTCGGCGCCGAGGTCACCGCTGTCACCAGCGCCGCCAATGCGCAACTGACGGCTCGCCTCGGTGCCAACCGGGTAATCGACTACCAGACGATGGACTTCACCGCCGAGGGTGTCGGCTACGATCTCATCCTTGATACGGTCGGCAATTGTCCCTATGCCAGAGCCCGCCCCGCGCTGGCCGATGGCGGCCGCCTGCTGCTTGTGGCCACCGACCTCCTGAACACGTTGGGTGCGCTCATCCGGCCTCGGCGCCAGGCGGGCCATCGCATCGTCGCCGGCGTTGCGGCTGAAACACGTGAGGTGCTCGAACTGCTGATGGAGCTCGCCGCGAGCGGCATCCTCACCCCGCCGATCGACCGCCGTTACGGCCTGGACGAGATCCGGGCCGCGCACGCATATGTCGAGACTCGGCGAAAGCGGGGTTCGGTCATTATCGAATCCCCTTGATCAGCACGATGTCGGCCGGGACGAGATGGACCTCAGCGTGTGGGTGCGGCCTTTCTAGTGCCGGTGGGTGTCCGGGAGGCCGAAGCGGGCGGCCGTCTCGCCAAGGAAATCGAACTCGATCAACACGGCCGGTTCGTCGCCGATCACCCAGCCGTCGTGTCCGGGTTCGATCTCAACGGCCTGCGGCGCCGTGAACGTGCGCGTGCACCCATCGGCATAGGCGATCCCAATTGCGCCGGCCGCGAGAAACCCGACGTGGGCGTGCATGCAGAGGTCCGTGCCGACCACAGGCTTCATGTGGGTGGACCACCTGAACCCGGGTTCATAGATCACCCGCTTGACTCGCCCACTGCCGACCGGCACCACATCAATCCGGACGCCGCACACTGCCCGACTCTCAACGCCGGTCATCGCCGCCGTCAGCACGTTCGCTGCGCTCATGTTGTCTGCCTCCACCGCCGATCATACAGGCGACGACTTCGCCACCCACCGGTCTCTTTTTTGTTGCGCCAAAATTGTCACTCTCGGTCACTTGTGCGCCGTGCAGCGCGACTGAGTTCGTTGCACGCTATGCGAGACGCGTATTGACGTCTCGTCAGTGACAAAATCGTGACTACGGTCACAGTAGACGTCATTGACGACGGGCGCAGACCGGCGGTAGATTCACGCCTCCCGCTCCCCGGGAGACGGATGATGGACAGAAACCCGATTGCAGCGTGGCTCATGGTGATGATCGTGGCCGTGTCGTCCCCGGCCTTCGCGCAGGGCAGGAGCGCGGCGTCGCACGACAGCACACAGCAAGGCACGCCATTCCAGCAGCTTCAGACGCAGGTGTCGACGCTGGAGATGCAGGTGCAGGCGATGCGCCAGCAGATTCAGGCGCTGCAGGCGCAGATTGGCCAGGTGGAGAGCTGGTTGCAAGCGCAGATCACGACCATCAACGGGACGCTGTCCACTCTGCAGGCGCAAGTCACCGACGGGGCCGAGACGACGGCGTCACTGGCGGGCCGCATCGCGGCCAACGAGGCCGCGATCGATGCACTGACCAGCGCGGTGGCAGCCCTTGGCGCACAGCTCGCTGCTGCCGAAGCGCTGATTGCCAGCCACACCGGAGACGTCGTGTCACTCCAGGGCCACGTCGCCAGTCTTCAGACACTCATCAATGCGCATACAGCCCAGATCACCGTCCTGCAGCAGCAGACGGCCGGCCTCGTGCTCTTTCAAACCAATCTGGTGAACGGCACCTGTGCCACCGGAGCGGCCATCCACGACATCGCGTCCAGCGGGTTCATCGTCTGCACGCAGGCCGGCGGCGGCGCCCTGCAGACGGTCACGCGGACGGTCACCACCACACTCTTCACTGGAACCAATTACCTGACGGTGGGTTGCCCCACAGGCTACGTCGCCACCGGAGCGGGGTTCGCCGTGCCGGCAGTCATCGAAACACAGCACTACGTGTCGAACGTCAACTTCGCCACGCTGGCCGTCGCCTACGGATTCAGGAACGTCACGCCGATCACCGTCGCCCAAAGCACCACTGGCGGGACCACGGCGACGGTGCAGGTCCAGTATCTGCCTCAGACGTACTACAACGGCTACTTCTTCCAGGCACAAGTCACCTGCGCGAGGGTGCAATAGGTGGCCGAACTTGCGTGACCTCCGAGTCACGCCGTACGCTGCGGGGCCATGTCCTGTCCGAACTGCCACGCATTGATGACAACGCTCCCGCTTGAGGGGCACTACGGCCGGCCGGTGGTGATCGACTATTGCCAGGCGTGTCAGGCGTTCTGGTTCGACGGTCACGAGAGCGTGCAACTGTCGGCCGCGTCGGTGCTCCGGTTGTTCCAACTGGTCACCGACGCGGGCGGCGCCGCCCGCGCGCCGCTGTCGGCGCAGGCGGCGTGCCCGCGATGCCACGCGCCGCTCGTGGTGACGCACGATCAGCAGCGGCAGTCGCGGCTCGAGTATCGTCGCTGCACTGAGGGGCACGGACGCCTCGTCACGTTCTTCAATTTCCTGCGCGAGAAGGACTTCATCCGCCCGCTGTCCGCGACGCAATTGGCCGCACTGCGGCAGCACCTGCAGAGCGTCAATTGTTCGAATTGTGGCGCGCCGATCGATCTGGCGAAGGCCACCGTGTGTGCCCACTGCGGATCCCCCCTCTCCATTCTCGATGTCGGACAAGCCGAGGCGCTGGTGGCGACGCTGCGTGCAGAGGTCGAGAAGCCCGCGACGGTGGACCCGGCGTTGCCGATCAACCTCGTGCGGGCGAGGCGTGAGGTGGAGGCGGCGTTCGCCGCATTCGAGCGTGAGCCCGGGTGGTTCAGCTCCGCGTCGAGTCAAGGGCTGGTGACGGCGGCCTTGTCCGCCTTCACCAGGTGGCTGCGGTAGGCAGCCACCTGGCACGTTTCCAGCAACGTTGGACTATTTCTGCGTATTCGAACGTCGGCGTGTGACCTGATCCCAGATCGTCGCTGCGGCGCCACCGGCAATGCCGCCAATCACCGCGCCCTTCTTCCCCTTGGCGACACCTCCGACCACGGCCCCGGCCGCCGCTGATCCTGCGATGATCGCCACGCTCTTCTTCGTGGAGCGAGTCGTGGTCACGGGCGCGCGTGCGGGCGACGTTCGAGGCACCGGCGTCGACCGTGGCGCTGCCGCCGGCCGGCTCGCAACGGTTTGCATGTACCCGGGGGATGTCAATGCCCGGAAGGGCTCGACATATCCCGCAGGTGCTGTCGCGATACTCACGCACGCCAACGAGGTCTGCCGCAGCACGGCGCGTTGCCCCGGCTCACACTCGAGTTGCACTCCGGCGGTGACCTCCGCAGGCACCAGGCGCGCCGGCGTCGCATCAGCGGCCGCCAGCCGACCACCAAGCACAAACGCCACTGCCACCACTCCGACTCCCGCTGCTCCGATCGCCCATCCAGGCACGTGTCGCATATCAGCCCTCCTTGTGTGTCACCCACTGCACTGTGTGTCACCCACGGCTACTTCAAGGACCGTGCCGCTTTTTTTGCTGCTAAAAACACGAAGACTGGTGATGCGCGCCCCTAAGCGTCCAGTCACGAGGACAGTCCGTCGACACGTCCCCCTACTGATCCAGCGCCTGGCGTACGCGTTCACCCAGTGTCGATACCGTAAACGGCTTCTGTATGAGGTTGGAGTGAGCATCCACCAGCGCCTGATAGGCGGCCACATCCCCGGTGTAGCCTGACGCAAACAGCACCTTCATCCCAGGCTTCAGCAGGCGCGCCTGCTCGGCGAGGTCACCACCGTTTATTCCTGGCAACACAACGTCGGTGAGCAGCAAATCCCACGCCGCGTCTGCCCCGCGCAAAAGGTGCAGAGCCGTCTCCCCGTCCTCCGCCGTCGTCACCTCATACCCAAGCGAGGTGAGCATGCGCGCCGCAATGTCGCGCACGGCCGCCTGATCCTCAACGAGCAGAATACGTTCGTGCCCCCCTGCTGTCGCCTGCGCGGGCGCGGCGCCGTCGACCGATCCGGCGTCAGCGGCCTGTGGGAGGTACACCCTAAAACTCGAGCCGACACCGAGCTCGGAGTACACCTCGATATGGCCACCCGCCTGAGAGACGATGCCATAACAGGTGGCGAGGCCAAGTCCGGTGCCGCGACCAGGCCCCTTGGTCGTAAAGAACGGTTCAAAGATGTGGCTGCGGACCTCTTCGGACATACCCACGCCCGAGTCGTTGACGGACAACACGCAGTAGTCCCCTGCCGCCAGCGAGGTGTGCGGCGCGTCGTGTTCGCCCAGACGCACCGCGACCAGTTCGATCGTGAGCAACCCACCCCGGGGCATCGCATCACGGGCATTGACGGCCAGATTGATCACCAACTGCTCGATCTGGCTGCGATCAGCGCGGACCCGCATGGCATGGGGGGCCAGCCGCGACACCAACTGCACATCTTCACCAATCAGTCGGTCCAGCATGCGCTCGACGTCTGCCACCAGTTCAGTGAGGTCAAACACGGTGGGCTCCACGATCTGCTGCCGCGAAAATGAAAGCAGCTGCCGGGTGAGCTGACCCGCTCTGTGTCCGGCCTTGCCGATTTCCTCGAGGGCGGGCCGCGTCGGATCGGCGGCGTCGAGGTCCTGCAGCGCCATCTCCGTCTCGCCCAGGATGACCGTCAGCAGGTTGTTGAAGTCGTGGGCGATCCCGCCGGCCAGACGCCCCACCGCCTCCAGTTTTTGCGCATGCCGGTATTGATGCTCCAGACGGCGCAGTTCGGTGGTGTCCGTCGCGACCACCATGATGCCGTTCACGAGACCTGCCGCATCGTGCATCGGCCCCGCGTGCACCCGCACGGTGACCGTCGACCCGTCCTTGCGGAGCCGGGTCAGCTCGATGCCCTTGACCAGTTGGCCGGTGGCCACCTCCTGCACCCGGGCAGCAGGTTCCATGCTCGCCTCTTCCGGAACCGTCTGCAGCGGCTGGCCAATGGCCTCAGCGGCCGTCCAGCCAAAAATGCGTTCCGCGGCCGGGTTCCAACTCCGCACAATGCCGTCGGTGTCGAGGCTGTAGACGGCCACGGGAGCCTCGTCCACAATCGCGCGGAGGGCTTCATGCGCCGACTGCACCCGACCAGCCATGTGGTCAAACGCGCCCGCCAGCCTTCCGATTTCATCGTGGCCTGACAACCCGACTCGACTCGTATAGTCGCCGGCGCTGATCGCGGTGGCGGCGTCAGTGAGGCGGCGCAACGGTTGGGTAATGCGGCGGCTCATGAACCATACCCCGACACACGCCAGCACAAATACTCCGATCGCCAGACCGGTCACGCGGGCCAGAAAGCGGCGCGTTGGGGCGAGGACGGCTGCGTCGTCCGCCTCAATCAGAATGAGCCAAGGCGTCCCGGCCACGGGCGCCGTCGCCGCCAACTGGGTCCTGCCATTGCGCGGATATCGCAGCGGTCTGAGGTTGGACGTCACGTCCCCCTGGGGGGCCGCGACCATGCCGATCAGGTCCGTCCAGACCTGATTCAAGACACTGCCAACATATAACGTGCCCTGGTCGCTCCGAGTTGTGACCGCGAGATGCCACCACACCACGACCCAGCCCAGCCGTTCGCCATTCACCTGCACTTTCGTCACGGCCGGAAACACCGGGATGTCCCCGATCGCGTACAGATTGCCGAACCCGGTGACGTCTGCAGCGGCGAGCTCACTCGCAGAGAGCCGTGGTGCAGAGGTGTGCTCAGACCCCAGTGCGATCAACGGGGCACCGGTGGCGCCGATCAGTTCGACGGCCAGGACGATTTCCGGCCGCGGCCCCGTGTACCGTACGACGTCTTCAGCCGCACGTTGTGCGCGTGGGTCCCCTGAACGCAGGTACGCCTGCACGTCGGCATGGGCCGCGGCCGTGCCTCCATGCACGAGCGTCCCCTGAATACCGGTGTTGAGCCCCCCCGCAATCAGGGTGGCCTCACGTTCGAGTCGAATGGACGCAGACGACCGCTCAGCGTCGGTGCCCAGCGTATAGGACGCCAGCGTCAACGCCGTGATCACGACGCACAACACGCCTCCTACCATGAGGGGCAGCTTCGACTCGAGCGACAACATCCAGCGGCGGCTTGGCGGCAGAACCGGTCCTCACTCCCTGGGGCTGCGGTAGCTTAGCCCTTTTTTCCGCCTGAGCACGGCGTGGGTGGGCCCATGGAACTGCACAAAAACGAAAGGCCACGCTCCCCGGCAGGAAGCGTGGCCCTTCGCGACGTCTTCGGCGTCTCACCCGTGCGTTAGTTGGTCGCGAGGCGACAGCCACCAGAAGGCGGCAGGAGCATGGGTGGGAACAACGACGTCATCCGTTGTTCGGCGGAGCACCTTCAGCAGAAGGATTCATTCTGCCCACCTCCTTTTCCGAGGCGACCCAGCAACCTCAGTCGTTAGTGTGTCAAACACTGGGTCTGACCTCATGCTGCGCCTCGACTGCGCGCAAGTCAAGATCAAATTCACGGCGGTGCAGTCGGCTAAACTGGGAGGATGCGCCACTCACGCACTCGTGCACTCCTGCTGGCCGGAGTGTTCGCGCTGATGTTTGTGCCCGCCAGCGCGTTGGTCGCGATCCAGCCGCCGGACCAGGAGACCCCGCAGGAGGTGCCCGAGCCCATCGGCACCGACCGTGCCGCGCGCGACGAGATCATCCGCAACGACCTGCAGGCCGTGTTCGATCGCGTGCCGGGGTTGAACGGTGTCGATGTCACTGTTGACGCCGGGGTCGTGCGCCTGGTCGGCACAGTCGTTGCCGCCGACACGCGGCGGCGCGCCGTCGCACTGGCCGATTCGATGACGGGCGTGCTCTATGTCGACGATCGCATCCGCACGTCGACGTCGCTCGACGAACAACTCCAGCCCACGTGGGACCGTCTCGAGGAACTGGGTTATGGTGCCCTCGCCAAGTTGCCCATGCTGGCGGTGGCCCTGCTGATCATCGGTCTAGCCGTCGGCCTTGGCTCACTGGTTGCGCGATGGGGCGGTCCCGCGTTCCTTGAATCCCGCAATCCCTTCCTGCGGAGTTTCGTGCGGCGCCTCCTGCAATGGGTGCTCATCATCGTGGGCGTCGTCGTGGCCCTTGACCTGCTGCAGGCGACCGCATTGGTCGGCGCGGTCGTGGGCACCGCCGGCCTGGCCGGGCTTGCGGTGGGCTTTGCGTTCAAGGACATCGTCGAAAACTATCTGGCCGGTGCCATCCTCGCGGTTCGGCAGCCGTTTGCAAAGAAGGACCAGATCCTTGTGGCGGGTTTCGAAGGCAAAGTCGTGCGCCTGACGCCGCGCGAAACCATCCTCATGACGCTCGATGGCAACCATGTGCGCCTGCCCAACGCGCTTGTCTTTTCCAGCCCGATCGTCAACTACACGCGCAACCCGTATCGACGCTTCGAGTTTGACCTCGGCGTCGGCTCGACCGACGACCTCGCCCTGGCTCGGCAGGTCTGCATGACGACCATGAGCGCGATGTCGGGCGTGTTGCGTGACCCGGCCCCGGACGCGCTGGTCATGGCGATGGCGGATTCGACAGTCACCGTTCGGTGCCTGGCGTGGATGGATCAGCGGCAGACCGAATATGCGAAGGTCCGTGGCGAGGCCATTCGACTGGTCAAGACACAACTGGAAACCGCCGGTATCTCCCTGCCCTCGCCTGAGTACCTCGTGCGCATGCAGAGCGACACGCCGCCACCGCCTACCGGTGCCCCTGCGTCTGCGCCGGCCGCTGGGCAGGACGATGTGTCGGTGGATCGCACGGTCGACCGGCAAATCGAGCTCGACCGTCACACCAGCGACGAAGAGGACCTGTTGGCGCAGGGCGATCCTGGCGACACGCCTGAGTAGAGCTCGCCGCGTACCTCGGGGTAACATCAGACGGCATGCCCGGGAAAAAGCGGTCGAATGTATTGGTCAAGCTCGCCATCGGCGCGGTGGTACTCGTGGGCCTCGGCTATCTGTTTGCCTACTCGCTCACGTCCTCGCTGTCTGAGCCGTATACCGTGGAGCAGCGACGCCTGGGACCGTGGACGCTGGAGCTCGATCCGGCGGACGGCCCACACGCCCCGCTGCTCTCGATTCGCACGGGCAGTGAGTTGGTGGCCAACCTCTTTCGCCAGCTGTTTCAACGGAAGATGGAATCGATGAATACGCCGCTCACGGCGTCGATCCCGATCGTGCTTCACAGCGAATTTGCGGGTGGCCTGGCCGTCGGCATGACGCCGGACGAGTTGTTGGACGCCGCGCGCCAAGCCGGCCTCGAATCACAGTCACACGTGCCACGATGCCTCGCGCACCGCCGCATCAGCGAACCTGGCCAGACCCGACAAGCCTTCTTCGTCATCGTCGACTCCCCCTCCATCGTCGCCTTCCGCACGACACTGGCGCAGCGGGGACAACGGGCGTTCGACGCCGAGGCGGTGACGCCGGTCATGTTCGTGGGCACGTCGGGTGCCGCCTTCTCTCGCTGGCTGCCCCTTCAGGCGACGGATTCGGATTGCGTCTCTCCGATTCAGATCACGCCCTGATGGCTCGCGACGCCCTCGCCCACGATAGCTGGCCCCCCTCTTGCATCGCATCAGTGGGTGAGTACACGAGCCGCGGGACCAACTGAGGGCTACGTCCGTGTGCGCGGCGCCCGCGAACACAATTTGAAAAATATCGACGTGGATATTCCCCGTGATGCGCTGGTGGTGTTTACCGGTGTGTCGGGCTCCGGCAAGTCGTCTCTGGCGTTCGGCACGCTCTATGCCGAGGCGCAGCGCCGGTATCTCGAATCGGTCTCTCCCTACGCCCGCCGGCTCTTCCACCAGATGGCGGTGCCCGACGTGGACGCCATCGACGGCCTCCCTCCCGCCGTCGCGCTGCAGCAGCAGCGCGGCTCCCCCAGCACACGATCATCGGTGGGCAGCGTGACGACCCTGTCCAACCTGCTCCGCATGCTGTATTCCCGCGCGGGCGACTATCCACCAACGCAGGGACTGCTGTACGCGGAGTCCTTCTCAGTCAACACCCCGGAAGGCGCGTGCCCTGAGTGTCATGGACTGGGCCGGGTCTACGAAGTCACCGAGCGCTTGATGGTGCCCGACGACACCCTGACGATCCGCGAACGAGCGGTGGCCGCATGGCCGACCGCCTGGCAGGGGCAGAACCAGCGCGACATTCTGGTGACGCTGGGGCATGACGTCGACCGCCCGTGGCGCGATTTGCCAAAACGAACCCGGGATTGGATTCTCTTCACAGACGAGCAGCCGACTGTGCCTGTCTACGCGGGGCTGGACCCGCCGGAGGTTCGACAAGCACTCAAGCGCAAGGACGAACCGAGCTATATGGGGACGTTCACCGGTGCCAGACGTCACGTGTTGCACACGTTCGCGCATAGCGAGAGTGCCCTGATGAAGAAGCGGGTCGCACGGTACATGTCGAGTGGCGACTGCCCCGCGTGCGCCGGCAAACGCCTGCGGCGCGAGTCCCTGTCAGTGACCTTTGCCGGACTCGACATCACCGAGATGTCGCGGGTGCCGCTCACCAGACTGGCCGCCATCGTCCGACCCTATGCGACCGGTGCGCACACTGGGTCTGCGGCGAAACACAGGGACCAGCCAGAAAAGATCATCGTCGCGCAACGCATTGCGGAGGACCTGGCCGCGCGGCTGTCGGTGCTGCTCGACCTGGGACTCGGCTACCTCTCGCTCGAACGCAGCACGCCGACGTTGTCGCCGGGTGAACTGCAGCGCCTGCGACTGGCCACACAGGTGCGGTCGAATCTGTTCGGTGTGGTGTATGTGCTGGACGAACCATCGGCAGGTCTGCATCCCGTCGACACCGCGGCCTTGTTGGGGGCCCTTGACCGACTGAAGGCGTCCGGTAATTCACTCTTTGTTGTCGAGCACGACCTCGATGTCATGCGCCATGCCGACTGGATCGTTGATGTCGGACCCAACGCAGGCGAACACGGCGGCCACGTGGTGTACAGCGGTCCCCCTGAAGGTCTGCAGCACGTGGACCTGTCACGAACGCGCCGCCATCTTTTCCACAGCACAGCGCTGCCCGCGCGACCCCCTCGCCGCCCCACCGGCTGGCTGCATCTCTCGGGCATCACGCTCAACAATCTGCACGCCCTGGATGCGGCCTTCCCCGTGGGTGTATTCACCACCGTGACGGGGGTCTCAGGCTCAGGCAAGTCGAGTCTGGTGAGCCGTGCACTGGTGGAACTCGTCGCCGAGCACCTCGGCCACGAACTGCCGGTTGACGAGGAGGTGGAGGACGAGCTGGAGCGATCGGCGGTTGCCGAAACGACGGGGCGCCTCGCTGGAGACCTTGCGGCCATCACGCGCCTTGTCCGTGTGGACCAGAAAGCCATCGGCCGGACACCCCGCTCGAATCTGGCCACCTACACGGGGCTCTTCGACCACATCCGTCGCCTCTTTGCCTCGACGCGGACGGCCCGTGCGCGCCGGTACGACGCGGGACGTTTTTCGTTCAACGTCGCCAAGGGGCGATGCGAACACTGCGCCGGTGAAGGCTTCGTCATGGTGGAACTGCTCTTCCTGCCGAGTGTCTATGCGCCATGTCCCACCTGCCACGGCGCGCGGTACAACGCCAGGACGCTGGAGATCAGGTACCACGACAAGAACATTGCCGACGTGCTGGGTATGACCGTCGATACCGCGTTCGAGTTTTTTGCCGACGAGCCTCATGTGCATCGCGCGCTTGGCGTCGTGCGTGAAGTGGGTCTGGGTTATCTGCGGCTGGGCCAGTCGGCCACAGAGCTGTCGGGTGGCGAGGCGCAGCGCATCAAACTCGCCACCGAACTGCAGCGGGTGCAACGAGGCACCACGCTGTATGTCCTTGATGAGCCCACGACGGGGTTGCATCCAGAGGATGTGGACCGGCTCATGGTGCAACTCGACGGACTGGTCCACTCCGGCAACACCGTCATTGTCGTCGAACACGACATGCGAGTAGTGGCGGCCAGTGACCACGTCATCGACATGGGGCCTGGTGCCGGCGAGGACGGCGGCCGGATCGTAGCGGCTGGAACGCCGGCCCACCTCGCAACTGTCGCGGAGAGTCAGACGGCGCCGTTCCTGGCGCGGTCTGCGTACGTTGAATAGTCAGGAACCCTGCGTTACACACACTGAGCACGGCGCTACTCACTGTGGCCCCAGCGCCGAGGCAGTCGCCCTCGGCCACACGCGACTTCTGTGGCCGCTGTTTTGCACTCCAGTACTGGGCGAGCACTCCACTCGCCCAAGTCAAGGAGGGCCAGCATGGCGAATCAGGACCAGAACAGCGGGAACAAACAGCAGGGTGGAAATCCAAAGGGCGACAACCGCCAGGCCGGCGATGTTGATGGCAACCGCGGCGGGAACAAGGGCACCGGACACCAGACCGGTGGTCACAGCGGTGGCGACCAGGGTGGCGGCAAGCAGGGGGACGGCACGAAAGGTGGCGGCAAGAGCGGAGGTACCGGAGGCGGCACCGAACGGGATGCCGACGGCCGGCACTAAGCGCTTCGGGTCCGGACGTGTCCACCACAGGGGTGGACACGTTCTGGGACAGCAGAATCAGGCTGTCGTGGTGCCGCCGATGAAGACCGAGACGCCGTCAAGACCAGGGACATGGTCACACACGGCTTTGATGGTCATCAGAATCGGCACGGCCAGCAACATGCCGGCGACGCCCCAGGCCCAGCTCCAGAACGCAATTGAGAGAAAGATGGCGACGTGATTGAGCGAGGCCGCCCGGCTCAGCAGGGTGGGTGTCAGCACGTACCCCTCGAGCATGGAGACCGCCAGTGTGGCGGCCGCAATCAGCAGCGTGAGTTGCAGAGTGCCAAACTGGATGAAGGCCACGCCTCCGATGACGGTCGTGACAATCAGGGGTCCAAAATACGGCACGATGTTCATCAGGCCGGCGAACGCGCCCCACAGCGCCGGCTGACGGACCCCAAAGCCCCAGAGCACCAGTGCGGTCACGGTGCCGACAACGACACTGGTGACAGCCTGCACCCAGAGGAACCGTTTGATTTGGGTCGCAATATCGTGCAGCACTTCCACCGTCAGGCGACGTTCCCCGCGCGACCCCATGCGGCAGACAAGTTTTCGTTTGAAGTTATCGCCGTCATTCAACAGAAAGATGGTGAGAAAGAGGATGGTGATGGACTGCCCGATCATCGCCATCACACCACGGCCTCCACTCCACAGCACGTCCGAAGCACGCCACGTCTCGCGCACTTCGACACTGATCACCCCCTGGGGATTGACCGCCGGTTCCGTCGCTTCCGCAGCGGCGGAGTCAATGGCCTTGGCGGCCGCTTCGACCTTCTTCAGTCGTGACTCCTGCTTGCCCCCTCGCCACGTATTCACTGACGATTGCATTTTGGCGGCACTGGCCGGGATGTCTTCGATGATCACCTCAAGCTGCGGCAGGAGCAAGACGATGCCCACGGTCACGACTGTCACCAGCGCCAGGACGGTCACGACCGACGCGAGCACACGCGGCACGCGCACGCGGACGAACCACTCCACCACTGGTGATAACGCGTAAAACAACAGTACCGAGAGCACGATCGGCAGCAGCACGGGCGCGCCGAGTTTTAACGCCGCGATTACCGCGAGCACGGCCAACACGCGGACGGCAGTAGTCATCGTCTCCATTCTCAGCCGAGGCAGTGAGAAACGCGCGTACTGGATTGGACACGAGTGGACGCCCACGGCGACTGGCGCGCCGTTTGACAGCGGTACGCCAGAGGCGCAGACTGGGGGCAGTTCGACCTTCCGAAGGAGGCCCCATGGCTCGGTCATTCGTGGTCCTGCTCACCGGCGTGTTGTTCGTCACCACATTCGCCGCGCGACAACCCGCCAGCGTCACCCTGTCTGCCCGCGCGCCTCAGTCCATGGCCGATTACGTCGGCGCAGACGCCTGCCAGGACTGCCACGGCGAGATCTTCAAGGCCTGGTCGCGCACCAAACACGCCTCGGCACTGAACAAGCTGCCGACGACCGACCGCGGCAGCGGCAAGTGTATCGGGTGCCACGTCACGGGGCCTGCGGACGTGATCCTGGCCGAGGGTGCCGCGCCGACTCACCCCAATGTGCAGTGCGAAGCGTGCCACGGTCCGGGACGGCTGCATGTGGCCGCGGCCCTCGCCGGGGACGCCAGCAACGCCCGCACGGTGAAGATTGAAGAAACGAGTTGCACGCGGTGCCACAACGAGACCAGCCCGCACTACAAGCCGTTCTTCTACTCCGCCATGGTCGGTCTGGTGCACAAGTAAGGAAACGTGACCGTGCCCTCCTGACCCTGCATCAGGGGGAAGGCACGGCCTGTCACACACTGGTCAGCCGAGGCACCCGGCTACTGACGGTTGTACGAGATGCCTGCCGCATGCGCCTGCGTAATCGCCACCACCATGGCGGGCACCACCGTCACGTGCGGTAGGAGGTGTGCTCGCAACTCGGTACCGATCGCCGCGGCATCCCCTTTGCCGCGAGCCGCCAGTTCGAGCGTCCAGGCACCAAGCGCGTTGTTGCACATCAGGAACTTGGCGCCCATCTGCTGAAGATTGGGGATCGACGACGCCACAATCGCGCCGCCGAACGGCGCCAGGGCCGGCACGCCCATCCCCTGCGACAGCAGGTGGCCGTCGGCTTCAGTTGGGCTGTTGAACACGTTGCGTGTGTAGCCACGACCGTTGGCGTCCTTGAGATTGAGCAATTCACCAACGCCGTATTTGGCCCAGATCACGTCGTCAAAACCCAAAGGAATACTCGACTGGGGGCCGATGCCGTAAAAACTGCCGACCGCGCCGACCGTGTCCGGTGGCGCCCCATGCGCACCCGTGTAACCGCTGAAGTAGTTGAGCATGTGCAGGAGCGGCAGGCCGTTCTTGTGCGCGTTGAAGTCGAAGAAGCAGCGGTGCTGACCGCGAACCTCCTTCAGCCAGTCGGCCGACCCGGACTGCGCC
The DNA here is from genome assembly GCA_038319675.1 of Vicinamibacterales bacterium. Lineage (GTDB taxonomy): Bacteria > Acidobacteriota > Vicinamibacteria > Vicinamibacterales > SCN-69-37 > SYFT01. The sequence continues at coordinate 65,802 of JBBQDM010000012.1, forward strand.
TGTGTGGCGTGGAGCCGCGTACGCGGCATGACCGCTGCGGCTGCGGCGGCGACACCGCCGACAAGGAAACGACGGCGAACAGAGTCGATGTGACGCATGGGACCTCCAGAGGTTGTAATGGGGAGGCCCCTATTAAGCGCCGTGAGCGCACGATTGTCAAGGCACGGGCTGCAGGGCGCATCAGCGCGTCCGGATTACCCCTGTCAGCAGGTCCATTGGGCCAAAGGTCGGCGTGCCGAGCTGACCGGCATCAACCCCAATGGTGCCGTGCAGACGGTAGTCGAGCGGCTGGCCTGACACCGCCTGCCGGATGGCGCTGGCCAGGCCGGGGACGTCGGAAAAACTCACGCGCAGATCGAGGGGAATCACCGCATCACCACCGGCCGTGAGCGGCAACCCCAGTGGGAAATCCGCCTCGGCCGCACGGCTCCCTTCCAGAAACAGCGACCCGCGCAGGGTGGCGAGTGTGAGCCCGAAGGCATTGGGGTTGCGCACCCGGGTCCAGAGGCGAATCGCCGCCCCGCCCAGCGGCGCCGACGCGCTCGGTCCCAGCAGGCGAATCTCCGCGCGACGGTCGTCGACCTCTGAAAACTGTGGGGCCTGGACGAGCCCCCGCAGGTGCTCAAGCGTGGCGCACGCCGCCGACCCGGCCGCCAGTGCAATCACCACGAGCAAGGGCGCTACGGCCCCGGTGTTAGTCCTCGTCATCAGCCCCATCCGACCCCACCATTCTGATGATTTTCTCGACGTAGTTGATTGTCTCCGTGAAGGGCGGAATCCCGTGATACCGCGCCACGTTGCCTGGCCCGGCGTTGTAGCTGGCGAGCGCCAGTTCGAGGTCACCGTCATGATCGGCCAACAGTCCGGCCAGATACCGAGTGCCGGCCATGATGTTCTCGCGCGGGTCAAACGGATTCTTCACACCCATATCGTGCGCCAATGCCGGCATGAGCTGCATCAGCCCCTGTGCGCCGGCCGGAGACACCGCCCGTGAGTCGTAGGCAGACTCGGTGCGAATCACGGCACGGATCAGCGTGGTCGAGAGTCCGTATTTTCGCGCCGCCTCGGCGATCAGCCCCTCGAACTTCTGCTCCCCTGCGAGGCGAAAGACTGACGTGGTGGTCACCACCCCGACCGGCGTCTTCACGACCTCAATCAACTTGATTGGTGCCGCCGGGCGCGCGGGAGGCACACCGGCATGCGGCACAAACAAGGCCGCCCCCGCCAACATGAGTGAGTGCACCTGCTGACGGGTCCGGCGCCCGCGCGGCCGACGATGCGGCGGGGGACGGGGGACGGGATGGTGCGGGGTGGGTCGATCGCGACGCCTCATCCTGCCATTGTCCTGTCTGGCCCCTGGTCCCGCCTGTCTCATCGGGCACAACCCGCACCGGGCGCGAACACTGCGTACTCCGACGTGCTGTTCAGCACAGCAATCCTGACCGCACGCGCCATACTCGCGTGCAGGAGTCCTCCATGCGATACACGCACACCGCTGTGGCGCTCGTCTTCCTCGCCGTGATGATCACGATGACGACGGGTCAGTTTCCGGCATCCGCACAGACCGGCACCAGGCAGATTCCGGGAATTACCGCCAAGGATCCCTACCCGAACGGCTGCGTGGATTGCCATGTCGCAGGCAAGACCGGCGACATGCGGATCAGCGTGCTGATGGCGAAGTATGCGACCGCAGTGCCTCCCGGACTCCTCGAGAAAACAAAGGCGTCGTCCTCTGCGGCCCTGGCGTCCAAGATCAAGGGCAAACACATGGCGGTGCCGAACGTAAAGGCGAACGTGCCGCAGTCGTGCATGACCGCCTGCCACAAAAAGGGCTCGACACTCGCGCCCTCCTTCGCGCAGCTCATGCATACCATCCACCTGCAGGGCGGCGCCCAGAACACCTTCCTGACCAGGCATCAGGGCGAGTGCACGGCCTGTCACAAGATGGATCCGAAGACCGGCCTGTGGAAGATCGCCAGCGCCGCTGAAAAATAGGCAGTCGGAACCTCTGTGCGCAATGACACAGACGATGTTGCCCCGTTTTGCCAAGATGGAGGTCACATGTCTGATCCGCGAAATGATGCCCACGATAAAAAGGTCGCCAAGGGAAAGAACACACCCGAGCCTGCGCAGGTGGACACTGCCGAGGTGAGTGAGGTGGTCACGGCGCAGCCATCGGCCACACACCAGGGTTCACTTGAGGTGCTCGCGAAGCTCAAGGAACTCGAGTTTCATTCGCGCGCCGCCATCGAACGGCTTGCGGAGCTCGCGATGACGGTCGAGGATGAACTCAAGCAAAAGGATTTCGCGGCGCCGCTCAGTGAAGTGTATGCCGCACAGAGTACCGTCCAGACCAGGCTCACGGCCCTGATCGAGGCCTACTCCACCGAGTGTGAGCGCCTGGGGAGCTGAGTCGGTCCCTTACCTGGCTCGTCCAGCCGACGCAGCCTTGGCAGACATCTCATGCTCGGCGGCCAGCGGCAGCCGTGCGGGATGCACGTAGATGCCGTCGCCCGTCACCTCGATGAAACCGAGTTTCTTGAAGCGGTTCATGAAGACGTTGACCCGGGAACGCGTCGTCCCGACCATCTCGGCGATGACCTCCTGCGACAGCTGCGGCAGCGCGCATCGGCCGTGAGCCCCGTCGCACTCGGCCAACATCAGCAGCGTGTGCGCCAGTCGTTCCTCGCCGAGACACAGCAGTTGATGCACCAGCGTGTCTTCCAACTGCATGTTCTGGGCCATGACGTGCTCAAGAACCAGACCCAGAATCCCCGGGTGCGTGTGGATCGATTCCATCATCCGGTCCAAGGACACACGCAGGACGACAGTCGGCTCGATGGCCACCGCCGAGTGCCTGTATTCCTGATGGCCCGCCAACAGGTCGTCACCCACGAACGCGCCGGCGCCCAGCACGGTGGGGATCACCTCCCGGCCGTCCGACGAGGACACCGCCAGGCGTACCCGACCTGCCTCGATGTAGCAGACATCGACACAGTCATCCCCCTGACGAAATAACACGGCACCTTTTGAAAACTCCGTGACCGTAAAGGACGTGCCCGCCGATGTGAGTAACGCCCGAAGACTGAGTGACATGGAAGTCTCCTTAGACAGCTGCGCCCGATGTAAACAGATGTAGCGTGCAACTTTGATGCCACTGACTCACGTCATGATGCTCCGAACATCTGCGCTGGGATCGATACCCCGCGGGAATTTTCCGACAGATCCCGACGTCAGACTCCGAATTTGTCGACGCCCGAATCGCGAACGGTGCGGCGCTACAGCTCCGGCGCGGGGTTGTGCAGATGCGCCAGACGGGCACGGCACTTCGCCCCCTCTTCAGGCTCACAGCCGCAGTCCCCGTCGTCTTTCACCGCGCCGCAGTCCTGACACACCAGGCGTGCGTGGCAGAGCACGTGGTCGACACCGTATCGGCGTCCCCACATGTCCGTTTCCTTGAATGCGAGCGACTCTGTGTGAGTGACCTCCCGCTTCCAGTTGTGATGGGGCCACTCGAGATTGAGGAAGTGTTGCGTGCAACTCATGACTGCCTCCTCCGGCCAGTGTGCGCCTCTGCCGTGAGGCCGTCAATCACGACAGATTTGGTCGGCAAGTCTGGCCTGTAAGACGCGCGACGTGGGTGCTGGTGTCCAACACGGCACAGAACGCTACACACGTCCGTGCTACCGTTCGGGGATGTTTGGAATTATCGGCACAATCATCTTTGGACTGGTCGTCGGCGTCATTGCAAAACTCCTGATGCCCGGTAAAGATCCCGGCGGGATCATTGTCACCATCATCCTGGGCATCGTGGGCTCCGTGGTGGGACGATGGCTCGGACAGATTCTCGGCTTCTACGGCCCTGAAGATGCTGCAGGATTTGTGATGTCGCTGATCGGGGCGGTCGCGCTGCTCGCCATCTATCGCGTGTTCACCAAACGCTGAGTTCGTCGCCCTGTGCAGTTGCGTACAGCTTTGTGAGTGACCCGCCGTCTACAGTCGGTGGATGGCAAAGAACACGTTTATCAGCGTCTCGGCGGCCCTGCTCGTGGCGTCATCGGTCACGGTCTTCACGCAGGCGAAGCCCGCAGCGACCCTCGACCTGCAGGTGCAGCTTGCACGCGCGGGGTTCTCGACCGGCGAAATCGACGGCGTCGACGGCGCCAACACACAGAAGGCGCTGGCGGCGCACATGGAGATTCACAAGGGCGCCCCTGACGCCACGGGTGAAACCCTCGAAGACTACGTGCTGACCGCGAAGGATGTGGCCGGCCCGTTCATCACCATCCCCGAGGACACCATGGAAAAAGCCAAGCTCAAGGCGCTTGGCTACACCTCGCTCATGGAAGCGCTCGGCGAGCAGTTCCACACGGCGCCCGCGCTGCTGACAACGCTGAATCCTGGTGTGAAGTTTGTCGCCGGCGCCACCATCAAGGTGCCGAAGGTGGACCGCGGTGCACCGACAGCAGACAAGGCTCCCGCAGACCCGAAGGCCCCTGCCGCGGCGGGCGCGACGGGCGAGATCACAGTCATCGTCTCCAAGAGCGAGTCGAGCGTGCGGGTGTACACGAGCACCGGCACACTCCTGATGTACGCCCCGGTGACCAGCGGCAGCGAACACGATCCGCTGCCGATCGGCAACTGGGCGGTGACCGCCGTGGCACGCAACCCGACATTCAACTACAATCCAGACCTGTTCTGGGATGCGGATCCCGCACACGCGAAGGCGACGCTTCCCCCAGGTCCCAACGGTCCCGTGGGTGTGGTGTGGATCGACCTGAGCAAGGAGCACTATGGCCTGCACGGTACCCCTGAGCCCTCGAAGATTGGACACACCAGTTCACACGGGTGTGTGCGGTTGACCAATTGGGACGCCCTGAAACTGGCCGCGCTCGTGAAGAAGGGTACCAAGGTTCGGTTCGTCGAATGAACCCGGGCCTTCGCCTCGCGGCGAAGAGTGGTGCCGTCGGGTTCCTCCTCGGCGCCCTGGTGGTCGGCGGCGTGGGCACGTGGTGGCAACGTCGCGTCGATCAAGGGCTCGATGCCGAGTCAACGCTGCAAACGGTCGAAGGCGCGCCAATGATGACTGAGCGCGTGTCGCCGGGCCCGGTGGCACTGCCGGAACCGCCGGCGACGCCCGACGCGCCCGCCGTCATGCGGGCCGAGCCGGTCGCCGACCTGGTCGACCGTCGGCTGGAAGTGCCGGTGCTGGGTGTGCGGCGTGACGAGTTGCGCGGCATGTTCGATGAAGGCCGCAGTGACTCCCGCCGACACGAGGCCATTGATATTCTCGCGCCGACGGGCACGCCGGTGGTCGCCGTCGAAGACGGGACGATCGCCAAGTTGTTCCTGAGCGACGCGGGTGGCATCACGATCTATCAGTTTGATCCGACAGGTCGTTACTCCTACTACTACGCCCACCTCGACGGCTACGCACCTGGCCTCAAGGATGGTGACGAGGTGAGGCGAGGCCAAATCATCGGCTACGTCGGGGTGACCGGCAACGCGCCGAAGAACACGCCGCACCTCCACTTCGCGATTTTTGAACTCACCGAGACAAAACGCTGGTGGCAGGGCACGGCGATCGACCCGTTCCCCATCCTGCGATAATGCTGCAGTGACCGACAAGTTCACAGATTACGAGCCGTTGTGGCACAGCGAGGACCCGGCGGCACGCCTCGCTGAGGTGCTGTCGACTGACGCCGAGCTGAAGATTGCGCCCCTGCGTCGGGATGTACGACTGCTCGGGATGCTGCTCGGTGCGGTGATCCGCGAGCAGGCCGGTATCGAACTGTTCAACACCGTGGAAGCGCTTCGCGGCCTGCCGAGACCCGACGCCGAACGGCTGATCGACGACGTGCCTGTCGATGAGGCGTACGGGCTCACGCGCGCCTTTGCCATCTACTTCGACCTGACCAATCTCGCTGAAACCGCGCACCGCAGGCGCCGACGCCGCGCCTCGCAGCATCACGGCGACGACCCGCCGCAGCCCGGGACACCGGCGGGAACCCTGCTCCGCCTTGTCGACGCGGGTGTGGCCCTCGCCGCCGTCCGGCACCATCTGCGCGAGATCGAGATTGTGCCGGTCTTTACGGCGCATCCCACCGAAGTGTCGAGACGTACGGTGCTGTTCAAGCAGCGCCGCATCGCCCAGGCCCTCGACCGACTGGACTGGCAGCCACTGACGAAGGCGGCAGCGGCGGCTCAGGAGGCCCTCATCGCCGCTGAAATCACCTCCCTCTGGCAGACTGACGATGTGCGGCGGCGAAGGCCGACGGTGACCGACGAAGTGCGGATGGGCCTCGACTACTACTCCGACGTACTGATCGACACAATACCGGCCATGTACGACGAACTGCGCGCGGCGTTGCGTCGCGCGTATGGCGCTGCGGCGAACGACGAGCCGCTGCCACGATGTGTGCGCTTTGGGTCGTGGATTGGCGGCGATGCCGATGGCAACCCGTACGTGACGCCCGAGGTCACGCGCGCGGCACTGCAGGCGGCACGCGAGACCATCCTTGACGCCTACATTCACCGACTCGAATCGCTGGTCGAGCGCCTCAGCGCCTCGACGATGCGGGTCGCCGTGTCGTCGGAGGTACAGGAACGGCTCGACGCGTATGCCGCGACACTGCCCGACCTCGACCCTGCGCCCAACGTGCGCTCGACGACCGAGGTCTATCGCAGGCTGCTTGGCTATATGGTCTGGCGACTGCGTGCGGCGCGTGATGAGCCCGACGCGTCAGGAAGTTACGCCGATGCGGACGCGTTCGCACACGACCTGCGTCTGATTCGCGACAGTCTGACTGCGAATCGCGGCGGCCGCGTGGCCACCCTGCTGCTGGACCCGCTCCTGCGGCAGGTCGACACCTTTGGCTTTCATCTGTACACCCTCGACATCCGCCAACACGCACGGGTCCACACCAGGGCGTTCGAGGAAATGACGGGCGCCGATGCGAGGGAGGGTGCGCTGCCCGGCGCGCCGTCGGACGAGACACGCCGGGTGCTCGCGGCCCTGCGCGGTATCGCCGACCTGAAGCGCACCTATCCGCCGGAGGCCATCCGCAGTTACGTCATCAGCGGGGCACGCTCGGTGCAGGATGTACTCACGCTCGTACGGTTGCTGGAAGCGGGCGGCGTCCAGGCTGAGGCGACAGACGATGACCCGGGTGTGATGCCGGTGCCGCTCTTCGAATCGATTGAGGATCTGCGCCAGGCCCCGGCGATCTGCGAAGACCTGTGGACGCGTGCCGACTACACACGGCTGCTGACCTCGTGGAACCGTCACCAGGACGTGATGCTCGGCTACTCCGACTCCAACAAGGACGGAGGCATGCTCACCAGTTCGTGGGAAATTTTTCGGGCCCATCGCGCACTCCACGACGTGGCACGCCGGTGCGATGTGACCCTGCAGCTCTTTCACGGCCGCGGCGGCACGGTGGGACGCGGTGGGGGCCCCACGCACCGCGCGATCACGTCGCAGCCCTCAGGCGCCTTCAGCGGGCGCCTGAAGATCACCGAACAGGGCGAGGTGCTCAACTGGAAGTATTCGGATCCTGTGCTGGCCGAACGCAACCTGTCGCTCATGGTCGCGGCTGCGCTTGATGCCCGCGTCAACCTGCGCGCACCCTCCCCGGAGCAGCAGACCCGGTGGGACGCGGTGATGGACGCGTTATCCGCTGATGCGTTTCGTTTTTATCGTCAGCAGATCGCCGACAACCCAGACATCCTCCCCTACTTCGAGCAGGCCACACCCGTCGCCGAACTCGAACATGCTCGTATCGGCTCGCGGCCGGCCCGTCGCGGCGAGACGCGGGGGCTCGATGACCTGCGCGCGATTCCCTGGGTGTTTGGATGGATGCAGAGCCGTCATGTGCTGCCCGCGTGGTTCGGTGTGGGTCATGCCCTCGAGCAGTTCGTAGCTCGTGACGCCACGGCGACTACGCTGTTGCGCGAGATGATGCAGGCGTTCCCCTTCTTCCAGAACATGATCCGGAACGTCGAGATCGGACTGGCCAAGGCCGACCTGTCGATCGCCGCCCGCTACGCCGCTCTCGTGACCGACGCCGCACTGCGCGATCGCGTGTTCCCGATGATTACCGACGAGTTCGCACGCACCTGCCGCATGGTGCTTGAGGTCACAGGCCAGTCCGAGCTGCTCGAGACCAACGTGGTGCTCGCGCGCTCCATTAAACTGCGCAATCCGTACGTGGATCCCATGAGCCTCATCCAGGTCAGCCTGCTGCGACGCAAACGCGCCGGAGAAGGCAGCGAGGCACTGGACTATGCGCTGGCCGCCACCATCAATGGCATCTCGGCGGGCCTTCGCAACACGGGATAGTGGGTGCTCAGGTGCTCTTGTGCTCTTGTGCTCGGGTGCGTCACTCCCGCTCGTAGAACCCGAGCACCCGCACCAGCGTCGGCAGACCACGGTCAGGCACGCCCTCGAGCAGTCGTGCGAGGTATCCGGAGGCGTTGGCCACAGCGAAACTGATCCCACTAAGGTTCTGGTCGACGGGCACGCCTGGGATCGGGCGTGGATAGCCGGACGCACGCAGGCGGATGGCACCATCATCCGTCACGGTGACGTGGCACTCGTCGCGCGGACACGCCCAGTCCACATCAACCGACACCACGCCAGGCAGAGCACCCGGGAACCAGTGTGCCCCTGGCTGCGGCGCGGCGGAGATGACAACGGCACCGTGGCGCGCGGCTTCTTCAACCGCTGCAGACAGCGCATCGCGATGGTCGAGGTTTGTTGTCCCAAGACTCAGATTGATGAGATGCACGCCCTGCGAACCCGCCCAGCGGATGCCGGCCACAAGGGCTGCGCCGGTGGTGACCAGCCGGCGGTCAAACACTTTGACCACCAGCAGTTCAACGTCCGGCGCCTTCTCACGAATCGCAGCGGCGACGGCTGTGCCATGGCCCAGGCGGTCCACAAGGTCACCCACCGTGTCACCGTTGCCATCGAGCGCGATGCCACCAGAAATGCCGCCCACATGCGGATGGTCCACATGCACGCCGGTGTCGACCACGGCCACCCGCACGCCACGCCCCGTGCGCTCGGTCATCTCTGTCATCGAGGCTTCGACTCCGTGTCGACCGTGCCGAACAGGGCCGCAAACGGACCACCGGCAGCACTCAGCATTGCCGGTGTGCCCTGCTCCACCACGCGTGTACCGGCAATCATGACGACGCGATCGGCGGCGCGCACGACATCGAGCCGGTGCGAGATCACGATGACAGTCCGTCCGCGCATGGCCTGACGATACCCGTCGATGACGTGCCGTTCCGACGCCGGGTCCAGGGCCGCGCTCGGTTCATCGAGAATGAGTACCGCCGGGTTGGTCACCAATGCGCGTGCCAGCGCGATGCGTTGGCGCTCACCCGCCGACAGCGCGATGCCACGATCTCCCACGACAGTGTTCAGGCCTTGCGGGAGGCTCCCGATGAACCGGGTCAGGCCAACCAGGTCGAGCGCCGCAGCCACCTCCGCCTCCGTCGCCTCCGGGTTGGCGTACCGCACGTTCGCCACAATCGTCGTGTGAAACAACAGGGGCTCCTGCTCCACTACCTGGACATGACGCCGCAGATCCGCGAGTTTCAGTGACTTCAGGTCATGGCCGTCGAGTCGCACCACTCCGGCATCCGGATCGAGCAACCGCAGCAACACATCAGCCACGGTCGACTTCCCGCTGCCACTGGCGCCGACGATGGCGATGGTGTCGCCGGGGGCAGCGTGGAAACTGATGTCTTCGATGACCGCACCGCCGCGTCCATACGACAGCGACACACCCTCGAACTCCACCTCACCTCTCGCAACGGGCAACGCCGCCGCATCGGGCCTCTCCACCACGTCCGGCGGTGTGTCCAGAATCTCTGCCACGCGCCGCCACGAGACCTGCGCGGTCGCCAACTCACCGTACAGCCCCATCAACGCCTGCACCGGGGCGACCACACGCGCCTGATACGCCAGAAACGCCGCCAGCGTCCCCATCGTCATCGTCCCCTCCACCACGCGCCAGCCGCCGTAGAAAAAGACAGCTGCGCTGCCGGCGACAAGGAGCAGGGACGGCAGACCGCCCGAGAAATAATGCACACGCTGTAATCCCATCAGCGCATCGATGAAGTCCCGATTGAGGCCGGAGAAACGGCCGACCTCGCGACGTTCCGCACCGGAGGTCACCACGGTTCGATTGGCTTGCAGCGTTTCAATGAGGAAACTGCCGATGGAGGCACTGCGCTCGCGCAGGTCGGTGACACGAACGTCGAGTTGGCGGCGATACCGAACGAGTGCCCACACACTCAGCGGTAGCGTGGCCAGTCCGACGAGGAACAGCTGCCAATCGAGCCAGACAAGCACTACGAGACTGCCCGCCAGAAACAGTACGTTGCCGACCCATGAAAGCGCCAGTTCCGCGGCAATTCGCTGAATCTCGCCTATGTCGTTGTTGATGCGCGACACGATCTCGCCGAGTCGCGTGACCGCATAAAACTTCGGCGACAGCCGCTGCAGATGTTCGTAGAGCTCCAGCCGCATGTCGAACAGAATGTCCGCCGACACCCGCGTGTAGAGCAGGCCGCTGACCACGTTGAGCACAAACCCTGCTGCACCGATGCCGGCAAACAGACCAACGATGCGGAAGAGCGCGTCCAGGTTTCGCCCGATCAGCGCATCGTCCACCAGGGACTTGGTGAGATACGGCAGCCACAAGGTCAAGCCTGTGCTGACCAGGGAGATGATGACTACGACGACGAGTTGTTGTCGGTAGGGTCGAAGATAACGAAAGACGCGCCTGTTCACTTGCCGGGTGGCAGCAGCGTAAACGATGTCATGTCGGTATCCAACGTCAGCGTGCGAGCAAGCGTGAGCGATGTCGCATCGTAGTAGTCGATCGTGTTACCGGCCACGTAGACGTAGATGTAGTTGCCGTTGCTGCTCACGCGCTGGCCCATGCGCGGCCGGCCGTCAATCATGACCCGAGAGATGACGACGTGTTTCTCGAGATCGAGTGTCCAGAACTCGTATTCACCGATGTCGCTGTACAGGCCGTAGGCGCGCTTGCGGTCGGGCGAGACCGAATACGACAGCGGTTTGGCTGGACCGATGGGCCGGAAGTCGATCTTCTTGCCCACCAGGTCCACGCGGCCAACGCCAAGCATGCGCCGGTTCTGCAGGGGGTCGAGCATGGTGAACATACCCGTATAGAAGCCGGGCTCGTCGCTGAAGGGGTCGAGCCCGCCGAAGGTGACGCGTCCGGCGCCCGGTTCAATCGGCTGCGCCAGATCCCAGCGGTCCACTTCCTTGAACTCCGTCGTCTCGTAAATGAGCACGTCGTCGCCGAAGAGGTACATGAGTTTGCCGTCGGGTGAAAACACCACGGACGCACGCTCGCGCTCTTCGTCCTTGGGCCAGGGAATCGTCCGCGAGATTTTCCGGGAGGCGAGGTCGTATTGCACGAGCGTGGGCGGACCGATCTCCCAGTGATCGTCGTGCAGCGTATACCGCTTGATGACAAGGATCAGGTAGGTGTCGGCCGGGTCGGGCTGCATGCCCCAGATTCGAACCTTGGTCTTGTCGTCGCTCAGCGTGTGGACAGCCAGACTTTGACCCGTGGCTCGATCGACCACCTCGACGTTTTCGTACGAAATGTCCGCGACGTAGATCTTCGTGCGGTCGTTGGAGAACAACACACGGCCAGGAATCCCGGCCTTCAGCGCGATCTCGCCGGTCACCTTCTCGGTCGCCTCATCAATGACCGCGATGGTGCCCTTGTATGTGCCGGCGTAGATCGTGCCCGTGCCGGCTACCGGAACGCGACGGGCTTGATCAACGGCGCCGACCGACACGACCGCCCAGGTCGCCAGGGTCACACACAGCGCGACTCTCATCACCAGCCTCATGGGAAGATCACGTCAATCTTGCGCCAGTCCTTCTGGGCTGCAGCGCACTTCTTGGTCCAGTCGGGCGCGCGGTTCAACTGGTCGGGCACCTGCGCCGGCCAGAAGCAGCCAAGGTGACAGTCGAACAGGTCTCGTTCAACCGGCTGACACAAGCCGGCGGTGCCACCCGTGCGATCCACTTCCCAACCGGGGGCAAAGACCGTCGAACACCCGAGCGGAATGTGTGGGCCACGCGGCTGCTGTGGCACCGAGAGCGCCACGACATCGGCGTCGGCCTCCGGCTTCAGAGCGTCGGCAAGGCGGCGGGCTTTGGCGTTAACTGGGCTGAGGTGCTTCATTGGCGTCCTCGAACTGGTGGAGAAATTCAGGGTTGATGAGCGCAATCTGGCCGTAGATCTGCAGGCACGTGTCGGTCCATCCGCGGATCCAGTCACAGTAGTGCAGGTTCGGTTTGTTCGTCGTGCCGAAGCGTGTGTGTGCCTCGTGGTAACAGCCGCCGGCGCACAACGGGCGCGCCCAGCAGGTTTGGCAGTCAGTCTTGTCGCTGACGTGGTGGCTGTCGAGGAACTCGGCCTGGCGGGCGCGGTCGATGCCGTCCTTCACGGTGCCAAGTTTGTGATCGTCGGACCCCGCGAACCGGTGACACAACGCGACATCGCCGCCTGTGGACACACCGAGCAACCCGAACCCCGCGCCGCACGGCCACGCTTTGCTTGCGCCCTTATGAATTTCGCCGAGCGTCTCGCGCACGTTGCTGAATCCGTGGTGCCGGTTCTCAAGCGCGGCTGCGAGGTAGTCCTGCGCGAGCGCCCGGAACTCCGACAGCACCTGCTCAAAGCCCTCGTCTCCGAAGGCGTGCGGGCGATCCGGGGAGGCGGTGACCGGGGCAAAACCGACTTCCCAGAATCCGATCTCGTTGGTGAGATGGTCGTAGATGCGACGCACGTCGAGCGTGTCCCTGGTCAACGTCACGCGGGCCCCGATGGGGCGCGAGCGGTGTTTCGCGATCAAGGCCTTGATCTTCGGCGCGATCACGTCGTAGCTGCCCTTGCCGTTGTGGAACACGCGGAACTTGTTCTGCAACTCGGGCGGACCGTCCATCGAGATGGTCACGCCGAACCGGTGTTCGGCCAGGAAGTCGATGACCTCGTCGGACAGCAGCGTGGCGTTGGTCGTCATGCTGAAGTCGATGGTCTTGCCCAGCGCCGCAGCCTGCTCGGTCGCATAGGCCACCGTGGTCTTGAGCACGCGGAAGTTGAGCAGCGTCTCGCCACCGAAAAACGTCATGTGCGCATCGGCGCCCGACTCACGCAGCAGAAAATCCACACTCTCGCGCGCGGTCGCCTCGGTCATCATCTTCGGCTGACGACCGTTGTCGGTCTGCACGATCTTGTCTTCGCCGTATTCGTAGCAGTACGTGCAGCTCAGGTTGCACTGGTTGGTGACGTTGAGCACCATTGTGCTCAGGGGCACGGGCGTCAGGGGCAGCACCTTTGCGGGTCGCCGCACTGGTGTGTCGATGCGCCGAAGCGCACGCACCTTCACCAGTTCATCAAGGCTTTCGTCGATGGCATCCGACGGAAACCTCGCTGCGAGGTCGCTGACGATCTCTTCAGCCGACCGGGAACGCAAAGCGACGGCATCAAGCACTGCCGCCGACACTTCGTCTACCGCCATGACCGCGGCGCTGGGCGCCAGGTAGAGGAACCGGCGGCCGCCGGCCTCGAACGCGTGGCAGTCACCTGGTTGCAGCACACTCATCGGTTGGTCACCGCACTGAAGTCCCAACGCAGATAGAGCGGCGGCGCCACCACCAGGTGCGACCGGGCGCGCAGGGGCGTGGCGTCTCCGCCTGGCGCGTAGGTGGCAACGACCCACACGTCGCCGATGTTGTTGCGGTTGCCGGAACGGTCTGGATTCGGACCATCCACATTGGGTGTGAAGCGACCGCTCGCCGCATCCACCCCACCCACAAACTTCACATCGTCATCAGCAAACGTCGCCGTGTATTCCTCAATGGACCATGTCGCGTCGACGACGCCGACGGGGAGATCATCGGCCGTGTTGGGTTTGCCGTCGAGGCCGTGTGACCAGGCAAACGCTTCGAACTGCGCGAGCATCTTCGGAAACACCACGCCGCCCACACGCGCCATGTTCCAGCCAGGGGTCACCTTGATGTAGTGCACACGGTCGTACACCGTCAGTGCGGCCTTGTGAATCGTACCGGCAATGAAGAGGTCGCGCGCGCCGAGAGCGGCGGTGGCTGCCACATCCACATCCACCGTGACCAAAGTCGGCGTGGCTTCTGTGACCCGTGCCACCGTCACGCCCGGACCGAAGTCGATATCGCGTGCCGCAAGGCCCTCTGGGAAATTTGCGCCGAAGATGCGAAGTGTCTGCGCGGTGCCACCCTGCCTCGCGGATGGACGGTCGAGGCCGGCCACCACCGGATTGCCGCTGATGCGCTGGAGTGTGACGTCGGCGCCGAGTTCGTCGTAGTCGCCGGTGAACCAGCGACCGGCGATCGACTGCCAGTCGCGTTCGACGTGCATCACCTCGCGCAACGTTGTGGTGTCGTCGCCACTCACCATCGTGCGGCCACGCCATTGGTGGCCGGTGAACACGGTCGCGCGTCCCTGTCGCACCACGGTCTGGCCGGTGCGTGCGTAGCGGAACGACACCGCGGTCGTCACATCATCGGGCGACGTAGCGCTGGTGGAGATCGTCACGGTGCCGAAGATCGGACCCGCACCGGGCTCGTTGCCGCTGAGCAGCCAGGTGCCATCAAGCCGCGGGCTGCGTTTGGTGGCCGCCCATGCCGTCCACTCCGGTGTGGCGAACGGGTATGTCGGCTTCAGGTGCGCGAGCACCTTGTCCATCGGATGGCGGTTATCGGGTGGACGGCCATCGGGTCCCGGCGTGGAACTGGGGGGGCCGTTTCGGCGGAAGACCTGGCCGTCCACAAGCGGATACCACCCGCGGTGCATGGCCAGCAGCAGGTCCCACTCCTTCGGCGTGCGGCGCTGCAACATCACACGCCCTATCGAGTGGCAGCTCGAACACACGGTGGCGGCATCCTCGTTCGCCTTGTAGGTGAAGTCGATCAAACGTCGCTCCACTTCGAAGGCGGCCGGCTTGACCTCTTCGGGTGCGAGGCCGAGCTCATCCGAGAGGTATTTGACGATCTCGCGGGCGTCCGCAGGTTCGATCTCGGCTTTGTTGAGTGTCACCATCCGGCGAATGGTTTCCTGCCAGCCTTCGGGTGTCGTGCGCCGATAGGAGATGCGCGACATCCGGCCCTGCTCATCCGTTTTGTGGCAATCGCCGCACACCAGTCGGGTCTTTTCGTGCCGGATGGGGATGCCTTCAGCGGCAGGTGGTGACGCCCCGGGGGCCTGCGCGCCGGGCGCGGCCTCCATCTGTCTGGACGCCCCAGCAGCACACAACAACAACACAACAACGGAGGCAGGAAGCAGTCGCTTCATGAAGTTGAAGGTTTATATCACTGTTTCCAAGTGCTGTCTGTTTGCGGGTAGACTGCGACGGTTCCCATGTCCCTCGCCCCAGGCTCGCGCATCGGCCACTACGACATCGTTGCCGCCATCGGCGCCGGCGGCATGGGTGAGGTCTATCGCGCCCGTGATACGCAGCTCGACCGCGATATCGCGCTGAAAATCCTGCCCGAATCGTTCGCGGCCGATCCCGATCGCATGATGCGCTTCACGCGCGAGGCCAAGACGCTCGCCTCGCTCAACCATCCGAACATCGCGCACATTCACGGCCTCCAGGAGGCCTCGGGCGTGCGGGCCCTGGTGATGGAATTAGTGGAGGGCGAGGATCTCTCTCAACGGATCGCGCGCGGCAGCCTGTCGCTCGACGACGCGCTGCCCCTGGCGCGGCAGATCGCCGAGGCACTCGAGGCCGCGCACGAGCAGGGCATCGTCCACCGGGACCTCAAACCCGCCAACATCAAGGTGCGATCCGACGGCACGGTCAAGGTCCTGGACTTCGGACTGGCCAAGGCCATGGATGTGACCAGTGGAGGTCAGACCTCCAACACCGCAACCAGCTCGCCGACGATGACCAGCCCGGCACTGACAGCCATGGGCTTGATCCTTGGCACGGCCGCGTACATGTCGCCCGAGCAGGCACGCGGCCGACCGGTGGACAAACGCGCGGACATCTGGGCGTTCGGCGTCGTGCTGTACGAAATGCTGGGCGGCACCCAGCTGTTCCAGGGCGAGACCGTCAGCGATGTCATCGCGGCGGTGCTCCGCGCCGATATCGACCTCGCGGCCCTGCCCCCGACCGTGCCGACCGGCCTCCGTCAGCTGTTGAAACGGTGCCTTGAGAAGGACCCGCGCAAGCGGCTCCGCGACATCGGCGAGGCGCGACTCATACTCGACGCCCCTGACGCCGCGACGGAGCAGCAGACGGTGATCTCGCCGACGTTGAGCAGCGCCTCTGGCATCTGGCCATGGGTCGCGGCCGGCACCAGCCTCGCGGCTGTCGCCATGGCCGGATGGATGCTCCTGTCCCCGGTGCCTCCCCAAGACCCGATTCGTGCCTCGATTCAGTTGCCGCCGGGCACGGAGTACGCCATCGATTCTTCAAATCCACCCAACCTGGCCATTTCGCCGGACGGATCCACGATCGTGTTTGCGGCGACGGCCCGTGGCGCGCCGCCGACGGCGTCGACGCTGTACGTGCGGCGTCTCGATCAGCCGGCCGCCGTCGCAATCCCCGACACCGGCACCGGCCGGGTGCCGTTCTTCTCCCCGGACAGCCGTCAGGTGGGTTTCCTGGCGGGCAGCGTCATGAAAAAGGTGTCGCTCAGCGGCGGCGCGCCGTCGGTCATCACCTCCGGCATCTCCAACGTCTGGGGCGGCACCTGGCTGCCGGACGGCACGATCGTGTTCGCCAATCCGCAGCCCACCGGGGACATGTTGTATTCGGTCTCAGACCAGGGCGGTACGGCCGAACTGCTGAGCCGCGTGGAGCGCCTCGACAACGACAACAGTTTTCCGCGCGCGCTGGACGCGGACGACCTCCTTGTGACGATGTGGACCGGCGGGCTGTACACGGACGGCAAGATCTTCAAGTACTCGAGACAGGAGCGGAAGATCACCACCCAGTTGGTCGAGGGCGGTGGCCAAGGCCATCTGCTCGGGGGCCGTCATCTGGTGTACGCGCGCGGTTCCGAACTTCTGGCCCAGCCGTACCCTGGTGGCGCGGGCCAGTCGGGCGCGGTCAAGATGCTCGACGGCGTCCTCACCGACTCAAGTTACGCTACGGCCCAGTTCGATGTGTCCCGGTCGGGCGCGCTGGTGTACGCCCCTGCGCCGGCACAGGCACCCACCGCAACTGTGGTCTGGGTCTCGGAGAACGGCGGGCAGGTGGACACACTTTTCGACGATCCGAATATTGAGTTTCCCAGGCTCTCCGCCGACGGGCGGCAGTTGGTGTATTCCAGCACGCAGACCACTCGCGAGAAGGACCTGTGGGTGTTCGACCTCGTCGCGCGCCGCAGGGCGCGCCTGACCAACACCAGTGGCGAAGAGTACAGCCCGGTGGTCTCGAAGGACGGTGCGCGGGTGTTTTTCTCCGCGTGGCGCGACACGGCCGGCTTGTATCAGACCAGCATTCGTGGGTCGCTGGAATCTCGGTTGATCATCCCCGAAGCCCGGGCCATTCGAGGGTGGTCGCTGTCGGCCGATGAACGCTGGCTCGTGGTGACCGACGATGTGCCTGGCGGCGCGTTTGATCGGTCGGGCGCCGACATTGGCGTCATCGACCTGACGGCGACACCCCTCGCCCTGCGCTGGCTGACGTCGACGCCGTTTCGTGAAGATCAGGCCGCCTTCTCACCTGACGGGTCCCACATCGCCTACACGGCGAACCCCCTGGGTCAGACGGACATCTGGGTGCTGCCGTTTTCTGCCGACGGGGCCAGCCCGATCCCGGTCTCGCGAGAGGGGGGATCGATGCCGTTCTGGTCCTCGGACGGGCGCACTCTGTATTACTCCGACGACGACTCGGTGATGGCCGTCGCGGTGGCACGCGGTCCCTCGATCGCTTTCTCCGAACCACGCGTCGTTTTCACCGTACCGAATCTCACTGTCATCGGCGTCGCGCCGGACGGCAGATTCCTGGCGATAGAGCGCGTACGGGAGCCCGTCACGCGGCTCGAGATCATTGTCAACTGGATCGAGGATTTGAAGCGGCGCGTGCGCTGACCAGCCGCTCGCTCTCAGGCCGTCTACATCACGGTTTCCGCGTGCTGAAGGGCTCCACGCGCGACCAGTGTGGCCAGGACGCCGAGGAAGTCAGGCAGGGATGCCGCCGGTTGAATCCGGACAATAGCCGCGTACATATCGCCGACGTCCTGATGCTCTGCGGCCAACCGCACCACGAGGACCACGTCGATGTTGCGGATGTAACGGACGCCCGACGGCCACGTCGGCACCACCAGGTGGTCCTCCATGACCAGCGTGCGACCACGAATGACGGGACGAGGTTCGATCCGCGCATTGGGGGCCAGAGTCAGGTGTGTGGCCGGCCGGGACTGCAGGTCACGAAACGCGGCCAGCACCGCCCGGTCCTGCGCCAGCGCAGCCGGGTTCACGTCGTCATCCACCTCGTCAATGACAGACGCGATCGCCCGGGCCTGCCAGAACGGATGTTCGGCACCGGCCGCATCGGCGTATTGCGCGGCCTGTCGCCGAAAGCTGGCGGCGACGGTACGTTCGCGCGTCTCAAAAAACCCCAGTGCCATGGCCTGCATGGCCGGAGTTGTGAGCATGGTGTTGACGACCACTCCGGCGAGCCAGCCGGAGGCGAGGGCCTTCTTCACGCCGAAGGAGGAGAGCGGATCGATGAACGTGGCGGCATCCCCCAACAGCAGGAATCCGGGACCGGTATGCTGCGCCGCGCCGTAGAGCGACGCGTCGGCGCCCCACGGGCCGTCCTCGAGCCTCGCGGCGGCCATCAAGGGAGCAAATGGTTGCACCTTGGCGAGTTCCGCGCGGTACACGTCGAGCGCCGACACTCCGTGGGCAAGACGGCTCCGCTCCGGGTCCACCATGACCGTGACGTACCGACGGTCCGCCGACACGGGCACGGACCACGCCCATCCGTCGGCGTGAGAGGCGACAAGTGTGTGGCCTGCCTGTGCATCTGGCCAGGATGACTGGGCGCGCCAGATACCGGCGAGCGCCACCGTACGGTGCGACGGCTCATGGACCCGCAGACCTTTGCGCGCGATGACACCCGCGCGGCCTGTGCAGTCGAGAATCCATGGGGCCGTCGCCTCCATCGTCTCTTCACCCAGATCCACAGTCACTGTGGGCACCTGCACGTCGCGCACGCGACCACGCACCCACTGAGCACCGGCGGCCACAGCGACGTCCCGCAACACCGCGTCGAAGCGGTCACGTTCCACCTGCACGCCGGTGGCATCAGGCGCGAATTCTTCCGTGCGTGCGGGCGCATCGGCCCACCACACGGTGTTGCCCAGCCATGGCTGGAATCCGGCGGCGTCCACCGCGTGATCCATGCCCAGCTCGGTGAGCAGACGACGGGCGCTTGGGGGGATGGACTCCGCCAGTGCGCGCCGAGTGCCCGCAGGCCGATCGATCAGCAGGACCGACCGGCCTGCCTCAGCCAACACCGTGGCCGCCGCACTCCCGGACGGCCCCGCCCCAATCACAATGACGTCGGCGCGGCGCATGGCAAGAGCGTAGCAGACGGGTGCCGCCCCCTGAACCAATCACGCTCGGGTGCCCCTCCGTCACGCACTCACCATCCGCCCGCAAGACGCCCTCCGGGCGGACTGAGGGGGCGCGCAATCGGTGTAAGCGGATCGCGACAGCACTTCCAGACGCCTCGCGGTAGAATGCCGCCATGGCCAACACCGCGCACGGCAGTCGATGGGCCCTCGAGCCCCCCGAGGCGCACTGGCGCGACCATGACGCAAGACAGGTCGCCTACTGGCGCTCCCGACCCGCGCAGGAGCGGCTGGATCAGGCGACGTGGTATCGCGTGCGCGTGTTCGGGGCACTGGAGGCGTACCCCCAACCACGCACCTGGCGCCTGCTGCCACCGGACGCGACCGAATGAACAGCGGGCATCGTCCCGTCACCCCCGAGTTCGAGCGGTTCTGCGCCTGCCTCAATCACTATGAGGTGGATTACATCGTTGTTGGCAGTGAGGCCGTCGCGTTTCATGGCGCACCGCGGTTTAGCGCGGACTTTGATACGTGGGTCCGCGCCACGCGTGCGAATCTGTTCCGAGTGATGGCTGCGCTGGAGGCGTTCGGACTGTCTGATTTGGCGCGCGAGATAGATCCGGAGGTCTGGGCGAAGACCCGATCGACTCTGCGCATTGGTGATCCGCCTCTGCAGATCGACGTGCTGCTCCAACTGACAGGCATCACGTACGAAACCACAGTGACCAACGTCGTAGCCGGCGAGTATGGAGCAGCGGAAGTCCGCTTCCTCAGCCTCGACGATCTCATCCGAAACAAACGCGCGGCCGGACGACCCAAAGACCTCGCCGACGTGGCCGCTCTCGGTGGCGCTCCCGGGTCGTCGACCGAAGATCGGTAGCGCTGGAGACGTCATGCCTTTTGATCGTCGCCTTCATCGGCTCCACGACGAAGCGCTAGCGAGTTTCACCGATGCGATCGGTGCAGTGCCTGTGGACCATTGGCACAGGCGCCTGTCATCACGCCGCTGGAGTGCGGCGGCGCTCTCCCTGCATGTGATCGACGCCTACGACTACTGCGAGCTGGCACTGGACGGAGGACCGCAGATGCAGACACGCCTACCGGTCTGGCGCATGTGGATGCTGCGTGAGCTGGTGATGCCGGTCATGTTCCGGCTGCGCCGCTTTCCTCGTGACGCACCGGCGCCACCTGAGGTGGTGCCCGACCTGTCCGCCGCTGAGGGCCTGTCACAAAATGACGCCAGGACCCGGTTGCGTCAGGCTGCGGCACGCGCCGTGAACGCGCTGGAAACGGCCGCCGTCGGACGACCGGAGGTACGCATCGCGCACGCCTACTTCGGCGCCATGTCGCCTCGACAAACCCTTGTGCTGCTGACCGGCCACACCCGACATCACGCCGAAGGCCTCAGAATGCGCAGTCGCTCCGACTCGTAGCGTCTACGACTCACCGACCCGACGAGATTCGCGGCAGCGCGACTGGTGGCTTAACTGTCGCCGTACGCGCTTGGGTCTGCCCGCCCGCCTCCAACGTCACCTGATAGGTGCCGGAAGGAGCTAATGCTCCACCGCCGCCACGGCCACCACGACCTACGGCTGCACCACCTGCACCGCCGGATTGGACGCGCAGGTTCCACAGCACCCGGCGCATGCCTGTACCCGCGGGCACCTGCTCGGTGAAGACCGTCTGCCCCTCCGCGTTGTTGACCCGAATGGTCACCGGGCCGCTGCCGGCGTCGCGCTGCCAGAACACAATGGACATGCCGTTTGGTTCATTGGGCGTGGCCAGGATGTCGTCACCGTAGAGACGATAGTTGCCCCAGTCACTTTCGATCCGCAGGCCCTTCGGCTCCGGCGTGAACAAGTGCACCGGCGCTGAGAGCACATCGGACGACCACTGCTGCAGCGGTGTGATGTCGGTGACCCACAGTCCCCGCCCATGTGTGCCCACCACCAGATCGTTTTCGCGCGGATGGATCACCAGATCGCGCACGGGCACAATCGGCATGTTCGACTGGAACGGCACCCAGGTCGCACCGGCGTCAACACTCGCGAACAGTCCACGATCGGTGCCCAGGAACAAGAGCGACCGATTGACGTGGTCCTCCACGATCACGTTGGCGGACGCGGCCGTCGGCAGTGTGGCCGTGATGGCACGCCACGACGCACCAAAGTCGTCCGTGCGATACACGAACGGTCGGAAGTCGTCGCGATGAAAGCCCGTGATGGTGGCGTAGGCCGTGCCGGCCGCATGGCGCGAGGGCGTCACGCGGGTGAACCAGTAGTCGCGCGGTGCACCCGCCGCCTGAATCGCAGCTGTCACATTGGTCCAGGCGCCGCCGTCATTGCGCGTCACACGAATCCGCCCGTCATCAGTGGCCGCCCAGATGATGCCCTTGGTGTGCGCCGACTCCGCCAGCGTGGTGATCGTGCAGTACCAGACGTTGCCATCACCCACACGCGTGATCGTGCAGGGACTGCCCGGGATGTCCGCAGCCGCGCCCTCGGCACTCGATAGGTCGGCGCTGATTGGCGCCCAGGTGTTGCCTTGGTCGGTGGAGCGAAACACCTTCTGCGCACCCGCGAGAAGCGTCTTCGGATCGTGCGGTGACAGCACCAGCGGCGCGACCCAGGTATATCGGTTGCGCGGCTCCCCCGACCCAGCCGCGGGTGGCGGCGGCGCGATACTCGTGCGTTCCCCTGTTCGTACGTTCTGCCGGAAGTGCAGCCCGAACTGCTGCGTGTTGTAGATCCACTGGCTGTCGGTGGGATCAACGGCGTTATACATGCCGTCGCCCATGCCGACGGTCACCCACTGCTCTGTGCTGACCCGGCCGGCAAACCCATTGACGGGCGCGCGCCACGACTCGTGATCCTGCAGGCCCGCATGCACGTGATACGGGTCATCCATGTCCACGGCGAGGGCGTAGATCTCGCCAAGGGGAAGATTGGCGTAGTGTTTGATGCTGCGACCGCTGTCGAGCGTCTGGTACACGCCGCCGTCAGACCCGACGAGCAGGCGCTCCGGATCATCCGGGTCCACCCAGATCACACGAATGTCGCCGAACATGTTGCGGAAGCGCGATCGATTACCTTCCAGATCGTTCCACGTCCGGCCGCCGTCGGTGGTGTGCGCCACATACACACTGGTCACCCACACGCGCTGGTCATCCTGCGGATCAATCTTGAGCCAGTTGAACGAATACGGTGCCTTGCCGCCCACGTTGATCGCGCGATCGTGCGTCAACCGCCACGTCAGCCCCGCATCGTCCGACCGGAACACTTCGCCGATGCCGCCTCCGACCGGGCTGGGCTGCGGCAACCCTTCGGGCCGCGGGTTCATGTTTTCGACAAGCGCGTAAAGGATGTCCGAGTTGCCGCGGAAGACATCCAGCCCAATACGGCCAATGTTGCCGGTCGGCAGACCGCCCTCAAGCCGCGTCCACGTCGTCCCGCCGTCGGTGGTCTTGTGGATGCCGCTGCCGGGGCCTCCCTGCCGCAGGCGCCACGCCACGCGTTCCTTGTCGTATGTCGCCGCATACAACACCTCAGGATTCGACGGGTCCATCACCATCTCGATGACGCCGACCTCATCGTCTACAAACAGCACCTTGCTCCATGTCGCCCCACCATCACGCGTGCGATACACGCCGCGGTCGGGCGACTTCGTGTGCAGCGGTCCCATCGATGCGACGTACACCACGTTCGGATCCTTCGGGTGGATCAGGATGCGCGAGATGTGTTGTGTCGGGCGGAGGCCCATGTGTTGCCACGTCGCCCCGGCGTCCGTCGACTTGTAGACACCGTCGCCGGGATACGAATACCGCACCACAAACGACTCGCCGGTGCCGACCCAGACGATGCGTTCGTCGGAGGGCGCGACGGCCACGGCGCCAATCGACTGCTGGGCCATGGCGTCAAAGATGGGCTCGAATGTCGCACCGTTGTTGGTGGTCTTCCACACGCCCCCATTGCGGGTGCCGACGTAGAAGGTGTACCGATGTGATCGCTCCGGCGTCGCCGGCACGGCAAAGTCCGTGATCCAGGCCCCGGCGCGGAACGGCCCCATGTTCCGAAACTCAAAGCTGTTCAGAATATCCGGGGTGATCTGTGACTGTGCCATCACCGACACGGTCGCCACCACCACTGCTGCCACGGCGAGGATTCGAAGTCTCATGGACCGTAGTGTAGCGGCGGACCCGCTGGACGATGCGATAATTCCCCCTGGGCATGGCTGAACGGAATCTCTCATCGCTGGTGCTGTACCAAACCGAAGACGGCCGCACCAAGGTGCAGTGCCGATTCGAGGAAGAGACGATCTGGCTGACGCAGGCCCAGCTCTCGGAGCTGTACCAGATAGGCCTGCCAACGATAAACCACCATCTTTCCAATATTTACGAGGAAGGCGAACTCGACCCCGATCGAACTATTCGACGTTATCGAATAGTTCGAACCGAGGGTCGCCGCGAGGTTGGGCGAGACGTCGAACACTACAGCCTGCCCGCCATTCTGGCGGTCGGGTTCAGGGTCACGAGTCGTCGCGGCACCCAGTTCCGGCAATGGGCGACGGCCCGTCTCGAGGAGTTCCTCGTCAAGGGGTTCGTGCTTGACGACGACCGCCTGAAGACCCCACCCGGACCTGGCGTCCCAGACTGCTTCGATGAACTGCTTGAGCGGATTCGCGACATCCGGGCCAGTGAGCGTCGGATGTACCTGCGGATACGCGACATTATGGCGCTCGCCTCCGACTACGCTCCGAATACGGCCGAGACGCATCGCATCTTCCAGGTCATCCAGAACAAGCTCCACCATGCAGTGACCGGCATGACGGCGCCGGAACTCATTGCCGCCAGGGCTGATGCCAGCCAGCCAAACATGGGGCTCACAACGTGGAGCGGCGCCGCAGTGCGCAAACACGACGTGACTGTCGCCAAGAACTATCTGCACGAAGGTGAAATCACCGAACTCAACCGCATCGTGGTGATGTTCCTCGACTTCGCGGAGGACCAGGCGCAGCGTCGCAAGCAGGTGTTTCTCAAGGACTGGCAACAGAAGTTGGACGATTTTCTTCGCTTTAACGAACGCAACGTCTTGACGGATGCCGGACATGTCACGCGTGAGACGGCCCACCACAAGGCCTCCGTCGAGTACGACCAGTTTGCCGAGCGACGACGGGTGGCTGCTGAGGCCCAGGGCGAGGCCGACTCGTTGCGGGCCCTCGAGGCCGCAGCCAAGGAACTCCCGAAGCGGACTTGACGGGCCTCGCGACTTAGACCTACATTGTAGACCCTATGACGCCCCCGCCCTCTCTCGGCGAGTTCGAGGTCCTTGTCCTCATGGCCGTATTGCATGTGGGGGATGAGGCGTTCGGGTCGGCGATTCGAGACGAACTCGAAGCGAGATCCGGTCGGCCGGCCTCTCGAGGAGCGGTGTACATCACACTCGATCGCCTCGAAGACAAAGGCATGTTGCGCTCGGCACTGCGCGACGCGACGAGCGCCCGAGGCCTGCGGCCTCGACGATATTTCACACTGACGGCTGAAGGCACTGCAGCCCTGCGCACCTCGCTGCGCGTCTTGGCCCGGATGCACCGTGGGCTTGAGGCGATGCTGGGCAAACTCTGATGCAGTCCTGGCTGTGGCGTTGGGTCGAGTGGCGACTGCAGCAGGACCTGCCGCCCATGCAGCGACTGACGACACTTGGCGACCTGGCCGAGGACTTTGATGCCCACCTGCAGGCGTCGGGCCGGCTGCGCGCGGAACTGCGATTGCTGCGCGAGACCCGGGCTGTCGCCCTCGCCTACCGCACCCGACACCAACAGCCGCACAACAGGAGGCCCCTCGTGGAACGACTGCGACTGCCTGAAACCCGCCTCGCCATTCGTCGCCTCGCCAAACAACCAGCGGCGACACTCGCGTCCGTCGCCACGCTCGCCACCGCATTTGCTGCAGCATTGGCGACGTGGGTGCTCATCGACTCGGTACTGCTGACGCCCATTCAGGCCCATCGTCCCGACCAACTGCAGGTCGTTGGCGAGCGGTATCTCAACCGCGACGGCACACCGGGCACCCTTTCAACGAGCCACGTGTTCACCGCCGTTGACCGTGTGCGCAGCACCGGCGCGTTTGCCGAGGTCGCCGCCATCGGCCTCTACGGAGCACGCATCGGTGATCCGAGCAGGCTGGTGGCGCAAGAGGTGGCCTTCATCACACCCAATCTGTTTGAGGTGCTGGGCGTGAGACTAGCCACGGGTCCAGGCTTTCATGCCGCAGACGACCATGAGGGTGCGCCGCTGACCGCGATCTTGTCGCATCGGTACTGGCAGACGGAGCGTGGAGGTGCGCCGGACATTGTCGGCCAGACGATCGCGATCAACACAGGTACCGCCACGATCGTGGGCGTCGCCCCGAAGGGTTTTCGCGGCATCGACCTGACAAGCGCGCCCGTGTTGTTTCTGCCGGTGCACACCGCCTACGACGTGCTGGGCACCGACATGGACTACCTGGGTTTTGGCCGGTCGCGTTCAGCCACCAGTCTCTTTACCTTCGTGGGACGTCTGCCCGATGGGCGCGATGCCGCGCAAGCCGATACGGCGCTGCGATCGCTGCCGGCCCTGCCGCGGCCCACGACGCTTGAGTTGCTGCCGCTGAACGTGGCCGCCCTCCCCGAAGCCGCACGACCGAACATGCATCGGTTCACCCGACTGCTTGCGGCCACCGTGTGCCTGCTTCTGCTGATCGGCAGTCTGACTGTCGGTCTGCTCGTCCTCGTGCGATCCGAGAGTCGGCGCGAGGAACTGGCCATGTGCCTCGCGCTTGGCGCGACCAAATGGCGGCTCGTACGCGGAGTGCTGGCAGAGAGCGTGGTGTTGTCGGTCTGCGGCCTCATCCTCGCCGCGCCGTTGACTGTGGCCCTGCTCTCGGCCGCGCGCACGTTCGAACTGCCGGGCCGCATCAGCGTGGATCTGCTTCGCCTCCATCTCGACATGCCTGCGATCCTGATCGGTCTCACCATAGCCGGCCTGTCCACCGTCATCATCGGCCTCGTGGCAGGCCTTGTCGGCGTTGGCGGGAACATCGCGGAGTTGCTGCGCGCGCGGACGGGAGCGACCCCGCGTCTGAGCCGACGTCGCACCCGGCAGGCGCTTGTGATCGCGCAGGTGGCCGTCACAATGGTGCTGCTTGTGGGTACCGGCCTGTTTGCGCGGAGTGTGCTCGCTGCTCTGAGTCTCAATTCGGCCTACGGGCCGGAGAATGTCGTGACGACCCATCTGTCGCTGCGTGGACTCCCCTATGCGCAGGCAGACATCGACCGGTTTTTCACTGAGGTGCGTGATCGCCTGGCGTCCGGTCCGACGGTGGTAAGCGCCGCGTTCCGCGCCGATCAGGCTGGTATGACCAGGGGTGGAAGGGTGGAATTTAATGGTGAGGAACGAGAGGTGCCGTCGTACCTGATGTACACCGTCGTTGATACCCACTACTTCTCGACTATCGGACTCCCAATTCTGCACGGACGGGACTTCGCTCGCACCGACACCCCGACGACTCCGGCCGTCGTGATTGTCAGTGAATCACTGGGTCGCTTCGTCGCCCGGGGAGGCGACCCGCTCGGCATGACCGTCGCGGAAGTCTTCAACCGTCCCGGACAGCCACCAGCCACCTTGCGCATCATCGGCGTCGTCCCGGATGTGGTCACCAATGTCACCGTGCTCGAGCCGCTGACGCTCTACTACCCGATGGCGCAGCGTGCGCCCGCGTCGACAAGCCAAACGTTGTATGCGCGCACGAGCATGGATGCCGGGTTGTTCGCAGGTGAGTTGCGCCGGGTGGTGGATCAGTTGGATCCACGCGTCGCCCCGACCGAAGCGATCACCCTGGCTGAACGCATCGCCCGACAGATGGCGCCTCAGCGCTTCGGCGCAGCCATCCTCGGCGCGCTTGCGCTGGTCGCGTTGATTCTGACGCTGTTGGGTACGTTCGTGATCGCGGAGACGATGGCGAGAGCGCGGGAACGTGAACTGGGCGTCCGCGCAGCCCTCGGCGCGACGGCACGACAACTCGGCGGCCTCATCGTGCACGAAACCGTCGTGCTTGTGGGTCTGGGTCTGGCGGTGGGCTTGGGGCTGACGTGGTTAGCGTCGTCCACCGTCGAGGCACTCCTCTATCAGGTCACCCCGTTTGACACGCCATCCCTCGTCATCGCCTCAGCGGCAATGCTCGTGCTTGCCCTGCTCGTCTCTGCCCGTCCGGCTTTACGCGCCACACGCGTGAACGTGGCCGCGCTGCTGCGCGACTGACGACCGCACGACCGACGGCTCATTGCTCCCGCAACGCCACGTTGGGATCGACGCGGGCGGCGCGACGAGCGGGCCACCATGTGGCGGCCAACGTTGCTAACGCGATGATCAGGGGGACTACCACCAGAACAAATGGATCCACGACCGTGAGGCCGGCCGGCAACACGGCGCCCACACCAAAGCGGGCCGCAAGACCGAGACCAAGCCCAATCAGCAGACCCACGATGACTGGGCGCGAACCTTCGCGCAGCACCAGACGCACCAACCCTTCGCGCGCGCATCCCAACGCCATTCGAATCCCAAACTCACGCCAGCGCTGTGCAACAATCATCGACAGTACGCCGTACAGGCCGGTCATCACCAGCACGAGGGTTAGTGCACCGAGGGCCGCCGACAACCAGCTCAGCGCGCCCAGAAAATAGAAGGGCCCACTCAACATCGTCCACCCGGTGCCGTCACCGACGACCACCAATTCAGGATCGACGGCACGAATCGCCGATCGCAGTGCGCCGAGCGCGAGGTCAGGATCTGCGGCGCGGGCCGTAAAGACGACGGTGGCCCTGGGTTCGTGACTGAATGGCACAAACGCGAGCCCTGCTCGCCTCGAGCCCATCGTAAAGGTATCGGCGTCGGCCGTGACACCGGCAACCGTCACAGCCGTGATCTCGGTGGTGGAGCCCGGCGCCGAGCGCCGGAAGAACGCCTGGCGCCCTACGACGTCGATCGACCCAAAGAGCTGCTTCGCTGCCAACTCGGACAACACCACGACCGGTCGTCGTTGTCTGACGTCATCCTCAGTGAACCCTGGGCCTGCCGTCATCGACATGCCGAGCGTCTTCCAGATGCTCGCAGTCCCGCCAACGACGTACACGTGTGTCCCCTTGTTGGAGGTGAGGTGCGTTTCTTGCTGAGCGACATGGCCCTGTTGGGGGAACGTCCCAAATGGAAGCGACTCGGACACCGCCGCTGATTCGATGCCCGGCGTCTCCCGGACGCGAAGCAGAATTTCATCCCGCGCCTGCGTCGCCCGCGCCTCATCGCGCGGATTCAGGTGGTAGTTCACACTCACCAGGCCGAGACGAGCGAGGTCCACACCCGGAGAGTGAGTCGCGCGCGCCACGGTCTGGAGTGCGGACACCGTGACCATCAGCAGCGCCACCGACCCGGCCACCTGGACCGCAATGAGCCGGCGCTGCAGGCGCCACCGAGGCCTGTCGGATCGGGCAGCCGCTGAGATCAGCGTCGATGGGACAGCGCTGGCGCGTACCGCCGGCCACACGCCAACCACCAGGATCACCAACGCAGCGGCACCACCGGCAAATGCCGCGACGCCCCAGGTGATCTGGGGTTCCATCCGCAACATGATCGATCGCGCGATCGGAATGTCCATGTGGAGTGCCACCAGCGCTGCGCGAACCATCACGGCTGCCAACAGGCCTCCCAGGCCCACGACGATGGTTGATTCCACGAGCTGCTCTCGAATCAGTCTCCACCGGGACGCACCGAGTGCGCGACGGACGAAGAACTCTGCCTGGCGGGCACTGCCTCGGGAGAAGCCGAGGTTCGCCAGATTCGTGCAGGCCAGCACGAGAACCAGGACAACACCGATCAGGATGGCGGTCGCCAACCTGCTGAAGAGCTCCATCTCCATCTGACTCTGCGGCTCCACGCTCCAGCGACGTGGCACGTCAGGACCACCGGCCCATTCGGGTCCAGACCGAAAGGACGCTTCCAGTGCCTGGCCGATCAGCGACACATCCTCGCCAGCCTGAACGCGCGTCACTCCGTCCGCAAGTCGGCCACGGACGGCGAACACGCGCGTGCCTCGACGTGCCGGATCAAAGACGGACGCGGGCATCGACGGAACAGCGCGCCGAAGATGTTCAAGTGGCACCCAGAACGACGCGGGCATGAGCAACGTGGACATCCCCGAAAACGCCGACGGCGCGACGCCCACGATAAGGAATGGTTGGCCACCCAGGGTTAACGTGGCACCCACGGCGGCAGCGGGATCTCCGAATCGGGCGCGGGAGAGAGACTCGCCCAACACAAGTGCGGGCGTGGCACCTGGTTCGAGATCGGTCGGCACTAGAAGCCGTCCGGCCACCGGGCGGACTCCGAATACAGTGAAGTAGTCGTCTACGACCGCCTCCCCAACCGCCAGCTCGGCGACCTCTCCGCGCATCACGGCGGCCACATACCGTGTGGATGCCGCGATCACACTGAAACTCCTCTGCTGCGCGCGGAGGTCGAGAAAATCTGGCAGCGACAGGGCGTTGTTGGCCTGCGCCCGGCCCGACGTGTTCTGCGCAACGTCGGCAAGGCGATCGGGTTCGACGACGGCGGGTGATCGCCATGCGAGGAAGTGCAACACGGCATGCACCGAGGTGGTGGCGGTCAAGGCGAGCGCCAGCGTGATCACGGAAAAGGCCGTGTACCCGGCAGACTGGCGCAAGCGGCGCCAGGCATGGGTGATGTCGTGAGTCAGATTGCGCATAAGAAACCGGCCTTCCGACAAAGTCCCCATCAGCCCCCGGAACAAAGCAGCCGCGTTGCGGGCAGCCACCACCACGCGGCGCCACCCACGCACCGTGCGCCACTCGTACACACAATCAGCCCATGTGTCCGGAAACCACTTCCTCACGACCGCTGGTGCTCCATTAGGCAGTCTTACATTACGTCAGCCTTGCCTATTGGGCAAGGCGAACCAACCATCACCACGAACCGCCGCCCCCGCCACCGCCGCCCCCGCCGGACGAACCTCCCCCACCGGAGCCGCTCGACGAGCGGGGTGACGCCGTCATGCTTTGGCTGGCTCGCGACATCGCACTCGAGAGCGACCGCTCAAACGCCAGCGTGGAAAACGCGCGTGTCGTTGTGTGCCCCACATACCAGGTGGGCGGCTGCTCAACGTAGATGTCCGCGAACTTCTTCGCCCAGTCGTCGGCCACACCCAGCGCCATCGCATAGGGCAGCAAAGCCTCAAACGTCATGCGCGGTTCGGCAGCAGCGCGCTCCAGCCGGTCGCCTTCAACGCGAGTGACAAACTCCTGAAACCCGAGCGCCCATTGACGGGCCCGTGCGCCTTGCAGTGTCCGTCGCGGCATCGCCGACGAAAATACGAGGAACACGATGAGCGTGAGAACGGCCGCGACGATCGGAACGATCACGATAGCGGGGGCTGGCACCCCACGGAGGGCCATCCAGGCGACACCAACGGCGCCGGTGACTCCGGCAGCCGCAAAACCGAGACCGACCCACCGCTGGCGCACGGTCTGCGGGGGCGCGTCGAAGTACCCACGCGTCGCGAGACCGTCGTACAGGGCGGCCGTAATGGCCGGGATGTGTTTGTAGAACTTGTTGGCGAGGTCTGAGGCCGACACCTCGTCACCGCCTTCAAACAGCGCGGTCATCACCCGGCTCTCGTGTGGCGCCAACGTACCGGACGGCTCCGGCCTCTCGCGCACAAACACTGTTTCTTCACGCTTAAGCAAGCCAAACAGCCGGTCCTGTTCCTCCGAACGGATCGTCAGATACCGTCGCACGGCAAGATCCACGACCGTGGCCGTGATGTCGACGGTATCGACCTTTTCATCCACCAGTGTGCCGACACCACCAGGCGACAGGTCGGGTGGCGGTTCATACATCACGGCGATCGGAGCTCCACCATCGGGGTCACGGCCGTGTCGACGATACCGGCGATAGACAAACGCGAACCACGCCAACGGCAGCAACAACACCACGTTGTCAGCCGTCCGTCGCACCGCCACATCCGCCGCAGTCGGAAACATGACGACGCCCTGCGGGAATCCAACCGCCACTGTCAGTCCTTCGAGGCGCTCAAGCGGTCGTGTGGTCTCGAAACGGATCACGCCCGGTGCCGGATGGGTCACCACAACGTCGCGTCCGGTAGCGCCAAACGCGCCTGTGTATCCGGCCGCCTGCACAACAGCGGCGCCCACCGACCCAGGCAGACGCACCGTGGCACTCGACCGACCGATGCCCGCGTTCCACTCGTTGCCCGTCGCGTTCCAGTACAACTCGTCGTGTTCGGCGAATTGTGACAGCGCGTCCCGCACACGATACCGGATGACGTAATACACCACGCCGTTCACCGTGCGATCCGGATCGCCGATGCGGATCGTGACGTAGCGGCCCTCATGGCTGACCTTCGTCCCGAGTGTGCGTCCCGCTGCATCGGTGACCGACAGCAGTCGCACATCAAGTGAGTAGGCGTAGCCCTTCGGATCCGAGTACCGGACGGGAATTGTTCTGAAGATGCCGTGCCGAGGTTCGCTGAACTCGACCTCGAGACGCTCTTCGACCACCAGGTCCGTGCTTGCCTCGATCGTCAGGTCGACATCAAACGTGCGGATGGTGTACGCACCACGGTCCTGCTGAGCCGCCGCAGTACTCCACCCTCCGGCCACCAGCACGACGACGAGAACGCTGCCACGAATCGCGAGCATGCCTCCCTCAGAACCCCGTCTTCGGCGCCCGTGCTTCCGTCGGGTCGTCGAGGCCAAAGAACTCGCGTTCGGTGAATCCGAAGGCGCGCGCCACCACCAGATCGGGCACCGACTGGATGCGGGTGTTGAAGTCACGCACGACCGCGTTGTAGTACCGGCGGGCATTCTGGATGGCATCCTCAAGCGCCTCAAGCGACTTCTGGAGGTCCTGGAAGTTCTCGCTGGCCTTCAGGTCCGGATAATTCTCAGCCAGGGCAAACATCGTCCGCAGCTGCCCCGTCAGGGAGTCTTCGGCCTGACCGGCCGCGCGCGGCCCGCCTTGGGTGGCGGCTTCAGCCCGTGTGCGAGCCTCGGTCACCTGCTGCAGCGTCTGCGCCTCATGCGCGGCGTACGCCTTCACGGTATCGACAAGGTTGCCGACGAGGTCATGCCGTCGTTTGAGCTGAACGTCGATGTCGGACCAGGCCGCAGCCGCACGATTCCTGAGCGCGACAAGCCGATTAAACAGCACGGCCACCACGACGATGATTACACCGAGTGCGAGAAGCCACCACATGGCAGCAAGGATAACAGCCAGCGCCCGGTGACGGCCCCGATCAGGTCGCCGGCGTGTCGAGGTCGCGCCGAACGCCCGTATCGGTCACTTTCACCGTCAGAACGGCCTCCTGTGCCATCAGATGATCGAGTCTGGCGTCGGCATTCGCGGCAAGAATCCGCGCACGCAGCTCGCTTCCACACACCACCGGGTGGCCGCGATGCCCGTGCAGGGACGGCGTCACGGTGGAGGCCCCGTCCTGCGCGGCGGCGATAACCGCCGTAATCGTTGCCGCCTGCACAAAGGGCATGTCGCCTGGCAGCAGCACACACAGGTCGGCGTCGTCGGTCGCCATCACACCACACTGCACGGACGAGAACATCCCGCGAGATGGGTCGGAATTCACCACCACCTGCACGGGCAACCCGCTGAGCGCCCGCGTGATGCCCTCGCGCCCGCTCTCGGCGGCGACGACGATGCAGCGAGCGATGCCGGAGGCCAGCAGTGACTCCACCGTGCGGCGCACCATGGGTATACCGTCGACGAGCGCGAGCATTTTGGGAGGTGCTGTCGGATCCGCGTCCGCGAACCGCAACCCGCGCCCCGCCGCCGGCACCACACCAACGACCGGCACTGCGACGCTCACGGCGCCCACACCGAGAGGCCATAGGCGGCCGACCACGCGACGGCGGTGTTGAACACGATGTTCCCCGCACCAAACGGAAGAATCACTCGCCAGAACGGCACGCCCGCGGCGCCCAGGGGCACCATGAGGATGTCGTTGGGCAGCGGCATCACCGCGCCATACATGAACAGGAACGCGTAGAACTTCACGCTGTGGATGTCGGCCACCCGCCGCTGGACAAACGCGATGGCCGACGATGCCTTCTCGGGCAGTACTTTTCGTCCCGCGTGTCCCACCATGTACGACGTGGTGTCGCCCACCATGACCCCAAGACCTGCGCACAGGCCCACCAGAAACGGATTCGCTCCGCCGGCAGCCGCGGTCGCGACAACCAGATAGTAGGGAAACGGAAACAGGATCGAGGTGCCCCCAAGCACGCCGGCGACAAACACGGCCGTGTATGTCTGTGCGCCCAGCCGCCCGACAATCACATCCGGCGACACGAAGTACAACGCAATCGACCACACCAGCACGGTCACGATGACGCCGATGTAGACGAACTTGCGAGTCATCACCGCAGGCTCATCCCGCCCAGCGTCGCGCGTTTTCAAACAAACGGAACCATGGCGTCGTCGCGCCATCACGGTGCGGCCACCAGGACCCGGTGACGCCGTGAACGGTGCGCTCAGGGTGAGGCATCAGGATCGTGATGCGACCATCGGTGTTACAGAGCGCCGTCACACCCTCGGGTGATCCGTTGGGATTGGCTGGGTAATGGGTGGCCACGCCGCCGCGTGTATCGAGGAATCGCATCGCGACCTGTCCACCAGCCTGCAAGGCGGCGAGGTCTTCTGCACGTTCGAACTGTGCGCGCCCTTCCCCGTGTGCGACGGCAATCGGCAACGCTGAACCTTCCATGCCGGCGAAGAAGAGCGACCGCGACGGCAGAATCTCAACCTGCGACCAACGCGCCTCAAATTGCTCACTGCGGTTGCGCTGGAATACCGGCCACTGCTCGGCGCCGGGAATGATGGACTTGAGCGCGGCAAACATCTGGCAACCATTACACACGCCAAGCGCAAAGCGGTCCTCACGGGCGAAGAAGTCGGCAAATCCGGCGCGCGCCCGTTCGTTGAACAGAATCGTCTTGGCCCAGCCCTGCCCTGCGCCGAGCACATCGCCATACGAGAACCCGCCGCACGCGACGAGGCCGGCGAAATTAGTCAGCTCCACACGGCCTTCAAGTACATCGGTCATGTGCACATCGATCGACTCAAACCCCGCGCGGTCAAACGCCCACGCCATCTCTGCGTGACTGTTGACGCCCTGCTCGCGCAGAATCGCGACCTGGGGTCGCCGCCCCACGGAAGGTGCCCACGGAGCGTCGTCGAAGTTGACGTCCACGCGCAGGCCTGGATCGGCGCGCTCGCCCACCGCGTCGAACTCTTCACGTGCACACGCCGGATCGTCACGCAGCGCCGCAATCTGGTAGCTGGTCTCCGCCCACATCTTCTGCAGCACTTCTCGCGGTGCGGCATACACGCCACGGATCTCGATGGCATCCTTCGCGTTCGGTGCACCAATATCCCACCCCTGCAAGCCAGCGTCACTGCAGGCGGCGAGCACCGCAGCGCAGTCGGCCGCGCGCACCTGAATAACGACGCCGAGTTCCTCGGTGAAGAGGGTAGCCACCGTGTCGCTGCCGAGCGCGTCGATGTTGACGGAGATACCGCAGTGCCCGGCGAACGCCATCTCAGCGAGCGTGACGAACAGGCCGCCATCGGAGCGGTCGTGGTACGCCAGCACTGTGCCATCGGCATTCCACTGCTGCAACAGCCCGAACACCCGCCGCAGTCGTTCGGCGTCATCGAGGTCGGGGGCCTGATCACCCATCTGCGCATACACCTGCGCCAACGCGGACCCGCCGAGGCGGTTGCGTCCATTGCCGAGATCAATCAGGACCAAGCGGGTGTTGGTGTCCTGCACGAGTTGCGGCGTGAGCACACGACGCACATCGCTGACCGGCGCGAACGCAGAGACAATCAGCGACATCGGCGACGTCTGCGACCGCGAGGCATCGTCGTGATGCCACACACTCTTCATCGACAACGAGTCCTTGCCTACGGGAATCGCGATCCCCAGCTGCGGGCACAACGTTTCACCGACGGCCCTGACCGCGTCGAACAGGCGCGCGTCCTCGTCGAACTGTCCACAGGCCGCCATCCAATTGGCGGAGAGACGAATATCGGACAGTGTGGCGATCGGAGCGCCCGCAATATTGAGCACCGCTTCCGCGACAGCCATCCGTGCGGACGCGGCCCCGTCCAGCACCGCCAGCGGTGTGCGCTCACCCATCGCCATGGCTTCACCGGTGGTCGATTCGAATCCTGTCGCCGTCACCGCGCAGTCGGCCACGGGCACCTGCCAGGGGCCCACCATCTGGTCGCGCACCGTCAGGCCACCCACGCTGCGGTCGCCGATCGTGATCAGGAAGTTCTTGGAGGCAATCGTCGGCAACGCGAGCAGGCGCTGCACCGCGTCCATCACGTCAATGGCCTTCGTGTCGAGTGCCGCGAAGGTCTGGGGCGCACGCTCCGTGGTGCGCTGCACGCGCGGCGGTTTGCCGAGCAACACGGGCATCGGCATGTCCACGGCCGGCTCACCGATCAGCGCATCCTCGACGAGCAGTCGCTGCTCCGCAGTTGCCACACCGACGACCGCCCAGGGACACCGTTCACGGGCACACAACGCGCCGAATCGTTCGACATCCTCCGGCGCCATCGCCAGCACATACCGTTCCTGCGCCTCGTTGCACCACAGTTCCATCGGCGACAACGCGGCATCTGCGCTGATCACGTCGCGCAGCTGGAAGCGGCCGCCGCGATCGTCGGCATGCACCAGTTCCGGCAACGCGTTGGAAATGCCGCCGGCGCCCACATCGTGGATCGAGAGAATGGGATTGTCGTCGCCCAGCGCCCAGCACGCATCCACCACCTGCTGACAGCGGCGTTCTAGCTCTGGATTGGCGCGTTGCACCGACGCAAAGTCCAGTGCCTCTGAACTGCTGCCGGTCGCCATCGACGATGCCGCGCCGCCGCCGAGGCCGATGAGCATCGCCGGCCCGCCGAGCACCACAAGTTGTGCCCCCTCAATGACCGCACGTTTCTGCACGTGACCATCGCGGATGTTGCCGTAACCACCGGCGATCATGATGGGCTTGTGGTACCCGCGGTTGCGGCCGTCCGGCGTGACCTGCTCGAAGGTGCGGAAGTATCCAGCGAGGTTCGGTCGCCCAAACTCGTTGTTGTAAGCGGCGGCACCGATCGGGCCCTCGAGCATGATGTCGAGCGCACTCGCCATGCGTGCGGGTGTGCCCTGTTCAACCAACGACGGCTGTGTTTCCCAGGGCTGTTCGTATCCAGGGATTCGCAGGTTGGAGACCGAGAACCCGCACAACCCGGCCTTGGGTTTGCCGCCGCGGCCTGTCGCCGCCTCGTCGCGAATCTCACCACCCGCACCGGTGCCGGCACCGGGATGTGGAGAGATGCCGGTCGGATGGTTGTGGGTCTCCACCTTCATCAGAATGTGGACCGGCTCCTCGTGCCGACGCCACACGTGGTCGGCATCAGGAAACCACCGCATGCCAGTGGGGCCGGCGATCACGGCGGCGTTGTCGGTGTACGCCGACAACACACCCTCTGGAGCGGCCGCATGGGTCAGGCGAATCATGCCGAAGAGCGAGTGCGGGTGTACCTCACCGTCTACGGTGAACTCGGCGTTGAAGATCTTGTGTCGACAGTGCTCGCTGTTGACCTGCGCAAACATCATCAGTTCCGCGTCAGTCGGATTCCGGCCGGCACCCGCAAAGTGCGTCGCCAGATACACAATCTCATCGTCAGACAGCGCGAGGCCCCAGTCACGATTAGCCGCAGCCAGTGCCGCAGCTCCTCCGCCGAGCACATCAACACGTCGCAGACCTCGACGCGGCTGCGCGTCAAACACGTGCGGCAAGTCCGTGTCGCTGGTTAACACGGATTCCACCATCGGGTCGTGCAAAAGACTCCACGCAGCATCCGGCAGTGACGTCACACCGTGCAGGCGATACACGCGCCCCTTTTCGATGCGCCGCACAGTATCGAGTCCACAGACCCGGGCGATATCCGTGGCCTTGCTCGACCACGGCGACGTGGTGCCCAGGCGCGGCACGATGTACAGCAGCGCGTCAGCCGGCTCCACCGCGTCGGGCCCCGAGCCCAGCAGCCGACGCAGGGCCTGCCCGTCCGCCGCATCACCCTCCACCAGGTACAGGTCGCGCGCATCGACCCCAGCCACGTTGGGTGCGTAGGACTGCAGCTGGGTGAGGAGACGAGCGAGACGGAACGCCGACAACGACTCGGCACCTGGCAGGACGGACACGGGCATGGGGTATTTTCTCACGCCGCGGAGGTTCTCACGGCATCAGACGCTGGGGCCGCGCTAAGCTCATGGCCGATGGCCAGCTTCCTCAACGACACCGACCGCACCCGGCTGCTGCACCGACTCGACGCGCTGACGCCGGAGTCGCGCCCCCGCTGGGGCAAGTTCTCGGTGGACGGCATGTTGTGCCATCTGCGCGAATCGGTACGGATGGCCGGCGGTGCACTGGCGGTGGCCGACCGACAGAAGCGGGTCTTCAAGACCTTCCCGGTCAAACATCTCATCCTGTATGTGCTGCCGTTCCCCAAGGGCGCGCCCACGGCCACTGAACTGCTGGCGACTGCTCCGGCTGATTTCACCCAAACCCGCGCAGAACTCCGCGCCGAGCTCGACGCCTTCCTCGCCGCCCCTGAGGGCCCGATCGTCGCCCATCCATTGTTTGGGCCACTGACGCGCCGCGAGTGGGGGGTGCTGCTCCACAAACACATGGACCACCACCTGCGTCAGTTCGGGTGTTAGGAGGGCTGTCACCCCTTCGTCGGGTCCGCACCCTCCGGCTTCGGTCGGAACAACACGATGATCTTGCCCACGCGTTGAACGTCTGTCGCGTTCGTCTGCACACAAATCGCATCGCCCAGCGCCCGCCGAGCCTCGCGGTCGTCGCCGCCGAGTTTGACCTTGATCAGCCCATGCGCCGTCAGGGCACGGTCAATCTCGGCGGCGAGTGCGTCAGTCAGACCGGCCTGCCCCACCTGCACGACAGGTTCGAGCGCATGGGCGCGGGCTTTCAGGTCGGCACGTTCACGGGCGGTCAGCGACAGGGGCATTCCCCGATTGTAGCCGCGTCGCGTGCAGTCGCGCTTCGATCGCTGCGGCCCCTCGACCCTCCGCGCGTTATGATGCCGGGACATGACGGTCTCCATGCTCTTCGCCCTGGTGGGCACGGTCATCCTGCTGGGGTTCCTGGGCAACCTGCTGTTCAAGCTCACCAAAATTCCGAGCGTCCTCCTGCTCATCGCCATCGGCGTGATGCTGGGGCCGGTCACGGGTTGGATTCAGCACGATGCCCTGCTCGACATCGCCCCGTACTTTGGCGCGGCTGCCCTGCTGGTCATCCTGTTTGAGGGCGGCCTTGAACTGGACATCGCCCACGTCATTCGGCACGCGCCGCGGACCGCCATGTTTGCGTCGGTGGTCTTTGCCGTGTCCATGGCGGCGGTCGCGTTCGTGGCCCATACCTACCTTGGGTTCTCCCTGAACACGGCGCTGATGCTTGGCGCCATCCTCGGTGCCACCAGTCCTGCCATCTGCATCTCGGTCGTGTCCGGACTGTCGGTGCGTCACGACGTCAAGACAGTCGTCAAGCTCGAATCAGTGATGGGCGAAGTGCTCCTCATTGTGTCGGTGGTGTTGCTCATCCAGGGACATGAGACCGGCGCGACGGATGCGGCGGACTGGCTTTGGGGGTTTGCGCGCTCGTGGTCGGTGGCGCTGGTGGTGGCCTCGGTCGCCGGGGTGTTGTGGTCGCGACTGGTCGGCTGGCTCGGGCGCGAGCCCCTGTCCTACATGCTCACGCTTGGTGTGGTGTGCCTGCTGCACTTCGTGGTCGAAGAACTCCATGGCAGCCCCGCGATCGCCGTCCTGCTGTTCGGACTGATCCTCGCGAACATGCAGACGATTGCCGGTCGCTTCGGCCCCCGGTTCAGCGAACTGTTCGGCATCGACATCCGCGAAGAACAATTTGTGCTGAACCAGTTCGTGATGAACATCACGGCCGAGCTGTCGTTTCTCGTGCGCACATTCTTTTTTGTCTACCTCGGCCTGATCCTCGACTTCTCGGCACTGTCCTGGACGTTGGGCCTGTGGATCGGCGCGCTCTTCCTGCTGCTGCTCGGAAGCCGCCGCCTCGGCATCGCGCTCTTCAAGTACAGCGGCTCGAAGTTCAGCGTCTCGGAGTTGCAGGTGGTGATGGCCCTTCAGCCGCGTGGCCTGGCAACGGCGGTCGTGGCGTTCATGCCGATCCAGGCAGGCGTGCCTGGCGCAGAGCTGTTTCCGCTGTATGCCTTCGTGATGATCGTGCTCACGAACCTGTACATGACGGGCGGCATCCTGTTTGCCGAGCGACGGCTCAAGCAGGAGGCCCAGAGTGCCCCGACGACGGGTGACGAGACCGCCGTCTCGCCATCCCCGGAGCCGGATGGCATGCCGATGCCGCTGCCCCCGGTTGCACCGCTGACGCCCTCACCAGTCGTCGCTGACCGACGGGCACCGCTCTTCTCACCCGCGCGCGAATTTGAGGATGAACCCGCACCTCGCACGTTTGTGGACTGGATGGCCCGCCTGTTCGGCCTGCGTCTTGAGGACCGCGAGACCGAGTACATCGAAATGATTCGCGCCTCCTACCTGTCGGACGCGGTGTACTGGGTGCAAGCCGCACTGGCGGCCGCCATCTGCGCACTCGGACTGATCCTGGGTCAGACCGCCATCGTCATCGGGGCCGCCCTGATCGTCCCGCTGGTGCGCCCAGTGATCGCCACGGGTCTGGCCCTTGGCTCCGGTGACATTTACCTGCTCGCAAAACTCGTCGCAAAGCTGCTGGGCTTCAGTGTGGTGACCGTCGGCATCTCCGCGGTGATCATCGACCTGTTGCCGTTTGCGGTGCCGGCGGCAGAAATTGCCTCGCGCACCCGCCCCACGATTCTCGACTTCCTGGTCGCGCTGTGTGGCGGCATGTCCGGCGCCGCCCTGATCTCCCTGCGGCGTCGGGGGTTCTACTACCTGCCGGGCGCGCTCATCGCCATCACGTTGTTGCCGTCGTTGTGTGTCATGGGCTTCAGCCTCGCCTACAACTTCGGCTCCCCTGTCTTTGTCGGTGCGGCGCTGCAGTTCACCACCAATCTGTTTGCGGCTGTGCTGGGCGCCGGGGCGGTCCTGCTGCTGGTGGGCGTGCCGCATGCCGCGCAATCACCGCTAGTCCGTCAGTGGAAGGAGGAGGTGCTCGCGGCCCCGATTGCCCACACGGTGTTCGGCCGGCTCCGGCTGCAGTATCTGGTCGGTCGCACCGGCTCGGTGCGTGCGCGCTTCGTCGTGGTCGGCATCTTCCTGCTGGCGCTGCTGATTCCGCTGCAATCCGCGTTTAACCAGCTCACGCTGGAGTTCCGGACACGGCAGGCCGTCAGCCAGCTGCAAACGATGTTTGTCGTGCCCGATCGTTCGTCGATCACGAGTTCATCGTTCACCATGAACAGCAGCGGTGTGGCCGTGCAATTGCGGGTCGCCACCAACACGTTGTTCGGGGCCGACGATATCGCGCGCTTTGAACAACGCGTGTCCGAACAGGCGGGTCGGCCGGCCAGGCTTGATTTGGTGCAAACCATTGCTGACGTCGGGACCTCCGGCACGCTCGAACGTCTGCTCTCGGATCGAGCCCCGGGTGAGCCCGACGCCACCACACGCGGGGTGTCCGAGTCGCTGGCCAACGTCGGTCGCGTCGTGACGCAAGTGCTGGCGGGGCTTCCCTTGCCCGGCAGTTGGCGGGTCATCACGATTCGCAGCGACCTGGGAGGCCCTGCCGCCGTTCCGGCACTGGAGATTGTGTACCTCGCCGACGCCGCGTTGAGCGACGACGCCCGCGCGATGATCGTGCAACTGCTCGCCACACAAACAGGAGTCGGCGCCGACGGGATTGCATTGCAGTGGGTGCGCTCGGCGTGGCCGCTGCGGTTCTCCCGCACCGGCCAACCGCTCGCGGCCGACACAGCATCATTGGCGGAGGTACGAACGCGACTCGCCGACCACCCGACGCTGCAGCCGGTGCTGACGATGCCGTCGGGCATCTCTGACGCCACGACGCGTACGCTGACGGATGCCGTGGCTCGTGCACTCGGCGTCGACGACGTGGTTGTCGAGGTGACACCCGCAGACGCTGACGCCGCAGCGACACGCACCGCCACCGTGAGCGTGCGCCCGGTCACCGGAGGATCGGCGCCCTAGTCAGGACCGGGTGCCGAGAAAGATCGTGTGACGCGGACCGCCCTGCTTCAGGCGCGCCCGCACCCGATGCATCGTCACCGTGAATCCCGCCCATCGCAGGCGTTGCTCGAACTTGCGATCCTCCCAGGCCGACCACACGGCCAGCACCCCGTGCGGCGTGAGTGCCGCGTGCGCCTGCACGACGCCATCGTTGGCATAGAGACCGGCATTCAGTGATGACGTAAATGCGTCAGGGCCGTTGTCGACGTCGAGCAGGATCGCATCGAAGCCGGCGCGACGTCCCTTGATGACACCGGCGACGTCGCCGACCGCCACTTCGACGCGCGGGTCGTCCAGCGGATGATTGGCGAGCGGCCCAAGAGGCCCGCGATTCCATTCGACGACGGCGGGCACCAGTTCCGCGACCACCACGGTGGCTCGTGGTGGGAGGACATCGAGGGTGGCACGGAGGGTGAAGCCCAGACCAAGGCCGCCGACCAGCACCCGTGGTGCGGCCGCCGAGGTCACATGCGCACACGCCAGTGTGGCCAATGCCTCTTCGGAACCGTGCATCCGGCTGGACATGAGCAACTTGCCGTCGGCAAAGATCACATGCTCCCGGTCGCGCAGCATCAGCGTCAGCCGCGTCCCGTCAGGCGTGTGGCTCTCGCCCAGCAATATCCACGGCTTCATCAGCCGTGCAGCGTATCACCGTCGTTGTGCACGCAACGCCGAGGGTGCAATCGTCACCACCGTGCTACCGCTGCAGGTCGTTCCATCGATAGAGATGAAAATTTCGGCCGATGCTGTTCATCATCACAACCAGGCCATCGGGAAAGCCCGGCAGGGGCACCGAGATCACCTCAAGTCCATCCGTCGAGTCCGCCGTCGTCACCACCTCCCGCACCACCTCGGAATGGTCGTGGGGATTGGTCGACGTCCCTTCGCGCCTGTAATACCGGAGGCGACTGGCGCCTTCAATCTGGTCCACCGATACGAGGTAGCCGGTGCCATCAGGTCCTGCAAAAATCGCAAGTCCCTCTCGATCGGCCTGATAGCCGTGTTGTCCAATGACCGCCAGTTCCACAGCCGCATCCGGATGATCCGGGTCGGCGTGGTACTTCCGGATCCCGAAACGCTCATCAGCCGCATACACAAATCCGAGTGCGTCGTCGACGACGAGCGCCTCGATTTCTCCCACCTCACCCGGCTCGGCACCGATACGGCTGAAGTTGCCGAACCGGCGAACGAACGTTCCCGTCACCCGACCGCTGCCATCGTCGTGCAGGCGGTATTGCGCGAGGTAATTGGTGGTGCCGCCGGTCTTCGGGGCGATGATCGCAAACACCTCCTGGTCGGCAGGGCGCCTGTACAACGCGATCCCCATGGGCTCGGCGGCCTCTCCGACAGCGTCGTTGAGCACACGGATGCCGCCATCAGTGGAGATTTCCGAAAGCGGCGTCTCGCCATCCTCGATGCGATAAACGCGCAGTCGCTGCTGCTTGCGTTCCGTCGTGACGGCCACATCCACGCGAACACCGCCTACGAGCAGCCCGTACTCCACGTCCACATTGTTGGGCCGATCCAGCGGTGACACGATCTGACGTACCGCCCCATCGAGGTCGAAGACATACAGGCCACCGGTCGCCTCGGTCTTGTCAGTACCGATGATCAGGCTGCGGGCGGGGTCGACAGGATTGATCCAGACCGCAGGGTCGTCCGCATCGGTTGACACCGGCGAGGTCTCCACAGCAGGTCGCACGCCCACCACGACACCGCTGGACGACGATGGGGTGTCCGGCTGCCCACATCCTGCGGTCAGCACAATTGCGCTCACCAACACCACCGCCTCACGCAGGCATCGAGTCATCGTCGACATTCTACGCAGTCGCTGACCACTCCTGCGGTCGTACAGACGCGCAACACACAGACTTCATACCCGCGTTACATCGCGTGGTTTTACGCGCGCGCGACAGAGTCGTTGCGCGGCTGTTGCAGTCACCCCGGAAAATCGCCGTCGGACATTCACTTATGGAGATTATTCAGACCATGCAGTTATCTCGACGTCAGTCGACCCTCTGGACTACGCATCTTGTAGCGTTGTTCCTTCTTGTCTTCATGGCCGTGCCCACCTCGGCACAGCAAGCTACCTCCAGCGGCACCGTCGCGGGACGTGTCGCCGACCAGTCTGGTTCCGCGTTGCCCGGTGCCCAGGTTGTCATCCGCACCCTCAACGTCCGGACGGCCACCAATGCCCAGGGGGAGTTCACGCTCGCGCAGGTGCCCGTGGGCACCCACCTGATCGAGGTCGAATATCTCGGGTATCGCGTCGACACCCAGTCTGTGACAGTGGCTGCAGGTCAGCGCGCTGCGCTCACCTTCGCGCTGGTGCCATCCACCGCCTTCGAGGATGAAGTGACCGTAGTCGCGAGTCCGATTCGCGACGGCCAGGCCCGCGCGCTCAACCAGCAGCGGACGGCAGACAACATCGGCAACGTTGTGTCGGCGGATGCGATTGGTCGCTTTCCCGATCCAAACATCGCCGAAGCGCTGCAGCGCACCCCCGGTATCGGCGTTCAGCGCGACCAGGGCGAAGGCCGCTACATCAACGTGCGGGGCGCACCCGCGAACTTCAGCCAGGTCGCCATCAACGGTGTGATGTTGCCGGTGCCCGATGCGGGGACCCGCGCGATGGACCTCGACACAATTCCCTCGGACATCGTCAATCAGATCGAAGTGTCCAAGTCGCTGCGCCCGGACCTCGACGCGGACTCCATCGCCGGTGCGATCAACATCGTGACGCGGTCACCCTTTGATGCCAGTGGTCTGCGCATCAACGCCAGCGGCGGTGGCAGCTACAACGAGTTCGGGGGCAATGACCGGCGCGGGTCGGTGCTTGTCAGCA
Source organism: Vicinamibacterales bacterium (assembly GCA_038319675.1). GTDB lineage: Bacteria > Acidobacteriota > Vicinamibacteria > Vicinamibacterales > SCN-69-37 > SYFT01. The sequence continues at coordinate 110,649 of JBBQDM010000012.1, forward strand.
ACCTCTTTGGTGCCAACAAACAGTTCGGCGCCCTCGCGTCAGTCAGCTACTCGAAGACCGATCGCAAGGTCGACAACGTCGAGAACGTCTGGGACGTCCTCGAACGGCCTGAGGGCGGCGAGGTGCTGGGCGTGATTGAGACCCTGTTCAAGGACTACGACACGCGTCGCGAACGTGTGGCCGGTACGGGCATGCTCGAATGGCGCGCCACGCCCACCGACCGGTTCTTCATCAACGGTTCATACGCACGGTTTACAGACGACGAGTTCCGCAACCGCCTTGGCATCATCTGGGAAGACGGCGTGTTGCTGGCGGGCGCGACGGACGCGGCGGCGAGCTTCCGAAACGTCCGTGTCAACAAGCAGTTCCGTCACCGGGTGCAGCGCAACGAGGTGACGAGCGTGTCGGCCGGCGGGCGGCACTTCTTCAGCCGTGGCATCGCCGACTACACGGCGTCCATGGGCCGGGCCGACCAGACGTACCCGAGCCGCAACGAGTTGCTGTATCGGACAAGCGGCAACCTGACGTTGTCGTACGACGTCTCGCGCGATCCGCAGCTGCCGACGTATTCCCTGTTCTCGACCAACCAGCATCTCGACCTGAGCCGCTTCAGCTTTCGCGAGAATACCTTCCGCAGCAACACCACACGGGAGGATGAGCTGGCCTTCGCGGCGAACATTGAACTGATGGGCCGACTGTTCGGCACGGCGGCCACGCACAAGTTCGGCGTCAAGTTTCGCGGGCGTGAAAAGACTGCAGACGAAGACCGCTTCCGGGATCGACGATCCAGCTCAGCCCCCTCCTCGCCGATGCCCTCGTTCATCAGCGGTGTGTCCTCAAGCAATTACGACTACAACCTCGGGCACAAGTTCGACCCGGCACTGGTGCGTGCCTATCTCGACGCGGCCCGGCCGTCATCGCCCCCCCGGGTGCCCCAATCCCGCACGTCGGACTACGAGGTCAATGAAGACATCTATGCCGGCTACGGCTCGACGAACCTGACGTTCGGCAAGGCCAACGTGTTGGTCGGCGTGCGCGTCGAGCACACGGCGCAGGAGGCGTTTGCCTCCGGCCACAACGAAGACACCGACCAGTTCACCCCGCGGAACGCGACCCGCAGCTACACCAACGTGTTTCCTGGTGTGACACTGCGATATGCCTTCTCCGACAGCCTGATCGGCCGCGCGGCGGTGACGCGCGCCATTAATCGTCCAGACTTCCCGGAGATCGTCCCCCGACTGTCTGAGAGCGACGAAGTCACGCGCTTGCGCATCACGACCGGCAACCCCGACCTGATGCCGACGCTGGCGACCAATGTGGACGCGTCGATTGAGTACTACATGGGGCCGATCGGCGTCTTCTCGGCCGGGGTGTTCTACAAGGACCTCAGCGACTACCGGTTCGACCTGACACTGCCGGGCACCTTCAACGGTCGTCCGGCGCTCATCACGCGCCCGGAGAATGCGCCCGATGGCCGGATCGCCGGTGCCGAGTTCGCCTGGCAGCAGCAGTTCTCCACTCTCCCGGGCGCACTCGCCGGGTTTGGCGCCTTCGCCAACTACACGTACACGGATGCGCACATGCACCTCGGCCGGACCTACGCGGGGCGGAGCGAGTTCCCCCTGACGGGTCAGTCCAAACACACCACCAACGGTGGCGTGTTCTACGAGAAGAGCGGATTCAACGCGCGCCTCTCCTACACCGACCGCAGCGACTTCCTGACGGAAATCAATACGGAAGACAGCCGACTGGATCTCTACTGGGCGGGCCGCTCGCAGGTCGACTTCACCTCCAGCATGCAGATGACCCCCATGTGGGAGATCTACCTGGAAGCGAAGAACCTGACCAACACCGGCGGCATCCGGTACGCCGGAGCCCCCGGTCGGGTCTTTGAATACGAGAAGTTCGGCTACACCGCGTTCCTCGGCCTTCGCTTCAAGCGCTAACGGGCGCCACGCGCACACACACGAAGGGCCCGGTGGCTGACGCCATCGGGCCCTTTTTGGGTGATCTCGATGACCACCAGCACCTCGTTGGGATTCTCACCCGCCTGCGGCACCGCACACGGGTGCACCCATGTCTGTTCCGCCCAGGTCACCCCGAGGCCAACGATCAGTGCCAGAATGCCGACACAGGTAACGCTCCTGAACACTTGGCCTCCCGGTAGAGCAGGAATCCCGAATGTCCGAACAGCCCTGGCACACGCGCTCCATCGACGATACCGTGCGCGCGATCGAGACCGATCAGGCGGCCGGGCTCTCGCGCGCCGAGGCCGCCAGCCGGTTGGCCACCCATGGTCCCAATGAACTGGCCGCTGCAAAACCGCGGTCCTTGCTCGCGCTGATCGCCCATCAGTTCCGCAGCCTGATTGTCGGATTATTGGTGCTGGCCTCGAGTGTCGCCTTCGTTCTCGGCGATCACATTGAGGCCATCGCGATTCTGGTCGTGATTCTGCTCAACGCCCTCATCGGATTTCTCACGGAGTGGAAAGCCGCGAACGCCCTCGACAGCCTGCGCAAGCAGGCGGTCTCCATCGCGCGCGTCCGTCGCGACGGCGCACAACTCGAAATTCCGGCCGCAGACCTGGTGGTGGGCGATCTGGTGTTGCTCGCCGCCGGCGATCGGGTACCCGCCGACGCGCGACTGATCGAGCAAGCCACGCTGCAGGTAGACGAGGCCGCACTGACCGGCGAATCCGTGGCCGTCTCGAAGGCCACCGACCCGGTCTCCGATCCGAATGCACCGATTGGCGACCGACTGAGCATGGTGTACCTCGGCACCGCAGTCACGGATGGTCGCGGAACGGCTGTGGTCACCGCGACAGGGCCGGCCACCGAGATGGGCCGGATCGGTGCCCTCATCGACGATGTCGCCGACAAGGCGACGCCGTTGGAAGGCAAACTGGCGCAACTGAGCCGTGCACTGCTCGTCATCGTGCTGGTGTTGTGCGCGGTCATTGTGGTGACCGGCTGGCTCCGAGGCATCGAACTGCTGTACATGGTCGAGATCGGCATCTCGCTTGCCATTGCCGCGATTCCCGAGGGATTACTCGCCGTGACCACGATGACGCTGGCAGTGGGCATGCAGCGGATGGCCCGGATGGGGGCGCTGGTCCGCCGGTTGCCCGCCGTGGAGTCGCTGGGCTCCACCACCGTGATTTGCTCCGACAAGACGGGCACACTCACGCGGAATGAAATGACCGTGCAGGCGCTGGCTCTGGGCGACCGGCGGGTGGTGATCGAGGGCAGTGGCTACGACACCACTCGGATCGATGCACTGAATCCCGAGGCCGATGCCCATCTCGATCTCGCGCTGCGCATCGGCGCACTGTGCAACGACGCCGCACTGGACCACACCGATGAGGGTGTCACGGTGCTCGGGGATCCCACCGAAGGGGCCCTGCTGGTCGTGGCCGACAAAGCCGGTCTCGACCGCGCCCAACTCGCGCAGGACTATCCCCGGCTCGCCGAGGTGCCCTTCACCAGTACGTCGAAGCGGATGGTCACCGTGCACCGCACACCCGACGGCGCCACCGTGGCGTACGTCAAGGGCGCACCCGACGAACTGACTGCCGCGAGCACCACCGTGCAGGACGGTGACCAGACATCGCCGATGACCGACGAAGGTCGGACGCGCGCCGCGGCGACGAATCACGATTTGGCGTCAGAGGCCCTGCGCGTGCTGGCACTCGCCTGGCGCACCCTGCCGGACCCGTACACCGACGACGATCTCTCCCGCGATCTGACGCTGGTGGGTTTTGTCGGCATGCTCGATCCGTTGCGTGATGAGGCGCGCGAGACGATTGCGATCTGTCGAACCGCCGGCATCCGGACCGTCATGATCACCGGCGATCAGGAAACGACCGCCGCAGAAATCGGGCGACAGCTGGGACTCGACACCGACACCCAGGGCCGTCGGCTGCGCACCGTCCACGGCCGGGCGCTGCACGACCTCGACGACGAAGGCTGGCGTGAGGCGGTGGCCGACGCAGCCGTGTTTGCGCGCGTGTCGCCCGAACACAAATTGCGGATCGTCGAGGCCCTGCAACGGGACGGGCACGTGGTGGCCATGACCGGCGACGGCGTCAACGACGCGCCGGCGCTTCGACAGGCTGACATCGGCATCGCCATGGGCATCCGAGGGACCGAGGTCGCCAAAGAGTCGTCGGCCATGGTGATCACCGATGACAACTTCGCGACGATCGTCACCGCCGTCGAACAGGGCCGGATCATCGTTCACAACATCCTGCGGTTCATCCACTTTTTGTTCTCGTGCAACTTGGCGGAGATCGTGACGGTGTTTGCGGCGATCATGATCGGCTGGCCACTGCCCCTCGGCGTGCTGCAGATCCTGTGGCTGAACCTGGTGACCGACATCTTCCCGGCGATGGCGCTCGCGCTTGAGCCGTCGGCCCCTGACGTCATGGCGCGGCCGCCGCGCGATCCGGCCGCGCCGCTCATGACCCGACGCTTCGGATGGTTGATCGTGTGGCAGGGGTCCCTGCTCGCCGCCTGCACCCTCGCCGCGTTCAGCGTCGGCATGTCGTGGTACGGCACTGAGGGGGAGGGACTGCGCCACGCGGTCACGGTCGCCTTCATGGCACTCGCGTTGGGGCAGGTGGCGCATGCCTTCAACGCCCGATCACAGACCCGATCGGCATTCACGTCACGGCTCTTTACCAATGGCTGGCTCTGGGGGGCGACCGGGCTGTGCATCCTGCTGCAGATAGCGGCGGTCTACCTGCCGTGGCTGCGCGGCATCCTCGGCACCGTCCCTCTGGGCGCTGCGGACTGGGGCGTAATCGTGCTCGCGGCCATGGCGCCGGTCGGCGTGGTGGAAGTCGTCAAGGTCGTCAAGAGAAAAACCTTTCGGGTAGGTTTTTCGCAAAAATAGGACATGCGCCTAGACTGTCACGCGTGTCCCATTCTTGCGAAAAACCTACCCGAAAGGTTTTTTCAACCGCATGACCACTGATCAACTGCTGATTCTGATCATCCTGGCCGCCACCGTCGTCATGTTCCTCTGGGACCGCTGGCGGCACGACATGGTGGCATTTGCGGCGCTGCTCGCCTGCGTCGCGGCCGGACTGGTGCCCCATGCCGACACGTTCGCCGGGTTCGGGCACCCGGCGGTAATCACCGTCGCCTGTGTGCTCGTGCTGAGTCGAGGGCTGCAGACGTCAGGGGCCATTGACGTGCTCACGCGCGTCCTGCTGCCGGCCACGGCCGGCCCGCTGGTGTCGGTCGCAGCATTAACCGCGCTGGGGGCCATCCTGTCGGCGTTCATGAACAACGTCGGCGCGCTCGCGCTGCTGATGCCGGTCGCGTTGCAGATTGCCCGCAAGCAGGACCTGCCACCCGGCCAGGTACTCATGCCACTGGCCTTCGGCTCCATTCTCGGTGGGATGACCACCCTCATCGGGACGCCACCCAATCTCATCGTCTCGGGGTTTCGGGCGGAAGAGACTGGCGTGCCGTTCGCCATGTTCGACTTCAGCGCGGTCGGTATGGGGGTTGCGACGGCGGGCGTGTTGTTTGTCGTCCTCTTCAGCCGCTGGCTCGTGCCGACACGCGAGCGCGCCGGCGTCGACAGTTTCGATACGGGGGCCTATCTGACCGAAGCCCGGGTGCACGAGGGAAGCAGCGCGGTCGGCAAGACCATCCACGAACTCGGTCAGACCCTCGAAGGCGCCGATGCCCAGGTGATTGGGTTGGTCCGTAACAACGTACACGTCGGGGCTCCCCATCCGGGCCGCATCCTCCACACCGGCGACATCCTCGTGATCGAAGCCGAACCGGCATCTCTGGCCGAGGCACTCTCCAAATCCGGCCTCACACTTGAGGAAGCCGTCCCCGCCGCGAAGTCCGAGGCTGCCGACGACGAGACCGCCAGTGGTGGCCCAGACCCTCAAGCCAAACCCGAAGCCGGGGCGCAGGCCGAGACGGACACTGCGACGGACGCCCCAGCCGAAGACACCACACAGAGGGCCGAGGCGCGCAAGGATGCCGACATTGAGGTCGTGTTGATGGAGTTGGCAGTCCGCCCCGATGGCCTTGTGGTTGGTCGATCGGCCTCCGACATCGAGCTCCGTACGCGCTTCGGGATCAACCTGCTGGCTCTGTCGAGACAAGGGCGCCGTTCGATTCGTCGGCTCCGTTCAGAACATGTGCAGGCCGGCGATGTGCTGCTGATGCAGGGCCCGCCGGATTCCATCATGGGCTTTGCCAACGAATTCGGCTGTGTCCCGCTGGCCGAACGCGCCCTGCGCCTGCCCGCACGGCGCGAGGCCACAATCGCCACCGTCGTCATGGGCACCGCGATCGCCGCGGCGGGCTTCGGCCTGCTGCCGGTCGCCACCGCGTTTGCCGCGGCGGTACTCGCCAGCATGGCGCTGAGGGTGGTCTCGCCACGCACGGTGTACGACGCGGTGGACTGGCCGATCATTGTGCTGCTGGCGGCCCTCATCCCGGTCGCAGGCGCGATGGCCACCACCGGTGCTGCCGATCTGATTGCCCGTCTGCTGATGACACACGTGGCACAGGGACACGTCGTGCTCAGCCTGACCCTCGTCCTCGTGGTCACCATGACGCTCTCTGACTTCATGAACAACGCCGCCACCGCCGCGGTCATGTGCCCTATTGCCCTGAGCGTCGCCACGCAGCTCGATGCGCAGCCTGATGCCTTCCTCATGGCCGTCGCCATTGGCGCGTCGTGTGCCTTCCTCACGCCGATTGGGCATCAGAACAACACCCTGATTCTCGGGCCAGGCGGATTCCGTTTCGGTGACTACTGGAAGCTCGGCCTCCCCCTCGAAATCATCGTCGTCGCCACCAGTGTGCCGCTGCTGTTGCACTTCTGGCCGATTTGACCAGGAACCAACACGGCTTTTCACCATGGAGGCCATGGAGGGCCATGGAGAAAGGCCTGTCCTTCGTTGCACAAGGATCAGCGGAGCGGCACCTATGCCTGTTGCACGGGTTGGGTGCCGCCAAGGGCGGCAGAGCGGGTGGAGGGTGGTCGTGAACGAATGCACCGCATGAATGGGAACGGTGTATTCGTTCACGACCACCCTCCACCCGCCCGG